>NZ_LT963352.1:2611666-3917500 GCF_900236475.1 Streptomyces chartreusis NRRL 3882
GCTCGACGGTGTCGTAGTCGTCGAGCAGGCCCTCGGCGGTCAGGTGGGCGCTCATGCCGAGGCGGTCGGCGGTGGTGTAGTCGAAGAGGGTGTCGTCGACGTCCCAGACCACGGCGTGGATCCTCATGGTCCGACCGTACCCACTGCCGCGGGTCCTCAGCCCAGGGTGATCGTGCCGGAGAGCGTGAGGTCCGGGCCCTGGCCGTCGCGGGGGTGGGCGGTGAGCCGCCAGGTGAAGGGCCCGGACCCGGCTCCGGCGCCGGTGTCGGTGGTGCCGTCCCAGGCGGGGCGTACGGCGGCCCCGGTGGAGCTGCCGGTCAGCGTGCGGAGGACCGTGCCGGAGCCCGTGGTCAGGGCCAGGGTCCAGGTGGACGGCTTGTTCAGCTGCCAGACCGGTGCCCAGGGCATCGACCTGCCGATCACGGAGGGCGAGTAGACCTGGGCCTCCATCTGCGCGAGCGGTGAGGTGGGGACGCCGCTGGGGACGATCGAGACCTCGCCGTACGTGCCGTTGAGGTAGGCGATGTGACCGCCGAAGCGGTCGACGGCCCAGCGGCCGTTGCTGCCACCGGTGTTCTGGTCGGTGGCCGGCAGTTTCACCAGGGTGCGGGTGGTCGCCGTGCCGGTGTGGAAGTCGGTGAGCAGCAGGTCGTGGGTGGTGCGGTTCTCGCGGAGCAGGAAGCCGTCGGCGAGGCGGGCCGGGCCGTGGTCGGCCGGGACCGTGATCTTCCGGTTGGTGGCGCGGTCGTAGACGCCCGCCGTGCCGCCGCAGGATTAGTACAGCCAGGTGTTGACGGCCTGGATGTCGGTGGGGGTGCAGGGGGCGCCGGTGGCGATGGTGGTGGTCGTCCCGGTCTTGAGGTTGCGGCCGGTGACCACGCCCTGGGTGCTGCCCGGGGTCCACAGTGTCTGGCCCCAGACGGCGGCGGCGGTGCGGTCGCGGGTGAGGGTGGTCTCGCCGCCGGTCGCGGCGCGCGGGAAGTCCACGAGCCGCTGCTTGCCGGAGGCGCCGTTGTAGAGCACGTAGCGGCCGGTGCCGCCGGCGATGCGGCCGCCGGAGTCACCGTCCGTGGGCCCGCTGAGGGTGGTGGTGGTGTCGAGGCCGACGTTGAGGACGGATTCCTGGCCTGCGGAGTTGGTCCACAGGTAGCCGACCCGGCCGTCGCCGAGGGCCTCCAGCTGGGGGCAGGCGGCGTCGCCGGTGAGGCAGGTGGACGCGCCAAGGGCGGGGCTCCGGGGAGTCTGTGCGCCGGTGGGCCGGCCGTCGGCATCCAGCTGGAAGCCGCTGTAGCGCAACGCGCCGCCCGCCGTCGTCGCGCCGTAGAGGAACAACTCGCCGCCCGCGACGGCCAGTCCCTGCACCCCGGTCGAGGCGGCGGGGACCCGGGCCACCTCGGTGGTGGTGAGGCCGCCGCTGTCGGTGGGAGTGATCCGGTGGATGTTCCAGTCGAGGCTGGAGGGGCCTGCGGTGGCCAGCGCTCCGCCGTCCAGGGTCGGGCCGATGCCGCCGAACGACGAGGTGAGCACCGTGCTCTGGGCGCCGGTGACGAGGGAGCGTGCGGTCAGCGCGGGGTCCGTGCCGCCCAGGACGAAGTCCGGGTTGCCGAGAAGGAGCTGGTCGCCGACCACGGCTTCGAGCTGGGCGCCGATCCTGGTGAGGGCGGTGGGCTCGGTGCCGGGTTCGGCGTCCACCCGGATCGCCTTCCAGTCGGCGACGAGCCAGCGGTCGTTGAAGGCGAGCTGCGGGGTGGCCTCGTCGCTGGTGACGTACGTGCGGAACGCGCCGTCGGCGAGGTCGACCAGGCCCACGGACGTCTTGCCGTCCAGCACGTAGACGATCGCGAGGCGGCTGACCGAGCCGCCGGTGCGGTAGACGACGGGCCGGGCGCCCGCGGGGAAGCCGGTGACCGGGGTGTCCACGGTGAGGGTGCCCTCGACGGTGCGCAGCACGTGCAGGGCGCCGGTGCCGTCCATGGTCAGCACGCTCCAGCCCGCGGCGGCCCGGTAGGCCTGGCCGGTGGGGATCGTGACGGTGGCGGTGACGCCCGTGGAGCGGTGTCTCTGGGTGACGGTCTGGCCGTCGCGGGTGTTCACCACGTCGGTACCGCTGGCCAGGTCGTCCGGGCCGGCGTGGGCGGGCGGGACCGTGTCGGGGTAGTCCACGGTGGTGACCGAGGTGGTCCCCGGCCGGTACTGGAAGCCGGACGCGCCGGCCCACGGGTAGTCGACGGTCACGCGCTTCTCGGTGGCGAGCCGCACCGTGCCGACGGGCGCGTCGGCATCGGGCGCCGCCTGCGCCGGTGCGGTCAGCACGGTGCAGGACAGGGCCACGACCCCGCCGACGGCCGCGTGGACAAGTCTTCGTGAACGGCTCATGTTCCCTCCCCGGTACCAGGACACACACGCGCACCGTGTGCACAGGGGGCATCCAATGTCCCCTCCGGGGACGGGAGTTGGCCGGAACGGTGAACTCCGGGTGACGGCTGGGCGGACACGGCGAGGGCGGCGCCCGAACCGGACGCCGCCCTCGTCGGGTGGGTGCTTCGCGTTACGCGGCCAGCTTCGCCAGCGCCGCGTCGATCCGGGCCAGGGTGGTCTCCTTGCCCAGGACCTCCAGGGACTCGAACAGCGGCAGCCCGACCGTGCGGCCGGTGACGGCGACACGGACCGGGGCCTGGGCCTTGCCGAGCTTGAGGCCGTGGGCCTCGCCGGCGGCCAGGACGGCCTCCTTCAGCGACTCGGCGGAGGTCCAGTCGGCCGCCTCCAGCTTCTCGCGGGCGGTGCGCAGCAGGGCGTCCGAGCCCTCCTTCATGGCCTTCGTCCAGCTGGCCTCGTCCGCCACCGGCTCCGGCAGGAACAGGAAGTCGACGTTGTCGGTGATCTCGGAGAGCACCTTGAGGCGGGTCTGGGCGTGCGGGGCGATGGCCTGCCACTTGGCCTCGTCGAAGGCCTCCGGCGCCCAGGGGGCGAACGGCGCCTGGAGCCACGGGCGGCAGCGCTCGGTGAAGTCCTTCACGTCCAGCATGCGGATGTGGTCGCCGTTGATGGCCTCGCACTTCTTGAGGTCGAAGCGCGCCGGGTTGGGGTTCACGTCGGAGATCTCGAACGCGGCGATCATCTCGTCGATGGTGAACACGTCCTGGTCGGCCGAGAGGGACCAGCCGAGCAGGGAGAGGTAGTTGAGCAGGCCCTCGGGGAGGAAACCGCGCTCCCGGTAGAGGTTGAGGGAGGACTGCGGGTCGCGCTTGGAAAGCTTCTTGTTGCCCTCGCCCATCACGTACGGCAGGTGGCCGAAGGACGGGATCTCCTTGGCGATGCCCAGCTCGATCAGCGCCTTGTACAGGGCGATCTGGCGCGGGGTGGAGGAGAGCAGGTCCTCGCCGCGCAGGACGTGGGTGATCTCCATCAGGGCGTCGTCGACCGGGTTGACCAGCGTGTAGAGCGGGGCGCCGTTGGCGCGGACGATGCCGTAGTCCGGGACGTTCTCGGGGGTGAAGGTCAGCTCGCCGCGGACCAGGTCCGTGAAGGTGATCGTCTCGTCGGGCATGCGGAAGCGGACGATGGGCGCACGGCCCTGGGCCTGGTACTCCTCGACCTGCTCGGCGCTCAGGTCACGGCAGTGGCCGTCGTAGCCGGAGGGCTTGCCGGCGGCGCGGGCGGCCTCGCGGCGGGTGTCCAGCTCCTCCTGGGAGCAGTAGCAGCGGTAGGCGTGGCCGGCGTCCAGGAGCTTGGCCGCGACGTCCTTGTACAGGTCCATGCGCTGGGACTGGCGGTACGGCGCGTGCGGGCCGCCGACCTCGGGGCCCTCGTCCCAGTCGAAGCCCAGCCAGCGCATCGAGTCGAGCAGCTGGGTGTACGACTCCTCCGAGTCGCGGGCCGCGTCGGTGTCCTCGATGCGGAAGACCAGGGTGCCCTGGTGGTGCTTGGCGAACGCCCAGTTGAACAGGGCGGTGCGCACCAGGCCCACATGGGGGTTACCGGTGGGCGACGGGCAGAAACGGACGCGTACGGGGGAGCCGGGTGCGCTAGCCACGCTTGACAACCTTGTTGGTGAGAGTGCCGATGCCTTCGATGGTGACGGCGACCTCGTCGCCGACGTTGAGCGGGCCGACCCCAGCCGGGGTGCCCGTGAGGATCACGTCGCCGGGGAGCAGCGTCATGGCCTCGGAGATGTTGACGATCAGGTCCTCGATGGAGTGGATCATCTCGCTGGTGCGGCCCAGCTGGCGCTGCTGGCCGTTGACCGTGAGCTG
Organism: Streptomyces chartreusis NRRL 3882; assembly: GCF_900236475.1. GTDB lineage: Bacteria > Actinomycetota > Actinomycetes > Streptomycetales > Streptomycetaceae > Streptomyces > Streptomyces chartreusis_D. Next base: position 2,615,920 of record NZ_LT963352.1, read on the forward strand.
GATGGTGAGGTCGCTCGCGTCCAGGTCCGTCTCCACCCAGGGGCCGAGCGGGCAGGAGGTGTCGAAGCCCTTGGCCCGGGCCCACTGCTTCTCGCGCTTCTGGACGTCGCGGGCGGTGATGTCGTTGGCGCAGGTGTAGCCGAAGATCACGTCCTTGACGCGCTCGCGCGGGACCTCGCGGCACATCCGGCCGATGACCACGGCCAGCTCGGCCTCGTGGTGCACCTCCGCCGAGAAGGAGGGGTACTGGATCTCGTCGCCGGGGCCGATCACCGAGGTGGACGGCTTGAAGAAGGCGAAGGGGGCGTCGGGCACCTCGTTGCCCAGCTCGCGCGCGTGCTCCGCGTAGTTGCGGCCGAAGGCCACGACCTTGTTGGGCAGCACCGGTGGCAGCAGCCTGACCTTGCCGACCGGCACCTTCGTGCCGGAGAGCTCGAAGTCCGCGAACGGGATGCCCTTGATGATGTCCAGGACGAGCTCGTCCTGCTGCTCGCCCTCGATGGCGCCGAAGGCGACGTTCCCGTCGATGGAGAATCTGGCGATGCGCACGGGATGCTTGGCCCCTTGACTGAAGCGGCTGGAGTCTGACGCTCCAGGCTAACGCGGGGAGGGGTCCGTGCCGCGCGCATTACGAAGGGGCGCCGCCGTCGCCGGTGGCGCCCCTCGATGTTCTTGTCCCGCCGCCGTGAGCATCCGGCGGCCGGTGCGCGTATTACCCGGTGTCACTCCGCGGCAGCGGCGGCCGCGACGGGGACCTCGGTGAGGATGGTGCGCTTGGGGTTGGCAGTCTGGGTGGGGAGTTCGACGCGGTGCTCCGGCTGCTCCGGCGTCTGCAGTTCGTCGGCGTCGTCCAGGTGCGCCAGCGTCGTGCGTCGCGGGTTGGCGATCTTGTGGAACATCGTCGTCGTCTTCACTGTTTACTTGACCCTGTTCTGTGACGGGCGCCGGGAGGGCGCGGAGGACCCTCGTACAGGCGCGGGTTGTCGGTTTTGCCATCTCTGTAAAGCGTCAGGCTAAACATGGGATTCCCGGCGCGATTACGGGGTGGCCATGATCAGCATGTGAGTTTTCTCACGACTCAGGGGGCGAATCGGTCAATCCGGGCTCGTGTCTCACCCCAACGAAACGGACATTGACCCACTGAAGCGCTCATTCCGCTGCTGATCATGGCGACTGGGACACCCGTCGCGCCTCGGCGACTCGCGGGCATACGCCCGAAATGGACTAACTCACTTTCTACGTCCGGTGATTCGTCACTCACGTGGTGTCACCTATGTCACGGCCTGGCCTACGAGCCTTGTTGGAGATCCTGTGCTGTGCTGGAATGCCACGGACCGCCGCAGGATCGAGCCGGCGCACAGGGGGCGCACAGACGCGCCGAGTGGCGGCCAGAAGGGGGAGCCAGCGCCGGTCACTCAAGACCACCACGGGGGCGTACTCAGGGCGTCCCCAGAACGCCGACACCGTGCCCCGCCGTTCACGCGATGGGGCGCCTGGTCCAGAGGTTGCGACGCTAGTGCAGGGACGTTTCAAGAGGGATGGCAGCGCTTCGGCGGAGCCGGAGCCGCACGGCGGGACTGGCCCCAAAACGGGCAGCCCCTCGCCCCAGCACGCCCAGAACCAGGGCCCGGCCGGTGACGGCGGAGGGCGCCCCGGCGCGTCGGCCCCCGCGGGGTCCGCGAGCCCGGCTCCGGCCCTGAAGCCGCCGGCGGGTCCGACGGGCCCCGGCCCGCGAATAGCCCTGCGCAACTGGCGCATCTCGACCCGTCTGGTCTCGCTGCTCGCCCTCCCGGTGGTCGCGGCCACCTCGCTGGGCGCGCTGCGTATCAACCAGTCCATGGACGACATCCAGCAGCTCGACAACATGAAGCTGCTGACGGACATGACCAAGCAGGCCACCGAGCTGTCCGCCGCCCTCCAGGAGGAGCGCGACCAGTCGGCCGGCCCGCTCGCGCACGGCGGCAAGGCGACCGACTTCACGGTCAAGGGTCTTCGCGAGAAGACCGACCGGGCGAGGAAGAACTTCCTCGACAGTTCCGAGGAGATCGACAGCACCAGCAAGGACGGCAACCTCAAGGGCGTCCGCGAGTACCTCGTCCAGCTCGCCGGCGAGCTCGGCGACCTGGAGCAGATCCGCAAGGGCGCCTACGCCTCCGAGGGCAACTCCACGCAGACGATCGAGGCGTACCACCGTCTGATCGAGAACCTGATCGACCTCTCCCAGGACATGGCCGAGGCGACCAGCAACCCGGACATGATCCAGCGCACGCGTGCGCTCGCGGCGTTCTCCTCCGCCAAGGAGTACTCCTCGATCCAGCGCGCGGCCCTGGCGGCGGCGCTGCCCGCGAGCAACACCACGACCGGCAAGCTCTCGCCGAACGACCGGCTCTACGCCGAGTCGGCCCTGGAGAGCCAGAACTCCGAGCTCCGCAGCTTCAAGAGCATCTACGGCGAGGACGCCGCCGCCGAGCTGCTCAAGCCGATCGAGGACGGCGGCAACTCCACGATCAAGGCGACCGACACCTACGCGGGTCGTGCCCTGGTCTCCGCGAGCGGTCTCGCCCAGCAGGACAAGCGGTCCTACCGCGACTGGCTGGACGACAGCTCCACCAAGATCCAGCAGATGAAGAACATCGAGCACACGCTGCTCGAGGAGATGGAACAGAAGGCCCGCGAGCTGCGCAGCGCCACCGAGCGCGACGCGATCATCTCCGGTGCGCTGATCCTCATCGTGCTCGGTGTGTCGCTGGTCGGCGCCTTCGTCGTGGCCCGCTCCATGATCCGCTCGCTGCGCCGCCTGGAGGAGACCGCGACCAAGGTCGCCTCCGACCGTCTGCCCGAGCTGGTCAAGCAGCTGTCCGAGTCCGACCCGCAGGACGTCGACACGTCCGTGGAGTCGGTCGGTGTGCACTCCCGGGACGAGATCGGCCGAGTGGCCGCGGCCTTCGACGACGTGCACCGCGAGGCGGTCCGCCTCGCAGCCGAGCAGGCCCTGCTGCGGGGCAACGTCAACGCGATGTTCACCAACCTCTCGCGCCGCTCCCAGGGCCTCATCCAGCGTCAGCTGTCGCTCATCTCCGAACTGGAGTCCCGCGAGGCCGACCCGGACCAGCTGTCCTCGCTGTTCAAGCTCGACCACCTCGCCACGCGTATGCGCCGTAACGGTGAGAACCTGCTGGTTCTCGCGGGTGAGGAGCCGGGCCGCCGGTGGACCCGTCCGGTCCCGCTGGTCGACGTGCTCCGTGCCGCCGCGTCCGAGGTGGAGCAGTACGAGCGCATCGAGCTGGCCGCCGTGCCGACCACCGAGGTGGCCGGCCGGGTCGTCAACGACCTCGTGCACCTGCTCGCCGAGCTGCTGGAGAACGCGACCTCGTTCTCGTCGCCGCAGACCAAGGTCAAGGTCACCGGTCACGCCCTGCCCGACGGCCGGGTGCTGATCGAGATCCACGACACCGGCATCGGTCTGTCGCCGGAGGACCTCGCCGCGATCAACGAGCGGCTCGCCTCTCCCCCGACGGTGGACGTCTCCGTCTCCCGCCGCATGGGTCTGTTCGTGGTCGGCCGGCTGTCGCAGCGGCACGGCATCCGCATCCAGCTGCGCCCGTCCGACTCCGGTGGCACGACCGCGCTCGTCATGCTGCCCGTCGATGTCGCCCAGGGCGGCAAGAAGCCCCAGCCCAAGCAGGGCGGTCAGCCGCCGGTCGGCGGTGGCGGTCCGGCCGCCGCGCAGGCCGCCGCCGGTGCGGCCGCGGCCCGGCGTGCCGCCGGTGCCGGCCAGGCGGGCGGTGGCGCCCTCGGGCCCGGCGGCTCCGGTGGCCCCGGCTACGGCGGCGGTGCGCCGTCCGGTGGTGGCCGGCTCGGTGCCGGCCAGGGTCCGCGGGCCGCGCTGCCCGGGCGGGACGCGGACGGTGGCCGGCCGGGCGGCGGGCGCGGACCGCAGGGTCCCGACAAGTCCCCGTCGCTGTTCGAGCAGAGTGGTCCGCCCGCGCCCCCGCAGGGCCGCCCGGCTCCCGCCGGTGCCGGGTTCGGGCAGGCGCCCGGTGCTCCGCAGGGACTGCAGGCCGCGGGTACGAACGGGCCGCAGGGCCAGGACGGCTACGGCGGTGGCCGGGGTGCGCAGCGCCCGGGCAACTCCGAGCAGGGCCAGGGCCAGGGTCGTCGGCCGCAGCTGCCGCCGCGCGGCGGTCCGCGGGCCGAGCTGCCCGGCGGCGGTGAATCGCAGCCCCGCGTGCCGAGCTGGAGCGACGAGAACGCCCAGCCGTCGGTGCCGCGTGCCTCGCTGGACACCCCGCGCGGGCACGAGGAGCCGGATGCCTCCCGGACCTCTCCGATGCCTCGGATCGACGACCGGCAGGGCCCGGGCTCGACGGCGGAGATCCCCGCCGTCCCGCGCGACGACGACCGGCAGGGCCCCGGCTCTCCGGCCGACTTCGGCCCGCGCGGCCCCCAGCGCTCGGACCGGTTCGGCCTTCCCGGCACGGACGGCTCGCAGGGCTCGGGCCAGTTCGTCCGCCCGGACGTCTTCGGCGCCCCGGGCGGCCGCCGCGACCCGTCGTCCACGACGGGCCAGTACGCGGCCCCGCAGTCCTACGACAACGGCTCGACCGACCAGTACCCGGCTCAGCGCCAGGACAGCGGCTCGACCGGGCAGTACCCGGCTCCGCAGTCCTACGACAACGGCTCGACCGGGCAGTACCCCGCGCCGCGCCAGGACAACGGCTCCGGCCGGCCCACCCTCCCCGGTCCGGCCACCCCGGCCGACCCCGCGGGCACGGGCCAGTTCGAGCGGCCGCAGGTCAACGGCGCCCGCGGCGGGGCCGACTTCGGCGCCCCGCGTCCGCCCGCCCCGCAGGGACGGCCCACGCGGCAGGAGCCCGAGGCCCTGCCGCCGGCGACCGGTCCGGGCGACGGGCGTACGCCGCTGTACGACACCCTCGAGACCAACTGGTTCCACGGGCAGCAGGAGCAGCAGCAGCCGGCGCAGAGCAACGGCTCCGCTCCGGCCCCGCAGCAGCCGCAGGAGACCGGCGGTCCCCAGCGGTCCGCCTCCGCCGGCTGGCGCAGCTCGCCGAACGACGACCTCGTCCGCCAGGCCGAGCGCGTCCGCCAGCCCGCGGCCGGCGGTGTCACCACCTCCGGCCTGCCGCGCCGGGTGCCCCGGGCGAACCTCGTTCCGGGCACGGCGCAGCAGCAGCCCCAGCAGAGCGGTCCGCAGATCTCGCGTGCCCCCGATGACGTACGCGGTCGGCTGACCAATCTCCGCCGCGGTATTGCACAGGGTCGTCAGGCCGGGTCCACCCAGACCGGCAGCTTCCCTCGGCCCTCTCACCAGCAGGAGCGTTAGTTGAGTCCGATGAGCCAGGCGGCACAGAACCTCAACTGGTTGATCACCAACTTCGTGGACAACACCCCCGGGGTGTCCCACACCGTCGTCGTGTCCGCCGACGGTCTCCTCCTGGCGCTGTCGGAGGGCTTTCCGCGCGACCGCGCGGACCAGCTCGCGGCCGTCGCCTCCGGTCTGACGTCCCTGACGGCAGGCGCCTCCCGGATCTTCGAGGGGGGCGACGTCGCGCAGACGGTCGTGGAGATGGAGCGGGGATTCATGTTCCTCATGTCCATCTCGGACGGCTCGTCGCTGGCCGTCCTCGCTCACCCCGACTGTGACATCGGCCTCGTCGGCTACGAGATGGCGCTCCTGGTCGACCGCGCGGGCGCGGTCCTCACCCCCGACCTGCGAGCTGAGCTCCAAGGCAGTCTGCTCCATTGATCGGCCCCGGCACCACCCGTCTCACCACATCACCGTCCGGCCGCCACACACCCCCCACAGGCCTCGTCAGACGGCTCGACTGAACCGACTTGCTGTCCCGCCCGGAGGACCCATGACCCCGCCCCCCGCCTCTCATGATCCGTACGCGGAGCCGTACGAGGACGAGGGCGACCAGCCGCTGGTACGGCCGTACGCCATGACCGGCGGCCGGACCCGGCCGCGTTACCAGTTGGCCATCGAGGCACTGATCAGTACGACCGCCGACCCCGCGGCGCTCATGGGGCTGCTCCCGGAGCACCAGCGCATCTGCCACCTGTGCCGTGAGGTGAAGTCGGTCGCCGAGGTCTCGGCGCTGCTCAACATGCCGCTCGGTGTGGCCCGGATCCTGGTCGCGGACCTCGCGGAGGCCGGTCTCGTCGCGATCCACCAGCCGGGCGGCGACGAGGCCACCGGCGCGCCGGACGTGACACTGCTCGAAAGGGTGCTCAGTGGACTTCGCAAGCTCTGACGCGGGTCGCTCCACCACCTCCGCGAAGATCGTGGTGGCGGGCGGCTTCGGTGTCGGCAAGACCACGTTCGTCGGTGCCGTCTCGGAGATCAACCCGCTGCGTACCGAGGCCGTGATGACCTCCGCCAGCGCGGGTATCGACGACCTCACCCACACCGGGGACAAGACCACCACCACGGTGGCCATGGACTTCGGCCGTATCACCCTGGACCAGGACCTGATCCTGTACCTGTTCGGTACGCCGGGCCAGGACCGCTTCTGGTTCATGTGGGACGACCTGGTGCGCGGCGCCATCGGTGCCGTCGTCCTGGTGGACACCCGCCGTCTCGCCGACTGCTTCCCGGCCGTCGACTACTTCGAGAACAGCGGCCTGCCCTTCGTCATCGCCCTCAACGGCTTCGACGGTCAGCAGCCCTACACCCCCGATGAGGTGCGGGAAGCCCTCCAGATCGGCCCCGACACCCCCATCATCACGACGGACGCCCGGCACCGGTCCGACGCGAAGAGTGCGCTGATCACGCTGGTCGAGCACGCTCTGATGGCACGGCTGAGGTAGCACCCAATTCGGAAGCACCATACGGCAGTTGTCGTAGATGTACCGGAGCCGACTGTGTCCTTTGACACGGTCGGCCAAGGTGTTCATAACGTTTCGGCAGAGGAATCCGGTGGTACGGCCACGCGTCGCGCACATCCGGTCTCGCTGCGCGCACAATCGCCCCGCCTTTTGGCGGGGCTCGCTCTTTATGACCGTTTTATCTGGGGCTTACATCCCTCGGAATCCCCACCCCGGACTGTTTGGAAGAGCGCAGGTCGTCGTGCTGGAATGCCTGAACTGCCCAATAGTCAATGGCGCACACGTCAGTCGATGGCGTACCGGGCTCTGAGAAACTGCGGCACAACGTTGGTGCCGACCGCCGAGAGGTTGTTGGTCGAGTGAGGCGAAGCAAGAACAGTCCCGAGCCGTCGGCCCGGGGCAACTTCACCCCGCCGCCGCGCACAGCGGCGCCCGCCCCCGTGCCCGGTTCGGAGCCGACGGCCGCGCCCGCCCAGAGCGGCGGCCGTCTCTCCCCGCGCAACTGGCGTGTGGCGACCAGGCTCAACGCGATCCTGCTCATACCCGTGCTGGTCGGCCTCGTCATGGGCGGCTTCCAGGTGAAGAGCTCGATCGACACCTGGCAGGAGGCCGAGGACGCGGAGAACACCGCGCGTCTGGTGCGGGCCTCCCTGCTGTACGCCAACGCCCTGTACAACGAGCGCGACACCTCCGCGGCGCCCCTGCTGAAGGGCAGCGCCCAGACCGCCCAGGACAAGGCGACCGTCGCCCAGGTCCGCAAGGCCACCGACGAGGCGGCCGACGCCTTCGACGCCGCGGCCCAGAACATGCCGGCCAAGCCCGGCCTGGAGCGCCGTCTGAAGCTGTTCCGCGAGGCGGAGCCGAAGCTCCAGACGCTGCGCCAGGTCGCGTACACCTCCAAGCTCAAGGGCGTGCAGACCGAAGAGGGCTACGTCGAGGTCGCCCACCCGCTGACGGAGTTCGCCAACGAGCTGGGCCTCGGCACCGGCAACATCACCAGCTACGGCCGGACCGTCTACGCCATCGAGCTCACCAAGGCGGCCCTGTCGCTGCAGCGCTCCATCGGCATGCACATCCTGACCAAGCCGGGCCCGGACGAGGGCAACCTGGCCAGTCAGCGCATCGCCCTGTCCTCGTACGCCTACCTCGAGCGCATCGCCGTCGAGGAGTACATCGGCGGCGGTACCGAGGAGGACGCGGCCAAGCTCAAGGCGGCCGAGGCGAAGATCAGGACCGACGGCGCCGCGCTGGCCCGGGAGGCCAAGGCCAAGAACCCGGACTACGTCGCCCCGCCGTCCAAGCCGGAGACGATGGTCTCCGCCGTCGCGACGCTGCAGACCACGGACCCGAGCGCCCGTGCCGCCCTCGCCGAGAGGGGCATCACCGCCGAGAACTGGTGGGCGGTCAACACGCTCAAGTTCAACGCCTACGAGAAGATCGAGGCGGACATGGCCGACAAGGCCGTGAGCGAAGCCTCCGACATCGCCGACGACGCCCAGCGCGACGCCTACATCACCGGTGCCGCCGTCGTGGTCGCGCTGCTCCTGGCCTTCATCCTGGCCGGCGCGGTGGCCCGCCAGATGAGCCGCTCGATGCGCCAGCTGCGCAACGCCGCCTTCGGCATCGCCGAGCAGCGCCTGCCGATGCTCGTCGACCAGCTCTCCCGCACCGACCCCGGACGCGTCGACACCCGCGTCCAGGCCATCCCGATCACCACCACGGACGAGATCGGCGAGGTCGCCCGCGCCTTCGACCAGGTCCACCGCGAGGCCGTCCGGCTCGCCGCCGAGCAGGCGCTGCTGCGGGGCAACATCAACGCGATCTTCACCAACCTCTCGCGCCGCAACCAGTCGCTGATCGAGGGCCAGCTGACCCTGATCACCGACCTGGAGAACAACGAGGCCGACCCGGACCAGCTGGAGAACCTCTTCAAGCTGGACCACCTCGCGACCCGTATGCGCCGCAACGGCGAGAACCTCCTCGTCCTCGCCGGTGAGGAGCCCGGCCGCCGCTGGGACCAGCCGGTCCCGCTGGTCGACGTGCTGCGCGCCGCCTCCTCCGAGGTGGAGCAGTACGAGCGCATCGAGCTGTCGGGCGTCCCCGAGGCCGAGATCCACGGCCGGGCCGTGACCGACCTCGTGCACCTGCTCGCCGAGCTGCTGGAGAACGCGACGACGTTCTCCTCCCCGCAGACCAAGGTCCGTGTGACCGCCACCCGTCTCCCCGACGGCCGGGTCATGATCGAGATCCACGACAAGGGCATCGGCCTGACCGCCGAGGACTTCGCGGACATCAACCACAAGCTGGCCAACCCGCCGACCGTGGACGCCGCGATCTCGCAGCGCATGGGCCTGTTCGTGGTCGGCCGGCTGTCCGACCGGCACGGCATCCGCGTCCAGCTGCGCCCCTCGGGCGAGCAGGCCGGCACGACCTCGCTGGTCATGCTGCCCGACGCGATCACCCACGGTGGTGGCGGCGAGCAGCACGTGGACCGTGACGAGTTCACCGTCTCGCAGATCATCCCCGAGCAGAACTTCGGCGGCGGCGAGAACTTCAGCCAGCAGCCCATGCGCACGGCGGCGGAGCTCGGCTTCGACGACAGCCGCTACGCCGACGTCCCCGACGACATACGCGAGCTGGACCCCGTCGGCCGCTCCCTGATGCGTGAGGAGCGCCGGGCGGCCCTGGAGGCCCAGTCGCACGGGCAGCCCGCCCTGCCCGGCCAGAACGCCCAGGAACAGGCCGAGACGTCCGGGTACGCCGAGGAGTTCCACGGCCGGCAGGGCTACGACACCGGCCAGGGCTACGACACCGGCCAGACCGGATACCCCGACCAGCCCGCCGCGTACGACCGTCAGGCACCGTACGAGGAGCAGCAGCGGGCGTCGTACGAGGAGCAGCGGCAGACGGCTTACGAGGAGCCGCAGCGGGGCGCGTACGACGAGCAGTACTACGCGCCGAACGGCGGTCTGCCGCAGAACGACACCTTCTCGCCGAACGGCGGCTACCCGGACCCCTCCTCCTATGCGGAGCCGGCGCAGGAGGAGCACTCGGCGCCGGGCTCGGGCGGGCCCGGCAGCTTCCCCGCCTTCGAGCAGCGGCGCCACCAGGACGACTGGCCGCAGCAGGACGGTTACCAGAACGGCTACCCGAGCCAGTACCCTTCTCAGGCCCAGGAAACGGAATCCGCGCAGGCCGCTGACGCGAGTGAGCAGGACCGCGTAGGCTTCGACCGTCCGGGACCGGCCCACTCCGCCGCACCCTCGCTGACCGACGCCGGGCTTCCCCGCCGCGGGTCCGCCGCGAACGGTGCGAACGGCGCGGGCGGCGCCCGGCACGCGAGCCAGGAGCCTCCGGCCTCGGCCTCCACCCCGGAGAGCAACGGCGACAGCGACTGGCGCTCGGCGAACGACGAGCGGTGGCAGCAGGCCTCGCAGCTCCGGAAGCCCAAGGCGGGCGGGGTCACCTCCTCCGGCCTGCCGAGGCGGGTGCCCAAGGCCAACCTGATCGAGGGTTCCGCCGAGAGCACTCCCCAGGGAGGCCCACAGGTCTCCCGCGCCCCGGAGGACGTCCGGGGCAGGCTGAGCAACCTGCGTCGCGGCGTACAGCGCGGACGCAACGCAGGCAGTGAAACGAACGGCCAGGGCTTCGGTCCTGACAGCACCTACAACCAGGAGCGTTAGTGTGAGCCCGATGAGCCAGGCGGCACAGAACCTGAACTGGTTGATCACCAACTTCGTGGACAACACCCCGGGGGTGTCCCACACGGTGGTGGTCTCCGCCGACGGACTCCTTCTGGCGATGTCCGAAGGCTTCCCCCGCGACCGCGCCGACCAGCTCGCGGCCGTCGCCTCCGGTCTGACGTCTCTGACGGCAGGCGCCTCCCGGATCTTCGAGGGCGGAAGCGTCAATCAGACGGTTGTGGAGATGGAGCGGGGATTCCTGTTCATCATGTCCATCTCCGACGGCTCGTCGCTCGCGGTTCTCGCACATCCGGAGGCGGACATCGGCCTCATCGGATACGAGATGGCGCTGCTGGTTGACCGAGCCGGTACGGTCCTGACACCGGACCTTCGCGCGGAGCTCCAGGGGAGCCTGCTCAACTAACAGACGGACGGTGCGTTTTGGCGTCCCGTGGCCGTAAGGTTTCGGGACGCGGCTCCACAGCGATGGGTGCCAGGCACAGTCGGAGGAGGAGAAAGTGGCAACACCCCCAGGCGGTTCGTCTTCGGGCAACTGGTCGTACGGCCCTGCCCAGGGCCAGGGCGACGGTGGGCAGAACCCGAACCGTTACAACTTCCCCTCCGCACCGAGCCACCGGCAGCCGTACGCGCCACAGGGCCCCGGCCCGTCGCCGTACGACCAGCCGCCGGCCCCGCGCATCCAGCCCGTGCAGCCGCAGCGCCGCACCCCAGAGCCGGCGCCCGCAGGGGCGTCGAACAACCCGCTGGTGCGTCCGTACGCCATGACCGGTGGCCGGACCCGCCCGCGTTACCAGCTCGCCATCGAGGCGCTGGTGCACACCACTGCGCAGCCGCACCAGATGCAGGGCCAGTTGCCCGAGCATCAGCGGATCTGCAACCTCTGCCGGGAAATCAAGTCGGTCGCCGAGATCTCGGCGCTCCTCACGATCCCCCTCGGCGTGGCCAGGATCCTCGTCGCCGACTTGGCGGAGGCGGGACTGGTCGCCATCCATCAGCCCGGCGGCGACGAGAACGCCGGCGGCCAGCCAGACGTGACACTGCTCGAAAGGGTGCTCAGTGGACTTCGCAAGCTCTAGCGGCGGTCCTTCCCGCTCCACCACCTCGGCGAAGATCGTGGTGGCGGGTGGCTTCGGCGTGGGCAAGACCACGTTCGTCGGGGCCGTCTCGGAGATCAACCCGCTGCGTACCGAGGCCGTCATGACGTCAGCTTCGGCCGGCATCGACGACCTCACCCACACCGGGGACAAGACGACCACGACGGTCGCCATGGACTTCGGCCGTATCACCCTGGACCAGGACCTGATCCTGTACCTGTTCGGTACGCCGGGACAGGACCGCTTCTGGTTCATGTGGGACGACCTGGTGCGCGGCGCCATCGGCGCGATCGTGCTGGTCGACACGAGGCGTCTCGCCGACTGCTTCCCGGCCGTCGACTACTTCGAGAACAGCGGCCTGCCGTTCGTGATCGCGCTGAACGGCTTCGACGGCCAGCAGCCGTACACGCCGGACGAGGTCCGCGAAGCCCTCCAGATCGGCCCCGACACGCCGATCATCACGACGGACGCCCGCCACCGCGCGGACGCGAAGTCGGCGCTGATCACGCTGGTCGAGCACGCGCTGATGGCCCGCCTGCGGTAATCGGCACGTTCGCCTCGCGGCCCCCGTTCCTCCTGTGGGAGGAGTGGGGGCCGCAGGTGTTTCACGGAAGGGGGGCGCGATGGCGGCGGCGTTGCGGCTGGGCACGACCGTGGCGAAGACGGCGGCCGACCTGTGGCTGGGCGGCAGGCGGCGGCAGCAGGAGCGGCATCTGTCGTTGGCGGAGCTCTCACCGACGCCGTCTTCGACCGGCTGGAGCCGTATCTGGAGCACGAGATCCGGGGGCTGGACGAGTCCGGCAGGCAGGCCGTGATCCCGAGGCGGAGTCCCGGCTGTACGAGGTGCTGTTCGCCGAGTGCGGCGAGCACTACGTGCGGATCGTGCGGAGCCTGCCGGTGTTCGAGGAACGGGCGGCGGCCGAGCTGCTGGCCCGGACGGTCACGCTCGGCGCGGAGGTGGCCCGGCTCCTGGAGCGGCTGCCGGACGGCTCCCTGCTCGCGCCGCTGCCTGCCGGATCTCCGCGAGCTGCGCCTCGGCCCGCAGGTGAACTACCTCAGCCTGCTCGAATTCGACGCCTCCCTCGACTTCCGCTGACAGCGACGGCCCCGCCCTCCCGGAGGAGAACGGGGCCGTCAGCGCGTTGGAAGGGTCAGCGCCAGCTGTGCGGGGCCCTGAAGCCCGGCTCGCGTTCCAGGCGGCGCCAGCCTGCCTTGATGCGGCCTCGGTGGGCCGGGGTCGGGTCCGTGGGGCGGGCGGCGGCGCGCGCCAGGAGGATCGCCGTGATGGCGGCGACTTCCTCGGGCTCGGCGTGGCCCTTCTCGACGCGGATGTCAGGGATGTCCATGGGTCTCAGTCTCCGTGGATGAGATGTCCGCCAGGTTACTGCGGAGGGTTGCCGTGCTTGCGGGAGGGCAGGTCGGCGTGCTTGGTCTGGAGCATCGCGAGGGACTTGATCAGCACCTCGCGGGTTTCCGCGGGGTCGATGACGTCGTCGACCAGGCCGCGCTCCGCCGCGTAGTAGGGGTGCATCAGCTCGGACTTGTACTCCTTGACCATGCGGGCCCGCATGGCCTCGGGGTCCTCGGCGTCGGCGATCTGGCGGCGGAAGATGACGTTGGCCGCACCCTCCGCGCCCATGACGGCGATCTCGTTGGTCGGCCAGGCGTAGGTGAGGTCCGCGCCGATGGACTGGCTGTCCATGACGATGTACGCACCTCCGTAGGCCTTGCGCAGGATCAGCGAGATCCTCGGCACGGTCGCGTTGCAGTAGGCGTAGAGGAGCTTCGCGCCGTGGCGGATGATGCCACCGTGCTCCTGGTCGACGCCCGGGAGGAAGCCGGGGACGTCCAGAAGAGTGACGATCGGGATGTTGAAGGCGTCGCACATCTGGACGAAGCGGGCCGCCTTCTCGGAGGCCTCGATGTCCAGGACACCGGCGAGCACCTGCGGCTGGTTGGCGATGATGCCGACGACCTGGCCGTCCATCCGGCCCAGCGCGCAGATGATGTTGCGGGCCCAGCGCTCGTGGACCTCCAGGTAGTCGCCGTCGTCGACGATCTCCTCGATGACCTTGGCCATGTCGTACGGCCGGTTGCCGTCCGCCGGGACCAGGTCCAGGAGGACGTCGCTGCGGCGGTCGGCGGGGTCCGTCGACTCGGCGCGGGGCGGGTTCTCGCGGTTGTTCTGCGGGAGGAGGGACAGCAGGTAGCGGACCTCGGCGATGCAGGTCTCTTCGTCGTCGTAGGCGAAGTGGCAGACGCCGGACGTCTCGGCGTGGACGTCCGCGCCGCCGAGGCCGTTCTGGGTGATCTCCTCGCCGGTGACCGCCTTGACGACGTCGGGGCCGGTGATGAACATCTGCGAGGTGTCACGGACCATGAAGACGAAGTCGGTCAGGGCCGGGCTGTAGGCCGCGCCGCCCGCGCACGGGCCGAGCATCACCGAGATCTGCGGGATGACTCCGCTCGCCCTGGTGTTGCGCTGGAAGATGCCGCCGTAACCGGCGAGCGCGGAGACGCCCTCCTGGATGCGGGCGCCCGCGCCGTCGTTCAGGGAAACCAGGGGCGCACCGGCCGCGATGGCCATGTCCATGATCTTGTGGATCTTCGTGGCGTGGGCCTCGCCCAGCGCACCGCCGAAGATGCGGAAGTCATGGGCGTAGACGAAGACCGTCCGGCCCTCCACCGTGCCCCAGCCGGTGATCACACCGTCGGTGTACGGCTTCTTGGCCTCCAGGCCGAAGCCGGTGGCCCGGTGCCGGCGCAGCTGCTCGACCTCGCGGAAGGAGTCCGGGTCGAGGAGGAGTTCGATGCGCTCCCGCGCGGTCAGCTTGCCCTTGGCGTGCTGCGCCTCGGTCGCCTTCTCGCTCGGTCCGGCCACCGCCTGCGCACGGATCTCGTGCAGTTCGGCCACGCGTCCGCGCGCGTCGGTCGGCTCACCCGGCGCCTCATCCAAAACGGTCATGTAGCGACCTTACGAAGCCAACCAAGGAATGCGGGCCGTCGACTCCTCACAGTCTCCGGCGTGTTTTCCTGGTACCCCTGAACAGAACCATGGCGGGGTGCAGCCCTTCTGACTGCTCAGAGGGCGGGTTGCTTGTAGGGGTCCGACAAAGCCGTCAGGCGAGAGTCACCTCACAGACGTGGGTGGCGCATGCCTCCCCGGGGGTGACGCGCACCCGCAGCCGGTGGCCTGTGGAGAGTACGTCGACCGTCTCGTCCGTGTGGGTGACCCGGCGGACGGGGCGGTTCCAGGTGATCTCCAGCGGTTGCCCCGTGCGGGGCGGTTCGCTCACGCAGAGGGTAGCCGTACGGCCCCGGCGGACGGTCAGCACGCTCGCGCCGGCGGATGCGGTGAGCGGGCCCGCCGTGCCGGCGCGCCAGAAGTTCGCGGCGGTCAGGCCGAGCGAGGGCACGCCGACCGCCTGACGGCCGGCGTCGTTGGCGAGGACCGACATCCAGTGACGGTCGGCGGCGCGGCGCGCGACCGCGCGGCGGGACGCGCCGGGCATGAGGACGTAGGCGTACGTGGCGTCCTCCGGGTCGGTGCCGTGGTCGATCCAGAGGGTCTGCCAGCGGCGGGTGCGCCGCTCCCTCGTACCGCCGGTGTTGATGTCGGACCAGGCGCCGGTGCGGTCCTCGCGCAGCGCCTTCGGCTCGCCGTCGAGCAGGATCCAGCCGCCGTGGTCCTCCAGGTGGGCCCAGTCCGGGCCCCGTACGAAGGTCTGGGTGCCGTTCTCGCCGAGGTTGCGGTTGTCGACGACCGTCTCCACCGGGACGCCGTCGGCGCAGCTGATCCCGGCGCCCAGGCAAATCACCGCGTCCGCGACGAAGAACCAGGACTTGCGGGCCTGGAGCGTGGAGCCGAGGCCCTTGAGGTGCTGGCCGAGCGCGGCGTACTCGCCGTCGGTGGTGCCGCCGACCCAGCGCGCGTCCGGGCGGGCCGTGCCCCACTCGCCGCCTTCCCGGTCGGCGAGGCGCTTGGTGGAGACGGTGGTGCCGGGCAGGCGGTACCAGTCCACGGTCGGCCAGAACCAGTCCGTGTACTGGTCGCTCGCGCCGGCCCACCAGGAGACCATCCCGGCGCCCGTGTGCCAGCCGCGCGGGTTCTCGCCGTTGCCGCACTCGTAGTGGGCGATGCGGTCGCTGGCCATGGCGAGGTTCACGGTGAAGCCGGGGCGGCGGTGGACGGCGCGGTCCATGGCGGCGAAGAGGCGGTGGCCGGTGGGTTCGGGTGCGGCCGGCCCGGGCGAGGCGGCGATCGCGTGCAGCCGGGCCAGGTCGGCGACGCCGAACTGGCGTGCCGTCAGGACCGGGGTGACGGTGTCCCGTTCGATCCAGCCCTTGACACGGGCGTGCCAGCGGTCGCGTTCCGCCGGGCTCGCCCCGGCCGCGAGGAGCGCGATGGCCGCGATGAGCTGCCGGCCGTGGAAGTGGTCGCTGCGCATGACCTTGCGGTCGTCCGAGGCCAGGAGTCCGCGGCTGATGGCGCGGCCGTTGACGCTGTCCATGACGAGCCCGTCGAGGATGAGCGGTGCGTAGGCGTGCTCGACGCTGTCGAGGACGATCTGCCGGTTCGGGTCGGTGACCTCCCAGTCGGATCCGGCGAGCAGGGCGAAGAGGCGGCCCAGGCCGTCGAGCACGACCTGGCCGTAGGTGCCCGAGTAGGCGACCCAGCTGTGCTGGACGAAGGAGCCGTCGGCGTAGAGGCCGTCGCCCCGGGTGACGTACGCGAAGACCGGGGAGAGCGCGTCGCGGGCGAGGGCGATCTTGGCCGGGTCGCGGCCCAGGACGCCGCGCAGGGCGACGGAGCGGCACAGGTCGACCCGGTTGGCACCGGTGGACGTGCCGGAGTAGTCGCCGAGGGCCGAGTCGGGCACGAAGTGGTCGACGGCGGCGCAGACGGCCCGGATCCGGGCGTCGCCCAGCTGGTCGTACAGGGCGGCCGTGATGTCGGTGAGCAGGCGCGGGCTGCCGATCTGCCATTCCCACCAGTTGCCGTAGCGGGTGGTGGCGGGGTTGTAGACCGTGGCGGAGAGGTGGTCGAGGCCGCGCAGGACGCCGGTGAGGAGGTCCGGGTCGGCGGTCGAGCCGGTGCCCTGCTGGACGTAGGCCTGGGTCATGGTCCACAGGCGGCTGTAGCTCATGGTGATGCCGGCCGGCGGGTCGAAGGGGTGGCCGGGCCAGAGGGAGTCCGCCGCCGGGGCCATGGTGGAGAGCAGGGCGCGGGCGAGTTCGCCGGTCTCGGCGAGGCGGGAGGCGTACGGCTGCGCGGCCGGGTCGTAGCCGGTGCCGAGGGCGATGGCGAGCCAGCGCCGGCGGAGGGTGTCGTACGGGTCGGCGCCGACGTCGGCCTCGGGGCCTTGAGCGTCGGCGCCGCGGGGCCCGGGCGTCGCGCCGCCGGTCGCCGCCAGGGCCGCGGCCGCGAGCAGCATGGCGCGACGGCCGGGGCGGAGAGGGGCGGCGGCCTCTGCCGTACGGCGGGAGAAGACGCGACGCTGGGGAGTCATGCCCATGCCCTACCACGGGGAGGCGGTCACCTGAACGGAGGATCCGGCCGGAGTGACCCGAACGGCGGAAAGCGCCCCACAGGTGGGACCGGGTCAGCCGAAGCGGTTCAGCAGGCGTCTGAACACCCCCGGGGCCAGGGCGCGGAGGCGGTCCGGGAGGGCCAGCCAGGCGGGGACGTAGACCTGGTCGCGGTCCTCGCGCACGGCGTCCCAGACGGCGCCGGCGACGCGGCCGGGCGAGACCTTCCGGGGGTGGGAGCGGTCGTAGGGCTTGCCGCGGCGGGCGAAGAAGGCCGTGTCGACGGGCCCGGGCACCACGAGGGTCACGCCCACGCCCGTGCCGCGCAGTTCCTGGCGCAGCGCCTCGGAGAAGGCGGCCAGGGCGGCCTTGGCGGCGGAGTACACCGCTTCCTCCCGTACACCCACGCAGCCCGCGATCGAGCCGATCAGCACCACCCGGCCCTGCCCGGCCGCGATCATGGAGGGCAGCACCTCGCGCACGAGGTGGAGCGTGGCGTTGAGGTCCAGGGTCAGCACCCGGTCGATGTCGGTGTGCGGCATGGCGGCGAACGGGCCGGCCCAGCCGATGCCCGCCCCGGCGACCAGGACGTCGACCCGTCCGGTCCTGTGCAGCGCGGACTGGGCCAGCAGGCGCGGACCGTCCGGGGCGGCGAGGTCGGCGGGCAGCACGACGGCCGAGGTGCCGGACGCCGTCCGCTCCAGGCGGTGCCGGTCGCGCCCGGTGAGGAGCAGCTGCCAGCCGTCCATGGCGAACCGCCGTGCCGTGGCCGCCCCGATGCCCGAGGAGGCCCCGGTGACGAGGGCCACGCGCCGGTCCAGCCGCCGCGGCGGCCCGTGCTCGCCCGCCGGGGAGGGGGCTGCAGGGCGGCGTGGGGCGGCGCCCGCCGGTGGGTCGTAGGCCGAGCCGGAGCCGGTGAGTGTCATCGGTCGGTCTCCCTGCGCTGTACGTCCGCCGTGGTCTCGGCTGTCGCCGTGCGGTTCCTGGGAACGGAACCTCGTCTGTCTCCATGCCGGTCCCTTGAAACGGAACCTCGTCTTCCAGGACACCGCCACCGCGGGGTCCCGCGCCAGTGCTGAGGCCGTCGCGGCGGGCCCGGCTCACCGTCCGGCGGGCGCGCTGCGTGGGGCGGTCTACGGGCCGGGCCCCCGCGCACGGGATGCGAAAGGACCACCCCTGCGTGCCGCCCGGTGCCGCCAGGCGGCGGTATGGGCGGTACACGGACCGGCCGCGCCGGGTTACGTAGGGGGCACCCGTGTCAGGTACGGCTCCCCGACGAGGTGACCATGCGCGTGCTGCTCGTCCATCCCAGCGCCCTGATGTACTCCGAGATCTTCCTGCGGCTCGAGCCCCTGGGCCTCGAACGCGTGGCGGGCGCGGCCCGCGACGCCGGTCACGAGGTGCGGGTCGTGGACCTTCAGGTGCTGAGCCGCAAGACGCTGCGCGGCGAGGTCCGGTCCTTCCGGCCGGAGGCCCTCGGCATCTCGCTGAATTACCTGGCGAACATCCCGGAGGCGATCGAACTGGCCGCGGAGGTGAAGCGGGCGGTGCCGGGCTGCTTCGTGTTCCTGGGCGGGCACAGCGTTTCCTTCGTCGCCGAGGACGTGCTGGAGCAGGCCGAGGGGGCGGTGGACGCGGTGGTGCGCGGCGAGGGCGAACCGGCGATCGGGCCGCTGCTGGAGGCGGTTCGTGACGGGGGCGTGGCGGGCGTGCCCGGCGTCGTCACGGCCGCCGGCCGGGGTCCCGCGCCGCTGATGCTGCACGGCATCGACGCGCCGCTGCCCGCTCGCGACCTGATGCGCGCCCGCCGGCGGTACTTCATCGGCGAGCTGGACCCGTGCGCCTCCATCGAGTTCACGCGCGGCTGTCCGTGGGACTGCTCGTTCTGCTCGGCGTGGACGTTCTACGGCCGCAGCTACCGCAAGGCGTCACCCGAGGCGGCGGCCGAGGACCTGGCGAACATCCGGGAGCCGAACGTCTTCATCGTCGACGACGTGGCCTTCATCCGGCCCGAGCACGGGGACGCCATCGCGGCGGAGGTGGAGAGGCGGCGGATCCGCAAGCGCTACTACCTGGAGACCCGCAGCGACGTCCTGCTGCGCCATCCGGAGGTCTTCGAGCGGTGGGCCCGGCTGGGGCTGAAGTACATGTTCCTCGGGATGGAGGCCATCGACGCGGAGGGCCTGGACCTGTACCGCAAGCGGGTCAGCCCCGACGAGAACTTCCGCGCCCTTCAGACGGCCCGCCGCCTCGGCATCAAGGTCGCCATCAACCTGATCGTGGACCCGTCCTGGGACGAGGAACGCTTCCGGGTGGTACGGGACTTCGCGCTGGCGGTGCCGGAGATCGTCCACTTCACGGTGATGACGCCGTATCCCGGTACGGAGATCTGGCACACCGAGTCGCGGCGCCTGACCACCCGTGACTACCGCCTCTTCGACATCCAGCACGCGGTCGTGCCCACGACGCTCCCCCTGGAGCGCTTCTACGAGGAACTGGTGCGCACCCAGGCCGTCATCAACCGCAAGCACCTGGGCCTGCGCACCGCCGTGGGAGCGGCCCGGGTCCTGACCGGCAACCTGCTGCACGGCCAGACGAACTTCGCCCGCATGCTGTGGAAGTTCAACCAGGTCTACAACCCGCGCCGGCAGTTCGCCGACCACGGCCGGCCGGTGCGCTACGAGCTGCCCCTGCCGCAGCACCTCGACGTCGGCGACCGCCGGGCGCTGTACATCCACACCCGGGGCGCGACGCAGGGCGCGCCGTCCCGGCGGACGACCGACTAGCTCCCCGCACCCGGCATGCCGATCGCGGTCCTGGCCTCCCTCACCGCCGGCGTCTGCTTCGCCGTGGCCGGAGTGCTCCAGCAGTGGGCCGCGGGCGGGCGCCCGGACACCGAGGCGCTGTCGCCGCGCCTGCTGGCCCATCTGGCCCGCGATCCCGTGTGGCTGGGCGGCATCGGACTGGCCGTGCTCGCCTACGGCTTCCAGTCGCTGGCACTGGCGTACGGGCCGCTCAGTCTGGTGCAGCCGCTGATCGTCGCCGAGCTGGTCTTCGCCGTACCGCTGTCGGCGTGGCTGCACCGGATGCGGCTGGGGTACCGCGAGTGGTTCGGCACCCTCGCGGTGGCGGCCGGGCTGGTGCTGGCCCTGGTCTCGGCCCGACCGCACGGTGGGCGGCCGGATGCGGCGGACTTGCTGTCCTGGCTGCTGGTGCTGGGTGCGACGGCCGCGCTGGTGTGCTGTGCGCTGGCGACGGCACGGCTGCTGTCCGGCCCCTGGCGGGCCTCGGCGACGGCGCTGGCGGCGGGGGCGGTGATGGGCACCCAGTCCGTCCTCCTCGCGGCGACGGTGGACCGGCTCCGCCACGGCCTGCTCGCGGCGCTGGCGGCCTGGCAGACCTACGCCCTGATCCTCGCCAGCATCGGCGGCCTGCTCCTCATCCAGAGCGCCTTCCAGCAGGGCCCGCTCGCGGCGAGCATGACGGTCCTGGACGCGACGGAGCCGGTGGTCGCCGTGACGGTGGGCACGGCGGTCTTCGGCGAGACGATCCACACGGGGTGGCCGGTGTCGGCCGTGACGGTGACGGGGTTGGCGCTGGTGGCGGCGGGGATCGCGAGGCTGGATTCGTCGCCGGTGATCGCGGCGTTGCGGGGGCGGGGAGCCGGCGAAGGGCGGTGACGTGCGGCGCGGGCCGCGGGGACGGTGACCGGTGAACGTCAGGGGCGCGGCCGTACGCCCGGGAGCCAGGCAGGGAGGAGGTCTTCCGTCAGGACGCGGTCCCAGGTGGGGTGGGTGTCGCGGGCCGTGGTGGCCGCGTGGCGGCGTACCGCCGAGAGCAGGCGGGGGTGGCCGAGGAGCGTGTCGAGGGCGTCCGCCCACTCCCCCGGGTCGTCGTGGCGTACGACGATGCCGTCCCGGCCCGGTGCGGTCAGCCACTGTGTCGTGCGCGCGCCCTCGGGCAGGACGACCGCGAGGCCGCTGGCCATCGCCTCGGCGACGACGTTGCCGCAGGTCTCCGTACGGGACGGGAACGCGAAGACGTCACAGCCGGCGTACACCCGGGCCAACCGGTCCTGCGGGAGCGGGCCGAGGAGGCTGACGCCGGCGCCGAGGGCGCGCCGGACGGGCCCGGCCTCCGCGCCGGAGCCGGCCATGACGAGGTGCACGGCACGCCCGCGCTCCCGCAGCAGCCGCACGCTCTCGGTCAGCAGCGGCACACCCTTGGTCGCGTCCAGCCGTCCCGCGAACAGCACCAGCGGACGGTCGGCCGGCACGCCGTACTCGCGGCCGAGCCGGGCGCGAGCGCCGGGGTCGGGTCGGAAGCGCTGGTGGTCGATGCCGCGGCGCAGCAGGGCGACCCGGTGCGGCCCGAGGGCGCGGGCGAGTTCGGCCCGCTCGGCGGGGGTCGGCACCAGCACGCGTTCGCAGCCGTCCAGGAGCCGGTCCCGCCGCCGGCGCAGCCGGCTCTCGGCCAGGTCGGCGAGGAACTCGCCCGGCGCCGGGTGGTCGCCGGGCAGCCACCGGCCGACCAGGTAGCGGGCGTACACCGAGGCCAGCAGCGGGACGTCGGTGTGTACGGAGGCGAGCAGCCGGGGTGCGGGGACGGATCGGCGGGCGCGACGGACGGCGGTGGTGGCGAAGGCGAAGCAGTGGGTGAGGTGCCAGACGTCGTGGCGCGGCAGCAGGGCCGCGAGCCGGGGGTGGTAGGGGGCGAGGTCGGTGACGTCCTCGGCGCCGTCGGCCGAGGTGAGGGCGGTCGTGCCGAGCACCGGGCGGAGCGTGACGATGCGCACGCGCGGCGAGAGGACGTCCACCCGTTCGCGCTTGCCGAGGAAGTAGACGGTCAGGTCGAGACCGGCCCCGGTGCCGTCGGGCAGTCGTTCCGGGAGACGGGCGGCGCTCTCCGCGAAACGCTCCCAGGACTTCACATGGCCGCCCGACGTACTGCTCCGCAGCAGCTCGACCAGGACCGCGACCGAGGTCATGATCGCTGGGTACCACTCACGCCGCGGACCCAATCGCGACACATCCGCGAATAATGTTGAACGTTGAACGGAATAGGTCTACGGTGGGTCGCGTTACATAGTTCAACGTTCAACATTCCTCGCAGGAGGCGTACCCCATGAGCATCTTCAGCCGCAGCAACACCGAGACCGCCACGACCGACGCCGCGCGTCCGGACCTGGCCGCCCTGACCGGCGACTACACGATCGACCCCGCGCACTCGACGATCGGCTTCGTCGCCCGGCACGCCATGGTCACCAACGTCAAGGGCAGCTTCCAGGACTTCACGGGCACGCTCCACCTCGACGGCACCGACCCCTCGCGGTCCACGGCCTCCCTGGACGTCGTGATGGACAGCATCGAGACGGGCAACGCCGACCGCGACGGCCACCTCAAGAGCTCGGACTTCTTCAAGGCGGACGAGTTCCCCACCATGACGTTCCGCTCCACGAAGGCGGAGGCCCTCGGCGGCGACGAGTACCGCATCACCGGCGACCTGACGATCCTCGGCACGACCCGCCCGCTCAGCATCGACCTCGAGTTCAACGGCGCCGCGAAGGACCCCTTCGGCAACGAGCGCGTCGGCTTCGAGGGCAAGGCGGAGATCCTGCGCTCCGAGTGGGGCCTGACCTGGAACGCCGCCCTGGAGACCGGTGGCGTCCTGGTCTCCGACAAGATCAAGCTCAACTTCGACGTCTCGGCGATCAGGAACGCCTGACCCGGGCACGCCCGACCGACGGCCGTGCCGTACGAGCCCCCGGCCCGTGCGGCATGGCCGAATCGGGCCCCTTGTGCGAGGGCTCTCGGCGTTCCCATAATCCAGCAGCTGAATTTTGACCGGTCCATGCCAGCAGGGGCCGTTCTTTTTATGGTCGCTGCTGTCATGCACTCGTCAATCTGATGCTTCGGTTGCACGTCTCCCCAGGTCGACCCCCCACGGAAGGCATCACGTTGAAGAGACTCCTCACGGCCCTCAAGAGATGCGCGGTCCTCGGGGCCGCCGCCCTCGCGATCGCCAGCCTTCAGCCCGTCACCGCCGCGCAGGCCGCCCCGTCGCCCGTCGTCGGCGGGACGC
This sequence comes from Streptomyces chartreusis NRRL 3882, assembly GCF_900236475.1. GTDB lineage: Bacteria > Actinomycetota > Actinomycetes > Streptomycetales > Streptomycetaceae > Streptomyces > Streptomyces chartreusis_D. Next base: position 2,639,177 of record NZ_LT963352.1, read on the forward strand.
GGGCCGCGCAGGGCGAGTTCCCGTTCATGGTCCGGCTCTCCATGGGCTGCGGCGGCGCGCTCTACACCCAGCAGATCGTGCTCACGGCCGCGCACTGCGTGGGCGCCTCCGGCAACAACACCGGCATCACCGCCACCGCGGGGGTCGTCGACCTCCAGTCCACCAGCGGCCGGGTCCAGGTCCGCTCCACCAAGGTGCTCCGCGCCCCCGGCTACAACGGCACGGGCAAGGACTGGGCGCTCATCAAGCTCGCCCAGCCCATCAACCTGCCGACCCTGAAGATCGCCACCACCACGCAGTACAACACCGGTGACTTCACCGTCGCCGGCTGGGGCGCGAACCGTGAGGGCGGCGCCCAGCAGCGCTATCTGCTGAAGGCGACCGTGCCGTTCGTCAGCGACGCCGCCTGCAAGGCCTACGGCGGTCTCTACAGCGGCCTCGTCGCGAACGAGGAGATCTGCGCCGGCTTCGACGCGGGCGGTGTCGACACCTGCCAGGGCGACTCCGGCGGCCCCATGTTCCGCAAGGACAACGCCGGCGCCTGGGTCCAGGTCGGCATCGTCAGCTGGGGCGAGGGCTGTGCCCGGCCCGAGGCCCCCGGCGTCTACACGGAGGTCTCGACCTTCGCCTCCGCCATCGCCTCGGCGGCGTCGACACTCTGACCCGCCCCACAGTTTGCGGGCCCGGTGCCGTACGGTGCCGGGCCCTTCGCTCTGACCTACCGGGCCCTCCGGCCGGCCTCCAGCTTCGCGACCGCCGCCGCCACCTGTGCCGCCCGGCTCCGCGGGGTCCGGGCGCGCAGCACACCGAGCATCGCCAGGTACCGGTCCGTCCGCCCGAGCGCCTCGAAGGCCGCCGCGGCCCGCGGGCTGCGCTCCAGTGCCGCCGCGAGCTCCTCCGGGACCTCGGCCTCCTGCTGGGACGCGTACGCCGCCTCCCACCGTCCGTCCGCCCGCGCGGCCGCCACCTCCGCGAGCCCGCCGGGCCGCATCCGCCCGGCGGCGGTCAGCTCCTCGACCCGCCGGACGTTGACCATGGACCAGAGGCTGCCGGGACGCCGTGGGGTGATCCTCTGGAGGTAGCACGACTCGTCGAGTCCCTTGCGCTGCCCGGTGATCCAGCCGTGGCACAGCGCCACGTCGTTGACGTCGGCGGCGCTGACCGAGGGGACGCCCGACCCCTTCTTGGCGACCTTGACCCAGAGGCCGGGGTGCGGGGCGGGGTGTGCGGTCAGCCAGGAATCCAGGTCGGCGACGGTCGCGAAGGGGAGAGGGTCTCCGGAGGCGGTCATGGCACCACCGTAGGGACCGGGTAGGACGGATTCCGTCCGCTAGGCGAGCAGCGCGCGTGCCTGTTCGCGGGCGTGGGCGATGGCGTCCGGGAAAATGCCCAGGCCGTGCGCGACGAGCGCCCCCTCGTGCAGCAGCATCAGCGCCCGGGCCAGGGCGTCGGCCCTCTCCGGGTCGATGTCCGAGGCGAGGCGGGTGAAGAGGCCGAGCATCCACTGCTTCTGCCCGGTGATGACCGGGTGGGCCGGGTGGGCGGGGTCGCTGATCTCCGCGTGGGCGTTGACCATGCTGCACCCCTTGGGGCTGAGCTCCGCGGCCCATGCGCGCGAGGCGTCGAAGACCGCCAGGACGCGCTCGCCCGGCTCGGGCGGGGCCGCGTCCAGGCGTTCGGCGAGGAAGGCCCGCCAGCGCTCGTCGCGGTCCGCGAGGTACTCCACGACGATCTGCTCCTTGGAGCCGAACCGGTCGTAGAGGGTCTTCTTCGTCACCCCTGCCTCGGCGGCGATGAGGTCGACTCCGACGGCGTGGATGCCGCGCTCGTAGAACAGCCGGGCGGCCGCTGCCAGGACGCGACGGGCGGCGGGCGTCATCGTGATCCGGCGCGGGTGGTCGGCGGTGGTACCCATGGCACCCGAGTATACCGATCTGTATAGTGGGCGGGGAACGGTATACCGATCTGTCTACTGGTTGTGATGTCCGTGAACATCCTGCTCTCCGTCGCCTTCGTCCTCTGCTGGAGCTCCGGGTTCATCGGGGCCAAGCTCGGCGCGGGCAACGCGTCCGCGATCACGGTCCTGATGTGGCGGTTCCTGCCGCTGGCCGTCGTCCTCGTCGCGGTCGCCGCCCTCACGCGCACGGCCTGGCGGGGGCTCACCGCCCGGGACGTGACCCGGCAGGCTGTCATCGGCGTGCTGTCGCAGAGCGGCTATCTGCTCAGCGTCTACTACGCCATCCAGCTCGGCGTCTCCAGCGGCACGACGGCCCTGATCGACGGTGTCCAGCCCCTCGTCGCCGGAGCCCTCGCGGGACCGCTGCTGGGGCAGTACGTGTCGGGACGGCAGTGGATCGGCCTGGGTCTGGGGCTGAGCGGCGTCTCGGTGGTCACGCTGGCCGACGCCGCGGCCGGGACCGGCGTGGCCTGGTGGGCGTACGCCGTCCCGCTGCTCGGCATGCTGTCCCTGGTCGCGGCCACGTTCCTGGAGAGCCGGTCCCGCTCGCGGGTCGCTCCCTCGGTGTCGCTGACCGTCCACTGCGCCACCAGCGCCGTCCTCTTCTCCGTGCTGGCCCTGAGCACCGGGGCCGCCGTGCCGCCCGCCGGGGGCGGGTTCTGGGTGGCCGTCGCCTGGCTCGTGGGGCTGTCCACGTTCGGCGGGTACGGGCTGTACTGGCTCATCCTGAAGCGCTCCGGGGTGACGAAGGTGAACACGCTGATGTTCCTCATGGCCCCGGTCACCGCCGTCTGGGGTGCACTCGTGTTCGGTGAGCCGTTCGGCGTGCAGACCGCTCTCGGCCTGGCCGTCTGCCTCGCGGCCGTGGTCGTCGTCCACCGCGGTGGCGGCCGGAAGGACCCGGCCGTGACCGCCGCCCGGGGCGAGCCGGAGGAAAACCGGTGGACCCGGGCCCCCGGGCCCGCCTAACGTCACCCCCGTGTCCAGCCCCGAGGCGTCCAGAGTGCGGCCACCGGCTCTCCGGTGGCTGTTCGTGATGCCGGGCCGCTGAGCCCGCTCGCCCCGCTGCCGGAAGCCGTCCGACCTGTCGTGTCCGACGTCGACTTCGGGGTGCGGAGTTCTTTCATGCCGTTCGCTCTTCTTCTGCTGGGCCTTGCCGTGTTCGCGCAGGGAACGTCCGAGTTCATGCTGTCCGGGCTGGTGCCGGACATCGCGCGGGATCTGGGGGTGTCCGTTCCCGCGGCGGGGGCGCTGACCTCCGCCTTCGCGGTGGGGATGGTCGTGGGGGCGCCGCTGGTGGCGGGGCTCGCGCGGCGCTGGCCGCGGCGGGGTGCGCTGCTGGCGTTCCTCGTGGTGTTCCTCGCCGTCCATGTCGTCGGTGCTCTCACCGGCAGTTTCGAGGTGCTGCTCGCCACGCGGGTCGTGGGGGCGCTCGCCAACGCCGGGTTCCTCGCCGTCGCTCTCGTGGCCGCCGTGGACATGGTCCCGGCGGACGCGAAGGGGCGGGCCACGTCCATGCTGCTGGGCGGGGTGACGCTGGCGTGCGTGGCCGGGGTGCCCGCCGGGGCCGTGCTGGGCGGGCTGTGGGGCTGGCGTGCGGCGTTCTGGGCCGTGGCGCTGGTGTCGCTGCCCGCGCTGGTGGCGGTGGCGCGGTCGGTGCCGGGTGCTGCGGCCGGGGACGCGCCCCCCGCGCTGCGCGGTGAACTGCGGTCGCTGCGCAGCCCCCGCCTGGTCGTCACGCTGGCGCTGGGGGCCCTCGTGAACGGTGCGACGTTCTGCACCTTCACTTATCTCGCGCCCCTGGTCACCGAGGTGACGGGGCTGAGCAGCGCCTGGGTCCCCGGGGTACTCGCGCTGTTCGGGGCCGGGTCGCTGGCCGGGGTGACCGCCGCGGGGCGGTTCGCGGACCGGCGTCCCGTGGCGGTCCTGGCCGGCGGGGGCGTCGCGGTGGGCCTGGGCTGGTGCCTCCTGGCACTCGGGGCCGGACACCCGGTCCTGGCACTCGGGCTCGTCTTCACCCAGGGGGCACTGTCCTTCGGCGTCGGCTCCACGCTGATCTCCCAGGTGCTGTACGCGGCCCCGGGCGCCCCCACGCTGGCCGGTGGTTTCGCCACGGCCGCGTTCAACGTCGGCGCCGCGCTGGGCCCCTGGGCCGGCGGCGTGGTGATCGCCGCGGGGTTCGGATACCGGTCGCCGGTGTGGGTCAGCGCCGGGCTGGTCGCCCTGGCAGGCGTGCTGGCCGGGGTCGTGTGGCGGCGGCGTGGGCGGGTCCTGGGGGGAAGTGGTGGGGCGCTGAACTTCGGTGCGGGTACCGGGGCCTGAGAGCGGCGACCGGGGCTGGGTCGGTGGGCTGGCGGCTGGTCGCGGGCGGCAGGCCGCAGGCGGCTGGTCGCGGGCGGCAGGCCGCAGGTGGCAGGCGGCAGGGCGCAGGCGACTGGCGGCTGGTCGCAGGCCACAGGCGACTGGCCGCAGGCCGCAGCCCGCAGGCGACTGGCGGCTGGTCGCTGGCGGCTGGTCGCTGGCCGCTGGCCGCTGGCGGCAGGCGGCGGGCCGCAGGTGACTGGCCGCAGGCCGCAGGTGGCAGGCCGCAGGCCGCAGGCGGCAGGCCGCAGGCGGCAGGCCGCAGGCGGCAGGCCGCAGGCCGCAGGCGGCAGGCCGCAGGCGGCAGGCCGCAGGCGGCAGGCGGCAGGCCGCAGGCCGCAGGCGGCAGGCCGCAGGCCGCAGGCCGCAGGCCGCAGGCCGCAGGCCGCAGGCCGCTGCATGATCGGACTGCCGCGCTGAAGGTGGGACGCGGGCCCGTCAGCCGTGAGCCGCCGTGGGGGAACCACCGCTGTTCCGGCGGGTCCGGCCGTCGCTGGTGTCAGAAGCCGCCCCCGAAGTCCCCTCCCCCACCGAAGTCGCCGCCGCCGAAACCGCCGCCGAAGTCGCCACCGAAGTCGCCGGTGTCGAAGTCCGCGCCGGAGACGTCGCCGCCCCCGTAGCCGCCGAAGTCGCCGTAGCCGGAGCCGTAGTCGGCCGCGTAGGCGGGGCCGGCCATCATGCTGCCGAGCATGGTGCCGACGAGGAGGCCGGGCAGGATGCCGCCGCCGAAGTAGCCGCCGGCCCAGGGGCCGTACGCCGGGCCGGCCTCCCAGTACGGGCGGCGGCCGAGCTCGGTGTCGACCTCGCGGATCACCGGGTCCCGGCCCTCGGCGAGCCGGGTCCGGTCGGCCGCGCAGACGGGGACGTCGCGCGTGGCGCCGCCCGGGGGCGTCCAGCTCTCGTCGGCGACCGAGGGGCCGTGTCGGGGGTCGAAGAAGCAGGGCGGGCGGCGCTCCGGCAGCGGGCCGCCCTCGCGGCGGGCCGCGAGTCGCGCCAGGGAGAACCGGCCGTCCTCCACGGCCTGGGTGACAGCCCGCACGTCCTCCGGTTTGGTCGCGGCCGCCATCAGGGACTTCGCCTGTTCGTAGGCGTCCAGGGCATGTTCGTAGTCGGCGCGCATCGCGTCGTCGGCGCCGGGGTCGCCGGGATGGAAGTCGAGCCGGTCGAGTTCCTCGCCGAAGGCGGTGATGTCCTCGTCGACCACCACGCGGAGCTTCTCCAGCGCGGCCCGCTGCTCCTCCTCGTGGCGGCGGCGGTTGCGGCGGACCAGCGCGTAGGCGCCCGCGCCACCGGCGGCGACCAGTGCGCCGACCGTGATCAGACCGCCGACCGGCACGTCGCTGCCCGAGCCGTCGCTCCAGCTGCTGGGCGCCGAGCCGCCCACGTTGCGCAGGGCGTCGTCGACGAAGTCGTTCAGCTGGGCCTTGGCGTCGCCCGCGCCCCGCACGGCCGTGACCAGGTTGGACACCGCCTGGGGGCTCATCACCGCGCTGTCCGCACGGGCGTCGAACCGGTCTCCGAGTCGGATGCCGTACAGGCCGGTGATGCCGGTCTCGGTGCGGAGGTTCCGGAAGAGGTCCTGCGTGGGGAAGCCGGCCGGGAGGACCGCCACGAAGACGGGCTTGTCCGCGTCCTTGATCTTGTCGGCGAGTGCCTCGGCGTCCGAGGCGGCGAGCTGGCCGGAGGCGGCGGGATCGACGTAGACCGGGTTCTCGCGCAGTTCCGCGGCGACCTTCGAGAGGTCGGTGGCCGCCTGCGCACCGGGCGCACCGGCCATCAGCGCCGCCAGGACGGCGACGACCGGCACGATCAGCAGACGTACGACGGTACGCACCAGCGCGGCCTTCATATCTTCGAAGCTACCCGAATCGGAACAAAAAGGGACATCGGCCGGGGTACGGATTCTGGATGCTGCCGCGCGCGGACCCCAGGGACTGCCGAAGGAACGGACCGGCTGACGGGCGACGGCGCGGAAGGCGCCGTCGCCACCCGCCTACTCGGCCGGGCTCACTCCCGCCCGCAGCAGCCCGTACGTGTACGCGTCCTCCAGGGCCTGCCAGCTCGCGGCGATGACGTTGTCGGCGACGCCCACCGTGGACCACTCGCCCGTACCGTCGGACGTGGAGATCAGCACGCGGGTCGTCGAGTTGGTGCCGTGCTTGCCCTCCAGGATGCGGACCTTGTAGTCCACCAGGTCCAGCTTGGCGAGCTGCGGGTAGATCTTCTCCAGGCCCACGCGCAGGGCCCGGTCCAGCGCGTTGACCGGGCCGTTGCCCTCGGCCGTGGCGACGATGCGCTCGCCCTTGGCCCAGAGCTTGACCGTGGCCTCGTTGGCGTGGGAACCGTCGGGCCGGTCCTCCACGATGGCACGCCAGGACTCGACCTCGAAGTAGCGCAACGGCTTGCCCTGGACCTCCGTGCGCAGCAGGATCTCGAAGCTGGCGTCGGCCGCCTCGTACGTGTAACCCCTGAGTTCGCGCTCCTTCACCCGCTCGACCACCCGGCCGACCAGCTCGCGGTCGCCGCCGAGGTCGATGCCGAGTTCCTTGCCCTTGAGCTCGATGGAGGCGCGGCCGGCCATGTCGGAGACCAGCATCCGCATGGTGTTGCCGACCTGCTCCGGGTCGATGTGCTGGTACAGGTCCGGGTCGACCTTGATGGCCGAGGCGTGCAGGCCGGCCTTGTGCGCGAAGGCCGAGAGGCCTACGTAGGGCTGGTGCGTGGAGGGCGTGAGGTTGACGACCTCGGCGATGGCGTGCGAGATGCGGGTCATCTCGCGCAGACGGCCCTCGGGCAGCACCTGCTTGCCGTACTTGAGCTCCAGGGCCGCCACGACCGGGAAGAGGTTGGCGTTGCCGACGCGTTCGCCGTAGCCGTTGGCCGTGCACTGGACGTGCGTCGCGCCCGCGTCGACGGCGGCCAGCGTGTTCGCCACGGCGCAGCCCGTGTCGTCCTGGGCGTGGATGCCGAGCCGGGCGCCCGTGTCGGCCAGGACGGTGGCGACGACCGCCTGGATCTGCGCCGGGAGCATGCCGCCGTTGGTGTCGCAGAGGACCACCACGTCCGCGCCGGCCTCGGAGGCGGTCCGGACGACCGACTTCGCGTACTCGGGGTTCGCGCGGTAGCCGTCGAAGAAGTGCTCGCAGTCGACGAAGACGCGGCGGCCCTGTTCCTTCAGGAAGGACACCGTGTCGCGGACCATCGCCAGGTTCTCGTCCAGGGTCGTGCGCAGGGCGAGTTCGACATGGCGGTCGTGCGACTTGGCGACCAGCGTGATCACCTGCGCGCCGGATTCCAGGAGCGCCCTGACCTGCGGGTCCTCGGCGGCCGTGGTGCCGGCGCGGCGTGTGGAGCCGAACGCGACCAGCTGGGCGTGCCGGAAGTCGATCTCCTGCCGGGCACGGGCGAAGAACTCGGTGTCCCGGGGGTTCGCACCCGGCCAGCCGCCCTCGATGAAGCCGACGCCGAAGTCGTCCAGGTGCCGCGCGATGGCCAGCTTGTCCGCGACGGTGAGGTTGATGCCCTCCCGCTGGGCACCGTCGCGCAGGGTGGTGTCGAAGACGTGGAAGGAATCGTCGAGCTCGCTGGTAGCGGTCATGGTGTCAAGGCTCCTGAGGATTGGATCTCGGTCGTACCGGAGTGACCGGCTCCACCGCCCCCACATACTCCCTCGCGCTCTCGCTCCTGACTGCGGGTGGGCCAGAAATGCGAAAAACCCCTCGCGGGTGCGAGAGGTCTGCGCGCGGGTCGAGGACGACGGTGTCCGCCCGTACCTGGTCGTACGTGGCGGTCACTGCGGACCGGCGCGCCTGCTGCCAATAATCATGGCGAACGAGAGCACGGGGGCAGTCTGGCACAACCCCCGTGCCCGGCTCACGGTTGTCTCAGGATGCGGTCGGTCACCTCATGTGACGGACGTAGACGTGCGAGGTGTCGTACGTGTCGCCCGGCACGAGGTCGGCTGCGGAGCTGCTGAAGGCGACCTGGCGGCCGTGCCGGTCGATCACCGGGGCGGACACGCCCTGGTCGTTCGGCCCGCCCTGGGCGTCCGGGCTGGCGAGGACCGTGCGCCCGGTGCGCAGATCGCGGACGTACGCGCGGGTGGTGTGGCTGGTGTCGCCCGGGTCGGCCGAGACGAAGGCCAGATACCGGTTGTCGGCGCTGAGCTGCGGATTCGCGGTGAACGCGGCCGGGTCGACGGCGTCGATCCGGCGCAGCTCGCCCGTCGTGAGGTCGCGGATGAAGACGTTGTGTCCCTTGTTGGTGTCGCCCGGCGTGAGCCGCGAGTCCAGCGAGTTGAACAGGGCGTACCGCCCGTCGGCGCTGACCTGCGGGAACTCGGTCTGTCCATCGGACTTCAGCCCGTCCGGGGCCCGGTCGGCGTGGAACAGCTCGCCGCTCGGCACGTCACGGACGTAGGCGTCGCTCCAGTCGCCCGAGGCGGGGTGCGGGATGAAGAACTGGTAGCCGACGCGCTTGCCGTCGGCGCTGATGGACGGGTTGGTGGCGGCGGTCTTCCGGTCGCCGGCGGCGGGCACCTGGCTGATGCGGACGGCCTCGCCGGTGGTGCGGTCGACCCGGTAGACGCGTCCCCAGCCGTCGTCGGACTGCGTGAAGTCCGAGCGCTGGGCGATGAAGGCGACGTAGCGGCCGTCGGCGCTGATGGCGGGCTGCCGGCCGGTGTCGTAGCCCGTGTCGACGGTGTCCTCGATTCGCTGGAGGGCGCCGGACTTCAGGTCCTTGACCCAGATGTGGCTGCGGCCGTCCTCCGTGGCGGCGAAGGCGAGGTAGCGACCGTTGCCGCTGAGGGCGACGTCGTCGACCGGGCCGCCGTCCGCCGCGGTACCGGCCGGCCGGGTGGTGCCGGTCCTCAGGTCGCGCACGAAGGCGTCGGCGGCGCCGTCGGTGTCGCCGGCGACGAGGTTGTCGGCGCTGGAGACGAAGGCCAGATAGCGGCCGTCGGCGCTCAGACTCGGCCCGCCGGAGGCGCCGTTGCCCTCGGTGCCGTCCGGTGCGACGCTCGCCTTCTCGGTCCGCGGCGCCGCCGGAGCGGCGGTCGCGGGCAGCGCGGCGACGCCGCCGAGTGTGACGGCCAGAGCCACGCCGAGCGTGCCGGACGTGGCCCTCCTGGTGCTGGTCATGTGCTGTTCCCCCTGTGTCCCCGTTGACGCTTCTCCCCCGGCCCCGCGCCGAGGGCTCCCCCAGAGCCAACAACATCACGGATCACGGGGTCAATCCGTCGTTTTGAGTACAACCCGGGCAGGCGTTCAGGCGTCCGCGAGGAGGCTGTCGGCGAGGAACTCGTGCACGTGCCGGAGGACTTGGGCCCGGTCGGTGCCGCGCAGACCGATCGCCACGTGGATGGCGAAGCCGTCCAGCAGCGCTCGCAGGCGGGCGGCGAACCGGTCCGGGTCGACGCTTTTGAACTCGCCCCGCGAGATGCCCTCGGCGAGCAGGGCCACCAGGTCGCGGTGCCAGGCGCCCTCGATGGCGGCCTGCCGGTCGCGGGCGTCGGCGTCGGCGGCAGCGCTCTGCGAGCGGTTCCAGACCTCCAGCCACAGCGTCCAGTGCGGGTCGCGGTGGCCGTCGGGGACGTACAGGTCGACGTAGGCGTCGAGGCGTTCGCGGGCGCCGGCGGCGCGGGTCAGCAGCCGTCCGCGCTCGGCGCCCAGCCGGCCCTCGCTCCACTCCAGGGTGCGCAGCAGCAGCTCGTCCTTGGAGCCGAAGTAGTAGAGCAGGTGACCGCTGCTCATGCCGACCTCGCGGCCGAGCGCCGCCATGGTGAGCTTCTCCAGGCCGCGCTCGGCGATCATCTCCATGGCGGCGGCGAGCACGTCCTCGCGGGGCGGGGCCTGCCTGCGCCCACCGGCCATCTGCTGCTCCCGGGTGCTAGATCTTCGGCTGTTGCTGGGTGATGCAGTGAATGCCTCCACCGCCAGCGAAGATCGTACGGGCGTCCGCCAGGGTCACGGTCCGCTGCGGGAACAGGCGGCGGAAGATGCCGGCCGCGAGTTCGTCGCGCGGGTCGTCGAAGCCGCACAGGACCAGGCCGCCGTTGCAGAGGTAGTGGTTGATGTAGGAGTAGTCGACCCAGTGGCCGTCGGCCTCCAGGACCGTGGGGGCCGGCACCTCGACGACCTCCAGGCGGCGGCCGCGCGCGTCCGTCTGCGACCTCAGCAGGCCGGTGATCTCCTTCGTCACCTCGTGGTCGGGATGCGCCGGGTCCGGCTGCACATGGGCCACGACCACGCCGGGGCGGGCGAAGGCCGCGACGATGTCGACGTGGCCGAGGGTGCCGAAGCCGTGCGGGGGGTAGTCGCCGGTCAGGCCGCGCGGCAGCCAAATCGCCTTGCGGGTGCCGAGCAGGGCGTGGATCTCGGCCTCGATCCGCTCCCGCGTCCAGCCGGGGTTGCGCTCGGGGCCCAGTTGCACGGTCTCGGTCAGCAGGACCGTCCCCTCGCCGTCCACATGGATCGCCCCGCCCTCGTTGACGAGCTGCGAGGCGTACGTCCGTGCTCCCGCGAGGTCCGCGACGTGCGCGGCGATCTTCGCGTCGTGCTCCCAGCGGGCCCAGCTCTGGGCGCCCCAGCCGTTGAACGTCCAGTCGACGGCGGCCAGTCCGCCGCGCCCGTCGGTCAGGAAGGTCGGGCCGGTGTCGCGCATCCAGGCGTCGTCGAGGTCGCGTTCGACCGTCTCGATCCCCTCGCCCAGCAGGGTGCGGGCTCGCGCCGACTGCCCGGGGCCGCACACCACCGTCACCGGCTCGAACCGGCGGATCGCGCGGGCCACCGAGGCCCAGGCGATCCGGGCGGCGGCCAGGTCCTCCGGGTCGTCGAAGGTCGGGTTCGGGCCCGGCCAGGCCATCCAGGTGCGCTCGTGCGGGGCCCATTCGGCGGGCATGCGGAAGCCGTCGGCGGCTGCGGACATCGTGAACCTCAGAGGAAGTAGAGACGGTTGAGGGAGACGGACTCGGCCGGTGCGGAGCGCAGCGGTTCGCCGTCGAGGGTGACGAGGCCGGTGCGCTGGTCCACGTCGACGGCCCCGGTGCGGGAGTTGAGGCGCAGGTCGGCCGGGCCGATACCGCGCGTGCCGCGCACGGCGACCCTGCGGCGCCGGGTGGGCATGGTGTCGTGGCCCTGGTCGAGTGCGGCCTGCGCGACGAAGGCGAGCGAGATGTCGGCCGGCGTGGCGCCGTGCGCCCCGAACTGCGGCCCCAGCACCAGGGGTTCGCAGGTGTCGGTCGCCGCGTTCGGGTCGCCGGTCACGCCGTACGCCGGGAAGCCGGCCTTCAGCACGAGCTGCGGCTTGGCGCCGAAGTACTCCGGCCGCCACAGCACGATGTCGGCGAGCTTGCCGACCTCCAGGGACCCCACCTCGTGCGCGAGGCCGTGCGCGATGGCGGGGTTGACGGTCAGCTTGGCGATGTACCGCAGGACGCGTTCGTTGTCGTGGCCGCAGTCCGGGGCGCCGAACTGGGCCTTCATCTTCCCGGCCATGGCGAAGGTACGGCGGACCGTCTCGCCCGCGCGCCCCATGCCCTGCGCGTCCGAGGAGGTGATGCCGATGGCGCCCAGGTCGTGCAGGACGTCCTCGGCGCCCATGGTTCCGGCGCGGATGCGGTCGCGGGCCATGGCGGCGTCGCCGGGCAGGTCGGGCTTGAGGTCGTGGACGGAGACGATCATCCCGTAGTGCTCGGCGACGGCGTCCCGGCCGAAGGGCAGGGTCGGGTTGGTGGAGGAGCCGATGACGTTCGGCACGCCCGCCATCTTCAGGACGTTGGGGACGTGTCCGCCGCCGCAGCCCTCGATGTGGAAGGCGTGGATGGTCCTGCCCTCCAGCACCCGCAGGGTGTCCTCCACGGACAGGCACTCGTTCAGCCCGTCGCTGTGCAGGGCGACTTGGACGTCGTGCTCCTCGGCGACGCGCAACGCGGTGTCCAGGGCACGCGTGTGCGCGCCCATGTCCTCGTGCACCTTGAAGCCGCAGGCGCCGCCCTCGGCGAGGGCCTCGACCAGCGGCGCCGCGTGGGACGACGAACCCCGGCCCAGGAAGCCGATGTTGACGGGCCAGGCGTCGAACGCGTTGAACGCGTGCCGCAGCGCCCAGGGCGAGTTGACGCCGACGCCCCACACGGGCCCGAACTCCTGCCCGATGACCGTGGTCACGCCGGAGGCGAGCGAGGCCTCCATGATGCGGGGCGACAGCAGGTGGACGTGGGTGTCGACGGCCCCGGCGGTGGCGATGAGGCCCTCGCCGGAGACGATCGACGTCCCGGTGCCCACGACGACGTCGACCCCCTCGAGGGTGTCGGGGTTCCCGGCCCGTCCGATCGAGCAGATCCGCCCTTCGCGGATGCCGATGGAGACCTTCCGGATGCCCTGCACGGCGTCGATCACCACGACGTTGCTGATGACGACGTCACAGGTCTCCCGGACGGCGGCGGCCTTGAGGTGCAGCCCGTCGCGGGCGGTCTTGCCGAACCCGGCGAGGAACTCGTCGCCGTACCGCTGGGCGTCGGACTCGACGCGGATGGTCAGGCCGGAGTCGCCGAGGCGGACGCGGTCGCCGGCGCGGGGGCCGTGGGTGGCGGCGTACTCGTACGGGGTGAGGCGGCGGGCCTCGGCGGGGTGGCCTCCCGGGCGGCTCATCGCTCGACCTCCTGATCAGGTGTGTCCGGTACGCCGAGATATCCGCAGGCGGCGGCCCGGCGCAGGGCCTCCTCCTTCGCGCCCGGTGCGTCCAGCGGCCCGTCGACCAGCCCGGCGAACCCGATCGCGATCCGCTCGCCCCCGATCGGCACCAGCCCGACCTCGACGCTCTCCCCCGGCCCGAACCGCACGGAGGATCCGGCGGGCACGGCCAGGCGCAGGCCGTAGGCCCGCCCGCGGTCGAACGCCAGCCGTGGGTTGGCCTCGAAGAAGTGGAAGTGGGAGGTGACGGAGACGGGCACGGTCGCGGTGTTGGTGACCGTCAGCCGTTCGACGGGCTCGGGGTCGGCATGCTCGGGCCCGGGCAGCAGGGCGCCCGGCGCTGCCTGCCCCGAGCCGCCGCCGATGGGGTCGGAGACGACCGCGAGCCGCGAGCCGTCGTCGAAGACCGCCTCGACGTGCACCTCGGTCACGACGTCGGCGACACCGGGCAGCACGTCGTCCGGGCCGAGCACGGACCGGGCGGCCTCAATGGCCTCCGCCAGCCGCTTGCCGTCCCGGGCGGCCTCGCACACCGTGTCGGCGATGAGCGCGGTCGCCTCGGGGACGTTGAGCCTCAGTCCCCTGGCCCTGCGGGCGCGGGCGAGCTCGGCGGTGCCGAAGAGCAGCAGCCGGTCGCGTTCGGTCGGGGTCAGCCGCATGTCACTCCCTCCATTTAGAGCATCACTCTAAACATGAAATTCCCTCCTCCGGAAGGTTGACGGCGAGCTGCGACTCCCATCACATTGAACGTCGCTCTAACCGAGGGAGACAAGCATGCCGATCGAACAGCGCGGAGTCGACACCATCCCCGAGGAGGAGCGGACCAGTGGGCCGCGGGACCTCGTCTCGATCCTGCTCGGCTCCAACCTCTGCCTGGGCGTGATCGTCTTCGGCTGGCTGCCGCCGTCCTTCGGCCTCGACTGGTGGTCGTCGGTCAGCGCGGTCCTGGCGGGCACGGTGGTGGGCGTGGTGCTCACGGCTCCCCTCGCCCTGGTCTCGCTGCGCACCGGCACCAACCTGTCGACCTCCTCCGGCGCCCAGTTCGGGGTCCGCGGCCGGCTGGTCGGCTCGGTGGTCGGCCTGCTGCTGGCCCTCGGCTACACCGCGCTGACCGTGTGGATCGGCGGGGACGTGATGGTGAGCGTGCTGGGCCGGCTGGCCGGGCTGCCGCAGGGCGGGACGTCCTACGGGATCGTCTACGGACTGCTCGCCGCGGCCACCGTCGCGGGCGCGGTGTACGGCTACCGGGTGCTGCTCACCATGTCCCGGATCCTGGCCTTCGGCATGACGGCCCTGCTGGCGCTGGGCGTGATCGCCTACGCACCCGGCTTCACCACCGCCGCGCTGCCGGAGACCGGCGGCTATCTGCTGGATGGGTTCTGGCCGACCTGGCTGCTCGCGGCCGTGGCCGCCGGGCTGTCCGGGCCGATCGCGTTCATCACGCTGCTCGGCGACTACACCCGCTACATCTCCCCGGCCCGCCACTCCTCACGCCGGGTGCTGCACGCGACCTGGCTGGGGCTGATGCTGGGGCTGCTGGTGCCGCAGCTCTTCGGCACCTTCACGGCGTACGCGGCCCGGGCCGCCCTCGACTACGCGGGGCCGCTGGTCGACGCGGCCCCCGCCTGGTACCTCGTGCCGCTGCTGCTGGCGGCCTCCGCGGGCTCGGTCGGCAACGCGGGTCTGATGCTGTACTCGATGGGCCTGGACCTCGACGCGATCCTGCCGCGCGCCTCCCGGGCCAGGGCCACGTACACGGTCGCCGTGGTGGCCACGGCCTGCGTCTTCGCCGGGCACTACTACTCGACCGCGCAGAACGCGATGACGTCCTTCGTGCTGCTGCTGACAGCCATCGGCACGCCCTGGGCGGTGATCACCCTCATCGGCTTCGCCCGCTGCGGCGGGGTGTACGACGCGGACGCCCTCCAGGTCTTCAACCGCCGCGCGCGGGGCGGCGTCTACTGGTACCGCGCCGGCTGGAACGTCCCGGCGACCCTCTCCTGGGCGGCCGGTGCACTCGTCGGCGCCCTGGCGGTGTCCCTGCCGTCGTACCAGGGCCCGCTGCTGGCACTGACCGGCGGGGTGGACTGCAGCTTCCTGCTGTCGGGGCTGGTGGGCGGGGTGGCGTACGCGCTGTCGGCCCCGGGCTCGCTGATGAAGGAGCCCGGGGCCGAGGTAGCTGGCCCTGCCACCTGTCCGACCGATTCGGGAGGCGTGTAGCGGGAGCCCGAGGGCGACGCCGGTGCTCCGGCTTCTTGACCGACCGATTCGGGCGGTGGGTGGGCATAGGCCTGGGGCGGAGCCCCCGGCCCCCGGCCTCGACGCCGAGTGCTTCTTATCCCAGCTGGTGCATCCAGCCGTGCTTGTCCTCCGCCGTACCGCGCTGGATGTCGAGCAGGGCCTGGCGGAGCCGGAGCGTGACCTCGCCCGGCTCGCCCCCGCTCTGCTGCCACTCGGCCCCGGCGCGCTTCACCGTCCCGACCGGCGTGATCACCGCAGCCGTACCGCAGGCGAACACCTCGGTGAGCGACCCGTTCTCCGAGTCCCGCTGCCACTGGTCGACCGAGACCCGGCCTTCCTCGGCCTCGTACCCGAGATCACGGGCGACGGCGAGCAACGAGTCGCGGGTGACACCCTCCAGGATCGAACCCGTGAGGGACGGCGTGACGATCTTGTTGCCGTACACGAAGTACAGGTTCATGCCGCCGAGCTCCTCGACCCACTGGTGCTCGACCGCGTCGAGGTAGCAGACCTGGTCACAGCCCTTGGCCGCGGCCTCGGCCTGCGCCAGCAGGGACGCCGCGTAGTTGCCGCCGGTCTTCGCGTCGCCCATGCCGCCGGGGACGGCGCGGACGCGGTCCTCGGAGACCCAGATGGAGACCGGCTTGACGCCGCCCGGGAAGTAGGCGCCGGCCGGGGAGGCGATGACCAGGAACAGGTACTCGTTCGCGGGCTTCACGCCCAGCCCGACCTCGGTCGCGATCATGAACGGACGCAGGTAGAGGGACTCCTCCCCGCCGTGCGCCGGCACCCAGGCCTTGTCCTGCCTCACCAGCGCGTCGCACGCCTCGATGAACGTCTCGACCGGCAGCTCCGGCATCGCCAGCCGGCGCGCGGAGCTCTGGAAGCGCTCGGCGTTCTTCTCCGGACGAAACGTGGCGACCGAGCCGTCGGGGCGGCGGTAGGCCTTCAGCCCCTCGAAGATCTCCTGCGCGTAGTGCAGGACCGTGGTCGCGGGGTCGAGGGAGATCGGCGCGTACGGCACGAGTTGGCCGTCGTGCCAGCCGCGGCCCTCCGTCCACTTGATCGTCACCATGTGGTCGGTGAAGTGGCGGCCGAACCCGGGGTTGGCCAGGATCGCCTCCCGTTCTGCGGCGGAGAGCGGGTTGGCGGACGGCTTGAGCTCGATCGTGGGCGTCGTCATGGGTTGAAGTCCTTCACCGGTTGTAGTGACGGGCCGCGCTCGGTACAGCTCTGATGGTGACCAGTGCCAGGACGTCCGAGCGTTCCCTCGTTCCGCGGCCTCGCGTTCGATTATCGCCCGCGGGCAGCGGCGGAAGGAACGGGGTGAATACGGCCCGGTGGTCGATGGTGACACCCGGCGGGGACATGCGGAAGCCGCCGGGTGCGGATGCGACCCGGCGGCTTGGGATGAGCAGCGGCGGGTCAGCCGGCTACTCGTACGGCGAGCGCGTCGCCGATCTCCGAGGTGGAGCGGGCGGGCTTGCCGGTGCGCTCCGACAGGTCGGCGGAGACCGCCTCGTCGATCCGGGCGGCCTCGGCCTCGTAGCCGAGGTGGCGCAGGAGCAGGGCGACGGACAGCACCGTGGCGGTCGGGTCGGCCTTGCCCTGGCCGGCGATGTCCGGGGCCGAGCCGTGCACGGGCTCGAACATCGAGGGGAACTCTCCGGACGGGTTGATGTTGCCGGAGGCCGCCACACCGATGCCGCCGGAGACGGCCGCGGCGAGGTCGGTGATGATGTCACCGAAGAGGTTGTCGGTGACGATCACGTCGAAGCGCTCGGGCTGGGTGACCAGGTAGATCGTGGCCGCGTCGACGTGCATGTACTCGGTGGTGACCTCGGGGAACTCCTCGGCCACCTTGTTGAAGATGTTCGTCCACAGGTGGCCCGCGAAGGTCAGCACGTTGTTCTTGTGGATCAGCGCCAGCTTCTTGCGCGGGCGGGCCTGGGCACGTGCGAAGGCGTCGCGGACCACGCGCTCGACACCGAAGGCCGTGTTCACGGACACCTCGGTGGCGACCTCGTGCTCGGTGCCCTTGCGGATCGTGCCGCCGTTGCCGGTGTACGGGCCCTCGGTGCCCTCGCGGACCACGACGAAGTCGATCTGCGGCTCGCCGGCCAGCGGGGTCGCGACGCCCGGGAGCAGCTTCGACGGACGCAGGTTGACGTGGTGGTCGAAGGCGAAGCGGAGCTTCAGCAGGAAGCCGCGCTCCAGGACGCCGGACGGCACGCTCGGGTCGCCGATCGCGCCGAGCAGGATGGCGTCGTGCTTCTTCAGGGCGTCGAGGTCCGCGTCGGTGAGGGTCTCACCGGTGGCGTGGTAGCGCCGGGCGCCGAAGTCGTACTCCTTGGTCTCCAGCTTCACATCCTGCGGAAGGACGGCGGAGAGGACCTTCAGGCCTTCGGCCACGACTTCCTGGCCGATGCCGTCACCGGGAATCACTGCGAGATTGATGCTGCGAGACATGCGGGCACCCTACTCCTCGTCCCATGGGATGACACAGGGTGTCCGTGATGCGGACAGACGCCGTTGACCCGCCAGGGGGACCGCACTCGGCCGACGGTTTCCGTTCACCCGTACGGGGGGCGGATGTTGACGTTCGCTGGGAAGTTGACCCGACATGGAGATCCCCCACTTCGGCATCCCGCCCGAGCTCGCACGCCGGATGAGCATGGCGGAACAGCACGAGTACCTGCGCACGCGGCTGTCGCGGCGCCGCACGCTGGTGACGGCGGGCGCGGTCGCGGGCGGCCTGCTGACCGGCTGCTCCGGCCCGGGACCCGGGAGCGGTACGGCGACCAGGAGCCCGTCGCCGAGCACGTCGAAGACGCCCGGCTCCTTCGTCACCCCCTTCGGCCGCCATCTCGCCTTCGGCGCCGACCCGAAGACGCAGATGCGGATCTCCTGGCAGGTGCCGCTGGCGGTGCGGGGGCCGTACGTCCGGGTGGGCCTGCGCCCCGACGACCTCGGCCGCAAGGTCGAGGCGGAGCTGCGCGACCTGCACACCCCGGAGCTGAAGGGCGTACGGCCGGCGGTGGAGCAGTACTACCTGCACGCGGCGCTGGACGGCCTGCGCCCGGACACGACGTACTACTACGGCGTCGGCCACGAGGGCTTCGACCCGGCGTCCCCGCGGCACCGGTCGACCGTCACGTCGTTCCGCACGGCACCCGCGAGCCCGCCGGAGCGGTTCGTGTTCACCGCGTTCGGCGACCAGGGCGTCGGCGAGGAGGCGGCCCTGAACGACCGTCTGCTGCTGCGCCGGGGCCCTGCCTTCCACCTCCACGCCGGCGACATCTGCTACGCCGACCCGACCGGCAAGGGCAAGGAGTCGGACGTCTTCGACGCCGGGCAGTGGGACCGGTTCCTGAAGCAGACCGAGCCGGTGGCCAGGTCGGTGCCGTGGATGGTGACGACCGGCAACCACGACATGGAGGCCTGGTACTCGCCGGACGGCTACGGCGGCCAGCTCGCCCGTTTCTCCCTGCCGGACAGCGGCTTCGACGCGCGGACGGCACCGGGGGTGTACGCCTTCACGTACGGCAACGTCGGCGTGGTCGCGCTGGACGCGAACGACGTGTCGTACGAGATCTCCGCCAACTTCGGCTACACGGAGGGGCGGCAGACGACGTGGCTGGACAGGAAGCTCGGCGAACTCCGAGCGGCGCGGGACGTCGACTTCATCGTCGTCTTCTTCCACCACTGCGCGTACTCGACGTCCACGCACGCCTCCGACGGCGGGGTGCGCGCCGCGTGGCTGCCCCTGTTCGCCAAGCACCAGGTGGACCTGGTGATCAACGGGCACAACCACGTCTACGAGCGGACCGACGCCATCCGGAACGGCGAGGTGGGCAGGCCGGTGCCGGTGGGCGGGACGACGGATCCCCGGCGGGACGGGATCGTGTACGTCACGGCGGGCGGCGGCGGCAAGGAGCTGTACGGCTTCCCCGACGGCGTGAAGGAGAGCTACGAGGGGAACGCCGCCGACCACGAGCCGGTCGGCACCTTCCGGTGGACGAAGTCCCGGGACACCAAGGCCGAGTCGGTGCAGTGGTCGCGGGTGCGCTACCGCGGGTTCTCGTTCCTGTCGGTGGAGGCCGTGAGCGGCGCCGCGCCGAGGCTGAAGGTGTCGGCGCTGGCGTCGAGCGGTGAGCGGATCGACCATTTCGAGGTGCGGCGCGGGGTGTGAGCCCCGCACCGCGCCTCGTCGGGTGCGGCTCCCGGACCAGGGGTGGTACGGCTCAGTGACCGGTGGATCCGCCGTTGTCCCTGCGGTCGAGGGCGCGCTGGAGCGCTGCGGCGGCGTTCTTGCGGTCGGACTCGCTCGTACGGGAGACGTGACGGACTCGGCGGCGGACGGTCGTCTCGGCCATGGGAAATCGACTCCTTCGACAGCATGGAGTGCGGAAAGGGATACGAGACGCCGGATGGGGCGGGGAGCGGTGCCGCAGGGGTTGCCTGCACGGGGCCCGGCTCACGACCGCCATTCGCTTGGTCGAGCGAGACGTTCGGCTCCTACAAAACTAAGGGAGGCCGGAGCATCTGTCTCCACAATTACTCGGACTTCCTACTATCTGAGACGGTGGACTACGTGACACCCCGCTGACCTGCGGTGATCCCTAGAGCACATCTCCGTCGCGCCAGTCGAAGAGCAGCTCGTGCGCGGGGTCGAGCGGCCCGGCGAGGGCGGGCCGGACGTAGGTGCTGTCCTCTTCGTCCGGCAGGCGGACGACGCCGTCCCGCGGGCTGAGGGCGTGCACCTGGCCGCGCCACAGCCGCCAGCCGCGGGAGGTGTAGAGCCGGGCGCCGTCGTCGCTGGCGGAGAGGGCGCCGAGGTCGTAGGCGCGGTCGACGACGCGTTCCAGCTCCGCCATGACCTGCCCGCCGAGGCCGGTGCGGCGGGCGTCGGCGCGTACGGCGACGTTCTCGACGTACCCGACGCGCAGCCACCGGCCGCGGTGCCGCACCCGGCGCATCACGACCGCCCCGTGCGCGGCGAGCCCGGAGCCGTCGTGCACGAGGACGTGCATGCCGCCGAGGCCGTGGTCCCAGTCCTCGTCGCCGAAGTCGCCGTCGAAGGCGGCGTCCAGCAGGGCCCGTGCGGCGTGGAGTTCGGCCGGCGTGAGGTCGGCGGTGTGGGCGGTGCGTGCTCGGGTGGTCATCGGGTCAGTCTTCCCCGCGGACATGCCGACGGGCCAGGTCGTTTCGTGACCTGGCCCGTCGGTTCGCCGGGACTCAGCCCATGTGCGGGTAGGTGTAGTCGGTCGGCGGGACCAGCGTCTCCTTGATGGCGCGGGTCAGGGTCCAGCGCATCAGGTTCTGCGGTGCACCGGCCTTGTCGTTGGTGCCGGAGGCACGGCCGCCGCCGAAGGGCTGCTGGCCGACGACGGCGCCGGTCGACTTGTCGTTGATGTAGAAGTTGCCGGCGGCGTAGCGGAGCTTGTTCGCCGTGTGGGCGGCCGCCGCGCGGTCGTTCGCGATGACCGAGCCGGTGAGGGCGTAGTCGGAGACGGACTCCATCTGGGTCAGCATCTCGTCGTACTTCTCGTCCTCGTAGACGTGCACGGCGATGACCGGGCCGAAGTACTCGGTGCGGAAGACCTCGTTCTCCGGGTCGGTGCACTCGATGACGGTCGGGCGGACGAACCAGCCCTCGGAGTCGTCGTAGGTGCCGCCCGCGACGATCGTGCAGGAGGGGTCCTCCTTGGCACGGTCGATGGCGGCCTTGTTCTTGGCGAAGGCACGCTCGTCGATGACGGCGCCGATGAAGTTCGACAGGTCGGTGACGTCGCCCATCTTGATGCCGTCGACCTCGGCGGCCCACTCCTCCTTGAAACCGGAGTTCCAGATCGAGGCGGGGATGTACGCCCGGGAGGTGGCGCTGCACTTCTGGCCCTGGTACTCGAAGGCACCCCGGGTCAGCGCTGTCTTCAGGATCGCCGGGTCGGCCGAGGGGTGGGCGACGAGGAAGTCCTTGCCGCCGGTCTCGCCGACCAGACGCGGGTAGGTGCGGTACTTCTCGATGTTGTTGCCGACCGTCTTCCACAGGTACTGGAAGGTCTTGGTCGAGCCGGTGAAGTGGATGCCCGCGAGGTCGCGGTGCTCCAGGGCGACCTTCGAGACCTCGATGCCGTCGCCGGTGACGAGGTTGATGACGCCCTTGGGCAGGCCGGCCTCCTCCAGGAGCTGCATGAGCAGCACGGCGGCGTGGGTCTGCGTCGGGGACGGCTTCCAGACGACGACGTTGCCCATCAGGGCCGGGGCCGTGGGCAGGTTGCCCGCGATCGCGGTGAAGTTGAAGGGCGTGATCGCGTAGACGAAGCCCTCCAGCGGGCGGTGGTCCAGGCGGTTCCACACACCCGGGGAGTTGGCCGGGGGCTGCTCGGCCAGGAGCTTGCGGGCGTAGGAGACGTTGAACCGCCAGAAGTCGATCAGCTCGCAGGGCGTGTCGATCTCGGCCTGCTGGGCGGTCTTGGACTGGCCGAGCATGGTGGAGGCGGCGAGCGTCTCGCGCCAGGGGCCGGACAGCAGCTCGGCGGCGCGCAGGATGATCGCCGCGCGGTCGTCGAAGGACATGGCGCGCCAGGCGGGCGCGGCGGCCAGGGCCGCGTCGATGGCGTCCTGGGCGTCCGCCTGCGTGGCGTTGCGGTACGTGCCGAGCACGGCCTGGTGGTTGTGCGGCTGGACGACCTTGAAGGCCTCACCGCCGCCCATCCGCTTCTCGCCGCCGATGGTGCAGGGCAGGTCGACCGGGTTGTCGGCCAGCTCCTTCAGGCGAGCCTCCAGCCGGGCACGCTCGGGCGAGCCGGGGGCGTAGCCGTGCACCGGCTCGTTGACGGGGGTGGGGACCTGGGTCACAGCGTCCATGTTTTCCGTAACTCCTTACTGAACGGTGTTTCGGTCTCAGCCCTTGGCGAGCCTCAGCCTTGCCTTGAGGAGCCTCGGCCCTGGTCGGGCTCTCAGCCCTTTGTCAGCATCGAGCGGGCGAAGAAGCGCAGGTTGGCCGGCTTCTCCGCGAGTCGGCGCATGAAGTAGCCGTACCAGTCGGTGCCGTAGGCCGTGTACACGCGCATCCGGTGGCCCTCGGCGGCCAGCCGCAGGTGCTCCTCGGTGCGGATGCCGTAGAGCATCTGGAACTCGTACTCGTCGAGCTTTCGCCCGGCGCGGTGGGCGAGCTCCTGGCCGATGGCGATCAGGCGCGGGTCGTGGGACCCGACCATCGGGTACCCCTCCCCCTCCATCAACGTCCTGAGGATCCGAACGTATGCCCGGTCGATCTCGTGTTTGTCCAGATACGCGACCGAGGACGGCTCCTTGTACGCGCCCTTGACGAGGCGCACCCGGCTGCCGTTCGCGGCGAGGCGGCGGGCGTCGGCCTCGGTGCGGAAGAGGTACGCCTGGATGACGCAGCCGGTCTGCGGGAAGTCCTTCCGCAGCTCCTCGTGGATGGCGAACATCGAGTCGAGGGTGGTGTGGTCCTCGGCGTCCAGGGTGACCGTGGTGCCGATCTCGGCGGCGGCCTCGACGACCGGGCGGACGTTGGCGAGGGCCAGTTCGTGGCCGCCGTCCAGCGCCTGCCCGAACATCGACAGCTTCACGGACATCTCGGCGCGGGTGCCGAGCTCCAGCGGCTTCAGGCGGTCGATCAGCTCCAGGTAGGCGTCCCGGGCGGCGGCGGCCTGCGCGGGGCTGGTGATGTCCTCGCCCACGACGTCCATCGTCAGCTCCAGGCCCTGCCCGGTGAGGTCCCGGATGACCGGAACGATGTCGTCGACGTCCTCGCCGGGGATGAACCGGTCGACGACCTGCCTGGTCACCGGGGCCGCCGAGATCAGGCGTCGCATCCGGTCGCTGCGCGACGCGGCGAGAATCACGGGACCCAGCACGGGGCACCTCCAGAGCACAACCAACGGATGGCCGGACCCCGGGCGGATGACGCTTCGGGTACGGCGCGGAGAACCACCGTGAAACCTAAGGATCCCCCCGATCGTCGGCCATCGACAGCTGTCACGCATCCGTGCCGCAGATCTCAGACAGATGTATGAAGGCTCCCCTGGAGTGCGGGACAATGCCCGGATGACGTCGGAACACAGGGGTGACTACGAGGAGCTGGTCGACGAGATCTCGGAGCTGCTCGGGGCGCCCGCGACGCTGGAGAACCGGGACTTCGAGCTGATCGCCTTCGGCGCGTACGACAGTGAGGGTGACCTCGATCCGTCGGCCCTGGACCCGGTGCGCACCCGCTCGATCCTGACCCGCCGCTCGACGTCGGCCGTCCGGGCGTGGTTCGAGGGCTTCGGCATCACCCGTGCGACGGGCCCGGTGCGTATCCCGCCGACGCCGGAGGCCGGGGTGTACCGGGGCCGGATCTGCCTGCCCGTCCGCCACCGGGGCGTGGTCCACGGCTATGTCTGGCTGCTGGACGACGATCCCGGCCCGAGCGAGCGCCAGCTGTCCGCCGCCATGCAGGTCACGGCCCGGATCGGCGCGCTGCTCGCGGACGAGGCCCAGCACGGCGCCGACCTCAGCCGCGAGCTGCGGGCCGTCCTCACGGCCGACCGCGACTGGCAGCGCGACATGGCCATCGCGGAACTCCGCACCGCCCTCGGTCCCCGCGCCGACGGCCTCCACACGGTGCTCTGCGTCGCCCCCTGGCCCACGGCCGACCCCGACGACGCCCCGTCGGTCCGCACGATGCCGGGCGCGACAGCCCTGTGCACCCTGCCGTGGGGGACCTCGTCCCAGTGCGTGGCCGTCCTGGTCCGCCTGCGCTCGGCGGACGTACTGACCCCGGCGACGACAGCGGCGGCCCGCCTGCTGGAACGGGCGGGCGGTCCGACGGGGCCCGACGCCCGGGGCGCGGCAAAGAGCCCCGCACGCGGGACGTCCACGGGCATGCCACGCGGAGCGGGCACCGGCACCGCTCCGTCCGGCCCGGCCGGCGGCGCCTCGCGCGCGGCGGGCACCGGCACCGCCTCCCCCGCCGCCGGTCTCGCGACACCCCGCTCCGGTCTCGCCGAGCTGGGAACCGCCTGGTGGGAGGCCTCGGCGGCGGCGCGGGCCGCCTTGGCCGAGTCCCGGCTGGGGCCCGTCGCCGAGTGGACGTCGATCGGGCCGTTCCGGCTGCTCACCGCGCTGCCGCCGGAGGTGGCCCGCGACCCGGCGGTACACGCCCTGCTCTTCCCCGTCCACCGGGAGCTGGCCCGTACCGCCGAGGTCTACCTCGACTGCGCCGGCCAGGCCGCCCGGGCCGCCGCCGAGCTGGGCATCCACCGTCAGACGCTGTACTACCGCCTGTCCCGGATCGAGAAGCTCACCGGCCTGGACCTGGACGACGGCGAGGACCGCCTGCTCCTGCACATGGCGCTGAAGGGGGCCCGGCTCGCACACGGTCAGGACATCGGGCCGTCCGGGTGAGTCCCCTCGCCTGAACGGGCGGTTTCGGCACGGAGCCACGCCGCCGGGTGCCGCGCGCGGTCACGGTTCTCCTGGCGTGCCATCGGCCGGGAGGAGTTCACGTGCGGAACCGACGCGCCTGGTCTGCGACGCGAACGGTGGTGGCGGGGCTGGCCTGCGGGGTGCTCGCGCTCGCGCTGCCGGGCAGCCACGCGAGTGCGGGGGCGGGCCGCCCTGCGGGCGCGGGGTCCGGAGCCGGGCAGGGCGAACGGGACGCGTCGACCGTGATCGAGTGGATGCGCACGGCGGGTGCCACCATCCGGGCCGAGGCCCACCCGGCCCCGCCCGAGTCGCTCATCTGGGACGCGTACGTCTCCACCGCCGTCTACAACGCCGTCGTCGGCATCGAGGGCCGCTACACGCCGTACAAGTGGGACGGGCGGGCGCCTCGTACGGCCTCGTCCGCGGCGGCCGCCGCCTCGGCCGCGCACCGGGTGCTGCGCCATCACTTCCCCGGAGCCGCGCCCCGGCTGGACACCGCCCTGACCGGCACTCTCGCGGAGATCCCCGACGGTGCGGCCGAGGACGAGGGCGTCGCGTTCGGGAAGCGCGCCGCCGACCACGTCATCGAACTCCGCCGTGACGACGGCCGGGGCGCGTCCGTACCGTTTCCCGCCCGTCCGCGCCCCGGCGTCTGGCGTCCCACCCCGCCCGGGCACGAGCCCTTCGCCAGTGCCTGGATCGGCCGGGTCCGGCCGCTGCTGCTGGACTCCCCGCACCAGTTCCGCCCCGGCCCGCCACCCTCACCGCGCTCCGCCCGGTACGCGCGGGACCTCCACGAGCTGGCGGCCTACGGAGGCCGGACCGGCTCGCACCGGACCCCCGAACAGACGGACACCGCCCGGTACTTCGCCGTCCTCGACCTGCAAGGGGCCCTGGGCGACCACGCCACCCGGCACGGGTTCGGCATCGCCGAGACGGCACGCCTGTACGCGGCGGCCAACACGGCGCAGGCGGACGCCGTCATCACCGCCTGGGACGCCAAGCTCCACTACGGCACCTGGCGGCCCGTCACCGCCATCCGGGAGGCCGACACCGACGGCAACCCGGCGACCCGGGCGGACCGGCGCTGGGAGCCGCTGCTCGTCACTCCGGCCCATCCCGACTACCTCAGTGGGCACGCCACCATGGGCGGTGCGCTGATGCGCATGCTGACCGGGGTCCTCGGCACCTCCCGCGTCGACCTGTACATCCGCTCGACCTCCACCGGCACGTCCCGCCACTACCGCTACGCCCACGAGTACGAACGGGACGTCGTCGACGCCCGGGTCTGGGGCGGGATCCACACCCGGACGGCCGACGAGGTGGGCGACGCCACCGGCCGGCGACTCGCCGCCTGGGCGCTGCGGACGTACTTCCGACCGGTTCCCTGACGCCCTGCCGCGGGCAGCCGATCGAGGACACTTCTGAAAACGATTGTCATCATGCTACGGTCGTGCCGCGTTCAATCATTTACCAGGCCTTGACCGAGGTGTCCCGTGCGCGTCCCCGCTCGTCTCGTCCCCCTCACTGCCCTCAGCGCGGCTTCCGCCCTGCTCACCGGCTGCTTCTCCGGTGGGCAGCCGGCCACCGACGACTCCGGGGCAGGGGGCAAGCGCATACGCGTCGCGATGATGCTGCCCCCGCGCTCGGCGCTGTCCCCGCTGTCCGACGACGCCTTCAAGCTGTCACGCTGGTCCACGGCGGAGACCCTGGTGAAGCTGAACGCGGACGGTGACGCCGAGCCGGCCCTGGCCACCGAGTGGACCCAGTCCGGCCGGAGCTGGACCTTCACCCTGCGCGACGGCGTCACCTTCCACGACGGGACGAAGCTCACCGCCGAAACCGTCGTCAACTCCCTGACCAAGGCCGCCGCCGCCTCCCCCAAGCCCCGCATCCTCGACGGCGTGGACCTGACCGCGAAGGCCGACGGCGACAAGGTCACCGTCACCACCGCCACCGAGGACCCCCTGGTCCCACAGCGGCTCAGCTCCCCGCAGCTGTCGATCCTTGCGGCCAAGGCCTACCGGGGCAAGACCGTCAGCCCCGTCGGCGCGGGCACCGGCCCCTTCGAGCTGACGAAGGTCAACGGCACCTCCTCCGCCGCCCTCGACCGCTACGACGGCTACTGGGGGAAGAAGGCCAAGGCCCCCGGCATCGACGTCCGGTTCGTCCCCGACGGCACCGCCCGTGCCGCCGCCCTGCGCACCGGCGAGGCCGACATCGTCGAGGCGGTGCCGGTCTCGCAGGCGGCGGTGCTGGACCAGGACCTGATCACCGAGGTGCCCATGCCGCGCACCAACACCCTGTACCTCAACACCGAGAAGGGCGTCTTCAAGGACGCCGCGCTGCGGGCGGCGGCCCGTGCGGCGATCGACGCCGAGTCGATCGTGAAGGGCGTGTACGAGGGGCGCGCCGATGTCGCCGAGGGGCTGCTCGGCCCCGCCCTGCCGTGGGCGGCCGAGCTGCGCGAGCCGGTGAAGCGGGCCGAGGCCGGCACCCCGGCCGGCAAGACGATCACCATCGGCACCTTCACCGACCGCGCCGAGTTGCCCGAGGTCGCCGCCGCGCTGCAACAGCAGCTGCAGAAGGCCGGGTTCAAGGTGAAGCTCGACGTCCGCGAGTACGCCAACATCGAGTCCGACGCGCTGGCGGGCCGCTTCGACGCGTTCATCCTCTCCCGCGCCACCGTGCTGGACTCCGGCGACCCGGCCGCCTACCTCTACAGCGACTTCGCCTCCGACGGCTCCTTCAACATCTCCCAGCTCGCGGACCCGGCCGTCGACAAGGCCCTGAAGAAGGCCGGCCGGACGCCGACCGGCGACGTCCGGCGCAAGGCGGTCATCGCCGCCGAGGCAGCCGTACTCGGCACGGACGCGGCCGTGCCCATGCTGCACGAACGCGTGATCCAGGGCGACGCCGCCGGCGTGACCGGTGTCGCCCACGACCCGCGCGAGCGGGAACTGGTCACGGCGGACACCTACGTCAAGTGAGAGCCCGGATACGGCGGTTGGCGGACGCCGCCGCTCTGACCCGCCTGCTCAGTCTGATCGCCGTCCTGGCCGCCGTCGGCCTGCTGCCCTGGCTCTCCGGCCGGGACCCGGCGCTCGCCGTGCTGCGGGCCCGATCCGCCGAGCAGGACCCGACGAAGGAAGCCCTGGACTCCGTACGGCGGGACCTCGGTCTGGACGCCGGGCCCCTGTCCCTGCTCGGCCACTGGGCCTCGGACCTGCTGCACGGCGACCTCGGCACCTCCTGGGTGTCGGGCACCGAGGTCCTGCCCTCGGTGGTCTCCGGGCTCCAGGTGTCACTGGCGCTGATGGGCGCCTCGCTCGGCCTGGCGCTGCTGCTGGCGTGCACCCTGGTCGCGCCGGTGCTGGTGCGGGGCCGGTCCTCGGCCGGGGCCTGGGCCGCGATGCTGGTCGCCATACCCGAGTTCCTGCTGGCCACGGTCGTGCTGCTGGTGTTCGGAGTGTGGCTGGGGTGGCTGCCGACGTCGGGCTGGGCGGGGCCGGAGAACATGGTCCTGCCCGCCGTGGCCCTCGGCGTCCCCGGCGGCGCCCTGCTCGGGCGTCTGGTCGCGGACGCGCTGCCCGCCGTGCTCGACGAGCGGTGGGTGGAGCTGTGGCGGGGCGCCGGGGTGAGCCGGGCGCGGATCGCCGGGGCGGCCCTGCGCCGCGTCCTGCCGCCGCTGGTCCCGCAGTTCGGGATGGTCGCCGTGGGGCTCACCGGAGGCGCGGTCGCCGTGGAGACGGTCTTCGCGGTGCCGGGCATCGGCCGTACCGCGCTCGGCGCGGCCAAGTCACAGGACCTGCCGCTGCTCCAGGGCGCGGTGCTCGCGCTGCTCGCGCTCGGGCTGGTCACGGGCGCGCTGGCGGCGCTCGCCCGGCGGCGGCTGCTGGGCCCGGCCCTGCGGGACGCCTCGCTGGCACTGCCCCCGGCACGGCCGGTGCGCGCACATCCCGCGGTCCCGTTGTCGCTGTTCACCGTCCTCGCCGTCACCATCGGCTGGGGCCTGCTGCGCGACCCGTACGCCGTCAACACCACGGCCCGGCTGGCCGCGCCCTCCTGGGCGCACCCGCTCGGCACCGACGGCCTCGGCCGTGACGTGCTCGCGCGCCTCGGTCACGGCGCCGCCTCCACGGCCGGCACGGCGGCGGCCGTCTGCCTGCTGAGCCTGCTGGTCGCGCTCGTCCTGGGCTTCCTGCCCCGGATCGCGGAGGGCGCCGCGGACATCGCCAACGCCCTGCCCCCGGTGATCGTCGGCATCCTGGTCGCGGCGGCCGTCGGCCCCGGCACCGGCGGCGCGGCCCTCGCGGTCGCGCTGATCTCCTGGCCTGCCCTGTCCGCGCACGCGGCGGCGCTGGTGCAGGAGGTGCGGGCGTCGGCGTTCCTGACCGCCCAACGGGCCATCGGGGCGAGCCCGTTCTGGATCCTCACCCGGCACGTCCTGCCGTCGGTGGCCGCCCCGGTCGCCCGCCACGCCCTGCTGCGCCTGCCGGGCATCGCCCTGGCCCTGGCCTCGCTGGGCTTCCTGGGTCTGGGCGCCCAGCCGCCCGCCCCCGAGTGGGGTCTGCTGCTCGACGAGTCCCGCGCCTATGTGGAGCGCGCCCCTTGGGCCGCCCTCGCCCCGGCGGTGGCGCTGGCCCTGCTCGCGGGCCTCGCGGTGTCGGGCGCGGCACTGACACAGGGCCGGAGGGGACGGCGAGCCACCCCGACTCCGGTCAAGATGACGAAGGAGGCCCCCGTTGGAGTCTGAGCCGCTGCTGTCGGTGCGCGAGTTGCGGATCGCCTTCGACGGGGTCGAGGCCGTGCGCGGCCTGTCCTTCGACGTCCGGCCTCGCGAAGTGCTGGCGATCGTCGGCGAGTCGGGGGCGGGCAAGTCCCTCACGGCCCGCGCGCTCCTCGGCATGCTGCCGCGCGGCGCGACGACGAGCGGGACGATCAGCCCGGACCTCTCGGCCCACCGGGGCCGGCGCGTCTCCCTCGTCCCGCAGGACGCCCTGTCGGCCCTGTCACCCGTGCACCGGGTGGGTGACCAACTCGCCGCCGCCGTGCGGTCGGTGGCCGGGGTCTCGCGCACCGAGGCCCGGGCCCGGGCGGTCGCGGCCCTGGACCGCGTCGGCATCCCGGACGCGGCACGCAAGGCGCGGGCGTATCCGCACGAGTACTCCGGCGGCATGCGGCAGCGGGCCGTGATCGCCATGGCCACGATCAACGAACCGGACATCGTGGTCGCCGACGAACCCACCACCGCCCTCGACGAGGAGCGCCGCGACCAGGTGCTGCGGCTGCTCGCCGAGCAGCGGGAGGCGGTCGGCGCCGCGCTCGTCCTGGTCACGCACGACATGGACGTCGTGCGGGGCCACGCGGATCGTGTGCTGGTCATGTACGCCGGACGCCTCACCGAACTCGGCGCCGCCGACGAGGTACTGGCCCGCCCCCGCGCCCCCTACACGGCCGGACTGCTGGCATCCCTCCCGCAGAACGCGCCCCCGGGCCGTCGCCTCCCCGCCCTGCGCGGCACCCCGCCCGCCCCGGGCGCCCTTCCGCCGGGCTGCGCCTTCGCCCCGCGCTGCCCGCTCGCGGCGGACTCCTGCCACACGGCGGAACCGGAGCCACGGCAGGTCTCCGGCCGCCTGGTCGCCTGCCACCGCTGGGAGGAACTCCCCTACCCGGCCGCCGAGTTGTTCCTGAAGGAGCGGCAGCCCGCATGACCGAACCCCTGCTCGACGTCCGCGACCTGGTCGTCCGGTACGGCCCGGTCACCGCCGTGGACGGCGTCTCCTTCGCCCTGGCCGCCGGCGAGACCCTCGCCCTGAACGGCCCGTCCGGCTGCGGCAAGTCGTCCACAGCTCTGGCGGTACTCCAGCTGCCCCGCCCGGCCGGTGGTGAAGTCCACTTCGAGGGACGTGAGTTGACGGCCCTCACCGAACGCGAACTACGCCCGCTGCGGCCCCGTATGCAGCCCGTCTTCCAGGACCCGTACGGCTCGCTGAGTCCCCGCCACCGCATCCGCGACGCCATCGCCGAACCGCTGAAGATCCAGGGCCGCTGGCATCCCGCCGACGGCCCGGCCCGGGTCGCCGAACTCCTCGACCGGGTCGGCCTCGACCCCGCGTACGGCGACCGCCACCCGCACGAGCTCTCCGGCGGCCAGTGCCAGCGCGCCGGCATCGCCCGTGCCCTGGCGTCCGAACCGCGGCTGCTGGTACTCGACGAGCCGGTGTCGTCACTCGACCCTTCGGTACGCGCGGGCGTGCTGAACCTGCTCGCCGACCTCCAGGACGACCTGGGTCTCGGCTACCTGTTCATCTGCCACGACCGGGCGGTCGTACGGCACTTCGCGGACCGGATCGTCGAGATGCGCGAGGGACGCGTCGGCGTCACTTCCGGGTAGCGGCCTCGATCACCTGGCGGAGCCCCTCGGCGAGCTGCCCGGCCTCGGGAGCGCTCTTCGGGTCGAAGGTCCACTGCGCCATGAGACCCATCATCAGGGTCAGGTAGAAGTACCCGAGGGTGTCCACCCGCTCCTCGGGGACGTCCTCCTCGCGCCCGCCGTGGAAGAGCGTGACGATGCCGCGCGCCCCCTCCCGCTGGGCCCGTGCGAGATGCTCCCGCACCTCCGGCAGCTGGTCGCCCATGGCCACGATCTCCATGCTGAGCCGCCACATCGAACCGGGCTCGCGCATGGTGGCGATGATGTTCGCCCACACCGCGGCGAACCGCTCCGGCGACCCCGGTTCCCCGCTCAGCTCGCCGCCTCCCTCGAAGGCTTCGGACATCCCCTCCACCATCTCGACGTACGCCCGCGCGAGCAGCGCGTCCTTCGAGCCGTAGTGGTAGCCGATCGACGCCAGATTGGTCCCCGACTCCTTGACGATGTCGCGCGCCGTCGTGCGCACGAACCCCTTCGCCATCAGGCAGCGCTTGGCGCCTTCGAGCAGATCCTCACGGTGTCCCATGGCTCGTCACCCTACTCCGACATCCAGACGTCCGTCTTATACAAACGTCCTAGACAAGCGTTTAAGACGCCCGTACAGTCCTGCCCCATGACGACGAACCCACACCCTCCCGCCCGCGCCGGCCGCCGCGAATGGACGGCTCTCGGCGTGCTGATGCTGCCGCTGCTGCTGGTTTCGATGGACGTGTCCGTCCTGTACTTCGCGATCCCCGCGATCAGCGCGGATCTGGAGCCGAGCGCCACCCAGCAGCTGTGGATCTTCGACATCTACGGCTTCGTCCTGGCCGGCCTGCTGATGACGATGGGCTCGCTCGGCGACCGCATCGGCCGCCGCAGGCTCCTGCTGGTCGGAGCCGCCGCCTTCGGTACGGCCTCCCTGGTCGCGGCCTACGCCAACAGCGCCGAGACCCTGATCGCCGCCCGCGCCGTCCTCGGTATCGGCGGCGCGACGCTGATGCCGTCCACGATGGCGCTGGTGCGCACGATGTTCACCGACCCCGCGCAGCGCACCAAGGCGATCGGGGTGTGGTCCGGTGTGATGACGGCCGGCATCGCGCTCGGCTCGGTGATGAGCGGTGTGCTCGTCGAGCACTTCTGGTGGGGCTCGGTCTTCCTGGTCAACCTGCCCGCGATGCTGCTGCTCCTGGTCCTTGGTCCAGTCCTGCTGCCCGAGTCACGCAACCCGCGCCCCGGCCGCTTCGACCGGGTGAGCGTGCCCCTGTCGATGGCGGCGGTGCTCCCGGTGATCTACGGCCTGAAGGAACTCGCGTCGGAGGGCTGGAACGTGCGGTACGTGATGTCGGTGACGGTCGGCCTGCTCTTCGCCGCCCTGTTCGTCCACCGCCAGCGCACGGCGGTGTCCCCGCTGATCTCGCCGGAGCTGTTCCGGGACCGCGGCTTCACCCCGGCCGTCGTCCTCAACCTCGTCGCCGCCTTCGGCATGATGGGCTCGGCGTACTTCACGACCCAGTACATCCAGTCGGTCCTGGACAAGAGCCCCCTCGAAGCCGCGCTGTGGAGCCTGCTGCCGTCGGTGCCCATCGGGCTCGCGGCGCCGGTCGGCGCACGGCTCGTGCAGCGGGGCGTTCCGCGCGCTCACGTCGTCGGCGCGGGCTTCGCCGTCAGCGCGTGCGGTTACGTGATGCTGGCCCTGGCCGGAACGGACTCCCTCTGGCTGCTGCTGGCCGCATGCGGCGTCCTGGCCTGCGGCATCGTCGCCGTCATGTCCCAGGTGGCGGACCTGGCCCTGAGCGCCGCTCCGGTGGAGAAAGCCGGCGCGGCCTCGTCCCTGCTGGAGACCGGGACGGAGTTCGGCGGCGCGCTGAGCATGGCGTTCCTCGGCTCCATCGGTACGGCCGTCTACCGCCACGAGATCCCGGCCCCGGCCCCCGCTCCGGCCCGCGAGACACTGGGCGGCGCCCTGGCCGTCGCCGACCGGATGCCGGGGCGCGCGGGGGACGCCCTGGCGACGGCGGCACGCGAGGCCTTCACCAGCGGCATGCACGCGGCGGCGATCACGGGCGCGGTGCTGCTGGCCGGTGCGGCGGCAGCCGCGGCGGTGACCCTGCGGCGGGTCCACATACGGGAAAACGCCGGACGAGCTGATCGACTCAGCCCGTCCGGCGTGTGAGGACGAACCCGTTCAGGGCGAACGGGGGCCCGGGGGCGTCAGCCCCCAGGGAGCATCAGACCAGGTTCACGGAACGAGCCGAGGTCGCCCCGATCTCCGCCGCCACCTCGGCCAGGACACCGGGGTTGACCGTGTCGTCCACGGTCAGCACCGCAAGCGCCTCGCCGCCGGCCACGGCCCGGGACACCTGCATGCCGGCGATGTTGATGCCCGCCTCGCCGAGGATGCGGCCCACCGTGCCGACGACGCCCGGCCGGTCCTCGTACTTCAGGACGACCATGTGCTCGGCGAGCGCGAGGTCGACATCGTACTCGCCGACGGCGACGATCTTCTGCAGGTGCTTGGGACCGGCGAGCGTGCCGGAGACCGACACCTCCTCGCCGTCGGCGAGGGTGCCGCGCACGGTGACGACGTTACGGTGCTCGGTCGCCTCCGAGCTGGTGGTCAGCCGCACCTCGACCCCGCGCTCCTGGGCGAACAGCGGGGCGTTGACGTACGACACCGTCTCGTCGACGACGTCCTCGAAGACACCCTTGAGGGCGGACAGCTCCAGCACCTTCACGTCGTGCTGGGTGATCTCGCCGTACACCTCGACGTCGAGGCGGACCGCGACCTCACCGGCGAGCGCGGTGAAGATCCGGCCCAGGCGCTCGGCGAGCGGCAGACCCGGCTTGACGTCCTCGGCGATGACGCCGCCCTGGACATTCACCGCGTCCGGCACGAGCTCACCGGCGAGCGCGAGACGCACGGAACGGGCGACGGCGATACCGGCCTTCTCCTGCGCCTCGTCGGTGGAGGCACCGAGGTGCGGGGTGCACACGACCTGGTCGAACTCGAAGAGCGGCGAGTCGGTGCACGGCTCCTTGGCGTACACGTCGAGGCCGGCACCGGCGACCCGGCCCTCCTTGAGGGCGGAGTACAGCGCCTCCTCGTCGACGATCCCGCCGCGCGCGGCGTTGACGATGCGCACGCTCGGCTTGACCTTGCGCAGCGCCTCGTCGCCGATCAGGCCGAGGGTCTCGGGGGTCTTGGGGAGGTGGACGGTGATGAAGTCGGAGACCTCCAGCAGCTCGTCCAGCGACAGCACCTTCACGCCCATCTGCGCGGCGCGGGCCGGCTGCACGTACGGGTCGTAGGCGACGACCTTCATGCCGAAGGCGGACATGCGCTGGGCGACCAGCGCACCGATCCGTCCCAGACCCACGACACCGAGGGTCTTCTCGGCCAGCTCCACGCCCGTGTACTTGCTGCGCTTCCACTCGCCGTTCTTCAGCGCGGCGTTGGCCTGCGGGATGTTGCGGGCGGTGGCGAGGAGGAGACCGCAGGCGAGCTCGGCGGCGGTCACGATGTTCGAGGTGGGGGCGTTGACGACCATCACGCCGGCCTTGGTGGCGGCGGAGACGTCCACGTTGTCCAGGCCGACGCCGGCTCGCGCGACGACCTTGAGCTTGTTCGCGGCGGCGATCGCCTCGGCGTCGACCTTGGTGGCCGAACGGATCAGGATCGCGTCCACCTCGGCGATGGCCGGGAGCAGCTCGGCCCGGTCCGCGCCGTTGCACTGCCGGATCTCGAAGTCCGGGCCCAGCGCGTCGACGGTGGCGGGCGACAGCTCTTCAGCGATGAGTACGACTGGTTTCGAGCTCACGTGAGTCCTCACAAGTCCAATGCTGCGGACGGCCGTCCCGACGGCCGCAGGCGGTGGAGGGATGCTTGCCGCGTGGAAGACGCACGACGCTGTGGGCCTGACGCGTATGTGTGCAGCAGTCTAGTGGCGCACGGGGCGTCGTCTTGTGCCGCTGCGGAAGGATCACCCGTCCGTGGCCGGACGGGATGGACAACGCCGTACCACCGACGTTACCCCGGGTCAGCCGAGAGGGCCGGAGCCTGTCGCTCCGGCCCCCGGCCGTGAGGCTTACGCCTCCTCGTCGACCCAGCTCATGAGCTTGCGCAGCTCCTTGCCGGTGGTCTCCAGCAGGTGCTCGGAGTCCTGCTTCTTGTACTCGTTGTACTTCTTCAGACCGCCGTGGTACTCGTCCATCCACTGCCTCGCGAAGGAGCCGTCCTGGATCTCGGCGAGGACCTTCTTCATCTCGGCCTTGGTGGCGTCCGTGATGATGCGCGGGCCGGTCACGTAGTCGCCCCACTCGGCGGTCTCGGAGATCGACCAGCGCATCTTCTCCAGGCCGCCCTCGTACATGAGGTCCACGATCAGCTTCAGCTCGTGCAGGCACTCGAAGTACGCGATCTCCGGCTGGTAGCCGGCCTCGGTCAGCGTCTCGAAGCCCGCCTTCACCAGCGCGGCCGTACCACCGCAGAGGACGGCCTGCTCACCGAACAGGTCGGTCTCGGTCTCCTCGGTGAAGGTCGTCTTGATGACGCCGGCGCGGGTGCCGCCGATGCCCTTGGCGTACGACAGGGCCAGCGCGAAGGCGTTGCCCGTGGCGTCCTGCTCGACGGCGGCGATGCAGGGAACGCCGCGGCCCTCCTCGTACTGGCGGCGGACCAGGTGGCCCGGGCCCTTCGGGGCGACCATGCAGACGTCCACGCCGGCCGGGGGCTTGATGAAGCCGTAGCGGATGTTCAGGCCGTGGCCGAAGAACAGCGCGTCGCCGTCCTTCAGGTGGGGGGCGATGTGCTCCTCGTAGACCTGGGCCTGGATCGGGTCCGGGACGAGGATCATGATGACGTCGGCCTCGGCGGCGGCCTCCGACGGCGTCACCACGCGCAGGCCCTGCTCCTCGGCCTTGGCCTTGGACTTGGAGCCCTCGTGCAGACCGACGCGGACGTCGACACCCGAGTCACGGAGCGACAGCGCGTGGGCGTGGCCCTGGCTGCCGTAACCGATGAC
Organism: Streptomyces chartreusis NRRL 3882; assembly: GCF_900236475.1. Lineage (GTDB taxonomy): Bacteria > Actinomycetota > Actinomycetes > Streptomycetales > Streptomycetaceae > Streptomyces > Streptomyces chartreusis_D. Next base: position 2,675,306 of record NZ_LT963352.1, read on the forward strand.
CGCGACCTTGCGGCCCTGGATGATGGACAGGTCGGCGTCGGCGTCGTAGAACAGCTCGGCCACTTTGGGTTCTCTCCTCGGGAGTGCAGGTGTTGCGTCCCACCGTATGACGGGGGGCGGAAGGGAAGTCTGAGGGTCTCGGAATACGGGCGGCCGACGGCGCGCCGACCGCCCGATTCAGGTCTTAAGCCGACCGGTCCAGGGCGCGCAGCGACCGGTCCGTGATGGAACGGGCACCGCGGCCGATCGCGATCGTGCCGGACTGGACGAGCTCCTTGATGCCGTACGGTTCCAGCATCTTGAGCATGGCGGACAGCTTCTCGCCGGATCCGGTGGCCTCGATGGTGACGGCCTCCGGGGAGACGTCGACGGTCTTGGCGCGGAACAGCTGGACGATCTCGACGATCTGGGAGCGCGTCTCGTTGTCGGCGCGCACCTTCACCAGGACGAGTTCGCGCTGCACCGCCTGCGACGGCTCCAGCTCGACGATCTTCAGCACGTTGACGAGCTTGTTGAGCTGCTTGGTCACCTGCTCCAGCGGCAGGTCCTCCACCCCCACGACGATGGTGATCCGGGAGATGTCGGGGTGCTCGGTGACGCCGACGGCGAGCGAGTCGATGTTGAAGCCGCGGCGGGAGAACAGCGCGGCGATCCGGGCGAGGATGCCGGGGGTGTTCTCCACCAGGACGGAGAGCGTGTGCTTGGACATGATCTCTTCGGTCTCTCTCGCTCAGTCGTCTTCGTTGTCGCCGAAGTCGGGGCGGACGTCCCGGGCGGCCATGATCTCGTCGTTGGAGGTGCCGGCGGCGACCATCGGCCAGACCATCGCGTCCTCGTGGACGATGAAGTCGACGACGACCGGGCGGTCGTTGACCGAGTTCGCCTCTTCGATGACCTTGTCGAGGTCGTCCGGGGACTCGCAGCGGATGGCGTAGCAGCCCATGGCCTCCGACAGCTTGACGAAGTCGGGGACGCGGGTGCCGCGGGCCTCGGGGTTGACGTCGTCCGGGCCGGAGTGCAGCACGGTGTTGGAGTACCGCTGGTTGTAGAAGAGGGTCTGCCACTGGCGGACCATCCCGAGGGCGCCGTTGTTGATGACGGCGACCTTGATCGGGATGTTGTTCAGGGCGCAGGTGGTGAGCTCCTGGTTGGTCATCTGGAAGCAGCCGTCACCGTCGATGGCCCAGACGGCCCGCTCGGGTGCGCCGGCCTTGGCGCCCATGGCGGCCGGGACGGCGTAGCCCATCGTTCCGGCGCCGCCGGAGTTCAGCCAGGTGCCCGGCTTGTCGTACTCGATGAAGTGGGCGGCCCACATCTGGTGCTGGCCGACGCCCGCCGCGAAGATCGTGCCCTCGGGGGCGAGCTGCCCGATGCGCTCGATGACCGCTTGCGGGGACAGCGAGCCGTCGTCGGGCTGGTCGTAGCCGAGCGGGTAGGTCTCGCGCCAGCGGTTCAGGTCGTTCCACCACATGCCGTAGTCGCCCTGGTGGCCCTCGCTGTGCTCCTTCTGCACGGCCTGGATCAGGTCGGCGATGACCTCGCGGGCGTCACCGACGATCGGCACGTCGGCGGCGCGGTTCTTGCCGATCTCGGCCGGGTCGATGTCCGCGTGGACGATCTTGGCGAGCGGCGCGAAGCTGTCCAGCTTGCCGGTGACGCGGTCGTCGAAGCGGGCACCGAGGGCGACGATCAGGTCGGCCTTCTGGAGGGCGGTGACGGCGGCCACGGAGCCGTGCATGCCCGGCATGCCCAGGTGCTGCGGGTGGTTGTCGGGGAACGCGCCGAGCGCCATCAGGGTGGTGGTGACGGGCGCGCCGGTGAGCTCGGCGAGGACCTTCAGCTCTGCGGTGGCCTTGGCCTTGAGCACGCCGCCGCCGACGTACAGCACGGGCCGCCTGGCCTGGGTGATGAGCTTGGCGGCCTCGCGGATCTGCTTGGCGTGCGGCTTGGTGACGGGCCGGTAGCCGGGCAGGTCCATGGTGGGCGGCCAGGAGAAGGTGGTCTTCGCCTGGAGCGCGTCCTTGGCGATGTCGACCAGGACCGGGCCGGGGCGGCCGGTGGAGGCGATGTGGAACGCCTGGGCGATGATCCGCGGGATGTCCTCGGCCTTGGTGACGAGGAAGTTGTGCTTGGTGATCGGCATGGTGATGCCGACGATGTCCGCCTCCTGGAAGGCGTCCGTGCCGATCGCCTTGGACGCCACCTGGCCGGTGATCGCGACCAGCGGCACGGAGTCCATGTGCGCGTCGGCGATCGGGGTGACCAGGTTGGTGGCGCCCGGGCCCGAGGTGGCCATGCAGACGCCGACCTTGCCGGTGGCCTGCGCGTAGCCGGTGGCGGCGTGACCGGCGCCCTGCTCGTGGCGGACCAGGACGTGGCGCACCCTGGTGGAGTCCATCAGCGGGTCGTAGGCCGGGAGGATCGCACCGCCGGGAATGCCGAATACCGTGTCGGCGCCGACCTCCTCGAGGGAACGGATGAGGGACTGCGCGCCCGTCACCTGCTCGGGGGCGGAGTGCTGTCCTCCGGATCGGGGCCGGGGCTGCGGGTGATGGGCCCCGGTGGCCTGCTCGGTCATCGGCATTCTCTTCTCAGATGCTGAGGGTTTTTGCGAGGTTTGTGCGGTTTTCGGCTGCTGCGCAGAGGGTGCCTGTGCAACAAAAAACCCCTCGTGCCGTAAGGCAAGCGAGGGGAGCGCGCCGGGTGGGGTCGCTGAGCGGTCGAGGCTCAGCGTCAGCCGACGCGCTTTCCAAGTACGAGAATTCGGGTGCGCATGGCACAGACCCTCCCCCCGGCACGCACTCACTGTCAAGTGGGTGGGACGGGAGTCTCATTATGTGAGCAGAGGGCCGTGCCGCCTCCGATGACGGCGGACACCCCCGAGCTGTACACCCGCGAGGCACCGCCCGCGAGCGCCGGTTCGGCCGGTCCGTGCGGCATCGGATAATGGCCGGAAGCGAGCGCCCGGCGCAGCCGGTACTCGTCGAGCGGCCCGGAGAACGCCATGCCCTGCCCGTGGGTGCAGCCCATCGCGCGCAGGGCGACGACCTGCTCGGGCAGATCCACCCCCTCGGCCACGGTCTTCAGCCCGAGGTCGCCGGCGATGCGCAGCAGCCCACTGGTGATCTTGTGCAGGCGGGCGGACTCGACGACGCCCTCGACCAGACTGCGATCGAGCTTCAGCCAGTCGACGGGCAGCCGCCTGAGGGCCGTGATCGCCCCGTAGCCACTGCCGAACCCGTCGAGGGCGATCCGGACACCGACCCGCCTGAGGGCGCCCAGCCGCCGCTCCAGCTCGTCCAGGCCGGCCCTGGGGTCGGCGTCGGACAGCTCGATGATCAGCGACCCGGACGGCAGCCCGTGCCGGGTGAGCAGCGCCTCGATGGTGCCGAGCGGCATCGACCGGTCCAGCAGCCGACGGGCGCTCATCCGGACGACGACCGGCACGGACAGCCCGGTCGCATGCCGTTCGGCGGCCTGTTCGACGGCCTCCTCGATCATCCACCGGCCCAGCTCGGCCGTCTTGTCGCTGTCCTCGGCCACGCGCAGGAACTCCGCGGGGGTGAACAGCACCCCCTGCGAGGAGCGCCAGCGCGCCTGCGCGGACACCGACGCGATGCGGCCGTCCTCCAGGGACACCACCGGCTGGTGCAGCAGGGCGAACTCGCCGTCGTGCAGCGCGGCCCGCAGTCGCGTGGCCAGCTCCGCCTTCCGTACGACGTCCTGCTGCATCTGCGGCTTGTACAGCTCGACGCGTCCCTTGCCGCCGGCCTTCGCCCGGTACATCGCCAGGTCGGCGTTGCGCAGCAACTCGCCCGCGCCGAGGCCGGCCTCCGCGAAGGCGACACCGATGGAGGCGTTGACCCGGACATCGTTGCCGTCGATGACGTACGGCTGGGACAGCGTCGTCCTGAGGCGTTCGGCGAGCTCCAGTATGTGCCGCTGCCTCGCCTCGCGGTCGCGGGTGTTGTCCCCGACGATCAGGGCCGCGAACTCGTCGCCGCCCAGCCGGGAGGCGGTGTCGCCCTGCCGGACGGAGTCCTGGAGGCGGCGGGCGGCCTGGATGAGCAGCTCGTCCCCCGCCTGGTGCCCGATCGTGTCGTTGACGGCCTTGAAGCCGTCGAGATCGATGAACAGCACGGCCGTGTTCCGCAGGGCCACGCCCCGGTCGGAGGCGCGGCGCCCCGAGAGGGCGTGCTGCACGCGCTTGGTGAACAGGGCCCGGTTGGGCAGGTCCGTGAGCGGGTCGTGCTCGGCGTTGTGCTGCAACTGGGCCTGGAGCCGCACCCTTTCGGTCACGTCCCTGCTGTTGAAGATGAGGCCGCCCTGATGGCGGTTGACGGTCGACTCGACGTTCAGCCAGCCTCCGTCACCCGAGCGGAATCGGCACTCGATGCGCGTTGTGGGTTCCTCGACGGGATGGGCGGCGAGGAAACGCCGCACCTCGTGCACGACGCAGCCCAGGTCCTCCGGGTGGATCAGATTGGCCAGCTCCGTGCCCACCAGCTCCTCCGCCGGGCGGCCGTACACACCGGCGGCGGCCGGGGAGACGTACCTCAGGACCCCGCTGGGTGCGGCGATCATGATCACGTCGCTGGAGCCCTGCACCAGGGAGCGGAAGTGGTTCTCCTGCTGCGCCAGCTCCTGGGTGAGGGTGATGTTGTCGAGCAGCATGATGCCCTGGCGCACGACGAGCGCGAGCACGACCGTGCCGCCGGTGAGCAGGACCACGCGGTCGACGCTGCGGCCGTTGAGGACGTTGTAGAGGATCCCCAGGGTGCACACGGCCGCCGCGAGATACGGCGTGAGGGCGGCGAGGGAACCGGCGATGGGCCGGGCGGCCGGATACCGGCCGAGCTCGCCTCCGGGCAGGGGCAGAGGGGGGTGCGGGCCGCCGCGCTGCCCGGGCATGTGCTCGTGCACCACGCGCGTGCGCCCCGCCGGGCCCTGCCGGTCGGTGTCCGGCGTGCGGGGCCCGGCCCACGGGGCGTAGGCCAGGAGCAGCGAGCCGGCGAACCAGCCCGCGTCGAGCAGCTGGCCCGAGTGGTAGTCGTGGTGCATCAGCGGTGAGGTGAACAGGGCGTCGCACATCACGGTCAGCGCGAGCGCGCCGATCGCGGTGTTGACGGCGGAGCGGTTCACCGCCGACCGCCTGAAGTGCAGCGCGAGGACCATGCTGACCAGCGCGATGTCGAGCAGCGGGTAGGCCAGCGACAGCGCGGTGTGCGCCACGCCGGGCCCTTCGGACTTCGCGGCCTGGGCGAGGGCGAGGCTCCAGGCCAGGGTGAGCAGCGAGCCGCCGATCAGCCAGGCGTCCAGCCCGAGGCAGACCCAGCCGGCCTTGGTGACCGGCCGCTTGGCGAGCACGAGCAGCCCGACGATCGCGGGCGGGGCGAAGCAGAGGAAGAACAGGTCGGCGTAGCTGGGACTGGGCACGGGCTGTCCGAGGACGACCTCGTACCACCCCCAGACCAGGTTGCCCAGGGACGCCATGGCCGAGGAGAGGCCGAACAGCAGCCAGGCGGGTCGAAAGCGGGTGTGGCGGCTGCGGGCGTAGAGGAAGCACGACACGGCGGCGGTGGCCGCCGCGGCGCTCAGCCCGAAGTCGCCCATGATCAGAGCCAGTTCGCTCGAACCCCAGCCGAGCGCGGAACCGACGGCGTATCCCGCGCAGACCAGGGCGAGGACGAGTTGGAGGGCCGGGCCCGGCCGGGGGCCGGGGGCCGGTGTGCGGGGCAGCAGCGCCCCCGGGGACGGAGGCTGTGCCCGCAGCGCTCCGTCGAGCGTGGGTGCGGGGGTCGGCGGCGCGCTCACCGGGCCCTCCCGGTCCGAGCCGCCCCCGGGTCCCCTGGGCCCCGGTGCGCCGGCTGGCCATGCCTTCCGCGGCTGCCGGGCCTGCGGCGGCGATGGCTGTGGTCGGTGCGCTGGTCGCTGTGGTGGGTGTGGTGCCCGCCGTGATCGGCGTGGTGACCGCGTCTGCCCGCGGCCGTCCGCCAGGGTCGCCGCCGGCAGCCCCGCCCCGTCGGATCGCTCGTCCATAGGCCGTGCATCGCCTGTCGCCCCCCTCACAGTCCGAAGTGTCCATCCCCGGCGCCGAACGGTCCGCGGCGCAGCCCCTGTCGGGACGATACACCAGTCTCGTCACTCAGGGACATAGGTTCTCTACTCTCCGTGACGATCAACAGATATATGAGTACCCACCGCGCCCGAAGGATTGCGGACGGTACTCGAGTTCGGATCAGCCGGTTGATGCACCCGTCGTAAGGATCACGTTGCGCAGCGGCTCCCGGTTCACATAACGGTTCAACTGGTCCACCAGGAGCCGCTTGGCGCGCGGCAGGAACGCGGAGGTGGGACCGCCGACGTGCGGGCTGATGAGTACCCCCGGCGCACGCCACAGCGGGTGTTCGCGCGGCAAGGGCTCCGGGTCGGTGACGTCGAGGGCGGCGGTGATGCGGCCGCTCTCCAGTTCCGCGAGCAGCGCCTTGGTGTCGACGACGGGGCCGCGGGCGACGTTGACGAGGAGCGCCCCGTCCTTCATCCGGGACATGAAGTCGGCCCCGGCCAGGCCACGGGTCGCTTCGGTGAGCGGCGTGGACAGGATGACGACGTCCGCTTCCGGGAGCAGCGCGGGGAGTTCGGTGAGCGGATGCACCGGCCCGCGCGCCGTGGTGCGCTCGGAGCGCGCGACGCGCGCCACCCGCGCCACCTCGAACGGAACGAGCCGGTCCTCGATGGCCTCGCCGATCGATCCGTATCCGACGATGAGGACGTTCTTGTCGGCGAGCGCGGGCCGGAAGCCGGCGAGCCACTCCCCGCGGTCCTGCGCACGGACGAAGTCGGGGACACCACGCAGCGAGGCCAGGATCAGCGCGAGGGTGAGCTCTCCGGTGCTGGCCTCGTGCACTCCGCGCGCGTTGCACAGCCGCACCCCCGGACGCAGGTGCCGCAGCCCCGGCTCCACGTGGTCGATCCCGGCCGAGAGGGTCTGCACGACCTGTACGTGGCTCATCTCCGGCATCGGACGCACGCAGAGCGGGCTGGGCTTCATGTAGGGGACGACATAGAAGGCGCAGTCCGCCGGGTCCGCCGGGAAGTCCTCCTCACCGTTCCAGAAGCGGTAGGCGGGGCCCCCGGGGAGTCCCTCGATCTCGTCCGGCGGGATGGGCAGCCACACATCAGCAGTCATGCTCTGGAGGCTATGTCAGGAGGGTGCGACGCCAGAGGTTAGGTTGGGGTGGCCGGAACAGGGAGGGTCACGACCAGGTGGAGCGCAGGACGATCGGCGCGGCGGCGCTCGCGGTGGGGGCCGTCGGACTCGGGTGCATGCCGATGAGCTGGGCGTACAGCGCGTCGCGGCAGCGCGGCGACGAGTCGCTCAGGGCGGTGCACCGGGCGCTCGACCTGGGTTCGTCCCTGCTGGACACGGCCGACATGTACGGCCCCTTCACCAACGAACTCCTGGTGGGGCGGGCGTTGAAGGAGCGGCGGTCGGACGCGTTCGTGTCGACGAAGGTCGGTCTGCTCGTGGGCGACCAGCACATCGTCGCCAACGGCCGCCCCGGGTATGTGAAACGGGCCTGCGACGCGTCGCTGCGGCGCCTCCAGACGGACGTCATAGACCTCTACCAGCTGCACCGGGCCGACCCCGAAGTGCCCGTCGAGGAGACGTGGGGCGCGATGGCGGAGCTCGTCAGGGCCGGGAAGGTCAGGGCGTTGGGCCTGTGCGCGGTGGGCGCGCGGGCCGGCCGCCGCTCGGGGGCCCGGCTGCACGACGCGACGATCCGGCAGCTGGAGCGGGTGCAGCAGGTGTTCCCGGTGAGCGCGGTGGAGGCCGAGCTGTCGGTGTGGTCGCCGGAGGCGCTCGAGACGCTGCTGCCGTGGTGCGAGACGCGGGGCATCGGGTTCCTGGCGGCGATGCCGCTCGGCAACGGCTTCCTGACCGGCCGGCTGCGGCCCGGCGCGGGCTTCGAGGCGGACGACCTCCGGGCCCGGCACCCTCGCTTCACGGCCGAGATGATGGCCGCGAACCAGCCGATCGTCGCGGGCCTGCGCCGGGTGGCCCGGCGCCACGGTGAGCACGTCACCCCCGCCCAGGTCGCCCTCGCCTGGGTCCTCGCCCAGGGCCGGCACGTGGTCCCGGTCCCCGGCACGAAGCAGGAGCGCTGGGTCACGGAGAACGCCGCCGCGGCGGCCCTGCGCCTGACGGCCGAGGATCTGCGCGAGGTGGCGGAACTGCCGCCGGCACAGGGGTCGTGGGACTGAGCCCCGTCCCGCGCCGGGGGCGTTTCGGGCAAACCCCGTGTTCGCGGCTGCGCGTTCCGTGATCGGGAACTTGCGAGGCGCGGGCGGTGTATGACAGGGAGAAGACCTGCCCCGTCGAAGGGACCATGATCGTGCAACGTCGAGCCGTGCCGACCGTGTTGGCCGCCGCCGCGCTCCTGCTGACGGCCGGCTGCTCCTCCGACGGCGGAGGAGCGTCCGGCACGGACAAGAGCGCCTCCCCGAGCAGTAGCGCACCGGGGTCGTCCGCACCGACGGGACAGGCCGGGCAGGAGACACCGCCCGCCAAGGGCTCGGTGAAGGTGGTGCGGACCGTCGCCGAGGGCCTGGACTCCCCCTGGGGCCTCGCCCCGCTGCCGGGCGGCGGCCTGCTCGTCTCCTCGCGGGACGACGGGACGATCGTCCGGGTCGACGAGAAGACCGGCAGGAAGACCGAGCTGGGCGAGGTGCCGGGCGTATCGGCCGCCGGTGAGGGCGGCCTGCTCGGCATCGCCCTGTCGCCCGACTACGCCTCGGACCACATGGTCTACGCATACTTCACCTCGGCCTCCGACAACCGCATCGTCCGCATGCTGTACGACGAGAAGAAGCCCTCCGGCGAGCAGCTCGGCGCTCCCGACACGGTCTTCAAGGGCATCCCCAAGGGCTTCATCCACAACGGCGGCCGGATCGAGTTCGGCCCGGACAAGATGCTGTACGTCGGCACGGGCGAGAGCGGTGACACGGGCCTGTCCCAGGACAAGGACTCCGTGGGCGGCAAGATCCTGCGGCTGACCCCGGAGGGCGAGCCGGCGCCGGGCAACCCGTTCCGGAACTCGCCGGTGTACTCGTACGGCCACCGCAATGTGCAGGGCCTCGCCTGGGACGCCAAGCAGCGCCTGTTCGCCTCGGAGTTCGGCCAGGACACCTGGGACGAGCTCAACGCGATCAAGCCCGGCGACAACTACGGCTGGCCGGAGGCCGAGGGCAGGTCCGACGACTCCGGGTTCCACAACCCGGTCGAGCAGTGGACCACGGCCGAGGCCTCGCCCAGCGGCATCGCCTACGCCGAGGGGTCGGTCTGGATGGCGGGCCTGCGCGGCAAGCGGCTGTGGCGCATCCCGCTGAACGGCACCGAGGCCTCTGCCGAACCGCAGGCGTTCCTGGAGGGCGAGTACGGCCGGCTGCGCACGGTGGTCCCGGCCGGCGGCGACCGGCTGTGGCTGGTGACCAGCAACACGGACGGCCGGGGCAGTCCGAAGGACGGGGACGACCGGATCCTGGAACTGCGGGTGACCTGACCCGGGCTCACTCCTCGGGGTCTTCGGCCTCCGGCTCCCGTGGCGGGCGTACGACGACCTTCCCGGACGAGAGGTCTATCGGCCCGCGTCCGGGATCGCCGTCCCCGGTGTCCTGCCGGGTCAGCTCCAGGCGGTTCTGTTCGTCACGGGTGTGTTTGCGGCCGGGTGCGAACAGTTCCTCGAACATGTTGAACACGGAGCCTCCCAGGGCCGCGAGTCCCCCGACGTCCTTTACAGCGTATACCTCAGCCTGCCGGGCCCGGCGTGACGGATTCGGCCGGGAACAGCCCCAGCCGGTGCGCCACCGCCGCCGCCTCGCCGCGCCCGGAGACGCCGAGCTTCGCCAGGATGTTGGAGACGTGGACGCTCGCGGTCTTCGGGGAGATGAAAAGTTCCTCGGCTATCCGGCGGTTGGTGTGACCGGCGGCGACCAGGCGCAGCACGTCCCGCTCCCTGCTGGTCAGGCCGAGCGCCTCGGCGGGGTCCGCGGGGGCGGACTCCGGTTCCGTGGCGGGTGTGAGCGGCAGGCGGGCGCGCCGGGCGAGCGCGGTGGCGGCGTCGGCGAGCGGCCGGGCCCCCAGGTGGCGGGCCGCGGCATGGACGAGGCGGAGCAGTTCCGTGGCCCGGTCGCGCTCGTCGGCCTCGCCGCCGTCCGTCAGCAGCGACTCGGCCAGTCGGTACCGGACGCGGGCGAGGTCGTAGGGGCGGTCCAGGGGTTCGAAGGCCGTGACCACCTCCGACCAGGTGTCCGGGGCGCTCCGGCTTCCGGCGCCATGGAATTCGGCGCGGTGGAGTTCGGCGCGGACCCACCTCTCGTGGGCGAGCCAGACGGGGGCGTTCGTGGTGAGGCGTTTGACGGCCTCGAAGATGCTCTCCAGGGCCCCTTCGCGGCCGTCCCGCGCGGTCGGCAGCGCCCGGGCGTCGGCCTCGGCCGTGGCGGCTTCGAGCAGCAGGGGCCAGGCGTAGCGCTGGGTGCCGGGCGGGAAACCGGACTCCAGGGTGCGGGCCAGTTCGGCACGGGCGTCGGCCAGGCGGCCCTCGGCGACGGCGACCTGGATGGTGAGGCAGGCGATCGGCAGGTCGTGCTGCGGCATGGGGTCGTGGGGGCCGTAGGAGGCGCGGCTCTCGGCGAGATGCCGAGCCGCCTCGGGCACCCGGCCGCGGGCGAGGGCGAGGAACGCCAGGCTGTTGGCGCCCGACCCGTACGGCGCGGCCGTCTGCCCGCGCCGCTGGGCGTTGACGGCCGCCTCGGCCGCCTCGTCCCAGCGGCCCAGGGAGATGAGCGACTCGGCGAGGTTGCCCCAGACCCAGCCCTCGGCGTCCCGCAGGCCCATCCTGCCGGTGAGGCGCAGGCCCTCGTGGAGGACGCGCACGGCCTCTTCGGAGCGCCCGATGCCTTCCAGGGCGGAGGGCAGGTTCACATGGCTGCGGCCCACGACCGCCGGGAGACCCCGGGCGACGACCTCGTCCCTGACCTCGTGCATGTGGGCCAGCCCGGCCTCGATCTGCCCGGCGTCGATCATGAGTCCGCCGAGGGTGAGCCGGGCGTTGGCCTCGATGTCGTCGGCGCCCACCATGCGCGCGTACTCCACCGCCCGCTCGGCGGCCGTCAGGGCCTCCGGGCCCGGCTGGTGGAGCATCGACCAGTGGGCGACCGTGGCGAGCACCTCGGCGTGCACCTCGGACGGCGGCAGGCCGCGGACCAGGTCCTGCGCGGTGGCGATCTCCTTCCAGCCGTCGCCGCGGGCGAGCCGCTGCACCAGCCGGGAGCGCTGGATCCAGAACCAGGCGGCGCGCAGGGGGTCGTCTTCCTCGTCCAGCTGGCGCAGCGCCCGCTTGGTGATCTTCAGGGCGCGTTCGCGCTCGCCGCAGAGCCGTCCGGCGACGGCCGCCTCGGCCAGCAGGTCGAGGTGGCGCAGCGCGGTGGTCTCCGGGCCGCCGCAGGTCGGATAGACCTCGGCGTAGTCGACGGGGCGCAGGGTCCGGCGTACGGCTTCGGGGGCGGCGTCCCACAGTTCCATCGCCCGTTCCAGCAGCCGCAGTTGCTCGGCGTAGGCGTGGCGGTGGCGGGCCTCGACGGCGGCGTCGAGCACGGCGGGCAGGGCCTTGGCCGCGTCGTGGGCGTGGTACCAGTAGCTGGCCAGGCGCGTCGCGTGCTGGTCGGCCGGGACGAGGGTCGGATCGGTCTCCAGGGCTTCGGCGTAGCGGCGGTTGAGGCGGGAGCGCTCGCCGGGGAGCAGGTCGTCGCTGACGGCCTCGCGGACCAGGGAGTGGCGGAAGCGGTAGCCGTCGCCGCCGGGCGCGGGGGTGAGGATGCTGGCGTTCACGGCGGCCCGCAGCGCCTCGATGAGGTCGTCCTCGGCGAGCCGGGCGACGGCGGCCAGCAGCCGGTACTCGACGGTGGAGCCGCCCTCGGCCACGATCCGGGCGACCTGCTGGGCGGTCTCCGGCAGCCCTTCCACCCGGACGAGCAGCAGGTCGCGCAGGGAGTCGGTCAGGCCCGTGCGGCAGCCCTCGTGGGCGGCGACGGCGAGTTCCTCGACGAAGAAGGCGTTGCCGTCGGAGCGTTCGAAGATCGCGTCGACCTGGTCGGGGTCGGGTTCCTGGGCGAGGATGCCCGCGACCTGGCGGCACACCTCCTCGCGGTTGAAGCGGGCGAGTTCGAGGCGGCGGACGGTGCGGAGCCGGTCGAGTTCGGCGAGCAGGGGCCGGAGCGGGTGGCGGCGGTGGATGTCGTCGGAGCGGTAGGTGGCGAGGACGACGAGGCGGCCGGTGCGCAGGGTGCGGAAGAGGTAGGAGAGCAGGTGCCGGGTGGAGGCGTCGGCCCAGTGCAGGTCCTCCAGGGCGAGGACGACGGTGTGCTCGGCGGTGACGCGCTCCAGCAGGCGAGCGGTGAGTTCGAAGAGGCGGGCCATGCCGTCCTCGTCGTGCCGGGCCGCCTCGCGTGCGGCGGCCGTGCCGATCTCGGGGAGCAGCCGGGCCAGCTCCTCCTCCTGTCCGGCGGCCGCGGCGGCGAGTTGCCCGGGCAGCTCGCGGCGCAGGGCGCGCAGGGCGGTGGAGAACGGCGCGAACGGCAGCCCGTCGGCGCCGATCTCGACGCAGCCGCCGAGCGCGACGACCGCGCCCCGCCTGCGTGCCGCGACGGCGAACTCCTCGACGAGGCGGGTCTTGCCGACTCCGGCCTCGCCGCCGATGAGCAACGCCTGCGGGTCGCCCGCGGCGGCACCGGCGAGCACTTCGTCGAGCAAGCCCAACTCGGCCGCGCGGCCGACGAACACGGGGCTGACGGACCTGGTCTCCACGGACCCGAGCATCGCATGCGGGTCCGGCGGCGCGGCACCGGTTCGGCCACGACGGACCACCGGACCGCCGGCCGCTGCCGCCCGGACGACCGAACCGGCCGCCGCCTCCGGGCGGACCGCCACAGCGTCAGCGGCCGCTTCCCCACCGACGATCACGGAGGCGGCCGGTCCCGCCCCCGTGTTCACGCGGCCCGGGCGGACCGTGGCCGGCGGAAGCGGCGGCTATGGCTCTCGTGCTCGGCGGAGCCTTCGGCGGCTTCGCGGCGGGCGGCGCGGCGGGCCCGGGCGGCCTCGCGGACCTGGCGCTCGTGGTCGGCGCGGCGGATGAGGTCGGCGGCGCGCAACTGCTGGAACTCGTACTCGTACATGGCGTGTCCTTGGTGAGAGGTCGGGTCGAGGGCTTCGCTTTCTGCGATGCCTCCACCTTCGTCTCCCAGGCGGGGCTGCCACATCGGGAGAGTTCCGCATCTTCGGGGGCGGGCGGGGCCTTAGACACGGCTGAGGGGCCTCAGGGCCTCCGTAAGGTGCTCACGGATGCCCTAAGACCCCTCAGGAGCTGCGGAACCTCAGCTGGCCGACGGCAGTCCGAGGAGGATGCCGGTGTACTTGAGGACGGCCAGGAACAGGCCGATCACGCCGAGCGCGACACCCGCCCAGGCGACCGACTTGATCCAGGGGGCCTGGACCCTGCCAGGGGTGCCGAAGGCCGGCCGGGCCAGCACGAAGACGCCGACGATCAGCGCCGTCACCGCGAACAGGCCGCCCCACAGGGCGGTGGTCTGCCAGGCGTCGCCGTAGACCGCCTGGATCTGCTTGGCCACGCCCGCGTTCTGCGCGGTCTCCAGCTGACCGACGAGGTTCTGCCGTGCGGCAGCCACCGTGCCGATCCAGCTGCCGGTGAGCGAGACGACGCCCAGTGCGGCGGAGACCACGGCGGCAGCGCCCTGGCCGACGCCGGAGGCGCCCTCCTCCTTGGTCTCGGCGGCCTCGGCCGGGACCTCGGTCCGGGTCACCTCGTCGGACTTGGTGGTGTCCACCGCCTTCTCGTCGGTCGTGGCCTCGGTGGCCTCGGTCTCGTCCACTGCGTTCGTTGCCATGTGTCGCACCGTAGGGTCGCTGTCTGAGAAGTCTCTTAATGATCGTCGTGAGCGGCACGCGCGCGTGCGGCACGCCACTCGGGCGCCAGCACCGACCAGACTTCGAGATCGTGCCGTACGCCACCATAGGGGTGGGCCTCGCGCCGCACACCGTCACGGGTCATGCCGAGGCGCCGCGCCACGTTCAGACTCGCCTGATTGCCCGAAGCGGCGATCCACTCGATCCGGTGAATGCCGCGCTCTTCGACCGCCCAGTCGATGAGGACGCGCATCGCCCGGGTGACCAGTCCCCGCCCGGTCCCGGCGGGCTCCAGCCAGCAGCCGACCTCGCAGTTGCCGCTCGCGGCGTCGAAGTTCAGGAACAGCACGCCGCCCACGAGCTTGCCGTTCAGCCACAGTCCGTGCAGCGAGCGGGTGTCGGCGGCGCGCATGTCGGCGTACCGCTGGAGCAGGGCCCGCGCGGACTCCACGTCCGTCTCCTGTGACCCGAAGCCGATGAACCGCCCGATGAAGTCCCTGCCCCGCTCCAGGTGCGCGAAGAACTCCTCCGCGTGCCAGGGCTCCAGGGGGCGCAGTTCGGCGCCGTCGTCACCCAGGGATATCGCGTACATCCCGCTGCCGCTCCTCCTCCGCCAGGACGTCCGCCACCTCGGCGTCCGTCGCGGCGGCCAGCCTCTCATGGGCGGCACGGCTCTCGGGCGGTTCGATGCTGATGCGGGGCATGCGCGTGTCGAGCCAGCGGGGCAGCCACCAGTTGGCGCCGCCGAGCAGGTGCATCAGGGCGGGCACGAGGAGCGTGCGCAGGACGAAGGCGTCCAGGGCGACGGCGGCGGCCAGGGCGATGCCGAACATGGCGATCACGCGGTCGCCGCTGAGCACGAAGGCGAGGAAGACGGAGATCATGATGACCGCCGCCGAGTTGATCACGCGGCTGGTCTCGGCGAGGCCGACCCGGACGGCACGCCGGTTGTCGCCGGTCTCCAGCCACTCCTCGTACATCCGGCTCACCAGGAAGACCTGGTAGTCCATGGACAGGCCGAAGAGCACCGACACCATGATCACGGGCAGGAAGGGCTCGATGGGACCGGCGCTGCCGAGGCCGAGCAGTTCGCTGCCCCAGCCCCACTGGAACATCGCGACGACCACCCCGAAGGCGGAGGCCACGGCGGCGACGTTCATCGCGGCGGCCTTCAGCGGGATGCCGATCGAGCGGAAGGCGAGCAGGAGCAGCAGACAGCCCAGGCCGATCACGACCCCGACGAAGACCGGCAGCTTGGCGACGATGACGTCGGCGAAGTCGTCGTAGCCGGCCGTCATGCCGCCGACCTGCACGTCGAGCGAGGTGCCCGCCTCCGCCCGGGGCAGCACCTGGTCGCGCAGCCGGTCGACGAGGTCGCTGGTCTGCTTCGACTGCGGCGAGGACTCCGGTACGACGGTGAGGTACGCGGTGTCGCCGCCGGAGCCGAACGTCACCGGCGTCACCGAGGCGACGCCCTCGGTGCTCCGGAGCGTGGCGTCGAGGTTGTCCAGGGCGAGCTTGTCGTCCGCTCCGTCGACCTTCGTGACGAGGGTGAGCGGGCCGTTGACGCCCGGGCCGAAGCCCTCGGCGAGGAGGTCGTAGGCCTGGCGGGTGGTGGATGTCTTCGGGTCGTTGCCCTGGTCGGAGGTGCCCAGGTGCAGGGAGAACGTGGGCAGCGCGAGGACGGCCATGACCACCAGGGCGACCACGCCGAGCACCTTGGGGTGGCGCTCGACGAATGCCGACCAGCGGGCGGCGAAGCCCGTGGGCAGTTCGGGTTCGGGCCCGTGCTCCGCCAGGCGGCGGCGCTCGCGGCGGCTGAGCGCCCGCATGCCGATGAGGGACAGCAGGGCGGGCAGCAGCGTCACGGAGGCCGCGACGGTGAGGATCACGGTCAGACTGGCGGCGAAGGCGACGCCGTTGAGGAAGCTCAGCCGCAGGATCAACATGCCCAGCAGGGCGATGCAAACGGTGGCACCCGCGAAGACGACCGCCCGTCCCGTGGTCGCGACGGCGTTGGTGGCCGCCTCGGTGACGGACAGCCCGCGTTTCAGCCCGCGCCGGTGTCTGGTGACGATGAACAGCGCGTAGTCGATGCCGACGCCGAGCCCGATCAGCATGCCGAGCATGGGGGCGAAGTCGGCGACGGTCATGGCGTGCCCGAGCAGCACGATCCCGGCGTAGGCGGTGCCGACGCCGACCAGGGCGGTGGCGATGGGCAGCAGTGAGGCGGCGAGCGAGCCGAAGGCGAGGAACAGCACGACCGCTGCGACCACCACGCCGATGACCTCGGCGAGGTGCCCGCCGGAGGACTGGGTGAGCCCGACGGCGCTGCCGCCCAGCTCCACCTGGAGCCCGTCGGTCTCCGCGCTCTTCGCGGTGTCGACGACGGCCTGCGCCTCGCTCTTGCTGATGTCCTGCGCCGGGTCGTCGAAGGTTACCGTGGCGTACGCCGTACGGCCGTCCTCGCTGACGCGTCCCGTGCCCGGCCCGTCGTAGGGGCTGGTCACGGAGGCCACGCCGGGCAGGTTCTCGACGCGTTCCAGGGCGCGGGTCATCGTCTGCTCGACGTCGGCGGCGCGGACGCTGCCGGAGCTGGTGTGCCAGACGACGGTGTCGCTGTCGCCGCCGAGTCGCGGGAAGCCCTCGTGCAGCAGCTGGGTGGCGCGGCCCGACTCGGTGCCCGGGACCTGGTAGTCGTTCGAGTACGCGGAGCCGGCGACGGCGGCCCCCGCGGCCACCCCCGCGAAGGCGAGGAGCCACAGCAGAACGGTGACCAGACGGCGTTGGACACACCAGCGTGCGAGGGCTGCCACGAAACGTGCTCCCAGGGTGACTTTTTTGGATCTTTGACCGGGAACAGTTGTCCATGAACTGAACAGCCCGCAAAGAACGCATGAGCAATGCGGAATCACTCTTACAGGCGAACGAGATCATTTGTCGGTTTCGTGGGCTTATTCACAGCGATGCGGTCAGTCGAACTGATCCCCCAGCGCCATCACCATCACGCCGGCGATCAGCAGCCACAGCGCCCGTCGGGTGCGTCCGCGGGCGCCCAGCACGGCGGCGCCCGCGCAGACGGCCGCGCCGCAGGCGTACGCCGCCGGGACGAATGCCGGTGCGGAGCGGGTGAGGCGGAGCAGTGCCGCGGACAGCCCTGCCAGGGTGAGCGCGGCGCCGGTACCCGCCGCCGTCCAGCGGGCCCGCCGCGCGCCCTCCGCCGGATCGTCGGCGTCGTCCGGCTCGTCGTCCGGCTCGTCGTCCGGCTCGTCGTCCGGCTCGGCCGGTTCGTCATCGGGCTCGTCCGGCGCGGCATCCGGCTCGGTGTCCTGCGCGGCGGCTGCCTCCGGGTCCGTTATCTCAGGATCGGTGTCGGAATCAGCGCGTCCACTCATGGCCGAGACGGTAGCGCGTCGGGCGGGAAAACCGGGTGCGGGGCCGACGGGCCGGCTGCTAGCGTCCGCGGGTCCGAGGAACGCCCGCGGCACGTCGCCGCCCGGCCGAAGCAGGTGCATTGTTTGACGGTCCGACCGAGCTCCTACGCATCCCCCTTCTTCCTCAAGGACTCAAGGAGCCCGTTCACCGATGTCCGACATCGCTTCCAGGACCTCGAACGACCATCTCACTGACCGTCTGACCCACCCCCGCTACCCCCGCAGCAACGCCTACGACGCCCGCTGGACCATCGAGAACCAGATGGGCCCGAACGCTCTGTGGCTGCTGGAGTGGCTGGCCCCGGCGCTGGGCCTGGAGCAGCTGCCCCCCGGCGCGCGCGTGCTCGACCTGGGCTGCGGACGCGCCATGACGTCCGTGTTCCTCGCGAAGGAGTACGACGTCCAGGTCGTCGCCGCCGACCTGTGGATCAAGCCCGACGAGAATGCGGCGCGGATCGCCGAGGCCGGCGTCGCGGACCGCGTCCTGCCCGTGTTCGCGGAGGCGCACGACCTGCCGTTCGGCGCGGGCAGCTTCGACGCGATCGTCTCCGTCGACGCCTACCAGTACTTCGGCACCAACGATCTGTATCTGCCCACCGTGACCCGGCTGCTGAAGCCCGGCGGGCGGATCGGCGTCGTCGTACCGGCGCTGCGCGAGGAGATCGACGGCGTCGAGCCGCCGGAGCACCTGAAGGAGTACTGGCGGAAGGACCCGGGCTTCTGGGCGTTCCACTCCCCCGCCTGGTGGCGGCGGCAGTGGACGCGCACCGGGGCCGTGGAGGTCGAGACGGCCGACTGGCTGGAGGACGGCTGGCGCGACTGGCTCCTGTGGAGCGAGGTGTGCGCCGAGGAGAGCCCGAGCGAGTTCATGGCGGACATGGCTCGCTGGTCGGTGGAGCTGATGCACGCCGACGAGGAGCACGTCCTCGGTTTCGCACGCGTCGTGGGGCGCCGCCTCTGATGCGGCACACCTGGGGGGATGCACCGGTCCCGATGCATCCCCCCAGGGCTGTGGAAAACGCCGGGCTCAGCCCTCGCTGACGCCCAGCTTCTGAAGGATCAGCTCCTTGACGCGGGCCGCGTCGGCCTGGCCCCGGGTCGCCTTCATGACCGCGCCGACCAGCGCGCCGGCCGCCGCCACCTTGCCGCCGCGGATCTTGTCCGCGATGGCCGGGTTGCCGGCGATCGCCTCGTCGACGGCGGCCGTGAGCGCGCCCTCGTCGGAGACGACCTTCAGACCGCGCTTGTCGACGACCTCGTCCGGGGTGCCTTCGCCCGCGAGGACGCCTTCGATGACCTGACGGGCCAGCTTGTCGTTCAGGTCGCCCTTCGCGACCAGCTCGGTGACCCGCGCCACCTGCTGCGGCGTGATCGCCAGCTCGTCGAGCGCCTTGCCCGACTCGTTGGCGCTGCGGGCCAGCTCGCCCATCCACCACTTGCGGGCGGAGGCGGCGTCGGCCCCGGCCTCGATGGTGGCGACGATGGGCTCCAGCGCACCGGCGTTGAGGATCGCCTGCATGTCGGTGGCCGAGACGCCCCACTCCTCGCGGAGCCGGTTGCGGCGGACCAGCGGCAGCTCGGGCAGCGCGGCCCGCAGCTCCTCGACCCACTCCCGGGACGGGGCCACCGGGACGAGATCGGGCTCCGGGAAGTACCGGTAGTCCTCGGCCTCCTCCTTCACCCGGCCCGAGGTCGTCGACCCCGTGTCCTCGTGGAAGTGCCGGGTCTCCTGGATGATCGTCCCGCCGCTGCTCAGCACGGCCGCGTGCCGCTGGATCTCGAAGCGGGCCGCGCGCTCCACGGACCGCAGCGAGTTGACGTTCTTCGTCTCGGAACGCGTGCCGAACTTCTCGGTGCCGTTCGGGCGCAGCGACAGGTTCACGTCGCAGCGCATCTGGCCCATCTCCATACGGGCCTCGGAGACGCCGAGCGCCTTGATGACCTCGCGCAGCTCACGGACGTACGCCTTCGCCACCTCGGGGGCGCGCTCGCCCGCGCCGACGATCGGCTTGGTGACGATCTCGATGAGCGGGATGCCGGCGCGGTTGTAGTCCAGGAGCGAGTGCGAGGCGCCGTGGATGCGCCCCGTCGCACCGCCCACGTGCGTGGACTTGCCGGTGTCCTCCTCCATGTGGGCGCGCTCGATCTCCACGCGGAAGGTCTCGCCGTCCTCCAGCTGTACGTCGAGGTAACCGTTGAAGGCGATCGGCTCGTCGTACTGGGAGGTCTGGAAGTTCTTCGGCATGTCCGGATAGAAGTAGTTCTTCCGGGCGAAGCGGCACCACTCGGCGATCTCGCAGTTCAGCGCGAGGCCGATCTTGATCGCGGACTCGACGCCGGTCGCGTTGACGACCGGGAGCGCGCCGGGCAGGCCGAGGCACACGGGGCAGGTCTGCGCGTTGGCGTCCTGGCCGAGGGCGGTCGAGCAACCGCAGAACATCTTGGTCTTGGTGCCGAGTTCGACATGGACCTCGAGGCCCATGACGGGGTCGTACGACGCGAGTGCTTCCTCGTACGACACCAGGTCGGTCGTGGTGGTCACGGTGAAACTTCCCTCTCAGCCCAGCAGGACGTCGTCGTCGCCCAGCCGCTTCAGCTCGCGGTACAGGATCGCGAGACCGGTGACGATGGCGACGGCGGACACGGTGGCGTCGATCAGGACCAGGGTGTCCTTCTCGGCGCGGGCCTTCTTCAGCCGCTTGGCGACGCCGATCGCGCCGAACGCGGTACCGGCCATGGACAGGTACGTGCCGGACCTGGACTTCTTGAAGCCCTTGGCCTTGGTCAGTGCACTCACAGCGACGGAGCCTCCTCGATCAGCGGGTGGCCCCACTTTTCCACGAAGGCGGCCTCGACGGCGGCGCCGACCTTGTAGAGGCGGTCGTCCTTCATGACCGGGGCGATGATCTGAAGACCGACCGGGAGGTTGTCCTCCGGGGCGAGACCGCACGGCAGCGACATGGCCGCGTTGCCCGCCAGGTTGGTCGGGATGGTGCACAGGTCGGCGAGGTACATCGCCATCGGGTCGTCGGCGCGCTCGCCGATCGGGAAGGCGGTGGTCGGGGTCGTCGGGGAGACGATCACGTCGACCTGCTCGAACGCCTTGTCGAAGTCCTGCTTGATGAGCGTGCGGACCTTCTGGGCGCTGCCGTAGTACGCGTCGTAGTAGCCGCTGGACAGCGCGTACGTGCCGAGCATGATGCGGCGCTTGACCTCGGGGCCGAAGCCGGCCTCGCGGGTCAGGGAGGTGACCTCCTCGGCGGAGTGCGTGCCGTCGTCGCCGGTACGCAGGCCGTAGCGCAGGCCGTCGAAGCGGGCGAGGTTGGAGGAGCACTCGGACGGCGCGATCAGGTAGTACGCCGACAGCGCGAGGTCGAAGGACGGGCAGTCCAGCTCGACGATCTCGGCGCCCAGTTCCTTCAGCAGCGCGACGGACTCGTCGAACCGCTGGATGACACCGGCCTGGTAGCCCTCGCCGCGGAACTGCTTGACGACGCCGACGCGCATGCCCTCGACGCTGCCGTTGCGGGCGGCCTCGACGACCGGCGGGACCGGGGCGTCGATCGAGGTGGAGTCCATCGGGTCGTGACCGGCGATCACCTCGTGCAGCAGGGCCGCGTCCAGGACCGTGCGGGCGCAGGGGCCGCCCTGGTCCAGGGAGGAGGAGAAGGCGACCATGCCGTACCGCGACACCCCGCCGTACGTCGGCTTCACGCCGACCGTGCCGGTGACGGCGGCGGGCTGGCGGATGGAGCCGCCGGTGTCGGTGCCGATGGCGAGCGGGGCCTGGAAGGAGGCGAGCGCGGCGGAGGAACCGCCGCCGGAGCCGCCGGGGATCTTGGTCAGGTCCCAGGGGTTGCCGGTCGGCCCGTAGGCGCTGTTCTCGGTGGAGGACCCCATGGCGAACTCGTCCATGTTGGTCTTGCCGAGGATGACCACGTCGGCGGCCTTGAGCCGCTTGGTGACGGTCGCGTCGTACGGCGGGAGCCAGCCTTCGAGGATCTTCGAACCGACGGTGGTCGGGATCCCCTCGGTGGTGAAGATGTCCTTGAGCGCCAGGGGAACGCCGGCCAGCGGGCCGAGCTTCTCCCCCTTGGCGCGCTTCTCGTCGACGGCACGGGCCTGGGCGAGCGCGCCCTCGCGGTCGACGTGCAGGAAGGCGTGCACCTTCTCATCGACGGCCTCGATCCGGGCGAGGTGGGCCTCGGTGACCTCGACGGCCGTGAGCTCGCCGGAGGCGATCTTCGCGGCGGTCTCGGCGGCCGTGAGCTTGATGATGGGGCTGTCCGTCATGGCGGGTTACTCCTCCCCCAGGATCTGCGGCACCTTGAAACGCTGCTGCTCCTGGGCCGGGGCTCCGGAGAGCGCCTGCTCGGGGGTGAGCGAGGGACGGACCTCGTCCGGGCGCATGACGTTCGTCAGCGGGAGCGGGTGCGAGGTCGGCGGTACGTCTTGGTCGGCGACCTCGCTGACGCGGGCCACCGCGCCGATGATGTCGTCCAGCTGGCCCGCGAAGTGGTCAAGCTCTTCGGGCTTCAGCTCCAGACGCGCCAGCCGGGCGAGGTGGGCGACCTCCTCGCGCGTGATGCCAGGCATGCAGCGATCCTCTGGGGTGAGTGTGTGTGGTTGGGGCCTAGGGCCTGGCGTCACATTCCCGTCGTCCGCCCGGAGGGCGGGCCGTGCGGCCTCCGGCGCGAGCGATCGCAAGGCGCCGGAGCGTCCTCGTGGCGGGGCCACGTGGGCGGTTCGGCAACGCGGCGAGCGTGCGTGCCAGGCGTCGCACGGCAGGCGGGAATGTGGCGCCAGGCCCTAATCCTATGGGGCGGGCAGGTGTGAGCGTGAAACGGTTTGCCCGGCCCCGGCGGCCCGGCCCCGCCGGAGTCGTTCAGGACCGGAGACCGAACCGGTCCGGGCCGGGGCCTCAGGCGATGCGGCCCGAGTCGTCCGCCGTCGCCGCCGGGAGGGCGGCCCGGGGACGCTGCCAGCCGCGGGAGCCCCGGGCGCGGAGCCAGGCCGTGGTCTCCTCGGGGGGCATCGCGGCGGCGACCAGCCAGCCCTGGACGGCGTCGCAGCCGAGGTCGCGCAGGCGCTCCCAGGTCTCGTCGTCCTCGACGCCCTCGGCGACGACGAGCAGACCGAGGGAGTGCGCCAGGTCGACCGTGCAGCGCACGATCTCCGCGTCCTCCGTGTCGACGGCGAGCCGGGCGACGAAGGAGCGGTCGATCTTCAGCTCGCTGACCGGGAGCTTGCGCAGGTGCACCAGCGACGAGTAGCCCGTGCCGAAGTCGTCCAGGGACATCTTCACGCCGTGCCCGGTCAGTCCGTTGAGGGTGTCGGCGGCGCGCTGCGGGTCCTCCAGGAGGACGTGTTCCGTTATCTCCAGTTGGAGCGCTCCCGCCGGGACGCCGTGCCGGGCGAGCCGCGCGGCGACCGAGCCGGCGAAGCCGGGGGTGTGCACGTCACGCGGGGAGACGTTGACCGCGACCGGGACGAACAGCCCCTGGGCCCGCCACCGCGCGACCTGGCCGAGCGCGCTCTCCAGGACGTACTCGGTGAGATGGGGCATCAGGCCCGAGGACTCGGCGATCGCTATGAACTCGTCCGGCGGCACCTTGCCCCGCTCGGGGTGCACCCAGCGGACCAGGGCCTCCAGGCCCGCGACCTGTCCGTCGAAGCGGACCTTGGGCTGGTAGTGCAGCTCGACCTCGTGCGCGTCCAGCGCCCTGCGGAGATCTCCCAGCAGACCGAGCCGGTCCGGGGTGTTCGAGTCGCGCTTCGACTCGTAGACCTCCACGCCCGTGCGGTCGCGCTTCGCCTGGTACATCGCCACGTCCGCCCGCCGCAGCAGCCCCTCGGCGTCCAGCGCGTGGTCGGGGAAGACGGCGACCCCGGCGCTGGCCTCCAGGACGAGGGTGAGGCCGTCGAGGTCGAGCGGGGAGCTGAGCGCGGAGACCAGGTTGCGGGCGACCCGGGTCGCGGAGGTGGTGGAGTCGGCGACGGGCAGTAAGACGGCGAACTCGTCCCCGCCGAGCCGCGCGGCCTCCGCCCCGCGCGGCAGCGCCACCCGCAGCCGGTCGGCGATCTGGAGGAGCAGCCGGTCACCGGCCAGATGACCGAGCGTGTCGTTGACGGACCGGAAACGGTCGAGGTCGATCAGCATCAGGGCGGCGCGCGCGTTGATCCGCTCGGCGTCGTCCAGCGCGGTCCAGATGCGCTCCAGCAGCCACTGGCGGTTGGGCAGCCCGGTCAGCGGGTCGCGCAGCTGCTCCTCGGCCCGGGCCCGGGCTATCCAGAGCGTGGAGTCCAGGGCGATGAGGGGAATGGAGAACAGCGGCAGCAGGATCGGCTTGGCCATGGCCACCACGCAGACCAGCGGCGCGATCCCCAGCAGCGCGACCGCGACCAGGCCCTGTCTGACCAGGGCGGTGCGGGCGACGGTGGGCAGACCGGGGCGCGGGGCGTGCAGGAACCAGAGCAGGACGCGGGTGACCGCCAGGTAGGAGACGGCGACCATGACGACCTCGGGCGCGGTGTAGAGCGTCCAGCTGTCGGGATCCGAGGGGGACTCGACGGACGGTACGGATCCGAAGACGCCCAGCACCAGGGCGCCGGCGCCGATGCCGAGGAGGTCGACCGCCCCGTGCAGGATGCCCTGGCGCCAGCGGTTGCGGCGGGCTATGCCGACCAGTACCACGACCGTGAGGCTGACCATGCCGGCCGGCAGCCAGCCGTACAGCAGCAGCACGGCGAGCGTGAGGGCGGCGCCCGAGCCGGTGCCACCCCACCAGCGGGAGCGGCCCAGCATGACGAGGTGGCCGACGATGATGCCGGTCAGCACGGCCAGCGCCCAGCCGGCCGTGCCGGACGGGAAGAGCGCGTGGCCGCCGGTGAAGGCGCGGTAGAAGCCGGCGCCCAGGACGAACCCGGCCGCCGCGACGACCGCCGCGGGCAGCGCGGGCCAGGACAGGTGCCGTTCGGGGTCCGCGTCCGCACCGGTCAGGCCGGACGTGTGCTCGGTGGCCGGCTGTGCGGCACCGCGGCCGTCCGCCGCGGCGCGCCCCCCGGAGGTGTGCCCGTCCGCCGTGTACTGTCCGACGGCGCGCACTTGCGCGCCCGGACGCCCCGCCGGCCGGCCCGTCCCACGTACTGCACGCCAGACGACCGCCATGCGGCGCAGGCGCAGCCGTGAGCCCGGCACGGCGCTCTCGGTCGGTTCCATTCCCGTCCCTCTCACAGCCGGCGGTGCCCACGCCCCGCGGCCCGGTGCCCGACAACCCTCAACGGCCCGCGTTGGGAAAACCTTCCCCGTGCTCCGCGAGCACGAAGATGCCCCGACCGCAGCTGGGCACGGCAGGCGCACATCTCAACAGTAGGCCGCAGAAGGCATCCA
This sequence comes from Streptomyces chartreusis NRRL 3882, assembly GCF_900236475.1. GTDB lineage: Bacteria > Actinomycetota > Actinomycetes > Streptomycetales > Streptomycetaceae > Streptomyces > Streptomyces chartreusis_D. The sequence goes on from NZ_LT963352.1 coordinate 2,700,111, forward strand.
CGGGCAGCGGTCGCCGACGGTTGCCCGAATGCGCCCCGGCCACCCGTATGCATCTGGTATGCGCCGAACGGGTGGCCTTCAACCGCTACTCCTCGGCCGAAAGAGCGACTTCGGCCGCCGCGTCCGGTCCTTGTTCCAGCAGGACGCCGAAACCCTCCTCGTTCAGGACCGGGACCTTCAGCTGCATCGCCTTGTCGTATTTCGAGCCAGGGTTGTCACCCACAACGACGAACGACGTCTTCTTCGAAACCGATCCGGTCACCTTCGCTCCGCGGCTCTGCAACGCCTCCTTGGCGCCGTCCCGCGTGAAGTGTTCGAGAGTGCCGGTGACGACGACCGTGAGCCCTTCGAGGGGGCGCGGTCCCTCGCCCTCGCCGGTGCTCTCCTCCTCCATGCGGACACCGGCGGCCTTCCACTTTCGGATGATCTCGCGGTGCCAGTCCTCGGCGAACCACTGCTTGAGGGAGGCGGCGATGGTCGGGCCGACGCCCTCGGTGACCGCCAGTTCCTCCTCCGTGGCCTGGTCGATGCGCTCGATCGAGCGGAACTCGCGAGCCAGTGCCTCGGCGGCGACCGGTCCGACATGACGGATCGACAGACTGGTGATGATCCGGGCGAGCGGGCGCTGCTTGGCCGCAGCGATGTTCTCCAGCATGGCGAGCGCGTTCTTACGGGGCTTGCCCTCCTGGTTGGCGAAGATCGTGGCGACCTTCTCCTCACCGGTCTTCGGGTCGCGCTTGGGCAGGCCGCTGTCCGGGTCGAGGACGTACGCCTTGATGGGCAGCAGCCGGTCGACGGTGAGGTCGAAGAGGTCGCCCTCGTCCACCAGCGGCGGGTCCTCGGGCTCCAGCGGCTTGGTGAGGGCGGCGGCGGCGACGTAGCCGAAGTGCTCGATGTCCAGCGCCTTGCGGCCCGCGAGGTAGAACAGGCGCTCGCGCAACTGGGCCGGGCAGGTGCGGGCGTTCGGACAGCGCAGGTCGACATCGCCCTCCTTCATCGGCCTGAGCGCCGTACCACACTCGGGGCACTCGCTCGGCATCACGAACTCGCGCTCGGTGCCGTCGCGCAGGTCGGCGACGGGCCCGAGGATCTCCGGGATGACGTCACCGGCCTTGCGCAGCACCACCGTGTCACCGATGAGGACGCCCTTGGCCTTGACCACGTCCTGGTTGTGCAGCGTGGCGAACTCGACCTCGGAGCCCGCGACCGTGACCGGCTCGACCTGGGCGTACGGCGTGACCCGGCCCGTGCGGCCCACGCCCACGCGGATGTTGATGAGCTTGGTGTTGACCTCCTCCGGCGCGTACTTGTACGCGATCGCCCAGCGCGGGGCGCGCGAGGTGGAGCCGAGGCGGCCCTGGAGGGGGATCTCGTCCAGCTTGACGACCACGCCGTCGATCTCGTGCTCCACGGAGTGGCGGTTCTCGCCGAAGTACGCGATGAACTCCCGTACGCCGTCGAGGCCGTCGACCACCTTGTTGTGCCGGGAGGTGGGCAGGCCCCAGGTCCCCAGCAGGTCGTAGGCCTGGGAGAGGCGGGTGAGGCCGGTGAAGCCCTCCAGGGCGCCGATGCCGTGGACCACCATGTGCAGCGGGCGGGTGGCCGTGACGCGCGGGTCCTTCTGGCGCAGCGAACCGGCCGCCGCGTTGCGCGGGTTGGCGAAGGGCTTGTCACCTGCCGCGACCAGACGGGCGTTGAGCTCCTGGAACTTCTCCATCGGGAAGTAGACCTCGCCGCGGATCTCCACGAGGTCGGGGACAAAGTCGCCCTTGAGGCGCTCCGGGATCTCCGCGATCGTCCGGACGTTCGGGGTGATGTCCTCGCCGGTGCGGCCGTCACCGCGGGTCGCCGCGCGCGTGAGACGGCCGTGCTCGTAGGTGAGGTTCACGGCGAGGCCGTCGACCTTGAGCTCGCACAGGAAGTGGTAGTCCTGCTCGCCCAGTTCCCTGGCGATGCGCTCCGACCAGGCGGCGAGCTCCTCGTCGTTGAAGGTGTTGTCGAGGGAGAGCATGCGCTGGCGGTGCTCGACCGCCGTGAACTCCGTCTCGTACGCGCCGGCGACCTTCTGGGTCGGTGAGTCCGGGGTGCGCAGCTCCGGGAACTCCTCCTCCAGCGCCTCCAGGGAACGCAGCAGTTGGTCGAACTCCGCGTCACTGACGACGGGAGCGTCCTTCACGTAGTAGCGGAAGCGGTGCTCCTCGATCTGCTCCGCGAGGCGCGCGTGCTTCTCCCGTGCCTCGGCGGGCACCGTCGTCGTCTCCGCTTGCTTGTCGCCGGCCACCGTGTCGTCCTCCCGTTACTCTGGGTTGTCCGCGAGGGATCTCGCCGCCCGGACGCAGTGGGCGAGAGCCGTGCGCGCGTACCCCGGGGAGGCCCCCGCGAGTCCGCACGCCGGCGTGACCGTGACCGCCTCCGCGAGAAGCCCCGGTGACAGCCCCAGCCTGCGCCACAGCGTCCTGACACCCATGACGCTACCGGCAGGGTCTGACAATGGTCCCTCCGCGGACGGGACGACACCGGTGAAGAGCCGGGTGCCGGCCTCCACCGCCTCGCCGATCACCTCGTCGTCACGCTCGGTGAGCAGGGAGAAGTCGAAGGAGACGGCCGCGGCGCCCGCCCGGCGCAGCAGGGCGAACGGGACGTCGGGGGCGCAGGAGTGGACGACGACCGGCCCGCCGGTGTGCACCCCGACGAGGTCGCGCAGCGTCTGCTCGACGACCTGCCGGTCGACGGCCCGGTGGGTGCGGTAGCCGCTGGCCGTCTTCACCTGGCCGCGCAGGACGGCGGTGAGGGACGGCTCGTCGAGCTGGAGGACGAGCCGCGCGCCGGGGACACGCCGCTGGACCTCGGCGAGGTGCAGGCGGAGCCCCTCGGCGAGCGAGGCGGCGAGGTCGCGGCAGGCGCCGGGGTCGGAGAGGGCGGCCTCGCCGTTGCGCAGCTCCAGATGGGCGGCGAGGGTCCAGGGCCCCACGACCTGCACCTTCAGCGGCCCCGCGTACTCCTGCGTGAATTCCTCCAGCGCGTCGAGGTCCTCGCCGAGCCAGGAGCGGGCCCGTCTGGTGTCCCGCCCCGGGCGGTCGCCGAGTCGCCAGCCGCTGGGCTCCACGCGCGCGTACAGCTCGACGAGCATGCCTGCGGTCCGCCCGATCATGTCCGCGCCGGGTCCGCGGGCGGGCAGTTCCGGCAGGAAGGGGAAGTCCTCGAAGGTTCCGGTGACGGTTCTGACGGCCTCCCGGGCGTCGCCCCCGGGCAGGGAGCCGACACCTGTGGCGGCACCGAACCTGAACTGGCTGTTTTCGCTCACCGGAGCAGCCTACGCAGCGGCCCGGCCGGTCAGTTCCCCGGACGTACCGTCAGGTCGTTGACCTCGGCGTCCCTCGGCAGGTCCAGGGCCATCAGGATCGTCGTGGCGACCGACTCGGGGTCGATCCACTTCGACGCGTCGTACTCCTTGCCCTCCTGCTGGTGGACCTTGGCCTGCATGGGGCTGGCCGTGCGGCCGGGGTAGACCGAGGTGACGCGGACACCGCCCGCGTGCTCCTCGTGGCGCAGGGAGTCGGCGAGGGCCTTCAGACCGTGCTTGGAGGCCGCGTACGCGGACCAGCCGGCGTGGGCGCTCAGCCCGGCGCCGGAGTTGGCGAAGACCACGTGGCCGCGGGCGGCGCGCAGCTGGGGCAGGAAGTGGCGGGTCAGCTCGGCCGGGGCGACGAGGTTGACGTTGAGCTGGTGGCGCCAGGTCTTGGGGGTGAGCTCGCCGACCGGACCGAGGTCGACGACCCCGGCGATGTGCAGCAGCGAGTCCACGCGGTCGGGCAGCGACTGGTGGGAGAAGGCCCAGGAGAGCCTGTCGGGGTCGGCGAGGTCACCGACCAGGGTCCTCGCCCCGGGGAACTCGGCCGCCAGCTCCTTCGCGCGGCCCGCGTCGCGCGCGTGCAGCACGAGGTCGTCCCCGCGTGCGTGCAGACGGCGGGCCACGGCCGCGCCGATGCCGGAACCGGCTCCGGTGATCACATGAGTAGCCATGCCCGCCATGCTCGCATCACACGGGAGTCACCCGGGGCATCGGCCCGGGCTCACTCCACGCCCCGGCTCTCCTCCAGGTACGCCAGCGCACCCACCGGCTCCTCGGCGAAGAACACCAGGTCGGTGAGGGGGCGGGGCAGGAAGCCTTCGTCCTCCATGCGGCGGAACTGCTCCTTCAGGCCGTCGTAGAAGCCCGCGGTGTTCAGCAGGACCACGGGCTTGTCCGTGTGGCCGTGCTTCTTCAGTTCCAGGATCTCCGTCGCCTCGTCGAGCGTGCCGGTCCCGCCGACCATGATCACCACGGCGTCGGCCTTCTCCAGGAGCAGCTTCTTGCGCTCGGCGAGGTCACGGGCGACGACCATCTCGTCGACACCGGGGCGGGCCTTGGCCGAGAGGAACTGCACGGAGACGCCGACGAGCCGGCCGCCCGCCTCCTGCACCCCGTCGGCGACCACCTTCATGAGGCCGACGTCGGAGCCGCCCCACACGAGGGTGTGGCCGCCCTTGCCCAGCAGCTTGGCGAACTCCCGCGCGGGACGGGTGTAGCGCTCGTCGAGGTCGGCGGCGGAGAGGAAGACACAGATGTTCATGAGCCCACCGTACGGGCCCGGTCCGCCGTCGTGGTGATCCGCATTTTGGACTGCCGGTGCGGCAGTTGTTCCCAGTCGTCCATGAACCGGGCGTCCAGGCCGTACCGGGCGGCGAGTTCGGTCAGCGTCGCGGTCCGGTAGTAGAAGTCCTCGTGCAGCACCTGGTGCTCCTCGCCCTCGGTGCGGTCGAACGTGAAGTCGAAGAACCCGCCGGGCGCGAGGATCCGGCCGACGTGGGCGAAGCACTCCTCGATGACGTGCAGCGGCGAATGCGAGAAGACGCTGTGCGCGTGCACGACGTCGAAGTGCCCGTCGGGCAGAAAGGCGAAGGTGAGGTCGTCCGCGAGCGCCAGGTAGGGCAGTTTGGACTGGAGGCCCTCGGCCACGAGGGTGTCCTGGGCGGCCAGCAGGATGTGCGGCGAGATGTCGATGCCGTAGTAGTGCCCGGCGTCGAGGTGGTCGATGAACAGCCGCCCGGCGCGCAGGTTGCCGCAGCCGATCTCCAGCATGCGGTGGTGCGGCTGGAGGCCGTGTCCCACGAGGTAGTCGAACTGCATGCGCCCGATCCGCGCCCACGCCTCGCGCGAGGGGTTGTGCCCCACCGCCGCCTCCGCGCTGCGCGCCGCGTCGGAGGCCATCACGGCGCGGTAGTAGGCGATGTGGTCGCGGTACCGCAGCCGCAGCCAGGCGTCCCGCACCGCGCGCCGGGCGTGCGCGGGAACGCGCTCCGGGTGGCGCAGGGCGTACCGGATCTGGTGGACCAGGGCGCTGCGGTTTCCGGCCGGTTCCGTGGCTCGCATGGGTGGCCTCCTGCGGCGAGGGAAGAACTCCGCTTCAGCGTGCGCTGTATCCGGGAAGTCGGCTACCCAAGGAGGGCGATCGTGACCACCGGGCATCGCATCACCATCGAGCGGAGCGACCGGCCCGTGCGCGTGGCGCACGCCGGGCAGGTCCTGGCCGAGAGCGACCGGCCGCTGGTCCTGCGCGAGACGGGCTGTCCCGACCGCTACTACATCCCGGCCGAGGACGTCCGCCTGGACCTGCTGACCCCGTCCGGCACGCGCACGTACTGCCCGTTCAAGGGCACCGCGTCCTACTGGTCGCTGCCGGACGCCGCGGACCTCGTCTGGGCGTACCCGGAGCCCGAGCCGGGCGTCGCGGAGATCAAGGACCACCTGTGCTTCTACGAAGTCGACGTGCTGTGATCGGCTGACGCACGGCCCGCCTCACCCATGAACACCGTGCCGTGCGGCAGTCTGCACTGACATGGACAAGAGGATCCTTTCGCGCGACGGCACCCGCATCGCCTACGAGAGCACCGGCCGGGGCCCCGCCGTCGTCCTGGTGAGCGGTGCGATGTCGACGGGCGGCACCCTGGCGCCGCTCGCCGTGTCGCTCTCGGAGCGTTTCCAGGCCGTCGTGTACGACCGCCGGGGCCGCGGTGCCAGCGGGGACACGCCGCCGTACGCCGTGGAGCGCGAGGTCGAGGACCTCGCGGCGGTGATCGAGGCGGTGGGCGGCGAGGCGTTCCTGTACGGCATCTCGTCGGGCGGGGCGCTGGTGCTGGAGGCGGCGGCGAGCGGTCTGCCGGTGCGGCGGGCCGCGGTGTACGAGACGCCGTTCGCGATGTCGGAGGAGGGTGCCGAGGAGCGCGCCGAGTACACCCGGCGGCTGACGGAGGCGCTCGGTGAGGGGCGGCGCGGGGACGCGGTCGAGCTGTTCCTGCGGCTGACCGGCCTGGCCGAGGGGGTGATCCAGGGCGCCCGCCAGTCCCCCATGTGGGCCGGCATGGAGACGATCGCCCCGAGCCTCGCCTACGACGACGCCGTCATGCGCGACGGGCGGGTCCCCCGGGACCGGCTGGCGTCGATCGGCGTTCCCGTCCTGGCGGTCGCGGGCGACGCGAGCCCCGACTGGCTGCGCGAGGCGGCCCGGGCGATCGCGGAATCCGTCCCCCAGGGGTCGTACCGGACGCTCCAGGGCCAGACGCACATGGTGGAGCCGAATGTGCTGGCGCCGGTGCTGGTGGAGTTCTTCTCACGGGGGTGACAGGGACGGGGGGCCTGCCCGCACGTCCGCAGCGTCAGGCCACGCCCGCCGCCGCTCGCCTGGTCGACGCGATCGTCGCGGAGCCCACCACGCGCGTGCCGTCGTACAGGACGATCGCCTGGCCGGGGGCGACGCCGCGGACCGGCTCGGCGAAGGACACCTCCAGCCGGCCGTCGACCAGCTCGGCGGTGACCTCGGTCTCGCCGCCGTGTGCGCGGAGCTGGGCCGTGTAGGTGCCCGGGCCGGTGGGGGCGGCGCCGCACCAGCGCGGCTTGATCGCGGTCAGGGCGCTGACGTCCAGGGCGTCGGCCGGGCCGACGGTGACCGTGTTGGTGACCGGGGAGATGTCGAGGACGTAGCGCGGCTTGCCGTCGGGCGCCGGGGTGCCGATGCGCAGGCCCTTGCGCTGGCCGATGGTGAAGCCGTACGCGCCCTCGTGCGTGCCGAGCCGGTTGCCGGACTCGTCGACGATGTCGCCCTCGGAGCGGCCGAGCCGGTTCGCGAGGAAGCCCTGGGTGTCGCCGTCGGCGATGAAGCAGATGTCGTGCGAGTCGGGCTTCTTGGCCACCGCCAGGCCCCTGCGCTCGGCCTCGGCGCGGATCTCGTCCTTGGTGGTGAGCGTGTCCCCGAGCGGGAACATCGCGTGGGCGAGCTGCTTGTCGTCCAGGACGCCGAGGACGTAGCTCTGGTCCTTGGCCATGTCGGAGGCGCGGTGCAGCTCGCGGGTGCCGTCCTCGTGCACGATCACCTTGGCGTAGTGGCCCGTGCAGACCGCGTCGAAGCCCAGCGCGAGCGCCTTGTCCAGCAGCGCCGCGAACTTGATCTTCTCGTTGCAGCGCAGGCAGGGGTTGGGGGTGCGGCCGGCCTCGTACTCGGCGACGAAGTCCTCGACGACGTCCTCACGGAAGCGGTCGGCGAGGTCCCACACGTAGAAGGGGATGCCGATGACGTCCGCCGCGCGGCGGGCGTCGCGCGAGTCCTCGATGGTGCAGCAGCCCCGCGCGCCCGTCCGGAAGGATTGCGGGTTGGCGGAGAGCGCGAGGTGGACGCCGGTCACGTCGTGGCCCGCCTCGGCCGCGCGGGCGGCGGCGACGGCGGAATCGACTCCGCCGGACATGGCGGCCAGGACGCGGAGGGGACGGGAGCGCTGCGGGGTGTGAGTCATAACGCTTCCAGGGTACGGGGCGCGGGAACCAGGGCGGCCGGGTATCCGTTGGCGATCACATGGGGGCGAGACGAGCATCCAAGGACACGGACCGGCGCATCGGGCGGCGGGCCCTGATCGTCGGCGGGGCGGCGGCCGCCGCGGGTTCCGCGGTGCTGGCCCGGGACGAGCTGGGCCGGCTGTGGTGGCGCGTGCCGGGCGTGGAGAAGCCCCGCAAGGAGGGCGAGGTCGACTACGCGGGCGCGCGCTGGGTGGCCGCGTCGGACGCGAACTGGCGCCGTGCGGACCGGCCCGACGACTACGGCATAGACATGGTGGTCGTCCATGTCACCCAGGGCAGCTTCGACAGCGCGGTGAAGGCGTTCCAGGACCCGGCGCACAAGGCTGCCTCGCACTACATCGTCCGCAAGGACGGGCACATCGCCCAGATGATCCGCGAGCTCGACGTGGCATACCACGCGGGCAACCGCGACTACAACGAGCGCAGTGTCGGCATCGAGCACGCGGGTTTCGTGGACCGGCCGCAGGACTTCACGGACGAGATGTACGAGGCCTCGGCCCGCCTCACGGCCCGGATCTGCGCGCGCTACGACATACCCGTCGACCGCGAGCACATCATCGGCCATGTGGAGGTCCCGGGCACGGACCACACGGACCCGGGGCCGCACTGGGACTGGGACAGGTACATGCGGCTGGTGCGTGCGGCGCGTACGACACCGGCCTGACCGGTCGAGCGGGGCGGGACGGCGGGAACTACGTCAGCCCCGCCGCCCGCGCCCGTTCCACCGCCGGGCCGATGGCCTTCGCCAGGGCCTCGATGTCGGCCTCCGTGGAGGTGTGGCCGAGGGAGAAGCGGAGGGTGCCGCGGGCCAGGTCCGGGTCGGTGCCGGTGGCGAGGAGGACGTGGCTGGGCTGGGCGACGCCGGCGGTGCAGGCGGAGCCGGTGGAGCACTCGATGCCCTGGGCGTCGAGCAGCAGCAGCAGGGAGTCGCCCTCGCAGCCGGGGAAGGTGAAGTGCGCGTTGGCCGGGAGCCGCCCCTCCGGGTCCGGGTCGCCGCCGAGGATCGCGTCCGGCACGGCCTCGCGGACGGCGGCGACGAGGGCGTCGCGCAGGGCGCCGATCTCGCGGGCGAACCACTCGCGCTGCTCGGCGGCCAGCCGCCCGGCGACCGCGAACGAGGCGATGGCCGGCACGTCGAGCGTGCCGGAGCGCACGTGCCGCTCCTGGCCGCCGCCGTGCAGGACGGGGACGGGGGTGTGCTCACGGCCGAGGATCAGGGCACCGATGCCGTACGGCCCGCCGATCTTGTGGCCGGACACCGTCATCGCGGCGAGGCCGGAGGCGGCGAAGTCCACGGGGGTCTGGCCGAAGGCCTGGACGGCGTCCGAGTGCAGCGGGACACCGAACTCGGCGGCCGCGTCGGCGAGTTCGCGGATCGGCAGGATCGTCCCGATCTCGTTGTTCGCCCACATGACGGTGGCGAGGGCCACGTCGTCGGGGTTGCGGGCGATCGCCTCGCGCAGGGCGTCCGGGTGGACGCGGCCGTGGGCGTCGACGGGCAGGTACTCGATGGTGGCGCCCTCGTGTTCGCCGAGCCAGTGCACGGCGTCGAGGACCGCGTGGTGTTCGACGGGGCTGGCGAGGACGCGGGTGCGGGCCGGGTCGGCGTCCCGGCGTGACCAGTAAAGGCCCTTGACGGCGAGGTTGTCGGCCTCCGTGCCGCCCGAGGTGAAGACGACCTCGCTGGGGCGGGCGCCGAGGGCTTCGGCGAGGGTCTCGCGGGCCTCCTCGACGGTGCGGCGGGCCTGCCTGCCGGATGCGTGGAGGGAGGACGCGTTGCCGGTGGCACCCAGGTGGGCGGTGAGCGCCTCTGCCGCCTCCGGGAGCATCGGGGTGGTCGCGGCGTGGTCGAGGTAAGCCATGGTGAGCCCGATTCTACGGCTCCGCCGCGGCGGTCCTCAGATCAAGGTTGGCCGAACCTGAAGGGAAGTGAACCGCTTTCCGGCGCGGCTGCGGCCCGTCGCCCCCGGGCCGACCGCGGCTCGTCGACGAAGGACGGTCCGACGGCGGCTCAGAAGCTCCACGAGATCGTGCTGTCGGCCTGCACGAACGCGGCCAGGACCAGCAGGTCGGCGACGCCGAGGCCCAGACCCAGCAACGCACGGCCGCGGCGCTGGGTGCCGCGCCACAGGGCGACGCTCGCCAGCACGATGGCGATCGGGCCGAGGAAGATGTTGAGGACGAGGAGGCCGAGCAGGCCCAGGATGAAGGACGCGACAGCCATGCCGTCGGTGTCACGGATACCGGTGCGGCGCGTGGCCGGAGCGGTGAGCTGCATGGTGATCGACTCCCGGTGTCGGGTCGGTGGGTGGTCGGTGAGCGGGTGCGGCGTCAGTGGGCCTGGGTGTGGCGCCGGCGGCCGTGGCGCTCGCGGAGCGCGAAGATGCCGAGCCAGACGGCGATGACGACGCCCGTGGCCACGGAGAAGGTGAGCGGCGCGTGGGCCACGGTGCCCAGGACGAAGCCCAGCAGCAGGAGTGCGGCGACGATGAACAGCACGGGAAACAACCCCCAGGGTTTCGGTGAACGTTTGTAGTTACAGTTGTTCACTGACTTCCCAGTCTAGCCTGCCTCACGACTTTCCAATTACAGAGAACAGTTGTTAACTGCATGGTATGAGTCACACTCTCGGCATCCGGCAGGCCCAGAAGCTGAAGACGCGGCAGGCGCTCCTGGACGCGGCCCTCGGGCTGCTGGAGGAGCAGAGCCTGAGCAGCCTCGGCCTGCGCGAGGTCACCCGCGCCGTCGGTGTCGCCCCGACCGCCTTCTACCGCCACTTCCGCTCCACGGCGGATCTGGGCGTGGCCCTGGTCGAGGAGGCGCTGGGCAGCCTGCACCCGATGATCCGGACGACGGTGTCCACGACGGGCGACAGTGAGGAACGCATCACGCGCACCATCGAGCTGATCGCCCGTCACGTCGACGGGTACCCCGCACATGTCCGGTTCATCGCCCGTGAACGACATGGCGGAGTCCAGCCGGTCCGGGAGGCCATACGGGACCAGCTGGCCCGGTTCGCCCAGGAGGTCAAGGACGAACTGGCCAAGGACCCGGTGTCCGCGGGCTGGACCGAGGACGACCTGCTGATGCTCGCGCACCTCTACGTCGACCAGATGCTGATCACCGCGTCGCTGTTCCTGGAGGCACTGGAGGGGCCGGAGCGGGAGCGCGAGGAGCGGACCCGGCACGTCGCGCAGGTGGCGACCCGGCAGATGCGGCTGATCGGCCTGGGCCGGCACCACTGGCTGGACTGACCGCACGAACAGGACGCGGCGGGGCGACGGCGGGCGCGGCTGTCCGTCCTGCCGCCCCTGCCCGCCGGCGACCTGGCCCCCACCGCGCGCCTCAGGACACCCCGCCGACCAGGCGTTTCACCCCTGCTCCTCGCCGGAGCGCTGGTACAGCTCCGCGACGGAAGCGGCCGCCCGGGCCAGTTCCTCGCGCACCTGAGGGGGTGAGAGGACCTCCACCTGGTCGGCGAACACGAGCAGTTGGCGGGTCTCCCCGAGCAGTCCGTACGTCAGCCGCACGGTCGCCCACTCGCTCTCGCCGTCGTCGTCGAGGAATTCCGACGGGAGGAAGGCCGTCAGCCGCAGGAACATGTCGAGCCGGTCGCGCCGCACCCGGACGGTGACGTTCAATCCGCTGGGCCGCTCCTCGACCTGGCGGCGCAGGATCTCCCAGACTCCGGCGAGTTCGACGCCCGGACGCCGCCGCACGGGCTCGTCGAGGAGCCGGGCGGAGCGCACCCGGTCCGCCCGGAAGAGCCGGGGCTCGGCCCGCCGGTCGGCGACCAGATACCAGACGCCGGCCTTGGCGACGAGGCCGTACGGGTCGACGGTGTACGTCCGCACCTGGCGCTCCCCGCTGTGCCGGTAGCGCAGCCGCAGCCTGCGGTCGGCGAAGACCGCGTCCCGCAGCACCTCCAGGTCGACGGTCGGCTGCGGCCCGCCGCGCCAGCGGGTGGCGTCGACGAGGATGCGCCGGGAGGCCGTCTCGGCGGCCGGGCGGTGCGGGGCCGGCAGCGCGGCCATCACCTTGCGCAGGGCCGAGCCGAACGCCGCGTCCAGACCGAGCGCGGCGTGCGCGCCCTGCGCGGCCAGGACGAACAGCGCGCGCGACTCGTCGGCGGTCAGACCGGTGACGTCGGTACGGAATCCGGCGAGCAGTTCGATGCCGCCGTGCCGGCCGCGTTCGGCGTAGACCGGGACGCCGGCGGCGGACAGGGACTCGACGTCGCGGTAGACGGTGCGGACCGACACCTCCAGCCGTTCGGCGAGTTCGCGGGCGGGGACCCGGCCGCGGGTCTGGAGGAACAGCAGGATCGACAGCAGACGGTCGGACTTCACGGCATCAGCATCGTGGCGGGCGAGGGCGCGGGCAAATGTTGACGGCGGCTGTCAGGTTTTCCGGCCATGCTCCCCCTGTCCACGCACTCAGGAGGAGTCTCATGACCAACGATCCCCGTCCGCTGTTCGCCCGGGCCGCGCAGCAGGCCGCCGAGCTCATCGCGTCCGTCCGCGCGGAGCAGCTGGACGGCCCCACGCCGTGCACCGAGTTCGACGTGCGCACCCTGCTGAGCCATCTCACCGGTGGGGCCCGCCGGGTGGCCGTCGTCGCCGAGGGCGGTGACGCGGCCGCGGTACGGCCGTTCGCCGAGGACGTGCCGGACGACGGCTGGACGGCCGCGTACGACGAGGCCAGGACCCGGGCCGTGAAGGCCTGGGCGGGCGACGACCTGCTGGACACGGTGGTGCGCCTGCCGTTCGGCGAGATGCCCGGCCGCGCCGCCGTGTCGGCCTACGTCCTGGAGACGGTGACCCACGCCTGGGACCTGTCCGAGGCCCTGGGGCACCCGCGCGAACTGGACCCGGAGCTCGCCGAGTTCGCGCTGACCGTCGCCCAGCGCATGCTGCCGGACGAACAGCGGGACGAGAACACGCCGTTCGCCTCGGCCCGGCCGGCCCCCGAGGGCGCCGACGTCTACGGCAGGCTGGCGGCCTGGCTGGGGCGCGAGCCGCTCAGCCGAGCCTGACCCGCGCGAGCTGACGGGACTGCGCCACCAGCCGGTCGGCGCTGTCCCACACCTCGGCGTCCTCCTCCAGGAAGCCGCCGGCGAGGTTGCGCGTGGTGATCGACACGCGCAGCGGGCCCGGCGCCGGGCGGCAGCGGACGTGCACGGTCAGCTCGACGGTGGGCACCCAGCCCTTCAGCCCGAGTTCGAAGGCGGTGGGCGGCAGGGCGTCCACCGCCAGCAGGAGGGAGAGCGGGTCGTGGTCTCGGCCGTCCGCGAGCCCGAACCAGGCCCGCATCTCGCCCTTGCCGGACGGCTTGCCGAGGGCCCAGCCCAGGGTCGCCGGGTCCAGCTTGAGCATCAGCCGGTCGGTGATGGCCGAGCTGCCGGAGAAGGGGGCGGCCCCGTCCTCCGGGCCGAAGCAGTGCTCCAGCGGCGGGATCGCCGGCGGCCTGGCCGTCGTACGGACGTCGTCGGGCAGGGCGTCCAGGTCGCCGTAGGAGGCGAGGACGCGGATGCGTTCCACCTCGCGGCCCTCGTCGTCGTACTGGAAGAGGGAGGCCTGGCCGGTCGACAGGGTCCGGCCGGTGCGGACGGCTTCCGTGCGGACGACCGCGGGGCCGGGCTGGGACGCGGTCAGGTAGTGCGCCGAGACGGTGAAGGGGTCGGCGTGCGGCAGGGTGTCCGCGAGCGCGCGGCCCAGAACGGCCAGCAGGTAGCCGCCGTTGACGGCGCTGATGATCGTCCAGCCGGCGGAGAGGTCGATGTCGTAGACGCCGGGCGCGCGTCGGCTGAGCGCGGTGTCGCGGTCGAACTCGCTGTCCCCGATCGTGGCCCGGACGGCCGGGGCGGAGGCTGCTTCTGGCATGGCTGAACAGTACAAGAACTAACTACTAAGCGGTAGCTTTGGTTGGTTCCGGCTTGGGTGAGGCCCGGGCAATTTCTCGGTAAGTGTCCGCACTCGTCCGTCAACCCGGAACGCCGTCCGTCCCTCTGAAGAGACATGAGCCTCACCGGGACTCCGTTCCTCTACACGCTGATCGCGCTGTCGGTCGTCGCGCTCGCGCTGCCGCTCGCCCTGTGGTCGCGCGTCCGCGGTCCCCGCGCCCTGCGGACGGCGACGCGCACGCTGATGCTGCTGTTCGCCCAGGGGACCGCCGTGGCGCTGGTCTTCACGCTGGTCAACAACGCCAACAACCTGTACGACAACTGGGCCGACCTGCTCGGCACCGGCAACCACGTGCAGCAGGCGGCCGACCTCGGCGCCGACGGCACCGGAGGCATCGCACTGAAACGGCTGCCCAAGGTGCGCCAGACCTTCCGGCCGGCCACCGGGCCCGGCATGCGCGCGGCCGGCGGGGTGCAGGTCACCCAGCTCAAGGGCCGGGTGTCGGGCGTGAACGCCGAGGTCTACGTCTGGCTCCCGCCCCAGTACGACGAACCGGCCTACCGGCACCACAGATTCCCGGTGGTGGAGCTGCTGCCCGGCTACCCCGGCTCGGCGAAGGCCTGGTTCGGCTCGCTGCACGCGCACGAGCAGTTGGAGCCGCTGATGCGGGACGGGCAGGTCGCCCCGTTCATCCTGGTCGCGCCGCGCACCAATCTGCTGGCCGGGGTGGACACCGGCTGCGCCAACATCCCGGGCACGGTCAACGCAGACACCTGGCTGAGCGTCGACGTGCCGATGATGGTCATGGACAACTTCCGCGCCGAATCCGCCCCGCAGGGCTGGGCCGTGGCCGGCTACTCGGCCGGGGCGCACTGCGCGGCCAAGCTCGCCGTCGCCCACCCGGACCGCTACCGGGCCGCCGTCAGCCTGTCCGGCTACAACGACCCGATCGGCGAACGTGACTCGCTCGCCGCGCAGACCCCCGCGCTGCGGGCCGAGAACAACCCCTACCTGCTGCTGCGCAAGGCGCCCGTCCCGCCGCGCGTCTCGCTGTACCTCTCCGGCCAGCCGCACGACGGCTACGAGGCGGCCGTCGCCCTGGAACAGACCGCGAAGGCCCCGACGACCGTGCACGTGGTGTACATCCCGAGGAGCGCGGGCGGTCACACCATGGCGCTGTGGCGGCCGCAGGTGATCCCGGCGTTCCGCTGGCTGACGGAGGTGACGGGCCACGGCCACGTCACGGCAGGACCGGCTGCTCCTCCTCGCTCACCGTCGACCGGCGGTGCCAGGCCCGCGGAGCTCGCCAGTGGAACCGCATCGCGAGCAGGCGCAGTACGAAGGCGGTGATCACCGCGAGGGCGCTGGTGAGCGGGTTCAGGGCGTCGTAGCGGATGCACAGCGCGACCAGGGCGGCGCCGACGATCGCCGGGACCGCGTACAGGTCACGGTCCCAGCGCAGCAGGGAGGGGACCTCGTTGGCGAGGACGTCGCGCAGCACACCGCCGCCCACCGCGGTCGTCAGCCCCAGGCCGGCGGAAGCGGTCAGGCCGAGCCCGTACTCGTACGCCTTGATCGTGCCGGCGACGCAGAACAGGCCGAGGCCGGCCGCGTCGAAGACGTTCACGGCGACCTGGATGCGCTCCACCTGCGGGTGCAGGAAGAAGACGAGGAGCGTGGCGAGCAGCGGGGTGAGGAAGTACCCCAGGTCCGTGAAGGCGGCGGGCGGTACGGCCCCGATGACCAGGTCACGGAAGAGCCCGCCGCCCAGCGCGGTGACCTCGGCGAGCACGGCGATGCCGAACACGTCGAAGTTCTTCCGCACGGCCAGCAGGGCGCCGGAGATCGCGAAGACGAAGATGCCGATCAGGTCGAGCGTGTGCTGGACGGACGGACTGAAGAGTTGCTGGAGCACCCGAACATTTTTACTCACGGGTGAGTCCCCGCCCTGATGTGCCAGGGGGGTCCGCAAAGTCCCGTCGTCCGCCCGGAGGGCGGGCCCCGCGACGTCCGGTGCGTGCTCTGGGGTTACCCCCTACTCGAAGAGCTCGGGGGAGCGTGCCGGACGTCGCGGGGCAGGCGGGACTTTGCGGACACCCCCTGGGGCGGAGGCTCGGGCGGGGTCACTTCTCCACGGTGGCGGCGCCGCCGTTCTCCGCGGCGACCTCCTTCGCCGACGAGAGCAGCTTGGTGTCCTGCGGCTGCTGGTCCTCGAAGTTCTCCGGGTGGTGGCAGGCGACGCGCTGTCCGGCCCGCAGCTCCACCAGCGGCGGCTCGGTCGTCCTGCAGATCTCCGTGGCCTTCCAGCACCGGGTGTGGAAGCGGCACCCGCTCGGCGGGGCGATCGGCGAGGGCACGTCGCCCTTGAGCAGGATGCGCTCGCTCTTGACGCCCCGGCGCTTCGGGTCCGGGATCGGCACGGCCGACAGCAGGGCCTTGGAGTACGGGTGCATCGGCGACTTGTACAGCTTGTCGCGGTCTGCCAGCTCCACGATCTTGCCGAGGTACATCACCGCGATCCGGTCCGAGACGTGCCGGACGACCGACAGGTCGTGCGCGATGATCACGTAGGTCAGGCCCAGCTCCTCCTGGAGGTCGTCCAGCAGGTTCACCACCTGCGCCTGGATCGACACGTCCAGCGCGGAGACCGGCTCGTCCGCCACGACCAGCTTCGGGTTGAGGGCGAGCGCGCGGGCGATGCCGATGCGCTGGCGCTGACCGCCGGAGAACTCGTGCGGATAGCGGTTGTAGTGCTCGGGGTTGAGGCCGACCACCGACAGCAGCCGCTGGACCTCCTTCTTCACCCCGCCCTCGGGTTCGACGCCCTGGAGCCGGAAGGGGGCGCCGACGATCGTGCCGATCGTGTGCCGGGGGTTCAGCGAGGAGTACGGGTCCTGGAAGATCATCTGCACGTCGCGGCGCATCGGGCGCAGCTCGCCGGTCCTCAGGTGCGTGATGTCCTTGCCCTCGAACTCGACCGAGCCGCCGGTCGGTTCGAGCAGCCGCGTGATCAGCCGGCCCATGGTGGACTTGCCGCAGCCCGACTCACCGACGACACCGAGCGTCTCGCCCTTGCGGACCTCGAAGTCGATGCCGTCGACGGCGCGCACCGCGCCGGTCTGCCGCTGCAGCAGGCCCTTGCGGATCGGGAAGTGCTTCTGCAGGCCGGTCACCTTCAGCAGGACCTCGCCGTCGGGGGCGCTGTCCTGGGTGAGGGTGCTGCCGCTCGTGTCCGGTTCGCTCACCGTTTTGTCGTCGCTCACAGCTTCGGCGCAATCTCTTCGGTCCAGATACGCTCCCGCTGCTCCTGCGTCATGTGGCAGGCGGCCCAGTGCGAGCCGCCGACCTCGGTCAGCTCGGGGCGGACCGTGCGGGTGACGTTGTCCTTCGGGACGTCCGCGTACGGGCAGCGCGGGTTGAAGGCGCAGCCGGACGGGAGGTTGATGAGGGAGGGCGGCGCGCCCTTGATCGGGATGAGCCGGTCGGTCTCCTCGCGGTCCAGGCGCGGCATCGAGCCGAGCAGGCCCCAGGTGTAGGGGTGCCGGGGCTCGGAGAACACGTCCTCGGCGGGACCGCGCTCCACACACCGGCCGCCGTACATGACCAGCAGGTCGTCGGCCATCTCCGCGACCACACCCAGATCGTGCGTGATCATGATGACCGCGGAGCCGAACTCCTTCTGCAGATCGTGGATCAGGTCGAGGATCTGCGCCTGCACGGTGACGTCCAGGGCGGTGGTCGGCTCGTCGGCGATGAGCAGCTCGGGGTTGTTCACCAGCGCCATGGCGATCATGGCGCGCTGGCGCATACCGCCGGAGAACTCGTGCGGGTAGCCGTCCACGCGCTTGGCGGGCTCGGGGATGCCGACGCGGTCCAGCATCTCGATCGCCCGCTGCCGGGCCACCTTCTTGCTGACGTCGTTGTGGACCCGGTACGCCTCGACGATCTGGTGCCCGACCGAGTAGTAGGGGTGCATCGCGGACAGCGGGTCCTGGAAGATCATGGCCATCTTCCGGCCGCGCAGCCGCCGTACGTCGTCGGGGTCGGCCCCGATCAGCTCCTGGCCGTCCAGCCACACCTCGCCGGAGACGTGAGCGCGCGCCGAGCGGTGCAGGCCCATCACGCCGAGCGAGGTGACGGACTTGCCGGAGCCGGACTCGCCCACGATGCCCAGGGTCTTGCCCTTGCGCACGTCGAAACTGACGCCGTCCACCGACTTGACCAGACCGTCGTCCGTGTCGAAGTGGATGCGCAGGTCGCGGACGGACAGGAACACGTCGTCCGGGACGGACGGGGCGGCGGTGTCCGGTTCGCCGAGCGCGGCTTTGTCGAGCTTGCTCACGAGTACCTCACCCGGGGGTCGATGGCGGCGTACACCAGGTCGACGACGAGATTGCAGAAGACGATGAAGAACGCGGCGACCAGGGTCACGCCCATCACGATGGGCAGGTCGTTGTCCTTGATGGCCTGTACCGAGTATGCGCCGATGCCCTGGAGGGAGAACACGGTCTCGGTGAGCACCGCGGTGCCGACGAGGGTGCCGAAGTCCATGCCGAAGATGGTGACGATCGGCGTGAGCGCGGAGCGCAGGCCGTGCTTGGTGACGACCGTGGTCTCCTTCAGGCCCTTGGCCCTGGCCGTTCTGATGTAGTCCTCGCTCATCGTCTCCAGCATGCCCGCCCGGGTGAGCCGGGCGTACAGCGCGGAGAACAGGAAGGCGAGGCTGACCCAGGGCAGCAGCAGGTGCCAGGCCCATTCGGCCGGGTTCTGGGTGAAGGGGACGTAGTCGATGCTGTCCCAGATGGGGATCTCGTAGACGAAGAGCGCGTTCAGCACCTGGCCGGTGAAGAAGATCGGGAGCGAGACGCCGGCGAGCGCGATGAACATGGAGATGCGGTCGATCGGCTTGCCCTTGCGCAGCGCCGAGATCACGCCCGTCGTCACACCGCTGATCAGCCAGATCGCCGCCGCACCGACGGCCAGCGAGAAGGAGACCGGGATCCGCTGCTCCAACTGCGGCCACACCTCGATGTGGCTCTTGAAGGAGTACCCGAAGCAGGGTGCGCCGCAGTGCGTCGCCTCGGGGCCGAACCGGTAGTCGGCACCCGCCACGAGGCCCTTCAGGAAGTTCCAGAACTGCTCGTAGACGGGCTGATCCAGTCCCAGGTTCTTCTTGATCGCGGCGACGGACTCGGGGTTCGCGTCCTTGCCGACGTACTGGGTGGCCAACTGGTCGGCCGTCTGGCCCCCGAGGCGGGGCACCAGGAAGAAGATGGCGAAGGTGACTGCGCTGACCACCAGCAGCAACAGCACCGCGCCCATGACGCGTCGGAGGATGTACGCAGCCACAGCTGTACGGCCCCGGGTGGCCGCGGCGGGATCATCCGCCGCGGCCACCCGTTGCCTTCACCTGCCTTTCGAAAGGATCCGGCCTGCTGGTGTTACTTCGAGGAGCTCATCAGCAGGTAGTCGTACATGCCGAGGTAGGCCTGCGTGACCGTGACGTTGGTCGCGGACTGCGGCCGGAGCAGCAGGTTCTTGCGGTAGACGACCGGCACGACCGAGGCGTTGTCGAGCACCATCTTGTCGATCTCGCCCCAGGCCTTGGTCCGGGCCGCGTCGTCGGTGTTGGCGATCGCGTCCGTCAGGGCCTTGTTGATCTTCGGGTCGTCCAGCTCCATCAGGTTGTTGCCGCCCGAGGGCTTGATGGCCGCGCCGTTGACGATCTGGTCGAGGAAGCCGTAGCCGGTCGGCCAGTCGGCACCCCACGCCATCGAGAGCATGCCGAGCTTGTTCTCGTGGACGTAGCTGGGGACACCGGCGAAGTTGGAGAAGTACTTACCGGCCGGGAACTGCTTGATCTCGACGTTGATGCCGATCTTCTTCAGCGACGCCTGGACGGCCGTGGCCTGCGCCACCTCGGCGGGGCGGTCGGAGCGGGCGGTCAGGATCGTGTTGAAGCCGTTCGGCTTGCCGCACGCCTTCAGCTCTTCCTTGGCCTTGGCCGCGTTGCCCTTGTGACCCTCGGTCGCGTAGGTGTCGAACTTGGTGTAGCCGTTGACCGACGGCGGCAGCAGCGTGGTCGCCACGTCACCCTTCGGCGTACCGCCCATCGCGTCCAGCACCGACTGCTTGTCGAGGCCCCACTGCACGGCCTTGCGGCAGTGGATGTTGTCGAACGGGGCGACCTTCAGGTTCAGCGCGATGTACTGCGTGGCGCCGGCGTACGAGCTGTCCGTCTGGCCCGCGTTCTTGCCGGCCAGCACCTTCGGCTGGGTCTGCGGCGCCACACCGGTGCCCGCCGCGTCAGCCGTGATCTTGTTGGAGAGCAGGTCGTTGTCGATCGTGACCTGGTTGACCTTGAACTTGATCGTGACCTTGTCCGGCAGCGCCTTGCGGATCGGGTCCGTCTTCGCGTCCCACTGCGGGTTGCGCACCAGGGTGGCGCCGCGGCCCTCTTCGTAGGACTGGAACTGGTACGGGCCGGAGGACACGATGTTCTGCACGTACTTCGCGCCGTTGTCCTTCGCCTTCGGCACCGGCGCCGTCTGCGAGAACGTCGCCAGGTAGTCGAAGTCGGCGAACGGCTGCTTCAGCTTGAAGACGATCGTCCGGTCGTCCGGCGTCTCGATCGACTTGATGCCCTCGGCGGACTTGTCCTTGTAGGGACCCTGGTACTTGTCGCCGCCCTCAAGGTACGACTTGAAGTACGTCGGGCCGTTGGACAGTGCCTCGGGCGCGAAGTTGGAGCGCTCGATGGCGTACTTCACGTCCTTGGACGTCACCGGGGTGCCGTCCTGGAACTTCACGCCGGCGCGCAGCTTGTACGTCCAGGTCTTGGCGTCCGGGCTGGACTTGCCGAGGGACTCGGCGAGGTCCGGGACGACCTCCAGACCTTCCTTGCCCGCCGCCGGTTTGAACGTGGTGAGCGTTCTGCCGTAGAGGCGGGAGAAGTTCTGCACCCAGCCGTAGTACGTGTTGCCGGGGTCGAGGGAGTCGGGCACGTCCGAGTGCTCGTACGTGACCGTCCCGCCCTTCTTGCTCGACGGGTTGACGATCGAGGTCAGCGCGGCGTCCTTCTTGCCGTTGCCTCCGTTCCCGTCGTTGTCGTCGCCTCCGCCGCCACATGCGGCAGCGCCCAGCGACAGTGCCAGGACCGACGCAACGCCGGCGGTCACCCTTCTCGTCTTCACCTGAGGAAGCCCCCTCATTCGATGGATCACTTGCTGCGAGGGTCGAGGGCGTCACGCAGCCCGTCACCCAGCAGGTTGAAGGCCAGGACGGTGATGAAGATCGCCAGTCCGGGCACGAACATGTACTGCGGATCAGCCGTGTAGAGATCCACAGCGTTGCTGAGCATGCCGCCCCAGGAGGCCTGCGGCGGAGCGATACCGACACCGAGGAAGCTCAGCGCGGCCTCGAACAGGATGTTCGTCGGGATGATCAGCGTCGAGTAGACGAGGATCGGCGCGACGAGGTTCGGGAGCAGTTCCCGGAACAGGACGTACGGGCCGCGCGCCCCGAGGCTCGTGGCGGCCTCGATGAACTCCCGCTTGCGCAGGGTCATCGTCTGGGCGCGCACGATGCGGCCGATGTACGGCCAGCTGAAGAAGCCGATCACGAAGATCAGCACGCAGATGCGCAGGGACAGGCCGTCGAGACCGAAGAACCCGTCCTGCACGGAGGCCGAGATCGAGATGGCGAACAGGAGCAGCGGGAAGGCGAGGAAGGTGTCCATCAGCCTGCTGATGACACTGTCCACCCAGCCGCCGTAGTACCCGGCGACGACACCGAGCACGGTGCCGATGCACACGGACAGCAGCGTGGCGCCGCCCGCGACCAGGAGGGAGACCCAGGAGCCGTCGATGATGCGGGCGAGCATGTCCCGGCCGTACTGGGGGTCCACGCCGAGCGGGTGGTCCCAACTCATGCCTCCCCAGCCGCCCTTGGGGGCGAGCAGCGCGGGGTCGATGAGGTCCTGGTTGAACTTGTTGGGATCGAGGTTGAAGATCCACTGGATCGGCTTGGAGAGCACCGCCATCAGCACGAGCAGCATGACGACGACGCCTCCCGCCATCGCCACCTTGTCCCGCTTGAAGCGCATCCAGGCGATCTGGGTGAGCGAGCGCCCTTCGATCTGGCTCTTCTTGACCCCGGAGAGCACGGCCTCGGGCTGTGCTCCGGCTTCCGCCCCGGTGGTCTCGATCGGTGCGGTCACGGTGCGATTGACCCCTCTCGGGCCGGCGATCGCCGAGCCCCTGGCTGCCGCTGTAGCGGTTTGCTTGTCTCGTACACGAGACCGACCCGGCCCGTGTCTTGCGGGGAGTCTTCAACGCTTTGGCGATCTGTTGCCAGACTTGACGGTGAAAGGATGCGTAAACGTGATGCTGTCTGCGGGGTTCCGTTATCCGGACAGTGGGTAGCGGGGGTCGGACGCGCTGAGACAGGGGCATTTTAGGACATACCTGCGCTTTTCACCCCTATCTACGCGCGAAGAGCTGAGAGCCTGTCGCGTTTGAGGGTGGGAAGCAGGGACCGTGGGGGCGGCCTGGAGGTGGGTCAGTACCGGCCCTGGACCGGGGGGTAGCCGTAGCCCGAGGCCGGGGCCTGGACTGGGGCGGTGGCGTGGGCCTCACGGTCGTAGAAGGGGCGGGCGCTCGCGCGCAGCCACATGGCGACCGGGTCGTGCTCGTCGGACATGGCGACGGTCGAGACGGGCAGCCCGTCCGGTACGGCACCGAGGGACTGCTGCATCATCGCGCGCACGGAATCCACGGCCGGCGGCGAGGTGTCGTACACATCCAGTCCGATGGCGAGGTACGGCGCCCCCAGCGCGGGCTGCACCCAGGCCCGGCGCAGCGAGCGGACGGCCGGGGTGCGGTGGGCGTTCTGCGCGAGCAGGGCGTAGAACTGCGGGATCTCGATGGCCGGTTCGGACAGCCGCAGCGGGCCGGCCGGCTGGCGGTCCAGGCCCGTGGCGATCCGGCGCAGGTCGAGCCAGGGGATGCCGACGCCGCCACCGGGGGCGTGCGGGTTGAGCCAGAGGCCGTAGTGGTCGGGGTAGAGGGCCCGGGCGACGTCGACTCCGTCGATCACCTCGTAACTGCGGTTCCAGCCGCTGGCCGAGAGCTCCTGGGCGGAGGTCACACAGGGGGCGTAGCCGCAGCCGTCGACCTCCATGTTCCCGTACTGGGCGTCGGGGGAGCCCGCCTGGCCGTGCCAGAGGAGCATCCAGATCTGGCCGGAGTGCGGGGTCGCGAGCGCGCGCAGGAGTGCCTCGTAGGCGTCGTAACGCCCGGGCGTGACCTGGCGCAGCATGTGCTCGACCTGTCCGGCCGCGGCCGTGCCGCTCGCGCTCACCTTTACCGCCCCTTCGTACAACGCCTCGACCGTGACCTAGCTTAAGCCCGCCCGGGAGCTCGGGGCCTGGTGCCGGTTTGCTACCGCTGGTAGAAGGGCCGGACCCGGTCCCTCATCCAGTTGCCCACCGGGTCCTCCGTCACGTCCAGGAGCACCAGGTTGACCGGCCAAGGAGCCGGGGACGTCGTGACGGCCCGGGTGAGGGCTTCCAGGGGGAGGGCCCGCAGGTCGCCTTCCCACTGGGAGAGTTCGACGCCCACGAACATCACCGGGTCGGCGGTCTCGATCGCGGCGAGGCAGCGGCGGGCGGTGAGGACGACGCCGATCGCCTCGAACTCGGCGGAGGCGGCGGCGAGGAAGTCCACCGGGTCGTCCTGCCAGTCGGGCTCGAAGAGGCGGACCCGGCCGCCGCTCGCGGGGCCGTCCAAGGGGGTCCGGCCGGCCCGGCAGAGCTCGGCCACGGCGGGCGGCGGGAGCGGTATGCCGACCACACCGCCCGGGTTGACGGCTATTCCGGCGTGCGGCGGCAGGCCGCGGGCGAACTCCACGGCGGGCGCGATCGTGTACGACATGTGGGAGCCGACGACCTGGCGGAACTGCTCCTCGGAGCTGAACACCGGTACATACGCCTGGCCCTCGATCTCGATGCCGGGCAGATCCAGGGGGCCGCTCTGCGGGCCGCCGCCGTTCGGCAGGGGGACCCAGACGAAACTACGGCCGAGCACCTCGACGATCCGCCCGCCGGCCGCCGGCCCGGCGCCGAGGGAGGCCGAGAGCACCTCCTCCAGTTCGTTGCCGGGCCATCCGCCGTGCGGGTGGGTCTGCGTGTGCGCCGGGAAGTCCGCGGAGAAGTCCGCCGGGAAGTCCATCTGCCTACCGCCTGCCTGGAACCACTGCTGAGGCTCAAAAGGCTAACGGCTCACCGGCCCGCGGCGGTCAGCCCGTGAACCCGATCCGGCGCAGGGTGCCCGCCGCGTCCCGGTCGACGAGGATCGCCGAGCCGCAGCCCGCGGGCAGTTCGCCCCGCTCCACGGAGCGCAGCAGGCGGTTGGTCGCCGCGCGGTGGCGCAGGAACGCGTACCGCGAGACACCGCGGCCGCGGTCGCGCTGGCCGGCCAGGGCCTCCTCGGGGGTGACGTCGAGCATGAGCAGATGCAGGGTGCCGCCCCGGCGGCGGGCTTCGCGGGCCAGCCAGCGGCGGACCCAGGCCTGCGTGCCGCAGTCGTGCACGACGACGCCCTCGCCGGTGCGCAGGGCGCGGCGCAGCCCGGCGTAGTGGGCGAGGCGGACGAGCGGGCGGTAGAACCCGTACGGCAGGAAGCTCGGCATGCGGCTGTCCCAGCGGTCGCGGGTGTCCTGGGAGTCGATGCGCCGGCCCGGCACGGTGCGCCGCATCAGCGTGGACTTGCCGCTGCCGGGCAGACCCGTGACCACGACGAGGTCGCGGGGGCCGAAGAGCAGCGCGTGCGGGCCGCGGCCGGCGCGCTCGCGCAGATCGCGGACGACCGGCAGCGGGCCGCAGGCCGCGGCTGCCGGAGCGGCCGGCTGCTCGGGCAGCGCGATGCCCGACGTCGTGGCGTAGGCGGTGGTCCTGTTCACCGTGATCGTCCTCCCCTGGGGCCAGGTACGGAGTCCCATCCCCGCCGAGTGTAAAGAGAAGGTAATGCCCGATGTCTCTGGTTTTAGTCCTCTTCCCGCAACAGGCCTGCTACAGGGTGGTCCCCCTGCCACCCGGCGACGATGCGTGCAATGATGTGCGCGCCAACTGCATACCGGCCGTTTGAATCCGCGCGGGAGAGTCCCCAGCACCGTCCGACGCTGGGGCGCCGAAGGAGCAAGTCCCTCCCTTGAATCTCTCAGGCCCCGTTACCGCGCGGGCGAGGCACATCTGAAAAGCGGGCCGCACCCTTCTCTCGCAGCTTCGGGAAGTGGCGTGGCTCCACCCAAGGTGCAAGCCGTGTCCCCTGTGGTCATGGCGAACCTCTCAGGTTCCGATGACAGATGGGGAGGAACGACCTCGCCCGTCATGCCCTTGGAGACGACCGCCCGATGAGCAGTACGCCACTGCGCCACACCGCGCTCGATGCCCTGCATCGTTCGCTCGGCGCGACGATGACCGACTTCGCCGGCTGGGACATGCCCCTGCGCTACGGCTCCGAGCGCGACGAGCACAACGCCGTGCGCACGAAGGCCGGGCTCTTCGACCTCTCCCACATGGGGGAGATCACCGTCACCGGCCCGCAGGCCGCCGCCCTCCTCGACTTCGCCCTGGTGGGCAACATCGGCGGCGTGAAGCCGGGCCGCGCCCGCTACACCATGATCTGCCGGGCCGACGGCGGCATCCTCGACGACCTGATCGTCTATCGCCTGGGCGAGACCGAGTACATGGTCGTCGCCAACGCCTCCAACGCCCAGGTCGTCCTGGACGCGCTCAGCGAGCGCGCCGCCGGCTTCGACGCCGAGGTGCGCGACGACCGGGACGCCTACGCGCTGATCGCCGTACAGGGGCCGGAGTCCCCCGGCATCCTGAAGTCCCTCACGGACGCCGACCTCGACGGCCTGAAGTACTACGCCGGGCTGCCCGGTACGGTCGCGGGCGTCCCGGCGCTGATCGCCCGGACCGGGTACACCGGCGAGGACGGCTTCGAGCTGTTCGTGAAGCCGGAGCACGCGGTCGAGCTGTGGCAGGCGCTGACCAAGGCGGGCGAGGGCGTCGGGCTGGTCCCCTGCGGGCTGTCCTGCCGGGACACGCTGCGGCTGGAGGCCGGCATGCCGCTGTACGGGCACGAGCTGTCGACCTCCCTCACCCCCTTCGACGCGGGCCTCGGACGGGTGGTGAAGTTCGAGAAGGAAGGCGACTTCGTGGGCCGCGCGGCCCTGCGTGAGGCCGCGGAGCACGCGAACCACGAGCCGCCGCGCGTCCTGGTCGGCCTGATCGCCGAAGGCCGCCGGGTCCCCCGCGCCGGGTACGCCGTCGTCGCCGAGGGCAAGGTGATCGGCGAGGTCACCTCCGGGGCCCCCTCCCCCACGCTGGGCAAGCCGATCGCGATGGCCTACGTCGACGCCATGTACTCCACGCCGGGCACGGCCGGTGTCGGTGTGGACATCCGGGGCAGTCACGAGCCGTACGAGGTCGTGGCGCTGCCGTTCTACAAGCGTCAGAAGTAGACACTGGCCGGAGGGCCGCGGCACCGCCTCGTGCCCGTCGTCCCAGCTCACCAGCAGTCCCCCCTTCCACAGCACTCCCGCGCGTACAGGAGAATCCAGGCCATGAGCAACCCCCAGCAGCTGCGTTACAGCAAGGAGCACGAGTGGCTGTCGGCCGCCGAGGACGGCGTCTCGACGGTCGGCATCACGGAGCACGCGGCCAACGCGCTCGGCGATGTCGTGTTCGTCCAGCTTCCCGAGGTCGGCGACTCCGTGTCCGCCGGCGAGACCTGCGGCGAGCTGGAGTCGACCAAGTCGGTGTCCGACCTCTACTCCCCCGTGTCCGGTGAGGTCACCGAGGTCAACGAGGACGTGGTGAACGACCCGTCGCTGGTGAACTCGGCCCCCTTCGAGGGCGGCTGGCTGTTCAAGGTGCGGGTCACGGACGAGCCGGGCGACCTGCTCTCCGCCGACGAGTACACCGCGTTCTCCGCCGGCTGAGGAGTCGTAGCCGTATGTCCGTCCTGAACACACCCCTGCACGAGCTCGACCCGGCCGTGGCCGCCGCGGTCGACGCCGAGCTGCACCGGCAGCAGTCCACGCTGGAGATGATCGCCTCGGAGAACTTCGCTCCGGTCGCGGTCATGGAGGCGCAGGGCTCGGTCCTCACCAACAAGTACGCCGAGGGTTACCCGGGCCGCCGCTACTACGGCGGCTGCGAGCACGTCGACGTGGTCGAGCAGATCGCGATCGACCGCGTCAAGGAGCTGTTCGGCGCCGAGCACGCCAACGTCCAGCCGCACTCGGGCGCCCAGGCCAACGCCGCCGCGATGTTCGCGCTGCTCAAGCCGGGCGACACCATCATGGGTCTGGACCTCGCGCACGGCGGGCACCTGACCCACGGCATGAAGATCAACTTCTCCGGCAAGCTCTACGACGTCGTCGCCTACCACGTGGGCGAGGCCGGCCGGGTCGACATGGCCGAGGTCGAGCGGCTGGCGAAGGAGTCCAGGCCCAAGCTGATCGTCGCGGGCTGGTCGGCCTACCCGCGGCAGCTGGACTTCGCCGCGTTCCGCCGGATCGCGGACGAGGTCGGCGCGTACCTGATGGTCGACATGGCGCACTTCGCCGGGCTCGTCGCGGCGGGGCTGCACCCGAACCCGGTGCCGCACGCGCACGTGGTGACCACGACCACCCACAAGACGCTGGGCGGCCCGCGCGGCGGTGTGATCCTCTCCACGGCCGAGCTCACCAAGAAGATCAACTCCGCTGTCTTCCCCGGTCAGCAGGGCGGTCCGCTGGAGCACGTGATCGCGGCCAAGGCGGTCGCCTTCAAGGTCGCGGCCTCGGAGGACTTCAAGGAGCGCCAGCGCCGTACGCTGGAGGGTGCCCGCATCCTGGCCGAGCGTCTGGTGAAGGACGACGTCCGGGCCGTGGGTGTGGACGTCCTGTCCGGCGGCACGGACGTGCACCTGGTCCTGGTCGACCTGCGCCACTCGGAGCTGGACGGTCGGCAGGCCGAGGACCGCCTCCACGAGGTGGGCATCACGGTCAACCGGAACGCGATCCCGAACGACCCGCGCCCGCCGATGGTGACGTCGGGTCTGCGGATCGGCACGCCGGCCCTGGCGACCCGGGGCTTCGACGCCGAGGACTTCGCGGAGGTCGCGGACGTCATCGCCGAGGCGCTGAAGCCGTCCTACGACGCCGAGGCGCTCAAGGCCCGGGTGAAGGCCCTGGCCGACAAGCACCCGCTGTACCCGGGTCCGCACACGGGTTCGCACTCATAACGAAGAAACCTTTCAGGGTGCCCCGTTCCGCGTGGGCGGGGCGCCCTGCCCCCTCGCACCACCCCCGTAGTCAGGAGTCCCCGTGGCCATCTCGGTCTTCGACCTGTTCTCGATCGGCATCGGCCCGTCCAGCTCCCACACCGTGGGTCCGATGCGCGCGGCCCGGATGTTCGCCCGGCGGCTGCGCAACGAGGAACTGCTCGCCCCGACCGCGAAGGTCCGCGCCGAGCTGTACGGCTCCCTCGGCGCCACCGGCCACGGCCACGGCACGCCCAAGGCGGTGCTGCTCGGCCTGGAGGGCGACTCGCCGCGCACGGTGGACGTGGAGACGGCCGACGAACGGGTGGAGACGATCAAGGCCGCCGGCCGGCTGAGGCTGCTGGGCGAGCACGAGATCGCGTTCTCCTACGACGACGACATGGTCCTGCACCGTCGCAAGGCCCTGCCGTACCACGCGAACGGCATGACCCTGTGGGCGTACGACTCCTCGGGCGCGGAGCTGCTGACGAAGACGTACTACTCGGTCGGCGGCGGCTTCGTCGTCGACGAGGAAGCGGTCGGCGCCGACCGCATCAAGCTCGACGACACCGTGCTGAAGTACCCCTTCCGCACGGGCGACGAGCTGCTGCGCATGGCCCAGGAGACCGGCCTGTCCATCTCGGCGCTGATGCTGGAGAACGAGCGCGCCTGGCGCACCGAGGAGGAGATCCGCGCCGGTCTGCTGGAGATCTGGCGGGTGATGGAGGCGTGCGTGGCACGCGGCATGTCCCGCGAGGGCATCCTGCCGGGCGGTCTGAAGGTACGCCGCAGGGCCGCGAACACCGCCCGCAAACTGCGCTCCGAGGGCGACCCGAAGGCCCTCGCCATGGAGTGGATCACCCTCTACGCGATGGCGGTCAACGAGGAGAACGCGGCCGGGGGCAGGGTCGTCACGGCGCCGACGAACGGCGCGGCCGGCATCATCCCGGCCGTCCTGCACTACTACGTCAACTTCGTGCCGGGCGCCGACGAGGAGGGCGTGGTCCGCTTCCTGCTCGCCGCGGGCGCGATCGGCATGCTCTTCAAGGAGAACGCGTCCATCTCCGGCGCCGAGGTCGGCTGCCAGGGCGAGGTCGGCTCGGCCTGCTCGATGGCGGCGGGCGCGCTGGCCGAGGTCCTCGGCGGTTCTCCGGAACAGGTCGAGAACGCCGCCGAGATCGGCATGGAGCACAACCTCGGCCTCACCTGCGACCCGGTCGGCGGCCTGGTCCAGATCCCGTGCATCGAGCGCAACGGCATGGCCGCGGTGAAGGCCGTCACGGCCGCGCGCATGGCGATGCGGGGCGACGGCTCCCACAAGGTGTCCCTGGACAAGGTCATCAAGACGATGAAGGACACCGGCGCGGACATGTCGGTGAAGTACAAGGAGACGGCCCGGGGCGGGCTGGCGGTGAACATCATCGAGTGCTGAAGTCGCTGGTTCCCGCCGGAACCCCTGTGCGACGTTTTTTCGAGTGTCCGTCAGGTGGTCGGATCAGACGTCACCGCTCACGGTGACGCACCCCGCCGCCCGTCGAAGTTGACATTCCCACGTCAGTGCGGAAGAGGCCGTGTCATGGTGGTGAACACAACTCCCCTCCCCCCACCAGCACTTCAGGGAGCCTCCCATGCTGCGCGGCATCGACGTGAGCGCCTACCAGTCCTCCTCCTACGACACCGACGGCCTGTCCTTCGTCTTCGTCAAGGCGACCGAGGGTCGTTCCTACGTCAACCCCAGACTCGCCGCCCAGACGAGACGCGCCCGGGACCACGGGCTGGTCGTCGGCTTCTACCACTTCCTCTGGCCCGGCAACCTCGGCGCCCAGGCCGAGTACTTCGTCAGCAAGGCCCCGGACCGGCCGGGGGACATCCTCGCCGTCGACTGGGAGACGACCAGTGACGGAACGCACGCGAGCAACGCGGAGAAGGACCTGTTCATCCGGAAGCTGAAGGATCTCCGGCCGGACAACCAGGTCGTCCTCTACGCCAACCGCGACTTCTGGCTCAACGTCGACACGACCTCCTACGCGGGCGACGGCCTGTGGATCGCCGACTACGTCAGCGCGGGCAAGCCCCGCATCAAGGCGAAGTGGCGCTTCCACCAGTACACGGACGACCCGCTGGACAAGAACGTGGCCGACTTCGCGAGCAAGGCGGCACTGCGGGAGTGGGCGGAGGACGCCTGATCGAGAACCGTGCGCGGGCCCCCGCGCCGCCCTGGTACCGCAGCATGCGCATCAGGGCCCGAGCGGGAACATACTTGCCTTTAGAGGTGAGACCTTGCCTTCAGAGGTGAGACCCATGGCGCCTGTGCGAGATGAATTCGACGCGTCTCCGCCCGCAGAACCGCGCGATCTCCTCGATGCGTCCCACGACGCGGTCGCGCTGGTGTCCACGGCCGGCCGGGTGATCGGCTGGACGCGGGGCGCCGAAGCGCTCCTCGGCCACTCCGGTGCGGAGGTGGTCGGGCGCCCCGCCGCGAACCTGCTGGCGATGCCCGGGGACCCGGTACGCGTGGCCCGTATCGCGGAGCGGTGCCGCGCGGGAATGGGCTGGAGCGGCCGGGTCTCGGTGTGGCGCCGCGACGGCGGCCCTGTCGAGGTCGGCCTGCGCGTGTCCGGGTCCTTTCACGTCGGCGAGGACGAGTGTTTTCTGATCTCGGCACGGGAGGAGCGGCAGCAGTGGACCATGGGCCAGTCCGTCCTCGACGGCTTCCTGACCCGCTCACCGGTCGGCATGGCGGTGATGGATCTGGACCTGCGCTACGTCTGGCTGAACGACACCCTGGAACGCTTCGGCGGCGTACCACGTGAGCAGCGCCTGGGACGCCGTCTGGGCGAGCTGCTTCCGGGACTGCAGGCGGAGACCCTCGAGGGCGTGATGCGCAAGGTGCTCACGACCGGCGTCCCGGTCACCGACTACGAGTACATGGGATGGAGTTGGGCGGACCCGCACCGTCAGCACGCCTACTCCACCTCGTTCTTCCCGTTGGTGGACGCCGGCGACTCCGTCACCGGGCTGTGTTACATGGTCATGGACGTCACCGAGCGCTGGAACGCCCGCCGGCTGCTGGCGCTGGTCAGCGAAGCCGGCACCAGCATCGGCAGGACGCTGGACGTGATGCGCACGGCGCAGGAACTCGCCGACTTCGCTGTTCCCCGCTTCGCCGACTTCGTCATCGTCGACCTTCTCGAACCGGTCCTGACCGGGGAGGGCCAGGGGCTCTGGTTGCCCGACGCCGGGCCGGCCCCGGCCCGGCCGGTGATGCGCCGGGCCGGAATGAGCTCCGTGCGACAGGGCTGCCCGGAGGCCGTCGCACAGATAGGGGACAAGGTCGACTTCGTTCCCCCGCCGCACGACGCGAACCTGCTCGTCGACGGCGAACCGATCTTCATCCCCGTTCTCGACCCGAGCGATCGCCTGTGGACCACCGAGCAGCCGGCCAGGGCCGCCAGCATCCGCGAGTTCGGCCTGCACTCCCTCATCTCCGTGCCGATGCGGGCGCGCGACACCGTCCTCGGTCTCGCCACGTTCACACGATCGCTGAATCCCACCTCGTTCCAGCAGGACGACGTGCTGCTGGCTCGGGAGCTGGTGGCGCGGGCGGCGCTGTGCGTCGACAACGCCCGCCGCTACACCCGGGAACACACGGCGGCGGTCACGTTGCAGCGCAGCCTGCTGCCCCATGCCCTGACGGGTGGAACAGCGCTGGAGGTGGCCTCCCACTACCTGCCGGCAGACGCGTCGGACGGGGTCGGCGGCGACTGGTTCGACGTGATCCCGCTGTCCGGCGCCCGTGTGGGACTGGTCATCGGTGATGTGGTCGGCCACGGCCTCACCGCGGCGGCGACGATGGGCCGGTTGCGCACCGCCGTACAGACCCTCGCGGACATGGACATGCCCCCCGATGAGCTGCTGGCTCACCTCGACGACCTGGTGCTGCGGCTGAGCGAGGAGCGGACCACCGACCGGACGGCCGACCAGACCATCACGGCCTTCCTCGGAGCGACCTGTCTGTACGCCGTCTACGACCCGGTGACACAGCGGTGCACGCTGGCCCGGGCCGGCCATCCGCCCCCGGTCCTCGTCACTCCGGACGGGCGCGTCTCCTTCCCGGAGCTCCCCGCCGGGCCTCCGCTCGGGCTGGGCGGGATGGCCTTCGAGGCCACCGAGATCGAGCTCCCCGAGAACAGCGTCTTCGGCCTCTATACCGACGGCCTCGTCGAAGGGACCGACCGCGACATCGAGCGCGGCATGTCCCGTCTCGGGCACCTGCTGTGCTCGCCCGGCTCCGACCTGGAAACGCTGTGCGCGGACGCGGTGCGCCAGCTCGTTCCCGTGCCGCAGCCCGACGACGTCGCCCTCCTGCTCGCCCGCACCCACGCCCTGGGCCCCGATCGGGTCGCCTCCTGGGACGTGCCGCTGGACCCGGCCGTCGTCGGTGACGTCCGGGCCGGCGCGACGCGTCAGGTCGAGGCGTGGCACTGTCAGGAGCTGGCCATGACGACGGAGCTCATCGTGAGCGAGCTCGTCACCAACGCGATCCGCTACGCCTCGGGCCCCGTACGCCTGCGACTGCTCCGTGACGCCCGCCTGACCTGCGAGGTCGCCGACGGCAGCAGTACGGCTCCGCGTCTGAGGCATGCCCGCAGCACGGACGAAGGCGGCCGCGGGCTCTTCCTCGTGGCTCAGCTCTCCCATCGCTGGGGTGCTCGGTACACACCCGGAGGAAAGATCATCTGGGCCGAGCAGGAGATCCCGTGACCGCCTCGGCCTTCCCCCGAGCACGCGGTTCGTCCTAGCCGCTGAACTCCGGCGTGCGTTCCGGGGACGCCTCGGCCAGGGCCTTGGTGACCGCCTCGACGCCGCCGCGCAGGCCGTAGACCGGGGTGCCGGGCTGCTGGCGCCAGGAGTCGTCGAGTCCGCCCGCGTCGACGGTGTCGAAGCCCAGTTCGTCGATCAGGTCGCGTACCGTGCGCTTGGCGGCCTCGTCGTCACCGGCCACCGGGAGGGCGATGCGGCCGGGGTCGCCGGCCGGGAGCGGGCGGTCCAGGATGTCCTGGGCGTACGTGCCGTTGAAGGCCTTGATCACGGGGTGGCCGAGCCGGCGTTCCGTCCAGCGGCTCTCGGTGAGTCCCTCGTCCTCGATCGCGGCGATCCTGCCGTCCCGCTGCCGGGGGTAGTAGTTGCCGGTGTCGATGACCGCGACGCCGTCGGCCGCCTCGTCGAACAGGCCGGAGGGCAGGTCCGGGACCGCCTTGAGCGGGATGGTGACGACGACGATCTCGGCGCCGCGCGGTGCCTCCTCGACCGTCACGGGCCTGGCGCCGGTCTCCTCCGCGAGCGCGGCCAGCGTGTGCGGGCCCCGGGAGTTGGCGACGGACACGTCGTGACCGAGGGCGGTGAGCCGCCGGGTCAGGTTGCCGCCGATGTTGCCCGCTCCGATGATGCCGATCTTCATGTCCTCGCCTCGCCCTTCCAGGGGTCGGTAGCGTCTGGCCCAGCCTTCGTGGTCAGGGTCAACTCCGGGGGACGAGGGGCTATTCCGGCTTCGGGGAGGGTGCGAACGGGTCCTCCAGTTCCCCGCGCAGCACCTCCGCCGCCCGCTCCGCGTCCCCGTCGGCCACCGCCCGGACGAGTGCCTCGTGCGCCTGGTCGCCGGTGTCCGGGTCGTCGGCGCGCAGGCCGGTCAGGGACAGCAGCTCGATCAGGCCCTCGCGCAGGACGGGGCTGAACTCGGCGAACAGGTCGGCGAGCACCGGGTTGTGGGCGGCGGCGATCACGGCGGCGTGGAAGGCGATGTCCGCGTCGACGAAGGCGGCGTCGTCGGCCGTGCCGGCGGCGCGGCGGCCCTCCAGCGCGGCCCGGAGCGCCGTGACGTCCTCGGGGGTGCGGCGGCGCGCGGCGAGCCGGGCCGCGTGCACCTCGATCGCCATCCGGACCTCGTAGACGTCGGTCACGGCGGCCCGGCGCAGCCGGGTCGGCCAGTCCTCGACCGGCTCGGTCGCGATGACGAACACGCCGGCGCCCTGACGGGGTTGGACCAGCCCGGCTCCGGCGAGCGCGCGCAGCGCCTCGCGGACGGTGGAGCGGCCCACGCCCAGTTCCTTCGCCAGCGTCGTCTCACCGGGCAGCCGGGTGCCGACCGGCCATGCGCCGCCGGCGATCTGCTCGCGCAGCCGGGCGGCGGCCTGCTCGACCAGGGGGCTGGGGCGGACGGCGCCTAGCGGCATGTGGTTCACCAACTTGTCTGAGGAGTGGGAGGTTTCCACTTGTCTGAGGACCTGAGTGGTGGATAGCGTACTGCGCATGATCTTCCGTGGTCTTCTTCTCGGCTGCCGCGGCGGGGCCTGACGCGACCGGCACCCCGCCGCGGGGCGCCGTGCTGCCGGTCACCGTCCGACCGAGCCGGAAGGCCACAGCCGACGATGACCACCACCCCTGCCCCGGTCTGGAACCCCCAGCGCCCGGGCCCCATGCCCTTCCACCGCTACCGTCCCTTTCAGGAGCGCGTGCACGTGCCCGCCGCGGACCGCGACTGGCCCGCCGCCCGGATCGAGCGCGCTCCCCTCTGGGTCCCCGTCGACCTGCGCGACGGCAACCAGGCCCTCGCCGAGCCGATGGACACGCCCCGCAAGCGCCGCTTCTTCGACCTGCTGACCGGCATGGGCTTCAAGGAGATCGAGGTCGGCTACCCCTCGGCGAGCCGCACCGACTTCGACTTCGTACGGCACCTGGTGACCTCCGGTGCCGTACCGGACGATGTCACGCCCGTCGTGTTCACCCCGGCCCGCCGGGACCTGATCGACCGCACCTTCGAGGCGATCGAGGGGCTGCCGAGGGCTGTCGTGCACCTGTACATCGCGACCTCGCCGGTGTGGCGGGACGTCGTCCTCAGGCGGGGCCGGGCCGAGGTGTGGCGGACCGTGCGGGAGGCCGCCGAGCACATGGCCCGCCGGGCGGACCGGGCCTCCTGCGTCCGCTTCCAGTTCTCCCCGGAGACCTTCAACCTGACCGAGCCGGACTTCGTCCTGGAACTGTGCGACGGGCTGACCGGGCTGTGGGACGCGAGCCCGGACCGGCCGGTCACCCACAACCTCCCGGCG
This sequence comes from Streptomyces chartreusis NRRL 3882, assembly GCF_900236475.1. GTDB lineage: Bacteria > Actinomycetota > Actinomycetes > Streptomycetales > Streptomycetaceae > Streptomyces > Streptomyces chartreusis_D. The sequence goes on from NZ_LT963352.1 coordinate 2,735,323, forward strand.
ACCGTGGAGATCGCGACACCGAACGTCTACGCCGACCAGATCGAGTACGTGCACCGCCACCTGTCCCGCCGCGACAGCGTGATCCTGTCCGTGCACCCGCACAACGACCGCGGCACCGGCGTGGCCTGCGCCGAACTGGCCGTGCTGGCCGGTGCCCAGCGCGTCGAGGGCTGCCTGTTCGGCAACGGGGAGCGCACCGGCAACGTCGACCTGGTGACCCTGGCGCTCAACCTCTACGCCCAGGGCGTCGACCCGATGATCGACTTCCGTGACATCGACACCGTCAGGGAGACGGTCGAGCACTGCAACCGGCTGCCCGTGCACCCGCGCCACCCGTACGCCGGGGAGCTCGTCCACACCGCCTTCTCGGGCACGCACCAGGACGCGATCAGCAAGGGACTGGCCCGGCACGCCGAGCTGGCCCGGGAGCTGGGCGTGCCCGAGCGGCGGGCGCCCTGGTCGGTGCCGTACCTGCCGATCGACCCGGCCGACGTGGGCCGCTCCTACGAGGCGGTGATCCGCGTCAACTCGCAGTCGGGCAAGGGCGGCACGGCCTATCTGCTGCGCACCCACCACGGCGTCGACCTCCCCGCGCGCATGCGGCCGGACTTCTCCCGGACCGTGCAGGAGGCGACGGACGACAGCGGGCGGGAGATGACGGCGAAGGAGCTGTACGCGCTGTTCCGGGCGACGTATCTGGTGGAGGACGGGGAGGTGGCGCTGGAGGCCTGGTCCGTGCACCGGGACGAGGCCGGCGGCCATCGCTTCGTGTGCACGCTGCGCACCGGCGACCGTACCGGCGACTACGAGGGCACCGGCACCGGCCCGGTCTCCGCGTTCGTCGACGCGCTGGCCGGCGCCGGGATCACCGTCGACGTCCTCGACTTCTGCGAGCGGACCGGCGACGAGGGCACCGACGCCTTCGCCGAGTGCCGAGCCGGGGGCAGGACGAGCTGGGGCGCGGGCCGGGACTCCTCGGCCCTGGGCGCCTCGGTCCGGGCGGTGCTGTCCGCGGTGAACAGGGCGCTGCGGTGACGCCGGTCGTCCTGCGCGCCGAGGACGTCCACGTCGTACGCGACGGCCGGCCGATCCTTCAGGAGGTGTCGCTGACCGTCCGGGCCGGTGAGCACTGGGCGCTGCTCGGCGCGAACGGCGCGGGCAAGTCGACCCTGCTCCGCCTGCTCGGCGCGCTCGTGCACCCGACCCGGGGCTCCGTGGAGGTGCTGGGCCACCGGCTGGGCCGGGTCGACCTGCGGGAGCTGCGCGCGCACGTCGGGCATGTCGACCCGCGGCATCCGCTCACCTCGCCGCTGCCGGTACGGGACGTCGTCCTGACCGGCCTGACCAACTCGGTGGAGCCGCTGCCCCGGTGGCTTCCGGCGCCGGAGCAGCGGGAGCGGGCGGACCGGCTGATCCGGACGCTGGGGCTGGCCGAGCACCGTGAGGCGCGCTGGCCCACACTCTCCCAGGGGCAGCGCGGCCGGGCCCTGATCGCCCGGGCCCTCATGCCCGAGCCCCGGCTGCTGCTCCTGGACGAGCCGGCCACCGGCCTGGACCTGCCGGGCCGGGAGCAGCTGATCGGGGCGCTCGGGGAGCTGCGCCGGGAGCATCCGCACCTGGCGACGGTCCTGGTCACCCACCACCTGGAGGAGCTGCCTGCCCACACCACGCACGCCCTGCTGCTGCGCGAGGGGCGTCCGCTGGCGGGCGGCCCGGTCGCCGGAGTGCTGACCGCCGACCAGCTCGGCAAGTGCTTCGACCTGCCACTGGTGCTGGAGCGGCACGACGGCCGCTGGAGCGTGCGCACGGCTCGGCGGGCATGACGTGGGGGCCCGGTCCGTCCGCGGACGGACCGGGCCCCCACGCCTCGCAGCGCCGGAGCGCCGGCGTCACTTGTTCAGGTAGGCCCAGAACTCGTCGAAGCTCAGCCTCTTGTCGCCGTCGAGGTCGCGGGTCTTGATGACGACCTCGGCGACCGACTCGGTGACGTTCCAGTCACCGGACCGGGCCAGGGCGGTCTTGAACTCGGCAGCGGTGATGAATCCGTCACCGTCCGTATCGATCCGCTCGAACTGCTTGCGTGCTTCCTCGATGTCCGCCACCGATCCGCCCCTACTCTCGTGTTCCGCGCCGTGCAGACGCGCCTTGCTGACGCAGGTCAGATTAGCTGCCCGTGTGTGCCTCCAGCGCGGCGACCACCCAGGCGAACTCCTCGCGGTACGCCGCCTCGGGCCCGGCTCCCTTCACGACGGCGAGCAACTCGCGGTAGCGGGCGACCCGGTGGGTGGCGTGCGACCGCAGCCGGTCCAGCACCGCGCCGGGGTCGGCGTCGCCCAGCAGCTCGCGCAGCACCTCGGCGGCCTCCGGCGAGTCGGGGGCGATGCCCCGCTCGCGGGCCCGGGCGCCCAGTTGCACGAGCCGCCGGGAGAACCACAGGGAGGTCCCGGCGGGTGTGTCATGACCGCGGTCGGCCGCGTTGAACTCGGCGACCTTGCGCATCTCGGCCCTGAAGTCCGGGTCCTGGAGCATCTCGGCCAGCTCCAGCCAGGCGTCCACCTGCTGGGGTGTCGGTTCCTCGGGCAGGTCGGCGGCGGTGTTCCGCATGCGTTCGCGGATCATCGGGTCGGCCGTGTCCAGCCCGTGGAACACCTCGTCCACGAACTCCTCCACGATGCGCCGCCGTTCGGCCGCCGACAGCCGTGCCAGTCTGTTCACGAGCGTCATCTCCTCCGCGTCCGAACCACGTTGCGCCACGGTCGACAGCACCGCACGGGCCACCTTGAGCGACCGGATCTGCGCGTCCAGTGCGACCACGTGCGCCGCGGCGACCTGCGCGACGGTCGTCTCGCCGGCCAGCACCCGGCGGACGTCCGCCAGGCCGAGGCCGAGTTCGCGCAGGGTCCGGATCAGCTCCAGACGCGCCACGGACGCGGCGTCGTACAGCCGGTAGCCGCCCACGGACCGGGCCACCGGGGGCAGCGCGCCCTCGTCGGACCAGTACCGGATGGTGCGCACGGTCAGTCCGGTGACCCGGGCCAGTTCCCCGATGGTGAGCAGTCCGGTGCCGTCGTCGGTCATGTCCGCGAGTCTGGACCTTCCAGCGGGTGGAGACTCAAGCCGCGCTCAGTGCCACGGGCTCACCGGAAGATGCCCGTGTGGCCGAGCGAGTAGCGGCCGGGCTGCGGGTAGACCGCGAGGCCGTGCGGGCCGCTGCCGACGGGGATGCGGGCGAGCTGGGTGCCGGTGCGGGTGTCGATGGCGTACACCTCGCCGTCGTAGCGGCCGGACAGCCACAGCACCTTGCCGTCGGCGGACACACCGCCCATGTCGGGGCTGCCGCCGTCGGGCAGCTGCCACTTCCTGGTCAGCTTGCCCTGGGTGAAGTCGAAGACGGAGATCGTGCCCTCGCCGCGGTTGGACACGTACATCTCGCGCGAGTCCCGGCTGACGTACAGGCCGTGGCAGCCCTTGCCGGTGGGCATCAGGGTGGGCTCGGTGAACTTGTCGCCGTCCAGGACCCACATGCCGTGGGCCATCATGTCGGCGATGTAGAACTTCTTGCCGTCGGGCGAGACCTTCACGTCCTGCGGCATGGCGCCCTCGAACGGCAGTCGCTGCTGTCCGACGACCTTCATCTTCTCCGTGTCGACCTTGAGCAGTTCGCCGCTGAACTCGCAGGAGACGATGAAGTAGCGGCCGTCGAGGGAGAAGTCGGCGTGGTTGACGCCGTAGCAGGAGACCGGGACCGTCTTCCTGCGCTTCATGGTGTGCGGGTCGCGGAAGACCAGTTCGCGGTCGAGGGAGGCCATGACGACGGCGTACTTGCCGTTGGGCGTGAAGTAGAGGTTGTACGGGTCGTGGACCTCGACCTCCTTGCCCGCCTTGCCGGTCTTGGGGTCGATCGGGGTGAGGGTATGGCCGCGGTTGTTGTTGACCCAGAGCGTCTTCAGGTCCCAGGAGGGGACGACGTGCTGGGGCTGCCGGCCCACGGGGATCGTCTCGATGATCTCGTACGTCTTCGGGTCGATGACGGAGACCGTGTCGGACTCGGTGTTGGGGACGTAGACCCGGGACGGGAAGTCCTTGACCACGGGGGACAGTCTGTTCGGGCGGTCGGCCGCGTACACGTCCTCGGGGTCGAGGACGGGCGGCATCCCGGGCAGCCCGTCGACGGGCTTCTTCTCGCGCGGCGCGGGCACGGCGGCCTTGGTGCCGCGTGTCTCGGAGGGCCGTTCCCCGCCCTCGGTGCCGCAGGCGGCGAGGACGGCGAGGGCGACGCCCGCGACGAGGGCGCTTTTGACAAGGTGGCGGTGCATTGCACCATTTAAGGTCTGCTTCACGGGGAAACCGGTGATTCGCCCGATCGGCGGCCAGGCGAGCCGTCGCAGGTCACACCCCTCGTCGAGGCCGGCCGGGACGGTTCTCAGCGGTCGTTGACCCGCATCTCGAACCACGTGGTCTTCCCGCGGGGCAGCAGATCGACCCCCCAGCGGTCGGCCAGCTTGTCGACGAGGAACAGCCCCCGGCCACTGATGTCGAGCTCCTGGACCGGCATCAGACAGGGCAGTCCCCGGGACGGGTCACGGACCTCGACGCGCATCCAGCCGCGGCGCCGGTGCAGACGCAACCCGAAGACCCGGGCGCCGGTGTGGCGTACGGCGTTGCCCACCAGCTCGGAGACGAGTAAAACCGCTTCCTCGGTGGTCTTGGGGGGGAGTCCCCAGTGGCGCAGGACCACGACCTGGGTCAGTCGTCTGGCGGTGGCCGCGGACTCGGGGCGGGACGGCAGGGGGACCTCCGCCTCCGTCGGATTGCCGTACAACTCCAGCGCCTTCAGCGCGCGTTCGTCCTCGACGGTCGGCGACCAGCGCGCCGCGGCCGCATGTGCGTGTCCCCGCGGCTGTTCCATACCCTCCAGCCCCGCCATGCCCCCATCATGGCCGCCCGGAGCGCCCCCGGGGGCCGTTCCCGGGGAAAACACCCCCGGGAACGGGGTGCGGACCGGCGAGCCGACGGCATATGCCAAGGGCAGTTCGATATCGCCCGCAGCCCCTCTGACCTGCACTGACAGCCCGTTTCACGGCAACCGACGGAGATGCGCGACCGGGCACGCTTAAGGCTGCCTTAAGGCTGGCATAACCGCCCCAACGAGGGACCCGTATCAGACACGGCGTCAAGTGCAAGCCCTGCGCAGGAGTTTCAGAGGAACTTCGCCTTGCCCGGCCCCTCCTCCACGAAGCTGCGCATGCCGCGCTCGCGGTCCTCGGTGGCGAACAGGCCCGCGAACCAGTTCCGTTCGACCGCCAGGCCGGTGTCGATGTCCGTCTCCAGGCCCGTGTCGACCGCCTCCTTCGCGGCGCGCAGGGCGAGGGCCGGGCCCTGCGCCAGCTTCGCGGCCCAGGCGTGCGCCTGCGCGTACACCTCGTCGGCGGGCACGACCCGGTCCACCAGACCGATCTCCTTCGCCTCGTCGGCCTTCACCATCCGGCCGGTGAAGATGAGGTCCTTGGCCTTGGACGGGCCGACCAGGCGGGCCAGGCGCTGGGTGCCGCCCGCGCCGGGGATCAGGCCGAGCAGGATCTCCGGCTGGCCGAGCTTGGCGTTCTCGCCGGCGATGCGGAAGTCCGCGCACAGCGCGAGTTCGCAGCCGCCGCCGAGCGCGTAGCCGGTCACGGCCGCGACGACCGGCTTGGGGATCCGGGCCACCGCCGTGAAGGAGTCCTGGAGGGCGCGGGCGCGCAGGACCATCGCGGTGTGGTCCATCGCCTGCATCTCCTTGATGTCCGCGCCGGCGGCGAACACCTTCTCGCCGCCGTACACCACCACGGCCCGCACGTCCTCGCGGCGCGCGGCGTCCTCGGCGAGTTCCTTGAGCCGGTCCTGCGTGGCGATGTCCAGCGCGTTCATGGGCGGGCGGTCGAGACGGAGCGTGCCGACGCCTTCAGCGACTTCGAGAGAGACGGTCATAGGCAGCAGGTTAACGGGGGCTAACGGGTCGGGCCCTGGTGCGGTCCGTCACACCAGGGCCTCGTCGTCAGGCCGGGATCACTTCTTCCACTTCTCCCACGACATGTTCCAGCCGTTGAGCCCGTTGTCCGGGTCGACGATCCGGTCCTCGGAGTTCTTGACGACCACCACGTCGCCGACCATCGAGTGGTTGAAGAACCACGCGGCCGGCACCTTCTTGTCCCAGCCGCCGCGCACGTCGCGCAGGCCGATGCAGCCGTGGCTGGCGTTGTAGTTGCCGAAGGCGCCGCCCGCCCAGTAATTGCCGTGCAGGAAGGTACCGGAGGTGGTGAGGCGCACGGCGTGCGGGACGTCCTTGATGTCGTACTCGCCGCCGTAGCCGACGGTCTCGCCGTTCATCCGGGTCACCGTGAGCATCTCGCTGATGACCATCTGGCCGTTCCAGGTCTCCATGCCGGGCTTGCCGGTGGTGACCGGGATCGTCTTGATGACCTTGCCGTCGCGCATGACCTTCATCGTGAGCTTCTTGGCGTCGACGACGGAGACCTGGTTGCGGCCGATGGTGAACTCGACCTTCTTGTCCTGCTCGCCGTAGACGCCGGGGCGGCCCTCGACGCCGTCGAGGCCGAGGTCGACGGTCACCTTGGTGCCGGGCTTCCAGTACTTCTCGGGGCGGAAGTCGAGCCGGTCGTTGCCGAACCAGTGGCCCTCGACGTCCACGGCCGGCTCCGTCTTGATGCGGATGGCCTTCTCGACGTCGTCCGGGTTGGTGATGCCCCGGCTGAAGCGGATGGAGAACGGCATGCCCACGCCGACCTTGGAGCCGTCCTCGGGGGTGAAGGTGCCGATGAAGGTGTTCTTCGGCGTCAGGGTCGTGAAGCCCGCGTCCTCCGCCGCCGTGCGGCCCTCGGAGTCCTTGGCGACCGCGTGGACCGTGTACTTGGTGGCGGCGGCCAGGTGGGTGGACGGCGTCCAGGTGGCGCCGTCGCCGGATATCTCGCCGTCGACCTTCTTGCCCTTGCCGTCCTTGACCACGACCTCGGTCAGCTTGCCCTTGGCGGCGGTCACCTTCAGCGCCCCGCTGGTGTCGACGGACTTGGCGCCGTCCTTGGGCGTGATGCCGACGACGGCCTCGGACTGCTTGCTCCGCGCGGCGTCCGCGTCCTTGCCCTGACCGGCGCCCGCGCCGGAACCGGAGCCGGTCCCCCCGCCGCCGCACGCCGTGACGGCGAGCAGCAGCCCGCCCAGTATCAGTGCGAGCAGCCCCTGCCTGCCGCCAACCGACGCCCCCGATATCGGTCGCCCGTTCACGTTGTTCTCCCCTCCCAGGGCCTGGTCAGGCCCACCCCTGCGCGTCCCCCGCGCACCGGCGAATATTAACCACAAGGCGACGGGCTCCGGCGGCCTGCGATTGTCACCGTTCAGTCCCAACTTCCACGGAACGTTGAAGCAACCCGCCCCCCGGTCGGGTCACTTCACCGCGCTGCCCGCCTTCCATGCGGTCCAGCCCATGTTCCAACCTCCGAGCCCGTTGTCGGGAGCGACCTTCTTGTCGTTGCTGTTCACCACCTCCACGACGTCCCCGACGAGGCTGCGGTCGAAGAACCAGCCGGCCGGGGTGTCCGAACCGCCGCCCTTCACGTCGCGCAGCCCGACGCAGCCGTGGCTGACGTTGGTCCGTCCGAAGACGGTGCGGTGGGCCCAGTAGTTGCCGTGCAGGAAGGTGCCGGATTCGGTCAGGCGCATGGCGTGCGGGACGTCGGGGATGTCGTACTCGCCCTTGCCGTCGCGCTTCTTGAAGCCGACCGTGGCTCCGTTCATCCGGGTGACCTCGAGCATCTCGGTCACCACCATCTTGCCGTTGTACGTCGTGTTCTTGGGAGCCCCGGCCGTGACCGGCACGGTGGCGAGCACCTCGCCGTCGCGCCGCACCTCCATGGTGTGCCGGGCGGCGTCGACCACGGAGACCTGGCTGCGGCCGACGGTGAAGGAGAACGTCTTGTGCTGGAGGCCGTAGACGCCGGGCGCTCCCTCGACGTCCCGCAGGCGCAGGGCGACGGTGACCTGGGTGCCGGGTTTCCAGTACTGCTCGGGGCGGAAGTCGAGGCGGGTCCGGCCGAACCAGTGCGGGCGGATCTCGACGGCCGGGCGGGCGGTGACCCGCACCGCGCGTTCGACGGCGGCGCGGTGGGCGATCTGCCGGTTGAACTCCAGCGAGACGATCATGCCGGTGCCGACCGTGGCCCGGTTCTCCGGGCTGACGTAGCCGATGAAGCGCTCCTCCGGGACGTACGTCGTGAACGTGGTGTGCCGGGCGGAGCGGCGTCCGTCGCCGTCCACCGCCACCGCGTCGACCGTGTACTTGGCGGCCAGCGCGAGCCGCTCGTCGTCGGGCTCCCAGGTCAGTCCGTCGGCGGAGAGGTGCCCGGGCACCGGGGACTCCTGCGCGTCCTGCGAGCGGACGACCTTCACCGACTCCAGCCTGCCGTCGGGCACACGCACCCGCAGCTTCTTCCCGGGGCGCACACCCCTGCTGCCGTCGCCGGGCGAGACCCGGATGACGTCCTCGGGCGCCGGGGGCGCGCCGAACGCCCCGGCGATCCCGCCCACGTCGTCCGAGGTACAGCCGGTGGCCCCGGTCAGGAGCCCTGCCCATGTCACTACGGCGGCCAGCGCGGCCCTCGCGCGCCGCGCGCGCCCTTGTACGTGCCTCACGAGGTGCCCAACGACCGGTCGCGTCCCCGGGAAACGACCATGCCCGCCCCCGGGGAAACGTGAGTGCGACCCACGCTCTGGGCAGAACAGTGGGGAGGACGACGCGCAGGGGAGCCGCGACCCGGGCCGCAGCAGGACCGCACCCCTCTGTCCCCCGTCGTCCCACGAGCCGCGGGAGGCTGACAGGTGTCCAGCGCAGCCGAGCAGGAGGCGGTGGCCGGTCATCAGGCCACCGGGAACGGGCGCCAGGCCGCCGCCGCGCACGGCACACGGCGGGCCGCGCCGCCGCCCGCGGTGCCCGCCCGGCCGGGCGCGCCGACGCCGCTGGGCGCCCGGTTCCGGGTCGGCCCGGACGGGGTGGCCGGGACCAACTTCGCCCTGTGGGCGGGCGGGGCCGAAGGGGTCGAGCTGTGCCTCTTCGACGAGACGGGCAAGGAGTCGCGGGTCCGGCTCGCCGAGCTGACCCACGAGATCTGGCACGGCTTCGTCCCGGGCGTACTGCCCGGGCAGCGCTACGGCTACCGGGTGCACGGCCGCTGGGACCCGTGGACGGGCGCCCGCTGGAACCCGGCGAAACTGCTCCTCGACCCGTACGCCCGTGCCGTGGACGGAGACTTCAGCCTGCCGCCGGAGGTGTACGGGCACGTGCGCGACTGGCCGCAGCAGCACGTCGCCGACACCGTGCGCGACGGCCGGGACTCGGCGCCGTACGTCCCCAAGGGCGTCGTCGTCCACGATGGCGGAACCGAGGACGAATGGACGTACGACCGCCGCCCGAAGACGCCCTGGGCGGACTCGGTCATCTACGAGCTGCACGTCAAGGGCTTCACCCGGCTGCACCCGGACATACCCGAGGAGCTGCGCGGCACCTACGCCGGCCTCGCGCACCCGGCGGCGATCGAGCACCTGGTGAAGCTGGGCGTGACGGCGGTGGAGCTGCTGCCGGTGCACCAGTTCGCGCACGAGGACCATCTGCTGCGCAGAGGCCTGAGGAACTACTGGGGCTACAACTCCATCGGCTACTTCGCCCCGCACGCGGCCTACGCGGCCTCCGGGACGACCGGCCAGCAGGTCGGCGAGTTCAAGCGCATGGTGCGCGCCCTGCACGCGGCCGGGATCGAGGTCATCCTCGACGTGGTCTACAACCACACGGCGGAGGCGGGCGAGCTGGGGCCGACGCTGTCACTGAAGGGCATCGACAACCGCGGCTACTACCGCCTCCAGGACGACCCCCGCCGCTACGCCGACTACACCGGCTGCGGCAACACCCTGCACGTGGTCCAGCCGCACGTGCTGCGCCTCATCACGGACTCCTTGCGGTACTGGGTGACGGAGATGGGCGTGGACGGCTTCCGCTTCGACCTGGCGGCGGCGCTGGCCCGCTCCATGCACGACGTCGACATGCTCTCCCCGTTCCTGGCGGTCATCGCCCAGGACCCGGTGCTGCGCCGGGTGAAGCTGATCGCCGAGCCGTGGGACGTGGGGTCGGGCGGCTACCAGGTGGGGGCGTTCCCGCCGCTGTGGACGGAGTGGAACGACCGGTACCGCAACGCCGTACGGGACTTCTGGCGGCACGCGCTGCCGGACGTACGGGAGATGGGCTACCGCCTGTCCGGCTCCAGCGACCTGTACGCCTGGGGCGGCCGCAGGCCCTACGCGTCCGTCAACTTCATCACCGCGCACGACGGTTTCACCCTGCGCGACCTGGTGAGTTACTCGCACAAGCACAACGAGGCCAACGGCGAGGGCAACCGCGACGGCACGGACGACAACCGGGCCTGGAACTGCGGCGCGGAGGGCGAGACGGACGACGAGGGCGTACGGGCGCTCCGGCGGCGACAGCTCAGGAACCTGCTGACCACGCTGCTGCTGTCGACCGGTGTGCCGATGCTGGTCGCGGGCGACGAGCTGGGCCGCACGCAACGCGGCAACAACAACGCCTACTGCCAGGACAACGAGATCAGCTGGGTGGACTGGGGCCTGCTGGCGGACCCGGGCTGGAAGGCGCTGTTCGAGCTGGCCTCCCGGCTGATCGAGCTGCGCCACCGGCATCCGGTGCTCCGGCGCCGGGCCTTCTTCTCGGGCCGCGCCCAGACCGCCGACGGCCTGCGCGACCTGGCCTGGTTCACGTCCCGGGGCACCGAGATGACGGAGCAGGACTGGTACGCGCCCGCCGCCACGCTGGGCATGTACCTCTCCGGCCGGGACATCCCGGGCCGGGACGAGCGCGGCGACCAGATACTCGACGACAGCTTCCTCGCCGTCCTGCACGCGGGCGAGCAGCCGGTGAGTTTCGTGCTGCCGGGGCCGCCGTGGGCGGAGCGGTACGAGGTCGTCGTCGACACCAGTCTGGAGGAGCAGGGGGAGGCGCCGGGGGTGGAGCACCCGGCGGGGACGGAGATCACGATGCCGGCGCGGGCGGTGCTGCTGCTGCGGGTGGCGGGCTGAGGCATCGTTTCGCCGGCCGGGGCGGCGCAGCGCTTCGGCCCGCCGACCTGGCGGTCGGCGGGCCGGTCCGCGCCTGGCCGGGCCGCTACGCCTGCGACGCCGGTGCGAGCGGGGCGGCGGGAGTCGACGACGCCGGAGTGCCGCGCCCGTGCTGGGAGTACGACAGGACGCCCGTGAGGACGATCCTGAGGACCTCGCGCAGTTCGATGTGGAGCGGCACGCGCCCGCCCGGGTTCTGTGACCAGCGGTAGAGCAGCCCCAGGTAGGAATCACGCAGGATGTTGCCGACCCGCATCGGGTCGATGTCGAAGGTGACCTCCCCGCGCTGGCGCCCGGCTTCGATGATGTTGGCGAAGACCTGGCCCGCGTAGGGCTCCTCGAGGAGTGGCTGGCCGGCCTTCACCCAGGCCTGGAGCATGGCGGCGGTGATCTCCCGCTCGGACTCGTTGAACTCCGCCAGTGCCGCCATGCAGCGCTCCAGGTGCACCGTCACATCGTCGTCCCGGGACCTCATCGACTCTTCCATGCACAGCTCCAGGCGCCGCTTGCGGGCCTCGGCCCAAGCGGTGACCAGGTCTTCCTTGCGCTGGAAGTAGTTGAAGAAGGTGCCCCGGGCCACGTCGGCGTGCTCGGCGATCTGGTCGATCGTGGTGCGGTCGTAACCCTGCTCCGCGAAGAGGGTCAGGGCAGAGGTGTAGATGCGGTCCCGCACCCGCTGCTTGCTGCGCTCTCTGCGCCCGAGGGGGCGGGCAGGTTCAGAGGCCATGTGCTTCCTCGCCTTCTCACGTCGTTGTGCGGGCTCCCCCGGCCAGGAGAAAATTATACCACGGTACATCTATGAGTCATGGTCTTCGTTTTTCTGTGGTGACTTCAGGACGGGGACGCCACGGAAGCGGCGATCACGCCTATGGGTTCGCGGCCCAGCAACCGGGTGGCGGGTATGTCGACACCCGCCGTGCGGTGCAGGCGCACCCTGAGCTCGGCCGCCAGCAGGGAATCCAGTCCCAGGGTCCGCAGGGGCCTGCGCGGATCGAGCCGGGTCGCCGAGAGGCCGAGCACGGTGGCGGCCTGCTTCAGGACGTCGTCGGGTGTGGGGGCGTGCTCAGGGGTGGCGGCCGGGGGAGCCGGCACCGGGGCTTGCGCGGCGCGCGCCTCGTGGGCGGGCCCCACCGCTCGGCGACGCAGCCGTACGTCACGGAACTCCGCGATCGGACCGCCGTCCTCGCCCGTCAGCCACACGTCACAGCGCGCGTCGTCCGTACCGTCCGAGGGCGTGAAGCGGGCCACGCACCAGTGGTCCCGGCCGACTCCCGCCGCGTCCTGGACCTGGACGCGGCCGAAGGACACCGGCACGTAGCCGTCCGCCTCTCCCCCCGCGCCCGTGAAGTGCGGCCATGTGGCGAGCATGGTCAGCAGCCCGGCTTCGAGCCCGGCCGTCCCCGCGCCCGGCGAGCGGCGCATGCGAGCCACTGATTCACCTTCGGCGCACCACAGTTGCGCGACGGTGCGGAGCGCCGCGTCGACGGTGTAGCCGCGGCCCTGGGCGCGGCGGTAGAACTCCGCCGCCGGCACGTACCCGGTGCACCGGGTCAGGCCGGCGTCCAGCAGTTCCCGGCCGTGCGGTCCGGCCACCGCGCTCTGCCCGGCGGTGCGGTACCTGCCGGTCATGCACAGCTCACCGTCCCGGGTGCCGTCCACGGTGCGCAGCGTGGTGACGGTGAACACGAAACAGCCCCGCTGTGCGGCGGGCGCCAGGGACACGCGTACCGCGGCGTCGCGCGCCTGTGCCAGCTCCCAGGGCCGGGTCCCGAACTCGACGTCCTCCAGCACGCCCGCACCGCCCGGCGCGATGTCGTCCGCCGCCCGCAGGACGGCCTCTACGTAGAGCACCGGCGGTACGACGGCCGCGCCGCCCCGGGTGCGGACGCTCTCCCCCAGGTCGTCCAGGCCCAACTCGCGCAGTCCGACCTCCCGTACGTGCTCGGCCGGCGTGGCGGACGCCGCGGCGGGGGCCGGGACGGCAGCCGGTTCCCTCCTGAACTGTTCCTGGTCCCAGGCGTACGTCGGCAGCGGCACGCGGGGCGCGGTCCCCTGGAAGAAGCGGTTCCAGTCGATGCGCCCGCCGTGGGAGAAGAGCTGCCCGAGCGCCCGGGTGATGTTCTCGCCGTCGTCCTGGTGGCGCTTGAGGGTGGCGACGGCGGCCGGGGCGGCGCCCTGCTCGTCGAGGACCGCCGTGACGGACTGGACGAGCAACGGGTGCGGGCCGACCTCCAGGAACACCGTCTCCTCCTTGGCGGCCACCCGCACGGCCTCGACGAAACGCACCCGCTCGCAGAGGTTGTCCACCCAGTAGGCGGCGTCGAGTTCGGGTCCGTCGACCGGCTCGCAACGGGTGGTGGAGAACATCGCGGTACGGGCGGGCGACGGCGTGACGTGGGCGAGGGCGTCGGCCAGGTCGTCCCGCAGTTCCGTCATGTACGGGGAGTGCGACGCCACGTTGACCTTGACGGGCCGGCACGACACCCCTTCGGCCTGGAGGCGTTCGGCGACCAGGTGCAGGGCGTGCGCGTCCCCGGCGAGGACGGTGCTCCCGGGGGCGTTCTCCGCCGCGACGCACACCGCGTCCCCGTAGGGCGCCGCGGCGTCCGCCGCGCTCAGCGCGTCGAGTTCGACGGCGAGCATCGCGCCGCGCCCTGCCAGGCGCTGCATCAGGGAGCTGCGCCGGCAGATGACCGAGGCGGCGTCCTTCAGCGACAGCGCCCCGCAGACCTGGGCGGTGGCCACCTCACCCATGCTGTGTCCGATACCCAGGTCGGGTTCGACGCCCTTGGCGCGCAGGAGCGCGGCCAGCGACACCTGCACGGCCCACAGCAGGGGTTGCACCACTGCGACGTCATCGGGGAGTTCCTGCGGGGGTGTGTCCTCGCCGTCGCCGGTCAGCAGGCCGATGACCGACCACCCCAGTTCCTCCCGGACGGCCGCGTCGCATTCCGTCAGGGTCCGGCGGAACACCGCTTCACAGGCCAGCAGACGGCGGCCCATGCCGAGCCACTGGGAGCCCTGTCCGGGAAAGACGAAGGCGGTCCGGCGGTCGCCCGCGAATCCGGCGTCCGCCGTCCCTCCGTCCGGGGTCTCCTCGCCCGCGGCCAGGGCGCGCAACGCGGCGGCGAGTTCGTCGTGGGTGCGGCCGACGGCCCACAGGCGGTGGGGGTGGGCGTCACGGCGCGTCGCGGCGGTGTGGCAGATGTCGCGCAGCGTGAACGCTCGGCCCTCGGCGCCTTCCAGGAAGCCGGCGTAGCGCGCGGCGAGTCCGCTCAGGGCGGCCGGTGTGCGGGCACTGAGCAGCAGCAACTGCGGTCCTCCGGGAACGTCCGAAGCTCCGTGCGAGAGCTGCGCCGTGCGCGGCTCGGGCACGTACTCGCCGACGATCACGTGCGCGTTGGTGCCGGAGAGACCGAAGGAACTGACTCCCATGAGTGCGGCCGGGCCGCCCGGCACGAGCGAGGTGTTGCGCGTGACGCAGGCGAGGGCGGCGGCGTCCCCGGCCAGGACCGGGTGCGGCGTGCGCAGGTGCAGTGACGCGGGGATGGTGCGGTGCCGGGCGATGAGCACCGTCTTGATCAGGCCCGCGATCCCGGCGGCGGCTTCGGCGTGGCCGATGTTGGTCTTGACGGAACCGATGGGCAGCGGGCGGGACCCAGGCCGCCGTTCGTCGCCCAAGGCCGCTGCCAGGGCGCGCAGTTCGACGTCGTCCCCGACGGGGGTGCCGGTGCCGTGCGCCTCCACGTAGTCGAACTGGGCGGGGGTGATGCCCGCGCTGCGGCAGGCGGAGCGGATCATCTCGGTCTGTCCGGACACGGCGGGCTGCAGCAGCGTTCCGCTGCCCTGGCCGTCGTTGGTGACGGCGCTGCCCCGCAGCACGGCGAGGACCTGGTCGCCGTCGCGCAGCGCGTCGGGAAGCCGCTTGAGCAGCACGGCCCCCACTCCTTCGCTGCGGACGAAGCCGTCGCCCGAGGCGTCGGCGAACTTGCAGCGTCCACCGGGTGCGAGCATGCCGCCCCGGGAGTAGGTGATGGCGTCGGACGGCGAGAGCACGGCGTTGACCCCCGCGGCGACGGCCAGGTCGCTCTCCCCGGTCAGCAGGCTCTGCCGGGCCAGGTGCACCGCCACCAGGGACGAGGAGCACGCGGTGTCGACCACCAGGCTGGGCCCCCGCAGGTCGAGGGCGAAGGAGAGGCGCCCCGCGGTGATCGTCCGCAGCCGGCTGCCCGCCATGCCGTGCACGTCCTGATGCCCGTCGGACTCCGCCAGGTCTCCGTACTCGGCGGTCGCCTGGCCCACGAACACGCCGGTGCGACTGCCCGCCAGCGAGGACGGCAGGATGTGCGCGTCCTCCAGCGCCTCCCAGACGACCTGGAGGAGGACCCGCTGCTGAGGATCCATGGCCAGCGCCTCGCGCGGGGCGATTCCGAAGAAGGCGGCGTCGAAGCCGTACAGGTCATCGATGAACCCACCGTGCCGCGAGACGGTCGTGCCCGGTTCGCCCGGCCGCGCCGAGTAGTACCGCCGCACGTCGAACCGGTCCTCCGGCACGGGTGTGACGGCGTCGGTGTTGTCTTCGAGCAGGCGCCAGAAGGCACGCACCCCGCGCGCTCCCGGAAATCTGCATCCCATCCCGACGATCGCGATGTCAGGCATGCCGCCTTGCTGCACGAAGCCCCCCTCAGTTGTGCGGTGTCAGGTCCAAAAGTACACCAGAGACCAAGTTTGACTTCCAGTTGACTCTATGAACGCCAGGAAAAGGGTGGGCCACGGGTGACTTTTGACCACTCCGTGCGGCTGACGACCTGCGATTTACTCATACCGTGCGCCGCCCCCTCGAACGACACGAGTAGAAAAATGGGCTACAGTCCATTGATAAACCGCTACACAGGTTGCCTGAGCGAGGAGGACGGATGATCGCCAGAGTGCTGGGCCCCCTGCGCGTGACCATGAACGGCGTGTCGGTGGTCCCCACGGCGCTGAAGGCCAGAAAGCTCCTCGCCGTGCTCATCCTGAACCGGGGCCGCGTGGTGCAGCGAGCCGCCATCGAGCGCGAACTGTGGGGCCTCGACGTGCCCATGAGCGCCTCGACAGGCATCCAGAACTGCGTCATGCAGATCCGCAAGAGCATCGGCCGCGCCGTCGACGGCGGCCCCTCGGACCGTCTTCCCAAGGAGACGCTGATCACCGAGGCCACCGGTTACCGGCTCGAAGTCCCCGGCGAACAGTTCGACATCGTCGGCTACCACCGGCTCGTCTCGGCGGCGGGAGAGGCCGAGGCCCGGGGGGATCTGTCCGAGGCGTCGGCCCAGCTGAACAACGCCCTGAGACTGTGGCGTGACGCTCCCCTGGCCGATGTGCCGGCCGGGCCCGTGCTGCACCCGCACGTGCTACGGCTGGAGGAGGACCGCAAGGCGGTGCTGAGCCAGCGCGTCGGCCTGGACCTGCGACTGCGCCGCTACGCCGAGGTCGTCGGCGAACTGCACGCCCTCGTGGCGCTCAATCCCTACGACGAGGTGCTGCACGAGTACCTGATGCTGGCGCTGTACCTCTCCGGGCGCCGCAACGACGCGCTGGCGGCCTACCAGGGCGTGCGCGCCGCGATGACCGACGGGATCGGCCTGGAGCCCTCACACCGTCTGCGACGCCTCCAGCAGCAGATCCTGAACTCCGACGACGCCCTGGAGCACCCGTTCCTGGACGACCGCTCCCCCCATCTCGTCGGGGCGTAGCCGCGTCAACGGGCGGGCGCCCCCGGGTGAGCGGCCGTCAGGGACGCGAGGAGCTCTTCGAGCAGGACGCCCTGGCCGTACGGGGTGAAGGGGAAGAAGTGCCCGCCCTCGGCGAGCCGGCAGCGGACCGGGCCCGACGTGAAGCGGGCCCACAGCGGCAGCACGCCCGGCGCGACGAGCGGATCCTCCGTACCGGCCAGCGCGGTCACCGGCACCGTGAGGCGGAGAGGCTCCACGGTGTGCAGCGCCTCCCGCGCGAGCGCCAGGTCTTGGGCCAGGGCCTGCTGCGCGGGGCTGAGCGACGGGTCGCGCAGGGCGTCGGCGGGCAGGCGGTGGCGGGCGAAGATCCCGGCCAGTTCGGCGGCGGGGCCCGGGTGTTCCGGGCGTGGCCGGCTTCCGGCCCCGGGCTGCGAACAGCTCACGACCAGGCCGTCGCAGTGTCCGCCGGTGTGGGCGACGGCGAGTGCCAGCAGCCCGCCCAGGCTGTGCCCGTAGAAGACCGTGGGGGCGGGGGCGAGGACGCACAGCTCCCGGCGGATGCCCGTCACGGCGGCGGTCAGCGTCGTACGGGGTGCAAGGCCCGCGCGCCGCTCCCGCCCGGGCAGCGTGACGCCCACCACCTCCACCGTTTCCGGCAGACCGGCCAGGACGCTCGCGTAGCGCTGGGCTCCGGCGCCCGCGTGGGGGAAGACGACGATGCGGGCCGTGCGGTGTGCCGAGGGGCGCAGCACGTGCGTCCAGTCGTCGGAATCGTCGGAGGGGGAAGCCATGCTCATTCCTAGGTGGGTCGGGGCCGTGGGGAGCGCGCCGGCGGGGAGCGTGCTCCCGGCCCGGCGCGCTCCGTGGGGCTCAGGCCGACGTGATGACGAGCGCTGCGTTGTGGCCGCCGAATCCCAGCGACGTGCTGACGGCGACGTCCACCGGGGTGGTGCGGGGTTCGCCGCTGACCACGTCCAACTCGATGGCGGGATCCGGGTTCTTCAGATTCGCCGTCGGCGGCACCGTGCCGTGCTGCACGGCCAGCACCGTGTACGCGGCCTCGATGGCGCCCGCGGCCGCCAGCGCATGGCCGGTGACCCCCTTGGTCGACGTGACCAGGGGCGTGTCGCCCAGGACACGGCGCAGCATCCTGCCCTCGACGAGGTCGTTCATCGCGGTGGCGGTGCCGTGCGCGTTGACGTGGCGGACGTCGGAGGGGTCGGCACCCGCGTCCGCCAGGGCGGCGCGCAGGGCCCGCTCGATGCCCTCCCCGTCGGGGTGCGGGGCGGTGGCGTGGTGGGCGTCGGAGGAGGATCCGTAACCGCTGACGACGGCGCGGATCGCCGCGCCCCTGGCACGGGCGTCCGCCTCCCGCTCCAGGACCAGCACGCCGGCCGCCTCGGCGGCCACGAAACCGTCCCGTTCCGCGTCGAACGGCTTGCCGGCGTGCTCGGGCGCGTCCCCCGACTTGGACAGGGCGCCCATCTTGCACAGCCCGGCCATCACCGTCGGGGTGAGCGCGGACTCGCTGGCGCCCGCCAGCACGATGTCGCACACGCCGGAGCGCAGCAGGTCCCGGGCGATGCCGATGGCGGTCGCCCCGGACGCGCAGGCCGTGGCGGTGACCAGACTCGGCCCCCGGGCACCGCAGTCGATCGCCACATAGCCGGCGACCATGTTCGGCATGTACTTCGTCACCAGCAGGGGCGAGACCTTGCCGGCGCCGCGATCGCGCAGCGTGTCGTGCTGCTCCGCGAAGGTGGCTGCGCCGCCGAGCGAGTTGCCGAGCACCACCCCGACCCGGGTTCCATCCCAGGTCGTGGCGTCCCATCCGGCGTCGGCGACGGCCATCCGGGAGGCCACGACGGCGAGTTGGACGAAGCGCTCCAGCTGCCAGCCGGCGAAGCCGCCCAGCAGTTCGCCGGCGTCGAACCCCGGTACCCGGCAGGAAAAGTCGACCGACAGCTCGGCGAGTGCCGGGTCGCGCGTGGCGCAGGAGCGTCCCGACAGCACCCGCTCCCAGTTCTCCTCCACGCCGAGTCCGGCCGGGGTCACCAGGCCCAGACCGGTGACGGCTGTCCGTTGCGTACGACCGTCCGCCATCAGACCGCCGCTCCCTTGGCCGACAGCAGCTGGACCAGGTCGTCCAGGGTGTGCTGCTCGGTGAGTTCACCGTCCGCTATCTCGACGCCGAACTCCTTGTCCAGGACGAGGCCGAGCTCGATCAGGACCAGGGAGTCGAAGGACAGCTTGCCGAGGGTCACCTCGGACGCGATGGTCTCCGGCTTGACCTTGAACTGGTCGGAGAGAAGGACCGAGACCCGCTCCGCGATCGCCTGCATGGTGTTTCTCCTTGTGGTGCGGTGAGTGATGTAGGGGTGAAGGGACGAGGGTGGCTGTGCTGCGGCGAGGGCCGGCGTCAGGCCGCCGTGATGTCGGGCCATACGAGCGCCACCGACCCCCAGGTGAGCCCGCCGCCGAACCCGCCGAGCACGACGCGCTGGCCGGGGAGCAGTTCGCCGTCGGCCGACGCGTCGGCCAGGGCCAGCGGGATCGAGGCCGCGACGGTGTTGCCGACCCGCTCGATGTTGGCGGGGAAGCGTTCGAGAGGTACGTCGATGCGCTCGGCGACCGCTGCCAGGATCCGCGCGTTGGCCTGGTGGAGGACGACCTTGTCGATGTCCTCGACGGCCCAGCCCGCGGCGTCGGCCGTCGTCGTCACGGAGGACGCCATGTGGCGCACGGCCTCCGCGAAGACCGGGCGGCCCTCCATGGTGAAGTAGGTGGCCTCCGCGGCGGCCGGCAGGCCGGTGGAACGCTGCCGTGAACCGCCGGCCGCGACCTGGATGAGGTCGCTCTGGCCGCCGTCGCTGCCGAGGTGGAGCCCCTTCAGGGCGCCCGGCTCCGTCGCCGCGCCGGCGCGCAGGTACACCGCTCCGGCGCCGTCCCCGAAAATGGCCCTGGTCGTACGGTCGGCCGGGTTGAGGATGGTGGAGAAGGTGTCCGCCCCGATGACCAGGACGGAGCGGGCGAAGCCAGCCTGGACGAAACCGGCCGCCGTGCCCAGCGCGTAGACGAAGCCCGTGCACACGGCGGCGATGTCGAACGCGCCGACACCGCCGAGCCCCAGCCGGTCGGCGACTTCCGGCGCGGTGGCCGGGCAGGGGCGGTCCGGGGTGCTGGTGGCGACGACGACGATGTCGGCCCGTTCCTCGCCCGCGGACTTCAGGGCCCTGCGCCCGGCCTCGACGGCGAGGTCGCCGGTCGATCCGCCCGGGTCGATGACGTGCCGCCGGCGGATCCCGGTCCGGCTGCTGATCCACTCGTCCGAGGTGTCCAGGTGCCGGGCGAGGTCGTCGTTG
The DNA here is from genome assembly GCF_900236475.1 of Streptomyces chartreusis NRRL 3882. Classification (GTDB taxonomy): domain Bacteria; phylum Actinomycetota; class Actinomycetes; order Streptomycetales; family Streptomycetaceae; genus Streptomyces; species Streptomyces chartreusis_D. The sequence continues at coordinate 2,755,568 of NZ_LT963352.1, forward strand.
GTGACCACCGTGGGCGGGACCCAGCTGCCCAGACCGGCGACGACCGCCGCGCGGTCCGACCCGGTCATCCGGCAGCTCCGGCACCGTGGGACGTTGTCGAGGTGCTGCTGTCAGCCACAGCCGTTGTCGCTGTCGTAGCCGTCACTGCGTCGTTCCTCCTGGCTGGTGTCGTGGTGCACCGATGCGCTGTGGCGCTCGTCGGAGTTCTCACCCTCGCAACGCGGGCTCCGCTTTCCCTCACGAGCGGCCCACGCAGGGGACACGCGCCGCTCACGTCGGCCGTGAGCGGCACATGAGTGGCGCGTAAGTACGCACTGCCAGCCTGGAATGCGTCCGGCAGCGGCCCGCCCCGCGCCGCGGTGCAGGCGGGCCGTGCTCCGGACACCCCTTCACACGACCCCGCTCACGACCGCGCACGAGGAGAACTGAGTGCAGCAACGCAGGATTGGCACGAACGGTCCGGTGGTCTCCGCCATCGGTCTCGGCTGCATGGGGATGTCGGAGTTCTACGGTCCGACCGACGAGGCCCAGAGCCTGGCGACCCTCCAGGCGGCCCTGGACAGCGGGGTCACGCTGCTCGACACCGCCGACATGTACGGCAAGGGCCACAACGAGCGCCTGGTGGGCCGGGCCGTCGCGGGCCGCCGCGACCAGGTGGTCCTCGCCACCAAGTTCGGCATCCGGCGCGACGACAGCGACCCGAGGCAGGGCCGGAACATCGACTCCAGCCCGGAGCACTGCCGGCGGGCCGTCGACGCCTCACTGCAGCGCCTGGGCGTCGACCACATCGACCTCTACTACCTCCACCGCAAGAGCCCCGACATCCCCGTCGAGGAGACCGTCGGCGCCATGGCGGAGCTGGTGCGGGCCGGCAAGGTCGGGCACCTGGGGCTTTCCGAGGTGACCGCGCAGACCCTGCGCAGGGCGCACGCCGTCCACCCCATCGCGGCCCTGCAGACCGAGTACTCGCTGTGGACCCGCGAGGTGGAGGCGGACGTCCTGCCGGTGGCGCGGGAGCTGGGCACCTCGCTCGTGGCGTACTCGCCGATCGGGCGGGGTTTCCTGACCGGTGCGATCACCCGGCCCGACGACCTGGACCCCACCGACTTCCGGCACTCGCACCCCCGCTTCCAGCAGGAGCACCTGGCGCGCAACGTCCGGATGGTGGAGCGGCTCCGCGAGCTCGCGGAGAGCTACGGCTGCAGCCCCGTCCAGCTGGCGCTGGCCTGGCTGCTGGCTCAGGGCGACGACATCGTCCCCATCCCGGGCACCCGCCGGATCGGCTACCTGCGCGAGAACGTCGCCGCCGCCGAACTGCGGCTCACGGACGAGCAACTGGCCGCCGTGTCGGCCGCGGTGCCCCACGACGTCGTCTCCGGCGAGCGCTACGACCCGGCGGGCATGGCGACCGTCGGCCACTGACTCCCTTCACTCTTCACTTTCCACTCTTCACGTTTCACCAGGCAACGAGGAATCCCATGGCAGACAAGCTCAAGCAGCTCAAGCTGGCCGCCGTCAACATCGACGGCGTCCTGCTGAACGACACGTTCAGCCCCGTCATCCACAACTTCATCGTCAGTCGTGGCGGCGAGTACACCGCCGACGTCGAGCGCAGCATCTTCTCCCAGCCGCAGCTGGTGGGCGGCCAGGGCATGGCGAACGCGGCCCGCGTTCCGTGGACCGCTCAGGAGGCGATCGACGTCTACTTCAAGGAGCGGGAGGAGTACACCCGCGAGCACCCGGTCGAGCTTCTCGACGGTGCGATCGACCTGCTGCGCCGGCTGCGCGAACTGGGACTGAAGACGGTCAGCTACGGCGGCCTCGCCAAGTCGCACTTCGACCACTTCCTGGGCGAACACGCCGACCTCTTCGACGAGCCCGGCTACGTCTGCACCAACGACTTCCGCCCCGGCCTGCGCGAGATCACCACCGAGGTCTTCGGCCTGAAGTACGACGAGGTGCTGTTCATCGACGACGTGGCCCGCGTTGCGGAGGTCGCCAAGGCCCTCGACATCCCCTTCATCGGCCACCCCAGCTCCTTCGAGCACAGCTTCCAGCCCCAGCTGATGCGCGAGACCGGTGCCCGGCACATCGTCGACTCGCTGCACTCCATCGACGAGGACCTGCTGCGCACCCTCGACGCCGAGGCCGCCGCGCACTCCGTCTGGCGCGACTGACCCCACGCGCCGCCCCGTGTGCCGGACCGGCAGCCCCCGGCCGGTCCGGCGCCGCCGGCGCCCCTCCCTCCCCCGCGCGGTCCCGGCCCTTCCGGCCGCGCCCCCTCCACCACCCCAGGAGTTACGCCTTGGACCGCGCCGCTTCCCCGCAGACCGTGCTGCTGGACTTCGACGGAGTGCTGAGCCTGAACGCGTCGAGCCTGCTGCTGCTCGCCCTGCACGAAGGCATCAACCGCCACACGGAGTTGCCGATCGAGGCGACTGTCACGCAGTTCAAGGCCATCAGCACCTTCCCCCAACGGGAGAGCCTGCGCGTGCTGTTCGCGGGCCTCGGCATCGAACAGCATCTGAACGCCGAGATCGAGGCGCTCAGGTCGCTGACCTCCGTCCGGGGCACGCCGCTGGCCCTCGGCGAGGGCGTGGAGGCGTTCTGCGCGCAACAGCGTGCGCGGGGCGTGCGGTTGCGCGTGTTCTCCACGATGGACCGCACCACCGCGCGCCGCTCGCTGCTCGACGGGCTGTTCCGGCCCGAGGACTACGTGGCGCTCGACCACGCCTCCAAGGCCGATCCGGACACCTACGCGGCGCTGCTCGCGGCCGAGGGCGAGGCGGACCCGGGGCAGTGGCTGCTGGTGGACGACTCCCCGCTCGCCCTGCGCGCGGCCAAGATCGCGGGCCTGCGCACGGTGCTGATGCGCGGCGCGGTCTTCTCGGAGGACGACGTGTCGGCGTTCGGGTCCTTCATCGACACACAGGTGACCTCGTTCGCGGAGCTCGGCGCTCTGCTCACCGCCCAGGACGCGCTCACCGCCGAGGACACCTCGCCGGCCGCGCTGCCGGTCTCCCGGCTCTGACCCCGCACCCGACCCCGTAGTCACAGGATTGATAGGTTTCGATGTCCCAGTCACTTGCTGATTCCGAGCTGTCACCACCCGGGACCACCCCTGCGGAGACCGGCCCCGGTCCCACGCGGGTGCTGGTGGCCATCGCTCTGGCCGCCGTGATGCTGCCCATCTCCGTCACGGGTCCGGGAGTCGCCCTCGCCGACATGTCGGGCGCGCTGCACGCCTCGGCCGCCTCCACCCAGTGGGTGCTGAACGCCTACAACGTGGCGTTCACCGCCTTCATGCTCGCGGCCGGTTCGGCGGCCGACCTCTTCGGGCGCCGCCGCCTGTTCCTGAGCGGCACGGCCGTCTTCGCACTGGCCTCCCTCGTCGCGGGTACCGCTCCCACCATCCTGCTCGTGGACCTGGCGCGCTTCGTGCAGGGCATGGGCGCGGCAGCGGTGCTGACCAGTGGTTCCGCACTGCTCGCCCACACGTTCGGCGGGGCCGCCCGGGCCAGGGCCTTCGGCATCTTCGGCGCCTCGATCGGGTTCGGCCTGGCGATGGGGCCGTTCGTGTCCGGCCTGCTGGTGGGCGTGGCCTCCTGGCACGCCGTGTTCCTGGTCAACGTCCTGCTCGGTGCGGTCGTGCTCGTCCTGGCCCGGCCGCTGCCCGAGTCGAAGAACCCGGCTGCGCGGCGCATCGACCTGCCCGGCGTGGTGACCTTCACCCTGGCCCTCATGCTGCTCGCCCTCGGCTTCGTCGAGGGGCCCTCACAGGGCTGGGGCGGAGTCGTCACGCTCGGCTCCTTCGCGGGGGCGGCGCTGTTCCTCGCCCTGTTCGTCGTGGTCGAACTGCGCGTCGCGGAGCCGATGTTCGACCTGAGCCTGCTGCGGCGCCCCACGTTCGTCGCCATCATCTGGCAGCCGGTGAGCATCGTCTTCGCGTTCGCGGCCCTGCTCGTCTACCTGCCGCCGTACTTCCAGGGCGCGGGCGGGGCGGGGTCGACGATGTCCGGTGCGATGCTGCTGCCGCTGACGCTGCCGGTCTTCGTCCTGCCCCTGTTCACCGGCACGCTGGTGCGGTTGCTGTCCGTACGGATGCTGCTCGCCGTCGGACCGGCGGTGCTGGCCGTCGCGCTGTTGCTGATGACGTTCACCGACCCGGTGTCGTCCCGTACGGGGCTGTTCGCGGCGCTGCTGCTGGCCGGTGTCGGCATCGGTCTCGCCTTCGGCGTCATGGACAACGCGGCGGTCAGCGTGGTGCCGGCCGAGCGCAGCGGTATGGCGTCGGGCATGTTCAACACCCTCCGGGTCGCCGGCGAGACGATCGGCGTGGCGTGCGTGGGCGGGCTGCTGCTCACCTCGACCCGTCAGCAGCTGGCCGCGGGCGACGGCGCGATGGCCGACGACGTGGTCCAGGGCCGGCTGGGGTCCGTACGCGCGGACGGCGGGCAGGACCTGGTGGACCGGGCGGTCCAGGGTCTCCAGCACGGCTGGAGCGTCGTCTACGTGGTGCTGGCCTGCGTGGCGCTCGCCGGGGCGATCGCCATCTTCACCATGGTCCGTGACCGTGACCTGGACCCGGCCACCGCTCAGGAGGCGTGAGCCCCTCCTCACTCCGCCTACGGAACGAGAAGACCGTCCGGACCCCACCGCATGGGGTCCGGACGGTCTTTCTCGGTCACCGGCTGCCGCGTTCCAGACTGAAGGCGCCCCGGGCGACCGTGCGCCCGCCCTGCTCGAACGTCACGGGGACCGAGACGGTCCCGGCGGCGTCGGCCGCCTGCTCGTGGCCGTCGCCGACCACCGTCAGGGGCTCGTCGAGTTCCGCGTAGGCGTCGAACGAGGCCTCCAGCCCGGTGACCGACCACGACGCCGCCGGGGCCCCGAACAGCTCCTCCGCGGTCAGCAGGGCCGTCTGCCGTCCCGCCTCCATCAGCACCATGCCGGGCACGTGGTCCTGGGCGTGGTCGAACAGGCTGGGGTGCCCGCCGGCCACCCGAAGCCGGGCCCGGACCTGCCGGCCCTCGGTGGCCGGGTCGAGCAGCACCACGTTCTCCGGCCGCTCCCGGCCCACGCGCCCGGGCCGCACGAGGCCCTCCGTGACCGGGCGGCGGTACGACTCGGACGTCGGCGTGCTCCCGCCGTCCCGGCGGCCGCGGAGCATCCCGTACACGCTGTCGGCGACGTACTTCACGCGCATGGTCACCTCGCCCACCGGCCGCCCGGACACGGTGATCACCATGCGGTACCGCAGACCGCGCAGCGATCCCCCGGCCCACTGCGCGTCGTGCGTCGTGGCCGCGATCGCCACCTCGGCCGGCCCGTCGGCCCGCTCCAGCGCGGCCAGGCCCGGCAGCTCCATCGACCACTGCTGGAGAACGAACTTGGTGCCGTCCGGCGCCCCGAAGTGCGCGTGCACCGCGTGCGTCTCGGCCTGGCGGCAGCACTCCAGCAGGAACAGCGGATCGACCGCGGAGCCAGTGGTGTGATCGGTGTAGTAGGCGTGGGACGGCGGCAGTTGCGCTCCGGCCACGAAACGGTCGTCGTCGACCGCCGTGCCGTCGGTCAGGAACACCTCCGACAGCGCCCGCCGGTGTACGAGCCCCTTCGCCACGGTGCGCTCGAACGTGAGCGCACGCAGTGCGGCCCCCACACGGTCCGTCTCGGCCATCACGGTCACGCGAATCCCCTTTGTGCAGACTGTCCTTGACGACGGCCCACACTCCCAGCGACGGCTCACGCACCGCTCACGCGCTCGTCACGCCTCGCCCAGGATCCCCCGGTCGTACGCCACCGCCACCGCCGCCGCGCGGTCCTTGACGCCGAGCTTGGCGTAGAGGTGGGTGAGGTGGGTCTTCACGGTCGCCTCGCTGATGAACAGTTCGCGGGCGATCTCGCGGTTGGACGTGCCCTTGGCGACCAGGGCCAGCACCTCGCGTTCGCGGGCGGAGAGCGGTTCGTTGCCGGGAGCCCTGGGCGTGCGGACCGCGGAGACCAGGCGGGAGGCCACGGCCGGGGAGAGGACCGTACGGCCCTGCGCCGCCGCTCGTACGGCGGTGAACAGCTCCTCGCGGGGCGCGTCCTTCAGCAGGTAGCCGGTGGCGCCCGCCTCGATCGCGGGGAGGGTGTCGGAGTCGGTGTCGTAGGTGGTGAGGACGAGGACCTTGGCGCGGGCGCCGGTGCGGGTCAGTGCGCGGATGGCGTCCACTCCCCCGCCGCCCGGCATGCGCAGGTCCATCAGGATCACGTCCGGATCGAGGCCGGCGGCGAGCGAGAGCGCCTCGACGCCGTTCGACGCCTCCCCGAGGACCCGGAAGCCCGGGGCGGACTCGAACATGCCGCGCAGGCCGTCCCGTACGACGGGGTGGTCGTCGACGATGAGCAGGGTGATCGCGGCGTCACCCGTCGCGGCGTCTTCAGTCATGGCGGACCAACGGTACGCGAGCGGAGACCGCCGTACCGTGGCCCGGCTCGGACTCGACGGTGAGGGAGCCGGCGATGCGTTCGGCGCGGGCGCGCATGCCGTCGAGGCCGAAACCGCCGGAGCTCGTGCGGGTGGGGACGGCGACCGGGTCGAAGCCGCGTCCGTCGTCGCGGATGTCGAGGATCACCTCGTCGCCGAGGAAGGACAGCGTGATGCCGACGCGTTCGGCGGCCGCGTGCCGGGCGGCGTTGGAGAGGGCCTCCTGGACGATCCGCAGGAGCGTCGCCGCGACCTCCTCGTGGAGTTGCTCGGCGGTGCCGGTGACCGTGAACTCCGCGCGCACACCGGTCCGTTCGCCCCACTCGGCGACCGTCTTCTTCAGGGCTTCCGGCAGTCCGGCGTCGGTCAGCGCCACGGGGGCGAGGTTGTGCACGGAGCGGCGGGCCTCGCCGAGGCTGTGCCGGGCCAGGTCCGAGGCGCGGTCGAGGTGCGTGCGGGCCACGGCCGGGTCGGGCGCGTTCGCGACGACCTGGAGCTGGGCGATGATGCCGGTCAGGCCCTGGGCGATGGTGTCGTGGATCTCGGCGGCCAGCCGCCGGCGTTCGTCGGCGACGCCCGCCTCCCGTGCCTGGACGAGGAGTTGGGCGTGCAGGGCGGCGTTCTCGTCGAGGGCCCGTTGCAGGGCGGCGTTGGTGCGTTCGAGTTGGGTGATGGTGACGGCCCGCTCGCGGGAGCGCTGTTCCTCCTGCTGGGTGATGTGGCCGACCACCGTCAGCAGGCCGTAGTTCGCGACCAGCAGCACGGCGAACAGCAGCCACTGGGTCGGGCTGCGGATCGGCATCCCGCCGGACTGCGAGCCCGCCACGACGACGACGGTGGCGAGGAGACCGAGCCACTGCCGGCGCCTGCCGGGGATCAGTTCGTCGCTGTCGAAGTAGCCGCTGGACGCGTAGAACCCGAAGAACGGGTTCAGCCACGTGAGGGCGAAGGAGATCGCCCAGCGCAGGACGTAGTAGACGGTCCCGCGCGCGGACGGCGTCCGGCGGCCCCGGCGGGGCCCGTGCCACAGCTGGAGCAGCACCGCCGCGACGACCAGCGCCCCGCCCGCGTACCACTCGGCCGGGCTCGTCATCAGCTCGTGCGCGGCGATCGAGAGGAGGGTCGAGACGGCGAGCAGTCCGTAGACGCCCCAGGTGTGGAACTGGTTCTGACGGTGCTCGATCTGCTCGTCCGCCGCGGTCATCTCCCCAGTGTGCACGGCACGTCGCCTACTCCCAGCGGAACCAGCGCGAGGCACCGGCCGTCAGCAGCACGGTCCAGGCCACGAGCACTCCCAGGTGCCCCCAGCCCGGCCAGTCCCCCGCGGCGGACCGGTTCAGGGCCTCGGCCGCCGCGCCGAACGGCGTGAGGCCGACGGACCGCGCCAGTGCGTCCGGCATGGTCTGCACCGGCATCCACACGCCCGCGCAGAACATCGCGGGGAAGAACACCGCCGACCCGATGGCACCGGCGATCTTCGTGGACCGGGACAGCGCGCAGATCACCGCGCCCAGCGCGAGGGCGGCCAGCACGGCCAGCAGCAGGGCGATGGCGTATCCGAAGCCCTGCCGCGGCAGCCGTACGCCGAAGGCGAGCCGGCCGACCGCGAGGGCGAGCAGCGCCGACACCAGGGCGGCCCCGCCGTACAGCAGCATCTGCGCGGACAGCAGGGCGGCGGGGCGGACCGGGGTGGTGGACATCCGGCGCAGGATGCCGCGCTCGCGGTAGCCGGTGAGGGTCTGCGGCATCGCCTGGATCCCGCCCATGATGAGGCCGAGCAGCACGCTCACCGGGACGTAGCCGTCGACCGGGCGCAGCCCGCCGAAGGACGGGTCGGCCTCGCGGAAGGACGGGATCGAGCCGAGGATCACCAGCAGCAGCGTCGGGAACACCAGGATCCAGAAGAGGCTGCCGGGCTCCCGGCGGAAGAGGCGGATCTCGCTCTTCAGTACGGCGGTGTTGACGAGGGCCGTGCTCATGCCGCCGCCTCCTTCGTGAGGTCGAGGAACGCGTCGTCCAGGGTGGCGTCGGTGACCCGGAGCTGGTGGGCCGTGACGTGGCTGCGGGCGAGGAGGGAAATGACGGCGTTGACGGTCTCGTCGGTGCCGGACAGGGTGACGCGGCCGTCCCGGTGCTCGACCGACGCGAGCGCGGGCAGCGCGTTCAGGTCACGGTCGTCCAGCGGGGCGGACGGGGTGAAGCTGATGACGGTGGAGCCCGCCGAGCGGCGGATCAGTCCGGCCGGGGTGTCCAGGGCGGCCACCCGGCCCTTGTCGATCACGGCGATCCGGTCGCACAGCCGCTGCGCCTCCTCCATGAAGTGGGTGACGAGGAGGACGGTCACGCCGTTCGCGCGGATGTCCTCGATCAGCTCCCAGGTGTCCCGGCGGGCGCGCGGGTCTAGGCCGGTGGTCAGCTCGTCCAGGACGACGGCCCGGGGGTTGCCCACCAGCGCGAGCGCGATGAACAGCCGCTGCTTCTGGCCACCGGAGAGCTTGGCGAACCGGGTCGTCAACTTGGCGGTCAGGCCCAGGCGTTCGGCGAGCGGCCGCCAGTCGAGCGGGCTCGGGTAGAAGGCGCTGTACAGCTCCAGCGCCTCGCGGACGGTGAGCTTCGCCTGCAACTCGCTCTCCTGGAGCTGCGCGCCGAGCACGCGGCGGGTGGCCTCGTGCTCGGTGACGGGGTCGAGACCGGTGACGCGGACCCGGCCGGAGTCGGGCACGCGCAGCCCCTCGACACACTCCACGGCGGTGGTCTTGCCGGCGCCGTTGGGGCCGAGGATGCCGAAGATCTCGCCCTCCTCGACGGCGAAGGAGACACCGTCGACGGCCGGGCGGCCGCCGTAGGCCTTGCGCAGGTCGGTGACTTCGATGACGGACATGCGTCGAGGGTCCCGGGGCGGCGGGATCCGCGCATCGGCCGTCGCGCTCGAACGGGCATCAGCCGTTCGGCTGATGCCGGCGTACGACCCCTCGAACGCCCAGGTCGTAGGGCCGATGGACGCGCCCGGTACGGCGAAAACTCGGTGGGCGGTGTCAGTGGCGATCCGTAGGCTCGCTGCTGATGGCCACGACACCCGCCCCCGCCCAGGACCGTTCCGCCGTGCGTACGCTGCTGCGCCTGTGGCCGTACGTGCGGCCCGTGCGGGTGCGCCTGTTCACGGCCGCGTTCGTCGCGATACTGGCCTCCTGCGTGGGCCTGGTGATCCCGCTCGTCCTGAAGTGGATGGTGGACGGGCCGGTCGCCGACCGGGACCCGGGCGGGGTCTGGCTCGGCGCGCTGTACCTGCTGCTGCTCGGCGTCGCCGAGGCCCTGCTGTTCGGGCTGCGGCGGTGGCTGGTGGCCCGGCCGCTCTCCCATGTCGAGGCGTCCATGCGGGCGGATCTGTACCGGCACCTCCAGCGGCTGCCGGTGGCCTTCCACGACCGGTGGGCCTCGGGCCAGTTGCTGTCCCGGGGGACGACGGACCTGATGCTGCTGCGCATGTTCCTCGCCTTCCCGCTGACGTTCCTGCTGGTCAACGGTGTGACGATCCTCGTCGGCGTGGTCATCATGCTGCTCCAGGACTGGACCCTGGGGCTGGTGATCCTCGGGCCCGCCGTGCCCGTCATGGTCACCTGCGCGATCTTCGAGAAGCGGTACGCCAAGGTGGCCCGGCTCGCCCAGGACCAGGTCGGCGACCTGACCACGGTCGTCGAGGAGAGCGTGCTCGGCATCCGCATCATCAAGGGCTTCGGCCGGCACCGGAGTCAGGCCCGGGCCTTCCGGGAGCTGTCGGGGACGCTGCGCGGCACGGAACTGCGCAAGGCGCGGCTGCTGGCGACGATCTGGGGCGTCATCGTGACGCTGCCGGAGGTCGCGATCGGGGCGGCGCTGGTGGTGGGGGTCGTGCAGGTGGCCGACGGGGGGTTGTCGGCGGGGACGCTGGTGGCGTTCCTGTCCACGGCGCTGGCGTTGCGGTGGCCGGTGGAGTCGATCGGATTCCTGCTGGCGATGAGCCAGGAGGCGGCGACGGCGACGGAGCGGTATTTCGAGGTGATGGACGAGGAGGTGGAGGAGCGGGGCGTTGCCGGTGACCCGGCGTCACCGCCCGCAGCCGGGTCCGGTCTCCGGTTCCACGACGTCACCTTCCGCTACCCCGACGCCCCGCCCCACTCCCCTCCCGTCCTGGACAGGGTCGACCTGCACATCCGTCCCGGCGAGTCCATGGCCCTGGTCGGCGCGACGGGCAGCGGCAAGACGACCCTCACCGCGCTCATCCCCCGCTTCTACGAGGTGACCTCGGGCCGCATCACCCTCGACGGGGTCGACATCACGACCCTGTCCCGTCAGGCGCTGCGCGCCAAGGTCGCGGTCGCCTTCGAGGAGCCCACGCTCTTCTCGGCCCCGGTCGGCGACAACGTTCTGATGGGCGCCGACGACACGGCCGGCCCGGCCGAGCTGGAGCGCGCCCTGGCCGTCGCCCAGGCCGACTTCGTGTACGCGCTGCCGCAGGGGACCCGGACCCGGGTGGGCGAGCAGGGCCACAGTCTCTCCGGCGGGCAGCGGCAGCGCCTGGCGCTGGCCAGAGCTGTCGTCGGGCAGCCGGAGTTCCTCGTCCTGGACGACCCGCTGTCGGCCCTGGACGTGCACACCGAGGCCGCCGTGGAGGCCGCCCTGCGGCGGGTCCTCGCGGACACCACCGCCCTGATCGTGGCGCACCGCCCGTCCACGGTGCTGCTCGCCGACCGGGTCGCGCTGCTGTCCGGCGGCCGGATCGCCGCGGTCGGCACCCACCACGAACTGCTGCGGACGAACGCCGAGTACGCCCACTTGATGTCCGGCGAACACTCAGGGGAACAGCCGGGCGAACAATCGGGCGACCGGTCAGGCGAACAGGAGGGCGCACGATGACGGCGGCCACCACCGCACCGGCCGACGGGACACCCGACGACGAACCCGGCGCCGGGGGACCCGACGCTGGGACCCGGGCCACCGGTGACCCCTTCGACCGGGACGTCCTGCCCACGCCCCCGGGCGCCACCGCCGCCCTGCTGCGCTCCCTGCTCGCGCCCCTGAAGGCCCGCGTCACGGTCACGGCACTGCTTCTGCTGCTCCAGCAGGCGGTCGTGCAGGCGGGCCCGCTGCTCGTGGCGTACGCCATCGACCGGGCCGTGCCGGCCTTCCGGGCGCAGGACCACGGGCCGCTGATCGCGGTCGCCGTCGGCTATCTGGCGTGCGCGCTGGCCGCGGGCGGGCTCCAGTTCGCGTTCGTCGCCGCCGCGGCCCGCGTCAGCCAGGACGTGCTGCTCGATCTGCGCGGCCGGATCTTCCGCCACGCACAGGCACTGAGCGTCGACTTCCACGAGCGCTACACCTCGGGCCGGCTCATCTCCCGCTCCACGACGGACGTGGAGTCGCTGCGCGAGCTGCTGGACGAGGGTCTTCAGGAGCTCGTGACGGTCATCCTGTCCTTCGTCTACATCTCGGCGATGCTGCTCTGGCTGGATCTGGGGCTGGGCGGCGTGGCGATGGCGTCGTTCGTGCCGCTGTACGCCCTGGTGCGGCTGTACCAGCGCCGGGCCGGGCGGGTGTACCGGGCGCGGTCGACCGCCATCGCCGCCGTCATCGTCAAGTTCGTCGAGACCATGAACGGCATCCGGCCGGTGCGTGCCTTCCGCCGCGAGGCCGTCAACGACGCCGACTTCGGCGCGCTGAACGAGCGGCACGAGCGCACCAACGGGGACGCGCTGCTGGAGATGGCCCGGTACGTCACCGGTTCACGGCTGATCGCCAACACGACGGTCGCGGCGATCGTACTGTGGGGCGCCCACCGGGTCGCGGACGGCACGCTGGCCCTCGGTGTGCTGGCGGCCGCCGTGCTGTACCTGCGGCGGCTGTACGACCCCATCGACCGGCTGGGGATGTTCCTCAACTCCTACCAGTCGGCGGCGGCCTCCCTGGAGAAGATCGCCGGACTGCTCGCCCAGGCCCCTTCCGTGCCCGAGCCGTCGACTCCCCGGCAACTCCCTCCGCTGGAGGGCGAACAGCCGGGCCGCGAGGTCGTCTTCGACGCCGTCCGCTTCGGCTACCGCACCGGCGGCGAGGTGCTGCCCCGTTTCGACCTGACGATCCCGGCCGGGCAGACGGTCGCGGTCGTCGGCTCCACGGGCGCCGGCAAGTCGACGCTGGCCAAGCTGCTGGCCCGGTTGTACGACCCCTCCGACGGCCGGGTCCTGCTGGACGGCGTCGACCTGCGCGACCTCGCCGTGCCCGAACTGCGGCGCGGGGTGGTCATGGTGACGCAGGAGGCGTTCCTGTTCTCCGGCACGGTCGCCGAGAACATCGCGATCGGCCGCCCGGACGCCACGCGCGAGGAGATCGAGCGAGCGGCGAAGGAGATCGGCGCGCACGACTTCATCAGCTCCCTGCCCGACGGCTACGACACCGACGTACGCAAACGGGGCGGCCGTATCTCGGCCGGACAGCGGCAACTGGTCGCTTTCGCACGTGCGTTGCTGGCGGATCCGGCGGTGCTGATCCTCGACGAGGCGACCAGCTCGCTGGACATCCCGGGCGAGCGCGCGGTGCAGCGGGCGATGGCGACGGTGCTGAAGGGCCGTACGGCCGTGGTCATCGCGCACCGGCTGTCCACCGTCGAGATCGCGGACCGTGTCCTGGTGATGGAACACGGGGAGATCGTCGAGGACGGCGAACCGGCCGGACTCGTCGCGGGCACGGGCAGGTTCGCGGATCTGCACCGGGCCTGGCGGGACAGCCTCGCGTAGGACGGCGACGGTCTAGGATCCGTGACTTCGTTAGCAATGAAGGCGGTTCGTTAGCAGTGGATTAGCAAAACCGCGATCCCGTTGACAATGACTACGTTCAGCGGCGGTCTCCGCCGGGTCTCTTTCGATCTTCTTGCGTATGTGCTAGCCGCTCCCCCGCTGTCCCGGTCGTGGCAGTACGGAGCACGGGCAGCGCCCGTCGTGCACGCAGGGCTCCCACGGCGTCAATCTGATACGAGGGCGCGTCGGAAGCGGGAGATTGCTGCGCCGTACTTTCCAGAAGATTAGGGTGTTGGACGCCGGAATTGGTCTTCGCTGGGTGACGGGGCGGGTGATGGGGGCCAGGCGTAGGCAGGCGGGCGTGTTCGGCATGGGCACGGTGCTGCTGCTAGGTGTGGCGGTTGTTGTCGGCCTGCGGTTGTTCCCGGGGGCGGGCAGGGGGGATGTTGATCCGGCCGGGCTGACGGTGGGTTTGGTGTCCCTGGTGGCCGCGTTGTGGTCGGGCTGGATGGCGGTGCAGGCGCTGCGGTGGCAGGAGACCGACATCGCCGGGAATGCCGACCGGCTGGCGGTGGACGTGGTGGACGCGGAACGCGCCGCGTGGCGGCACCTGCTGGGCGCTCATGACCGGACCATCAACGTCCCATTCGTCCATCGCCCCGCCCCCGCGCACGAGGCAGCCGGCGCCGTCCCGCACGGGACGTTCCAGGACATCGCTGACTACTACCAGCGGCTGCGCCCGGGCCGGCTGGTCATCACCGGCGCTCCAGGCGCCGGCAAGACAGCCCTGGCCCTCCAGCTCGTGCTCCTCCTCCTTGAGCACCGCTCGCCGGGCGAGGCAGTCCCGGTACGACTGTCACTGCCTTCCTTCGACACCAATCGCCCGATGGAGGAGTGGATCGCCCGTCACCTGGTGACCACCTACGGCCTGTCCAAAAACGCTGCCCACGCGCTGGTCAAGGACCGGCGGGTGCTGCCGGTACTCGACGGCTTGGACGAGATGGACGCCGACCCCCAGCCGGGCTACGACTCTCGCGCCGCCCACGCGCTGCGCGCCCTCAACGCCTACCAGCAGGGCGTGGCCAAGGCCCAGCTGATCCTGACCTGCCGCAGCGGCTCCTACACCACCCTCCAAGCGGTAGGCGCATGGCTACACGACGCCGCCCGCATCGAACTCACCCCGCTCGACGCTGCGACCGCTTGGGACTTCCTGACCGACCGCGTCGATGGCCCCGACCGTTGGCAGAACGTCCTCGACGCCCTGGCTGCAGCCCCGGACGGCCCCCTGGCCGCGGGCTTGTCCACGCCATGGCGCCTGACCTTGGCCGCCACCGTCTACGAACAGCGCGCCCCACACACCGGGGCCTATCTGCGCCACCCCGACGCCCTGCTGGCCCCGTCTCTGAACACCCCCGACGCGGTGGGCGAACACCTCCTGGACCTTTTCATACCCGCAGCCACTGCTCTGGCCAGCGCGCCCCGCCACCGTGCTCCGTACAGCCCCGACCGCGTCCGCACGGGGCTGACCGTCCTGGCCCGCTACCTCAACCACAACGCCACCACCAACCGTGCCGTCGGAGGGCAGGCCCTTCCGAGCACCGACATCGTGCTCGCCGAACTATGGCCCCTAGTCGGCTCCCGCCCGGTGCGCGCCGCAGTCGCCGCCATCACCACCACCGCCACGCTGGCCAGCACCGCGGCCTGGCTCTTCCTTGACCCGCCATTCGACCCACTGCTCCCCACAGCCGTCGGCGCAGGGATCGTGTCGTTGAGGACCTGGGTGCAGCCAGGCCGGACAGCAAGATTGTCCCCAGTGCTCGGTCCCATGGCATTTGGCCCACCCCCACACCGCTTTGTCATCGGGGCAGCGGCCGAACCCCTATATGTCCTCGCGTTCTCGCTCTGGATCACGCTCTGGCTCGGGCTCCTGTCCGGGCTCCTGGCCGGTCTTGCAGCCGAAAGCCAGCTGGCTCACGCGATCGCGGTAGCGCTCCTGTTCGGGGCCATCGCCGGTGGCATAGTTGGGCAGGAGGGCCGGTTCGTGGTCGGGCTTGTGACTGGTCTTATGTTCGGATTCGCGTGCGGAGCCTATGCCTGGTTTGGCACCTTTCTCGAGTTCGATCACCTGCACGTGACCGGGATCATGGACGGGATCGTGACTCTGCTCGCGGACGCCCTCTTACCCGGACTCGCTATCGGACTCGTCGGCGGGCTCGTGTGGGGGGTCACGTCCGGGGAGGCCGGGTTGTGGTACATGGCCCTCTTGCTGTGTACCCGGCAGGGCTTCGGACGGTGGTTGCCGTGGCGGCTGAGCCGATTCCTGGACTGGTGCTCCGGAACCGGGCTGCTGCGGAAGGCAGGTACTGCCTACCAGTTCCGCCACCGCGAACTGCAGGACTTCCTTGCCCACCACTGACGACAGCCGGCGCCGGGAGGCTGCGGATGGGGGACGATACGGCCGCTAAGCGGACGTCAGGCAGACAGCTCACGGGCGCAGGCCCTCGACGTTTCTGCCACGACCAACACGCTGCCGAGCAAGGCCAAGCCCTCAGGCTGGCATTGATCAGGCTTAACTCGCTGTCACCAACCCCGCTCACGGAGACCACCGACTGCTAACGATCCACCGACACGGCTACTGCTCACCTCGCACGGATTCCGACGTATCCGCAGGAACCAGTGCTCACGAAGTCGCGGACCCTACAGACGGAGAGGACGGCGGAGGGCGGGCGGATGATCGACGCGTACGAGGACCCCGGCACACCCGACCACCGGGGCGGCGCCCGTTACCTGTGGTGGCTGGTCACCCGGCAGCCCTGGCGGTGCGCGGCCGGGGCGATGTTCGGCAGCGTGTGGATGGTGCTGCTGGCGGCGACCCCGTATCTGATGTCCCGGGCGATCGACGACGGGCTGGAGCCCGGGGACATGGGCGCGCTGACCGCCTGGAGCGGGGCGCTGTTCGCGGTGGGCGCCTTCAACGCCTGGCTGAGCATCATGCGCCACCGCACCATGACCCGCGTCCGGATGGACGCCAACTTCCGCACGGTGAAGGTCGTCGTCGGTCAGGCGGTGCGGCTCGGCGCGTCGCTGTCGCGGCAGACGGGGGCCGGGGAGGTCGTCACGATCGGGGTGGGCGACGTGCAGACGATCAGCCAGTCGCTGACGGTCGTCGGCCCCGGCGTCGGCGCGGTCGTGGCCTATCTGGTGGTCGCCGTCCTCCTGGTGTCGGTCTCCCCGCTCATCGCCCTGGTCGTGCTGCTCGGGATCCCGGTGATCGTCCTGCTCGTCGGGCCGCTGCTCGGGCGGCTGCAGGGGTCCGAGACGGAGTACCGCGAGCGGCAGGGCGTGCTCACCGCGCGGATCGGCGACCTGGCGGGCGGTCTGCGGGTCCTCGCCGGGCTGGGCGGCAAGACGCTGGTCGCGGACGCCTTCCGCCGTGACTCGCAGCGGCTGCGCGAGCAGGGGTACCGGGTCGGCGCGGTGACCAGCTGGGTCCAGGCCCTCGGCATCGGCCTGCCCACGCTGTTCCTCGCCGTGGTGACCTGGCTGGCAGCCCGCCTCGCCGCCCAGGGGGACATCACCGTGGGCCAGTTGGTGTCGGTCTACGGCTATGTCGCGGTGCTGGTGGGCCCGGTGTCCTTCTGGGTGGAGTGCGGATACCAGATCAGCCGCGGCCTGGTGTGCGCGCGCCGCGTCGTACGGTTCCTGCGGCTGGAGCCGACGCCGGACACCGGGACGCGCGACGCCCCGTCCGAGCCGTCGGCCCTGCACGACCCCGAGTCCGGTGTCCGCGTCCTGCCCGGCCGCCTGACGGCCTTGGTGGCGGAACACCCGGCCGACGCCGTGGCGGTGGTGGACCGCCTCGGCCGCTACACCCCGTCGGACGCGACCTGGGGCGGAGTGCGACTGGAGGACATCGCCCTGGGCCAGATCCGGGACCGCATCCTGGTTGCCGACCACGAGTCCGACCTGTTCGCAGGAACTCTCCAGGACATGATCGGACCTCTCAGGGGCGCGGGGCTGTCTCGATCTGCGGCTCCGCCGCGGGGCGCGACAAGCCACACACCACCCGCACCCGCCCACGGCGAACAAGCGGCACTCCGAACGGCGCTCCACACAGCCGCAGCCGAAGACATCGTCCAAGCCCTCCCCGACGGCCTGAACACCCGGATGGACGCCCAGGCCCGCAACCTCTCCGGCGGCCAGCGCCAACGCATCCGCCTGGCCAGAGCCCTCCTCGCCGACCCGGAGATCCTCCTCACCGTCGAGCCGACCTCCGCCCTCGACGCCCACACCGAGGCCACCGTCGCCGACCGCCTCCGTGAGGCCCGGCAAGGCCGCACCACGGTCGTGACCACCACCTCCCCCCTCGTCCTGGACCGCACGGACACCGTCCACTACCTGGTCGACGGCAAGGTCGCGGCCTCGGGCAGCCACCACGACCTGCTCGACACCACTCCCGGCTACCGCGCCCTCGTGGCCAGGGACACCGAGGAGTCCGTCCGATGAGCCGCGGACACCTCCCCGTGGCCGAACGGGCCGACGTCCGACGGGCGTTGCTGGACCTCGTACGGGCCGACACCCTGGCCTTCGGCACCGTCCTCGGCCTCAACGCCCTCGCCGCCATGGCCGGTCTGGCAGGACCCTGGCTGCTGGGCCGGATGATCGACGACGTCCGCGCCGGACACGGCGTCGCAGCCGTGGACCGGCTGGCCCTCGTCCTTCTGCTCTGCGCCGTCGCCCAGTTGCTCCTCGCCCGCTGGGCCCGCTACGTGGGTCACCGCTTCGGCGAACGCACCCTCGCGCGCGTACGGGAGCGGTTCGTCGACCGCGCCCTCGCCCTGCCCGCCTCGGTGGTGGAACGCGCCGGCACCGGCGATCTGACGGCCCGGGGCACCTCGGACGTCACGACCGTGGGCAACACCCTGCGGGACGCCGGTCCGATCCTGCTCATCAACCTCGTGCAGTGCCTGTTCCTGATCGGCGCGGTGTTCCTGCTGGATCCGCTGCTCGGTGTCCTCGGCGTGCTCGGCCTGACGCCGATCTGGCTGGCGCTGCGCTGGTATCTGCGGCGGGCCCGGGACGGGTATCTCGCCGAGGGTGCGGCCACCTCGGACGTCGCGGAGATCCTCGCGGCGACCGCGGCCGGGGCGCGCACGGTGGAGGCGTTCCGGCTCCAGGAGCGGCGGACGGCCGCGAGCCGTGACGCCCTGGAGAAGTCCCGCCGCACGCGCTTCCACACCCTGTTCCTGCGGTCGGTGTTCTTTCCGGCCGTGGAAGTCTCGTACGTGCTCCCCGTGGCCGGGACGCTGGTGATCGGCGGGGCGCTGCACACCTCGGGCGCGATGAGTCTCGGGGCGGTCGTGGCGGCGGCCCTGTATCTGCACCAGTTGAGCAATCCGCTGGACGAGATCCTGGTGCGGGTCGAGCAACTGCAGAGCAGCGGGGCCTCGTTCGCCCGGGTGGAGGGACTGGCCCGGGCCCCGCGGGCCGCCGAGGAGGGCGACGGCCCCGATCCGGACGGCGACCGTATCGACGTCACCGGCGTGCGCTACGCCTACGACGGGGGCGTCGAGGTGCTGCGCGGCGTCGACCTGACGGTGACGCCCGGCGAGCGACTGGCCATGGTCGGGCCGTCCGGCGCCGGCAAGACCACGCTGAGCCGGCTGATGGCGGGCATCGACGCGCCGACCGCCGGCTCGGTGACGGTCGGCGGCGTGCCGGTCGTGGGGCTCGGGCCGGAGCGGCTGCGCCGCCAGGTCGTGCTGGTCACCCAGGAGCACCACGTGTTCCTCGGCACGGTCCGCGACAACCTGCGGATCGCCGAACCGTCCGCCGGTGACGAGGAGTTGTGGAAGGCGCTTTCGGTGGTCGGCGCCGACGCGTGGGTGCGGGAGCTGCCGGACGGCCTGGACATGCTCCTGGGCCAGGGCGGTTGCCGCACCGACGGCTCGCAGGCCCAGCAACTCGCCCTGGCCCGCGTGGTGTTGGCGGACCCGCACACGCTGATCCTCGACGAGGCGACCGCGCTGCTCGACCCGACGACCGCCCGGCACACCGAGCGCGCCCTGGCAGCCGTACTGGAAGGGCGCACCGTCATCGCCGTCGCACACCGGCTGCACACCGCGCACGACGCCGACCGGGTGGCCGTGATGGAGGGCGGCCGGCTGACCGAACTCGGCACGCACGACGAGCTGGTGGCGGCGGGCGGGGCCTACGCGGCGCTGTGGCACTCCTGGCACGGGGACCTGCCCGACGCCCGGAAACCGTCCGTATAGCGAACATGAATTTCCGGTCAACGAACGGTTTCCGGCCATACTGTTGACGCGCTCCTGACAGAAAGCGCACTCGCCTGCCACGCTTCCCACGACTGCTCCACAGCAACCCCACAGCAACACCTCCACCTCCCCAGGCCGGGCGACCCCCGGTCCCGCAGAAGGAGCCAGTGTTGAGAAGCAGTTCCTCGCGAAGAAGCAGCTCCCACAGACGCACGTCCCACACCCCCCGCCGTACCGCGGCCGTGGCCCTCGCCGGCGTCGCCGCGCTGATCGCCGCCGCCGTGCAGAGCGGCACCGCCCTCGCAGCCCCGGAGAAGGCACCGTCGGCCGCGAGCAAGGCGACCCCCGGCTCGGAGTCGGTCAAGCTCACCCCCGCCCAGCGCGCCGCGCTGATCCGCGAGGCCGACGCCGCCAAGGCCGGGACGGCGAAGGAGCTGGGCCTCGGCGCCAAGGAGAAGCTGGTCGTCCGCGACGTCCTCAAGGACCGTGACGGCACCGTGCACACGCGTTACGAGCGCACCTACGACGGCCTGCCGGTCCTCGGCGGCGACCTCGTCGTCCAGAGTACGAAGGCGGACGCCACCGCGTCCGTCGTCAAGGCCGCCCGCGCCGCGATCAAGCCGGCCACGACGAAGGCCGCGGTGCCCGCCGCGAAGGCCCGGCAGCAGGCCCTGGCCGCGGGCAGGGCCGAGAAGGCCAAGAGCCCCGCCGTCAACCGCGAGCCCCGCAAGGTGATCTGGGCGGCCGACGGCAAGCCGGTCGTGGCCTACGAGACGGTCGTCGGCGGTTTCCAGCACGACGGCACCCCGCAGGAACTGCACGTCGTCACCGACGCCACCACCGGCGAGAAGCTGTACGCGTGGGAGGCGATCGAGACCGGCACCGGCAACACGGTGTACTCCGGCACGGTCGACCTCACCACCACGCAGTCCGGGTCGACGTACAACCTCACCGACGGCGCCCGCGGCAACCACAAGACGTACAACCTCAATCGCGGCACCTCCGGCACCGGCACGCTCTTCTCCGGCTCCGACGACGTCTGGGGCAACGGCAGCCCCTCCAACCTGGAGTCGGCCGCCGCCGACGCGCACTACGGGGCCGCGCTGACGTGGGACTACTACAAGAACGTGCACGGCCGCAGCGGCATCCGCGGTGACGGCACGGGCGCGTACTCGCGGGTCCACTACGGCAACAACTACGTCAACGCGTTCTGGTCGGACAGCTGCTTCTGCATGACCTACGGCGACGGCTCGGGCAACGCGAACCCGCTGACGTCGATCGACGTGGCCGCGCACGAGATGACCCACGGGCTCACCTCCAACACGGCGGGCCTCAACTACAGCGGCGAGTCCGGCGGCCTGAACGAGGCGACCAGCGACATCTTCGGCTCGACCGTCGAGTTCTACGCGAAGAACTCCTCCGACGTCGGTGACTACCTCATCGGCGAGGAGATCGACATCAACGGCGACGGCACGCCGTTGCGCTACATGGACAAGCCCAGCAGGGACGGCTCGTCCAAGGACGCCTGGTACTCGGGCATCGGCTCGATCGACGTGCACTACTCCTCGGGCCCCGCGAACCACTTCTTCTACCTGCTGAGCGAGGGCAGCGGCACCAAGACCATCAACGGTGTCACCTACGACTCGCCCACCTCGGACGGCCTTCCGGTCACCGGCATCGGCCGGGACAAGGCGGAGAAGATCTGGTTCCGCGCGCTGACCACCAAGTTCACCTCGACCACCAACTACGCGGGCGCCCGTACCGGCACCCTCGCGGCGGCCGGTGAGCTGTACGGCACCGACAGCGCCGAGTACAAGGGGGTCCAGGACGCGTGGGCGGGCGTGAACGTCGGCACGCGCTCCGGCGGCGGAGGCGGCGGCGGTACGTCCTTCGAGAACACCGCCGACGTGGCGATCCCGGACCGGGGCGCGGCGGTCACGTCGTCGATCACCGTCTCCGGGCGGACGGGCAACGCGCCGTCGAACCTCCAGGTCGCCGTGGACATCGTCCACACCTACATCGGCGACCTCCAGGTGCAGCTGGTCGCCCCCGACGGCACGGCGTACACGCTGAAGGGCTACGGCACCGGCGGCAGCGCGGACAACCTGAACACGACGTACACGGTGAACGCTTCGTCCGAGGCCGCCAACGGCGTCTGGCAGCTGCGGGTCCAGGACAACGCGGCCCGCGACACCGGCTACATCAACAGCTGGAAGCTCACCTTCCCGTAGGCCCGTTCGCGGTCTGCCCAGGGCAGGGCGCCGCCCCGGTGGGTTCGACTCCCCCGGGACGGCGCCCGCTTCACGTGCCCGGGCGTACACCTCGTCGTCGATTTCCGGCCAACATCACGCGGGCTCCTGACATGTACGCGTCTCAAGTGCCACTCTTCCCCCACCCGCCGCACAGCACCACAGCGCTTCCCCCACACCTAGGAGCTTGTGTGTCCACCTCTCTCTACGCGCGTCACAAGCGCACCACGCTCGCCATCGCCACCGCCGTCGCGGCCGGCGCCCTGCTCACCACCGGCCTGGCCTCCGGCAGCAGCGTCGCCGCCGACTCCTCCGCCGCCGGCAAGCCGGCCCTCGCCGCCGCACCCGTCCTGCTGACCGCGCCCGCCCGCGCCGCCCTCATCAAGGAGCAGCAGGCGGAGGCCACCGGGACCGCCGGCGAGATAGGCCTCGGCGCACAGGAGAAGCTGGTCGTCAAGGACGTCGTGAAGGACGCCGACGGCACGGTCCACACCCGCTACGAGCGCACCTACGCGGGCCTGCCGGTCCTCGGCGGCGACCTCGTGGTGCACGAGTCGAAGTCCGGCGCGACCAAGGGCGTCACCAGAGCGACGAAGGCCAAGCTCGAGGTCGACTCGCTCAAGCCCGCCGTCACCGCCGCCAAGGCGGAGAAGCAGGCCGTGACGCTCGCCAAGGTCGCCGGCTCGGAGAAGACCGAGGCGAACTCCACGCCCCGCAAGGTGATCTGGGCGGCCGACGGCAAGCCCACCCTCGCCTACGAGACGGTCGTCGGCGGCCTCCAGGAGGACGGCACCCCGAACGAGCTGCACGTCGTCACCGACGCCGCCACCGGCAAGAAGCTCTACGAGTACCAGGGCATCGAGACCGGCACGGGCAACACCACGTACAGCGGCACGGTCACCCTCAGCACCACCAAGTCCGGGTCGACGTACAACCTCACGGACGGCACGCGCGGCGGCCACAAGACGTACAACCTGAACCGCGGCACCTCCGGCACCGGCACCCTCTTCTCCGGCTCCGACGACGTCTGGGGCAACGGCAACCCGTCCAACCTGGAGACCGCCGCCGCCGACGCGCACTACGGCGCCCAGGTGACCTGGGACTTCTACAAGAGCACCTTCGGCCGCAGCGGCATCCGCAACGACGGCAAGGCGGCGTACTCACGCGTCCACTACGGCAACAACTACGTCAACGCGTTCTGGTCGGACAGCTGCTTCTGCATGACCTACGGCGACGGCTCGGGCAACACCCACCCGCTGACCTCGCTCGACGTGGCCGCGCACGAGATGAGCCACGGTCTGACCTCGGCCACGGCCGGCCTCAACTACAGCGGCGAGTCCGGCGGCCTGAACGAGGCGACCAGCGACATCTTCGGCGCGGGCGCGGAGTTCTTCGCGAACAACTCCTCCGACGTCGGTGACTACCTCATCGGCGAGGAGATCGACATCAACGGCGACGGCTCCCCGCTGCGCTACATGGACAAGCCCAGCAAGGACGGCTCGTCCAAGGACGCCTGGTCCGCCGGCCTCGGCGGCCTGGACGTGCACTACTCCTCGGGCCCCGCCAACCACTTCTTCTACCTGCTCTCCGAGGGCAGCGGCTCGAAGACCATCAACGGCGTGACCTACAACTCGCCGACGTCCAACGGCTCCACGGTCACCGGCATCGGCCGCACCAAGGCGCTCCAGATCTGGTACAAGGCGCTGACGACGTACATGACGTCGACGACCAAGTACGCGGGCGCCCGCACGGCGACCCTGAACGCGGCCTCGGCGCTGTACGGCGCGTCCAGCGCCGAGTACAAGGCGGTCGCGGCCGCCTGGTCCGCCGTCAACGTCGGCTGACCGAAGCACGGCCAGGACACCCCCTGGGGCGGTACCCGGACCGAAGGCAGACCCGGGTGCCGCCCTACTCTTGGTGACCGTGTCTTATCCGGATCCGAAGGACTTCACCTACGCCGATGTCGGCGCCACCCGCGACGAGGGCTTCTGCCCGCCGGGCTTCCATCCCATGAACGTGCGCACCCGTCTCGGCGAGGGCGAGGAGGTCTTCCGCCGGGCCTCGGAGGCGGTGCTCACCTGGGAGATGCACCGGGCCCTGGGCGTCGGCATCGACGCCGGCGCGGACCGGGCCGCCCCCGGCGTCGACGTCACCGTCACCCTGGCCGGCATGATCAAGGCCCCCTGCCGCGTGGTGTGGACGGTCGAGGAACCCCGCCGCGCGGGCTGGGCGTACGGCACGTTGCCCGGCCACCCGGAAACCGGCGAGGAGTCCTTCGTGGTGGACCGCACGGGCGACGGCACGGTCTGGCTGACGGTGAACGCCTTCAGCCGCGGCGCCAAGTGGTACGCGAAGGCGGGCGGCCCGGCGACCAGAGGCTTCCAGCACGCTTACGCACGCAGGTGCGGCACCGTCCTACGGAACCTGGCGACGCCGGGTGGCGAGTTGCCCTGAGGGGCGCGGGGAACTGCGCGCTCACCCCCCACGCACCCGCAGACGAGACTCAACGCATCAACAGCCCCGCCGCCTCCACCAACTCCTCGGACGGTCCGGCCACAAGCCCCAACTCCGCGCTGGACGCCAACAGCCGATGCGCAGGCAGGATCCGCACCGTATACCCGAAAGGCCCGGTGCGATCCAGCGACAAGGGCCCCTCATAAACCCACCGCCCGTCCTGCTCGGCGGAGCCCACCGGCTTCAACGGAACGACCGCCGCGTCGGCGATGTGGTCCTCCTCGTCCACCCGCCCCGAAACGGCCTGCACCTCCACGTCGTCCGGTCCGAGCTCACCGAGACCGACCCGCACGCGAAGCCCCAGCGTCGTACCCAGCTCCGCCAGCGCCGCCGACGCCGACGTCTCCACATGGTCGACGGTGACCCCCGGCCACGCCGCCCGCACCCTGGTCTTCCACTCGGCGAGATCGCGCGCCGCGTCCGGGCCCATGGACCGGTGGGAGAGCGCAGCGGGCGCGTAGAGCCGCTCGACGTACTCGCGGACCATCCGCCCGGCCAGCACCTTCGGCCCGAGCAGGCTCAGGGTCTGGCGGACCATCTCGATCCAGCGGTCCGGCAGCCCGCTCTGGCCACCACGCTCGTAGAAGCGCGGCGTCACCCGCTGTTCCAGCAGGTCGTACAGCGCCGCGGCCTCTATGTCGTCGCGGTGGTCCGGGTCGGTCCCCACCCCGTCGGCCGTGGGGATGGCCCAGCCGAAGTCCGGCTGGAACCACTCGTCCCACCAGCCGTCCAGGACGGACAGGTTGAGACAACCGTTGAGCGCCGCCTTCATCCCGGAGGTGCCGCAGGCCTCCAGTGGCCTGAGCGGGTTGTTCAGCCAGATGTCGCAGCCGGGGTAGAGCTTCTGCGCCATCCCCATGCCGTAGTCCGGCAGGAACACGATCCGGTGCCGTACCCGCGGATCGTCCGCGAACCGCACCAGCTCCTGCACCAGCCGCTTCCCGCCGTCGTCCGCGGGGTGTGCCTTGCCCGCCACGACGATCTGGACCGGCCGCTCGGGATGCAGCAGCAGGCCCATCAGCCGGTCCCGGTCGCGCAGCATCAGCGTCAGGCGCTTGTACGACGGGACCCGCCGCGCGAAACCGATGGTGAGGACGTCCGGGTCGAGCACGCCGTCGATCCAGCCCAGCTCGGCCGTGCCGGCGCCGCGCTGCCGCCAGGAGGCCCGCAGCCGCTCCCGCACCTCCGTCACCAGTTGCTCGCGCAAGCCCCGCCGCAGCTCCCAGATCTCCTGGTCGGGGATGTCCGCCACCGCGTCCCAGCGGTCCGAGCCGCCGACGGTCAGGGCGTCCTCGGCGCGCTGGACGCCGATCTGCCGGGCGCCGAGCCGGAACACCTCGGGCGCGACCCAGGTCGGCGCGTGCACCCCGTTGGTCACCGAGGTGATCGGCACCTCGTCGGCGTCGAATCCGGGCCACAGTCCCGAGAACATCTCGCGGCTGACGTTGCCGTGCAGCAGGGACACGCCGTTGGCGCGCTGGGCGAGGCGCAGGCCCATCACGGCCATGTTGAACAGGTTGGGCTCGCCGCCGGGGTAGGTCTCCATGCCGAGCCCGAGGACGCGCTGGACGTCGATGCGGGGCAGCTCGGCGTCGGGGCCGAAGTGGCGGGCGACCAGCTCGCGGTCGAAGCGGTCGATGCCGGCCGGGACGGGGGTGTGGGTGGTGAAGACGGTCCCGGCGCGGACCGCCTCCAGCGCCGAGTCGAAGTCGAGGCCCCCGGCGCAGAGCTCGGCGATCCGCTCCAGGCCGAGGAACCCGGCGTGTCCCTCGTTGGTGTGGAACACCTCCGGCTCGGGGTGCCCGGTCAGCCGGCAGTACGTGCGCACCGCCCGGACCCCTCCTATGCCGAGCAGCATCTCCTGGAGCAGCCGGTGCTCGCTGCCGCCGCCGTAGAGCCGGTCGGTCACGCCGCGCTCGCCGAGGTCGTTCTCCTCGACGTCCGAGTCCAGCATCAGCAGCGGGACCCGGCCGACCTGCGCCAGCCAGATCCGGGCGTGCAGTCGCCTGCCGCCGGGCAGGGCGAGGGCGACCTGGGCGGGGCTGCCGTCCGGCTCCTCCAGGAGGACCACGGGCAGCTCGTGGGGGTCGAGGACGGGGTAGTGCTCCTGCTGCCAGCCGTCCCGGGACAGGGTCTGGCGGAAGTAGCCGTGCCGGTAGAGCAGGCCGACTCCGATCAGCGGGACACCGAGGTCGCTGGCGGCCTTCAGGTGGTCGCCGGCCAGGATGCCGAGGCCGCCGGAGTACTGGGGCAGGGCGGCCGTGATGCCGAACTCGGGTGAGAAGTAGGCGATCGCGGCGGGGAGTTCGTCGGGCTGGGCCTGGTACCAGCGGTCGCCGGTCATGTAGTCGTTCAGATCGCCCGTGGCCGTGGCGAGGCGGCGCAGGAAGCGGCGGTCCGAGGCCAGGTCCGCGAGCCGCGCGGGCGGCACGCTGCCCAGCAGCCGGACCGGGTCGCCGCCCGAGGCGGCCCAGCGCTCGGGATCGACGGACTGGAACAGGTCACGGGTCTCCGCATGCCACGACCAGCGCAGATTGCGGGCCAGATCACTGAGCGGCCGGAGGGGTTCGGGGAGAACGGGTCGGACGGTGAATCGACGGATCGCCTTCACGGGTTCCACCTCGGCGCGTTCGCAGGATGACGCAGGGTTCTGACACAGGGCTTCATCGACGTCACCTACGACAGTACCGGCGTCGGCGCCGCCGCCGCTGAAGCTCCGCCTCCCGACCCCCGATCGGCCGGAACCGGACCATCCACGGATATGGCCGATTCCGTCCCACAGGCGTCCTTGTGGCGCTTCACCTGCCACGAGAGGCTGCCCCTGGCGTACCGGCCCGCGCCTGCCGTACGCGGTGCCGCGCGGCAGCCGTACGCCGAGTCGAGGAGGGGAACTCGGACCATGGGACGGACGCGCACACGGCGTCTGCGCTGGACGGGGGGCCTGGTGGCGGCGGTCTGCGCCGCGGCGTTTTCGGCCATCACCCTGCCCGCGCACGCCGTACCGGAGGGGCGGATACTCGGCGCCGGAGAACCCGGCTCCGTGCACGGAAGTTACGTGGTGACACTGAAGGAGGGCATACGGGCTCCGTCGGCGGCCGGCAGGGCCCTCGCCGAGACGTACGGGGTGGACATCAGCCACACCTACGGCACCGTCCTGAACGGCTACGCGATCAGGACCGACGCGAGACGGGCCGGGCGGCTCGCCGCCGACCCCCGGGTCGCCTCGGTCGTCCAGGACACCCGCGTGCGGCTGGACCGCGCACAGCCCGAGCCGCCCTCCTGGGGGCTGGACCGCGTCGACCAGCCGAGTCTGCCGCTGGACCGGAGCTACACCTCGCCCGAGTCGGCGGGCGCCGGGGTGACGGTGTACGTGATCGACACCGGTGTCCGGACCACGCACCAGGACTTCGGCGGCCGGGCGAGCCACGGCTGGGACTTCGTCGGGGACGACGAGGTCGCGTCGGACGCCAACGGCCACGGCACGCACGTCGCCGGCACGGTCGCCGGGAGGGCCCACGGTGTCGCCAAGCGGGCCCGCATCGTCTCCGTACGCGTCCTCGACGCCGCGGGGGCGGGCACCACGGCCCGGGTGATCGCCGGGATCGACTGGGTGACCCGGCACGCGAAGAAGCCCGCCGTCGCCAACCTCAGCCTGGGCGGCCCGCGCAACGACCGGCTGGACGCCGCCGTCCGCGCTTCCATCGCCTCCGGCGTCACGTACACGGTCGCCGCGGGCAACGACGGCAGGCCGGCCGGCCTGTACTCCCCGGGGAGCGTCAAGCAGGCGATCACGGTCGGCGCGACCGACCGGAGGGATACGAAACCGGCCTTCTCCAACCACGGTCCGGCCCTGGATCTCTTCGCCCCGGGCGTGCACATCACCTCCGCGTCCGCCGCGAGCGACACGGCACACGCCTCCTTCTCGGGTACCTCGATGGCGGCACCGCACGCCGCGGGCGCGGCCGCGCTGTATCTGGCGGAGCACCCGAAGGCGGCTCCGGCCCAGGTCGGGAGGGCCCTGACCGCGGGAGCGGCGACCGGAAAGGTCTCCGGCCGGGGTCTCGGTTCGCCGGACAAGTTACTGCGGGTGCCGCGGACCTAGGGCGAAGGAACAGCCACGCGAAGGGGCCGGCCTCGTCCGTCGCGGACGAGGCCGGTCTTGTGTGTCGACATACGCGTGAGTAGTTAACAAAGTGCCGGATTGCCCACCCGAATAGGGTGGGAAGGCTCCTCCGGGTACCCCTCTCAGGAGCACCATGCAGGACCCACCTCCCCAC
Source organism: Streptomyces chartreusis NRRL 3882 (assembly GCF_900236475.1). Classification (GTDB taxonomy): domain Bacteria; phylum Actinomycetota; class Actinomycetes; order Streptomycetales; family Streptomycetaceae; genus Streptomyces; species Streptomyces chartreusis_D. The sequence continues at coordinate 2,784,119 of NZ_LT963352.1, forward strand.
AGACATCCGCCCACCCACGTTGACGCGGACAGGAGCGGTCATGCCCGCCAAGCACCATTCGCCAGCACCCCCCAACCGCCGCACCACCGGGGCGCGCGCTCCCGGCGGCGAAGCACGCCCCGCGCGCCCGGCCGACGCCGGTCCGCCGGTCCCGACACCGCCCCCCGTGGGCGACGCGACCGCCGTCGGGCGCATACCCGTTCTCGATGTCCGCCCGGTCGTCCAGCGCGGACGCCGGCCGGCCAAGGCCGTGACCGGCGAGACCTTCGAGATCTCGGCGACCGTGTTCCGGGAGGGGCACGACGCGGTCGCCGCCAACGTCGTCCTGAGGGATCCGGAGGGCCGCCCCGGCCCGTGGACACCGATGCGCGAGCTGGCCCCCGGGACGGACCGGTGGGGCGCCGAGGTCACCGCCGGTGAGCCCGGCCTGTGGACGTTCGCCGTGGAAGCGTGGGGCGACCCGGTCAGCACCTGGCGCCATCACGCCCAGATCAAGATCCCGGCGGGCATGGACACGGACGTCGTCCTGGAGGAGGGCGCGCGCCTGTACGAGAGGGCGGCCGCCGGTGTGCCCGAGGAGGGGGGCCCGCGGGACGTGATCCGCGCGGCCGTCGAAGCCCTGCGGGACGAGAACCGCCCGGCGGCGGCGCGGCTGGCGGCGGCGCTGACGCCGGAGGTGGACGAGGTGCTGGCCCGCCATCCGCTGCGGGACCTGGTCACCACCTCCGAGCCGCTGCCCCTGCTCGTCGAGCGGGAACGGGCCCTGTACGGCTCCTGGTACGAGTTCTTCCCCCGCTCCGAGGGCACCCGGCAGCAACCCCACGGCACCTTCCGCACCGCCGCCCGCCGCCTGCCGGCGATCGCCGCGATGGGCTTCGACGTGGTCTACCTGCCCCCGATCCACCCCATCGGCACCACCTTCCGCAAAGGCAGGAACAACACCCTCTCCCCCGGCCCCGACGACGTCGGCGTGCCCTGGGCCATCGGCTCCCCCGAAGGCGGCCACGACGCCGTCCACCCCCAGCTGGGCACCCTGGAGGACTTCACCCGGTTCGTCGGCCAGGCCCGCGACCTGGGCCTGGAGATCGCCCTGGACTTCGCCCTGCAGTGCTCCCCGGACCACCCCTGGGTCCACAAACACCCCGAGTGGTTCCACCACCGCCCCGACGGCACCATCGCCTACGCGGAGAACCCGCCCAAGAAGTACCAGGACATCTACCCCATCGCCTTCGACGCCGACATGGACGGCCTGATCGCCGAGACCTGCCGGGTGCTGCGGCACTGGATGGACGCCGGGGTACGGATCTTCCGGGTGGACAACCCCCACACCAAGCCGGTCGTCTTCTGGGAGCGGGTCATCGCGGACATCAACCGCACCGACCCCGACGTGATCTTCCTGGCCGAGGCCTTCACCCGCCCCGCGATGATGCACACCCTGGCCCAGATCGGCTTCCAGCAGTCCTACACCTACTTCACCTGGCGCAACTCCAAGCAGGAGCTGACCGAGTACCTCACGGAACTGTCCGGCGAGGCCGCCTCGTACATGCGGCCGAACTTCTTCGCCAACACCCCCGACATCCTGCACGCCTACCTCCAGCACGGCGGCCGCCCCGCCTTCGAGGTCCGCGCCGTCCTCGCGGCCACCCTCTCCCCCACCTGGGGCATCTACTCCGGCTACGAACTGTGCGAGAACACCCCGCTCAGAGAGGGCAGCGAGGAGTACCTCGACTCGGAGAAGTACCAGCTCAGGCACCGCGACTGGGACGCCGCCGAACGCGAGGGCCGCACCATCACCCCGCTGATCACCAAGCTCAACACCATCCGGCGGGAGAACCCGGCCCTCCAGCAGCTGCGCGACCTCCACTTCCACCACGCGGACCAGGAAGCGGTGATCGCCTACTCGAAGCGGAAGGGTTCGAACACGGTTCTGGTGGTCGCCAACCTCGACCCCCACCACACCCAGGAGGCCACGGTCTCGTTGGACATGCCGCAACTCGGCCTGGACTGGCACGAGTCGGTGCCGGTGCGCGACGAGCTCACCGGCGAGACCTATCACTGGGGCAGGGCCAACTACGTGCGCCTCGAACCGGGCCATAGGCCCGCGCACGTCTTCTCGGTTCTGCGACCGTCCACCCCGCAGATCGGAGGGTCACCCACAACATGATCGTCAACGAACCCGTGCCGGACACCTTCGAGGACACTCCCGCCAGGGACCGGGACCCGGAGTGGTTCAAGCGCGCCGTCTTCTACGAGGTGCTCGTCCGCTCGTTCCAGGACAGCAACGGTGACGGCGTCGGTGACCTGAAGGGCCTGACCGCCAAGCTCGACTACCTCCAGTGGCTCGGCGTCGACTGCCTCTGGCTGCCGCCGTTCTTCAAATCGCCCCTGCGCGACGGCGGCTACGACGTCTCCGACTACACCGCAGTCCTGCCGGAGTTCGGTGACCTGGCCGACTTCGTGGAGTTCGTCGACGCCGCCCACCAGCGCGGCATGCGCGTGATCATCGACTTCGTCATGAACCACACCAGCGACCAGCACCCGTGGTTCCAGGAGTCGAGAAAGGACCCCGACGGCCCCTACGGCGACTACTACGTGTGGGCGGACGACGACAAGCAGTTCCAGGACGCGCGGATCATCTTCGTCGACACGGAGGCCTCGAACTGGACCTACGACCCGGTCCGCAAGCAGTACTACTGGCACCGTTTCTTCTCCCACCAGCCGGACCTCAACTACGAGAACCCGGCCGTGCAGGAGGAGATGATCTCCGCGCTGAAGTTCTGGCTGGACCTGGGCATCGACGGGTTCCGCCTGGACGCGGTGCCGTACCTGTACCAGCAGGAGGGCACCAACTGCGAGAACCTCCCGGAGACGCACGACTTCCTGAAGCGGGTGCGCAAGGAGATCGACGCGCAGTACCCGGACACCGTGCTGCTCGCCGAGGCCAACCAGTGGCCCGAGGACGTCGTCGACTACTTCGGTGACTATCCGAGCGGCGGCGACGAGTGCCACATGGCGTTCCACTTCCCGGTCATGCCGCGCATCTTCATGGCGGTGCGGCGGGAGTCCCGCTACCCGGTCTCCGAGATCCTGGCCAAGACCCCGGCCATCCCCTCGGGCTGCCAGTGGGGCATCTTCCTGCGCAACCACGACGAGCTCACGCTCGAGATGGTCACCGACGAAGAGCGCGACTACATGTGGGCCGAGTACGCCAAGGACCCCCGCATGCGCGCCAACATCGGCATCCGGCGCCGTCTCGCCCCGCTGCTGGACAACGACCGCAACCAGATCGAGCTGTTCACGGCCCTGCTGCTGTCGCTGCCGGGCTCGCCGATCCTGTACTACGGCGACGAGATCGGCATGGGCGACAACATCTGGCTCGGCGACCGGGACGCGGTGCGCACGCCGATGCAGTGGACCCCGGACCGCAACGCGGGATTCTCCTCGTCCGACCCGGGACGGCTGTTCCTGCCCACGATCATGGATCCGGTCTACGGCTACCAGGTGACGAACGTCGAGGCGTCCATGGCCTCGCCGTCGTCGCTGCTGCACTGGACCCGCCGCATGATCGAGATCCGCAAGCAGAACCCGGCCTTCGGCCTCGGCTCGTACACCGAGCTGCCGTCGACGAACCCGGCGGTGCTGGCGTTCCTGCGGGAGGCCCCCGTATCTGGGGAAGGCGGGGACGACCTGGTGCTGTGCGTGAACAACTTCTCGCGGTTCGCGCAGCCCACGGAGCTGGATCTGAGCGCCTTCGAGGGGCGGCATCCGGTGGAGCTGTTCGGCGGGGTCCGGTTCCCGGCGATCGGCGAGCTGCCGTACCTGCTGACGCTGGCCGGTCACGGTTTCTACTGGTTCCGGCTCCGCAGGGACACCCTGTGAGGCCTGAGACGGCCTGACGAGGCCCGAATCAAGGGACGGGCCGCAAACCCCCGTGGCGGGGCGTTTCTCCCGCCCCGCCCGGGGCACGCATCAGTAACACCCCGCCCACCCGCGTGAGCCGGAGGGGCGCCGCCGGCACCTGCTGAAGGCCCCGGAGGCGCACCAATCATGGGTGAAAGGACGCGACGCCATGTCGGAAGCCGTCACACGCACCGTCACCGCCCCGCCCGGCCTCCTTGCCTCCCTCGATCCGCTGCTGCGGGAGTGGCTTCCGCGGCAGCGCTGGTTCGCGGGCAAGGGACGTCCGGTCACCGGGTTCACGCTGGTCGAGGCCACCGAGCTGCTCCCGTCCACCGGCAAGCTCGGCCTGTACCACCTGCTCGTCCGCGCCCACCAGCCGTCCGTACCGTCGCACGGCGCGCCCGGCCACCCCGGCGACTGCTACCAGCTGCTGATAGGCGTGCGCGAGGCGCTGCCGCCTCGGCTGGCGCCCGCGCTGATCGGACACATGGCGACGGGGCCGCTGGCCGGCCGGACGGCCTACGACGCCCTGCACGACGCCAGGCCCGCCGAACTGCTCCTGGAGGCGCTGCGCACCCAGGCACGGATCGGCGGGCTCCGCTTCGAGCGGGACCTCGACCAGGACATCCGGTCCGGCCTGGTACCGCGCGTGGTGACCGCGGAACAGTCCAACTCGTCGATCGTCTACGGAGATACGTTCATCCTGAAGCTGTTGCGCCGGATCGTGCCCGGGGTCAACCCGGACCTGGAACTACCGCTGGCGCTGGCCCGCGAGGGCTGTCCCCGGGTGCCCGCACCGACGGCCTGGATGGTCGCGGACGTCGACCCCGCGGCGGACCCGGTGATCTCGGCGGGCCCGGCCGACCTGGCCGGCCAGCCGTACGTACTGGGGGTGCTCCAGCCGTTCGTGCAGGGCGCCTCCGACGGCTGGGAGCTGGCGCTGCGCGAGCTGGCCAAGGGCGAGGACTTCGGCGCCGAGGCGCGGGCGCTGGGCCGGGCCACCGCCGAGGTGCACACCACGCTGGCCCGGGCACTGCCGACGGTCACGCTCGGCCACATGCAGCTCCAGCTCATGGTGGACGGCATGATCGAGCGGCTGGAGGCGGCCGTCCAGGCGGTGCCCGCTCTGCGGCCGTACGCCGAGGGCCTGCGGACGGCGTTCACGGCGCTGGGCGATCTGGCCGCCGAGGGCCGCACCTGGACCGCGCAGCGGGTGCACGGCGATCTCCACCTCGGGCAGTGCCTGCGCTCGCCGGCCGGCGAGTGGTGGCTGATCGACTTCGAGGGCGAACCGGCCCGGCCGCTGGCCGAGCGGCGCATGCCGCAGCCGGCGGTGCGGGACGTCGCCGGCATGCTGCGGTCCTTCGACTACGCGGCACGCTCGGCCGACCCGCCCCAGCCGGACTGGGCCGAGACCTGCCGGTCCGCGTACTGCTCCGGGTACGCGGAGGCCGCCGGCCTCGATCCGCGCACCGACCCGGTGCTGCTGCGCGCCTATGAAACGGACAAGGCGATCTACGAGGTGGTGTACGAGGCCCGGCACCGCCCCGACTGGCTGCCGGTGCCCCTGGCCGCCATAGACCGGCTCGCCTCGACCGGCCACCTGACCTGACTGACCCACCCCTCGCCCTGGAGGCTCCGCCCGTGACCCCCCGCCCTGAGTCCAGCGGTTCGCGTCCCAAGGGGACGGCCGGGGAGAAGATCCCCGAGCAGCCCACGGCCGCCCAGAAGAAGAGTGCCGCGAAGAAGGCGGCGGTGCCGAAACAGGCAGCCAAGAAGGCGACGGCCCCCGCGAAGAAGGCCGCCGCCAAGAAGACGGCCGCTGCGCAGCCACCCGCGTCGAAGGCCACGGCCAAGAAGGCGGCCCCGGCGAAGACGACCGCGAAGAAGGCCGTCGAGAAGAAGGCAGTCGCGAAGAAGGCAGTCGCCAAGAAGGCTGTCGCGAAAAAGGCGGCCGCTGAGCAGGCGGCTCCTGAGACGGCGACCGCGGCGAAGGCCACGGCCGAGAAGGTGGCCGCGACGAAGACAGCCGCCAGGAAGACACCTGCGAAGAAGGCGACCGCGAAGAAGGCCACAGCCGCCAAGGCGACGGCCACGAAGGCGGTTGCCAAGAAGGCGACAACCAAGAAGTCGGTCGCCAAGAAGGCCACGACGGCGAAGGCTACGGCCACCAAGTCCACCGCCACCAAGGCCACCACAGGCAAGGCCGCTGCCACCAAGTCCACCGCAGCCAAGCCCCCCGCGAAGAAGGCGACCGCGAAGAAGGTTCCCGCCAAGAAGGCCACCGGCGGGCGGGCCACCGCCGGGAACTCCACCGCCGCCCCCGCCCAGACCGTCCCGCCGGAGATGGAGATCGGCGTCTCACCCTCCGTCGGCGCGGCGGACCGGCAGCGCCTGCTCAGCGGTACGCATCACGACCCGCACTCTGTGCTCGGCGCACACCCCGCGCCCGGCGGGATCGCGTTCCGGGCGTTCCGGCCGTACGCGCTGTCGGTGACGGTCGTCGCCGGAGAGGTGCGGGCGGAATTGGACGACGACGGGGAGGGGTTCTTCTCCGGACTGCTGCCGCTGCGCGAGGTCCCTGAGTACCGGCTGCTCGTGGAATACGAGGGGACGGTGCTGGACACCGAGGACGCCTACCGTTTCCTGCCCACGCTGGGCGACCTCGACCTGCACCTGATCGGCGAGGGCCGGCACGAGGAGCTGTGGACGGCGCTGGGCGCGCACCCGATGACCCACCAGGGCGTGACGGGCACCCGGTTCTCGGTGTGGGCGCCGAACGCGCTCGGCGTGCGCGTGGCCGGCACCTTCAACTTCTGGGACGGCACCGGCCACGTCATGCGGTCGCTGGGCTCGTCGGGCGTGTGGGAGCTGTTCCTGCCGGACATCGGCGAGGGTGAGCTGTACAAGTTCGAGATCACCCGCCCCGACGGTTCGAAGACGCTGCGGGCCGACCCGATGGCCCGCCGCACGGAGGTGCCGCCCGCGACCTCGTCGGTCATCACGTCCTCGCGGTACGAGTGGGGCGACGCCGAGTGGCTGGCCCGGCGCGCCGAAGCCCCGGCGCACGAGGCGCCCTTCTCGGTGTACGAGGTGCACCTGCCGTCCTGGCGGCCGGGACTGACGTACCGTCAACTGGCCGAGCAGCTCCCGGGGTACGTGAAGAACCTGGGCTTCACGCACGTCGAGCTGATGCCGGTCGCCGAGCATCCGTTCGGCGGCTCCTGGGGCTACCAGGTCACCGGCTTCTACGCGCCGACGGCCCGGCTGGGCACGCCCGACGACTTCCGGTACCTGGTCGACTCACTGCACCGGGCCGGCATCGGCGTGCTGATGGACTGGGTGCCCGCGCACTTCCCGCGCGACGACTGGGCGCTGGCCGAGTTCGACGGCCGGCCCCTGTACGAGCACGCGGATCCGCTGCGGGCCGCGCACCCCGACTGGGGCACGCTGGAGTTCGACTTCGGGCGCAACGAGGTGCGCAACTTCCTCGTCGCGAACGCCCTGTACTGGTGCGAGGAGTTCCACATCGACGGGCTGCGCGTGGACGCGGTGGCCTCGATGCTCTACCTCGACTACTCGCGCGAGCCGGGCCAGTGGACGCCCAACGAGCACGGCGGCCGGGAGAACCTGGACGCGGTGGCGTTCCTCCAGGAGATGAACGCGACGGTGTACCGCAGGGTGCCCGGTGTGGTCACGATCGCCGAGGAGTCGACCGCCTGGGACGGCGTCACCCGGGCCACCCACCACAAGGGCCCGAGCGGCTTCGGCGGGCTCGGGTTCGGGCTGAAGTGGAACATGGGCTGGATGCACGACTCGCTCCAGTACATGAGCCACGAGCCGGTGTACCGCAAGTACCACCACCACGAGATGACGTTCTCGATGGTGTACGCGTACAGCGAGAACTACGTCCTGCCGATCTCCCACGACGAGGTGGTGCACGGCAAGCGCTCCCTGGTGTCGAAGATGCCGGGCGACTGGTGGCAGCAGCGCGCCAACCACCGGGCGTACCTGGGCTTCATGTGGGCCCATCCCGGCAAGCAGCTGCTGTTCATGGGGCAGGAGTTCGCCCAGGGTGCCGAGTGGTCCGAGGCGCACGGCCCGGACTGGTGGCTCCTCGATCCGGGCTACGGGGCCGAGCCCGAGCACCGGGGCGTGCGTGACCTGGTCCGCGACCTCAACACCGTCTACCGCGCGACTCCGGCGCTGTGGCGGCTCGACACGGACCCGGCCGGTTTCGAGTGGGTGGTCGGGGACGCCGCCGACGACAACGTCCTCGCATTCCTGCGGCTGGACCCGGAGGGCGCTCCGATCCTGTCGGTGTCGAACTTCGCGCCGGTCGTCCGTCAGGACTACCGCCTGGGCGTGCCCGAGGACGTCCCGGCCTGGCACGAGGCCGTCAACACCGACGCCGCCCGCTACGGCGGCAGCGACGTCACCAACCCCGACCCGGTCAAGCCGGAGGCCCAGCCCTGGCACGGCCGCCCGGCGAGCATCCGTCTGACGCTGCCGCCGCTGTCGACCGTGTGGCTGCGCCCGGCGTAGGCGGCCCGTGACACCGCTGGTGGGGTGGCCGCACGCCTGCCACCCCACTCACCTCTCGGGCACCGCGCGGAAGGGGGCGATCTCCTACCCGAAGTGCTCGGCCAGTGCGTTCGGCAGCTTTCCGGTGTGCAGCACGCCGAGCCGCTGGGTGGCGCGGGTCAGGGCGACGTACAGGTCGCTCGTGCCGTACCGCGCGGGCTCGACCACGAGGACGGAGTCGAACTCCAGGCCCTTGGCCTGGCGCGGGTCGAGGAGGACGACGGACTGCGTGAGGTCGGGTTCCGCGCCCGCCGTCACGCCGTCCAGCCGGGCCGCCAGGCCGCGGTGCAGGTCGCGCGGGGCGATCACCGCGAGCCGCCCCTCGGCGGGGGTGAGCTCCTCGACCGCCTTGGCCACGGCGCCCGGGAGGTCGTCGGTGGCCCGCGCCCAGGGGTGAACGCCCGTGGCGCGGACCGAGCTCGGCGGCTCGAACTCCGGGTGCTCGGCACGGACCACGGCCGCGGCGACGTCCATGATCTCGGCCGGGGTGCGGTAGTTGACGCCCAGCCGGGTGTGCTCCCAGCGGTCCTCGACGTACGGGCCGAGGATGCCCGCCCACGAGCCGACACCGGCCGCCTCCGCCGTCTGCGCGGGGTCGCCGACCAGGGTCATCGAGCGGGTCGGGCTGCGCCGCATCAGCAGCCGCCACGCCATCGGCGACAGCTCCTGCGCCTCGTCCACGATGATGTGCCCGAACGCCCAGGTGCGGTCGGCGGCGGCACGCTCGGCGGCGCTGCGGTGGTCGTCCTCCTCGTGCCGCTCGGCGAACCGCTCGGCGTCGATGATGTCGTGCGCGGACAGCACCTCGGAGCTTTCGGGGTCGTCCTCCTCCTTGTCCTCGAACTCGTAGGTCCGGGACGCGTACGACACGTCCAGCACGCCCTGCGCGTAGGCGATCTGCCGCTCCCGCTCGCGCTGCGCGCGCTCCCGGGCCAGCCGGTCGTCCTCGCCGAGGAGTTCGGCGGCCTCGTCGAGCAGCGGCACGTCCGCGACCGTCCAGCGCCGGGTCACCGGGCGGCGTACGGCCTCGGCGTCCCCGGCGGACAGGAACTCCTCGGGCGCGGCGAGGAAGTCGGCGACGAGCCGCTGCGGGGTGAGCAGCGGCCACAGCTGGTCGATGGCGGCCCAGACCTCGGGGTTCTCGGCGAGGTCGTCGCGGATCTGGGTGATGTCGCTGGGGTCGAGCAGGCTGGACCCGTCGAAGGGGTCGGTGCCGATCCGCTCGGCGTACAGCTCGGTGAGGGTGTTGAGGATGTGCCCCTCGAAGTGCTCACGGGCCGCGTTGTGCGGCAGCTTCGCGGCACGGGTGCGCTCGCGGGCGACGTTCACCAGACCGTCGTCCAGCATGAGCACCTCGCGTTCGTGCTCGATGGCGATCACCGGGTCGGGCAGCGCCTGCCGGCTGCGCACGACCTCGGCGAGGACGTCGGCCATCTCGGCCCGGCCCTTCACGGCAGCGGCCTCCGGCGGGTCGGTGGCGGTCGCCTTCACGCCGGGGAACAGCTCGCCGACGGTCGCGAGGAGCACACCGGTCTCGCCGAGGGAGGGCAGCACCTCGCCGATGTAGCCGAGGAAGGCCGGGTTGGGTCCGACGATCAGCACCGCCCGCTTGGCGAGCAGTTCCCGGTGCTCGTACAGCAGATACGCGGCGCGGTGCAGGGCGACGGCCGTCTTGCCGGTGCCCGGGCCGCCCTCCACCACGAGCACGCCGCGGTGCGGGGCGCGGATGATGCGGTCCTGGTCGGCCTGGATGGTCTGCACGATGTCGCTCATCCGGCCGGTGCGGGCGGAGTTGAGCGCGGCGAGCAGCACGGCGTCGCCGGTCGGGTCCTCGTGGCCGGTGCGGGTCTCGTCGCCGAGGTCGAGGATCTCGTCGTGCAGGTGGGTGACCTTGCGGCCGTCGGTGGCGATGTGCCGCCGACGCCTCAGCCCCATCGGGGTGTGGCCGGTGGCCAGGTAGAAGGGGCGGGCGACGTCGGCGCGCCAGTCGATCAGGACCGGTGTGCGCTCGGCGTCGTCGGTGCGCAGGCCGATGCGGCCGATGTGGTGGGTCACGCCCGAGGTGAGGTCGATCCGGCCGAAGCACAGGGAGCCGTCCACCGCGTTCAGCGCGGCGAGCAGCCCGGATCGCTCGGCCACGAGGATGTCCCGTTCCAGTCTGGCCTGCATGGGGGTGTTGCCCTGCGCGAGCGCGTCCGTGACGGAGGTCTCGGCGTCGCCGCGCAGCGCGTCCACGCGCGCGTACAACCCGTCGATGAATTCCTGCTCCTGCCGCAATTCATCGTCCGGAAATTCGGTGTTTGACAATTCCGCTCCCGCCCGGATATACTGTGCTCACTGAACTTCGCTAAGTTTTCTCATGGCTTCGATCGGCTTGAAGTCACGAATGAACAAATATACGCAAGGAAATCCCCCGAGCGCAATTGCTCGGGGGATTTCCTCGTTTCCGGGTCGTTGTCGGGGTCGGCGTCTACAGCACGTCGGCCAGTTCCTCCAGCAGCCGCCGCTTGGCCCGCGCGCCCACCATCGCCTTCACTGGCTCACCGCCGCGGAAGACCATGAACGTCGGCATCGACAGCACCTTGTAGGCGTTCGTGGTCAGGGGGTTGGAGTCCACGTCGAGCTGCACCACCTTCAGCCGGTCGCCCTCCTCGGAGGCGAGGGCCTTCAGCACCGGCCCCATCTGCCGGCAGGGCGGGCACCAGTCGGCGGTGAACTCCACCAGCACCGGCAGGTCCGCGCCGATCACCTCGGCCTCGAAGTCCGCGTCCGTCACATCGGTCACCACGTGTGCCTCCCCAGTTCGCATTGTGGCTCCGGACCCCCCGGAGCCTCCGCCTCGGCAGCCAGCTCGGCCCGCGCCAGCTGCCGGGCGACCGTCTCCCGCACGCTCGTCAGCTGACCGATCAGGGAGTCGAGCTCGTCCAGCTTGCGCCGGTAGACCGCGAGCGACGCCGGGCACGTGTCGCCCTCGGGGTGCCCGGCCCGCAGACACTCCACGAAGGGCCGCGTCTCCTCCAGATCGAACCCGAAGTCCTGCAAGGTCCTGATCTGCTCCAGCAGCTTCAGGTCGCACTCGTCGTACGTCCGGTATCCGTTGCCCTCACGCCGCGCGGGCAGGAGCCCCCGCGACTCGTAGTACCGCAGCGTCCGCGTCGTGGTCCCGGCCCGTGCGGCCAGCTCGCCGATTCGCATGCCGTCGAACGTAGTCCTTGACGCCCACGTCAAGGCAACAGCGGTTTCCGCTCCACCGGGGAGGTCAGCACGATCGACGTGGTGGTGCGGCCCAGCGCGGAGACCGCCTCCAGGACTTCTTCCAGGTGGACGGTGTCCCGGACGGCGGCCTTGAGGATCCAGCAGTCCTCCCCGACCACATGGTGCACCTCGGTGATCTCGGGCCGCTCGATCAGCTCCAGGGTCCTGGGGTGCTTCAGGAGGGTGTAGCCGCCGTGCGGATCGACCCGGATGAACGCCTGGATGCCGTAGCCGAGCCGGGCGGGCACGACGTGAGCCCCGTAGCCGCTGATCACGCCCGCCGCCTCCAGGCGCCGCACCCGCTCGGTGACCGCCGCCGGGCTGAGCCGGACCCGGCGGCCCAGCTCGCTGAGCTTGATCAAAAAGGCCCTGGATGTACTGGTCATCGGCGGGAACCGTTACGTCGGCAAGCGTCTGGTCGCACGGCTGCTCGCCGCCGGGCACCGCGTCACCGTGCTGAACCGGGGGTCCTCCCCGCCACCGGCCGGAGTGGCGCAGCTGGTCGCCGACCGGGACGACGAGCGGTCCCTGACCGGCGCGCTCGGCTCGCGTCTTCGACGTCGTCGTCGATCAGGTCTGCTACACACCCCGCCAGGCGGCCCTCGCCCGTCGCGTCTTCTCCGGCCGTACCCACCGCTACCTGATGACCTCCACGGTCGAGGTGTACGAGTACGAGGACTCCCCCGAGCTCGTGCGCGAGGAGGCCGTCGACCCGGCCACGGTCACCGTCGATCTCCGGCTGCCCTGGGACGACCCGGCGTTCCGGGAGGCCCACTACGGGGAGGGCAAGCGGCAGGCCGAGGCGGTCCTCGCGGCCGCCGGCCCGGAGTTGCCCTACGCGGCGGTGCGGGTGGCCCACGTGCTGGGCGGGGACGACGACTTCACCGGGCGGCTGGCCCACCACGCCGAGCGGATACGCACCGGCGAGCCGATCGCCGTGCCGGTGGTGAACCGGCCCGCCACGTACGTCCACGTCGAGGAGATCGCGCGCTTCCTGGCCTGGGCGGCGGGCGAGGACTTCACCGGACCGGTGAACGCCGCCTCGCACGGGACGCTGACCACCGAGGAGTTGTGCGAGGCGGTGGCCGCGCACGTCCCGGACGGCCGGGCCGGGTACCGGCCCGTCGAGGTCGGCGAGGCCTCCCCCTTCTCCTTCCGCCGCTCCTACGGCATGGACAACGCCCTCGGCTTCACCTTCGCCGACGCCCGGCAGTGGCTGCCGCGGGCCGTCGCCGAGACGCTCGGGAAGGACGGCTGACATGCGGTACAGGACACTTGGCGGGCTGCGGGTGAGCGCGGTCGGGCTCGGCGCGATGCCACTGTCCATCGAGGGCCGGCCGGAGGAGGAGCGCGCGCTGGCCACCCTGCATGCGGCGCTCGACGCGGGCGTGACCCTCCTCGACACGGCCGACTCGTAACATCTGCCGGGCGCGGAGCCCGGCCACAACGAACGCCTGCTGGCCCGCGCGCTGGCCACGTACGGCGGTGACACCTCCGGCGTGCTGGTGGCGACGAAGGGCGGCCGGGGCCGCCCGGCCGGCGGCGACTGGACGGTGGACGGCTCCCCGCGCCACCTGAAGGCCGCCGCCGAGGCCTCCCGCAAGCGCCTCGGTGTCGAGGCGATCGGCCTCTACCAGCTCCACAAGCCGGACCCCGAGGTGCCGTTCGAGGAATCGGTCGGCGCCCTGCGGGAGTTGCTCGACGCGGGCACGATCCGGCTGGCCGGGGTGTCCAACGCGGACGTCGACCAGATCCGCCGGGCGCGCGAGATGCTCGGCGAGCAGCTGGTGTCGGTGCAGAACCGGTACTCCCCCGCCGTCCGGGACAGCGAGCCGGAGCTTCGGCTGTGCGCGGAACTGGGGCTGGCGTTCCTGCCGTGGAGCCCACTGGGCGGACTGGCCCGCAGCTCCCTGGACGGGCCGTCACGCACGGAGGGCAGGGAACGCCTCGCCGCGTTCCACGAGGTCGCCGCGGACCGCGGTGTCAGCCCCCAACGGGTCGGCCTCGCCTGGCTGCTGACGCGCTCCCCCGCCGTCATCCCGATCCCGGGGGCGAGCCGCCCAAGGACGGCGAGGGACTCGGCGGCCGCGGCGGACCTGCTGCTCACCCCTGAGGAGCAGACCCGCCTGGACCGGGCCACCGAGCCGGTCCACGACTAGGGCGTGTCTGATAATTGATCTTGTGGTGGGTCGAGGTGAGTTGACGGATGCGGCGTGGGAGCGATAGCTCCGCTGTTGCCGGGTGTTGATGGTCGCGGGCGGCCCTGGCGGGATCACCGGCAGGTCGTCAACGGCGTGTTGTGGCGGTTGCGGACCGGGGCGCCCTGGCGGGACCTGCCCGAACGGTACGGCCCGTGGCAGACCGTCTACGAACGCTTCGCGCGTTGGGAGCGGGACGGGACCTGGGCGAGGCTGCTTGAGCACGTCCAGGTCCGCGATGATGCGGTTGGCGCGGTGGAGTGGACCGTGTCGATCGACTCCACCATCAACCGCGCTCACCAACATGCCGCCGGAGCCCGCAAAAAGGGGCATCGACGGCGGACGAACTGGAAGATCCGCCACATCAGGCGCCTGGCCAGGCCCTCGGCCGGTCCCGCGGTGGACTGACCACCAAGGTCCACCTCGCAGCGGATGGACGAGGGCTCCCCCTGGCCCTCGTCGTCACGCCCGGCAACGTCAACGACTCCACCGTGTTCGACACGGTGCTTCAAGCTGTGCGGGTGCCCCGCCCGACCGTGGGACGGCCACGTCGCAGGCCTGAGACGGTGATCGCGGACAAGGCGTATTCCTCGAGGGCCATCCGTTCCGGCTTACGTCGGCGAGGCATCCGAGCGGTCATCCCTGAACGGGCCGACCAGGTCGCGGGCCGGCAGCGCCGCGGATCGGCCGGCGGGCGACCGCCGGCCTTCGATGCCGAGCAGTACAAGGCCCGCAACGTAGTCGAACGCTGCTTCAGCAGGCTCAAGCAGTTCCGAGCTGTGGCCACCCGCTTCGACAAGCTTGCCGTCCGCTACCTCGCCGGACTCCGTCTCGCGTCACTCATCCTCTGGCTCCGCGAACAGTGATCATTTGTCAGACAGGGCCTAGCGGGCCCCCGCGGACTCCAGCTCCCTCTCCTCGGCAGGCTCGTCCGCGGTCTTCCCCTTGCCGGGCAGCAGCAGTGCCACCACGACCGTCCCGGCGCCCAGGATCACGGCCCCGACCAGGCTCGTGTGCGCGACCGCGTCAGCGAACGCGGAACCCACCGCGTCGGCCATCTGCCGTGCCCCGCCGGCCAGTTGCCCGGCCTGCGCCTTGAGCCGCTCCGCCTGCTGGGGGTCACTCGTGTGCGCCGCCTGCTCGGCGAGCTGCCGCGCCTTGTCACCGATGCCCCGGGCGACGGCGTACCCGGCCCCGACGGAGTCCTGGGCCGTCTCCAGCGAGGAGGCGGGGAGCTTGCTGCCCGCCGTCGCGTCCGAGAGGTGGCCGGAGTACGACGTCGCCAGCAGCGAGCCGAGGATGGCGATGCCCAGCGACCCGCCGAGCTCCAGCGACGTGTCGTTCACCGCGCCGCCGACGCCCAGCTGGGACTCCGGGAACGCCCCCATGATCGCGTCCGTGCAGGGCGACAGCGCGAGCCCGATCGCGAGGCCGAGCACGATCAGGGGCGCGACGAAGTCGCCGTACGACGACCCGGAGTCGACCTGGGTGAGCAGCGCCAGGGCCGCCGTACCGCCGACCATGCCGGCCGTGACGGTCCACTTCATGCCGACCCGCGGGGTGAGGTAGCCGGTGAGGGCGGAGCCCACGAAGACGGCACCGGCCAGCGGCAGCATGCGCAGGCCCGTGTCCAGGGCGTCGTAGCCGAGGACGAACTGGAGGTGCTGGGTCAGGTAGTAGAAGGCGCCGAAGACGGCCAGGAAGAACAGGGCGACGGCGAGGTTGGAGCCCGCGAAGCGGCGGTCGGTGAAGCGGCGCACGTCGAGGACGGGACGCGGGTGGCGCAGCTCCCAGAGCACGAAGGTCACGAGCCCGGCGCCCGCGACGACCGCCGCCGTGACCGCCTTGACGCCCCAGCCGAAGTGCGGGCCCTCGATGATCATGTAGACGAGGGCGCCGATCCACACCACTGACAGCAGTCCGCCGCCGTAGTCGATGCGCCCGTGCCGGCCGGCCTTGGACGGCGGTACGAGGACGAGCGCGCCGACGATGGCCAGGGCGGCGACGGGCACGTTGATGAGGAACGTCGACGACCAGCCGTGGTGCGCCAGCAGCGCCCCGGCGACCAGCGGCCCGGCCGCGATGGCGAGCCCGGCCGTGGCGGTCCACAGGGTGATGGCCCTGGCGCGTTCGGCGCGCGGGAAGGTCGCCGCGAGCAGGGACAGCGTGGCGGGCATGATCATCGCGGCGCCGGCGCCCATCACGGCACGCGCCGCGATCACCGCCGTGGCGCTGTCGGCGAGGTAGCCGGAGACGGCACCGCCGCCGAAGACGACCAGCCCGAGGACGAGCGCGCCCCGGCGGCTGTACTTGTCGCCTGTCGCGCCGAGGAGCAGCATCAGCGCGGCGTACGGGACGGTGTAGCCGTCGATGACCCACTGGAGGTCGGCGCTGGACAGGTCGAGGTCCTCGGTCATGTCGGGCGCGGCGACGGTGAGGGCGGTGTTCGCCATCACGATGATCAGCAGGCTCAGGCAGAGCACGAGGAGCGCCCACCAGCGGCGTGCGTAGGGGCGGTCCATCCTCTCGGCCGGTTCGGTCATGACGAGTCGCATGGCAGGGGTCGCCTTCCTCGGGTGTGCGCGACGGGTGGTGCGCGACATGGATTGCACAGCGATGTGCAATTACTCAGTCGTGTGCAATGTACGCTTGTTGCACACCACTGTGCAAATGAGGGAGGTGAGCCCCGCGGCGGGGCGTGCAGAATGGCTGCCATGCCTTCCGGTAACACCAGCCGCGCCGACGCCAACCGGCGCCGCATCCTCGACGTCGCCCTGGCCGAGCTGCTGCGCGACCCCGACGCGTCCATGGACCAGATCGCACGCGCCGCTGGCGTCGTACGGCGGACGGTGTACGGGCACTTCCCCAGCCGCGAGGCGCTGATCAGCACGCTCGTCGACGAGGCGGTGGAGTCCCTGTCGGCCGCGCACGCGGCGGGCCGGGAGGGCGTGGAGGACCCGGCGGAGTCCGTGGCCCGCTCGGTGCTGGCGGTGTGGGAGCTGGCCGACCGCTACCGGCTGCTGATCGCGCTCGCCCAGCGCACGGTCACCATGCAGGGCATCCGGGAGCGGCTCGCCCCGGTCCGGGAAGCCGCCACGGGGGTGCTCCGGCGCGGCCTCGACGAGGGCGTCTTCAGCTCACCGCTGCCCGCGCCGGCCCTGGCGTACGTGCACGAGCAGATGCTGGTCGCGCTGATGGAGGCGGTGAACGACGGGCTCGTGGCAGCGCGAGAGGCGGGCCGCTGCGCCGCGGTCACGGTGCTGACCGCGGCGGGCGTGCCCGCCTCCAGGGCCACCGAGCTGGTGGCCGAGCTGAACGATTGATACAGGGTCTGTCGTGTGGGCAGGGACCGGGCGGCTGAGCGACGGGGGGACACTCAGCCGCCCGGAGTCTCGCGGGGCGCGGCGCGCGGCCGTCAGGCCTTCGCCAGCTCCTTCTCGCCGCCCTGCTCGGGCACCTCGACGTGGCCGTCGGCCGGGCCGCCGTGCCCGTCGTCCAGCAGCGTCTTCTCGTCGAAGGGCAGCTCACCGGCGAGGACCTGGTTCACGCGGTCCTTGTCGATCTCCTTCGTCCAGGTGCCGATCAGCACGGTGGCCACGGCGTTGCCGGCGAAGTTGGTCAGCGCGCGGGCCTCGCTCATGAAGCGGTCGATGCCGACGATGAGGCCGATGCCGTCCACCAGGGCCGGCTTGTGCGACTGCAGACCACCGGCCAGGGTCGCCAGACCGGCGCCGGTGACACCGGCGGCGCCCTTCGAGGCGACCAGCAGGAAGAGCAGCAGCGGGATCTGCTCGCCGAGCGACATCGGCGTGCCCATGGCGTCGGCGATGAACAGGGACGCCATGGTCATGTAGATCATGGTGCCGTCGAGGTTGAAGGAGTAGCCGGTCGGGACGGTGATGCCGACCACCGGCTTGCTGACGCCCAGGTGCTCCATCTTCGCGATGAGCCGCGGCAGCGCGGACTCGGACGAGGAGGTGGACAGGATCAGCAGGAACTCACGGCCGAGGTACTTGAACAGCGTGATGATGTTCAGGCCGGAGATGACGCGCAGCAGGATGCCGAGCACGACGAAGACGAAGAGGAAGCAGGTGACGTAGAAGCCGAGCATCAGCACGGCGAGGCTCTTGAGCGCTTCCAGACCCGCGGAGCCGGTGACGGCGGCGATGGCGCCGAAGGCACCGATGGGGGCGGCCCACATCACCATGGCGAGGATGCGGAAGACGAGCCGCTGGATGTGCTCGATGCCGCGCAGGATCGGCTGGCCGGCCGAGCCCATGCCCTGCAGGGCGAAGCCGGCGAGCAGGGCGATCAGCAGGGTCTGCAGGACCGACTCGTTGGTGAAGGCCGACACGATCGTGGTCGGGATGATGCCGAGCAGGAACTCGGTGGTGTCCTTCGCCTCGGCGTCGATCTGCGCGTGACCGGCCTCCTTGACGGCGTCGGTCACCGCCAGGCCCGTGCCGGGCTCCAGGATGTTGCCGACGACCAGGCCGATGCCCAGGGCCACCAGCGACATCACCATGAAGTAGCTCAGAGCGATGCCGCCGACGGCACCGACCTTGGCGGCCTTCCGTACCGAGCCGATGCCCAGCACGATCGTGCAGAAGATGATCGGGGAGATCATCATCTTGATCAGATTCACGAATCCGGTGCCGATGGGCTTCAGCTCGACAGCGAAGTCGGGTGCGGCCAGACCCACCGCGATGCCGGCGGCGACCGCGATGATCACCGCGATGTAGAGATAGTGCGTGCGGTCCCGCTTGGCTTTGGGTGCGGCAGGTGCCGTATCGGCTGCGCTGGTCACGGCGGCCCTCCTTGACGACGTCGTCGGCATCACCGGCGTGCGGCTCACGTCCGGGACAGGGAGCGGGAAACTCCCGGAGATGCGTATTGGGGAATGCCGTGACTATGTCCTGCTCTGTGAGCGCGGTCACCCTTCCGTTCATTTAGTTCACAATCAGCCACGAGGCAGACTGACGACATGCGCTTCTCCGTACCCGGTCCCCGCAGCCTGGCGGGCCAGCTCTTCGCCATGCAGGCCGTCCTGATAGCGGTCGTCGTGGCCGGATACGCGCTGTTCACCTACGTCAGCGACCGCAGCCAGGCCGAAGAGGCGGCGCGACGCCAGGCCAGGGCGGTGGCGCGGTCGGTCGCCGACTCGCCCTCGGTGCTGGAGGCGGCCCGCTCCTCCGACCCGACCGGCCGGCTCCAGCCGTACGCGCTGCGGGTGATGCGGGACACCGAGGTCGACTTCATAACGATCATGAGCCCGCGGGGCATCCGCTGGACGCATCCCGACCCGGACCAGATCGGCCAGCCCTTCCGGGGCCACACCGAGACGGCCCTGAAGGGCCAGACCTTCACCGAGATCTACACCGGCACGCTCGGCCCCTCGGTCCGCGCGGTCACCCCGATCCGGGACGGCAAGGAGATCGTCGGCCTGGTCAGCGCGGGTATCCGGGTCGAGGAGATCACCCAGCGGGTGCAGGACCAGCTCACGGCCCTGCTCGGCGTAGCGGCCGGCGCACTGGCCCTGGGCGCCGTCGGCACCTACGTCATCAACGCCCGGCTGCGCCGCCACACCCACGGCATGAACGCGGCCGAGCTCAGCCGGATGCACGACTACCACCAGGCCGCCCTGCACGCCGTACGCGAGGGGCTGCTGATGCTGGACGGGCAGTACCGTGTGGCGCTGATCAACGACGGAGGTCGGGAGTTGCTCGGCGTGGCCGGGGACGTGGTGGGCAGGTCGGTGGCCGAGCTGGGGCTGCCCGCCCCGCTGACGGGTGCGCTGCTGGCGTCGGAGCCGCGGGTGGACGAGGTGCATCTGACGGCGTCGCGGGTCCTGGTGATCAACACCTCCCCGGTGTCGGGCGGCGAGCGGCGCGGTACGGTCGTCACCCTGCGCGATGTCACCGAACTCCAGTCGCTGATGGGCGAGTTGGACTCCGAGCGGGGCTTCACGCAGGCGCTGCGCTCGCAGGCGCACGAGGCGGCGAACCGGCTGCACACCGTCGTCTCACTGATCGAGCTGGGCCGGGCGGAGGAGGCGGTGGAGTTCGCGACCGCCGAGCTGGAGCTGGCGCAGGCGTTGACCGACCAGGTCGTGGCGGCGGTGAGCGAGCCGGTGCTGGCGGCACTGCTGCTGGGCAAGACGGCCCAGGCGAACGAGCGGGGCGTGGAGCTGATGGTGTCGGAGGACAGCAGCCTGGACGACGGCCTGCTGCCGGAGTCCCTGCCGGCCCGGGACCTGGTGACCATCCTGGGCAACCTGATCGACAACGCCGTGGACGCGGCACAGGGCAGCGTGCGGGCACGGGTGACGGTGGCGGCGTACACCCAGGACACCGCGGCCCCCGGGGACACCGAGGGTGCCCCGGAACTGGTGCTGCGGGTCTCGGACACGGGCCCGGGCGTGGACCCGGAGCACGCCGAGGCCGTCTTCCAGCGGGGCTTCACGACCAAGCCGGCGGGGCCGGGCGGCCGGGGGCTGGGGCTGGCCCTGGTACGGCAGGCGACCCAGCGGCACGAGGGGACGCTGTCGGTGTCGGAGGCCGACGGGGGCGGGGCGGAGTTCGAGGTACGGCTGCCGCTGCGGGAGTCGGGGGCGGTGGCCGGGGGCGTGACATCCAGGACCTCGGTGTCCAGAGGCGCCGGAGGCGACGCATGACGAGCGACAGCACGCCCGAGAGGGACATCCGCGTCCTGGTCGTGGAGGACGACCCGGTCGCGGCCGACGCGCACGTGATGTACGTGGGCCGGGTCCCCGGCTTCGTCGCGGTGGGCAAGGCGCACACGGGCGCGGAGGCCCGCCGGGCGCTGGAGCGCACGCCCGTCGACCTGCTCCTGCTCGATCTGCACCTGCCGGACGTGCACGGACTGCACCTGGCGCGGTCCCTCAGGGCGGCCGGACACCACGCGGACGTGATCGCCGTGACGTCGGCGCGTGATCTGGCGGTCGTGCGCGAGGGCGTCTCACTCGGAGTCGTGCAGTACGTCCTGAAACCGTTCACCTTCGCGACCCTGCGGGACCGCCTCGTGCGGTACGCGGAGTTCCATGCCGCGGTCGGCGAGGCGAGCGGCCAGGACGAGGTCGACCGGGCGCTGGCGGCCCTGCGCGCACCGGGCCCGGCCGCCCTGCCGAAGGGGCTGAGCGCACCGACGCTGGAGCGGGTGACCGTGGCCCTGCGCGACAGCACGGAGGGCCTCACGGCCGCAGGAGTGGCGGAGACCGTGGGCATCTCCCGCATCACGGCCCGCCGTTACCTGGAACACCTGGTGGACGCGGGCCGCGCCGCCCGCCGCCCGCAGTACGGCACGGTGGGGCGCCCGGAGCTGCAGTACCGCTGGGTCACCGGTCAGTGACGGCCCGTCAGCTGCCACCGGGCTCGATCGAACCCGCGCACACGCATTGACCTGACTAGACCACTCAACCTAGGTTCACCACGCAGCCACCCGGCCACAAAGAAGTGCGCCTGTAGGAGGTTCGTGCCGTGCGCCCCACCGCCGCTCTCACACCTCTCGTCGTCCTGGCCCTCGCCGCCACCGCCCTCACCGCCTGCGGTGGCGGTTCCGGCGGCGATCCCGACACCGTGAAGGTCTCCTTCAAACAGTCCACGGACAACTCCATCAAGGTGATGGACACCTACCTCGCGGACATCAAGGAGCAGTTCGAGAAGGCCCACCCGGGCAAGAAGGTCGAGCTCGTCCCGATCAAGGCCCCGGACTCGGAGTACTACACCAAGCTCCAGCAGATGCTCCGCTCGCCCAAGACCGCACCCGACCTGGTCTACGAGGACACGTTCCTCATCAACTCGGACATCACGAGCGGCTACCTCAAGCCCCTCGACCCCTACCTCGCCAAGTGGCCGGACTGGAACCGGTTCATCGACACGGCGAAGGCGGCGGCCCGGGGCGAGGACGGCAAGACGTACGGCGTCCCCGACGGCACCGACACCCGCGGACTCTGGTTCGACAAGGACGTCTTCGCCAAGGCCGGCCTCCCCGCCGACTGGCAGCCGAAGACCTGGAAGGACGTCCTGACCGCGGCCCGCACCATCAAACAGAAGGTCCCCGGCGTCATCCCGCTCAACGTCTACACGGGCAAGCCGGTAGGCGAGGCCGCCACCATGCAGACCTTCGAGATGCTGCTCTACGGCACGAACGACGGCCGCACGGACCCCCTGTACGACAAGTCGAGCAAGAAGTGGATCGCCGGCGGCCAGGGCTTCGAGGACGCCCTGGCCTTCGTCGAGACGGTCTACAAGGAGAAGCTGGGCCCGGACGTCTCCGACGCGCTCGACCCGAACGTCATGACCCGGGTCCGCGGCGAGTGGCTCCCGCAGGGCAAGCTCGGCATCGCCCTCGACGGCTCCTGGCTCCCACAGGACTGGCTGCCCGGCAGCGGCCACGAGTGGCCCGAGTGGTCGAAGAAGCTGGGCCTGGCCGCCATGCCCACGCAAACCGGCCAGGCTCCCGGCAAGGTGAGCATGTCCGGCGGCTGGACCTGGTCGATCCCGGCGAAGGCCGGCAACCCGGACCTGGCCTTCGAGTTCATCAAGACGATGCAGACCAAGGCCAACGCGCAGAAGTGGTACGTCGCCAACTCCGGCATCGCCGTCCGCGAGGACGTGGCGAAGGACCCCGGGTACGCCACCGCCCAGCCCGGCACCGAGTTCTTCACCGACCTGGTGCGGCACACCCACTACCGCCCCGCCTACCCGGCCTACCCGAAGGTCTCGACGGCCATCCAGGAGGCCATGGAGGGCGTGACGACGGGCGACATGTCGGTCGACGAGGCGACGGGCCACTACGTGGACGCCCTGAAGGACGCCACGGACAACCAGGTCGTCGAGCGGTAGGCGGCGGTACGCCGGATGACCACCACAGCACCGCACACCGGCCTCGGAAAGGCGCCCGGCCCCACGGCTCCCCGCCGCCCCCGGCGGGGCCCGGCCGCGCTGGTCCGGGCCATGCCCCTCACGCCCGCCGTCGTCCTCCTGCTCCTCTTCCTCGCCGGCCCGATCGCCTACTGCGTCTCCATCGCCTTCACCGACCTCCAGCTCACCGGCCAGGCCGAGGACTCGTTCGTCGGCTTCGACAACTTCACCCGGGCCTTCGGGGACGAGGCGTTCCTCAACGCCGTATGGCTGACGCTGGTGTTCACGGTCCTGTCGTCCCTCATCGGGCAGAACACGCTCGGCCTCGCCCTGGCCGCGCTGATGCAGCGTGCGTCGAAACCGGTCCGCACGCTCACCGGCGGCATCGTGGTCACGGCCTGGGTGCTGCCGGAGGTGGTGGCCGGCTTCCTGCTCTACGCCTTCTTCCGCCGCGAGGGCACCCTGAACGCCATCCTGGACTGGCTCCACCTGCCGTCCCAGAACTGGCTGTTCACCCTGCCGATCCTGGCGGTGTCCTTCGCCAACGTCTGGCGCGGCACGGCCTTCTCGATGCTGGTCTACTCGGCCGCGCTGAACGAGATCCCCAGGGAGATCACCGAGGCCGCCGAGGTGGACGGGGCCGGGGGCCGGCGCCGCATGTGGCACATCACCCTCCCCATGATCCGCCGTTCCATCGCCACGAACCTGATGCTCAACACCCTCCAGACCCTCTCGGTCTTCGGGCTGATCTGGGTGATGACCAGGGGCGGCCCGGGCGGCAGGAGCCAGACGCTCCCGCTCTTCATGTACGAACAGGCCTTCCAGAACAGCCTGATCGGCTACGGCACGGCGGTGGCCCTGCTGCTCCTCCTGGTCGGCTCCCTCTTCTCCCTCGTCTATCTGCGCCTGCTGCGGACGGAGGTCTGACCCGCATGGCCGTCACACTCGCCTCCCGCCGCACGGCCCGACGCCTCGCGGCGGACTCGGGGCTCCTGGTGGTCGCCGCCGCGTTCGTACTCCCCCTGGCCTGGGTGGTCCTGTCCTCCCTGGACCCGCACGCCGACCTCCGGGTGAAGGCACCCGACGGCCTCACCCTGGACAACTTCGACGCGATCCTCACGCCCGAGGTCACCTTCACCCCCCTCCTGAACAGCCTGATCCTCTGCGGCAGCGCGACGCTCCTGACGGTGGTCTGCGCGGCCCTTGCCGCCTACCCGCTCTCCCGGTTCAGCTCCCGCTTCAACCGTCCGTTCCTGCTGACGATCCTCTTCGCGACCAGCCTGCCCATCACGGCGATCATGGTCCCGGTCTACGCGCTCTTCGTCCAGGTGGACCTGATCGACACGATGGGGGGCACGATCTTCTTCTTCGCCGCGTCCCAACTTCCGTACGCGATCTGGCTGATGAAGAACTTCATGGACGGCGTCCCCAAGGAACTGGAAGAGGCGGCCTGGACCGACGGTGCTTCGGCCCTCCAGTCCCTGATCCGCATCGTGCTGCCCCTGATGGGCCCGGGCGTCGCCGTCGTGACGGTCTTCTCCTTCGTCATGATGTGGGGCAACTTCTTCGTCCCCTTCATGCTCCTGCTCACGCCCGACCAGATGCCGGCGTCCGTCAGCATCAACGACTTCTTCGGGAACCGGGGGATGGTGGCGTACGGGCAATTGGCGGCGTTCTCGATGGTCTACTCGACGCCGGTGATCCTGCTGTACGTCCTCATCGCCAGGCGTCTGGGCGGGGGCTTCGCCCTGGGCGGCGCGGTCAAGGGCTGACCGGCGTCGCTGCCGGGGCCGGGGAGGTCCGCAACCCGGCGGAACGGGGCACCGCTGCGCCCACCCGTGCCGCCCCGAGCGGCACGACTGCCCGCAGCTAAGCGAACCCGCACCCGCACCCGCGTACGCCCGACCCACCACCGCCGCGGAGGCGCTACGCCCACCCCCACCGAAGCCGCACAGGCCGCCGCAGGCACCCCGCACCACCCACGGCGTGCTACCGCACCAGACACGGCCGCTTCGCGTCGAACTCCCACCCCGGGATCAGGTACCGCATCCCCACCGCATCGTCCCGCGCCCCCAGCGCCTTCTCCCGATACAGCTCGTGCGCCGCCAGCAAGCGGTCCGTATCGAGCCGCACACCCAACCCCGGCGCGTCCGGAACAGCCACCTCCCCGCCCACGATGCGGGGCGGCTCGACCGTCAACCGCTCCAGCCCCTCCTGCCAGATCCAGTGCGTGTCCAGCGCGTTGTACTCCCCCGGCGCCGCCGCCCCGCAGTGCGTCACCATCGCCAGGGAGATGTCGAAGTGGTTGTTGGAGTGACACCCCCAGGTCAGCCCCATCGCGTTGCACAACTGCGCCACCCGCACCGACCCCTGCATGGTCCAGAAGTGCGGATCGGCCAGCGGAATGGAGACCGACTGGAGAGCCAGGGCATGGGCCATCTGACGCCAGTCGGTCGCGATCATGTTCGTCGCCGTCGGCAACCCCGTGGCCCGGCGGAACTCCGCGAGGATCTCCCGCCCGGAGTAACCGCCCTCCGCCCCGCAGGGATCCTCGGCGTACGCGAGCGTGCCCACCAACGGCCGGCACAGCTCGACCGCCTCCCGCAGCGACCACGCCCCGTTCGGGTCCAGGGTGATCCGCGCCCCGGGAAAACGCGACTTGAGAGCGCGCACCGCCGCGACCTCCTCGGCCCCCGCCAGCACACCTCCCTTGAGCTTGAAGTCCCGGAAACCGTAGTGCTCGTAGGCCGCCTCCGCCTGGCGCACGATCGCCTCCGGCGACAGCGCCTCCTCGTGCCGCACCCGGTACCACGCCACGGACGAGTCGGGCTCCCGGACGTACTCCAGATCCGTACGGTCCGGGTCACCGACGTAGAAGAGGTACCCCAGCACCCGCACGGAGTCCCGCTGCTGCCCGTCACCCAGGAGCGCCGCCACGGGCACGTCCAGATGCTGCCCGAGAAGATCGAGCAGCGCCGACTCGACCGCGGTCACCGTATGGACGGTGGTCCGCAGGTCGAAGGTCTGGACACCCCGCCCCCCGGCGTCCCGGTCGGCGAACCGCTCGCCGATCTCGCGCAGCACCCGCTTGTAGTCCCCCACCTTCGCCCCGACGACCAGCGACTCGGCGTCCCGCAGCGTCCGCGTGATCTTCTCCCCGCCGGGCACCTCCCCCAGCCCGGTACGCCCCTCGGAGTCGGTGAGGACGACGATGTTGCGGGTGAAGTACGGGCCGTGCGCGCCGGAGAGGTTCAGCTCCATGCTGTCCCGGCCCGCGACGGGGTAGACGGCGAAGGCCGTGACGGTCGGCTGCGGTCCGCTGCTCATCGGGTGCCCCTTCTGAAGGCTTGTGAAGGCTGAATCGACATGGTTCAGAGACTGAGGGCGTCGAGGACCCACTCGACCGCCAGCACGCCGCCCAGGCCGAGCACGGCGAGCACGGTCGTATAGGACGTACGGACCTTGATCGCCTCGATGACGGAGAGGTTGAAGTACTCCTTGAACAGCCAGAACCCCGGGTCGTTGACGTGGGAGAAGGCGATGGAGCCGCAGGCGACGGCCAGCACCATGACCTCCGGGTGCACCCCGCTGCCCGCCAGGAGGGGCAGTGCCACGCCGGAGGCCGTGACGACGGCGACGGTGGCCGAGCCGAGCGCGATGCGGAGGATGACGGCGACGAGCCAGGCGAGGACGATCGGCGAGATGGACCAGCCGTCCGTGACGTCCTTGATGTAGTCGGAGATCCCGCCCTCGACGAGGACGTTCTTGAAGGCCCCGCCCGCGCCGATCACCAGCAGGATCATCGCCATGGCCTGGGCCGCCGAGCCGCAGGAGGCGCCGACGTCGCTCAGGCTGCGCCCGATCCGCGGTCCGAACGCCCAGACCGCCAGGCACAGGGTCAGCAGCAGGGCGATCGGCGCCGACCCGACGAAGGCGACGGCGTGCAGGAAGGGGCTGTCGCCCGAGGCGGCCATGTCGGTCACGGCGGCGGCCACGATCAGCACCACCGGGAACAGCGCCACGAACAGCGACCAGCCGAGGCCCGGCATCTCCTCGTCGGTGAACTCGCGATCGCTGACCAGGCCCTTGGGGATGGCCGGGGTCATCCTCGCGACGAACGGAAGACGGGGCCAGGTCAGGGCGATGAGCGCACCGGCGGGCACGGCGACGAACAGACCGTAGAACAGCGTCAGTCCGACGGAGGCGTGGAAGGCCGCGGCGACGGCGGTGGGCCCGGGGTGCGGCGGCAGGAAACTGTGCATGGTGGACAGGGCGATGGACATCGGCAGGCCGACCCACAGCAGCTTCGCCCCGGTCACCCAGACCAGGGTGAACGCGATGGGCACGATGATGACGAACGCGACCTCGTAGAACATGGTCACGCCGATCAGCATGGACGTGACCACCATGGCGACCTGGACCCACCGCGGTCCGAAGGCGTCGAGGAGTTTGCCGGCTATGCGCTGTGCGGCGCCGGCGTCCCCCATCACGCGGCCGACCATGGCGCCGAGCCCGATGGTCAGCATGGTGTCGCCGATCTGGTCCCCGATGCCCTCGGAGAGGACGTCCGGGATGGTCGCCACCGGAATCCCCCGGACCAGTGCGACCCCGACCGCCACGAGCAGCAGGGCCGCGAAACCGTTGAGTCTCAGCCTGGTCATGAGGAGAAGCAGAGCCAGAACGCTGATCCCGACTACGAGCAGAGGCAAGGCAGTTCCCCTTTGAACCGGTGTCCCATCCCCATATGCAGACGTCCCTATATGCAGATGGCGTCCACGTATGCAGATGGAGGCTAAGTGGGTGAACGTGCCGGGTCAATGGCCGGGCGATCACAGATTGCTGCGGACCTACGATGAGCCCATGCAGGAGAGCAGAGGGGTCCGCGGTGTGAAGTCGGCGGCCCGGACCGTCGCGCTGCTGGAACTGCTCGCCGAGCGGGGCGAGCAGCCCTCGCGCCTCGACCAGCTCTCGGAGGACCTGGGCGTGCCGCGCAGCAGCATGTACCAGCTGCTCCGGACACTCGTCGACGCCGGCTGGGTCCGCACCGACGCCACCGGCTCCCTCTACGGCATCGGGATCCGTGCGCTGCTCACCGGCACCGGTTACCTGGACGGGGACCGGCGGGTCCGGCTGGTCCGTCCGTATCTCGACGAGGCGTCGGACGCGCTCGGCGAGACGATCCACCTGGCCCGGCTCGACGGCCCGGACGTCGTCTACCTCGCCACCCGCGAGTCCCACGAGTACCTGCGGACCATCAGCCGGGTCGGCCGTCGCGTCCCGGCCCACGCCGGCGCGCTCGGCAAGGCACTGCTCGCGGAGCGCGCCGACGAAGAACTGCCGTTCACGAAGTGGCCGTTGACCGCGCTCACGGAGAACACCCACACCGACCGGGCGGCGCTCCTCGCCGACCTGGCCCGGGTGCGCGAGCGCGGCTACTCCGTCGACCGCGAGGAGACGGTGCCCGGCATCGCCGGCTTCGGCTTCGCGCTGCGCTACGGCACACCGGTCGTCGACGCCATCAGCTGCTCGGTCCCGGTGGCCCGGCTGACCCCGGAGCACGAGGCCCGCATCGTCTCCGTGATGCGGGACATCCGGGCGAGGATCGAATCCCGCCTACCGCCGGCACCGGACACACCCGACTGGCGCTGACGGGCATCCCCTAAGCGGGTGCCCGTCGACTCCACGCCCCATGACGGGGTCCTTCAGCCGGCCGCCCCGTCCGGCAGGACCCCGGCCCGGAACGGCTCCACACCTTCGAGCCTGCGCACCCGCGTCGGCTCGATCAGCAGCATCACCCGGCGCTCCCCGGGCAGCAGCCACGGGTACCGGTCCTCCCCGAGGTACTTCCGCGCGAGCCGGTCCATCGCCCGCTCCGCCTCCTCGCCCTCCACGAACCGGACGACCTTCCCCCGGATCTCCGCCCGGTCGTACGGGTTCCCGGGATCGTGGTGGGACAGCGAAACGTACGGATTGCGCCGCAGGTTCTCTTCCTTCACCCGCCCGACGGACGTGTTGACCATGACGTACTCCCCTTCGATGTCCGCCCACATGGGCGACACCTGGGGCGCACCGTCCGCACCCACCGTCGCGAGATGCCAGAAGTTCGCCGCGCGGAGACGCTCGCGAATATGCCCGCTGAGCTTGCCGTTCACCTGAGTGGCCGCCTTTCCGGGCCCACGCTCACCAGGCCCGGTGCCATCCTCGCCGCACCCCCGCCCCGGCCGACAGACGATCTTCGGCCCCGGTCGAACCCGCTGGTAGCCGTAGGTTCCTACAATCCGTGTTCCTGGCTGAACAGACCGTAGTCACCGCAGCCCCGCGCCCCTAGCTTGTGGCCCGTGCGCCGACCTTCAGCCCGCCCGAGCCAGCCCACACCCCACCTCGTGCCCGCCACCCCGACGCCCCCGCCCTTCAACGCCCCCGCCGCCCGCCGGCTGCGCGCGGCCCTCGGCATGACACCCGAGCACGTCGCCTACGGCATGCGTGTCTCCTACGGGCACCCCCACATTACCCCGGACCACGTCATGGCCTGGGAACGCGGGGCGGCGGCCCCGTCCGCCTCCGAACTGACCGCCCTCGCAGGGACGTTGTGGTGCTCGCCCGGCGAACTCATCGGCAGGCCCCGCACCCTGCGCGAGCACCGCATCGCCCGCGGTCTCGCCCCCGAGGACGTGGCCCGTGCCGTGGGGCACGAACTCCACGCGTATCTGCGGATGGAGGAGACCGACAACTGGCGCGGCACCGACCGCCAGTCCGCCGCCCTCGCCGATCTGCTCGGCCTCGGCCTGCCCGACTTCGTCACCGTCACGGGCCGCGACGCCAGACTCGGCGACCTGCTGCGCAACGCCGTCACCACCCGCTGGCAGGCCTACGTGCGCCCGGTGGCCAAGGTCGTGCCCCTGGACCGGCCGTTCCTGGAGGGCGCCCTCCAGGGGCTGCACCAGGACTACCAGGGGCACATGGCCGCCACCCTGAGCTGGGGCGGCGGCAGCAGCGACGCCGGCGACGCCGCCCGCGACTTCCTCGACCGGATCGTCGAGCACTTCTGGACGAGAATCCAGGAGAGCCCGGCCTAGGGGTGTCCGCGCCCGGCCCTCTAGAAGACCGACTCGGCCTCGTCCATCCGGTCCTTCGGGACGGTCTTCAGCTCGGTCACGGCCTCCGCGAGCGGCACCATCACGATGTCCGTGCCGCGCAGCGCGGTCATCCTGCCGAACTGCCCCTGGTGCGCGGCCTCCACCGCGTGCCAGCCGAACCGGGTGGCGAGCACCCGGTCGTACGCGGTCGGTGAGCCGCCGCGCTGGACGTGGCCGAGAATGACCGGCTTGGCCTCCTTGCCGAGCCGTCGCTCCAGCTCGTGGGCGAGTGCGGTGCCGATGCCCTGGAATCGCTCGTGGCCGAACTTGTCGATCGCGCCCTTGCCGTAGTCCATGGTGCCCTCGGCCGGGTGGGCGCCCTCGGCGACGCAGACGACCGCGAACTTCTTGCCGCGGGCGAAGCGCTCCTCGACCATCTTCACGAGATCGGCCGGATCGAACGGCCGCTCCGGCAGACAGATCCCGTGCGCACCGGCCGCCATGCCGGACTCCAGCGCGATCCAGCCGGCGTGGCGCCCCATGACCTCCACCACCATCACCCTCTGGTGGGACTCGGCGGTGGTCTTCAGGCGGTCCATCGCCTCGGTGGCGACCCCGACCGCCGTGTCGAAGCCGAAGGTGCGGTCGGTCGACGAGATGTCGTTGTCGATCGTCTTCGGGACGCCGACCACCGGCAGACCCGCGTCGGACAGCATGCGGGCCGCCGTCAGGGTGCCCTCGCCGCCGATCGGGATCAGCGCGTCGATGCCGAACTCGTGGATCATGTCGGAGGCGTTCTCGCAGGCCTCGCGGAGCCGGTCGCGCTCCAGCCGGGACGACCCCAGGATCGTGCCGCCGCGGGCCAGGATGCCGCTGACCGCGTTCAGGTCGAGGGTGCGGTAGCGGCCGTCCAGCAGTCCCGAGTAACCGTCCTCGAAGCCGATGACCTCGTCGCCGTAGTTGTCGACCGCCCGGTGCACGACCGACCGGATCACGGCGTTCAGGCCGGGGCAGTCGCCGCCTGCGGTGAGAACTCCGATACGCATCGTGCTGTGTCTCCTGCTCGCTGTTGATACCGGTGAGCCTCTGCCGATTGTTTCACGCTCCACAGCCGGGTGCCGCACCCTGGACTGATGGGCGCCTTATCTATCGGCGGAGGTATTGTCAAGAGGGTTCTGCTCACCTCGGTGGGCGATTTTTGTGCCCGTGGCTGGATAGCCGTTGGCTTGATATGTACCCCCACTCACGACGAAACGGAGAGCGCGCGTGACCCGCAGCGTGTACGTGACCGGCATCGACCGCGGCGACGGCCGCCAGGTCGTCGAACTGGGGGTCATGGAGCTCCTCACCCGGCAGGTCGACCGGGTGGGCGTCTTCCGTCCCCTCGTCCATGACGGGCCCGACCGCCTCTTCGAGCTGTTGCGCGCCCGCTACCGGCTCGCCCAGGACCCGGCGACCGTCTACGGCATGGACTACCACGAGGCGTCCGCCCTCCAGGCCGAGGCCGGCACGGACGAGCTGGTGTCCACGCTCGTCGACCGCTTCCACCTGGTCGCCCGCGACTACGACGTGGTCCTGGTCCTCGGCACCGACTACGCCGGCACCCAGCTCCCGGACGAGCTGGCGCTCAACGCCCGGCTGGCGAACGAGTTCGGCGCGTCCGTGATCCCGGTCGTGGGCGGCCGCAAGCAGACCGTCGAGTCGGTGCTCGCCGAGACGCGCAACGCCTACCGGGCCTACGACACGCTGGGCTGCGACGTCCTGGCCATGGTCGCCAACCGGGTGGCCCGCGAGGACCGCGACGAGATCGCCGCCCAGCTCGGCTCCCGGCTCCCCGTGCCGTGTTACGTCCTGCCCGACGAGCCCGCGCTGTCCGCCCCGACGGTCTCGCAGATCGGCCACACCCTCGGCGCCAAGGTGGTGCTGGGCGACGACTCGGGGCTGGCCCGGGACGTGCTCGGCTTCGTCTTCGGCGGGGCGATGCTGCCGAACTTCCTGGGCGCCCTGACCCCGGGCTGCCTCGTCGTCACGCCGGGGGACCGCGCCGACCTGGTCGTCGGCGCGCTCGCCGCGCACAGCGCCGGCACCCCGCCGATAGCGGGCGTGCTCCTCACCCTGGACGAGGTGCCCGGCACCGACATCCTCACGCTCGCCGAGCGCCTCGCACCGGGCACGCCGGTGCTGTCGGTGGCCGGCACCAGCTTCCCCACCGCCGAGCAGCTGTTCTCCCTTGAGGGGAAGCTCAACGCGGCCACCCCGCGCAAGGCGGAGCGGGCGCTCGGCCTGTTCGAGCGGTACGCCGACACCGCCGACCTCGCGCACCGCGTCTCCGCTCCGAGCAGCGACCGCGTCACGCCGATGATGTTCGAGCACAAGCTGCTGGAGCAGGCCCGCTCCGACCTGCGCCGGGTCGTCCTCCCCGAGGGCACCGAGGAGCGCGTGCTGCACGCCGCCGAGGTGCTGCTGCGCCGGGGCGTGTGCGAGCTGACCCTGCTCGGCCCCGTCGACCAGATCCGCAAGAAGGCCGCCGACCTCGGCATCGACCTCGGCGAGTCCCAGCTGATCGACCCGGCCGCCTCCGACCTGCGCGACGCCTTCGCCGAGAAGTACGCGGCCCTGCGCGCCCACCGGGGCGTCACCGTGGAGCTGGCGTACGACGTGGTCTCCGACGTGAACTACTTCGGCACGCTGATGGTGCAGGAGGGCCTCGCCGACGGCATGGTGTCCGGCTCGGTGCACTCCACGGCCGCGACCATCCGCCCGGCCTTCGAGATCATCAAGACCAGGCCGGACGCCGACATCGTCTCGTCGGTGTTCTTCATGTGCCTGGCCGACAAGGTCCTCGTCTACGGCGACTGCGCGGTGAACCCGGACCCGAACGCCGAGCAGCTCGCCGACATCGCCATCCAGTCGGCGGCCACGGCCGAGCGGTTCGGCGTGGAGCCGCGGATCGCGATGCTGTCGTACTCCACGGGCACGTCCGGCTCCGGCGCCGACGTCGACAAGGTGCGCGAGGCCACCGAGCTGGTGCGCGCGCGCCGGCCCGACCTGAAGATCGAGGGCCCGATCCAGTACGACGCCGCCGTGGAGCCGTCGGTCGCGGCGACCAAGCTGCCCGGCTCCGAGGTCGCCGGACAGGCGAGCGTGCTGATCTTCCCCGACCTGAACACCGGCAACAACACCTACAAGGCCGTGCAGCGCTCGGCCGGAGCGATCGCCGTCGGCCCGGTGCTCCAGGGTCTGCGCAAGCCGGTCAACGACCTGTCCCGTGGCGCCCTCGTCCAGGACATCGTCAACACGGTCGCCATCACGGCGATCCAGGCCCAGTCCCCCGCCCCGTCCCCGAGCGAGAAGGCAACCGCCCAGTGAGCCCGTCCCGTGTCCTCGTCCTCAACTCCGGCTCCTCGTCGGTGAAGTACCAGCTGCTCGACATGCGCGACAACGGCCGGCTGGCGGTGGGTCTGGTCGAACGCATCGGCGAGCAGACCTCCCGGCTGAAGCACACCCCGGCCGGCGGCGAGAGCCGGGAGCGCGGCGGGGCGATCGCCGACCACGACGCCGCCCTGAAGGCCGTCGCCGAGGAGCTCGCCAAGGACGGCCTCGGCCTGGACTCGCCCGAACTGGCCGCGATCGGGCACCGCGTGGTGCACGGCGGCAAGTTCTTCACCGAGCCGACCGTGATCGACGAAACCGTGCTCGCCGAGATCGAGCGGCTCATCCCCGTCGCCCCGCTGCACAACCCGGCCAACCTCACCGGGATCCGCACGGCGCAGGCGCTGCGGCCGGACCTGCCACAGGTCGCCGTCTTCGACACCGCCTTCCACACGACGATGCCGGAGTCGGCCGCCCGCTACGCGATCGACGTGAAGACGGCCGACGAGCACCGCATCCGCCGCTACGGCTTCCACGGCACCTCGCACGCCTACGTCTCCCGGGCCACCGCCGAGCTGCTCGGCAAGGACCCCGCCGAGACGAACGTGATCGTGCTGCACCTGGGCAACGGGGCGTCCGCCTCTGCCGTGCGGGGCGGTCGTTGCGTGGACACCTCCATGGGCCTGACGCCTTTGGAGGGGCTCGTGATGGGTACGCGCTCGGGAGACATGGACCCGGCCGTCATCTTCCATTTGATGCGTGTTGGTGGAATGTCCGCCGACGAGATCGACACTCTTCTCAACAAGAAGAGCGGTCTGATCGGTCTGTGCGGCGACAACGACATGAGGGAGATCCGCCGCCGCGTCGACGAGGGCGACGAGCAGGCGGAGCTGGCGTTCGACATCTACATTCACCGCCTGAAGAAGTACATCGGCGCCTATTACGCCGTACTCGGACGGGTGGACGCGGTGGCCTTCACCGCCGGTGTCGGCGAGAACGCGGCGCCCGTGCGGGAGGCCGCCCTGGCGGGCCTGGAGGAGCTGGGTCTCGCGGTGGACGGCGAGCGCAACGCCGTACGCGGCGACGAGGCGCGGCTGATCTCGCCCGAGGGCGCCCGGGTCGCGGTGGCGGTGGTGCCCACCGACGAGGAATTGGAGATCGCGACACAGACCTACGCGCTGGTAATTGGTTCGGGGAATCACACCTGAGCGGCATCCCGCCCTTTTGTATTTTCCGCCAGACGGAATATTCCGTTGCGAAACAAACCGATAGGATCGCCCCCATGCGCCGTTCGAAAATCGTCTGTACTCTCGGCCCCGCGGTCGACTCCCACGAGCAGCTTGTCGCGCTGATCGAGGCCGGCATGAACGTGGCCCGCTTCAACTTCAGCCACGGCACGCACGCCGAGCACCAGGGCCGGTACGACCGGGTCCGTGCCGCCGCCAAGGAGACCGGCCGGGCCATCGGGGTCCTCGCCGACCTCCAAGGCCCCAAGATCCGTCTGGAGACCTTCGCCGAGGGTCCCGTGGAGCTGGTCCGGGGTGACGAGTTCACCATCACCACCGAGGACGTCCCGGGCGACAAGACGATCTGCGGGACGACCTACAAGGGCCTGCCCGGCGACGTGACCAAGGGCGACCAGGTCCTGATCAACGACGGCAACGTCGAGCTGAAGGTCACCGAGGTCGAGGGCCCCCGGGTGAGGACGATCGTCATCGAGGGCGGCGTCATCTCCGACCACAAGGGCATCAACCTGCCCGGCGCGGCCGTCAACGTGCCGGCCCTGTCCGAGAAGGACATCGAGGATCTCCGCTTCGCCCTCCGCATGGGCTGCGACCTGGTAGCGCTGTCGTTCGTCCGGGACGCCAAGGACGTCGCGGACGTGCACCGCGTCATGGACGAGGAGGGCCGCCGCGTCCCGGTCATCGCCAAGGTGGAGAAGCCGCAGGCGGTGCAGAACATGGAGGACGTCGTGATGGCGTTCGACGGCGTGATGGTCGCCCGCGGTGACCTCGCCGTCGAGTACCCGCTCGAAAAGGTCCCCATGGTGCAGAAGCGCCTGATCGAGCTGTGCCGGCGCAACGCCAAGCCGGTGATCGTGGCGACCCAGATGATGGAGTCGATGATCACCAACTCCCGTCCGACCCGCGCCGAGGCCTCCGACGTGGCCAACGCGATCCTGGACGGCGCCGACGCGGTCATGCTGTCCGCCGAGTCGAGCGTGGGCGCGTACCCGATCGAGACCGTCAAGACGATGTCGAAGATCGTCACCGCGGCCGAGCAGGAACTGATGTCCAAGGGGCTCCAGCCGCTCGTGCCGGGCAAGAAGCCGCGCACGCAGGGCGGTTCGGTGGCCCGGGCCGCGTGCGAGATCGCCGACTTCCTCGGCGGCCGGGGCCTGGTGGCCTTCACCCAGTCCGGTGACACCGCCCGCCGGCTGTGCCGCTACCGCGCCGTCCAGCCCATCATCGCGTTCACCACGGACGAGTCCACCCGCAACCAGCTGGCGCTCAGCTGGGGCGTGGAGCCGCACGTCGTGCCGTTCGTGAACAGCACCGACGAGATGGTCGACCTGGTGGACCAGGAGATGGTGAAGCTGAACCGCTTCAACGAGGGCGACATCGTGGTCATCACCGCCGGTTCGCCCCCCGGCGTCCCCGGCACCACCAACATGGTGCGCGTCCACCACCTGGGCGGCGCCAAGAGCTGACCGGTGGAAAGGGCCTGAGGGCCCGTGTACGGCGCCGAGGGCGCCCCCTGGGGTCAGGGGGCGCCCTCGGCGTCTGCGGCTCCCGAACGGGCTTTGAGGGGGCTTCAGTCGGTGATGTAGTTGTGCAGCCCGGGCACGTGCAGGGTCCCGCCGAACTGGCCGGCCTGCTGGACCTTCACGTTGGTGAAGTAGATCAGCGGGATGTTCAGCGGCGGCGGGTGCTCCGGGTCGAACGTGATCGGGATCAGTCCGAGCAGGTTCCCGGAGATGCTCTCCGTGTACATCACCGTGTCGCCGTCGCGGATCGTGGACGTCGAGCCCTTGGCCGCCTGCACGTGGTAGGTCTTGCCGGACTGCTTGTCCTTGACCGTCTGGTGGAGGTCACCGATGTCGGTGCCGCCGGAGATGACGTACTTCAGGACCTTCTTGACGGTGCCGTTGGCGGTGCGCACCTCGACGACGCCCTTGTAGTCGGCGCCCTTCAGCGTCAGCGAGCTGGCGTTGAGGAACCACGGGTCGTCGGGCAGCGGCACCTTGTTGTCGACGCCGCCCTCGGCGTCCGTGGCGGCCGGGCAGTCCTCGGCGTCCGTGGTGGAGCTCGGGGACGGGCTGGGCGAGGCGGTGGCCTCCCCGGCCTGCTCCGCCGCCTTCCCGGCCTGCTCCGCCGCCTTCTCGACGGCCTTGCCGGTGTCCTCGGCCGCCTTGGACGCCTTGTCGGCGGTGTCCTTGACGGTGTCCTCGACCGTGCCGGTGGCCTTCTCGGTCGTGTCCTTCACCGTGCCGGCGGCGTCGTCGCCCGTCTTCTCGGTGCTCTCGGACGCCGAGGCGGACGGGGTGGGGCTCGGGCTCGTGCCGGCCTTGTTCCCGCCGTCGAAGATGCCCGAGATGGCGTCGCCGATGTCCTCCAGCACGTTGCCGCCGCTCTCGGACGGCGAGGGGGACGGCGTGGCGGCCGAGTCGCCGCCGGGCGTGCTCGGGGACGGGGACGGCTCGGGCTCGCCCTTGTCGTCGGAACCTGAATCCGACGAAGAGGAATCGCCCTTGTCCGCGCCCGTGCCGCCCTCGGGGGCCGAGGGGGACGGGGTGGGAGCCGTCTCGCCCTTGCCGGCGTTCTCGTCCTTCGCCCCGTCGCTCGCCGAGGGGGACGGCGTGGGCGAGGCGGAGTCGTCGCCCTTGGGGTCCTTGGCGTCCTCCAGGGCCGCCACGCACTCCTTGTACTCGTCGGCCGTCAGGCTCTTCGACGTCGGCGTCGCCGGGTTGTTGCTGTCGGCGATGGCGAGCGTGGATGTGAAGCCCATGCCCATGAGGACCGCGGTCGGCATCGCCGCCATGGCTATCGCCTTGCCCGCGGGCCTGTTGAACCTGGTGAACAGCGGCTTCTTGGGTGCCGCGTGGCGCGGCCCGGTTCTCACACGGGACGCCTCCACATCAGCCCCGTGGGTCACCTCGTCAGCCGGCACTGTGCCTCCCGTTCGCCCCGTTGGCCGGGTTCGTTCCTGACAGATCGTTCGGCTCGCCCACCCCGTCCACGGGCTTGAGCACCGTGGTGTCGTGGTCCATGGCGTCGGGAGCATCGCCCGTGCCCGTGGTCGCGTGGCTGGCGAGCTGCCCCGCGGGCGGCGGGCCCGGCGCCCAGGCGACGGCCATCGCCCCGCCCACGAGGGCGAGGAGGAAGCCGATGAGGAAGCCGCCGAGGTTGGACACGGGGATGGACACCAGCGCCAGCAGGATCGCCGCGACACCCGCGAAGACCCGGACGTGCTTCTGGAACCAGAGGCTGACGCCCAGCACGACGAGCAGCACGCCGATGATCAGGGAACCGGCACCCGCGGTGGTCGCCATCGCCAGCGTCAGGTGACCGATCTGGAGGTTCGCGTACGGGAAGTAGGCGATGGGCAGTCCGCTGAGCAGGACGAACAGCCCGGCCCAGAACGGCCGCGTACCCCGCCAGGCGCGGAACTGCTGCCTCCGGAGAGTGAACTGGCCGTCTGCGGCAGGAGTCTCGGCGCTCATGGAAAAACAGCTCCCTGGTACGGCGTTGCTGTGGTGGTGATGTGGGCCGTCCGTGAAGGCCCGGCCGGAAGGTGGACGGGCGGGGGCGCCACCGGCTCCCCCGCCCGTCATCGAGTGCTTAGTAGCACTCCTTGACACCCGTCGACAGCGACATCTTCAGGCCGCTGAGCTTGAAGGTTCCGGCGGTGGTCGCCCACGCCGTCTGCTTCACGTCGGACAGGGTCGCCCGGTCCGCCTGCTGGGCGAAGCCGTACGGGTTCGACGTCTCGCCCTTCCTCATGGCCGGACCCTTGTTGGCGTCCTTGGCGGCCACACCGATGTCGATGTTCTCGAACGTCGCGTCGGCGCTGAGGTCGGCGACATCGATGTAGAGGTTCTGCGCCTCGACCGGCTTCGCACCCTGGCCGGCACGCAGGATCAGGCTGACGTTCCCGAGCACCGGAATGTTCGGGGTGACGACCGACTGGCACAGGTCCTTGATCGTCGCCGTCTTGAACGACGAGACCGCGACCGGGTGCACAGCCTTCTTGCCGTCGAGCGTGTACCCCTCGTCGAGGGCGCCGTACTGCGAGAAGCCCTCACCGACGAGTTCCTTCGTCGTGACCTTGAACGACTGCCCGGAGACGCTGAACGACGCGGCGAGAGCGCCCTGCGCGAGGGCGACACCTATCGCAGCCGTGGCGGCGACGCTGGGCACCATGACCACAGCGAACCGCTTCCATCTGGTCCCGCCACGCACCTGGGACTCCATATTTCCTCCTTCTCGGACGTACATCTCCTGTCCTGGCTCGCCCCGAGTCGCGGCTCAGCCGGGCAGGGATGGGAGAAGTGCTACGTCCTCGGGAAGGAGAGCGCCTGCACTCGGCGGCGCAACTAGCGCCCGAATCACCGGCGATCACCCCCGAGCGACAACCACTGGTCGCGCCTGACACGCATCACGCACAACCCTGCTGGACAGGCTTCGCCGGACGGGCGAAGACCCCCCTGTCCAAGAGCCGGCGCCACTGCCGCCGGCTCTGCTCGGTGGGGACCCAGGACGTCCCGCGACCCAACCGGCTGCCGGGGTACGGGAATGGACCGAGCGTGGCCGATCGTGGTGCATTCTCGCCGCCCGCACAAGGGGGTTCGTTACTGGCTAGTAACGGCGGGATAACCGAACAACGACCCCCCGGTCTCGGACGACGACACAGGGTGTTGTCGAACGGCGGTACAAAGCTGTTGATCGCTGGACAGAAACCGACAGATCAACGCCCACGACTTACTCGTAGTAACAGCGGCCGCGATTACCAAGTTTTGGTAAAGCGCGGCCGCGGTGACGCTCTGTCGGCAAATTCTTCACATGGGCACCACAGGCCCGCGTGTTTAACGACTGGTCAGAACAGGGCCCGCG
The DNA here is from genome assembly GCF_900236475.1 of Streptomyces chartreusis NRRL 3882. Taxonomy (GTDB): domain Bacteria; phylum Actinomycetota; class Actinomycetes; order Streptomycetales; family Streptomycetaceae; genus Streptomyces; species Streptomyces chartreusis_D. Next base: position 2,823,499 of record NZ_LT963352.1, read on the forward strand.
CCAGGGCCCTGCGGGCCGCGACCACCCGCGGATCCTCGGGTCCGACCACCTCGAACAGCTCCAGCAACCGCTTCCGCACGGTGTCCCGGTCGTCACCCACCGTACGCCCCACGGTCTCGATGAGCCGGCCGAAGGCGTCCTCCACATGGCCGCCCACCAGATCCAGGTCGGCGGCGGCGATCTGCGCCTGCACGTCGGCCGGCTTCTCGGCCGCGTCCCTGCGCACCCGCTGCGGGTCGACGCCCTGCACCCGCTGGAGCAACTCGGCCTGGGCGAGGCCCAGTTTGGCCTCCTCGTTGCCCGGGTCCTCGCTCAGTACGTTCTTGTAGGCCTGGACGGCACCGCTCAGATCGCCCGAGTCCAGCGCCTGCACGGCGGCCTCGAGGAGCCCGTCGTACGGACCGGCCGGCCGCTCGGGAGCCGACTGGGCGCCGCCCGGGTCGGCCTCGGGGTCGACGGTGAGGCCGGTCAGACCGAAGCGCTGCTCCGCGACCTGCACCAGCTGGTCCAGCGTCTGCCGGATCTGCGCCTCGCCCGCGGCCCCCTGGAAGAGCGGCAGCGCCTGCCCCGCGACGACCGCGAACACCGCCGGGATCCCCTGGATGCCGAACTGCTGCATCAGCATCTGGTTGGCGTCGACGTCGATCTTGGCGAGCAGGAAGCGGCCGTTGTACTCGACGGCCAGCCGCTCCAGGACCGGGCTCAGCTGCTTGCAGGGCTGACACCACTCGGCCCAGAAGTCGATGACGACGGGCACCTCGGCGGACCGCTGGAGGACGTCCCTCTCGAACCCCGCCTCGTCGACGTCGATGACGAGGTCGGCCGGGGAGATCGCCCCCGCGCCGCCTTCCCGGGCGGCTTGCGCCCGCGCCTGCTCCGCCTTCGCCTTGGCCTCCTGGGCCGCCTTCACCGCGGCGAGGTCGACGACTCCGCTCATGGACATGTTCCGTGGCTGCATGCGTCTATCCTCCCCCGTACTGCGCGCGCGTGTGAAAAACGATGTGGAAGCCGGGCCGGTCGGGTGCCCTTCGGCGCCGGGTCCCCACCCCACGCCAGGTCGCTCGAGCCCGTGTACGTCCCTCACGGGCTTTCGCTACGAGTCGTAGCGTAATGCCACACCGAACCGCCGGAACACCACCTCCCGGTGATCTCCCTCACGGCCACACAGGAACCGCCGGTTTATGGTCAGGACATGCACAGCCGCAGCCCAGCCAGCCGCACCGGGCGCCCGCGCAGCGCCACGGCGGACGCCGCGATCCTGGCCGCGACGCGGGCGGCGCTGGTCGAACTGGGCTGGTCCAAGCTCACCTTGGGAGACGTCGCGACCCGCGCCGGGGTTGCGAAGACGACGCTGTACCGCCGCTGGGCCGGCAAGAACGAACTGGTCGTCGACGCGGTCGCCGAACTCTTCGACGAACTGGAGCTCCCGGACAGCGGCTCACTGGCCGCGGACATCGAGGGCGTCGTCCTCCAGTTCGCCGCCATCCTGGCCCGCCCCGAGGCGAAGAGCGGCCTGATGGCGGTGGTCGCGGAGGCCACCCGCGACGACGCCCTGCGCGAACGCATCCGCGAATCGGTGGTCGACCGCCAGAAACGCCTGGTCGTGGAGGGCAGATCCCGAGCCCGGGCGAGAGGCGAACTGCCGCCCGAACCGGATCCCGTCACGGCGTCCCGCACAGCGGACCTGATCTTCGACATGGTGGCGGGAGCGGTGGTCCACCGCACGCTGGTGAGCGGGCAGCCGGTGGACGAGGAGTGGGTCCGCGGCTTCACCCTGGTGCTGCTCAAGGGCCTGACGGGAGAAGCCGCACACCCGGCCGCCGGCTGAGCCGGGCCCGTCCGCCGCGCCGGAGTGCGGCCCGCTCAGGAGGAACCGCCGCCGAAGGTGATGTTGCCGTGGATGTCCCGGCCCTGGATCACCGTGCCCTGGGTGCCGCCGGAGATCTCATTGTGAACGTCCCCGGACCGCGATCCGGCCTCCGCGTCCGCCCGCCGCCGCCAGACCTCCAGCGCCGCGGCGAAGTCGGGGTCCTGCCGGGCGCGTGCGTTGAGCAGCGCGGCGAGCTGCCCGGCCCGCTCCTCGGTGCGCGGGGGCTCGGCGGGCAGCGCCGGCTCCTCTTCCCCCGCACGGCGTCCCCTCCGGGTGACCAGGTCGCGCAGGGACGCCCAGATCTGTTCGCCGGCCGCACCGGCCGTCCCTGAGGCGAGAGCCACGAGCAGTCCGGCCGTGATGGGCTCCACGGAGGTCCTCCAGTCGTCAGCGAATCGTGCACTGAGGGGTATGGTGCCGCACGAGGTCCGCTCACGGGCTGCGCATGACGACCGAACCGGCCGGGAAACCGGGAGTTGGAGGACCCGCGACCGTCCCGCTCAGAAACCGGCGGGCTCCGTGTACACCCCCCACTCGTCCCGCAGCACGCCGCAGATCTCGCCGAGCGTCGCCTCGGCCCGTACCGCCTCCAGCATCGGCTCGATCATGTTCGCGTCCGACCGTGCCGCGGCGATCATGCCGTCGAGCGCCGTACGGACCCGCGCGTCGTCGCGCCCGGCCTTCCGCTCCCCGAGCACCCGGACCTGCTCCCGCTCCACCTCATGGCTGACCCGCAGGATCTCCAGGTCCCCGGTGACCGAGCCGGTGTGGACGTTCACCCCGACGACCTTCTTGTCGCCCTTCTCCAGCGCCTGCTGGTACCGGAACGCCGACTCCGCGATCTCCCCGGTGAACCAGCCGTCCTCGATGCCCCGCAGGATCCCGGAGGTGATCGGCCCGATCGGGTGCTGCCCGTCGGGGTGCGCCCGCAGCCCCCGCTCCCTTATCTGCTCGAAGATCTTCTCGGCGTCGGCCTCGATCCGGTCGGTGAGCTGCTCGACGTACCAGGAACCGCCCAGCGGGTCGGCCACGTTGGCGACCCCGGTCTCCTCCATCAGCACCTGCTGCGTCCGCAGCGCGATCTCCGCCGCCTGCTCGCTCGGCAGCGCGAGGGTCTCGTCCAGGGCGTTGGTGTGCAGCGAGTTCGTCCCGCCGAGCACGGCCGCCAGCGCCTCCACGGCCGTCCGTACGACGTTGTTGTACGGCTGCTGCGCGGTGAGGGAGACACCCGCCGTCTGGGTGTGGAAGCGCAGCCACTGCGCCTTCTCCGACCGCGCCCCGTACACGTCCCGCATCCAGCGGGCCCAGATCCGCCGGGCCGCCCGGAACTTCGCGATCTCCTCGAAGAAGTCGACGTGCGCGTCGAAGAAGAAGGACAGACCGGGGGCGAAGACGTCGACGTCCAGCCCGCGCGACAGCCCCAGCTCCACGTACCCGAAGCCGTCCGCCAGCGTGTACGCCAGCTCCTGCGCGGCCGTCGCCCCGGCCTCCCGGATGTGGTAGCCGGAGACCGACAGCGGCTTGTACGCGGGGATGCCGGCCGCGCAGTGCTCCATCAGGTCGCCGATGAGCCGCAGGTGCGGTTCCGGCTGGAAGAGCCACTCCTTCTGGGCGATGTACTCCTTGAAGATGTCCGTCTGGAGCGTGCCGTTCAGGACGGCCGGGTCGACGCCCTGCCGCTCGGCGGCGACCAGGTACATGCAGAAGACGGGCACGGCCGGTCCGCTGATGGTCATGGACGTCGTGACGTCGCCCAGCGGAATGTCCTTGAACAGGACCTCCATGTCGGCCGCCGAGTCGATCGCGACACCGCAGTGCCCGACCTCGCCCAGCGAGCGCGGGTCGTCGGAGTCGCGGCCCATGAGCGTCGGCATGTCGAAGGCGACCGAGAGCCCGCCCCCGCCGTTGCGGAGGATCATCTTGTAGCGCTCGTTGGTCTGCTCGGCGTTGCCGAACCCGGCGAACTGCCGGATGGTCCACGTACGCCCTCGGTAGCCGGTCGCGTACAGGCCGCGGGTGAAGGGGTACTCCCCGGGCCAGCCGATCCGCTCGAACCCGTCGTACCTGTCGCCGGGCCGGGGCCCGTACACCGGCTCGACGGGGTCGCCGGAGAGCGTGGTGAAGTCAGCCTCGCGCTTGCGCGCGGAGTCGTACCGGGCCTGCCAGCGACGGCGGCCTTCCTCTATGGCGTCAGCGTCCATACCATCGAATTTACTAGGACGTCCAAGTAAATGTCGATGGCAGACCGCCGTACGTTGGTCCGTACGGCGGTGCGGTTACGCCTTGGCGGGCGCGGGCGAGTCCTCCGCGACCCTGGCCTCCAGCTCGTGGCTGATCTTGCGCTCCACGAAGAAGGCGGCCGTCGGAATGGTCCCGGCGAGCAGCACCCACAGCTGCTTGCCCACCGGCCACTTCGCCTTGGAGCCCAGGTCGAAGGCGAAGATCAGGTACACGACGTACAGCCAGCCGTGCGCGATGCCGACGACGCGCGTGAAGTCGGCGGCACCGTCCATGTCGAGCAGGTACTTGGCGATGACGCCGATGGTCAGCAGGACCAGCAGCACACCGGTGACGTAGGCCATCACGCGGTAGCGGGTCAGCACGCTCTTTTTCATGCCGTCGAGCGTAACCACCCGTTCCGGGAGATCTTGGCCCGGGTCACCCCTCCTCGAAGTCCCCCGCGGCGATCCGCAGCGGGCGCAGCATCGCGAAGATCTCGGCACACTCCTCCGCGTCGTACGCCCCGAGCCCGAAGTCCATCGCCATCAGGTCGCGGGTCGCCGCCTCGACCACCTCGCGGCCCTTGTCGGTGATGCTGGCGAGGGTGCCGCGCCCGTCGTTGGGGTTGGGCCGCTTGGCGACGAGACCCGACTTCACGAGCCGGTCCACCGTGTTCGTCACCGACGTGGGATGCACCATGAGCCGCTCGCCGATCTTGGACATCGGCAGCTCGCCCGACTTGGAGAAGGTGAGCAGCACCAGCGCCTCGTACCGCGCGAACGTCAGCCCGTACGGCTTGACCACCGCGTCGACCTCGGCGAGGAGGATCTGCTGGGCGCGCATGATCGAGGTGATCGCGGCCATGGACGGCACGTTTCCCCAGCGCTGCTTCCAGCGTTCGTCGGCGCGCGCGATCGGATCGAAGGAGAGACTGAGCGGCTTCGGCACGAACCCGACCTTACCGGCCGGTCACATGATGGTCAGCCCTGTCTCGGCCTTCGGTCACCGGTGCTCTCGGGCACGATCTCGAAGACCCCGGTCCACCGGTCGTCGTGCAGACAGGCGTTCATCGGCCCGACCAGAGCGCTGTGATCGGGGTCGGTCCGCCACCGTTTGATGGCTTCGAGGCTTTCCCACTCGCTGGTGAGCAGCCACCGACCGGGATCGTCGACGGAGCGGCAGAGCTGTTCGCGCAGATGCCCGGGAGACCGCATGGCGCCGTCGCGTACACCTTCGTAGGCGTCCACGAACTCCGCTTCCCTTCCCTCCCTGACGCGCAGCAGGCGCACCACTCGCACCCGCGCCGGTGCCGGCGCCTCCCCGGTCACGACGGGTCGAGGACGACGGGGAGTTCCGCGAGCCCGCGGAAGGCGGGGAACGGCACGGTCAGCCAGCGCACGTCCTCCGGCTCCCCGACCAGGGCCATGCCGGGGTGGCGCCCGAAGAGCGTGGCGAGGGCGATCTGCATCTCCAGACGTGCCAGGGGCGCGCCGATGCAGTAGTGCGGGCCGAGGCCGAACGCGAGGTGCGTCGCCTGGACGTTCGGGCGCTCGACGTCCATGCGGTCCGGGTCGGGGAACATCTCCGGGTCCCGGTTGGCCGCCGTGAGCGAGATCTGCACGAGCGCACCCTTGGGGATGAGCGTGTCGCGCATCTTGATGTCTTCCGTCGCGTAGCGGAACGTCGAGTTCTCCACGGAGGTCTCGAACCGGAAGATCTCCTCGACGGCTGCGGCCGTCGCCTCCGGGTCCCGGAACGCCAGGCGCTTCTGCTCCGGCCGGCTGAGCAGGTGGTAGACGGCGTTGCCGATCTGGTACGCGGTCGACTTGTGGCCCGCGAAGAGCAGCACCCACGCGGTGGAGACGAGTTCGTGGTCGGTGAGCGCGCCGTCCTCGTCCTGCGCCGTGACGAGTGCGCTGAGCAGAGCTCCGTCCGGCTCCCTCCGCTTGCGCGCGATCAGGTCCACCAGGTAGTCGCGCAGGTTGCCCTCGGCCAGCTCCAGCGCCTTTCTCGCCTCCGGCCCGAAGCCGGTCTGAGCGACGGTGGCCGACCATTCCTGGGCTTGCCTGCGTTCGTTCTCCGGGACGCCGAGGAGTTCACAGATCACGTGCAGCGGCAGCGGGAAGCAGAACTCCTGGAGGAGGTTCACGGGCTCCGATGCCGGGCAGCGGTCCAGCAGTTCGTCGGTGATCTTCTGGACCTTCGGACGCAGCGATTCCACCCTTTTGGGGGTGAAGGTGGTGCCGACGATCCTGCGGAGCCTCGTGTGCTTCGGAGGGTCCGAGAAGAGCATGTTGTCGTCCAGGGCGATCGACGAGTCGCCGAAGATCCGGTGGTAGGCGTCGATGGCGCCGTACATGTCCTTGCTCAGCCGGGGATCGGCCAGGGCGGCACGGGCGTCGTCGTACCGGGTGATGAGAAACGTGTCGACCCCGTGCGGGGGCTTCAGCGGGCATACGGGCGCTGAAGCCCTGAGCGCGGCGTAGACGGGATGCGGGTCGGCGCGAAACTCCCGGCTGCAGGCCGAGGCGGCGGCAGCGGCCTCTTCGGGCGACATTTCCTCGGATGCGAACGCTTGCGTCATGGCTGGTCCCGGGGTCGAGAGTTCCGTCGGTCGGTCACACGATTTCCCGGCCGGCGCTGCGCCGCAAACACTGCTGGGCCATATGAGTCCGAGCACCGCAGTATGTGCGCAAAACTGCTCCGGTTACCCGGCCGGCGTACCCCGGGGCGCCCCGGATCGCGCGCGTAGGTCCTGCTTGGTAAACATCATGGACGGGCCAGTCCACCGTTCCCGGGCTGGGTAATCGCCGGATGACGAGGAAACCAGTGAACGGACGCGGAGTGGAATCTGTACCAGTTCTCATCGCAGGCGGATCCCTGGTGGGTCTTTCCACCTCCGTGTTCCTGGGTCGTCTTGGAATCGAGCACATGCTCGTGGAGCGGCACGCCGAGACGTCGACGCACCCGCGGGGCCGCGGGAACAACGTGCGCACCATGGAGATCTTCCGGACCGCCGGACTGGAGCAGAGTGTGCGGGAGGCTGCCTTCGCTCTCGCCGGGAACGACGGCGTGCTCCAGGTGGACACCCTCGTCGGGGACCAGCGCAGGTGGATCGTCGACGACATCGCCGCAGGCATGGACGTCTCCCGGGTCAGCTCCTCGAACTGGTGTCTGTGCAGCCAGAACGACCTGGAGCCGGTCCTGCTGAACCGCGCGCGCCGGGGCGGAGACATCCGCTTCGGGGCGGAGCTGCTCTCCTTCGCGCAGGACGAAGAGGGAGTCCTGGCCCGGATCATGCGCCGGGACACCGGTGAGACCTATTCCGTGAAAGCTGATTTCCTGGTGGCCGCCGATGGCCCGAGAAGCCCCGTTCGCAAAAGTCTTGGTATCGGCCAGTCCGGGCCCGGTGCCCTGTTTCACAACGTCAGTGTCACGTTCCGGAGCAAGACCCTCAAGGAATACGTCGGACCGAGGCGCTTCATCGTCTGTTACACCACCGATCCACAGGGGGAAGGCGCCTTGCTGCCCGTGGACAACGAGGAGCGGTGGGTCATCCATATCCCTTGGTACCCCGATCGGGGCGAAACCCTGGAGGACTTCGGAAACGAGCGCTGCGCCGCGCATATTCGCGCGGCCGCCGGTGTTCCGGACATTGATGTCGAGATCACAGGGAAAGCGCCCTGGCACGCTTCCAAACGAGTCGCGGACAGCTACGGGCGGGGGCGGGTCTTTCTGGTCGGTGACGCGGCTCATGAAATGCCGCCCAACGGGGCGTTCGGCTCCAACACCGGGATCCAGGACGCCCACAACCTCGCCTGGAAGCTCGCCGCGGTACTCGGCGGCTGGGCCGGCCTGCCGCTGCTCGACACCTACGAGTGCGAACGTCGGCCGGTCGCTGTCACGACGAGCGCACGGGCCTCCCGGCAGGCCGCCGAGGAGCAGCACCCCGCGTTCCGCCCGGCAGCGGGACGCAACAACGACGCGGCGGACCTCATGACGGTCGCGCTCTGCTACCGGTACGCCTCGAAAGCCGTGGTGGGCGCTTCCCCTCAGCAGCCGGTCGTCCCGGAGACCTTCCTGATCGACGGAGCGCCGGGGAGCCGCGCACCCCATATGTGGGTCTGGGCGCGTGGCGCCAGGATCTCCACTCTCGATCTGTACGAGCGTTCCTTCGTGGTGCTCGCCGGGGCCGAAGGCCACGAGTGGCGCCGCGCCGCGGAGCAGGCCGGCGAGAACCTGGGCGTTCCGGTCGAGGTGTATCTCGTCGGAGACGGCCCTGACCACGACCTCGTTCCCGAGCCGGATGCCGACTGGGCGGCGCTGCACGGCACCGCCGCCGACGGTGCCGTCCTCGTGCGCCCGGACGGTTTCGTCGCCTGGCGCGCCCCCACCCACCTGCCGTCCGCCGGCCGTGTCCTGACGGACGTACTGCAGACCGTGCTCTGCCGCGACTGAGCACCCACCGAAACGACCACGCCGAGGACATGCCGATGACATTCGAAGAAGGCCCCGTCGCGGGCCGAGTGGACGTCCACCACCATTTCACCGCGCCGGCCTGGCTGGACTGGGCGGAAGAACGCGGTGTCGTCAACCGCGAGAGGCTGCCCTGGTGGACACGCTGGGACCTGGACGCGGCTCTGCAGGTCATGGACAAGACGGGCATCAGCACCGCCGTCATGACCGTCGCGATGCTCGGACGGTTCCGCGAACGCGCGCAGCGCCAGGAGAGCGCACGGATCGCCCTGCGGGCGGCGGCCGACGTCGTCGAGGACCACCCCGCGCGCTTCGCCTTCTTCACTCCTGTGTTCCTGGACGACCTGGAGCTCTCCCAGTGGAGCCTCCGTTTCGGACTCGACGAGCTCGGGGCCGTCGGAGTGAGCACGAGAACGAGCATGGACGGTGTCTACCTCGGCGACGCCGGCCACGACCGCCTCCTGGAGGAACTGAACGACCGGTCCGCCGTCGTCAGCACGCACCCCATGGAAGTGCCGGCCGGAAAGGCCGGCGATCCCGGCGGCAGCCCCGGACTGCCGGGGATGCCGCCCTTCGTGTGCGACTTCCTCATGGACACCACACGCGCGGCCATCAACCTGATCCGCAACGGCACCCTGGACCGCTATCCGAATCTCAGCTTCGTCCTTCCCCACGGAGGAGGCTTCCTGCCGTACATGGCCACTCGGCTCGAACTCTTCGGCGGGCACCTCACCCCCGGGATCGAGCCGGGCAGGGTCCGTGACTACCTCCACCGGTTCTACTTCGACACGGCGGGCCCCATGTCCCCCTCCGCCACGCCCACGCTGCTGGCCACGGTGGATCCCGGCCGGGTCCTGTTCGGCACGGACTGGCCGCCCACCCCCGCACAGGTCGTCGCCGACATCGCCGTACCCGCTCTGGACAGCGACCCCTTCGTCTCACCCGAGCAGCTCAGGGGCATCAACCGGGAGAACGCCCTGCGTCTGCTGCCGGCACTGGCGCGCTCCTCGTAGCTCCCGGCCGCACGGCTCCCGGCCGCACGAGAAGAGAAGGAAGGCCGCCGCCCTCACGGGCGGCGGCCTTCTCTTCCCGGCGTCACCGGGTGGCCGGGGCCGCGTCTCTCTCCCAGTGGTAGAAGCACTGCGCCATCGCGTCCTTCGGACCGCGCCAGGTCTGCGGGTCGTACGGGCTGACGTACGCCTCGAGCCTGCTGCTGATGTCACGGAACTCGGGGTGCCCGGCCACCCGCGCGATGGCGGGGGCCGGGTCCTGCTCGGCCTCGATGAAGTGCATGTACACATCGCCGAACTGGAAGAGGGAACGCTGGGTCACCCCGACGAGGCGGGGCAGTTCGCCGCGGTCGGAGGCCGCGAAGACCTCGGCGATGTCCGGGGCCGAGTGCGGGGCCATCCGGGCGACGATCAGGGCGTGGTGCATGAGGTCTCCTAACGCGGCGGCGTTCAGGCGGGCGTGACGGGCGAGGTCCGCCGCTCGTCGGCGGCCTGCTCGATGCGGTCGCGGATGAGGGCCATCTGGACGGGCGAGTTGCGGTTGATGATGTCCGTCATCCCGGCGTCGTCGACCGGCGCGTCCGGCTTCATGGCGAAGTCCTGGGTCCAGCGCATCCGGATGCCGTCGGGGGTCTCCTCGTACTCCCAGCGGATGTTCATGTACTCGAACGGACCGGGTTCGACCCGGCGTGCCGTGACGGTGAGCTTGTCGCGGTCGGTGGTCCGTTCCGACACCCAGCTCCACACCTTGCCGTTCTCGTCGGGGTGCATGGTCAGGCGGAAGGTGACCGTGTCGCCCTGCCGGGACAGCACCTCGGCGGCCGCGTACTCGCTGAACAGCTGCGGCCATCTCTCGATGTCGTTGGTCATGTCCCAGACGAGGTCGAGGGGTGCGGCGATGGTGATCTCGTTCTCGGTGTGCCCTGCCATCTCAGGCTCCTGCCGTGAGGGTGCTGTTGACGAGGTCGAGGAAGTCGCGGGGGGTCCTGCACTTCTCCGCGTCGGTGGGCAGCGCCCGGGCGTGCCGGTTCTCCAGCTCGCCCACGATGCCCAGGAGGCCCAGCGAATCCAGCCCGAACTCGGCGAAGGGGGTGTCCACCCGGGCTTCGAGGTCGTGCGGGTCGACGGTGACACCGGCGGCCTTCTTCATCAGTGCGGCCAGCTCTTCGAGGGTCACTTCACTGCTCATACGCGTTCTCCTTGTCGTACGGGTGCTGTGGGCTTCACCGGGCGGCCGGTCCCGGGTCGCGGCGCAGTATCAGCGCCGCGTTGGAGCCCATGAGTCCACGGCTGAGGACCAGGGCCGTGCTCAGCTCGGCCGGGCGCGCCGTCGACGTCACCAGGTCGATGTCGTGGCAGACGTCGAAGACGTTGGGCGTGGGCGGGATCCGTCCTTCCTCCATGGCCATCACCGCGGCGGCGACGTCCAGCAGGGGTGCCCCGCAGTAGGACCTCCCGATGCCGGTCTTGGGAGCCGTGACGGGCACGCGGGTGCCGTGCGGGCCGAGGGCGTCGGCGAGGGCGAGGGCCTCGGCGCGGTCCGCCTCCGGGACACCCATCGCGTCGGCGAAGACCACGTCGATCTCCTCCGGTGCGCAGCCGGCCTCGTCGAGGGCACCGCGGACGGCCTGGGCGAGCCCCTCCCGTGAGCGGTCCCAGCGCGAGGCGCCGGTGAACGTGGCCGCATGGCCCGCCACGATGGCGCGGACGTCCGCGTCGCGTCGGCGTGCGCGGTCCAGGTCCTCGACGATCAGCACGGCACCGCCCTCGGCCGGGACGAAGCCGCAGGCCTCGGAGGTGAAGGGGCGGTAGGCCCGCGCCGGGTCCTCGACCGTGCTGAGTTCCGGGTATCCGAGCTGGCAGACCATCGAGTACGGAGCGAGCGGCGCTTCGGCCGCCCCGACCACGACCACGTCGGTTCCCCGCCCCACGGTCCGGGCGGCGTGCGCGACGGCGTCCAGCCCGCCGGCCTCGTCGCTCGCGACCACGCCGCAGGGACCCTTGAAGCCGCTGCGGATGGATATCTGGCCCGTGCTGGCCGCGTAGAACCAGGCGATGGACTGGTAGGGACCGACGAAGCGGGACCCCTGCCCCCACAGCTTCTGCAGCTCCCGCTGGCCGAATTCGCCGCCACCGGACCCGGCGGCGGTGACCACACCGACGGAGTACGGGGAGTCGCCGGCCGCATCGCCCAGTCCCGCGTCCTTCAGGGCCGCACCGGCGGCGGCCATCGCGAAGTGGCTGAAGCGGTCGGTCTGGACGAGGAAGGTCTCCTCGATGAGCGCCGTGGGGTCGAATCCCCGCACCTCGCCGGCGACGCGGAGCGGAAGGTGCCCGCATCCCTCCCGGGCGATCCGGTCGAGTACGGACAGGCCCTCCGCGACGGACTTCCAGTAGGTCTCCGTCTGCAGTCCGTTGGGCGCGACCACACCGATCCCCGTGATGGCGGTGCGACGGTTCGGCTGAGCACTCATCGATTCCTCCCGGCCGGCTCTGTCAGGAGCACTGCGGACTGGAACCCGCCGAAGCCGCTGCCCACGGACAGCACGTTGGCGAGCTTGCGCGGGCGCGCGGTGCGCGGTACGTAGTCCAGGTCGCACTCGGGGTCCGGGGTCTCGTAGTTCGCCGTCGGCGGGACCACCTGGTGGGCCAGGGCCAGCACGCAGGCGACGACCTCGATCGCGCCGATCGCACCGAGCGAGTGGCCCACCATGGACTTGATCGAACTCATGGGCGTGTCATAGGCGTGGGCGCCCAGGGACCGCTTGACCGCGGCGGTCTCGTGACGGTCGTTCTGGCGGGTGCCCGAGCCGTGGGCGTTGACGTAGTCGATGAGTGAGGGATCCAGCCGGGCCTGTCCGAGCGCGGTGTCGATGGCCCTCGCCATCTCCAGGCCCTCGCTGGTCAGTCCGGTCATGTGGTACGCGTTGCCGAAGGTGGCGTAGCCGCGGATCTCGCAGTAGACGTGCGCGCCACGGGCACGGGCGTGTTCGAGCTCCTCCAGGACGAGCACGGCGGAGCCTTCTCCCATGACGAATCCGTCGCGGTGGGCGTCGAAGGGCCGGGAGGCGTGCGCCGGGTCGTCGTTGTTCGGCGATGTCGCCCTGATGGCGTCGAAGCAGGCCATGGTGATCGGGGAGATCGGGGAGTCGGACGCTCCGGCGACGCAGATGTCGGCGCGGCCGTCCTCGATCGTGTGGAAGCCGTAGCCCACCGCGTCGAGTCCGGAGGTGCAGCCGGTCGACACGGTCTGCACCGGCCCCTGGGCGCCGAAGTACTCGGCGACGTCGGACGCCAGGGTGCTGGGCGAGAACGCCCGGTGCAGCTGCGGGCCGGCGGCGCGGTGGTCGACGTCCCAGCGTTGCCCTCGCTCGCTGACCAGGACGTAGTCGTGCTCCAGGCGGGTCGTGCCGCCCACGGCGCTGCCGAGCGAGACGGCCACGCGCCAGGGGTCCTCGGCGCCGAACTCGATGCCGCTGTCGGCCACCGCCTCGGCGGCGGCGACGACGGCGAACTGTATGTACCGGTCGGCGCGTTCGACCAGGCCGGGATCGAGCCCGTGCGCGAGCGGGTCGAAGTCGCACTCGGCCGCGATACGTGACCGCAACCCCTCGGGATCGAACAGTGTGATGCCGCGCGTCGCGGTACGGCCGCTCGAGAGGAGGTCCCAGAAGGCCGGCACCCCGATACCGCCCGGGGCGACGACACCGATGCCGGTGACCGCCACCCGCCGGGTCACGAGGGCACCCCGCGTCGCTCGGGCTGCGCGCCGTCCTCCTGCACGGCCGGGTACGTTTCGCCGCTCGCGTTCCCCTCCAGGGCCTCCGTGTCGACGTGGCCCATGCTCGGCTTCGGAGCCAGCGGACCCAGGTGGAAGACCATCCGGGCTTCGACGTCACCGACGTTGCGGAAGCGGTGCCGCATGCCGATGGGGACCATGAGGCCCTGGTCGGCGCGGATCGGGTGGGTCACGTCGTCCAGGTCGACTTCCAGCTCGCCCTGGACGACGTAGACGAACTCCTCCGAGTACGGGTGGTAGTGCTCGCTGATGCGTTCACCCGGCTGCATGATGGCCAGGCCCATGAACCCGCTCGTGGAGCCCACCGTGAGGGGCGTGAGCAGGGTGCGCAGGTCGCCGCCACGCTTGCGGTTCGGCTCGGTCTCGCTGAGGTCCACGATGCGCGGGCGCGTCTTGTACATGTCCGTCTCCAGGTCGGTCTGTGTGGGCCCCGCGCTCAGCGGGGGTGTCGTCCATGGGCGGGTGTCGTCCACGGACCGTCAGGACTGGGCAGCCCTGCGATCGGTGATCAGCGTCATGTCGGTGTGCGCCAGGAGGCGGGTGGCGTCCCGGTCGCTCGTGAGCGGCCCTTCGACGCCGAGTGCGGCGCCGTCGAGCAGGCGGGCCAGCACAGCGGCCTTCCTCGGGCCGTGCACGCCGAGCGCCCTGGCCGGATCGGTCTCGGGATCCCGCGTGTCGATGAGACGGACGACCAGGTCGTCCCGGTGGAAGACGGTGCTGCGGTGCACGGGGCCGACGGGGTCGGCCGCGGCGGTCTCGTCCTGCTGGGCGAGCAGCCGTGCCAGCGCCATGCCGCAGCCCTCACGGGCCGGGTAGTACAGGGCGTGCCGCCGCAGACCGGCGGGCTCCGGTCCGCCACGCGCCACATGGTGTACGGCCGGCATGGCCGCGCGGATGAAGAAGGCCCGTGCCGACGCGGGGTCGGCCAGGTCCCTGCTCTGTTCCAGGTGCGGATTGAGGGCTTCCTCGACTGCCCGCACCTCCGGCTGACGCGAGACGTGGCGCAGCGCCGTCTGCAGATCGCCCTCCACCTCGACGGTGCGGACGACTCGGTTGCCGTGCATGAACAGCGTCGTCCGGCGCAGTCGGGTGGAGTCGTCGGCGCGGGCCTGGGGCGGCGCGTATCCGGCGAGGATGTCCGCGACCTTCGACTCGGAGCCGGGCTTGACGGTGAACGTCAGCGCGTGGCGCGTCACTCCGTCGCCCACCCGCACCGGAGCCTGGACCCCCTCGGCGGTCCCGGCGGTGGGCGGCAGGGCCCGCCCGGTCTCACGGACGATGTTGTAACGCAGCGACCGGATGTCCCGGACGCAGTCCTGCATGGGCCTGACGGTCTCGAGGTGCTCCTCACTGTTCACCCAGGCGAGATACGGCGGCGCAGTCGCCCATTCGCTGGTGATGAGCCACTGGGACGGGTTCTCCACGGACTGGCACAGCTGGTCACCGAGGTGACCGGGAACCGACGCGACACGGCTGCGCATGTGCTCGTACGCGTCGAGGAACCGTTGCTGGGCGCCTTCGTGGAGATCGACGAGCAGGATGACGCGCAGCCTGGAGCCGTCGAACGCCGACTGGGACGTATACGTCGAAGTGTTCACCGGCAGGCCCTTCCTTCGCTGGGCAGACGGCGACCGCCGGGTCCGGCAGGGGGACGGCGGTCGGCCCTGAGCCCTCATCGTGGGTCGGCGCGTCGGACTGCGCGAGCCGCACGGGTCATCAGAGGGAACTGCCGGCACAGCGAAGCCCCGGCTCGTCACGAGCCGGGGCTGTGGTCCTCGCGGCCTATTCGGAGAGGTGCCGCTCCACCGTCTCCACCTTGGAGGTGAGCCCGTCCGTCACTCCGGGGCGGATGTCCGCCTTGAGGACCAGGGACACCCGCGGAGCCCGCTGCTCGACCGCGGCGACGGCGCGCTTGACGACGTCCATGACCTCGTCCCACTCGCCCTCGATCGAGGTGAACATCGCGTCGGTCCGGTTGGGCAGGCCCGACTCGCGCACCACGCGGACGGCGTCGGCGACGTACTCCCCCACGTCCTCGCCGACGCCCAGCGGCGTCACGGAGAAGGCGACGATCATGCCTGCACAGCCCCTTCCCGGCGTGCCCGGGAGGCGATGACCGCGTCCTCGGCCTCACGCCGCAGCTTGCGCTCCGCGAAGAACCCGCCGGTCGGCAGCACCGAGAGCACGAAGTACAGCGCGGCGGTCTTCACCGACCACTTCGTCCGGTTCCACGCGTCGGCCCAGAAGATCACGTACAGGATGAACAGGACACCGTGCACCATGCCCATCACCGGCACGGCATTGAAGTCCGTGGTCCGCTTCAGCACCGAGCAGACGAGCAGGAGGAGGAAGGAGATCGCCTCGGGGGCCGAGACCAGGCGGAGGCGGCGGATGGCGGTGGCGGTCTTGAGGTCCACGGGTCACCTTCGGTGGGAGAGACGCGGCGGTCTGAACGATCTGAACGGTCTGTACGGCTGACGGTTTGTGAACGCACGCACAAGCGTCCCGCCCATTGTGGCAAACCGCCACGGGCCCCGGCCCCTAGGGGTGCGCTCAGGGTCGTTCTCCACCCACAGGCCCTGTCCACGGGGCCCGACCTGCGGCTACCTTCGCGTACGTGGCGATGTTCCGACTTCAGAGCAGCAAGGTGCTCGCCGTCGACATGACCGGAGACGCCGTGAAGGCGAAGAACGGCTCGATGGTCGCGTACGACGGCGAGATGGCCTTCAAGAAGCTCAGCGGCGGCGGCGAGGGCATACGGGGCATGGTGACCCGGCGGCTGACCGGCGAGCAGATGACGTTGATGGAAGTGAAGGGGCGGGGGACCTGCTGGTTCGCGGACCGAGCCTCCGAGATCAACCTGGTCGGCCTCCAGGGCGACAAGCTCTACGTGGAGTCGAGCAACCTGCTCGCGACCGACGGCGGGCTGCGCACGGGGACGGAGTTCACCGGCCTGCGCGGGGCCTCACAGGGCAACGGCCTGTTCACGACGACCGTCGAGGGCCACGGTCAGGCGGCGATCATGTCGGACGGCCCGGCGGTGGTGCTGCGGGTGAGTCCGCAGTATCCGCTGACCGTCGACCCGGGGGCGTATGTGGCGCACCAGGGGAATCTCCGGCAGTCCTTCCAGTCCGGCGTGACGTTCCGCACGCTGCTCGGGGAGGGCGGCGGCGAGGCCTTCCAGATGCGGTTCGAGGGGGACGGGCTGGTGTACGTGCAGCCGAGCGAGCGGAACACGATCGCGGGAGACGTGTGAGATGGCCTTCCGGGAGATCAACGCGAAGATGGTCGAGGCGACGGTCGCGCCGGGCCAACGGCTGTTCAGCCAGCGCGGCGCGATGCTCGCCTACAAGGGCGAGGTGTCCTTCACGCCCAACATGGCCGGCGGCCAGGGCGGGATCATGTCGATGATCGGCCGCCGGGTCGCCGACGAGGACACACCCCTGATGACCGTCGAGGGCAGCGGCACCGTGCTCTTCGGGCACGGCGGGCATCACGTCCAGGTGATCCAGCTGTCCGGCGACACGCTGTACGTGGAGGCGGACCGCCTCCTGGCCTTCGAGGGCACGCTCCAGCAGGGCACGATGTTCCTGGGGTCGCAGGGCGGCGTCATGGGCATGGTGCGCGGGCAGGTCAGCGGCCAGGGACTGTTCACGACCACGCTCAAGGGACACGGGGCCGTCGCGGTCATGGCCCACGGCGGGGTGATCGAGATCCCGATCACACCCCAGCGGCCGGTGCACGTGGACCCGCAGGCCTACGTCGCCCACCACGGGGAGGTCCGCAACAAGCTGTCCACGGCCCTGGGCTGGCGGGACATGGTGGGCCGCGGCTCGGGCGAGGCGTTCCAGCTGGAGCTCAGCGGGAGCGGTGCGGTGTACGTCCAGGCGTCGGAGGAGAAGCTGTGAGCACCTACGGAACCCCGGGCGCCGGCCCCGCGGTCTTCGACCCGGCGACGCTGCCGCCCGACGACAACGTCAACGCCTACACCTTCTGCGTGGAACTCAAGGGGAGCCAGTGGTTCCTCCAGAAGGGGAAGATGATCGCCTACTACGGCTCGATCGACTTCAACGGCGTCGGACACGGCCGGCTGGACCGTCTCGTCCGTACGTCCTTCCATTCGCCACTGCACGCGAGCGACTGGGTCGTGGCGGAGGGCTCGGGCAAGATGCTCCTCGCCGACCGGGCCTTCGACGTGAACTCGTACGACCTGGAAGACGGCAACCTGACCATTCGCTCCGGCAATCTGCTCGCTTTTCAGCCAACTCTGTCACTGAAGCAATCAATCGTGCCGGGTTTCCTGACCCTCATCGGAACCGGAAAGTTCGTGGCCGCGTCGAACGGCCCCGTGGTGTTCATGGAACCCCCCATCCGGGTCGACCCACAGGCCCTGGTCGGCTGGGCCGACTGCCCCTCCCCCTGCCACCACTACGACCACGGGTACATGACCGGTGTGATGGGCGGTCTACGTGCACTGACGGGCCTCGGCGGAGCCTCCGGCGAGGAGCACCAGTTCGAGTTCGTCGGCGCCGGCACGGTCCTGCTCCAGTCGTCCGAGACACTGATGGCCGAGCAGGCCACGGGGGCCGTTCCGCACCGGGCCGGCGTGCCCGGCGGCGGGGCGCACAGCCCCCAGGCAGGGCCGTCCGGCGTACCGCGCCTTCCCGGACAGCTGGGGGACCTCCAGCGTCGCTTCGGGCTGTGAGCGGTAGTCTGCGGAGTGTGACATCGAACGCCTGCGCACCGATGTTCGGCGGGTGCGCTCCGTCACGCGAAGACCCTCACTAGTTCGCCTTTCAACATTTTAGGTAGACTTCATTCATGGAGACCGAGACGGCCACCCGCTGGCTGACCGATGCGGAGCAGTGCGCCTGGCGCACCCACCTGGAGGTCAACAGGCTGTTGACGTACCAGCTCGAAAAGGACCTGCAGCCGTTCGGCCTGACAATGAACGACTACGAGATCCTGGTGAATCTCTCCGAGTCGGAGGACCAGAGGATGCGGATGAGCGACCTCGCCTCCGCCACCCTCCAGTCCAAGAGCCGCCTCTCGCACCAGATCACGCGCATGGAGAACGCGAACCTGGTCCGGCGGGAGAACTGCGAGTCCGACCGCAGGGGGCTCTACGCGGTCCTCACCGACCACGGCATGGCGACGATGCAGAAGGTCGCGCCCCACCATGTGGCATCCGTGCGGAGGCACTTCATCGACCTGCTGCCCCCCGAGGCCCTGACGGAACTCGACAAGGCCCTCAAGCCCATCGCGGAGCACCTGCGCGCCCAGCGCGGACGCCCGTAACCGCAGCCCCTGACTAGGCGAGCGGCAGGCGGAGTTCGAACAGAGCTCCGCCTGCGGGCCCCTGCCCCGCCGTGAGCGTGCCGCCGTGCCGGACGGCGACGTCCCGGGCGATGGCGAGTCCCAGCCCGGCACCGCCGTCGTCCCGGCTGCGGGCGGCGTCCAGCCGTACGAACCGCTCGAAGATCCGCTCCCGGTCGGCCTCGGGCACGCCGTCCCCGTCGTCCGCCACCCCGACCAGGGCCAGATCACCCTCCCGGCGCACGCTCACCGTGACGGCCGACCGGGCATGCCGCTGGGCGTTGTCGAGCAGATTGGCGAGCACCCGTCCCAACTGCCCGCGCGATCCGGCCACGTTCACCGGCTCCGCGTCCACCGTCACGCCCGTCCGCCCCTCGGCCTCCTCCCGGGCCAGCCCGGCGAGGTCGACCTTCGCGTCGTTGGACCGCTCCCCCGCGTCCAGCCGGGCCAGCAGCAGCAGGTCGGCGGCGAGCCGCTGCAGCCGTACGGTGTCCTCCACCGCCCCGTCGAGGTCCAGCAGTTCGGGATGCGCGGCGGCCACCTCCAGCTGGGTCCGCAGCGAGGCGATCGGGCTCCGCAGTTCGTGGGACGCGTCGGCGACGAAGCGCCGCTGCCGCTCCACGGAGGCCTCCAGGGCCGCGAGCGTCTCGTTCGTCGTCCGGGCGAGCCGGGCCACCTCGTCGTGCGTCTGCGGCTCCGGCACACGCCGCGCGAGATCCTCGGAGGCGGTGATCGCGGCCATCTCGCTCCGGATGCCCTCCACCGGCCGCAGCGCCCGCCGGGTGACCAGCCAGGTCACGCCCGCGACGACGCCGAGCAGCAGCGGGAACCCGATCAGCATCACCGTCGTCGCGGTCTGCACGGCCCCGTGCTCGGCGGCCAGCGGGGCACCGGCATAGACCTTGAGACGGCCCCGGTCCTGGGTCTCGACCTCGACGGCGGCGAACCGGTAGTCCTCCGTGTCGCCGTCGATCGTCGCGGACCCGTTGCTGAAGGTGCTCTCCCCGGCGATCTCCCCGGGTTCGAGGGACTCCTCGTGGTCGTCGGAGTCGTCGTCATCGTCCCCGCGGGGCGCCACCGGCGGCAGCGGCTTCACCCGGTCGGAGTCCGTACCGCTGATCTTCTCCAGATCCTCGCTGACCGCGACCACCCGCTTCTTCTCGGCGAGCACCTGGACCGGCCCGTCGTCGCCGTCCAGCCCGGACAGCTTGTCGTACGGCGTCCCGGCGGCGAGCTCGGCGGCGACCGCCCGCGCCGAGCGCTCCGCCCGGGTGCCGGCCTCGCCCATCAGGTTGAACCGCAGGGACAGCAGGACGGCGGCCCCGGCGGCGACGAGCGCCACCGCGACGACGAGCGTCGCACCGAGCGTGGCCCGCGCCCGGACGGACCCGAACAGCCGCCTCATGGCGACGTCTCCAGCCGGTACCCGGCACCGCGCACGGTCCGGATCAGCCCCGCCCGCAGCTTCCGCCGCAGGGTGCTGACGTACACCTCGACGATGTTGGGATCACCCTCGTACGCGAAGTCCCACACGTGTTCGAGGATCTCGGACTTGGATACGACCTCCCCGGCCCGCAGCACGAGGTGCTCCAGCACGGAGAACTCCTTGGCGGTCAGGGCGACCTCGTCCTCCCCCAGAAACACCCGCCGGGCCGCGGTGTCCACCTTCAGATCCCCGTGCACATGCACGGGCGAGGCCCCGGCACCCGCCCCGCGCCGCCGCAGCAGCGCCTTGATCCGGGCGACGAGCACGACGTACGAGAAGGGCTTGGTCAGATAGTCGTCCGCACCGGTGTCGAGCCCCTCCGCCTCGTCGTACTCGCCGTCCTTGGCGGTGAGCATCAGGATCGGCACCTCGTGCCCGGCGGCGCGCAGGGCCGCGCAGACCCGGTAGCCGTTGAGCCCGGGCAGCATGATGTCGAGGATCACCAGGTCGTACGTGCCCTCCGAGGCCTGGTGCAGCCCCTCCCGTCCGTCGTGGACGACGTCCACGGCGTACCCCTCGGCCGTCAGGCCCCTGGCGAGCGACAGGGCCAGCCGCTTCTCGTCCTCCACGATCAACAGGCGCATGGGTAAAGAGTGGCAAAGCCAAGCTGAAGATCCCTTCAGGGGCCTTCAGGTTCCTCTCAGCCTCGGTCAGCCAGATTGGAACACGTCGAAAACGAAGTGACTCGGGAGGAATCCGCATGAAGCGCAACATCGTCATCGCCGCTGTGACCGCTGCCGCTCTGATCGGCGGTGGCACGGCCACGGCTCTCGCGACCACGGGTGACGACGGGGGCTCGGCGCGGCAGGCGGCCCACACCCGGCTGTCGGACGACGACGTCCGCGGCGACGAGGACGGTCCCGACGCACAGGACGACCACGACGACGACAACGGCCGGGACGACGACGCGCGGGCGGCTTCCACCGGCGTGACGGCGCCCGAGGCCATCGCGTCCGCGCTGAAGCACACGTCCGGTACGGCGGTGTCCGCCGAGCTGGACGACGAGGACGACAGCGACAAGGTGATCTGGAAGGTCGACGTCCTCTCCGGCGACAACACCTGGCACAGCGTGAGCGTCGACCCGTCCAGCGGCAAGGTGCTCGGTTCGCACACCGACGACGAGGACGACACGGCGCAGGTGCGGGCGGCTCTGAAGGGCGCTTCGGTGACGGCCGAGGAGGCCGCGAAGGCTGCCGGCGGCAAGGGCACGGTGACGTCCGTGGACCTGGACGAGGACGGCAAGAACAAGTCCTGGGAGGCCGAGACGCACAAGTCCGGCGGCGCCGAGCAGGACTGGAAGATCGACCTCAGCACGGGCAAGATCACGGCGGACCGCGACCAGGACGACGACCAGGACGACCAGGACTGATCGAACACCGCCAGATTGCAACCGCCCCGGGGTCGCTGCTGACGCCGGGGCGTTGCGCAACGCGGCGCAACGGGGTGCCGCTGCGCCCACCCGTGCCGCCCTGGGGGTACCCCCTGCTCGAAGGGCTTGGGGGAGGCACGATGGCCCGCAGCTGGGGCGGCCCGCACCCGCGTACACACGCAAGGGGACGTGTCGGGGGGTGTCCGCCCGCAGCGGTTGGCGCGTCAACGGGGAGTCAGTCGGCACACAACCCCATCGCGCCGTTCCGAGGACGGACACCCCCCGGCGCGGCCCCGACCCACCACCGGCGCGTAGGCGAAAGCGCGTACCCCCACCGAAGCCGCGCAGGCCGCCGCAGGCACCGCGCTCAGCCCTCCGTCAACCCGGCAACCAGCTCATCAGCCGCCCGATACGGATCCAGCTCACCGGCCACGATCCGCTCCGCCAGCGCACCCAGCCGCCGGTCCCCGTGCAGATCCCCGATCCGCTCCCGCAGCGCCGTCACCGCGATCGTCTCGACCTCCCGCGCCGCCCGGGCCATCCGCCGCTCCGCGAGCACCCCCCGCTCCTCCATCCAGGCGCGATGCTTCTCCAGTGCCTCGACGACCTCGTCCAGACCCTCCCCCCGCGCGGCGACCGTCTTCACGATCGGCGGACGCCAGTCCCCGGGCCCCCGGGCCTCCCCCAGCCCCAGCATGTGGTTCAGCTCGCGAGCCGTCGCGTCCGCCCCGTCCCGGTCGGCCTTGTTCACGACGTACACGTCACCGATCTCCAGGATCCCGGCCTTGGCCGCCTGGATGCCGTCGCCCATCCCGGGCGCGAGCAGCACGACGGACGTGTCCGCCTGCGAGGCGATCTCCACCTCGGACTGCCCCACACCCACCGTCTCGACGAGGATCACATCGCACCCCGCCGCGTCCAGCACCCGGATGGCCTGAGGCGCGGCCCACGCGAGCCCGCCCAGATGCCCGCGCGTGGCCATCGAGCGGATATACACGCCCGGGTCCGACGCGTGCTCGGACATCCGCACCCGGTCCCCGAGCAGCGCACCGCCCGAGAACGGGGACGACGGGTCGACGGCGAGCACGCCGACCCGCTTGCCCTGCTTGCGGTACGCGGTCACCAGCGCCGACGTCGACGTGGACTTGCCGACCCCCGGCGACCCGGTCAGCCCGACGACGTACGCCTTGCCCGCCAACGGCGCCAGCGCCGCCATGACCTCCCGGAGCTGCGGGGACGCCCCCTCCACCAGCGAGATCAGCCGGGCGACGGCCCGCGGCCGCCCTTCCCTGGCCTGGGCCACCAGCGTGGAGACGTCCTGCATCACAGCTCCGTTCATGAAAGGGGGATCCGAAACCGCCGTCAGGCCTTCGGTACCCGCACGATCAGCGCGTCACCCTGACCACCACCACCGCACAGCGCCGCCGCGCCCACGCCACCACCACGCCGCTTCAGCTCCAGCGCGAGGTGCAGGACGAGCCGCGCACCGGACATCCCGATCGGGTGACCCAGGGCAATGGCGCCGCCGTTGACATTCACCTTTTCGGTGGACACCCCGAGGTCCTTCATCGACTGCACGGCAACCGCCGCGAACGCCTCGTTGATCTCGATGAGGTCGAGGTCCTCGACGCCCAGCCCCTCCTTCTTCAGGGCGTGCTGGATCGCGTTGGACGGCTGGGACTGGAGCGAGTTGTCCGGCCCGGCCACGTTCCCGTGGGCCCCGATCTCGGCGATCCACTCCAGGCCGAGCTCCTGCGCCTTGGCCTTGCTCATCACCACGACGGCCGCGGCGCCGTCGGAGATCTGCGACGCCGAACCGGCAGTGATCGTGCCGTCCTTGGCGAAGGCGGGGCGCAGCTTTCCGAGGGACTCCGCGGTCGTGTCGCCCCGGATCCCCTCGTCCTTGCTGAACAGCACCGGGTCGCCCTTGCGCTGCGGGATCTCGACGGGCGTGATCTCGGCCTCGAAGAGCCCGTTCTTCTGGGCGGCGGCGGCCCGCTGGTGGGACAGCGCGGCGATCTCGTCCTGTTCGGCCCGCCCGATGCCCAGGCGCGTGTTGTGCTTCTCCGTCGACTCGCCCATGGCGACGCCGTCGAAGGAGTCGGTCAGCCCGTCGTGGGCCATGGCGTCGAGCATCTGGACGGCGCCGTACTTGAAGCCCTCGCGGGACTTGGGCAGCAGGTGCGGGGCGTTGGTCATGGACTCCTGGCCGCCGGCGACGACCACGTCGAACTCACCCGCACGGATCAACTGGTCGGCGAGCGCGATCGCGTCCAGCCCGGACAGACACACCTTGTTGATGGTCAGCGCCGGAACGTTCATCGGGATGCCGGCCTTGACCGCTGCCTGGCGCGCCGGGATCTGCCCCGCCCCGGCCTGGAGCACCTGCCCCATGATCACATACTGCACCTGGTCGCCACCGATCCCCGCACGGTCGAGGGCGGCCTTGATCGCGAAGCCGCCGAGGTCGGCTCCGGAGAAGGACTTGAGCGAACCGAGCAACCGCCCCATGGGCGTACGCGCGCCCGCGACGATCACCGAGCTGTTCGCTCCGGAAGTTCCAGAAGTCATGAGCTGCGATCCCCTTACCGGCTGCACAGCCGAGGAGTGAACGAGGGTTTACTTCGAATGTACTGACCGGTACGCCACGCCGTCATCGGGCTGTCGGTGTGATCGCGCGCACGTTGCGTAACCACCTCCGGAGCGCTGCACTGAATCCATGCTGACGCGAATCGACCACATCGGGATCGCCTGTTTCGACCTCGACAAGACCGTCGAGTTCTACCGTGCCACCTACGGCTTCGAGGTGTTCCACTCCGAGGTCAACGAGGAGCAGGGCGTGCGCGAGGCCATGCTCAAGATCAACGATACGTCCGACGGCGGGGCCTCGTACCTGCAGCTCCTGGAGCCGACCCGCGAGGACTCCACCGTCGCGAAGTGGCTCGCCAAGAACGGGGAGGGGGTCCACCACATCGCCTTCGGTACGGCGGACGTCGACGCCGAGGCGGCCGACATCAGGGACAAGGGCGTACGCGTGCTGTACGAAGAGCCGCGACGCGGTTCCATGGGGTCACGGATCACCTTCCTGCACCCCAAGGACTGCCATGGCGTACTGACAGAACTGGTCACTTCGGCGCCCGTTGAGTCACCTGAGCACTGACCCTCGTACATAGGGGCCGGTAGGGTTGGGGGCGGTCGCCGCTCAGTCCAGGGTGACCGCGGTCCCGCCGTGCGACGGCAGGACCACCGGGGTCCGGGTTTCGGGGGACGAGCGTCGGGGCAGCAGCCCGTGCTCCGCCGATGATCTGACACCATTCCCCGGGGGCCCCGTTCGGCGTATGGACGGAGCTCGTTTGGAGAGAGTTGCGACCAGGGGACGGATGGGACCGCGCAGTGCGGGGCTACGAGAGCCAGGAGCGAGAGCCGGCGGCTGACGTCGACCACCTCTCTCGGTTCGAAGCCGAGATGAAGCGGCTGAAGACCGAGCGGGAAAAGGCGATCCAGCACGCCGAGGACCTCGGCTACCAGGTCGAGGTGCTGCGCGCCAAGCTGCACG
This sequence comes from Streptomyces chartreusis NRRL 3882, assembly GCF_900236475.1. Lineage (GTDB taxonomy): Bacteria > Actinomycetota > Actinomycetes > Streptomycetales > Streptomycetaceae > Streptomyces > Streptomyces chartreusis_D. Next base: position 2,848,601 of record NZ_LT963352.1, read on the forward strand.
AGGCGCGGCGCACCATCATGTCCCGGCCCTCCTTCGAGGGGGGCGACATCGGCTGGCAGGCCGAGCAGTTGCTGCGCAACGCGCAGATGCAGGCCGACCAGATCCGGGCGGACGCCGACCGCGAGCTGAGCGAGGCCCGGGCGCAGACCCAGCGGATCCTCCAGGAGCACGCCGAGCAGGCGGCCCGCCTCCAGGCGGAGCTGCACCAGGAGGCGGTGACCCGCCGCCAGCAGCTGGACCAGGAGCTGGCCGAGCGTCGCCAGACGGTCGAGTCGCACGTCAACGAGAACGTGGCGTGGGCGGAGCAGCTGCGGGCCCGTACCGAGCAGCAGGCCCGCCGGCTGCTGGACGAGTCCCGCGCAGAGGCCGAGCAGGCCCTGTCCACCGCCCGTGCGGAGGCCGAGCGGCTGACGACCGAGGCCCGGCAGCGGCTGACGAGCGCCGCCGAGGAGGCCCGGGCCGAGGCCGAGCAGATCCTGCGGCGTGCCCGCACGGACGCCGAGCGGCTGCTCAACGCCGCCTCCACCCAGGCCCAGGAGGCCACCGACCACGCCGAGCAGCTGCGGACCTCCACCGCCACGGAGTCGGAGTCCGCGCGCCGCCAGGCCCAGGAGCTGAGCAAGGCCGCCGAGCAGCGGATGGCGGAGGCCGAGGAGGCGCTGCGCAAGGCGCAGGCCGAGTCGGAGAAGCTGGTCGCCGAGGCCAAGGAGGCCGCCGCCAAGGCCCTGGCGAGCGCGGAGTCCGCGAACGAGACGCGCACGCGCACCGCCAAGGAGCAGGTCGCCCGGCTGGTCGAGGAGGCCACGAAGGAGGCCGAGAACACCAAGTCCGAGGCCGAGCAGATCGTCGCGGACGCCCGCGCCGAGGCCGAGAAGATCGTCGCGGAGGCCGCGGAGAAGGCCCGCACGCTCACCGCCGAGGAGACGGCGACCCAGCTGTCCAAGGCGGCCCGGACGGCCGAGGAGGTCCTCAACAAGGCGTCCGAGGACGCCAAGAAGACCACCAAGGCCGCGGCCGAGGAGGCCGAGCGGATCCGCAAGGAGGCCGAGGCCGAGGCGGACCGGCTGCGGGCCGAGGCGCATGACATCGCCGAGCAGCTCAAGGGCGCGGCGAAGGACGACACCAAGGAGTACCGCGCCAAGACGGTCGAGCTCCAGGAGGAGGCCCGCCGGCTGCGCGGCGAGGCCGAGCAGCTGCGGTCGGACGCGGTCGAAGAGGGCGAGAAGATCCGCGCCGAGGCCCGCAAGGAGGCCGTGGCGCAGATCGAGGAGGCGGCGAAGTCCGCCGAGGAGCTGCTCGCCAAGGCGAAGGCGGACGCGGACGAGCTGCGGACGACGGCCCAGACGGACAGCGAGAAGGTCCGTACGGAGGCCATCGAGCGCGCGACGACCCTGCGCCGTCAGGCCGAGGAGACCCTTCAGCGCACCCGGCAGGAGGCCGAGCGGCACCGCGAGGAGGTCGTCGAGCAGGCCGAGGCCCTCAAGGCGGACGCCGAGCGGGCGGCGCGGGAGCTGCACGAGGAGACCGAGCGGGCCCTGGAGGCCCGCCGCGCCGAGGCCGCCCAGGAGCTGACGCGGCTCCAGACGGAGGCGGAGGAGCGGCTGGCGGCGGCCGAGCAGGCGCTGTCCGACGCCCGTGAGGAGGCCGCGCGGATCCGCCGCGAGGCCGCCGAGGAGAACGAGCGGCTGCGTGCCGAGGCCGCCGAGCGGATCCGCACGCTCCAGCAGCAGGCCGAGGCGGAGGCCGAACGGCTGCGCGACGAGGCCGCGTCCGACGCGTCGGCCGCGCGTGCCGAGGGCGAGGCCGTCGCCGTGCGCCTGCGGTCGGAGGCCGCGAGCGAGGCCGAGCGGCTGAAGTCGGAGGCGCAGGAGAGCGCCGACCGGGTGCGCGCGGAGGCGCAGGCGGCCGCCGAACGGCTGGCCACGGAGGCGTCCGAGACGCTGGCCGCCGCCCAGGAGGAGGCCAACCGGCGCCGCCGGGAGGCCGAGGAACTCCTCGGCAGTGCCCGGCAGGAGGCCGACCAGGAGCGCGAGCGGGCCCGCGAGCAGAGCGAGGAGCTGCTGGCTTCCGCGCGCAAGCGCGTGGAGGAGGCGCAGACCGAGGCCGTACGGCTGATCGAGGAGGCCGACCGGCGGGCCACGGAGATGGTGTCGGCGGCCGAGCAGCACGCGCAGCAGGTCCGGGACTCCGTCGCGGGGCTGCACGAGCAGGCGCAGGAGGAGATCGCCGGGCTGCGCAGCGCCGCCGAGCACGCGGCGGACCGTACGCGGCGGGAGGCTCAGGAGGAGGCGGACCGGGTCCGCGCCGACGCCTACGCCGAGCGGGAGCGGGCGAGCGAGGACGCCGGCCGGCTGCGGCGCGAGGCGCACGAGGAGACCGAGGCCGCCAAGGCGCTCGCCGAGCGGACGATGTCCGAGGCGATCACGGAGGCGGAGCGGATCCGCGCGGACGTCGCCGAGCACGCCCAGCGGGTGCGCACGGAGGCGTCGGACGCCATCGCGGAGGCCGAGCAGAGCGCCGCGCGCACCCGGGCGGACGCCCGCGAGGACGCCAACCGCATCCGCTCGGACGCGGCGACGCAGGCGGACACCCTCATCACCGAGGCGCGGGGCGAGGCGGAGCGGCTCACGACCGAGACGATCCAGGAGACCGACCGGCTCCGGATGGAGACGGTCACCGAGGCCGAGCGGGTCCGCACGGAAGCCATCTCCGAGGCGGAGCGCCTCCGTTCCGAGGCGGCCGCGGAGGCCGAGCGCGTGCGCGCCGAGTCGGTCGCGAAGGCCGACCAGCTGGTCGGGGAGGCCACCGACGAGGCGGAGCGGCTGCGGGCCGAGGCCGCCGAGACGGTCGGCTCGGCGCAGCAGCACGCCGAGCGGGTCCGCGGCGAGGCCGAGCGCGTCAAGGCCGACGCCGAGGCGGAGGCGGAACGGCTCCTCAACTCCGCGCGCGAGGAGGCCGACCGGACGCTGGACGAGGCCCGCAAGGACGCCAACAAGCGGCGCTCCGAGGCGGCCGAGCAGGTCGACAAGCTCATCACGGAGACCACGGCGGAGGCCGACAAGCTGCTCACCGAGGCGCAGCAGCAGGCGCACAAGACCACCGCGGAGGCCGAGTCGCAGGCCGACACGATGGTGGGCGCGGCCCGCAAGGAGGCCGACCGGCTCGTGTCCGAGGCGACGGTCGAGGGCAACTCGCTGGTGGAGAAGGCCCGTACGGACGCGGACGAGCTGCTGGTCGGCGCGCGCCGGGACGCCACGCAGATCCGGGAGCGCGCCGAGGAGCTGCGCGACCGCATCACGGCGGAGATCGAGGAGCTGCACGAGCGGGCCCGCCGGGAGTCGGCCGAGGCGATGAAGTCGGCGGGCGACCGCTGCGACGCGCTCGTCAAGGCCGCGGAGGAGCAGCTCGCGAAGGCGCAGGCGAAGGCCAAGGAGATCGTGTCGGAGGCCAACTCCGAGGCGGGCAAGGTCCGGATCGCCGCGGTGAAGAAGGCCGAGGGGCTGCTCAAGGAGGCCGAGCAGAAGAAGGCCACGCTGGTTCGGGAGGCCGAGGAGCTCAAGGCCGAGGCGATCCGCGAGGCCAAGCGCACGGTCGAGGAGGGCAAGCGCGAGCTGGAGGTCCTGGTCCGCCGCCGCGAGGACATCAATGCCGAGATCTCCCGTGTCCAGGACGTCCTGGAGGCGTTGGAATCCTTCGAGGCCCCGTCCCCGGCCAAGGACAACGGAGTCAAGGCAGGCGCGACAGTCGGCGCACCCCGTTCGGGTGGCAAGTCCTCGGAAAGCTAGCGAACCGGGGCCAATCCGGTGTCTGCTGGGGTCTTTGACCAAGTCTTTGGCAAGCAGTCCGACGGACGGCCACTCAAAAGGGGTCTCATTTTGCAGATCAAACGCGCATCCGCTCGATGACACACCGTTTCGGCCCCTAGGATTCCATCTATCACCTCACCGGTCTCATTCGACAGGAACCCCATGAGCGACACTTCCCCCTACGGCTTCGAGCTTGTGCGGCGTGGATACGACCGCGCTCAGGTGGACGAACGTATCTCCAAGCTCGTCTCCGACCGTGACAGCGCTCTCGCCCGCATCACCGCTCTGGAAAAGCGCATCGAGGAGCTCCACCTCGAGACGCAGAACGCCCAGGCCCAGATCAGCGACGCCGAGCCGTCGTACGCGGGTCTCGGCGCGCGCGTGGAGAAGATCCTCCGCCTCGCCGAGGAAGAGGCGAAGGACCTGCGCGAGGAGGCCCGGCGCGCTGCCGAGCAGCACCGCGAGCTCGCCGAGTCGGCCGCCCAGCAGGTGCGCAACGACGCCGAGTCGTACTCCGCGGAGCGCAAGGCCAAGGCCGAGGACGAGGGCCTGCGGATCGTCGAGAAGGCCAAGAGTGACGCCGCCCAGCTGCGTGCCGAGGCGCAGAAGGACGCGCAGTCCAAGCGCGAGGAGGCGGACGCCCTCTTCGAGGAGACCCGCGCCAAGGCCGCGCAGGCCGCCGCCGACTTCGAGACGAACCTCGCCAAGCGCCGCGAGCAGTCCGAGCGCGACCTGGCGTCCCGTCAGGCCAAGGCCGAGAAGCGCCTCGCCGAGATCGAGCACCGCGCCGAGCAGCTCCGCCTGGAGGCGGAGAAGCTGCGCACGGACGCCGAGCGCCGCGCCCGCCAGACGGTGGAGACGGCCCAGCGCCAGGCCGAGGACATCGTGGCCGACGCCAACGCCAAGGCCGACCGCATCCGTTCGGAATCCGAGCGCGAGCTCGCGGCCCTGACCAACCGCCGCGACAGCATCAACGCCCAGCTGACGAACGTCCGCGAGATGCTCGCCACGCTCACGGGTGCCGCGGTGGCCGCCGCCGGTACGCCCGCCGAGGACGAGCCGATCTCCCGCGGGGTCCCGGCCCAGCAGTCCCGGTAACGACCGGGCGTACGGAGACTGAATCTCCGCAAAGCCCTCTGCCGCTCCGGTGGCAGAGGGCTTTGTCACGTTCTAGCGTGGCGGCATGATTGAGCTCGAGGGGCTGACCAAGCGTTACGGCGAGAAGGTGGCGGTCAACAACCTGTCCTTCACCGTCAGACCGGGCATCGTCACCGGCTTCCTCGGGCCCAACGGCGCGGGCAAGTCCACGACCATGCGGATGATCCTGGGTCTCGACCACCCGACCGCCGGCGACGTCCGTATCGACGGCAAGCACTACCAGCAGCTCAAGGACCCGCTGACGTACATCGGCGCCCTGCTGGAGGCCAAGGCCTGGCACGGCGGGCGCACCGCCTACAACCACCTGCTGTGCCTCGCGCAGAGCAACGGCATCCCGCGCAGCCGGGTGCGGGAGGTACTGGAGACGGTCGGGCTGACGGCGGTCGCGAAGAAGAAGACCAAGGGCTTCTCGATGGGCATGGGGCAGCGGCTCGGTATCGCGGCCGCGCTGCTCGGCGATCCGCGGATCCTGATGTTCGACGAGCCGGTCAACGGCCTCGACCCCGAGGGCATCCACTGGATCCGCACCCTGATGAAGTCCCTGGCGGCGCAGGGCCGGACCGTGTTCGTCTCCTCCCATCTGATGAGCGAGATGGCGCTGACCGCCGACCACCTCGTCGTCATCGGGCAGGGGCGGCTGCTCGCGGACACCTCCATGGCCGACTTCATCGCGCGCAACTCACGGTCGTACGTCCGGGTCCGCAGCCCGCAGCGGGAGCGGCTGCTCGACGTGCTGCACCAGGCCGGGCTCGTGGCCGTCGAGAGCGGTGACGGGGTGCTGGAGGTGGACGGCGGCAAGGCCGAGCACGTCGGCGAGCTGGCGGCGCAGCACGGGATCACACTGCACGAGCTGAGCCCGCAACAGGCGTCGCTGGAGGAGGCTTTCATGCGGCTGACCGCGGAGTCGGTGGAGTATCACGCACACAGCGAGACGAGCCCCGAGCCACCAGGACAGCGGTGGGGCGACGGCTGGAAGAGGGGCTGAACATGGCGACGACCCAGGTCGTACGGTCGGAGTGGACGAAGATCCGGTCGGTGGCGTCCACGGTGTGGACCCTCTCGCTGGTGGTGGTCGTGACGGTCGCCCTCGGCATGCTGATCTCGGCCCTGTCCAAGAACGAGTTCGATTCCATGGGCGCGCGGGAGCGGGCGGACTTCGACCCGACGTTCATCAGTTTCGCGGGGATGAGCCTCGGGCAGCTCGCGATGATCGTGTTCGGTGTGCTGGTGGTGTCGAACGAGTACAGCACCGGCATGATCCGCACGTCGCTGGCCGCCGTGCCGAAGCGCGGCTCCTTCCTGTTCAGCAAGATCGCGGTGGCCGGCGGTCTCGCTCTCCTGGTCGGTCTGGTCACCAGCTTCGCCGCCTTCTTCCTGGGGCAGGCGATGCTCGGCGAGCACCGGGCGGAGATCGGCGACCCGGGGGTGCTGCGTGCCGTGATCGGCGGCGGCCTCTACATGGCCCTCATCGCGATGTTCTCCATGGGCGTCGCCGCGATGCTGCGCTCGCCGATGCTCTCCCTGGGCATCCTGATGCCGTTCTTCTTCCTCATCTCCAACATCCTGGGCAATGTCGACGCGACCAAGAAGGTCGGCCGGTTCCTTCCCGACCAGGCCGGCAGCAAGATCATGCAGGTGGTCACGCCCCTCGACGACGACACCCCGTACGGCCCATGGGGCGGCCTCGGAATCATGGGCTTGTGGGTGCTCGCGGCGCTGGTCGGCGGGTACGTGCTGCTGAAGAAGCGCGACGCCTAGACGCTGCCGGGGCGCGTCGCGCTCCACCCTTTACTTTGATTTGGGCGGAACCGTCAGCGCCTCGATATCCTCCTAACCCTTACGGGGGCGTGTGCCCCGCTGTCCTGAACCTTGCGATGGGTGCGGAGCATGATCGAAGCAGTCGGCCTGACGAAGCGCTACGGCGACAAGACCGCTGTGTACAACCTTTCCTTCCAGGTGCGGCCGGGGGCCGTCACGGGCTTCCTCGGACCGAACGGCTCGGGCAAGTCGACGACGATGCGCATGATCCTCGGTCTGGACAACCCGACGGCCGGGCACGTGACGATCGGCGGCTACCCGTACCGCAAGCTGCCCAACGCCCCCCGCCAGGTCGGTGCCCTGCTGGACGCCAAGGCCGTGCACGGCGGCCGGGCCGCCCGCAACCACCTGCTGTGCCTGGCCCAGCTCTCGGGCATCCCGGCCAAGCGGGTGGACGAGGTGCTCGGGGTCGTCGGCCTCCAGGACGTGGCGAAGAAGCGGTCCAAGGGCTTCTCCCTCGGCATGGGACAGCGGCTGGGCATCGCCGCCGCGCTGCTCGGCGACCCGCAGGTGCTGCTGTTCGACGAGCCGGTCAACGGCCTCGACCCCGAGGGCATCCTCTGGGTGCGCAACCTGATGAAGGCGCTCGCGGCGGAGGGCCGTACGGTCTTCGTCTCCTCCCACCTGATGAGCGAGATGGCGCTGACCGCCGACCATCTCATCGTCATCGGGCGCGGGCAGCTGCTCGCCGACATGAGCGTCACGGACTTCATCTCCGCGAACTCCGCCGACTTCGCGCGGGTCCGGACGCCCGACACCGAGCCGCAGCAGCGCGAGAAGCTGTCCGCCGCGCTCACCGAGTCGGGCGGGCACGTGCTGCCCGAGCAGGACGGCGCGCTGCGCGTGACCGGGCTGCCGCTCCCCCGCATCAGCGACATCGCGCACGACCACGACGTACGGCTGTGGGAGCTGTCGCCGCACCAGGCCTCGCTGGAGGAGGCGTACATGCGGATGACGCAGGGCGCGGTCGACTACCGCTCGACCATCGACCAGAAGGAAGGCCTGCAGCAGCCGCTGCCGCCCGGGGCACAGCCCCCGATGCCGGTGCCCGGCCAGGGCCAGCCCGGCTGGTACGCCCCGCCGCCGCCCCAGCAGGGCGGACACCCGTTCGCGATGCCGCCGCAGGGCGCGCCGGGCCAGGCGCCGAGCGGCCCGTACGGGGCGCCTGGAGGCACTCCGGCTCCCCCTGCCGCCTCCGCCGCGGCACCCCCCAACCCGTACGCCCAACCGCCGGGTCACTCACCACAGCCGTCCGCGCAGCAGCCGGCACCCCAGGCACCGCAGCCGCCCGCACAGCCTGCCGCCCAGGCACCCCAAGCTCCGGCCGTGCCCGCCGGCGAGGCGCCCCAGGCGCCGGCCATGCCCGCCGCGCCGGCTCCGCAGGCGAGCGCCGCTCCCGCGCCGCCGGCCTCCGCCCCGACCTCCGATCTGACCAAGCCCGAGGACCCCCGATGAGCAGCCCCCAGCCTCCGATGCCGCCGGCCGCGCCCACCCGGGAGGCGGCGCCCGGTTCTGCGTACCCCGGTTACACGTCGCCGATCCCGGTCGTGCGGACGCACCTCGGGCACGCCATCGCCTCCGAGTGGACGAAGATCAGGTCGGTGCGCTCCACCATGTGGACGCTCGGCGTGTTCGTCCTGCTCGTCATCGGCATCGGCACGCTGACCGGCGTGGTGGTGGCCAACTCCGACCCGGCCCTGTCCGGCGAGAGCCCGCTCGGCCTGGGCTTCTTCGGGCTGCTGCTCGGCAGCATGTGCATCATCACCCTGGGCGTGCTCACCACGGCCTCGGAGTACGGCACGGGCATGGTCCGCACCACGATGGTCGCGTGCCCGAGCCGGGGCCGGGTGCTCGCGGCGAAGGGCATCGTGTTCTTCCTGGTCGCGTTCGTGGTGACGCTGGTGTCCGCCTCCCTCGTCGCCTTCCTGCACGTGGCCATGCTGCAGGGCCAGGGCGCCAAGGACCCGTCCGGCGGGGAGTGGCTGAGGGGCACGGTCGGCATCTCGGCGTACGTCGCGCTGCTGGGCCTGCTCTCGCTCGCCGTCGGCTCGATCATCCGGCACTCGGCGGGCGCCATCACGATCATGATCGGCGCCGTGCTCGCCCCGCTGGTGATCGCGCTGTTCATGTTCTCGCAGTCCCTGGAGGACGTGCGCCAGGCCCTGTTCGAGTACTCCATCCCGAACCAGCTCAGCGTCTTCTACTCCAACTCCCTGAGCCAGTCCGGCCCGTCCGGCTGGGACCCGCTGTGGATCATCCTCGGCGCGACGGCCGTCGCGTTCGCCGCCGCCTTCGCCCTGCTGGAGAAGCGGGACGTGTAGCCGCAGGCCGGCCTAGAACCGCGGCGCGTTACGGGACCGCCGCACCCCCGGGGTGCGGCGGTCCCGCGCGTTCCAGCAGGCCTTGTGCCAGTGCCGGCGGTCGTCGACGCCCGTGTGCTCGGACCAGGCCACCACGTGCGGCACCCCGTCCGGGATCATCTGGTCGCAGCCAGGGCAGCGGTACGACTTGCCCTGTGCGCTCGCGCCGGCCACGTGCCGCACGCTCCAGTTCTCACCCTGCCAGTTCTCCGAGGACTGCCAGCCGCCGTAGCGGCCGGGGCGGTCGTCCTCGGCGCTCCGGCCGGACGAAGCGGCGCCCTTGGGTCGGTTGCGACGCGGGGACACGGGACACCTCTCGGGGCTATACAGGACACGGGCCGTGTCCAGCCTACGCGGCGCGGACCGGGGTACGCGTACGGCACCAATCGCCACAAGTCCCTCGTCGGGCGAGGCGAACCCCCGGCCGGGGTCTCTCCCCGGGCTCCCGAGGGACGCCCCATTCTGCAGACAATCCGCAAATTACCCCGACCGGCCGTGTCCTCGTCACGTGTCAGACGGTTATGCCCTGTGGGGGAGCTCCGTGTCGGAGCCAAGGAAGCAGGAAAGCAATGCGCGTTGGAAGTTTCGTGTTGGCGGCCCAGTTCCCCGGTCAGGGCGAGGGAGAGGCGCTGCACCGCGCGGTCCGCTCGGCCGAGGTCGCCGAGGAGGCCGGGCTCGACACGGTCTGGCTGGCCGAGCACCACTTCGTGCCGTACGGCACGTGCCCGTCGGCCGTCACCCTGGCCGCCTTACTGCTCGGCCGCACCCGCCGCATCCGGGTCGGCACGGCGGTCAGCGTGCTGCCCACCACCCACCCCGTGACCCTCGGCGAACAGGCCGCGCTGCTGCACCACACGAGCGACGGCCGTTTCACGCTCGGCGTCGGGCGCGGCGGCCCCTGGGTCGACCTGGAGGTGTTCGGCGCGGGCCTGGAGGCGTACGAGAAGGGGTTCCCCGAATCCCTGGACGTCCTGGTGCGCTGGCTGCGCGACGCCTCGGTGGCGGCCGACGGGGAGCGCTTCCGCTTCCGTGAAGTCCCGGTCGTTCCCCGGCCGTCGGAGGCCCTGACCGAGGCCGCGGGACCCGAGCTCGTCGTCGCCTGCACGTCCCCGGCGAGCGTGCGGCTGGCGGCCGAGCGCGGTCTGCCGATGCTGCTCGGGATGCACGTGGGGGACGAGGAGAAGGCCGAGATGGTCGCCCTGTGGCGGCAGCACGCGCGGGCGTGCGGCCGGCCCGCCGAGGAGATCCTGGACGCGTCCCATGTGTCGGCGGGCGTCTGCCAGATCGCGGACCGGCGGGTCGACGCGGCGGAGACGCTGATGAAGGCGATGCCGGGCTGGCTGAAGCAGGGCCTGGAGGCGCATGTCACGGTGGACGGGCGCACGCGCCGGATGCGCGACCCGCTGGCGTACACCGAACTGCTGTGCGGACTGCACCCGGTGGGCACCCCGCGGCTGTGCGCCGACCGGCTGGCGGCGACCAGTGAGCGGACCGGCATCTCCCGCTTCGCCCTGCTGGTCGAGGGCTCCGGGGACCTGGCGGCGACGGAGGAGAACGTACGGCGGCTGGGGTCGGAGGTGCTCCCCCAACTCGTCTGAAGGCGCGGTGGGTTCCTGGGGCTTGCCGCTCCGGTACAGAACTGCACCTCCCGCGAACGGAGCGGCAAGCATGCTGCGCCGCGTCAGCAGTCCCGGAACTCGGGTGACTGGTTGAGCACCTGGCTGCGGACCGAAGTGAAGCGGCCCAGCGTCTCGTCGACCGAGGAGTCAAGCGGGAACACGGCCACCCGGTGGCAGTTCTGGAAGGCCAGTCGCACACCGAAGTGCCGCTGCAGCGCGCCGCGTATCGCGTCACTCGCAAGCGCACGCAGCAACTGACCGCGTGCCTGCTCGTCCGGCGGAGGCGTCTGGTTGTCGGCGAACGCACCGCCGTCCACCTTCAGCTGGGCCACCAGGGAGCTGATCATCTCCCACGCATAGGGCAGGGAGGTCCGGACGCAGTCGACGAATTCCGCTTCGTCGACCTCGCCTCGCTCGGCCTGTTCGAGTAGGGCCGGTGAGACGTCGAGCGACATGAGTTCTCCTCTCGCACCCCCGCCCGGCGGGCAGGGGTTGCCGGACAGATAAGGGAGTTCGCGATATCGGACACGCTGCGTACACACATCGCGACCTCCCGCTCATACCGTAAGCAACCGACGGTGACGGCACCAGGAGAATGCGCAGATGAGGCACTCACAATGACCACACCCTGCACACAATCAGCCAATACCGAACACGTGTTTTCCAGGGCGAATCGCGTCGGCAGGCGCCTGTCGAGTAGCGTTGCCGACCATGCGTCTCGTCATTGCCCGCTGCTCCGTGGACTACGCCGGGCGGCTCACCGCCCACCTTCCCTCGGCCCCGCGCCTGATCCTGGTGAAGGCGGACGGCAGCGTCTCGATCCACGCCGACGACCGGGCCTACAAGCCCCTGAACTGGATGTCGCCGCCCTGCACGCTGAAGGAGGGCACCGGCGAGGATGAGGGCGTCTGGACCGTCGTCAACAAGGCGGGCGAGAAGCTCATCATCACGATGGAGGAAGTCCTCCACGACTCCTCGCACGAACTGGGCGTCGATCCCGGCCTGATCAAGGACGGCGTGGAAGCGCACCTCCAGGAGCTGCTCGCCGACCGCATCGAGACACTCGGCGACGGCTACACCCTCATCCGCCGCGAGTACCCGACGGCCATCGGGCCGGTCGACATCCTGTGCCGGGACGCCGACGGCAAGACCGTCGCGGTGGAGATCAAGCGACGCGGTGAGATCGACGGCGTGGAGCAGCTGACGCGTTATCTGGAGCTGCTGAACCGCGACCCCCATCTCGCCCCGGTCCGCGGCATCTTCGCCGCTCAGGAGATCAAGCCCCAGGCCCGCGTCCTCGCGACCGACCGCGGCATCGGCTGCCAGGTCCTCGACTACGACGCGCTGCGGGGCATCGAGGACGACAAGCTGCGGCTGTTCTGACCCACCGCACGTACACGACGACAAGGGCCGGGTCCGAGGAACGGACCCGGCCCCGCTGCGTGTACGGCTGTCAGATCACCGGGTCCGGGCTGGTCTGCGGCGCGCTCGCGGTGGTGCTCGTGGGGGCGCTCGGCGCCGGACCGCTGGCCGTGTCGGAGGTGGACGGCGTCGACGGCGGCGGGGGGTCGGACGTCGGCGGCTGCGAGGTCGGCGGCTCGGACGTGGGCGGCTTCGACGTCGTGGGCGGCTTCGAGGTCGTCGGCGGCTTCGACGTCGTGGGGGGCTTGGACGTCGTCGGCGGCTTGGACGAGGTGGGCGGCTTCGAGGTCGTCGGCGGCTCCGACGTCGCCCCGGGGTCGCTGGGGCTCGGCGAACCGCTGGGATCACCCGTCGGCGTCGGATCGTCCGAGGTACCGAGCGTGCCGTCCGGGCCCGGGTCGGTCGGGCGGCTCGTCGCCGCGCCCGTGTCGCCGTTGCCGTCGTTCGCCGGCCGGTCGGCGCCCAGGCTGCCGTCGTCGACGCCCTGGCTGGCCGAGGGATTGACGCCGACCTGGTCGGACGGCGGGTTCTTCTCGTTGTCGGACGTGGCGCCGAGGGTCACGACCGTGCCGAGCACGGCGACGAGCAGGGCACCGGCGCCGGCGGCCACCATGTTGCGCCGGGCCAGGCCCTTCAGGCCGCCCCGGGCCTTGCGCGAGGGCGCGGGCGAGCCCTGGCGGGTGACCAGGGTCGGCGAGGGCGGCTGCTGGAGGGTCGGGAAGGCCGCCGGAACACCACCGGCCGGGGACGCCGACTCCTCGTACCGGGCGTCGGGCACCTCCTCCCCCGCGGTCGGCCCGAGCCCGATCGGTGTGCCCGAGCGGTCGGCGACCAGGGCGAGGGCACGACGGCCGGCGACGGTGCCGCGCTTGTCGGAGAGGGCACCGCGCAGGCCGATGGAGGCCTCCAGTTCGGCACGGGCCCGGTCGAGCTGCCCGCCGCACAGGGCGAGGATGCCGAGCTCGTGGTGGAAGTAGGCCTGCTCGGCGATGTCCCCGGCGAGCCGGGCGGCCTCGGCGCCGGTGCGCAGGGCGCGTTCCCAGGCGCTCCAGTGCAGTCCGGCGGCGAACGCGGGCGCGGCGGTGCGCGCCAGGTGCACGGCCGGGCTCTCCTCGTCCTCGGCGGGCGGGCCGGTGAGCGGCCCGAGCACGGCCAGGGCGGCGAGGAGGGCGTCGGCCTCGGCGCACACGCGCTCCGGGGTGACCGAGGGGTGCCCGGCCCACCAGGAGTAGTGCTGGGCGGCGCTGCGGGCGCCGGCTTCGGCCTCGTCGGCGTATCCGGCGGCCTCCAGCTGGGTCAGGACACCGGCGGCGAGCCGGTAGCGGGAGCCGACCGGGGAGACCAGGCCGCAGGAGGCCAGTTCGGCGAGCGCGGCGTCCGCGTGGGTGTCGCCGACCAGGGCGGGCAGATGTGCCTGGTGCGGCACCTCGCCGCCGAGGGCGACGGCGAACCGCAGGGTGGCGCGCGCGGACGCGCTCAGCCGGGAGGCGAGCAGCGGCGCTGGCGCGGCGGCCTCGCCGAGCGAGGGCAGCGGTACGTCGTCGCCGTCGGCGGCGTCGTACGCCTCGGCCGGGGGCGCGTCCTCGAAGACGCCGAACTCGTCGACGGCGCTCGTCCCGGCGCGCAGCCGGTCGCGCTGCCGCAGCAGGGCCCCGGCCTGCACGAAGCGCAGCGGCAGCCCCTCGGACTCGAACCAGAGGTCGCCCGCCCAGTTGGACTCCTCGTCCGTGAGGGGCCGGCCGACGGCGTGTTCCAGCAGGTCGAGCCCGGCCGCGCGCTCCAGGCCGCCGAGGAAGACCTCCTCGACGGCGGCGTCGGCGGAGGGCGCCGGCACGTCCGGTGTGGCGCCGAGCAGGAAGGCGCACTCGGGGGTGGCCTCCAGCAGCTCGTCGAGCGCGGCACCGCCGAACTCCAGGTCGTCGACGACGACGACCGCGCCGATCTCACCGACATAGGTGAGCAGTTCGTCCCGTTCCGGGCGGTGCAGGGGGGCGTTGTACACCGCGTAGAAGAGGTCGTACAGCAGTTCGTCCGAGGTGCGGCCGTAGCCGTTCAGGCGGACGACGCCATCGGGGGCGAGGTCGAAGCAGTCCTCGCACACGAGGTCGAGGAGACGGGTGCGGCCGCAGCCGGCGGGGCCGGTGAGGCGGACCGAGCGGCCGCGCGCGAGCAGGCGCACCAGCCGTTCGCGTTCGTCCTGGCGGGCCAGCAGCGGCAGGCTGGGCTGCGCGGGGCCGGGCGGGACGGGCGGCCGGGCCGCGCGCTCGGCCTCGGCGCGCTCCGCCGTCGTGAGCTTCACGGGCCGGGCGGGCCGTTCGGCGGGCGGGCAGACCTCTATCTCGCTGCCGTCGACGGGGTTGACGGTCAGCAGGAAGTCGCCGGAGACGAGCTGCACCGTGCGGGCGAGCGCGGGCGCGTGCTGACTGAAGTCGGGTGTGAGGGATTCCCTGGGCGGGCGCTGGCGCGGCGACTGACTGTCGCCCCCGTGGCCGTACTCGTCGGGTCCCCGGGTGTTCGGGTCCATAGGTCAAAGCCCCCCAAAAGCGTGTGTGTGCTCTGAAAAGCCCCTCCCGGCCTTGCTGCACACCGCGCTGTCGCTTCTGGTCCGGGCCCGCTCGAAGGGTGTCAAGGCAGCGGGCAGCCGAACCCTAAACCTTCGCACAGTATCTACGACAGTCCGGGGTACCGCGCCGTCCGAGACGTCACGGTCTCGTGAGGATTGTGCGCGTCGCACGAGTCGACGATGTCCGTCCGGGTCTCCCCGGTCGCCCGGTCCACACCCGCACAGGACGTCACACGCGAGGCAATGTCTCCACTCCGATGCCTCCCTCGATCGCCAGGATCCGGTGCAGGCGGGTGGCCACCAGCAGGCGCTGCATCTGCGGCGGCACGCCGCGCAGGACCAGGCGCCGGCCGCAGCGGCCGGCCCGCCGGTGAGCCCCCATGATCACACCGAGTCCGGTGGCGTCCCAGGAGTCCAGTTCGGACAGGTCCAGCACCAGGTCGCCGACTCCGTCGTCGACGGCCGAGTGCAGGACCGTACGGGCGTCCGCCGCGCTCCGGACGTCGAGGCGGCCCCCGACGACCAGCTCGGCGTGGTCGCCCCTGATGTGCATATGCGCTCCCCGTGCGTGCGTCTCGTGCTCCGCGTTGTGATGCCGGTGATGCAACCTCTGACTGCGTGAGGGGGGTAGAGGTTGCTTCTTGTAAGCGAACCGATACCGAATTCACCCCGGCGTGTGATGGCCCCGGGGCATGTGCGGTTTCAGTGCTTGTAGAAGCCCTGCCCGCTCTTGCGTCCGATGTCACCGGCGTCAACCATCCGGCGCATCGACTCGGGAGCCGCGAACTTCTCGTCCTGGGACTCGGTGTAGATGTTGTTCGTGGCGTGCAACAGGATGTCGACGCCCGTCAGGTCCGCCGTCGCCAGCGGGCCCATGGCGTGCCCGAAGCCCAGCTTGCAGGCCAGGTCGATGTCCTCGGCGCTCGCCACGCCCGACTCGTGCAGCTTGGCGGCCTCGACGACCAGGGCGCAGATGAGACGGGTCGTCACGAAACCGGCGACGTCGCGGTTGACGACGATGCAGGTCTTGCCGACCGACTCGGCGAAATCCCGGGCCGTGGCGAGGGTTTCGTCACTGGTCTTGTAGCCGCGGACCAGTTCGCACAGCTGCATCATCGGCACGGGCGAGAAGAAGTGCGTGCCGACCACCCGCTCGGGGCGCTCCGTCGCGGCCGCGATCTTGGTGATCGGGATGGCGGAGGTGTTGGAGGCGAGGATCGCCTCGTCCTTCACGAGCTTGTCGAGCGCGCGGAAGATCTCGTGCTTGATCTCGAGCTTCTCGAAGACGGCCTCGACGACGACGTCCGCGTCGGCCACGGCGTCCAGGTCGGTGGTCGCGGTGATCCGGGCGAGCGCGGCGTCGGCGTCGTGCGCCTCCAGCTTGCCCTTGGCGACGAACTTGTCGTACGAGGCCTTGATGCCGTCGGTGCCCCGCTTCAGCGCCTCGTCGGTGACGTCGCGCAGGACCACGTCCCAGCCCGCCTGTGCGGAGACCTGGGCGATGCCGGATCCCATGAGGCCGGCTCCGATGACGGCGAGCTTCCGTGCCACTGTGCGACTCCCCTGACGCGCTGCTTGTGTCTGCCTCTCGGGCGGACACTAGCGCTCGTGAGGGCCTGTGTGACCAGTAAGTAATGCGCGTCACGTCTCACATGACGGACATCACACCAGCAGGGGTCATCCCGCTCCCCGGACGGCGTAGTTGAGCACCTTCCGGCTCAACAGCTCCTCGATGTCATCGAGGAGGACGAGCATCTCCCGTGACACTTCGTCCGGGTTGCGCCCCTTGGCCATCTCGCGGCCGATCGCGACGAACACGGTGCCGTGGACCCAGCAGATCTGACCGGCGATCAGCCTGGGCAGGGGGTCGGCGTCCCCCGCATCCGTCTCCTCGCGGAGGGTCGCCTCCAGGTTGTCCTGGACCTCCTGCTGGATGCTCCACAGCCGGGAGCGCAGCGGCGGCGCCTCCTCGATGCAGCGCATGAAACGGTCGTAGCCCTCGACGAGGCCCATCCGGGGCGAGACGGCCTCGATCTCGGCGCGCAGCTCGCGCAGCACCGCCCGGGCGGCCGACTCCCCCGCGTCCCGGCCGCGCACCCAGCGGGAGAGCCGGTCGACGACCCCCTGGGAACGGTCGAAGAAGAGGTCCTCCTTGGCCGGGAAGTAGTTGTAGACGGTGTTCACGGAGACGTCGGCCGCCTCCGCCACGTCCGCGATCGTCACGGCCATGAACCCGCGCTCCAGGAACAGACCGGTGGCGATGTCCGAGATGCGCTGCCTGGTCTCGCGCTTCTTCCGCTCCCTGAGTCCCTCTGCCATGTCCGAATCCTAGCTTCCTTGGGTTCGCTGAAAACTTGGGGTCGTTGCAAATTTTCAGTGACTCTGTTTTTCTGGGCACATGGCAATCATCAGTACGTCCGCCCTGGCGCGTACCTTCCAGACCAAAGGCGGCCCGGTCCAGGCCGTGCGCGGCATCGACCTGACCGTCCGCGAGGGCGAGATCCTCGGCTTCCTCGGCCCGAACGGGGCCGGCAAGACGACCACCCTGCGGATGTTGACGACACTGCTGGAACCGACCGGCGGCGCCGCCACCGTCGCGGGCTGCGACCTGGCGACCGACCCGGCCGGGGTGCGCCGGGCCAGCGGCTACGTGGCACAGTCCGGCGGTGTCGACCCGCAGATCAGCGTGCGGGAGGAGCTGGTCACCCAGGGGCGTCTGTACCGGCTGACGCGGGCGCGGGCCGCCGAGCGCGCCGCGGAACTCGCCCGCGACCTGGGCCTCACCGAGTTCCTCGACCACAAGTGCGCGGCGCTCTCCGGCGGGCAGCGGCGCCGCCTGGACATCGCGATGGCGCTGACCCACCACCCGAAGGTGCTGTTCCTCGACGAGCCGACGACCGGACTCGACCCGGGCAGCCGGGCCGACCTGTGGGACCTGGTGCGCCGGCTGCGCGACGAGCACGGCACGACGGTCTTCCTGACCACGCACTACCTGGACGAGGCCGACGCCCTCTCCGACCGGCTGGTCGTCGTCGATCACGGGGTGGTCGTCGCCGAGGGCACCCCGAGCGCGCTGAAGCTCCGGTACGGCGGCTCACTCGACGCCTCGCTCCAGGACACCTTCCTCGCCATCACCGGCCGCAGCGCCGCGCCGGCCGACCAGACTCCCGTCGCCGTCTAGGACGCAGAGGACTCCCCATGCTGTTGCACGACATCGCGCTCGTCTACGGGCGCTATCTCCGCCAGTCCCTGCGCTCCCGCTTCGCGCTGCTCTTCGGCGTGCTGATGCCGCTGCTGTACCTGGTGTTCTTCGGCCCCCTGCTCACGGATCTGCCGCTCGGCGGGCAGGGCAGCTCCTGGCAGGTGCTCGTCCCCGGCCTGCTGCTGCAACTCGGGCTGTTCGGGGCGTCGTTCGCGGGCTTCTCGATCATCCTGGAGAAGGGCCAGGGAGTGGTCGAGCGCATGCGCGTCACCCCCGTCAGCCGACTGGCCCTGCTGCTCGGCCGGGTGCTCAGGGACGCCACGGTGTTCGCCTTCCAGGCCGTGCTGCTGGTGCTGGCCGCGGTGGCGATGGGGCTGCGGGCCCCGCTGCCCGGCGTCCTGATCGGGTTCGCCTTCGTCGCCCTGCTCTCGCTCTCGCTGGCCTCGCTGTCGTACGCGCTGGCCATGAGGCTGAGCACCCCGCAGACCTTCGGCCCGGCGATCAACGCGCTGACCATGCCGTCGATGCTGCTGTCCGGGCTGATGCTCCCGATGACCCTGGGCCCGGCCTGGCTGGACGTCCTGTCGCACCTCATGCCGTTCCGCTACCTGGTCGACGCCGTCCGGGACGCGTACGTCGGCTCCTACGCCACGGCACACATGCTGTACGGCGTGCTGGTCGCCGTCGGCTTCACGGCCCTGTCCGTGACAGTGGGCACACGCGTGTTCCGAACGGCCGGAGCGTAACTACGCTGGCCACATGGTCAATCTGACGCGCATCTACACCAGGACCGGCGACCAGGGCACCACCGCCCTCGGCGACATGAGCCGGGTCGCCAAGACCGACCTGCGGATCGCCGCGTACGCCGACGCCAACGAGGCGAACGCGGTGATCGGCACGGCCATCGCGCTGGGCGGCCTGGACGAGGAGGTCGTCAAGGTCCTCACCCGGGTGCAGAACGACCTGTTCGACGTGGGTGCGGACCTGTCGACACCGGTGGTGGAGAACCCGGAGTTCCCGCCGCTGCGGGTCGAGCAGTCCTACGTCGACAAGCTGGAGGCGGACTGCGACCGCTTCCTGGAGGGCCTGGAGAAGCTCCGCTCCTTCATCCTCCCCGGCGGCACCCCGGGCGCGGCCCTGCTCCACCAGGCCTGCACGGTCGTACGCCGGGCGGAGCGCTCGACCTGGGCGGCCCTGGAGGTCCACGGCGAGGTCATGAACCCCCTGACGGCCACCTACCTCAACCGGCTCTCCGACCTCCTGTTCATCCTCGCGAGGACGGCGAACAAGGAGGTCGGGGATGTGCTGTGGGTCCCGGGCGGGGAGCGCTAGCCCTTACTGCGGGCCCCCTGCCACAGCCCGGCGGCGACCAGCACGCCGCCGACGCACATCATCACGATGCCGACCTTCGTGAGGGTGACGACGGGGACCTCCACGTCCCCGGCGAACAGCCACAGCCCGAGGCCGATCACGAAGGTGACGATCCCTTCCAGCACGTTCCCGCGGGCCTTGCTCACCGGTGCGCCCTCTCCTTCTCCGGCGCGACCTCCGACTCACCCGCCGGAGCCTTCCGCGGCCAGATCCAGTAGCTCAGCGCGATCAGGCCGTGGATGCCGGCCGTGCGCCAGGCCACGTAGCGCCAGCTCTCCAGGGACGTGACACGGCTCGGGTCGTCCACGTACCAGATGGCCAGTTGGAGCAGCGCGGTCGCGACGGCGGCGCCGATCAGCGTGCCCATCCAGACCTTGCCCTCGTGACGCGCCCGGGCCATGCCGTAGCGCGGCGGCTTCGGCGGCGGCGGGGCGCCGCCGAACCGGCGGGCCGCGTGGCCGTCGAGCCACTTCACCGTGCGGTGGCCGTGCCCCACGGTGTAGCCGATGTACAGCGCGGCCAGCCCGTGCGTCCAGTTCGGCTCGGCGCCGTTCTTCAGGTCCAGTGCGGTGACGACCAGCAGGACGACCTCCAGCAGCGGCTCGCACAGCAGCAGCGCCAGCCCCGTGCGCGGCATGCGCAGCAGATAGCGGAAGGCCAGTCCGGCCGCCAGCAGCACCCAGAAGCCGATCTCACAGGCGGCGATCAAGGCGACGATCACGATTCGCTCCTCTCGGTCACCCTGCCAGGCTCCCGTTCGGCGCGGCCGGAATCGTCGTCGCGACTGACGAACCCGCGGTACATCGAAAGATGCAGTCCGGGACCCTTCGCGGGGATCACGCGCGGGGCACTGCGGCCGTGTTGGATGGTGCCATGGCCGTTCGACTCCCCCGCCCCCGCCGTTTCGACGTCTGCGTCGCGCTGGGCGGTCTGCTCGGCGGGCTGCTGCTGTGGGGCGTCGGCCTTGCCACCCGTCCACACACCGAGGTGTACGTACTCCTGCCGGGGCGCTGGCCGCTTCTGCTGCCGCTCGTCGTCATGGCGGGCTGTGAGCTGCTGCGCCGCATCGCCCCCCGCACCGCGCTGCTGATCGGCACGCCCGCGATCATCCTGGACACCGTCACCCAGGGCAACCTGGTCACGATCCTGATGTACACCGACCTCATGTACGCGGCCGTCCTGTACGGGCCGCCCGCCTCGGCCCACCGCATCCCGCGTATCACCGGGCTGCTCTCCGTGGCCGGAGCCGTGGTGCCGTTCGCGCTCTGGCGCGAGCCCGAGGCGCTGCTGATCGGCGTGGTCACCGGCCTGGTCGCCTTCGGGCCCGCGTCCACCGGCCTGATCGTCCGCAACCACCGCGAGGCCGCCGAAGCGGCCCGCTTGCGCGCCGAACAGACCGCGCTGCTCGCCGAGATGGACCGCACCCAGGCGGTGACCGCCGAACGCGCGCGGATGGCCCGCGAACTGCACGACATGGTCGCCAACCACCTGTCGGCGATCGCCATCCACTCCACCGCGGCCCTCTCCCTCGACGACCCGAAAACCTCTCAGGAGGCGCTGGGGGTCATCCGCGAGAACAGCGTGGAGGGGCTCGCGGAGATGCGGCGGCTCATCGGGATCCTCCGGGACTCCAGCGGCGACGTCGAACCCGTCACCGCACCCACCCTCGACGGACTCGGCGCCCTGGTCGACAACGCGCGCACCAACGGCCTCGACATCACGCTCGACGCCGCCCACGACGCGGTCCCCGCGCCCGTCGAACTCGCCGCCTACCGCATCGTCCAGGAGTCCCTCACCAACGCCCTCAAGCACGCCGGCCCCGGCCGGGTCACCGTGTCCCTCGCCCAGCTCGACGGCCTGCTGACCATCGCGGTGACCAGCCCCTACGGCGACCGGGACGGGCCGGGCGCCCCCGGCTCGGGCGCCGGGCTGGTCGGCATGCGGGAACGCGCCGCGCTACTGGACGGCACGTTCGAGGCCGGCCCGGAGGACTCGCCGGACGGCAAGATCTGGGCCGTACGCGCCGCCCTGCCCGTCCACGACACCGTCGAAGGAGAAGCCGAATGATCCGCGTCCTGGTCGCCGAGGACCAGTCGGCCGTCCGTGCCGGCCTGGTCCTCATCCTGCGCAGCGCACCCGACATGGAGGTGGTCGGCGAGGCGGCGGACGGCGAACAGGCGGTGGCGCTGGCCCGTGAGCTGCGGCCGGACCTGGTGCTGATGGACGTTCAGATGCCGCGACTGGACGGGGTGTCGGCGACCCGGCAGGTCGTGGCGGAACGGCTCGCCGACGTGCTGGTGCTGACCACCTTCGACCTGGACGAGTACGTGTTCGGGGCGCTGCGGGCGGGCGCGTCCGGCTTCCTGCTCAAGAACACCGAGGCGAAGGACCTGCTGGAGGCCGTACGGACGGTCGCACGCGGGGAGGGCCTGATCGCCCCGGCGGTCACCCGGCGGCTGATCGCGGAGTTCGCGGCGAAGCCGACCCGGGAGCCCGCGGCCGACCCCGCCGTCCTCGACCGGCTGACCCGGCGCGAGCGCGAGGTGCTGTCCTGCCTCGGCGAGGGCCTGTCCAACGCGGGCATCGCCGAGCGCCTCGACATGGCCGAGGCGACCGTGAAGACCCATGTCAGCCGCCTGCTGGCAAAGCTGGAGCTGCGCAGCCGGGTGCAAGCGGCAGTGCTCGCACAGGAGTTGAGGGTCTGACCCGCAGGGGTCAGGGACCTGACCCGGCCGCAGATCGCTACAGGTCACGGTGGTCCAGACCTATTGACCGGTGGTCCAGACCTTTCTATTCTCACCGCACCATGAGTGGGCGTGAGGCTCAGTCACGCCCCCCACAACTCCATCGAGGAGGCGCAGCATGCGCTTCAGACACAGAGCCGCGGCGGGGTTCGCGACCCTGTTGCTCCCGCTGGCCGGTCTCGTCGGCCTCGCGAGCCCGGCCCAGGCCGCGACATCCGCCACCGCGAGCTACACCAAGACCCAGGACTGGGGATCCGGCTTCGAAGGCAAGTGGACGGTGAAGAACACCGGAACCACGACCCTCAACTCCTGGACCGTCGAGTGGGACTTCCCCTCCGGCACGTCCGTCACCTCCGCCTGGGACGCCGACGTCACCTCCTCCGGCACCCACTGGACCGCGAAGAACAAGTCCTGGAACGGCACCCTGGCCCCCGGCGCCTCCGTCTCCTTCGGCTTCAACGGCACAGGCTCCGGCTCCCCCGCGGGCTGCAAGCTCAACGGCGGCAGCTGCGACGGCGGCAGCGTCCCCGGCGACGCGCCGCCCTCCGCGCCCGGCACCCCCGCCGCCTCCAACATCACCGACACCTCGGTGAAGCTGACCTGGTCCGCGGCCACCGACGACAAGGGCGTCAAGAACTACGACGTCCTGCGCGACGGCACGAAGGTCGCCACGGTGACGACCACGTCGTACACGGACACCGGCCTGACCAAGGGCACGGACTACTCCTACACCGTCCAGGCCCGTGACACCGCCGACCAGACCGGCCCGGTCAGCGGCGCCGTACGGGTCCGGACCACGGGTGGCACCACCGAGCCGCCCACCGGCGACAAGGTCAAGCTCGGCTACTTCACCGAGTGGGGCGTCTACGGCCGCAACTACCACGTCAAGAACCTGGTGACCTCGGGGTCAGCGTCGAAGATCACGCACATCAACTACGCCTTCGGCAACGTCAAGAACGGCCAGTGCACCGTCGACGACACCTACGCCGCCTACGACAAGGCCTACACCGCCGACCAGTCCGTCAGCGGCACCGCCGACACCTGGGACCAGCCGCTGCGCGGCAACTTCAACCAGCTGCGCCAGCTCAAGGCCAAGTACCCGCACATCAAGGTGCTGTACTCGTTCGGCGGCTGGACCTACTCGGGCGGCTTCGGCCAGGCCGCGCAGAACGCGGCCGCGTTCGCCAAGTCCTGCAAGGCCGTCGTGGAGGACCCGCGCTGGGCCGACGTCTTCGACGGCATCGACATCGACTGGGAGTACCCGAACGCCTGCGGCCTGACCTGCGACACCTCGGGCCCCGCGGCCTTCAGGAACCTGATGTCCGCGCTGCGCTCCGAGTTCGGCCCGAACTACCTGGTCACCGCGGCCATCACCGCCGACGGCTCCTCCGGCGGCAAGATCGACGCGGCCGACTACGGTGGCGCCGCGCAGTACCTCGACTGGTACAACGTGATGACGTACGACTACTTCGGCGCCTTCGACAAGGACGGCCCGACGGCCCCGCACTCCCCGCTCACCTCGTACCCCGGGATCCCGCAGGCGGGCTTCAACTCGGCCGACGCGATCGCCAAGCTGAAGGCGAAGGGAGTCCCGTCCGCCAAGCTCCTGCTCGGCATCGGCTTCTACGGCCGCGGCTGGACCGGCGTCACCCAGTCCGCCCCCGGCGGCACGGCCACCGGCCCGGCGCCCGGCACCTACGAGGCCGGCATCGAGGACTACAAGGTCCTCAGGAACTCCTGCCCGGCGACCGGCACGATCGCGGGCACCGCGTACGCGCACTGCGGCAGCAACTGGTGGTCGTACGACACCCCGTCGACGATCGCCGGGAAGATGACCTGGGCCAAGAACCAGGGCCTCGGCGGCGCGTTCTTCTGGGAGTTCAGCGGCGACACCGGTAACGGAGAGCTGGTGACCGCGATCAACAACGGTCTGTCGTAAAACAGTTCGGCGAGTTACGCCACGTTGACGCGCTGACCGGGCGGGGCTGCCTCAAGCCACGCGAGGAAACCGGTCAGCGCGTCTTCGCTCATCGCGAGTTCGAGACGCGTGCCCCGGTGCAGGCAGGCCAGGATCACATGGTCGGAGAGCAGCGCCAGCTCCTCCTCGCCCTCCGGGACCCGGCGGCCGACCACCTCGATCGCGGAACGCTCCAGGATCCGGCGCGGACGCGGCGAGTACGAGAAGACGCGGTACCACTCGACGCGGTCGCCGTTGTACCGGGCCACCCCGTAGGCCCAGCCCTTGCCGTTCGAGTCACCCTGCTCCGGGGCGTCCCAGCGCAGGCTGGCGTCGAAGGTGCCGCCCGAGCGCTGGATGAGCCGGCGGCGCAGGCCGAAGACGAACAGGCCCACCACCACGAGGGCCACCACGATTCCGCACACAGTCAGAGCGAGGACCATCGACACCGACCTCCTCGTCTCCTAGGTAACGGAACGTAAAAATCACCCACATCCGCCTCAGCCGCGGCTGGGTCCGGATCTCTCCGGTACCCAGCCGCGGCTGAGTGACGTCATCACACGACGGGCAGGGTCAGCGCGCCGCCGTGGCCGTACGCAGACGGACGTCCGCGCGGCGCTGGGCCTCCGCGTCGTCCTCCGCCTTCGCACGCTCCAGCTCCTGCTCCGCGCGCTGGACATCGATCTCGTCCGACAGCTCCGCGATTTCGGCCAGCAGCGAGAGCTTGTCGTCCGCGAACGAGATGAAACCGCCGTGGACCGCGGCGACGACCGTCCCGCCATCGCTCGTGCGGATGGTCACCGGGCCCGACTCCAGCACACCGAGCAGCGGCTGGTGACCGGGCATGACGCCGATGTCGCCGGACGTGGTGCGCGCGACGACCAGGGTGGCCTGGCCGGACCAGACCTCACGGTCGGCCGCGACCAGCGCGACGTGCAGCTCAGCAGCCAAGGGTGGCTCCTCGGGTCACCACCCGGCGGGAGTGCCGGGTGTTGGTTACAAGTCTAGTAGGCGTGACAGAGGGGGCGGGACGCGCCCGCCCCCTCCGGCGTGAGCACGAGGCTCACATCGAGCGCGAGGCTCAGGAGACGCCCAGCTCCTTCGCGTTCTTCTTCAGGTCCTCGAGACCACCGCACATGAAGAACGCCTGCTCCGGGAAGTGGTCGTACTCGCCGTCGCAGATCGCGTTGAACGCGGCGATCGACTCGTCCAGCGGCACGTCCGAACCGTCCACACCGGTGAACTGCTTGGCGGCGTGGGTGTTCTGGGACAGGAAGCGCTCCACGCGACGGGCACGGTGGACGACGAGCTTGTCCTCCTCGCCGAGCTCGTCGATACCGAGGATCGCGATGATGTCCTGCAGGTCCTTGTACTTCTGCAGGATGTTCTTCACGCGCATCGCGGCGTTGTAGTGGTCCGCCGAGATGTACCGCGGGTCGAGGATCCGGGACGTGGAGTCCAGCGGGTCCACGGCCGGGTAGATGCCCTTCTCGGAGATCGGACGGGAGAGCACCGTCGTCGCGTCGAGGTGGGCGAAGGTGGTGGCCGGGGCCGGGTCGGTCAGGTCGTCCGCGGGGACGTAGATCGCCTGCATCGAGGTGATCGAGTGACCACGGGTCGAGGTGATGCGCTCCTGGAGGATGCCCATCTCGTCGGCCAGGTTCGGCTGGTAGCCCACCGCGGAGGGCATACGGCCGAGCAGGGTCGACACCTCGGAACCGGCCTGGGTGAAGCGGAAGATGTTGTCGATGAAGAACAGCACGTCCTGCTTCTGGACGTCACGGAAGTACTCCGCCATCGTCAGGCCGGCCAGGGCCACGCGCAGACGGGTGCCCGGGGGCTCGTCCATCTGGCCGAAGACCAGGGCGGTCTTGTCCAGAACGCCGGACTCTTCCATCTCCGCGATGAGGTCGTTGCCCTCACGGGTGCGCTCACCGACGCCCGCGAAGACGGAGACGCCCTCGTGGAGGTTGGCGACACGCATGATCATTTCCTGGATCAGCACGGTCTTGCCGACACCGGCGCCACCGAACAGACCGATCTTGCCGCCCTTGACGTACGGGGTGAGCAGGTCGACGACCTTCAGGCCCGTCTCGAACATCTCGGTCTTGGACTCGAGCTGGTCGAACGCGGGGGCCTTGCGGTGGATGGACCAGCGCTCGCCCTCGTAGGTCTCGTCGGTGTTCAGCACCTCACCGAGAGTGTTGAACACCTTGCCCTTGGTGAAGTCGCCGACCGGAACGGTGATGCCCGCGCCGGTGTCGACGACCGGGGCCTGGCGGACCAGGCCGTCGGTGGGCTGCATGGAGATCGCGCGGACCAGGCCGTCACCCAGGTGCTGGGCGACCTCCAGGGTCAGCGTCTTCTTCTCGCCCGCCTGCGCCGGGTCGGCGACCTCGACGTGGAGGGCGTTGTAGATCTCGGGCATCGCGTCGACGGGGAACTCCACGTCGACGACCGGGCCGATGACCCGGGCGACGCGGCCCGTAGCCGTCGCGGTCTCAACAGTGGTGGTCATTTATCGGTCACTCCCCGCGGTCGCGTCGGCCAGGGCACTGGCGCCACCGACGATCTCGCTGATTTCCTGGGTGATTTCGGCCTGGCGGGCCTGGTTGGCAAGCCGGGTGAGCGTCTCGATGAGCTCTCCGGCGTTGTCGGTGGCCGACTTCATCGCGCGCCGCGTGGCGGCGTGCTTGGAGGCGGCCGACTGGAGCAGCGCGTTGTAGATCCGGCTCTCCACATAGCGCGGCAGCAGGGCGTCCAGGACGTCCTCCGCCGAGGGCTCGAAGTCGAACAGCGGGAGGATCTCGCCCTTGGGCTTCGCCTCCGCCGCCACCTCGTCGAGGCTGAGCGGCAGCAGCCGCGCCTCGATCGCCGTCTGCGTCATCATCGACACGAACTCGGTGTAGACGATGTGGAGCTCGTCCACGCCGCCCTCGGCCGTCTCGGTCTCGATCGCCTCGATCAGCGGGGCCGCGACCCTCTTGGCGTCCGCGTACGACGGGTCGTCGGTGAAGCCCGTGAACGACTCCGCGATCTTGCGCTCGCGGAAGTTGTAGTGGGCGACACCACGGCGGCCGACGATGTAGCTGACGACCTCCTTGCCCTCGGCCTCAAGCTTCTCCGTGAGCCTCTCCGCGGCCTTGATGGCGTTGGAGTTGAAGGCACCGGCCAGCCCGCGGTCGCTCGTGAGGAGCAGGACCGCGGCACGGGTCGGGTTCTCCGGCTCGGTCGTCAGCGGGTGCTTGGTGTTCGATCCGGTGGCGACCGCCGTGACCGCCCGGGTGAGCTCGGTCGCGTACGGCGTGGACGCCGCCACCTTGCGCTGCGCCTTGACGACGCGCGAGGCGGCGATCATCTCCATCGCCTTCGTGATCTTCTTGGTCGCGGAGACGGATCGGATGCGACGCTTGTAGACCCGGAGCTGGGCTCCCATGAGTCAGGTCCCTTCCGTCGTCACTTGCCGGCAGCCGGGGCGTCCTCGCCGAGCAGCTTGCCGTCGGAGGTCTCGAACTGCTTCTTGAACTCCGCGATGGCGTCGGCCATGGCCTGGAGGGTGTCGTCCGACATCTTCCCGCCCTCGCGGATGGAGGTCAGCAGGCCCTGCTCCTTGCGGTGCAGGTACTCCAGCAGCTCCTTCTCGAAGCGGCGGATGTCGGCGACCGGGACCTCGTCCATCTTGCCGGTGGTGCCGGCCCAGATGGAGACGACCTGGTCCTCGGTGGCCATCGGCTGGTACTGCGGCTGCTTCAGCAGCTCGACCATGCGCTGACCACGCTCCAGCTGCGCCTTGGACGCGGCGTCCAGGTCGGAACCGAAGGCGGCGAACGCCTCCAGCTCACGGAACTGGGCGAGGTCCACACGCAGTCGGCCGGAGACCTGGCGGATCGCCTTGTG
The DNA here is from genome assembly GCF_900236475.1 of Streptomyces chartreusis NRRL 3882. Classification (GTDB taxonomy): domain Bacteria; phylum Actinomycetota; class Actinomycetes; order Streptomycetales; family Streptomycetaceae; genus Streptomyces; species Streptomyces chartreusis_D. The sequence goes on from NZ_LT963352.1 coordinate 2,876,518, forward strand.
CTGGGCGGAACCACCGACTCGGGAGACCGAGATACCGACGTTCAGCGCGGGACGCTGACCGGCGTTGAACAGGTCCGACTCCAGGAAGCACTGGCCGTCGGTGATGGAGATGACGTTGGTCGGGATGAACGCCGAGACGTCGTTGGCCTTGGTCTCGACGATCGGCAGACCGGTCATCGAGCCGGCACCCATGTCGTCGGAGAGCTTCGCGCAGCGCTCCAGCAGCCGGGAGTGCAGGTAGAAGACGTCACCCGGGTAGGCCTCACGGCCCGGCGGGCGGCGCAGCAGCAGCGACACGGCGCGGTAGGCGTCGGCCTGCTTCGACAGGTCGTCGAAGATGATCAGGACGTGCTTGCCCTGGTACATCCAGTGCTGGCCGATGGCCGAACCGGTGTACGGCGCCAGGTACTTGAAGCCGGCCGGGTCGGACGCCGGAGCGGCGACGATGGTCGTGTACTCCAGCGCGCCGGCCTCCTCCAGAGCGCCGCGCACGCCGGCGATGGTGGAGCCCTTCTGGCCGATGGCGACGTAGATGCAGCGGACCTGCTTGTTCGGGTCGCCCGAGCGCCAGTTGTCGCGCTGGTTGATGATCGTGTCGACGGCCAGGGCGGTCTTGCCGGTCTGGCGGTCACCGATGATCAGCTGACGCTGGCCACGGCCGATCGGGGTCATGGTGTCGACGGCCTTGTAGCCCGTCTCCATCGGCTCGTGCACCGACTTGCGGACCATGACGCCAGGAGCCTGAAGCTCCAGGGCGCGACGGCTGTCGGTCTCGATCTCGCCGAGGCCGTCGATCGGGTTGCCGAGGGGGTCCACCACGCGGCCGAGGTAGCCCTCGCCGACCGCGACGGACAGGACCTCGCCGGTACGGCTGACCGGCTGCCCCTCCTCGACGCCGCTGAACTCGCCGAGGACGATGGCACCGATCTCGCGCTCCTCGAGGTTGAGGGCGAGGCCGAGGGTGCCGTCCTCGAACTTCAGCAGCTCGTTGGCCATGGTCGAGGGCAGGCCCTCGACCTTCGCGATGCCGTCGCCGGCAAAGGTGACCGTACCGACCTCCTCGCGCGAGGCCGCGTCCGGCTTGTACGCCTGGACGAAGTTCTCCAGCGCGTCCCGGATCTCCTCCGGCCGGATCGTGAGCTCCGCCATCTGGGTTCCCTGCTCTCCTTGTTGGGCCCGAAGTTTCTTAGGGGGTCTGGGGGCGACCCCCAGGATTCTTCTGCACGGCCCAACCAGGGCCGTCGTAAGTACGTAATGCCTATTGAGTTGCTGCTCAGCTCGTGAGCCGGCGGCCGGCGTCCTCGATGCGGTCCGCGAGGGAGCCGTTGATGACCTCGTCGCCGACCTGCACCCGCATTCCGCCGAGGACCTCGGGGTCCACGTCCAGGTTGAGGTGCATCTTGCGGCCGTAGAGCTTCGCGAGGGCGGCGCCCAGGCGCTGCTTCTGCACGTCGCTCAGCGGTACCGCCGAGGTGACGACGGCGACCATGCGGTCCCGGCGCTCGGCGGCGAGCTTGGACAGGGACTCCAGTCCCGACTCCAGGCTACGTCCCCGCGGCGCCGCCACAAGGCGCGTCACCAGACGCTCGGTGGCCGCCTGTGCCCTGCCGCCGAGCAGGCTGCGCAGCAGCTCGCTCTTGGCCGGGGTGGTGGCCTTGCGGTCGGTCAGCGCGGCGCGCAGCTCGGTGCTGCCGGAGACGATCCGGCCGAACCGGAACAGCTCGTCCTCGACGTCGTCGAGCTTGCCCGCCTTCTGCGCGGCGGTGAGGTCGGCGGTGCTGGCCAGCTCCTCCAGGGCGTCCACCAGGTCGCGCGACTGCGACCAGCGGGAGCGCACCATTCCGGCGACCAGGTCGGCGGCCGGGCCGCTGACCTGGGTGCCGAGCAGGCGCTGGGCCAGTTCGGCCTTGGCCTCACCGGCCTGCGCCGGGTCGGTGAGGACCCGACGCAGCGACACCTCGCGGTCGAGCAGCGCGGTGACGGCGGCCAGTTCGTCGGCGAGCGCGCCGGCGTCCACGGACGTGGAGTCCGTCAGCGCGTCGAGACGCTCTCGTGCGGCTGCCAGGGCCTCGCGGCTCGCTCCGTTCATCGGCCGGCCTCGGCCTTCTCCTCGAGGTCGTCGAGGAACCGGTCGATCACGCGGCTCTGGCGGGCGTGGTCCTCGAGGGACTCGCCGACGAGCTTGCCGGCCAGGTCGGTGGCGAGCTTGCCGACGTCCTGGCGGAGCGCGGACGCGGCGGCCTTGCGGTCGGCCTCGATCTGGGCGTGACCGGCGGCGACGATCTCCTCGCGCTGCCGCTGGCCCTCGGCCCGCATCTCGGCGATGAGGGCGGCACCCTGCTCCTGCGCCTCCTGGCGCAGACGCGCGGCCTCGTGCCGGGCCTCGGCGAGCTGTGCCTTGTACTGCTCAAGGACGCTCTGGGCCTCGACCTTCATGGTCTCGGCCTCTTCGATACCGCCTTCGATCGCCGCGCGGCGCTCCTCCAGAACCTTGTTGATGTTCGGAAGCAGCTTCTTCCAGAAGAAGAAGAACACGATGGCGAAGGCGATGGTGCCGACGAGCAGCTCGGGGCCCGGAGGAACGAGCGGGTTCTGCTCTTCCTCGGCCGCCAGCTGCACCAGGTTGGCGATCACATCAGTGCCTTTCGTCGAAACGTGTCGGTGAGCAGGAAATTACTGACCGAACACGAACGGCATAACGATGCCGATGAGGGCGAGCGCCTCACAGAACGCGAAGCCCAGGATCTGGTTGGCACGGATCAGACCGGCCGCCTCGGGCTGACGGGCCAGGGCCTGGGTGCCGTTACCGAAGATGATGCCGACGCCGATGCCGGGGCCGATGGCGGAGAGGCCGTAGCCGATGGAGCCGAGCGAACCGGAGACAGCGGCGAGGGTCTCAGTGGCAGCCATGCTGAATCTTCCTTCTCTTTCACGGACCGGCGGGGGTTGGCCACCGGACGTTCTTGGGACTTGCGGGGCGGGAGGGGCTCAGTGGTGCTCGGCGAGAGCGCCCTGGATGTACGTGCAGGCGAGGAGTACGAAGACGTACGCCTGGACGGCCTGCACGAAAAGCTCGAAACCGATCATGGCGATGGTCATCACGAACGAGACACCGGCCGCCGGGATCATCCAGCTGTTCAGGAGGTACCAGGAGGCGACCGTGAACATGACCAGCATCAGGTGGCCGGCGAACATGTTGGCGAACAGTCGCACCGCGTGCGTGAACGGCCGGACGAGCAGGTTCGAGAAGAACTCGATGACCATCACGAGCGGCAGCACCGGGCCGAGCGTCTTGTCGTAGCCGGTGATGTTCTTGAAGAACCCGACGAAGCCGTGCCGCTTGAAGGTCAGCGAGACCCACGTGACGTAGACGACCGCGGCGAGTACCGCCGGGAACGCGATGATCGACGAGACCGGGAACTGCGCCAGCGGGATCACGGACCAGATGTTCATGATCCAGATGAAGAAGAACAGCGAGACCATCAGGGGGACGTACTTCTCGCCCTCCTTCTTTCCGAGGGTCTCGTAGACGATGCCGCGGCGGACGAAGTCGTAGCCGGCTTCACCGACCATCTGCAGCTTGCCCGGCACCACCTTGGCCTTGCCGAAGGCCGCGTAGAAGAAGCCGATGACGAGGATGGTGGTGATGATCGCGAGCAGCATCACCTTGTTGAACTCGAACCCTCCAACCGTGGCAATCGGCTTGAAGAGGAACGAGTGCAGGCCCGGTGCCGGAAAACCACACCCGTCGGACATGATCCGACAGCTCCAGTCAAAGGCGAGCTGGGTCTGGTCAGCACTCACCACGGGCTCCTTCGGCGTGACGCATGGGTACGGCAACCTCGTTGTGTCGGCGCGGCGCGCAGCCGCGGGTCGGCACCGGACTGGTGTTACGGATGTGAGGGCGGCTGGGGGGCATCGAGCCTCGCGTTCGAGCAGGCGTCAGCTCAGATGCCCGCGCCCGCGATGCCGCAGTTGGCACCGGACGATAGCAGGAGTTCCCAATGCTCTTTATCGCGCCCCTACTCGTCACGACGACGACCCGGTCTTCTCGGGCTTCTCGCTCTTCTCGGAGTCCGGGTCGATGTAGAAGATCTTGGCCTTCATGTGCGCACGAGCCTGCGCGGCCATCCACACGACGGTCGCGACGACGAGCCCGACGGCGAACGTCTTCGCGTTGAAGAACGAGGTGTCCTTGAAGAGGGCGACGAAAATCAGGAGCAGCAGCAACTGGGCCGTGTAGAGCATCAGCCCCATGGCCTGGAACAACTGCGGGAGCGTTTTTGCCGTCCGCTGGAGGACGTACAGACCGATCCCCATGAAGAGGATCGCCAGGGCTGTGCCGACGGCGGCTCCGAGGGCCCCCTTGCCTCCGGCCACCACGCCGCTGACGGCGACGGCGACCACACCGGCAGCCGCTGCGGGCACAGCGCACTGCAGAAGGTTCCGGGCGTCATTGGACGGCATGGCGGCAACTCCGCTTTCGCAGGGGGCAGGGGTGTCGTCATGGACGAGCGTAGTCCCGGGCTGAGTGGAGACCTCACACCAATGGACCGTCGCACTGCGGTCCTTCGGCTCTATCCGGGGGTTCTCGTGAACCGTATCACAAACTATTTGATGCAGTCTTTACCTGAAGGTGTGCGGGCTGTCACACATGAGAGTGAAGCCGCGCGTCTGTGCAGGAACAGCGCCGACTTGTCTGGTATTGGGCGCTTCGCACCCCCATCGCAACCCCACGACTTGGCAATGCTCTAGTCAGATTCTTACCTTGTCCCGGTTCTTACCTGGTCCCGGCCTTGCGCCGGTCCGCCAGACGCGAACGGGAGCCGAGGGCGGTGGCCCCGTTGACTCCCGAGACTCCGGACACCACCGGGGCGCGGTCCTCACGCGCGACCGCGGCCGTCTGCTCGGCGGCGGACGCCGGCGTCGAGGCCTCGGGCGCCAGGGCCGGGACCCCGCGGCGCCGGTAGCGCGGCGGCACGAACCGCTCCATCCAGCGCGGGGCGCGCGGCGTGAAGCGCGGCAGCAGGAGCAGGGCCAGGCCGATCGCGCTGAGGAACACGACCCCGAGCACGATCCACATGGACGCCGAGTTGACCGAGTAGGCGAGCGCCCCGAAGGCGATCAGCGCCGACCAGAAGTACATGATCAGCACGGCCCGGCTGTGCGAGTGGCCGATCTCCAGCAGCCGGTGGTGCAGGTGGCCGCGGTCGGCGGCGAACGGCGACTGGCCGCGCCAGGTGCGGCGCACGATGGCCAGGATGAGGTCGGCGGCGGGGACCGCGATGATCGTCAGCGGCAGCAGCAGCGGGATGTAGACGGGGACCGTCTGGTGCACGGCCTCCTTCTCCGACCCGACGTACAGGTTGAGCGCGTCCGGGTCGACCTGCCCCGTGATGGAGATGGCACCGGCGGCCAGGACCAGGCCGATCAGCATCGAGCCCGAGTCGCCCATGAAGATCCGCGCCGGGTGCATGTTGTGCGGCAGGAAGCCCAGGCACATGCCCATCAGGATCGCCGAGAAGAGAGTGGCCGGGGCGGCGGCCTCGACGCCGTACGAGTACCAGATCCGGTAGGCGTACAGGAAGAACGCGGTGGCCGCGATGCAGACCATGCCGGCCGCGAGACCGTCCAGGCCGTCGACGAAGTTGACCGCGTTGATGGTGATGACGACCAGCGCCACCGTCAGCAGGGTGCCCTGCCACTGGGTGAGCGCCACCGAGCCGACGCCCGGGATGGGCAGCCACAGGATCGTCAGACCCTGCACGACCATGACGCCCGCGGCGATCATCTGGCCGCCCAGCTTGATCAGGGCGTCGATCTCGAACTTGTCGTCCAGCACGCCGATCAGCCAGATCAGGGCCGCCCCGGACAGCAGCGCGCGGGGTTCGTTCGAGGCCTGGAAGACCTGGTTGAGGTTGGTCAGGTGATCGGCGACCAGCAGCCCCGCGCACAGGCCGAAGAACATCGCGATCCCGCCGAGCCGCGGAGTGGGTTCCCGGTGCACGTCACGTGCCCGGATCTCCGGCATCGCTCCGGCCACGATCGCGAACTTCCGTACCGGCCCTGTCAGCAGATACGTCACCGCGGCCGTGATGCAGAGCGTCAGCAGGTATTCACGCACAGGCTTCCCCACAGGTCTCGCTGGCCATCTCAGCCCCACACCCTAGCGATGCGCGCATATGTGTGGGGACTTCCGGGTAGCGACGATGGTTGCACGAGTAGCTGTGCACCCTGGTGCGCTTACCCCGTCTCAGCGGGGATACGGCGGAAATCCACCGGCCAGCTCCCGCACTTCTTCACGGGCCCTCGCGGTCTCGGTCACGCCCTTGAGCACCCCTGCGAGCAGCTTGGCGATCCGCGCCATCTCCGCCTCGCCCATGCCCTGCGTGGTCACGGCGGCCGTGCCGAGTCTGAGTCCCCGGGCGTCGCCGTGCGGCAGCGCGCAGCAGTCCAGGACCAGGCCGGCCGCGGCGAGACGGCGCCGGGCGGTGCGGCCGTCGACGCCGAGCGGCGCCGGGTCGGCGGTGATCAGGTGGGTGTCCGTGCCGCCCGTGGTGACGACCAGGCCCTCGGCGGCCAGCCGGGCCGCGAGAACCCTCGCATTGGCGACCACCTGATGGGCGTACACGGCGAACGCCGGAGTTGCCGCCTCCCCGAACGCGACGGCCTTGGCCGCGATGGTGTGCATCTGCGCGCCGCCCTGTGTGAAAGGAAACACGGCCCGGTCGACCCGCTCGGCCAGCTCCGCACGGCACAGGATCATGCCGCCGCGCGGGCCCCGCAGCACCTTGTGCGTCGTCGCACAGACGATGTCCGCGTACGGCACCGGGTTCGGCGCCGCTCCCCCGGCGACCAGCCCGATGGGATGCGCGGCGTCCGCGACGAGGTACGCGCCCACCTCGTCGGCGACGTCGCGGAAGAACGCGTAGTCGATGTGCCGGGGGTAGGCGATGGAGCCGCACACGATCGCCTTGGGCCGGCGCGTGCGCGCCAGGGTGCGCACCTGCTCGTGGTCCATCAGCCCGGACTCGGCCTCCACGCCGTATCCGACGAAGTCGAACCAGCGGCCGGAGAAGTTGGCCGGCGAACCGTGCGTGAGATGACCGCCGTAGGGCAGACCGAGGGCGAGGACGGTGTCACCGGGGCGCAGCAGAGCGGCGTAGGCGGCCAGGACGGCCGAAGAACCGGAGTGGGACTGGACGTTGGCGTGCTCGGCGCCGAACAGCGCCCTGGCCCGGTCCACGGCCACGCGCTCGGCCACGTCGGCGATCTCGCAGCCGCCGTGGTGCCGCGCTCCCGGGTAGCCCTCGGCGTACTTGTTGGCGAGCGGCGAGCCGAGGGCGGCCAGGACGGCCGGCGAGCTGAAGTTCTCGGCGGCGATCAGCTGGAGCGTCGTCGCCTGCCGCTCCCGCTCGCCGAGCAGGATGTCGGCGAGTTCGGGGTCCTGGCGGCGCAGGAGGTCGGCCTCGATGGCAGGGGTGACCGTCATGGTGGGCTCCGGGCGGCGTCGACGGTGACGTACGTCCAATGTAGGCCCGGGGCCTCCGGGGCGCTCGGCCGTTACGTCTTTGCGGGGACGCCCGTGAGGGCCGTGACGACCGGATCGAGTGCCTGGTGTATCTCGTCCCCGATGGACCGGAAGAACGTCAGGGGCGCCCCGTACGGGTCGTACACCTCGTCCGCCTCGGCGTTCGGTGCCAGCAGCCACCCGCGTAGAGCCGCCGCGGCACGCACCAGCGCCCGCGCGCGGGTGACCACGCCCTCCTCCAGGGACGGCAGGGTCGCCGGGTCGATGGCCTTCACCAGTCGGGTGAACTCCTTGAGCGTGAAGGTCCGCAGGCCGGCCGAGTGCCCCATGGAGATGACCTGCGCCCGGTGGTCCCGGGTGGCGGTCAGCACCAGGTCGGCGCGGATCACGTGCTCGTCGAGGAGTTCGCGCCCGGTGAAGCCGGAGGCGTCCGCGCCGAAGTCGGCGAGGACGGTCTCCGCGTGGCTCTCCATGGGCGCGCCCTCGTGACCCCAGGTGCCCGCGCTCTCCACGATCAGCCCGCCGCCCAGGATCCCGAGCCGCTCCCGCACGAAATGGCGGGTCAGCCGCTCGGTGATGGGCGAGCGGCACACGTTGCCGGTGCTGACGTGGAGGATGCGGAAGCTGTCGCGCGGAAGCCCCACGAACGTCGTCGTGATCTCCGCCGCGCTTTCCCCGTTGCCTATGCCACGCCCCGCTCCAGGGGCCGTCAATTCGCCACCTCGAGGTCGGGTACGACCTTTCGCAGCTCTTCCGCGGAGAGCGCGCCGGCGCGCAGCAGCAGCGGCACCTCACGGGTCACGTCGACGATCGAGGACGGGACGTTGCCGGGAGTCGGGCCGCCGTCGAGGTAGACGGAGACGGAGTCGCCGAGCATCTCCTGCGCGGCGTCGCAGTCCTCCGGCGCGGGGTGGCCGGTCAGGTTGGCGGAGGAGACGGCCATCGGGCCCACCTCCGTCAGCAGCTCGATGGCGACGGGGTGCAGCGGCATGCGCACGGCGACCGTGCCACGGGTGTCGCCCAGGTCCCACTGGAGGGACGGCTGGTGCTTGGCGACGAGCGTCAGCGCGCCCGGCCAGAAGGCGTCGACCAGCTCCCAGGCCAGCTCCGAGAAGTCCGTGACGAGCCCGTGCAGCGTGTTCGGGGAGCCGATGAGGACGGGCGTGGGCATGTTGCGGCCCCGGCCCTTGGCCGCCAGCAGGTCGGCGACCGCCTCCGAGGAGAACGCGTCGGCGCCGATGCCGTACACCGTGTCCGTCGGCAGCACCACGAGCTCGCCACGGCGGACGGCGGACGCTGCCTCACGCAGACCGGTCACTCGGTCGGTCGCGTCGTTGGTGTCGTATCGCCGTGCCATCTTTAGCTGGCCTCCTCGTACACGTGCTGCTGGGATGAAGACTGCGAAGACCGCGAAGACCGCGGGGTGCCCGGTGCGCTCACGGCAGCGCCTTGCGGGCCGTGGCGAAACGCGGGCGGTTGTTCAGGTCCGGGTGGTCGGCGGCGTCGGTCCAGCCGCGGTCCTCGGCGAAGATCCACGGCACCTGGCCGCCCTGGGTGTCGGCGTGCTCCACGACCACGACACCGCCGGGGCGCAGCAGCCGGTGCGCGGTGCGCTCCAGGCCGCGGATGAGGTCGAGGCCGTCCTCGCCGGAGAACAGGGCCAGGTCGGGGTCGTAGTCCCGCGCCTCGGGGGCGACGTACTCCCACTCGGTGAGGGGGATGTACGGCGGGTTGGAGATGACCAGGTCGACCTGGCCGTCCAGGTCCGGGAAGGCCGTCAGGGCGTCTCCCTGGCGCAGCTCGACCCTGGACCCCTCCACGTTCTTGCGGGTCCACCTGAGGGCGTCCTCGGACAGCTCCACGGCGTGCACGCGCGAGCGCGGCACCTCCTGGGCGAGGGCGAGCGCGATGGCGCCGGAGCCGGTGCACAGGTCGACGATGCACGGCTCGACGACGTCCATGGCCCGTACGGCGTCTATGGCCCAGCCGACCACGGACTCCGTCTCGGGCCGGGGCACGAACACCCCGGGGCCGACCTGGAGTTCCAGGTACCGGAAGTAGGCGCGCCCGGTGATGTGCTGGAGCGGCTCGCGGGCCTCGCGGCGGGCGATGACCTCCCAGTAGCGGGCGTCGAAGTCGGAGTCCTTGACGGAGTGCAGCTCGCCGCGCTTGACGCCGTGCACGAACGCGGCGAGCTCCTCCGCGTCGGTGCGCGGCGAGGGCACGCCGGCGTCGGCGAGCCGCTGGGTGGCCTGGGCCACCTCCGCGAGCAGCAGATTCACGCAAGTCCTCCGGTACTCAGTACTCCTACGTGCCCTTACGCGGCTGCCAGCTTGGCGGCCGAGTCCGCGTCGACACAGGCCTGGATCACCGCGTCGAGGTCGCCGTCCAGGACCTGGTCCAGGTTGTACGCCTTGAAGCCGACACGGTGGTCCGAGATGCGGTTCTCCGGGAAGTTGTACGTACGGATCTTCTCGGAGCGGTCGACGGTGCGGACCTGGCTGCGACGGGCGTCGGCGGCCTCCCTCTCCGCCTCCTCCTGTGCCATGGCGAGCAGCCTGGAGCGCAGGATACGCAGTGCCTGCTCCTTGTTCTGCAACTGGCTCTTCTCGTTCTGGCAGGAGGCGACGACTCCGGTCGGGATGTGCGTGATGCGCACGGCGGAGTCGGTGGTGTTGACGGACTGTCCGCCCGGCCCCGAGGAGCGGTAGACGTCGATGCGCAGGTCGTTCGGATTGATCTCGACGTCGACCTCCTCGGCCTCGGGGGTGACGAGGACACCGGCGGCCGAGGTGTGGATACGGCCCTGGGACTCGGTGGCGGGGACGCGCTGCACGCGGTGCACGCCGCCCTCGTACTTCAGGCGGGCCCACACGCCCTGTCCGGGCTCCGTCGCGCCCTGGCCGCCCTTGGTCTTCACGGCCACCTGGACGTCCTTGTAGCCGCCGAGCTCCGACTCGGTGGCGTCGATGATCTCGGTCTTCCAGCCGACACGCTCGGCGTACCGCAGGTACATGCGCAGCAGGTCGCCGGCGAACAGGGCCGACTCGTCGCCGCCCGCGCCCGCCTTGATCTCGAGGATGACGTCCTTGTCGTCGCTGGGATCGCGCGGGACGAGGAGCAGGCGCAGCTTCTCGGTCAGCTCCTCGCGCCGCTGTTCCAGCTCCTTGACCTCGGCCACGAAGTCGGGGTCGTCGGCGGCGAATTCGCGCGCGGTCTCGATGTCGTCGCCCGTCTGCGTCCAGGAGCGGTACGTGGCGACGATGGGGGTGAGCTCGGCGTAACGCTTGTTCATCCTGCGCGCGTTGGCCTGGTCTGCGTGGACCGACGGGTCGGCGAGCTTCTTCTCCAGGTCGGCGTGCTCGGCGACGAGTTCCTCGACGGCCTCGAACATCTTGGCTCCTGTGTACGGACGTGGGTGAAGGGGCGGGCGACCAAAAACGCCGGTCCCGGAGCGCCCGGTGAGGGGGCGCGTCCGCGGACCGGCGAAATGGGGCTCGCTACTTCTTGGAGCCGGCGGCCTTGCCGAAGCGGGCCTCGAAGCGGGCCACGCGGCCACCGGTGTCGAGGATCTTCTGCTTGCCCGTGTAGAACGGGTGGCACTCGGAGCAGACATCGGCACGGATCGCGCCGGACTCGATGGTGCTGCGGGTGGTGAACGACGCGCCGCAGGTGCAGCTGACCTGCGTCTCGACGTACGCGGGGTGGATGTCGCGCTTCAAGGTGTCTCCTAGGTTTCGGGAGGGCGCCGGGTCGCTGCCGCGGGGTGCGGGAGCGTGAACCGGGGCCGACGTACCAGTCTGCCAGGACTGGGGCCATCCCCCAAAACCGGGGGTTGCCGTTGTTTGTTCCCCGCGGGCCGGTGGGGGCTTGCCGCGCCCATGCGGCGGAGCCGCGAACCGATACGGCCCCGCGCCCTAGGAGCTGCTCACCACGCCCTTGGCTTCACCTGTCGCCGTGCCCTTCGTCGCGCTCTTCGGGATCGGCTTGTCGTTCTCCAGGGCCTTCCAGATCTCGTCGGCCTTCTTCTTCTGGAGGAGGACCCGGTTGGGGTCGGCCGGGTCGTAGGCCACCGGCATCGTGACCATGTGCATGTTGGACGGGGTGATGCCCTGGAGGCCGCCTGCGAAGGACGCGAGCTTGTTGACCGAGCCCAGGTCGGAGTCGGTCGTCACCGTCTTGGTCGCGGTCTCCGCGAGGTCGAGCAGCTTCTTGGGGTTGGTGAAGACGCCGACGTCCTTGACCTGGTTGACCAGTGCCTTGATGAAGGCCTGCTGCAGCTGGATGCGGCCCAGGTCGGAGCCGTCGCCGACGCCGTGCCGGGTGCGGACCAGGCCGAGGGCCTGTTCACCGTCGAGTCTGTGGGTGCCGGCCTTCAGCTTCAGGTGGCTGTCGGGGTCGTCGATGCTCTTGGTCGTGGTGACCTCGACGCCGCCGAGGTCGTCGATGAGCTTCTGGAAGCCGGCGAAGTCGACCTCCAGGTAGTGGTCCATGCGCAGGTCGGTGATCGACTCGACGGTCTTCACGGCGCAGGCGGCCCCGCCGGTGGAGTACGCGGAGTTGAACATCACGCCGTTCGCGGCGGGGTACTCCTTGCCCTTGGTGTCCGTGCACGCGGGCCGGTCGATGAGGGTGTCCCGCGGGATCGAGACCACGCTGGCCTTCTTGTGGCCCTTGTAGACGTGCACGATCATCGCCGTGTCCGAGCGTGCGCTGCCGTCGTCGGTGCCGCCGCCGAGCTTCTTGTTGCCGCCGGCGCGGGTGTCGGAGCCGAGGACGAGGATGTTCTCCGAGCCGTTGTCGGCCTTCTTGGGCCGGTCCGTGCCGAGGGCCTGGTCGATGTCGACGCTCTTCAGGTTGCCGTTGAGCTTGAAGTACACGTACCCCGCCCCGGCGCCGCCCAGGACGACGATCCCCGCGGCGGTCCAGGCCGTCACCATCAGGCCCTTGTGGCGCTTACGGGGTTTGCGGCGTCGGCCCTTGGCGCGGTGACGCGGCCCGTTGGTGCCGGTATCTCCCGGTATGCCCGGACCCGGCGTGCTCTCGGCAGACATGTGCTCCTCAGCTCGTCTACGGTCGGTTACCCCCTGCGGTCAGTGCCAGGCGTGCTCGGTCGGGGACTTCCTCCTGGCACCATCGTCGCTCCGCCTGGTCAGACGGAGAAACTCGGGAAAGGGTTGCACAACGGACTGTGCCCACCGCGTGCGGCGGTGGGCACAGTGTGTGTTCGTCTCCGCGAGGGGTACCTCGCTCACCTGCGATTTCAGCCGAAGATGTCGTACTGCTTGAAATCGGTACCGACGGACTTCCTTGTGGCGAAGATCTCGCTGGACGCCTTGCCGGTGCCCGGGTACAGGTACAGCGTGCCGCCGGGGGTGCGGGCCAGGAAGTCGGCCTTGCCGTCACCGGTGATGTCGCCGGTGGCGTCGAAGGCGTTGTAGCCGCCCCAGGTGCGCACCTTGATCCGGGCCGAGAAGGCGCCCGAGCCGGCCTTGCCGGTGCCCTTGTAGAGGTACACGTAGCTGCCCGAGGTGCTGCGGGCGATCAGGTCGGTCTTGCCGTCCCCGGTGAAGTCGCCGTGGCCGCGCACGGAGTTGTACTGGTTCCAGCCGGAGCTGACCTTGACGCGGGGCGAGAAGGTGCCGTTGCCCTTGCCCGGGTAGATCCACAGCACGCCCGCCGAGTCGACCGAGAGCAGGTCGGGCAGGTAGTCGCCGGTGACGTCACCGGGGGTGATGATGCGGGTGCGGGTCTTCCAGTTGTCGGCGATCTGCTTGGTGGACCAGGTGCCGGTGGAAATCACGTAGTGGGTCCAGAAGACGTCGCCGTCGCTGCTGCGCCGGTAGACCAGGTCCTGGTAGCCGTCCCGGTCGAGGTCCGTCTGGAGGACGGTGTTGAAGCCGTTCCAGTTGCCCCAGGACTCGCGGGCGGCGAAGGACGTGCCCTTGGAGTCCTTGGAGTAGCCCGTCTTGGTGGAAGCGTTGCGCACCCACAGGTCGGCCTTGTGGTCGCCGCTGATGTTGGTGTCGTCGAGGCGCGGGTAGGCGGCGCCGACGTAGGTGCTGACCTTGCTGAAGACGCTGTAGGCGCCCTTGGCGACGCAGTCCGTCACGCCCCAGGAGACGACACCGACGATCCGGTTGTTCACGACCAGCGGGCCGCCGGAGTCGCCGTTGCAGGCAGTGGTGGTGCCGGCGTCGCTGCCGGTGGCGGGCTGGCCCGCGCAGACCATGTGGCCCTTGATGAAGTCGCTGCCGTACGCGCCGGCGCAGGTGGTGTCGGACTGGACGGGCAGCGTGGCCGTCTTCAGCGTCTCGGAGATGTCGTCGCTGGTGGAGCTGGTGCGGCCCCAGCCGTAGACCTTGGCGCTGGTGCCGGCCTTGTACGACGTGGTGTCGCCGGACGTCGTCATGCGGATCGGGGTGGCCTTGACCGGGACGGGCAGGGTGAGCACCGCGATGTCGTTGTCGATGGTCGTCGCGTTGTACGACGGGTGGTTCCACTGCCGCCAGACGCCGGTGACGGTACCGCCGTGCAGGTCGGTGCCGTCGGCCGAGGGCAGCTGGGAGGTACCGGTGACAATGGCGCCGTTGGCGTGCCAGTCGTAGCCCTTGACGCAGTGCGCGGCGGTGAGGATCTTCGTCGGCGCGACGACGGCGCCGCCGCAGAAGAAGCCGATGTCGTCGCTGGTGGTCGAGGTGCCCCGGTCGTCGTAGTAGTGCAGCTGCGCCATCCACGGGGCCGACGTGATGGTCGTCTCGCTACCACCGATGATCTTCGGGTCGATGGCGGAGCCGCTGGTGTTCGTGCTCGCGCTGAGCGACGACTTGGTCGTCTGCCCCGCGACGTCGTCACCGGCCATGGCTCCCGCGACGCGCTTCTCCAGCTCGGCGAGCGACGGTGAGCTGGTGGCGGGCTTGACGGTCGGCTGCGGCGGCGGGGTGGCCGCGTCGGCGGTCGTCGTCAGCAGCGCGGCGGCCACGGCGGCGGCCACACCGGCCGCGGCGACGGGAAGGGCTATCCGTATCCGGCGTCTGTGCCGGCCGCCCCCAGGCATGGTTCTACCCACGTATGTCCCCCCTCGGGATCACATGTTCGAAGAGAGCGTGATCCTACCCGCACACGAACAGCACGAAGGGCCGCCCCCGTTCCCGGGGGCGGCCCTCTTACGCAGTGCTTACCTCAGTCGCCGTTGCCCGGCGTCGGGGTGGTCTTCTGGATCTGCATCAGGAACTCGGCGTTCGACTTCGTCTGCTTCATCTTGTCGAGGAGCAGCTCGACGGCCTGCTGCTGGTCGAGGGCGTGCAGCACCCGGCGCAGCTTCCAGACGATGGAGAGTTCGTCGCTGGCGAGCAGGATCTCTTCCTTGCGGGTGCCGGACGCGTCGACGTCCACCGCCGGGAAGATGCGCTTGTCGGCGAGCTTCCGGTCGAGCTTGAGCTCCGCGTTGCCGGTGCCCTTGAACTCCTCGAAGATCACCTCGTCCATGCGGGACCCGGTGTCGACGAGAGCCGTGGCCAGGATGGTGAGCGAGCCACCGTCCTCGATGTTCCGCGCGGCACCGAAGAAGCGCTTCGGCGGGTACAGCGCCGTCGAGTCGACACCACCGGACAGGATGCGGCCGGAAGCCGGGGCGGCGAGGTTGTACGCACGGCCCAGACGCGTGATCGAGTCGAGCAGCACGACGACGTCGTGGCCCAGCTCCACCAGGCGCTTGGCGCGCTCGATGGCGAGCTCGGCGACCGTGGTGTGGTCCTCGGCCGGGCGGTCGAAGGTCGAGGAGATGACCTCGCCCTTGACCGACCGCTGCATGTCGGTGACCTCTTCCGGACGCTCGTCGACCAGGACGACCATCAGGTGGCACTCGGGGTTGTTGTGCGTGATCGCGTTGGCGATCGCCTGCATGATCATGGTCTTACCGGTCTTCGGCGGGGCCACGATCAGACCGCGCTGGCCCTTACCGATGGGCGAGACCAGGTCGATGATGCGGGTGGTGAGGACGCCCGGGTCCGTCTCCAGACGGAGGCGGTCCTGCGGGTACAGCGGCGTGAGCTTGTTGAACTCCGGGCGGCCACGGCCGTGTTCGGGCGCCATGCCGTTGACGGAGTCCAGGCGCACCAGCGCGTTGAACTTCTCGCGGCGCTCGCCTTCCTTCGGCTGGCGGACCGCACCGGTGATGTGGTCACCCTTGCGCAGGCCGTTCTTGCGGACCTGGGCGAGGGAGACGTACACGTCGTTCGGGCCGGGCAGGTAGCCGGACGTACGGATGAAGGCGTAGTTGTCGAGGATGTCCAGGATGCCCGCGACGGGGATCAGGACGTCGTCCTCGGCGATCTGCGGCTCCTGCACGTCGTCGCGGCCGCGACGGCCCCGGCGGTCGCGGTAACGCCCGCGACGGCCACGCCGGCCGCCCTCGAAGTCGTCGTCGTCCTGCTGCTGACGGTCACGGTCCTGACGGCCGCCGCCCTGCTGCTGGTTCTGCTGGCCGCGCTGACCGCCCTGCTGGTCGTCGCCCTTGTTGCCACGGCGGTCGCGGTCGCGGTCACGGCCGCGGTCACGGCGGTCGCGACGCCGGCCTTCGCCGCCGTCACCGGCGTCGGACTTCGGGTCGTTCTGGGACTGCTGCTGCCCCTGCGGGTCGCCCTTGGACTCGTTCTTCGCCTCGGTGGCGACCGTCTCGGGAGCGCCGGCCGGGGCGCCGGCGTCGGCGGTGGCCCGGCGACGGCGGCGCTCGGAGGGCGCGTCGTCGCTGGGGGCGCCTCCCTGGTCGAGCGAAGCCGAGACCTTGGGAGAAGGCTGGCCGGGGATCTCGATCTGCTGCTGGGCCACGGCCTTCTCGGCCTGGTCGGCCTTCTCGGCGGGGGCCTCGGAAGCCTGCTTCGCGTCCGCCTTCTTCTCCGCCTTCTCGGCGTTGTCCCCCGTACGGGTCCGGGAGGTGGCGCGGCGCTTCGGCTTGGTCTCGGCGGGGGCCTCGGCCTTCGCGGCCGGAGCGGCGCCGCCGGACGCCTGCGCCTCCTTGATGACCTCGATCAACTGGCTCTTGCGCATGCGCGCGGTGCCCCTGATACCGAGGCCGGATGCGACCTGTTGCAGCTCGGCCAGCACCATGCCCTCGAGGCCGGTACCGCGGCGCCGCCGGGAGCCGGCACCGGTGGCAGGCGCGGAGGCGTCCGTGGCGGGCGCGGCAGCGGTCTCCTCGACACGTGCGCCCATCAGATCGGTGGTGTCGCTCACGAAGGGTCCTTCCCTGGAGCGGACGTCGGCCTGTCTGGCTCGGCGACCGGTTGTGCTGTCCGGCTTCGGTCCGTGTGGTGTGAACCGTGCCGGGGCGGTGGTCCGCCTCAGCGGCGGAGGAATCTGGTGATGGCGCTTCCATATGCCGTGGCACCCAGTGTCAGTGTCACGCGGCGTGGTCGCACCGGTTCCGGAGCGTGCCCTGCGCCCCGCTCAGTGTCCGTGTACGGCGTACGGTCCGACGTACGGAACACAGTGCGGCTTGGGGGGCTCCCGGAAGAATGTCTGTCCCGGACGGGGACACGAGGCACCTCGCCATGGTGGGGTCGGGTGCAGACTTGAGGTTAACACTACCGGATCCAACAAACATTCCCCCTCTCGAAATCCGGCAACCGTGCGCTTTTAAATGTCACTGGAGGTCGCGAGCGGCAGCACAACCGCGCCCTGCGGATCGAGACTCAGCCGGTTGGCGGCCCAGTCCGCGCCCGCCAAGGCCTCGACCTTGTCGGCGGTGCCGGCGTCGGCCAGCGCCATGACCGTCGGGCCGGCACCGGAGATGACCGCGGGGACGCCCTCGGCCCGCAGCCGCTCCACCAGCGCCGCGCTCTCGGGCATGGCCGGGGCGCGGTACTCCTGGTGCAGGCGGTCCTCGGTGGCGGGCAGCAGCAGCTCGGGGCGCCGCGTCATGGCCTCGACGAGCAGGGCGGCACGGCCCGCGTTGGTGGCCGCGTCGACGTGCGGCACGGTGCGCGGGAGCAGGCCGCGCGCGGTTTCGGTGAGTACCGGCTTCCCGGGCACGAAAACCACCGGAACGATGGAATCGGCGGGCTCCATCCTGATCGCCCGAGCCGCGCCGCCCTCCATCCAGGACAGCGTGAAGCCGCCCAGCAGGCACGCGGCGACGTTGTCGGGATGGCCCTCGATCTCGGTGGCGAGCTCCAGCAGCGCGGTGTCGTCGAGCTTGGCCTCGGCGCCTATGGTCACGGCACGCGCGGCGACGATGCCGGCACAGATGGCGGCCGAGGAGGAGCCCAGGCCCCGGCCGTGCGGAATGCGGTTGGCACAGACGATCTCCAGGCCGCGCGGCTGCCCGCCCAGCAGATCAAAGGCGGTGCGCAGGGAACGTACGAGAAGGTGCCGCTCGTCGCGCGGGAGTGTCTCGCTGCCCTCACCCGCGATGTCGATGTGCAGCCCGGAGTCGGCCACCCGGACGACCACGTCGTCGTACAACCCCAGCGCGAGGCCGAGGGCGTCGAAGCCCGGGCCGAGGTTGGCGCTGGTGGCGGGGACGCGCACCCGGACGGCGGCGGCGCGGAACGCTGGACCGGCCATCGCTCGATGACTCTCCTTGAGCTGCGTGATTGTCGAATGACGTGGGACGGACATTCGATGGCGTACGAGAACCCTGGGGGCCGCGGAGACGGCGCGGCTCCGCGGCATATGCGGCGGGCGGGTTCAGTACAGCCTATCGAAGGAAGGTTCTGTGGCGACATAGGGCGCACAGGAGGCGCACGATGCGTGTCGTAAGCCCCCTGTGCACCCCCCGTAGGGAACCTCCCCGGGCAAGCGCCGTCTTACGCCGGACCGTGTCGAGCGTTACACCGGCGCTCGATGCGTCGGCGCACGTCAGACCGGGCCGAGGCGCCTCAGGCGAGGCCCAGGCGCTCCGCCGCGGCCGCCGCGTCGACGGGTACGGTGACCGGCTGCGGGGCACCGGCGACGGCCCAGTCGGGGTCCTTCAGACCGTTGCCCGTGACGGTGCACACGATCCGCTGCCCCGGGTCGACCTTGCCCTGCTCGGCGGCCTTGAGCAGACCGGCGACGGACGCGGCGGACGCGGGCTCGACGAAGACGCCCTCCTGCGAGGCCAACAGCCGGTAGGCGCGCAGGATCTCACGGTCCGTCACCTCGTCGATGACGCCGCCCGACTCGTCCCGCGCGGCGAGCGCGTACTGCCAGGAGGCCGGATTGCCGATGCGGATGGCGGTGGCGATGGTCGACGGGTCCTTGACGACCTCGCCGCGCACGATGGGGGCGCTGCCGGAGGCCTGGAAACCCCACATCCGGGGGGTCCGGGTGGCGACGCCGTCGGCGGCGTACTCCGTGTAGCCCTTCCAATAGGCCGTGATGTTGCCCGCGTTGCCCACCGGCAGGACGTGGATGTCGGGCGCGTCGCCGAGCATGTCCACGATCTCGAACGAGGCGGTCTTCTGGCCTTCGATACGTACCGGGTTGACCGAATTGACCAGCGCCACGGGGTAGTTGTCGCTCAGGCCGCGCGCGAGCGTGAGGCAGTCGTCGAAGTTGCCGTCGACCTGGAGGATCTTCGCGCCGTGCACGAGGGCCTGGCCCATCTTGCCGAGCGCGATCTTGCCCTGCGGCACGAGCACGGCGCAGACCATCCCGGCCCGCACGGCGTACGCGGCGGCGGAGGCCGACGTGTTGCCGGTGGAGGCGCAGATGACGGCCTGCGCGCCCTCTTCCTTGGCCCGGGTGATGGCCATGGTCATACCGCGGTCCTTGAAGGACCCGGTCGGATTCGCGCCCTCCACCTTGAGGTGGACCTCGCAGCCCGTGCGCTCGGAGAGCACCTGCGCGGGCACGAGCGGCGTGCCGCCCTCGCGGAGCGTCACGACCGGCGTGGTGTCGGATACCGGCAGCCGGTCCCGGTACTCCTCGATGATTCCGCGCCACTGGTGGGTCATTGCTGGTTACTCTCCTTCAACCCGCATGATGCTGGCGACACCACGCACGGTGTCGAGCTTGCGCAACGCCTCGACGGTCCCGGTGAGGGCCGCGTCGGACGCACGGTGCGTGACGACGACGAGGGACGCCTCGCCGTCCTTCCCCTGCTGGCGAACCGTATCGATCGAGACACCGTGCTCGGCGAAGACGGTCGCCACCTGGGCGAGAACACCCGGTTTGTCGGCCACGTCGAGGCTGATGTGGTAGCGCGTGACGACGTCGCCCATCGGGGACACGGGGAGCGCGGCGTAGGCGGACTCCCCCGGTCCGGTCGCGTCGCTGAGGCGGTTGCGGCAGACGGCGACGAGGTCGCCGAGCACGGCCGAGGCCGTCGGGGAACCGCCCGCTCCGGGGCCGTAGAACATGAGCTGCCCGGCGGCGTCGGACTCGACGAACACGGCGTTGTAGGCGCCGCGCACGGAGGCCAGCGGGTGGCTCAGGGGGATCATCGCGGGATGCACGCGCGCGGTGACGGACGCGCCGTCCGCGGCCCGCTCGCAGATGGCGAGCAGCTTGATGGTGCAGCCCATCTCCTTGGCGGAGGCGAAGTCGGCGGCGGTGACCTCGGTCATGCCCTCGCGGTAGACGTCGTCGAGGCGCACGCGCGTGTGGAAGGCGATGCCGGCGAGGATGGCGGCCTTGGCGGCGGCGTCGAAGCCCTCGACGTCGGCGGTCGGGTCGGCCTCGGCGTAGCCCAGGGCGGTGGCCTCGTCGAGGGCCTCCTGGTAGCCGGCGCCGGTCGAGTCCATCTTGTCGAGGATGAAGTTGGTCGTGCCGTTGACGATGCCCATCACCCGGTTGATCTTGTCGCCGGCGAGGGACTCGCGCAGCGGCCGGATCAGCGGGATGGCACCGGCGACGGCGGCCTCGTAGTAGAGGTCCTTGCCGTGCTCCTCGGCGGCGGCGTGCAGGGCCGCCCCGTCCTGGGCGAGCAGCGCCTTGTTGGCGGAGACGACGGAGGCACCGTGCTCGAAGGCGGTGGTGATGAGGGTCCGCGCCGGCTCGATCCCGCCGATCACCTCCACGACGACATCAATGTCGCCGCGTTTGACGAGGGCGGTGGCGTCGGTGGTGACGAGGGCCGGGTCGATGCCTTCCCTGACCCTGTCGGGCCGGCGCACGGCCACGCCCGCCAGCTCCACCGGGGCCCCGATCCGGGCCGTGAGGTCGTCGGCGTGCGTCGTCATGATGCGCGCCACCTCTGAGCCGACCACTCCACAGCCCAGCAGCGCCACCTTCAGCGGACGCGTACGCATCATCCGACCTCGTTTCCTCATTACCATCTACGGTGGAACCAGTCTCACTCACCGGACGGGACTTTCTGCCCCCGGTCCGGATCGTGAGACGTCTATTTCATTTGTACGGGGGCGGAAGACAGGAGATCTTCCGCCCCGCAGCCGGTCCGCTGCCGGCCCGGCTCAGCCGACGTCATCCGGCTCAGCCGACGTCGAGACGCAGCAGGTCCTCCTCCGTCTCACGGCGGACGATCACCCGGGCCTCGCCGTCCCGCACGCTGACGACGGGCGGCCGCAGCACGTGGTTGTAGTTGCTGGCCATCGACCGGCAGTAGGCGCCCGTGGCCGGTACGGCGATGAGGTCACCCGGTGCCAGGTCGGCCGGCAGGAACGCGTCCTTGACCACGATGTCCCCGCTCTCGCAGTGCTTGCCGACGACCCGGGCGAGCATCGGCTCGGCGTCGGAGGTGCGCGAGACCAGCGTCACGCTGTACTCGGCGTCGTACAGCGCGGTGCGGATGTTGTCCGACATGCCGCCGTCGACGGAGACGTACGTCCGCAGCCCGTCGAGGGGCTTGATGGTGCCGACCTCGTAGAGCGTGAAGGCGGTCGGGCCGACGATGGCGCGGCCCGGCTCGACGGAGACGCGCGGCGTGCGCAGCTTGGCGGCATCGCACTCACGGCTGACGATCTCCTGGAGCGCCTTGGCGATCTCGTGCGGCTCGCGCGGATCGTCGTCACTCGTGTACGCGATCCCGAGCCCGCCGCCGAGGTCGATCTCGGGCAGCTCGACGCCGTGCTCGTCGCGGACGTCCTTGAGCAGTGAGACGACCCGGTGGGCGGCGACCTCGAACCCGGACATGTCGAAGATCTGCGAACCGATGTGGCTGTGCAGGCCGACGAGTTCGAGCCCGTCGAGCTGGAGGGCACGGCGTACGGCCTCGGCGGCCTGCCCGCCGGCCAGCGGGATGCCGAACTTCTGGTCCTCGTGGGCCGTGGCGATGAACTCGTGGGTGTGGGCCTCCACGCCGACGGTGATCCGGATCAGGACCTTCTGCCGCTTCCCGAGGCTCTGCGCGATGTGGGCGACGCGGGCGATCTCCTGGAACGAGTCGAGCACGATGTGCCCCACGCCGGCCTCGACGGCCCTGGTGATCTCGTCGACGGACTTGTTGTTGCCGTGGAAGGCGATGCGGTCGGCGGGCATGCCGGCGGAGAGGGCGGTGGCCAGCTCGCCACCGGAGCAGACGTCGACGTTCAGCCCCTCCTCGTGCAGCCAGCGCACGACGGCACGGGAGAGGAACGCCTTGCCGGCGTAGTAGACGTCGGCACCGGCCCCGAACGCGGTGCGCCACGCACGCGCGCGGGCCCGGAAGTCGGCCTCGTCGAGGATGTAGGCCGGAGTGCCGAACTCCTCGGCGAGCTGCGTGACGGAGATCCCCCCGACGGTGGCGACACCGTGCTCGTCACGCGTCACGGTCTGCGCCCAGATCTTGGGGTCCAGGACGTTGAGGTCGGCGGGCGGGGCCGAGTAGTGGCCCTCGGGGAGGACGTCGGCGTGACGGGGCCCGGCGGGGTGTGCGGAACGGCTCATGATCGGTATGCGTCTCTCAGAGGTGGTCGGGTGCGTCGATGCCGAGCAGGGACAGGCCACCGGCCAGCACCGCCCCGGCGGCTTCGGCGAGGGCGAGCCGGGCGCGGTGGGCGGCCGAGGGTTTCTCGTCGCCGAGGGGCAGCACGGCGGGGAGCAGGGGCAGCGTGGCGTCGGCGACGGTGACGAGGTGCCGGGCCAGGCGGTCGGGGCCGCGGTGGGCGGCGGTGGCGGTGAGGACGCGGGGGTGGTCGCCGAGGGCGGCGAGCAGTGCCTCCGCGTCGCTCACGGGGCCGGGCTCGGGGTGGAAGCCCAGGTCGGCGGCGTTGCGCAGGAGTGCCCGGGTGCGGGCGTGGGCGTACCGGACGCGGAAGAGAGGGTTGGCCTCCCGCTGCACCAGGTGATCGCCGGGGATCCGGGGCCGGTCGTGGGCGGCCGGGTGGAGCAGGGCCCAGCGGGCGGCGTCGCGACCGAGGGGAAGGGGGTCGGCCGGGGCCGGGACGGGGCGGATGGTGATGTCGAGGTCGGCGAGGGTGCGGCTACCGCGACGGCCGGGACGGCTCCCGGAATGGCCACCTGAGTGGCCGCCCGAATGGCCACCAGAGTGGCCGCCGTCCACACCTAGGACGGTCTCCCACTCCGGCGCGGGCCGGCCGTCGCACGTGACGCGTACGGCGTCGCCCTGGCTGCGCAGCACTCGGGCCAGGGCATCCGTGACGACGACGGCACGGACCTCTGCCGGGCACCGGAGCTGCACGACGGTCCCGCTGAATCCCTCGGCGTGGCCGTACCGCCGCCCATGCCGGAGGATCTCGTCGACGAGGAGTGCGGAGGCGTTGCGTTCCAGGCTGAAGTTGAGAAATCCGGGCCCGGTGACGACGACATCGGCGAAGGAGGTCTCATCCGCGAGACGCGACCTCAGGATCTCGGCCACGCGCCGCGGCGGCTGCCCTGCAGCGCCGGCCAGCTGGAGGGCGATGCTGGTGGCGTAGTCGCCACAGCCCCCGGGCCCCGGCGGAGCGACCACGGCCCGCTCCGGCACGGTCACGCTGAGCTCACCCTCGTCGACAGCGCGACGCACGGCGTGCAGCACGGTGCGGGAGAGCTCGACGGGGGTCACGGGGACAAGCGTATGGGAGGAGGGGGGTGGGTATGCGAGCCGGTTTCAGGGAGGGTCCGGGATGTGGACGCGGGGCGGCAGAGCCGTGCGCGGCCCTGGTCCGGCCATCCACGCCCGGCCGATGCATCACCCGCCGGCACTCCCGGCCCGCTCGGCCTCCCCCGCACCGAGGACGGACCCGTAAGCGGGCGCACCACCGCCACCGGCACCACCGCCGCCCCCCGGCCTGCCCTCACTCCGCTCCCGCTCGATCAACTGACGCACCATGCCGACGAGTTCAGCGGGCTCGAAGGGCTTGGCGAGGAAGGCGTCGACGCCCACTTCGAGCCCGGCCTCGACCTCGTACTGCGTACAAGCGCTGATGATGGCGAGGGGCACGTCACGGGTACGCGGATCGGCTCGCAGGCGAGCGGCGGTCCTGATCCCGTCCAGCCGGGGCATGACGACGTCGAGGGTCACGGCATCGGGCCGCACCTGATGAACGACATCAAGACACTCGGCACCATCGGCCGCGGTCACGACCTCCAGCCCCTCCAGCTCGAGGTTGACCCTGATCAACTGCCGGATGACCTTGTTGTCGTCCACAACAAGCACCCGGCCCGACGCGCCTGGCACAACTCGAGAGTAGGTCGGCCCCGGCCACCGCGTCCGGGTTTTCCCCACTTCCACCCCGACCGGGGCCCCCACAACCCCGCCCCCGACAGCGGAAACCCGTTCATGACCACCCCGAGCGAGCTGGTAGTGTTCTACCCGTCGCCGCGAGCAACGCGAACGACACGCCCCCGTAGCTCAGGGGATAGAGCAACGGCCTCCGGAGCCGTGTGCGCAGGTTCGAATCCTGCCGGGGGCACCCTGTATGAGGTGCCCAAAGACCCCGTCACCAGCGGAAACGCTGAGGCCGGGGTCTTCGTGTTTGTGCAGGCGTATGCCGCCCGGAGCGGGCGTATGTCGGGGTCTGTGGACGAGGCGTGGGCGGGATCTTGAAGCATCGCCGCAGGTAATGAGGCTCGCTAGGGTCAAGCGAGCGATTGGCGACGGGCTGTCCCTGAGCCCCCGCCTCGCATGGACGGCGGATGGACGGTTGGGGGACCTCGTGGACATGACGACGCTTGCTATCACGCTCATCAGCGCCGCAGGCACGCTTGGCGGACACTGGGCGGCGCAGTGCTCAGCCAGCGCGCCAGTCGGGCCGATGCCGCGGAACAGAACCGGCGCGCCGACCGCGAGCAGGAGCTGGCGGACCCCGCGCCGCGCAACCTAGCTAGCACAAGGGCCAGTTGATTTCAACGAGAGTTGACAGTTCGTATTTCTGAGCTGATGCTCCTCAACCATGGGACATGCATTTTCGAACCGAGTGACGGAACTGCACAAGCGGGGGAAGACCTACCAGCGGATGGCTGCGGACTGTGGCTTCAAGCGGTCGGTCACCTGGTGGAACAAGATGTACTGGCTGGAGATCAAAGACCCACCTGAGCCCGGGCTTTTCCCGCACCTCGCCATGGCCCTGGAAGTGTCAGAACGTCGCGTAGCCGAGATGGTCGCCGAGCAGTGGTGCGGCGTCCGTCCCGACGACGAGGTCCCCGAGCACCTGCGGAATATCGTCCAGCTACTACGGGGCATCGATCCGGAGGACGTACCCGCGGTCGAAGCAGTTGTGGATCTACTCGTCTCTAAGCACGTGGCCGAGACCACTCGTGGCCGGAGGGTCGTCAAGGTCAAGGCCAAGGACTCGTGAGTGGGCTCTGCTTGGTAGTCCACTGCCCGCGCTGCCACACCGGCGCGAGTGAGTGGACCGTACGCTCGCGATCGAGTTGAGCGAGGAGGAGCAGGAGATCCTGGCGTGCTAGGCGCGGCGGCAATCCTCCTCTCAAGCGTTGATGTGGGGGTCAAGGAACCTGATAGTTATCGCCGACCGGGACACGGGCACGGATGTCGCTACTGACCTGGGCTGCTCCACTCGGCAGTGATGAAGTTGCAGTCACCGGCTCGCCGCCGCCGGGCAAAGGGCATGGGTGGTGCTCCGCGCCCGGGTGGGACTGATCAGGAGGATCCACGCTGCGCGGCAGGGAACAACACAGATTCGAGGAGGGTGCAAGATGGGGAACCTAGGTAAGTATCAGGACATCGTCGAAGCAGCAAAACGAGCAGGCGGCGTCGACGCCTTGATCAAGATCATCCAAGATGCCGCCGTAGCGAAGGCATCCCCAGGAGTATTTAGGAAAGGTGCCGCACTAGGTGCCGGAGCAGGGGTGGTAGGCACACTAGCAGCAGGCGGAGTTGCAGTCACCGTGAGACGTTCCTTGGATGACAAAAGGGCTCGCGAAGCACTGGCTAACGAGGCAGAAAAACAGTTTAAGGCTGAAGTTGAGAAATCCATGAACTCGGATGGTGACAATCCGAAGAGTGGCGAGGGCGATAAAGATTCCGACGAAGTTTAAGACTGGCTGACAGGCCCTGCGCACTCTCAGTCGCCGATCATGTCCGTGCCGCTTCCAGCCCGTGACGTGCAGCTTCACACGGCCCCCTGCGCTCCCGCATTGAACTTGCCGACGTGCCAGTAGCAAGCGAGATGAAGCCACCGCACTACAGGCAGTGCGACTCAGCTCACTCTTTACTAACCAAGCATCAGCGCGGGTAGAAAAGCGACGGAGGCCCCAGGCGGCGTGCCTGAGGCCTCAGTGTGGGTGCAGGTTGTCTCACTCGTACTCGCGGAGGAGGTCCTCGATGCGGCGGTTGGCGACGTCCTGCCGTCCATCGAGGCACTTCGCGTAGCGGGTCAGCAGGACCTCAACGCTGTTGCCGGCGCGCTCGGCAACCTCAGTCGGGTCGACTCCGGCGTTGAGCCACGTCGACAGCGCCGAGTGCCGAAGGTCGTACGGCCGACTCGCGAGCGGCGAGGCCGCTACGGCCGGCGGGAGCGCCAGGAGCCGAGCCTCCTGCCACACGCGGTAGTAGGTCGAGGACGGGACGACCGAGCCCTTCTCACTGAAGAAGAGCCGCCCGTCTTCCGCCGTGCCGAAGGTGGCCAGGTGATCGCGCAGCACGGCGACGAGCTGGGGCGGGATGGGCACGGGCCGAACGTCCTCGGTCGGCCGATTCTTGAGTCCGCGGTCGTCGTGCGTCTCCCCCGAGTCGGTCCACTGCTTGCCGACCGAAGGACGGGTCCGGTGGAGCAGCGCTGACCCCCAGCCCTGCATGGGGAGCACGAGGTCAGTCTCCACCAGGCCGACCGCCTCAGCAGGACGGAGGCCACCGAAATACATCGCCGCGAACAACCCGACGAGGCGCCGACCGCGAGCCCGCCGGTAGCCACCCACGTAGGACACCGCTGCCAGGAGATTGCGGGCCTGCTCCGGGTTGGCGACAACGCGCGGATCGACCTGGTTCGAGACCTTGGGCTTCTGCCAGCGCACCGCCGTGATCGGATTCTCACGGAGCTCCCCCAGGTCGACCGCGTAGTTCGCAGCGTTGACGAGGGTCCGCCGCTTCCGCCGCACGGTCTCAGCGGCTGCGGCGGTGCCGTCGAGCTTCAGCTTCAGCCCGTCCAGCACCGCACGGGCCGTTGCGGGTTCAGCGAGATCCGCAAGCGGTCGGGATGCCTTTGCCACCCAGTGCAGAACGTTCCGGACGTTCTCCGGGACCTCTCGCTCGTTCGGCCCTGGCAGCACGAAGGCCCAGTTGCGTAATGCCTTACGGATCTCCTCGTCGGACGGCCTCCCCGCGCGCTCCACAAGCAGTTCCATGGTCACGCTGGTAAGGGATTCGTTGATGCCGTCTCGCGTGTTGGGCGCAGCGTGGGGCCACTTCATCGCGAGGTACCTGAGGGCGAAGTCGTACCAGGACAACGGCGACTTCTTCTGTTCCATAGAGGCCGGAAGGCCAGTCTCCGTGTCGAACTCTTCGCCGTCCCGCATGGCGCGCATGAGCTTCGCTCGGTAGTGATCAGCGAGCGCCTTGGTACGGAACGAGTCCGAGAAGACGTTGCCCGCGACGGACCAGCGGACGCCGTACGAGGGCGTCTTGGTGTCCCGCTTGCGTACGCCCCAGACCTTGACGTCGAGAGACTTCACGCCGCCGCCTCCAGCTGTCGCAGCCACGCGGTGAAGTCACTCCGCCACACCCGCAGCTCCCCGTTGGGCAACTTGAAGGCGGCAGGCCCGTATCCGAGCTCGCGCCAGCGATAGAACGTCCGGCGAGAGACTCCGCCCAGCTCATCCAGGACCTGGCGGACGGTCATCAGTTCGTCTCGACGGCGGTCCATGTTGGTTCTCCTTCCGTTCCAGGGGCGGCTTCGAGTGAGGCGGCAAGCCAGGTTTCGCCATGGCTGAGGCCAGTGCCGGCGAACACCCAGTGGGCAAGGACGAGCGTGGTTTCGCCGTCCTGCGGGACGGCCGGCGCCGCTTGAGCCCGGCGCCACTCGGCACGGGCGTCGCGGAGTGCACCGAGGGTCGTGGAGTAGCGGCGGGACTTGGTGGAGAAGTGGCCTCGGAAGCCGAGCATGTGCGCCCACGCCCGAAGGCGGAGGTCTGCCAGCTCGCGGCGAGCACCGAGGGAACAGGCAGTTCGGATCATGCGCCGGGCGTGCTCGGTGATCCGGGCCTGGGCCAGCTCGGCGAGGAAGCGGATCGGCCGGTCCAGGGTGCCGGTCGCTGTCTCGGCACCCTTGGTGGCGTACTTGGCGATGTACGCCGCTACGGCCCGTTCGGTCAGCTCCTGGCCGTCGTCGAAGTCGGCGGAGCGGATCGTGCGCACGTCGAGCTGACGGCCGAAGACAAAGCGATGCGCCCGGCCGTCGATCTTCGGTCCGTCCAGGCGCGCAGCCGTGGCCGCGACCTGGATGGCGTCGGTGAGCAGGTCGGCGGTGGCCCAGGTCGGAGGTGCGGTGTCGCCGCCCTCTGGGCCGTCGAGGCGGATGACCGCGTGGAAGTGGACGGCACCGCGCTTTTGGTACTCGGCCACCTTCGCGAAGGAGACCCGCGCGTGGTGCCGGAACGCCCGCTGTGTGAGGCCGGCGCGCTTGGCGACCTCCCGGCGTAGGTAGATCGAGAAGCGCCGCC
The DNA here is from genome assembly GCF_900236475.1 of Streptomyces chartreusis NRRL 3882. Classification (GTDB taxonomy): domain Bacteria; phylum Actinomycetota; class Actinomycetes; order Streptomycetales; family Streptomycetaceae; genus Streptomyces; species Streptomyces chartreusis_D. The sequence goes on from NZ_LT963352.1 coordinate 2,905,031, forward strand.
ACAGGGCACCGGCGTGCGCGTTCCAGAGGACGGCCGCTTCGTAGTCGTAGGTGTCCGGGTCGAGCGGAGTGCCCAGGGCGGGATCCTGTTCGTCGTGGCGGATGCCGCAGCGGCAGTCCCGGCCGCCCGAGGGACGGTTGTGGACCGGTCCGAAGCTCGGGGCGGTGAAGGTGGCGAAGACGCGCGGGTGCGCCGCCACCTGTTCCGAGGTGCACTTGCCGCCGCGCAGTCCGGCGGTGATCAGGTGGTAGGTGTCGCGACGGTAGGTCTCGGCGCAGGCCGCGCACCGGGTTGCGCGGCGGTTGTTGCAGCGGACGAGGAGCTGTCCGGCGGGGAGGCTGGCGGAGTCCAGGTGACGCAGGACGTTGCCGATCTCGCCGGTCGTCGTGTTGATCGCGTACTCGGTGCGGTGGCCGTCGAGGCGGACCGGGTGGGTGCAGCCGCCCAGGCCGGAGAGTTGGTGGGCCAGCTCGGGCAGGTTGCCGAGGGAAGCCAGCATGGAGAGTTCCGCCAGCGGGGGCGGAGTCTGCCGGGTGATGATGGGTGTTCCTCTCTGCTGTTTCGACGGTTGGAGGGGCGGCCCCGGGGCGGCGGGATGCTTGGCGGCTTGCTACCGCCCCGGCGGCCGGTCAGCGCTTGTTCGCGCCGTTGAGCAGGGAGCGCAGGACCACGGCGGCGATGGCCACGGACACGGCCGTGACGGCGACGGCCGCCAGGAGCGCGGTGAGCACAATGCCGACGACCACCACACCGGCGACCGCGCCCGCGTACGGAGTGAGCGACCGGCCCGCGGATGGCACCGGAACCTGCGTCTGCTGCGGGACGACGGGTGTCGTCGGCAGCGTCGGGACGTCGGGCAGCTTGGGACGGAACATGGTGGACCTCCTTGTCACTTGTGGGGGCCGTTGACCACGCCGACCCCCGAACGGGTGCCGGACTCAATGGCCGGGGCGAGGAAGGTGTGAGAGAGCCAGAAGCCGAACAGAGCGATCACCACGGCGACCCAGAGACGGATGCTGAGGAACTTGATCGCGGCCCAGGCGATGACGCCCAGGACGAAGACGAGCGGGAGCGAGACGGTCACAGCGGTCTCCTCAGCGGACGGCGCAGCGATGGGTGCGGGCGGCCAGCTCGGCGGCGGCGCGGCTGTCGTAGTCCGTGGAGAAGCCGCAGCGCGGGGCCGTGCAGGCGGCGGTGTGCTTCTCGCGGCCCCGGCCGTCGTAGTACGTGCCGACCTGGACCGGGCCGATGCGGACGACGTGGCGGAAACGGCGGTTGGCGGGCATGTGTGCTCCTTCAGAGCTGTGCGGCGATGGCTTCGGCCAGTTGTGCCGGTACGCCGAGCCGTGCGCGGAGTGTCGGAGTGTCGATGGCCGCTCCGGTCCGCGCTCGGTGTTCGGAGGCGACCTTTCGGGCGTGGTCGACGAGCGCGGCCGGGACCGGCACCGAGGAAGGGGCGATGGCCGGTCGAGGTTCGGGCTCAGAGGCCGTCGGCTCGGGGATGACGGGTGCGGGTTCGCCGGTCCTGTCGTGTGCGGTGTGGGCGAGGAGGGTGCCGCCGAGGAAGGCGACCGCGGGCCATCCGGCGACGAGGATGCGGAGCCAGGCGGGTACGGCGCCCAGGTCGAGCAGGCCGGCGGTGGCGACGTTGGCGCCGAGCGACGCGGTCAGCGCCACGAGGAACCAGCACCACCCGCCCGCTTTCCCCCCGCCGGAGCGCAGTCGACGCCAGGCCGCCACCAGCAACAGGTCCACGGAAACCGGGTACGCCCACGCCTTCCACCCGTGCTGTCCTGCGGCCGAGGCCAGGTCGTGCAGGTGGGCGAAGGACAGCGCGGCGGCGATGACCGCCTGCACGAGCACCGCGTCGACGCGGGCCAGGTGGGCGCGCACGGTTCGATTCCCTCCGATGTGGTCAGTCAGTGGACTTGAGCTCGTCGGCCCGCGCGCGTGCAGCGGCGGCGACCTCGGCCGCTTCGGTGTCGCCGGGCCGGTCGGCGGCGATACGTTCCAGCAGGTCCGCCTTAGTGCTCATGAGTTCGCGGTAGTCGCCGACGCCGAATTTGCGGTGGTCGGCCAGGTCGGCGATCAGCGCCGAGACTTCGGAGATGGACGGGCGGGACAATGTGACTCCCTCGTTTTCGGGCATGGCGGGGTAGGGACTTGGCACGAGACGGACGTGCGGGCCGTTGGAACGTGGTTGAGCGGTCAGCCGCCTACTCGGCGAGCGGGACTGGCTTGACCAGCGATACCGGGGCGTCAGCCGGCTGGAGCGGCACCGCGGGCCTGAACGGTTCGAGCGCTGGCAGGTTCGGCACCAGGTGAGCCGATTCCCGGCAGACCGCAGCAGCGTCGCCGAGTGAGAGGTACGGGGTGCGGATACGGGACCAGCCGCCGGAGGTGTCACCGGCCACGGCGAGGCCGGGGCGTTCGGGGGCGATGGCACAGGCGGCGGAGACCGCTTCCGGTGCGATGTCGCCGAGCGCCATCTTTGCGGACGCTTCATCGTTGACGCGGTGGCACACGCGGCCGGTGAGCTGGGCCCGCAGCATGGTCGCGCCCTTGCCCAGCTCAGCCCCGAACCTCTGCCCGCAGACTTCCAGGTAGATGCAGGCGGCGCGGCCGAGCTGCGCGAGACGGATGAGCTGGGTGACCATCTCATCGCGCTGTTCCTCGTCCTTGCGCGTGGCAACGAGGAACAGTTCGGCCACTTCATCGACGAACAGCACGATCGGCACCGGCCGTTCTTCCTCGGGCAGGCCCCAAGTATCGGAGGTGATCTCCTCGTCCGGGGTGCCCGGCGCGATGCCTTGCCGGGCCTTGATCAGGTCGTACCGGTCTTCCATCTCCTTCACGAGGACCGGCAGCAGCTCGGCCGCCTGCTCGGGATCGGTGGCCAACGCCGACAGCCGCGGGGCGAAGGGCGCGAGCTCCACACCCCGCTTACAGTCGATCCCGACCAGCGCGACCGGCTGCTGTGCCAGCCCGGTGACCAGGTGCCGTTGATACATGGACTTTCCCGACAGGGTTGCGCCGAGGGTCAGTTGGTGCGGGATGGTCCGGTAGTCCCGCACGAAGGCCGTCGCGTCCTCCCTCAGCGCCACCGGCACCTTGAGGAATCCGCGCTCCGCCTTCCTGGGCATCCGGACGTTGCGCAGCACGTCGAAGCCGACGAGCCGCAGTTCCACCACGCCCGGCTTCACGTCCGTCACGTACACGGCGTGCACGCCCCAGGCATGCCTCAGTCGTTCCGCCGAGGCGGCGACATCTGCCGGCTCCTGGCCCGGAGCCAGGCGTAACCGAAGCCGCAGGCCCGTCGAGGCGGGCCGGATGACTCCCCGGCGAGGAGGCACCGGCCGGACCTCGCGCCGAGACGTCGCCTTGACCGCCAGGGCCCGCAGCCGTGAGGGCTGGACGGTCAGGCCGCACGCCTCCATGACGGAGCTGTGGGAGCCGAGGAGCCGGACCGTCGTATCGGCAGGCCGACCGTGGACCAGTAGACGCCCGGGTGACGAGCCCGGGTGTAGGCGGCCCCGCCACCGAGTCCGGCGAGGGGGCCACCCACCTCCAGCAGCGTCAACCAGTCCGACATCAGGCCGAGGCCTCGGCCCGAGCCGGGAACGTGGCCGGTGTGACGGCTGCGGCGCGAAAGGCGATGCCGTGCCGCTGCTGACCGTTAAACACGGTCTCCCACGGCCGGGCCACCAGACCCGGCAGCGAGACCGGTGCGCCGAGCGTCAGGCCCTCAGAGATGCCGCTTTCCGGAACGGTGACCTTGATCAGCGAAGACTCGCCGTCCTCGATGTAGACGGCGCCGATCGTCATGAGTGCTTCGCCGCTGGTGGCGTCCTTGGCGATCTCTCCGGTCTGGCGGTCCCGAACCTTGGGTTCCGGTGCTTCGGTCAGCAGGATGGTGGCCGCCGAAGTCTCCACACGGATGACACGCACAGAAATGCTCTCCCTTGCGTTGCGCCGCACGCGCGTACGGCCGCGTTTAGTGATGAATGACTACGCAACGGGAGGTTGACCTCATACCGACTGGGCGCGATACGCTCCAGGAGCGTTGATGCCAAAGACGCACCCGGCCTGAGTGGGCTGCCTCCCGCTCAGGCCACATCTGTTTCTGTGGCCCTTCCGCTTACGCGCCGGTGCAGGTCTGCCTTCCTGCTCCGGCCCGTTCGCATGTCCGCATGTCCGCACCGCCAACTCCGCTGGACGCGAAGGGGCTTGCCGGCACCAACCACAGTAACCCGTACTCCAAGTACTGTCTAGTACTTCAGGTACCAGTCCGTACTTCGTGTACGCCCAACTCCGCCGCCAGGGTGCGAAGTTCCTCAGAGGGCGGCTGGGCCATGGTCAACAGGTCCGCCGCAAGCTGCTTCACCATCGGCAGGGCCCTCACCATCTCGGGCGACAACTCACGCGCCCTGAGCAGCGCCGAGACCGCATCAGCGACCTGCCGGCGCTGGGCATAGGCCCTGGCGACATCGATCTGAAAGCGCGTCTGCCGTTCCGCGGACAGCCCCGACTCGTCGACGGCCTGCGCAGCCCGCAGTGCGACACCGGCATCTCCCAGGTCCACCGCGACGGCCACCTCGTGCAAGCCGACGTTGGTCGGCCCGAACTCGGTGTTGTAGTCGTTGCGCCCGTCACCGACCTGTTCGGCCATCTCACGGGCGTCACGTAGATACCCGTACGCCTCGTCGGCAAGGTTCAACCGAGCGGCAGCAACCGCCCGTTGCAGGGTCAGGGCGCCACGCAGGGCCACCGCCTCGATCTGCCCGGACTCCGCCAGAGGTCGCAGCGCATCAGCGGCACTCCCGGACACCTGGGCCGCCTGCTCGAAGTGACGAGCACCGAGAAAGACCAGCGACAGACGGAACTCACCGGCCGCCATCAGCAGCGGATCATTCGCCCGCTCGGCAGCGACCACCGCACGGTCCACGGCGATCCAGGCCGCCTCGGGCTCGCCCATGTTCGCGAGCGCACCACTGCACGTGTGGTACATGACCGCCAGCAGCCGGAACAGTTCCGGACGCTCCGCCTCAGCAGCCGAGCGAGTGGCCGCCTCCAGCCGGGGAACGAGCCCCTCGAGCAACTCGGCCAGGTCGGCATAGTTGCCCTGATGCGTAAGTGACCAGGCACGGTCGACCTCGGCGCGAAGCGCCGGAACATCAGCGGAAGCGTTCTGCGGCGCGAGGACCGCCTTCAGTGAGTGCGCGGCGCTCAGCACCATCCGCAGGCGACTCGCCCCAGGTGGCTCGCCTTCGGCGATCGACGCAACGATGGGGGCCTCAGCCGCCAACTCGGCGACCGGAATTTCAAGGACGTCGGCGACCTTTTCCAGCACGGTCATCCGGCCGATGCGGCGTACGCCCCGCTCCACCTGGGACACCCAGGCTTCCGAGCGCCCCAGCAGGCCGGCGAACTCCTTCTGCGACAGCCCTCGGCGCTTGCGATGGAAGGCGATCTTGCGACCGAGCGCCTTCTGATACTCAGTGCTCAACGTCCACACCCTTGCCGGACACGAAGTCCAGGCGATCAACCTCCGTGGCGGAGAGGTAGCGGTCCCGCTCGGAGAGGAAGGCCCGCACGTAGTCCTTCGACTCGTGCTCTTCGAAGGCGTCCTTGTCCCGGTAGAGCTCGTAGAACACGCGCTCCAGAGGACGGCCGTCAACGCGGTGCACCGTGTAGATCACCGTTCCGGGCTCGTTCGCACGGATCTGCTCACCAGTCCGGGTCACAAGGTCATCGAAGGCAACCGCCGCCTCTTCGTCCTTGCAGGTGAAGCGCACAAACAGACCGAACATGCGAGGTCCTCTCTCCATCGGCATCCAGGTCAGCACCAGACCGCAGGCCGAACGCTATGCGCCGGGCCGCCCGCACGAAAAGTACGAACCCGCACTCCAGGTACGCGCACATTCGGTACGGTGCTAGTACTAATTGTACAGCTCTGCATGGTCCGTGTCAGCCGATCGGCCCGGCTGACACAGAAAGCAGCAGGTCACCCGCCATGGAGGACGCCATGCCCACCCACCGACGCACCTTCCCCGGAGAACCGCAACAACTCGGCGCGGTGCGCAGTTGGACCCGCGCGACACTGAACGGCCACCCCCACTCTGAAGACGCCGAGCTGATCGTCACCGAACTCGGCACCAACGCCCTCATGCACACCGCCAGCGGCGACCCGGCTGGCGCCTTCCACGTCACGCTCACGGTTTCCGAGCTGACCGTGACCATCGCAGTAACCGACTCCGGAGACGCTAAGACCAGTCCCGCGGTCCAGCACCCGTCCCCCAACGCCACCCACGGCCGAGGTCTCGGCATGGTCACCACCCTCGCCCACCGCGTCCTGGTCCAGGGCGACGACTCCGGCCGCACGGTCACCGCCGAACTCCGTAGCCCGGCCAAGCTCCAGGAGCCGACACCGTGCTCATGAGTCCCCCACCAGACGACGCACGCCTCGGAGACCACGTGGGCAAACCCCGCCGCGGGTACTGGTGCGAGTGCTGGACACAAGACCTCACCACGCAGCAACAGCCGGCACTCCTGGCATCCTTCGACGCCTACTCGGCACCACAGGCAGACAGGTGGGTCGCGGTAGCACTCCGCACGATCTCACCGGCGCTCGACCCGGACGCCTCGGACGAGGCATGGATGTGGTTATACGAGGGCCGCGTCTACACGAGGCGAGCGCTCCTTCGCTCGGAGCCCAGCACGGTGACCATCACCCAGGCCAGCACACGCGTGACGTGGACGATCCGACCAGTGCTCTTCTTGCCGCTCGTGCACCGCCAAGGGGCCAAACTCCCAGCCTGCACGGACGATTTCAAACCCCACACGCCCCACGCCACCGACTGAGTTACAACCTTCTTCACGGGTTCAAGTCGGCTCGCTCCGCTCGCCGCGCGCGGCCCGGCCCCCGGCCGGGCCTGCGCTCCTGTCTCCGCCCCGCTCCAGCCCGGCCGGCGCCCGTGCCGCGCTGATGGCAATCAGTCGCCTGATACCAGAGAAGGGATACGTCGTGGCTGGGGCGGTCGGCTCCGCGGCTTTACGGAGCCACTTTGGCGCGAGCCTCGAAGATCATGGCCCCAACGTCGTGCTTTACCGGGCAGGTCCACAGACTGCCCGACGCGCCGAAAGCTTACGGGGCCATGATCACTCGCGCCAAAGCAGCGCCACCCCAAGCCGCTCCACCGACCTCGTCTACCTGTTCAGGCATTCAAAGGCAAGCCGTGCCGCCTCGCTTGTCGCTCGATAACTCCGAATTGCACACAAAGCCACAGCCGAGTACTCTCTGTTCCGCTTTAACGATCGCGCCAAGTCACCCATGGCCTCTCTATAACGGTCGCGAGCCGACGACTGCCTCGATTCATTCCACCGTTTTTGCGCCTTATCAGCATCGTCACAGAGTTTAAGGATCTCGGCATAAACTGCGCGACGGGCCTCCACCAGAGGCACATGGTCCAGGTGATAATACCTAGTGGAAGTGGTCACTTTTTCGTCGGCCGCACTATCGAAGTCTACGCCATGAGGATTAGCCGAGACTTGACCCGTCTCATCGAACCAGAGTAGGGCAACATCAGTCGCGCAGCAGGGGTCAATCAGCAGAGGAATTTCGTCGGACAGGATGTCATCTGGATCGTTAGCCCGCTCGGACTCGGCGAGGATAGGGAAGTAGTCTGATTTCCCACCAGCAGTACCGTCAGGGCCCTTACGCCATGAATTACAGAACGTACAGGCGAAGCGGAAGTTCTCATAGTCAAAGGCTAGCCACCAGTAGCCCGGATGGGCGGGTATACCTTTTACTGACGACTTCGGCCTGTAATGGTCGACCGCATTATCTGAACGGAAATCCCGCGATTCACAGTACCAGCACTTACCGTGGCTCACGGCCGCGAGATCGGCCTTCAAATCACGCCAAAGCTTGCCGTTCTCATCGATAATTCGCGCTCTCTCTTTAGCGCTAGTCGCTGCCGCAAGGTCCTTCTTAACCTTCCTGGCAGATGCAAGCCATGAGGCGCTGAGGCGCAGTCCCACCTCTTCGATGTCAATGAATATCAAATCTGCCCCCCCCATTAATCATCAACATCAAATAGATCACGCACGATTTCAGCAGCTTCCTGCCTGTTCTGCTCAATCTCTTCGCGTGACAGAACGACCTCATCCTGTGGCTGACTTTGTGTCCGGAATTTGGCCCGCAAGAACTCCTGAAACTCTGGATCGCGGTTTTCGAGCAAGAGACCGAGACCCCTCAACTCATGCCCCAGAGAAGAAAGCTCTTGCTCCTCTTCAGCAGTCAAGTCAGTCTCTTTGGACGCCAACTCCCTCTTACGGTCCAGCTTCCTCAGAGTCTCCAAATCCAGTTGCGAGCGAAGGCCGTAAACATCACTCGTAAGCAGGGCACCGACACCCATCCCCCTGGGATCTTCCAACGGCTCGAGAGCCACAATCTGGCCGTCTTGCCGGCGCTCTAGGATTCTGACCTCATCCTTGGTAAGGCTGGCGACAACCAAGGGATCGTGAGTCGCCATGAGCACCTGCGATCCAGAATCCAATCCTCCAAAGTCATGGAGAAATTGTTTGTACTGGACGCTCCAAGCAGGATTGAGATGGGTATCCGGTTCATCAAGAAGGAACAATGACTCCTCTTCTTTGGTGAACCGCATGAGTCCCAGAACCAGCAGCAGTTGCTGCTCGCCCTCACTAAGCTCTCTGAAGGTCAGGGGCGCATCAGCTTTGTTAATCGATACACGAATTCGCACATCGTTGATCAGTTCAGAAATATAAGTACTTTCAAGCGCCTTAAAGAACTCCTGGTTACTTTCGTAGCCGCTTGCCAACTCCCTAACCTTGTCAAGGCTAGGCAAGTAGAGAAACAAATGTTCAGAGCGAACGTGACTATTGAAGCCAGTTCTAACGCGGGTCCTCAGGCGTAGTGGAGCCAGCGAAATCCGATAGAGACTGTCGAGTAGCCCCCTCACAGTACCGCGCGCATTCCAGAACCGCGGATCACCGTCAGGGCTGTTCCATGAAGGCTTCTGCATGACGAACAGGACCGAATCAAGACCCTGAATCCCTAGATGGTCCTGCAGCAGGGACTGCACCGCCGGGTCATCATCTAAGAAGAAGGCAAGAAGCACAAAATTAGAATGGACGTTTCGTGCGTAGAATAGCGGCCTAATAGGCCTATCGTTACCACCGACCAAGTCCTTGTAGAATCGCTCTTGGTGAGCCACGAAGTGGTCTTCGAGACGATTACTTGGGCCTGAGTAGTAACCGAATACGTGCCGTGGCCGATACTGCGCGCCAGCAGAACCAGTGAAGCGACTAGCTGGGACGGTCTTCCCTCCGACCGTACAGCTAATGCGATACCGTCCGTCCTGTTCTGCAGACGATACCTCGACGTCGTACTGTCGAACTAGATATCGGATCCGGTAGGCAAAAGAAGGTGCCACTCCTAGATCTAGGTCGCGAAAGATTAGGGTTATCGCCTCTAGTAGGTTTGACTTGCCGGCACCATTCCTTCCAACAAGTACCGAAACACCTGACGCGTCGTCGAACTCGACTCGGAAATCGCGTAGGTTCTTGAATCTTGGGATTTCTACTTCAAGCAGACGCATCAGGACGACACCTCGAGGAAGACAGCAGTGTCATCCGGCCGGTGCACCTGCACGAGGCCGTTCTTTTCGAGATCCCGCAGCAGGAAGTAGAACTCGTCGATATCCTCTTCGGTCAAAGCCAGGGATGCATAGAGTTCTTCGGGTGTGGCCATTGCGCCTGCAGCGCGCAGAGCGTCGATGAGCCGATCTCTACTGGGTGGCACCTTTACACCTGCCCTCGCGGATGCTCGCTTCTTTGCTGGCACTGTCTTCTTCCTGCTCTCTTGAGACCCTTTTCCTTCTTTTGCCTGCAAACTGGATACCAAGTCAGCCGACGTCCGAGTGCCCGTGTGCTCTCTGGAGATCTCTTCTGCCAACGTCCCGTATGCCAACGAGGAGGTCAGGGCACGCTCAATCGCGGCAGCCCGCTCGAGGCCTCTTTGAACCTTCTCGCGCAGTAGGTCCAACTCAGAAATGGCATCATCCAACAGCGTTACCAGTTCGCGCTGTTTCTCGACGCTGAAGATAGGTACCGGCAGCTGCCTTACATCAGCAAGGTTCAGGCCGGGCATATTAATTCCTCGCATACGCCCTCGTAGCCAGGCTTGAGCCGCACCACTTGCCAACCAGTGTGCCAAGAAGGAGCTGTCGATTGCGGCAGCCGGCCTGAGCCGTGCGGTCCCTTGAGTGATCTGCGCGCCGTCTAGTTCCTGAGGAACGATCGCTACGCGTGTGTGACGAATGATCCCCAACAGCACATCACCCGGCCGCAATGCCGATCGTTCGTACTTTTGCGCAATTTCCGGACTGGTGCGCCGTAGCTGATCCTCTAGAATCTCTCCGTCTCGGAGATCCTGGCCCCGAATGTACGGCACGCCGTCTTCATCAGTGATATCTGGCCCGGGTTGGAGAATCCCGTAGACAATTGGCGCGCGCGCATCAACTACCTCACTGGCCTTCCTCCACTCCCCTTCAACTAGCTCTGTGGTCGCATCTGGATCCAATCGTCTATCGCCCAAGATGATACGATCACGAACTTTTCGAGGGAGGTCTGAAATAATGGGGACAGCTTTCTGCAGCGCATCCGTCGTCAGATCAACAAGGTCCTGTACCTCTCGAGCCCTCTCCGCGATTTCCCGCTGAACCTCCAGCGGCGGAACGGGAAAAGGGAGGTTTCGGAAACGCTTGAGCCCAAGGTTAACGATGTTGGTCGTCCCCCGGGCGAGAGCAGAGAAAACACCGCTATGTTGGTAGGCTCGAAAGACCAGCAGGGCAAAATCCGGGTGAACCTCTTCATGTGGCCGGAATCGAATAACGTGATTTTGGAAATACAGCTCCTCAACCTCGCCATTGAACAATGCGCAGCGGCCAACTAGTTCTCTGCTTTGTCCCTCGCACAGGAGTACATCACCGGCCTGGAGTCTGTAGCGTAGTCGCGCTTCAGGCGCGAAGGACATGGTCGCGAGTTCTTCCAGGTCCAAGCGGTCATCGAAAACGTTCGCTACCCGCAGATAAGGACGGATGTCGGGGCCACTAGCTGCAGCAGGAGTACGCTGCTGACCAACAATCGCCTCGCCAGCGTCGCTCACTAGGCACGTGGACCAGTCTCTCGGAAAACTAAGGTTGTCGATCATTCGCTGGTCACCTGGGGAGTCTCGGTCGAAGGGCGTGAGAGCCCGTAGGCCGCCAAGATCCGTTCCAACGATTCGACAGCAGACGTAGCAGTTTCCAGTTCGCTACTGAGCAAGTGCGTTAGGTCCAGCAAGTTCCCTGGCTGGGGCAAGCTGTCGTTGGTGAACTTTTCTGCTTTGTCGAGACGTTCACCATCCGCCGCAATTTCCTCGCGAGTGAGGTAGTGAAAACGCTCACTTGGCTGGCGCGGACTCCTGCCGTTAGGGTCGTCTCCATAAGCTGTGACGAAGTCGTCGAGGTCCCTATCCGTTAGCTGTCGGCGCTTCCCGTATGTAGGCCCTCCATTACGCAGATTGTAGAACCAGGTCCCATCACTCTCACCGTCATTGGAGACGAAAAGTACTGAGGTCCTAATTCCGGTTGCGTAGAAGATTCCAGTGGGAAGACTCAGTACCGTGTGAAGTCTGAATTTATCGAGCAGAACCTTCCTGATCGAGCACGCCACGCCAGACTCGAATAGGACGTTATCGGGGATGACAATGGCAGCCCGACCATTTTTCGCGAGCGACTTGTAGCAATGCTGAATGAAAGCCAACTGCTTATTGGATGTAGGGAAATCCAGTTGCTTCTTCTGCTCTGCACTTAGCGAACCCTTCAGTCCAAAGGGCGGATTCGTGAGAATAACATCGACTGCTGGCCTCATAGGGGGCTGACTCAAAGTGTCAACGTTCGCAATCTCAGCCCGCAGTTCGTGCAGTAGAAGGTTCATGAGGGCCATACGTTGCACGTCGTGGACCAGCTCATTCCCGACCAGCCGAAGGTCACCGCTGCTCATCGAGCGTGCAAAGAGTCCTGCGGCCACTAGGAAGCCAGCGGTTCCAGTAGCCGGGTCATAGACAGCCTCACCCCCAGTCGGCTTAAGTACCTTCACGAGCGCGTCGACCACTGGCCGAGGAGTGAAGTATTGACCTGCGCCATACCGTGATTCTTGTGCGTTCTTCTCGATCAACCCTTCATAGACATCGCCTAGGCCATTCTGCTTCGCCCTATACCAGTCAATGGAGTCAATTTCACTGATCAGTTTATGCAATGATGCACTATTGCGAACCTGAGTAGATGAATCGGCGTAGATTTCACGAACGATCTGAGACTTGGCTGTGGAAAGACTGACGAGGGTTTGCTCGTAAGTTGCAAGGGCTTCGGACGGAGGCGCCGACCTTAGAGCTTGCCAGCGACTCTCGCGCGGGATAAGTTGCTCAATCTTGAGCTCATCGGCCAGTTTAAGGAATAGCAAATACGACAATTCGTTCAGGTACTCGTGGTAGGTGACGCCCTCATCACGAAGTACAGAACATAGGGACCAGAGCCGGCGCGTAACGTCTGAAGTGTCTTGCATGTTGGCCATCTCCGCAGCTAGTTACTGACCTTGCTGGGAGGCTTGCGCGCTCCCTAAGCGTCACCATCCGTCCGTTTTCACCCGGTTCACCCTTACTTGCGGCGTGCTGGATGATGCATCCTGCCAAATCCTATGCTCCTACGTCGCCGAACCTCACACGGACCCGGCAACTAGTCTCCTCCTGGCGTGTGGTCGTACTTTGGGTGAGTCTTCAGGGGCTTCACCCCGTCCGGTGCTCGGTCATCAGTGCTTTCTTCCGGTACAGATAACGAACTGTCAGCCTGAAACCCCTGTTGCGTACAGGCGCCACTAGGCCGGCAAAATGCGCATCGCAGATCGCAAGGCCACCATTGCCGCCGTGTGGCAGAGCCCTGTGAGGCTGTGAACGGGAGCAGGCGAGATCTGCGGCAATGGACCGGAGGAGTGTTCTCGCACTGATGGATCGTATGAGAGATAGGCGTGCCAGTAGCGCTCAGCGCCAGCTTGAGATCAGCACTGCCGTCCTGCGGCTCCCTAGCTATGGCGCGAGGACGAGATGTCAACCAACCTCCTCCCGGTCCCGCGGCCTTCAAATGCCGCGTCGCCCCCAGAGCGCCGGAGGGTAGTCGACAGCTACACGGGTCGACACCTGTTCTCCATAAGGCTCCACCAAACGAAGTGGTCGCAGCCCTTTGGCAAGAGGCCCTGGGGCCGCGTCCACCGCTGCATCAGTCGGGCTCTTCGGCTCCGCCGGAGGGGTGGTCGTGGACCATACGTGGACTCGGCACACCTCCTACACGTGGCCCAAGGCCGCGACCAGCAAGTACGCCGAAAGCCCGCTCGGCCTCCGGAGTCGAGCCCTTCCCCCGCATGAAGGACCGTCCGGGGCGGCTGTGCTCAGCTTTGTTGAAAGGGCCACAGGACGCCAAGGGCGTCTCAGTTGCCTTGCACACTTCGGAGCAGGCCGTGTACTGCGGCGCGTAGCAGGGAGGCCGAGCCGCTGCCATCGGCGTAGTCGATGACGGCTGTTTTGGCGTGCTGGGTGATGAAACCCGTCGCAGCGTGCTTGGCGCAGCGGGTGGCCAATACGACTACATCTGCTTGGCGGGCCTTTTGGCGTAGTTGCGGACTGCCCACGCTGTCGTGGGCGAGGGCAATCTTGACTCCTGGGGCGAGTTGGTGCAGCGCATCGCCAACCCGGTCCAGGACCCGCTGGTCGAGGGAATACAGCAGCAGGTTGCGACCAGCCGCGTCCCGCAGGCCGGTTGCGGTCTCCTCTGCCCGTCCCTCGCCAGGCTGGTCCTGCCAGTCCAGTTCGATGCCGAGTTCCGCGGATAGGCGCCGTGCCATGGCGAGATCGGCGGGATCCAGGCGTCCCTGGTGCACGCTGAGCGGCAGCAGCAACGCCAAGGCGAAGGATTCACGTGCATCGGGTTCGGGGTGTGCCTCCATGACCAGTCGGTCGGCGAAGTCCAGCGCGATTGCGGCTCGCTCGGGGGCGACCCAGCGTTCGCACGTGTCGGCGAGTTCCCCCAGCAGTTGGCCGTAGACGGCGGCGGATGGCCCGGATCGCAGCACGATCTCGGTCAGTGCCTGCACGGCCAGCAGGTCGCCCGGTCCGAGCCAGTCGTAGGCGAGCGCGCAGGTGATTAGAGCGCGGGCGCTGAGCGGTGCGGGCTGGTCGTAGCCGACGCTTTCGATGAAGGCACCCACGCAGCGCCAGACTTTTGCTTGGCCCTCGTCGTGCAGTTCTTCCAGCAGGGCGGCGATGTTTCGGTCGTCCAGAGCTGGTGAGGGCCAGGCTGTCCAGACTTCCTGCTCCAGGATGTCGGTCAGGCCGGTGTAGCCGTCGGCGATCGCGTGAATCAGCTCCGGCCAAGAGGCGGGGATGTGCTCCGGCGTGTCCGACTCGACGGCTTGCGAGGAGGGCGAAGACGATAGTGATTCCGCGGTTTTGGCTGCAGTGTCAGTCTGGTGGGTGGGTGCCTCCTGCTGCGGAGTGCTTTGCGGATCGGCGAGGAGCGCCGCGGCTTTTCTAAGAACGGGTGGTAGGGCGTCGTGGGATGCGGTGTGCTCGATGATGGTGAGTATGTTCTGGGTGCTCTGAGGATCTTCCCGGGTCACGGCGGCCAGCAGGAGGACCATGAGTGCCTCGATGGGGTAGGACTCCGCGCTGTCTTCGAAGGGAGCGAGGGCGAGAAGACCCCGGTCGCGTAGTGCGTGTTGCGCAGCCAGCAGGTCGCCGTGGTCTAGCGGTTCCTGTAGGTCGCAGGTGAAGGCAGCATCGAGCACCGCCGCTTTCACTGGCGTGGGGGGATTCTGCCGCAAGACGTCGCTGAGGCCTGGATAATCGAGTAGTTCCTGGTCGAGGCCGAGCCGGGAGAGTCGCTTGATGTGCAGGTGGGCGAGGTTGGCGGCGGTGATGCCTCCTTGTCCGGCCAACTGGTCCAGGGCGGCTTGGGAGGCGGCTTGGCCACCGGCCGCCAGGGCTGCGTCGAACTCGGCCAGCAGTCGCCCGGTGGGCTTTGTTGCTCGCCACAGTCGCGGGGGACGACGAGCCAATGTGTGCTGCATGAGCAGGGCCACGTCGGTCAGTCTCTGGCGGTAGCGGCGGTGCGGGTGTGTTTCCAGTCGGAAGGTCGTCCCTGCTCCAGCGAAGTCCTGCACCGCTGCTTCGACGGGGTCGTTGGGGTCCAGTGTGCTGGGGTGTACGCCGGCACCGATGAGATAGGTCGGCCCGGCGAAGGCGGTGATGACGTTGCCGATGAGAGCTGCGTGTGCCTCGTCGCGGGTGATGACGTAGATCGCGAAGCGGTCCTGGGCCTGCTGGTAGCGCGGCAGTACGACAGGGATGTCGCTGCCGCTGCGGAGCAGGTCGACGAAGGGCCGGACCCGCTCGCCTTTCTGAGGGTCGGGATCCATATCTGGCCACGCGTCGTTGCCCGTGCCGAAGAACCGCTGCAAGAAAGCTTCCAGGTCCTGAGTGGTCCAAAAGGGGGAAGCCTGGCGCGCGGCGATCACTGATGCTCCTTCCATCGCTGGGCGAGTTCCAGGCGTGCCTGGGCCGCGTCGCTGCCTCCCACCTTGTAGCTCACCGCCTCGTCGTTCTCCATCAGGCCGCGCACCGTGAAGTTCATGGACCCGGTGAGCAACCAGTCCCGCCCGCAAATGGTCTTTTCGTGCACGGCGGGGTTCTGCACCACGCGCACGGCGTGCTGCGAGGTCAGGCGGCGCAGACGCCCGAGGAACTTTGCATTATGTGGGTCCGGGCGGGTGACCACCGTTAGGGAAGCGCCGGCCGCCACGATCCGGGCGAGCAGATCGGACAGAGAACAGGCGCTGGGAGGATTGTCGTCGAACAGGTCGTCGTACGTCCCCTGGCTGTTGTCCAAGACCTTCACGTCACTGATCCACGGCGAGACCAGCCACATCACGGGCCCAGGGCAGACAAGTTCCCCAATCAGTGCCGTCGCCAGGATCGCGTCGGCGCGCACGCCGGTGTGTCCTCCGGTGCGCATGGGGCGCTCGAGTCGACTCACTGTGTCGCCTCCCGGATGTCCACCCGCACGCGCCACTGCTGGCCGTCACGGCTCATTCCTTGCATCTCTCCGTACAGGCGCAGGACGTCCCGGTCCACCGTCAAAGCCGGCACCCGGGCGATGGCGTCAGACAGGGCCGTCGCAGCGTTCGTGTCGGCTGTCAACTCCACGGCGGCATGCTGGGCTATCGCGGTTTGATAGCGCTGCTCCCAGCCCTCTTCGGTGACGTCGATGCGCGGCAGTTGCTCATCGTGCGCGGCGGCGGCCAGGAGGCGGTCCAGGACGGGAGGACGGTCGAGGTAGGGCTGGTAGTGCTGAAGGTGGTGGGTGCGGGCATCGCGGCCACGCGGCCACAGCAGGCTGAAGGCCTGGTCGGCCGACAGGCGCGGGCCAGGGCCGGTGGGCAGACGCCCGGAACCGACGGCGTAGGCAATAACGCGGGCGTCGACTTCCACGCCCAAGCGACGCTCCAGGGCCTGCCACCCCTCGATCAAAGCCAGCGCGCTGGCGTCGGTGGTAGGGCTGCTGCCGGGACGGAGCAGCCGGGTGGACAACGCTGCCACGGCACTGTGCCGCGGCGGACCGTCGAGTCTGCTCCAAGCGTTGCGAAGATCGGTGAGCGCTTGGCTGGATCCGGCAGCGGAAGTGTGGGCCCGCAGAACTGCCATGGCCCGTGCTGCGACTCCGGTCGGTTCGGCCGTCACGTGGCGCAGGAGTCGGGTCACGGTGGTGTCGACGTACTCATAGTCGTTGGGGGTCAGAGCCGTCTCAACCAGACGCCAAAAACGCCGCGGGTCCTCGGCATAATAGCGGGACAGTTGTTCGATCACACCTAGACCGCCGATGGAGGTTTCGCTCAGCCACACCACGGACGGATCCCCATCCTTGGCTGCGGAGACTACGTCCGCGATCAAGTCGCCGTCCTGGGCGTCCGGGCAAGCGCGCAGTACTGCGGCGAGAATGGCCGCGGCCACGGTATCTGTGTAGGCGCGCCGTGCGAGGTCGGCGCTGCGGATGGCAACGTCTGAAGCCACCAGCAATTGTCCGGCCCGGTCCAGGGCGTCGATGACAGCGGGCACGTCGCTGAGTTCGGTGAGCGTGGCGATGAGACGTTCGTTGCTGTGGGCGGGCTTGCCTGTGTGCTCGTCGCGGTAGAGCACGCTGAGGATTTCCGCCAGGTCGTTGCGCCAACTGCCGTCAGCAAGACTGGAGCGGATCGACGACGGGTCGGGAGCGTCGTCGCTCAGGCCGCGCAGAGAGAATGACGTCAGGTACACCAGCGCTAGCCAGCCGCGCTGGAACTGGTTGGTCACCTTCCCCAGCGCTGGATCGTCTGCCACCGCCTGGAAGTAGGCCATGGTGCGCCACTGGGGCGACGTGAGGTAGCGCGTGACCTCGGGATGCGTGGTGTCCAGGGGGGCGAGGGTGAAGGAGGCTGCGTCCACGTTCAGCCGGAAGCCGAGCGCGGCCGGTTCTCCGTTGCGGGTGTAGCGCACGGTGCGGGCATCCGTGGTGCCTGTGTCGTAGCTCACCTCAAAGCGCGAGCCGGCAGTTATGCGGCGCACCTCGATCGGATTGCCTGCCGCGTGCAGGGCGAAGCCGACGGAGGTGATGCGGTGTTCCCACGACGAGGGGCGGGGAACGTCACCTGGCAGGGGCTGAGTGCCTGCATCGACAACGATCTGTGAGGCCCAAAGAGGAAATCCCTGTGACCGGTCGGCGACCTCCTTGGGAGGCTCGCTGAGCTGCAGACGATGCGGGCGCAGTACGACCAGACCTGCCGGGTCCTGCCCCGGGGGGGACCAGCGGCCTTCGAGCGTCGGGCCTGGTACAAGGCTGTCGTCCAGTTCCAGGGTGTCCTGGCCGATTGGAGGGATGGGGAGCCAGGTGCGGTGGTCGTCACGCTGGTAGCCGTAGCGGCGGCTGACCCTGCCGGGTACGGCTTCCCTCAGAGCCCTGGCGATCGGCAGCAGTTCGTCGCTGCTGTCCTGCTCGGCGCTGCTGGCGGTAGTGCGCGAAGCGAAGGGAAGGATCAGTCCGACCTCGGGCACGTTGAGCGGATCGAACAGCGTCCGTGTCACGAACTCCGGAAGCATGGCACGGGGCTCGGCGCCGGGATCCTTCTCCTGGAGGGTCTGCCAGTTGTTCTTCAGCCGGCGTACAGCGGTGGGAACCACGCTGAGCAACAAAGAGCGCGGCTCCTCCCAGAGCAAGGCTTGCACTTCGTCAGCGGTCAACTGCAGTGCCGCTCTGAGATGGCGCGCCAGATCGTCCTGGAGAGCAGGAGTGGTCAAGAGGCTCTCCAACACCTGCGCCAAGTCCTGGCGGGCCGCTTTGTTCTTATCGTGGGCCTTTGCCGCCTTTGGTGCGGTCAACAGCGTCCTGGGGTCGGCCCACGGATGGTGAAAGCGCAGTTTGCGTCCTGCCCAGTCCAGCAGCGACTGCGTTCCTTGAATCTTGATGACGAAGCGGTTGTTGACCGGAAGGTGACGTGCTGGCACTTCCGGCTGGAACAGCGTCTCGTAGGCCTGGTAGGCCAGCCGGTCCCGGCCGTAGTCGGACAGAGTGATCACCGTGACGGGGCGCATGGCGCGCAGACGCCCGGCCCGGCCGCGTCGCTGGATGAAGGCCGCCGCGTCGTGGGGAGCCTTGTGCTGCAGTACCAACCCAACGCGCGGGTCGTTGAAACCGACTTCGAGCGAGGCGGTCGCCACCGTCAGATTTGCCTGCAGATCCACTCCGACGTCCTGGGAGGACGTGCGCGCTATCCGCAGCGCATGGTGACCAGCTCCCGGCGCGAGGACGTGGCCGATCTTTTCCATCAGGTCCCACGATTGGCCGTCGCGGTAACGGGTTTGGTGATGGGCGCGTGCTGAAGCGCGCAACGCGGCCAGGGCTGGTTTCCGACCCGGTTGACCGTAGCGGTTCTGTCCTCCCTCAGCGTCCCGCAGGTCGTCGTAGAAGCGGTTGGTGACATCCAGGTCGTCGGTAAACAAAAACCCGGTAGCCCCGTACAGTGCGGCGTCTTCTTCCGGGTCAAGCATGCGTCCAAAGAGCATGGCGGCTTGGATGGAGGTCGACAGCAGACTGCTGCCGGCGATCGGATCGCCGCGCAACGCAAGCGCGTACTCGCGCCCCTCCTCATCCATGCTGTCGTCGGCGGGTTGGATGTACTCGACATGGCTGTCGCGCAGTCCCACCAGGCGAGCGAAGAACGTACCGGCGTCGCGCAGGGTGGCGCTTAGACCGACGAAAGCGACCGGCTTGCGGACGGCCTGCTGCCAGCGGCGCAGCAACAAAGCGGTCTGGGCTCCGTGAATCCCGGAGTAGGTGTGCACCTCATCAAGCAGGACCAGGGACGGGACCGCGCCTCCCTGCCAGCCCAGCAGTCGGCTAAGCCCGCCTCCGGCACTGTTCAGGTTGAGCATTTCGGTCGTAGTGAAAAGCAGGTCAGGGGGCGCGTCTTGCTGGGATTGACGGGTCAGAGCAAGGCTGCCCTCCGGAATGCTGGCCCGGCAGGCAAGGCAGACCAGTCGCTCCCTATTGCCGCGACGGTCAAGATCACGCCAGAGGAGTTCGCCGCGCTCACACGCAGGACAGGTCAAGTAAGGGCAGACGGCACCCTCTCGAGTCCGTTTCCAGGCAGTGCGGCCGCTTGCGCCAGGCTTGAGCCGGTCGTCCTCATGGTCGTAGGGCGTGTCTCCGTAAAGGGCCCCTAGTCGAAACGGCCGGCGCCCGGAGCCCTGGAGGGTGGGCTCCAGCGAGCGGGCAGTGCTCAGCGCCTCCCGCAACTGATCGCGCAGCAATTCCTTGCGCGGATACAGCGCCAGCGTGTGCAGGCGGAAGCTATTCGGTCGAGCACGCTCGGCCATGGCAGCGAAAGCCGGCAGGTAGAAAGACAGCGTCTTGCCGCTACCGGTGCCAGCCCCCACGATCACACCGCTGGAGTGCGGACGTTGCAGCGCACTGGTCACCGCCGCGGTGGCGTCGACCTGAAAGCGGGCTAGGTTACGGGGCCCGATGTGGGCCTGGGCCACGAGGTGCTGAAGGCGGCCCCAGCCAGCCAGAGTGGCGAGTTCCTTCAACGCGGTCGCCGCGGGGATATTGCGCTGGGGATAACGGCGCGGCGCGGTGTGCAGGCGGTAGTCGGCCACGAGTCGCTTACCGCTCTGCCACCACTGCGCCGCCTCATCGCGGGCCTGCCAGGGGAAGAGTTGCCGCAACTGCGTTGCCAGACGGACGGTTTCGGCCAGTCGCGTGCGATATTGCGGGGGCGAGGTGTCCGGCACCTTGAACAGCCAGGCACGATCGCGGAATTCATACAGCAGCTCTTCGCTCGATATGCCTGCCACCTCCCTCGGGGCGTCGGGCAGGCAGAGATCGATGACCTCGAGGACTTCACTCTCGGTCAGGGCTCCATCGGTGATGCCCCAGGAGACAAGGGGCAACTCGCGGTCCTCGAGCGCGTTGAGGACGTGGTTGTAGAAACGGGCACGGGACGGTGTGATCACGTGCGCCTCCTGCGGACTTCCAGGTCGGCGTCGAGATCGACACGACGCAGCAGCGCGATCTCCTCGTCCGTGATGTCGCTGAGCAGCAGGGCGGTGCCGGAGGCCAGGCGGTCCAGGAGCATCTGCAGTCCTTCCGGCGGCGGTGGCGCGCTGTCGAGCAACTCAGCCAGTTCGGCGTGTGCGTTGGCGAACAGAGTGATCACGGCTGCGTCGACGTCGGCGCGAGCAGTCTTGGTGAGGTCCTGGTGCAGTGCTTTGGCCCGT
Source organism: Streptomyces chartreusis NRRL 3882 (assembly GCF_900236475.1). GTDB lineage: Bacteria > Actinomycetota > Actinomycetes > Streptomycetales > Streptomycetaceae > Streptomyces > Streptomyces chartreusis_D. The sequence goes on from NZ_LT963352.1 coordinate 2,925,954, forward strand.
GCCTGGTCCTGCAGGGAGAGCATGGCCTGCCGCGCCATCTGCAAGGCCGCCAGTTGGGCTTGCGTCCACTGCCGCCATGCTTCCTGGCTGTCATGGGCTATGCGATCGGCGACCTTTTGCACAGCTGTCGAGGCCCTGGTGAAGGCCGCGTTGGGAGGCAGTCCGCCCTCACACTGGCGGGTGAACGCTGCTAGACCCGTGTCGAGCCCAGAGAGGTCGATGTCGCCAGCTGCCGGCTGGGCCATCAAGGAGCGGGCTATGCGAAGGCGTCGCTGCAGGGCCATCAACTGGTTGTGCAGGACGCTGATGCGTTCGCTGATGCGCCGGGCCTCCTCCTCTCCCTTCTCTCCGTCGTTGAGTCGGCGTGCCTCCGCCTGCAGGCGCTCGGCCTTTTGCAAGACGGACAGGGGCGCGCTCATCGGTCCTCCTCCGGTGCGCTCAGCGACCGCCACTCGGTCAAAAGTTCCTGGACACCCCTGGCCGCCTCATCGCCATGGGAGTTGGTGCGGGATGCAGCGTGCTCCAAAGCGGTGGTCAGCCACGCATCGCTGGCCTGCAGCAGGGCACGGACCACCTGGGGGGCGACCCCTCGGTCACGCACTGCCGCCGTGATGCGCGCCGCGTCGGAAGCCTCCGGTTCCTCCGCCCGCAGGAGATCGTCCTCGAGTTGGTTCAGGATCTTCCAGTCGACGTCCTGCGCCCGCGAGAGAAGGTCGGTGATACCCGTCCGCGTGGCCCGGGGCACCGGGATGCTGGCGTCCTCGGCCGCAAGGAGTGCATCGCGCACGGCGGCCAGAACCTGCTGCCCGGTTGTGCCCCGCGGATGGTGTCGGCGTATGTCGTCCAACTGCCGGCGCAGTGACGCATTCTGCGCCTTCACCAGGTCCGTCCAGTTGGCGAAGGACTTGACGGCCTTCTTCACCCACTCCGGTACGTCCGATCCTGTCACCTGCCAGTCCCACTGGGCTGTCGCTCGGCGCAGCAGCGGCAGCGCCCTCGCGGCGTCGATCAGCCGGGGCTTGCCGTCGCCTTGGGCCACGCCCAGGGCGTCGCGGAGCCGCTCGACGAGGGGGGTCCTGTGCTGAAGGTGGCCCTCCAGGGTCCGATTCCACGCATCATCGCGCGATGCGGCGTCCTCACGCGCCCAGGAGCGCCCGTCGGCGAATGCGGCGGCAAGCAGTTCGGCCTCGTCCATGCCAGGCCACGCCAGCCCGGCCAGAGCGGCGCCGATCAGGGATGCGCGCAATCCGAGGACCAAGTCGTCATCGGTGATCTGCAGGTTCTTCTGCAGCGCGGTGGTCAGTGACGCCGTGTAGCGGTCGGATTCTGTGCTCAGCCGGCGTACATGTTCGGCTCGCTCGGCGGGCTGGCCGTTCTTCAGCAGCAGCACGCTTTGCAGGTAACGGCTGTTGCGTGCCGTTCGCTTGAACCGGATCGGCGCTGCGTCCGCGCCCTGCACGTTCTCCGTTGCGCCTTCGATCGAGACCACACGTGCATTGGAAGGCCAGGCTGAGCGGATCGTCGCCTGTGACTGTTCCCGCATCAAAGGATTGACCCAGCGGAAGCGCTGCGCGACGGCGGTGGCGATGACGGTGCGCAACTCGCTGGCCACGGCCTGCTGCAGTACGTGTTCTCGTCTGAGCCAGTCCTCCACCGCATTGACCTTGGCTTGCAGAGAGGGAGGGAGTTTGTCCGTGGTGAAGGGATTTGTTTTGGTCGTCTGCTTGACCGGCTCCGTCGCCTGCACCTTGACCGGCTGCCGGGGAATTACGCTGGTCCCGGAGAAGGTACGGGCTTCCAGGTCAAAGGCTTCTAGGACTGCGGACGGCAGCGCGCCGGCGTGGTCGGGGGCTCCGCCCCAGAACTCCAGGACGATCTTCCGGCGGTCGGCGTCGAGAGGGTCCTCTGCCTCTACGACTTCCTGTACGCCGGTGGAGAGCGGCTCGTCGATGTCCGCAGTGGGGAACTGCGTGCGGAAACGGGCGTCGGGGAAGGTGCCTTCTTTGAGTGCGCCGGCATGCTCGACCAGGACAGGACGGATCACGCTGCCGAGCACGGTGCGCGGGACGAACGCATAGGGGTCGTTGCGCGGAGCCGTCGCGTGGATGGTGCGGACCAGGGCAGACGGGTTGAACGGATACAGGCCGAAGCCCTCGGAGGTGGCCCCGAACTGCTCATGGCATCGGGAGACCAGGGAGCAGGTCTCACAGGGATTGGGCACCTGTTGCTCGCCCGCGTTCTCCAGGGCGTCCCGCCCGACCCGGGCGGCGTTGAGATAACGTCCGACGAAAGAGGTGATCTCGGATTCGCCCCGGTCGTCCCTGGTGAAGGAGACGTTGAGGTTGTAGACGTAGCCAGCGGTGGCCCGCACACGGGTGAGTGCGGTCTCCGGAAGGTCGCTGAAGTAGCCCGTGGTGACCGCCATGAGGGTGCGGATGGGGGCCAGGGTGGTGCTGCCGTAGCGGTTGGCGGCCTCGATGACCGCATCGAGGAGATCTCTTTGCACGCCTTGGATCAGCGCGAAGTCCTCGATGAGCAGGATGATCTCTTTGCCCTTGCGGGCGTACTCGCGTCGCACCTGCAGCATGGCGTCCTGCAGGCGGCCAGCTCCCAGGCTCGCCACCCGTTTGACAGCTGCTTCCAGATGCTGGTTCAGCAGGTCGACAGCGGCCTGCTGCAGTTGTGTGTTGCCGGAGATCGCATTGATCAGCTTGATTGTGACCTGGGCGGCGCGGTGGAGATCCAGCAGGTCGGTGGGGAGGTCTTCCATGGTGAACGCCATCGGGCGGTCGGGCTCACCATCTGCGCGGTCTTGAAGCAGTTGTTCCGCCAGTCGGGGAATGAATTTCCCCTGTCCGAGCATGAAGGCGCTCACGTGGGGGTCTTGCAGGACGACCGTCAAGCCGCGGGGACCGGCAAGCGGACGGGCGTGTTGAGGTACGTCACGGGCCGTCGTGGCGGCCAGGGCCTCGCTGAGGGCATTCACCAGGCGCCTGCTCAAAGTGGCCGCGTCCACACCGTCGGTGAACCGGTGGATGTCGGCGCGCAACTGAGCCAGCGCGCCACTGTCCGCGTCGGCGAGGAGGGCGTCGATCACAGCGCGCAGGCTGGTCTTGGCCTTCTCCAGATAGATGATCTTGTACTTGTCCGAGGCGGGCAGGTTCTCGCGCACCCAGCGCACCAGGTGCGACTTTCCGGTCCCGGAGTCACCGACGACCGGCAACAGGAGCGCGCCGGTGTCGGACTGCAGCGACAGGAAGTCCTTCAGCACGGTCTTCTCGTCAATGAGGGGGCCGTCAGAGACGATGGCACGCCCGTCCAGGCCGGCCCGGCGAATACGCAACGGCGCATGCGTGGCCAGGAAGACCGCACGAGAGGGACTGACCGCCTCGGTATTGATCGTCGCGGCCGCGGTTTCGGGCGTCCAGCACAGGAAGCCGCGGAAGTCAGCCATGCTGGTCCTCCGAGATGACGATGTCGGACACGTAGTGCGACGGACGGTCGGGGTCATGAAGGGTCAAGACGCGCTGCGCGTCGGCGTCCTGCTGCAGGATGAGCCAGCCCTCGTCTTCGCCTCGCAGCAGGGCGTAGGACAGGGCCGGCCCTGCTGACTGCGCGCCCGGGTCGGGGATGCCCAGGGCGTTGGCGTAGTCCCCACCCGGCAGGACCGGCAGGGCACTGCGCAGGGTTCGGGCAGCGTCGACGGCGTTGACTCGTTCCCCGACAGCCCACAGCCTTTGCACCGACTGCTTGACGGCTGTTGTGCAGTCCGGAAGCAGGGGGCCCTTTCCGCTGCTTGACAGCAAGGGGGCAGCAGCCAGGCCCAGGGCCGGCGCCCAGTGCACGAAACGGTTCCAGCGCGTGTCGTTTCGCGACGCAGTCCCCGCTTCAGGGTTGAGGTCGATGGACTGCTCGCGTTGGGCGATCTCCCAGGTGGCCGGCTCGTCGAGAGGATCCCGGGAAAGAAACCACACGAGAATTCGGGTGAGGTCGCGCGAACCGGTCTGTCCTGCGTCGTCGGCCAGACCGGCATTGAGTTCACCGGCCAAGACAGCCTGGCGCAGGGCACAACTGAAGGAGGGGAAGTCCGTGCCGTCGAGGTCGCTGGCGTGTCCGGCGAGCGAGAGTCGGCCTTCGTCAACGGCGACCATCTGCAACTCGCGCAGGCTGCGCAGGGCTTGGTCGAAGGTCTTGTTCTCCTTGCCCTCGGTCAGGGAGGGGGGAGCCAGAAGAGCCCGCGCGCGATCCGTCGGCAGCGGCTTTCGCTCTGCGGCAAGAAGACGAACGACGGCCCACATGAAAGGTGGTATCGAAGATTCCGCAAGCAACAGGGCCACTAGAACGACTCCAAGGCAGTACGCACCCACAAATGGGCGCGGTGGATTGCAACAAGTGGGGTGTCAGGGCGATCCGGGTGCGCCAAAGACCGTGGATGCAGCAGGTACGTTACATCCTGGGAATCGAACCGCATCGCCAGATCGTCTCCCATGTGGGAGGCGGAAGAGTCGAGCAGCCAGACCATCGGGTTGGTGTAGCGGCCCAGGAGGTCCTCGTCCCTGTCCAGGATGAGGGGGCGGGGGCGCACGTCGCGTTGCAGTCGTCGAGTGGCGAGGCGGGCAAGTCCCGGACCGCCGACCACCGACATTCCCCGCACGGCCAGCCGCTCGAGCAGTTCGGGCACCAGGTCGGTGAACTCCTGCTCGGTTTCCCAGTAGATGGAAAGGCACGGCAGGTCACCGCGGAACCGCCTCAGGGGGTCCTCGCGTCGGCTCGGCCACGACGGCACGGCAGGCCAGGGCTCGACCGCGAGTCGGTAGTAGCCCTCCGGGGCGGTCCGCGGCGGGCCCTGCTTACGGCAGGGCGGGCACCCGCGGCAGGTGACTCCCGTGGTCAGAACACCTCCGCGGTAGGGCACGCGGTAGTGGTCAGCCAGTGCCTCGCCCCAGCAGCGGTCGCTGCGCAAAATCCTTCGCAGCCGGCCGGCGGCGTCACGTTGGTCGTTGATGATGAGCCGGCGGACGTCGTTGAAACGCTGCAGGAAGTAGGCGCGGTCGTTAGTCTGCCCATCCGCAAGGAAGACGTCGAACTGTTTCCCCAGGGACGTGTAGAACGCGTCGAGGCGCCCTTGCCAGGCCGCGTCGGTTTCCTTCTCGCTACGCTGTGGCGGTTCGGGGATGGTCACCTTGATGAGGCCGGCTCTGACCATGAAGTTGAGGATGCGTTCGTTCCAACTGCGGTGCCGGCCGAAACCTTCGGGCATGTCGGCAGGCAGGGCCTCGAGGCTGAGCCGGTGGGCGCCGCTGTCGGTGGGAGTGCGCCCCACCCACATGGCCCGCCACCGGGCCCAGGCACGCTCGGCCGTCAATTGCGGGCTGCGGTTGAGGCTTTCGGCCAGCGCCTCGTCCCCGGGAGCGGTGGCCATGTAGGCGATGCAGGGATGTCCGTCTCGCCCGGCGCGGCCGACCTCCTGGTAGTAGCGGTCCGTGGTCTCCGGGAGGCAGGCGTGGACCACGGTACGCACGTCGGCAAGGTCAACTCCCAGGCCGAAGGCCGAGGTGCCCACGACCACGTCGAAGCGCGTGGGCTCAGGCCCGTCGGGGGTCGAGCCCGCCCAGCCTTCGAGAGCCTGCCGCCGCTGGTCGTCGGTGGACTTTCCGGTGACCTGGGTGACGCGGCGGAAGCCGGCCTGGCGGAGCCGTTCAGCCCAGTCGGCAGCGTCCTTGACCCGAGTGGTGTAGAGCGCCAAGGGCCGAGGCAGCATGGCGACTGCGTCGATGACGGCTTCGTTCCGGCTCTGCTCGTCGGGGCAGGTGTCGACGTAGTAGCTGGGCTCGTGCCGGAGTTGAGAGGCCCACACCACCTGGGCCTGCCCTTCCTCGGCGAACAACTGCTCCAGAAGGCTGACCTGCTGGTGGGTGAGGGTGGCGCTCATCGCCACCGTCACCGGCGCCTGGTCCTGGGGGGCCTTGCGCAGCCAGGTACGCCGGTGGCTGGCCATCGTCTGAAATTCGGGCCGAAAGCCGGTGCCCCACTGCTCGACCAGGTGTGCCTCGTCGATGACGAAGTACTGCAGCAGTCCGGCTTCGGCGGCGTCCTCCAAGGGCTTCTTCAGCGCCGTCACCACCGCTTCGGGGGAGGCGAATAGCAGGCGTTGGCGACCGGTGCGGACGTCGTCGCATATCTGCCGCTTGACCTCCTCCGGCATGCCGCCGGTGTAGGCATAACGGCCGGTCGGGCTCCCTCTGCCCTGCCGTTCAAGGGTGGCCTGCGTTCTAGCCTCCATGTCCAGGGCAAGAATGACCGTGGGGACGACCACGATGGACACTCCCCCGCGGGCACCGGCCAACAGGGCCGAGGCCTGGGCCACCGCGGTCTTGCCGTGTCCGGTGGGCAGACACACGATCGTCGTGCTGCCGGCAGGAGCCAGGGCAACGGCTCGCGCGGCTTGTTGCTGCCCGACGGAGACGTACTCGGTGTAGCCGAGGGCCTCTGCCCAATAGGGGTCGGCCGGCCGGGGTTCGAGGTGTCGCCGATGCGGTGAGTCCACCCCGAGATAGATCTGCTTCAGGTCCTCCCGGGCGCTTTCTTGTGCTTCGGGCGTCAACTCCCGTGGGTGCCACGGCAAGGCGAAGACCCGCAATCCCCGTGTGGTCGGCAGTGTCCGGCACGCCATCTGTTCCCACTGTTCGCGGCTGGGCAACGCGGGATCCAGGGGAACCTCCAGTCCAGCGTTGTTTCCCCGGACGGCAACCTCCAGCAGTACCTGCCGGGTGAGGGCTGCGATGTCGCACCAGCCGACCGCGTCTGCGCGATGAGCGGCCCGGTCGGCCAAGGCGTCTTCCAGTCGCCGCAGGGTGCCGGTGGCCGTCGTCGTCGGCACCTGGGGCCAGGCCGTAAATAGTTCCTGGGCGTGCGCCCACAGATCACCCATCGTGCTTCACCGTCCGGTATCCCCCGCGCACGATGCAGGTGGCGGCGACCACGCGTATCGAAGGGCGGCTCAGTGCCTCCGTCAGATCCCGTCCCACGGCCACGTCCAGCAGGTAGCTTTCGGTGTCGCCCAGCAGGTGGCCGGCCGCACTGCGTGCCTGCGCCTGCGCGGTCGCGATCGCGAGTTGCTGCTGTGCCTGCTCCTGCGCCTTAGCGCACTTGCTCATCAGGTCGGTTGCCTGGACCAGGTGGGCACGGGCCACCTGCTCGGCTGCTTCTGCTGTCTGTCGGTATTCCTGCCAGCCTCCGAACACGGCGACCAGTTCGCCGTGGTTCTTGACGTTGTAGTTCTGATCTCCTCGCCTGCCATAGGGAGCATCCAGCCAGGCGCAGGCCTTCGGGTCAGTCAGAGCGATATGGTGCCCGGCAGGCACCCACACCTTGCGGGTGAACGGGGGAAGCAGTCGGTCAGCCTGGCGTCGCAGGGCTCGCCCGGCCTCGGGCACGTCGGCGACACGCCGCAGAGCGGCACTGATGTCGGCTTCCACGAGGTACTCGAGCCCGAAGTAGGCTTCATCTCCTGTACGGCAGGTGGGGTCAAAGCGCCGGAAGGCCGTCGCCTGACCGCGTTCGTCGGCGAAGACAATGTCGGCGAGCATGTCCACGAACGGGTTGCCCGAGCGGAAGAGCCGGGTTCCCGGGGCGCGCAGAGCAGTGGAGCGGTTGAAGACACCCTGGGCCATGTGGGGATGAATGCGTTCGGCGGCTGCTTTGTAGCGCCGTGGGTCGATCAGCGGATGCGAGGAGGCAACGTCGAACCGGTCACGCTGGTGGCCGGCGACGGTGCGTGTGTCATGCCGAAAACGCAGTCCGCCACTGCCGTCATCGGCGTAGTGCACCAGGCTCTCACGCAGGCGGCGCCAGTCCTGCTCCAGGCGATCGAGCGCGCTCGTGGTCTGACGGGCCTGTTCAGACGTCTCGTGTATGGACTCCAGCATGTCCATGGTGTCGATGTCCCGCTTGGCCTGGCGCAGTTCCTCGCGCACGCTGGGCGCCAGGGTCGTCAGCCCCGCGGGACCGTCGTCGAGGGCCTGGCGCCACACGCGGGTCAGCCCTTCAGCGATGGTGTCCTGCAGGGTCGAGACGGACGCGGTAAACAGGTCGTATCCCTCGTGGAGCAGGCTCGCCCAGGCCCCGCAGAACGCCTCGTTCCCTTCGCGATCGCCGATGCGGAACTGCTGCGCCGGTCGGTTCTGCCGCAGCGATTCCACCCCCCGGTAGCGATCCACCCGTCCGATCCGCTGTTCCAGGCGGTTAGGGGACCACGGCAGCCGCACGTGTACCACCACGTCTGCAACCTGCAGGTTCAACCCGTCCTCAGCCGAGGCGTCAGCGACGAGCACCTGGCACAGGGCGGCGTTCTGCGAAGTACGCCAGGTCTGCACGACCTGCTCGCAAGCGTCCGCGCTGGTGGCTGTGGTGTGCAGGCCCACCACAGCGTCGGGGGCCTGGGCGCTGAGCGCTGCCGCTACTTGGGCGGCCAAGGTTCCCGGGCCGCAGAAGATCACCGCCCTGGTTCCGGGACGCACGACTGGCAGCAATGCTTTGGTCAGGGCCGTGGGTGCGGCGGTGCGAGGCAAGTCAGCGCGCTGCTTGCTGTAGGTCTCCCCCAGTTTTCTTTCCCGGGAAAGGGTTGCCGGTGCCGCAAGCAGGAGTCGCTCCTGCTCGGTCAGTCCGGCTCGGTCGGCGGCTTGTCGATCGCCGTGTGTGCGCCAACGCAGCGCGCACAGCAGGTCTTCCATCAGGCCGCCGGCCCGAGAGGCAAGCACCGCCAGCGCCATGGCGTAGGCCGAGTGCTGAGTGTCGTCGGCCGCGGTGTCTACCAAGTGGTCGGCGATCAGCGTGCGCCACTCCAGCAGCAGCGCCTGACCGAGGTGGTGCTCGCCAAAATCCACCGCGAGCAGACGCGGACGGGTGCGTCCTCTCACTTCATAAGGCACAAGCTCCGTCTCTTCGTCGTCGCGCAGCACGGAGGCGCGGCGGTGGCGGATGACCCGTCGGTGTAGGCGATAGGTCTCGCTGAGATGAGCCCTCAAAGCCTCGACTCGCAGGACCAATTCTGGGGCCTGATCCTCGTTTGCCAACTCGTCATCGTCGTTGAGGAGAGCCAGCACATCGGTGGCCAATGCCTCAAAGCGCTCGTCGGACGGCAGGAGTTCCCGCAGGCTATCGATGGTCATCGGCAGCAGCGTGGGGAAATAGGCGTCCAACTGAAACACGCCGTCGGCAAGGTCCTTACGCCGCTGGTAGCGCTCCTCGAAGGAGGCGCGGTCGTCCCAGCGGTACAGCTTCTCGTCCAGCAGATGCAGCAGACCCAGGTGAGTGACGTAGTGAGAGGTCACCGGGGTGGCCGACAGCAGCAGGAGGCGCGTGGCCGTGTGCGCGATGCCGCACAGCTCACGGTAGGGCGATTGCGTCGGCTCCGTGATGTCGTGGACGAGGAGGTGGGCCTCATCGACAACAAGCAGGTCGGCGTCGCGATAGCCCGCCCACTTGTGCGGCGTGTCGTGCGCGGTGAAGGTGATGCGCGCCTCGGGAAAGTCATCGATGAAGAACCTCTCAAGCATTTCCCCACGCCACTGCCTCACCAAGGACGCTGGTGCCATGACGACAACACGCGCGTGAGGGTTGTCGATCAGAGTCTGACGAATGACGTAGCCGGCCTGGATGGTCTTTCCGAGCCCGACCTCGTCGGCCAGCAAGTAGCGTTGCACCGGGTCGGACAGGACGGTCAAAGCGGCCTGCACCTGGTGGGGGTAGATCTCCGCCGCAGAAGACAGCAACGCGGGGATGCTTCCACTGGCCCCACGCTGAGCAATGAGGCTGTGCAGCATGGGCAAGCGGGCATCGTGGAAGTAACCGGACTCGTTCCCGCCGGCTCCCAGGGTCGCGACCGGATTCTTTACGGGCCGGTCCCAGCGCACGTGCAACTCCGCCGCTCGAACCGGCAGGTGCACGTCCGGATGGTTGGGGAACTGCACATAATACACACCGGGGTCACTCCCCCGCACCCGGCCCACGATCCACACGCCGGTGCTGGGATCACGCCGGTAGACACGGGTCTCCTCCGGCAAAGACACCGGCGTGCACAAGCGCGCAGCGATGCGTTGCGTGTGGGCAACGGGCTCCGCTATCGATTCGAAGTAGTCAACCTGGACACTCTCCCCCTCAACTGCTGCGACTCGACCCATTCCCGGAGAACCGGCAAAGCGGACAAAATCCCCCACCCTTAGCCTTGACATTGCAACTTCCTTCACAAGGCGTTCACATCCAGCCGGTTGAAGCGTAAACCGCACCACCGACAATCGCCGGGTAGGTGCCCGCTCCACGGCGATCACCAGGTAACGAAGTCCCCGATCGCCTGCTGGAAGCTCGCGCCTGCCCTCCCACCGTCGCCCTCCCCAGACGACTTGTACCAGCCCACTACCCCCCGAACCCCCTCCCGGGCGCAGAGGGCGAGCGCGCGATAACAATGATCTTCAACTTTCATAATGCATGCAGTTGGTCCGGTCAATGCAGTACACGTGAGCGAGTGCGCAAACTTCGAGGCAACTAGCGCAGGAGTCGATGCGGTGCACGCTGGGGTGTCGCTCAAGCGGGGCGAGAAGTCCCCTGCTGGTGTCGCCGCGTTTCAGGTGGGCAAGGTCAGTGGGTGCGGGCGGCGCCCAGGACCAACACACGTTCGGGCGGGATCCTGCCCGTCGCCGGGTCCCCATCCGCCGGGGCATGCCTGGGATGAGGCCACGAGAGTCGATCGGGCAGCCATACCAGGGGATGGCGGACAGCGGTGCACCGCAGAGCGGCTGGCCTGTGAAGTGGGCCGCTGTCCTACCGGTGCAAAAGCACCCGCGTTCTCTTCGACCTACGCTGGCGCGCCCTCGTGCCGGAGCTTACCGCCGGGAACGCTGCCCCTGAATGGACGTGCGCCGCAACCTCCAACTCCTCGACGAGTTCCTCGCATCGCCCCGTTCGGCCATTCGCGGGCATGCAGCAAAGCCCACCGCTGGGTGGGGGCGATGGGCGGGAGGTGCGGTGTAGTCGGTTCGTCGTGCCCGAGAGGGCACGACGAACGCGATCAGGTAGTCAGCCCCGTACGGTGCGGACCAGCAGGTCCGTGAGCAGGCGGATGTCGTTGGGGGTGTTTTGCAGGCCGTTCCATCGGCGCTGCTCGCCCTCGGCGAAGCGCCACATGCCCGAGGTCCAGGCGGTCACCGGCATCAGGCCGAGGACAGCGTTGCGGACCTGATCGCAGTCGACGTCTTCGGCAGGCATGCCGTCGGTGAGGGCGTCCATGACGAAGCCCATGGCCTGGATGCCCACGCCGTGGGTAAGGCGGGATTGGCGGGGCGGGAGTTTCCAGGCGTCGCTGAAGGTCTCCTTCACGATGGTCCAAAAGGAGCGCAGGTGCAGCAGCATGCGTTCGACGTCGCCAGAGCCATCTTCGGGATTGCGGTACTGGTAGAGGGCGCCTTCGAAGAGGCTATGTTCCAGCATGCGCAGCAGGCTGGTGTCCTTGATGTTGCCGTCGGGTGAGGTGGGGCTGGCTACCCGGCCGTAGAAGGGGCCTTGGCCGTCGGTGTTGAGGCGGGTCATCAACTGGGCCGGCAGGCGCTTGCGGGCGTATGCGGGGGGCAGGTGTCCGCTGGTTTCGGGCAGCAGTTCGTGGATGAGGCCCTTGGGTAGCGGCTTGGTGGAGTTGACCAGGATGAACTGCGAGCGCTGGTCTTCTTGGTTGTCGGCGATGAATCCGACGGCGGCGACGGGAAATTCGACGAGGTCGGCGTCGCGGATGGCGGCGCTTCGCTGCTGCCCGTCCACGATGAGGGCGGGCTTGTCCTGGTCGGTGAGGGATTCGTCGACGGGGATGACGAGGACGCCGGGGACGGAGTAGTCCACGCCGGCGTTGGGGCGGACCCCGGTTTCGAAGCGGACGGTGTCGTCGAAGGCGAGGACGAGGGCGTTGGGGAGCATGGCGTCCTCGGATTCGAGGTAGCGGCGGATGCCCCGGATATGGCTGAGGACCTCGGGGCGCTGGTAGCCCTTCAGGTTGCTGTCATCGTCGCGGCGGACGCGGGAGACGGCGGCGAAGCTGTGGAGTTTCTTCCCGTCGATGGCAAAGCAGTAGATTTTTCGGTTGCCTTGACGTACTTCGAGGGCGGGAAGCCTCAGCTCATATCGGTCGGCCATTCATATCTCCTGACAGGATTTTTAAGAAAAGCTGGGTGGCGGTGAAGTCTATCCGAAGGTGAGTTGTCTCATCTTCGCCTCGAGCACGGTGAGATTGTGGAATCCGCGGCGCTTGTTGCGTTCACTGCCGCGGAATATGGCGATTTCGATTCCGTGCTTTTTACACAGGGCGCAGAGGCAGGTGCGCCAGGGTGCATCACTGAGGGTGCGCTCGTAGTACTCGAGGTAGCTTTTCTTTTTCGAGCCGAGGACGAGGTTTTCGTAGGTGGCGAGGGCACTCATTACTTCTTCGAGTGCTGTTTCTTCTTGGTCGAATGCGCGGAGGGCGCGCAGGCAGTCTCGTTCGGCGATGATGGCTTCGGCTTGGGAGACGTGGCCGGAGAGGATGAGGCGTTTGAGGGCGGGGTTGCCGTCGACTTGGGGGACGCGGATGGCGGTGTAGGAGTCGGTAGCAGTGTGGTAGTTGTTGCGGTCGTCCATGAAGGCCTGGCGGAAGGCGCTGGTGCTGTCGAAGCTGGCCACGCCGTGGCGGGCGAACTGTTCCATGCTGTCGACGCGGTTGATGCCGAGCAGGTGGAGTTCGGTGTCGTGGTTGCGTACGGCGTCGATGGCGCGCAGGCAGGCGAGGATCTCGTGGGACTTGAGGGGGACCATTCCGCCGAGGGCGATGCGCCGGTATCCCATTTTCTGTAGTTGGGCGACGGAATGGGCGTAGCTGTCGGGTCCCCATCCCTGGGCGGCGCCGACGGGTTGGAAGCGGGCGCCGTGTTTTTTTGTGGCGGCGAGGAAGTTTTCGGCAAGTTCGAGGGAGATCTGCTGGCGTTCCACCCAAGCCGCTTCGGGTTCCGTATCGGATTCTTGGGGGATGTAGCCGAAGATGATGTGGTCGATGCTGATGCCGGCGTCGAATCCGCAACGGCCATAGAAGTCGATGACTTCGTCGACTTCGTACGGGGGGCGTTCTTCGTCGATGTAGTTGAAGGCGCCGCAGTCGCCGATGGTGGAGCAGGTGTCGGGGAGGCGGAAGAAGTTCCTCACGCCCAGGCGGTAGAGGCGCTCGCGCTGCGGGGCGGAGTATTTTCCTGCGCCCTTCATAGATCCGTCGACAACCGCCTTGCTGACGAGGATCCCGTCATACGGAATCGGCGTCACGGCCTGGTGGGCGTAGACGTCATCGCGCTGACGGACTCGGTAGGGCGAGTACTCGTCGTTGATGAAGTCGTAAGTGGGGCTCACCAGGTCCTGGCTGTCAGGGAAATAGAATTTCACGCGGCTTTTGCCTTTTCCTGCACATAGATACGGAGAAGATAGTTCGACAGGGTGCTGATGTGGCGGGGGTTGTTTTGGAGTTCGTTCCAGGGGGTGTTCAGGTCGGGCCAGCGTCCCTGGGTCCAGCGGCAGTGCGGAGCGATCAGGGCGAGTTCCGCCCGCGCCAACTCCACGGCATGGGGTGAGGCGGGGTCGATGGCCATCATGACGCGGTCCATCAGACGTCCCATGGAGCGGATGCCCACGCCGTGCATCAGCCGGGACCGGGTCGCCGGCAGGCCCCATGCGTCGGGGAAGGTGTCACGCACCGCGGTCCAGTAGACGACGAGGATCTGGCGAATGGTGGCGGTGTCGACCGTGCCGTTGGACAGGTTCTTGTAGGGAAAGAAGGCGCCTGAAGGAGAGTTGAGGGATTCCTGAATCGCGGTGGTGAGGCTGTTGTCCGTGACGACGGCGTCCGCCTTCTGTTCGGCCGTGGTGGAGGGGCGGCGCACCAGGCCCCGAAAGGGTGAGTCTTTGTCGTGGTTGAGGGCCTCGACCAGGACGGAGGGGAGTTTGCGGGCGGATAGCTTGGTCGGCAGCAGGGTGCCGACTTCCGGGAGGAGTTCGGTGACCAGGTTGGTGGGCAGCGGGGAGACCGTGTTCACGCGCAGGAACTGGTCGCGTTGGGTTTCCAAATCTTCGGCGACGAACCCGGCGATGGTCACGGCCAGGCGGGTGTTGCGGGTGCGGGCCAGGGCGAGGCTGCGCTGCTGGCCGTCGACGATCCAGGCCGGCCGGGGGGCCTCGGGGGCGTCGGGCAGGGGAATTTCCAGCGTGCCCGAGGTGCACAGGCCGTCGCTGCTGCCAGGGCCCGGGCTGGACTTGAACCGCACGCTGGAGGGCAGCGCCATGATCAGCCCGTTGGGAAACAGGACCTCCTCGCCGTCGAGGTACTCGAGGATCTGCTTCACGTGCTGCTTTTTTTCGGGGCGTTGGTAGCCGATCAGTTTGCCGGCCTCGTCCCTCGAGATGCGTGCCACGTCGGCGACTTGGCGTACCTCCTCGGCCGCCAGGGTGAACACGTACAGGGGGATCGTGGGGTGCTGCTCGATCCGCAGGGCCCGGCGTTTAAGCACAAGGGAGGTCATCGGGGGCCAATCGTTGCTGTGTACAGGTCCGCGAAGCGCTTTTGTTCACAGGCCATTCCCTGGTCTCGCAGCAGGCGCAGCAGGCGGGTGCGGGAGTAGCCGGGGTGACTGTCCTTCGACTGCTCGATGAAGTCGATCACGGCTTCGTCCGTCATCGGCCGGCGCTCGTAGCGTTCGGGGCGGGCGACCTGATCGACCCAGTCTCTCCAACGCTGCTGTGCGCTGGAGGTGATGAGGTGGCCGGGCGTGCAGCGCTCAAGCCAGGAGGCCGCCATGCGGACGTTCAAGCTGGTGCGGGTGCCGCCCAGGGCGTGGCGCAGGGCGGCGTTGGCCGGCACGCGCACGATGCCGTCCAGCTCGCAGGCGCCCCCGACCAGCACCACCTCGGCTCCCGTGGCCGCCAGCGCGGCAAGGTCACGGTGCATGGCCCCTGCGTAGGTCTCGGACAGCACCACCAGCGCCCGGCCGGCAGCGGCTGCGATCTGGGGCAGCTGACAACTGGCGTCCAAGCGTTGCAGATGGTCCCACCAGTCAGCGGCCTGCGCGCTGGAGGAAGCCACGGAATCTGCATGTCGGGGCAGGAAAGTCGCCGCGTAGGAGGGTGCGAGGCTGGAGACTGGTCGCAGGCCCAGACCGGCCGAGGCCACGTAGAGACGGGGAACAAAACCGGCCCGAGATGCGGCTTTTGTGAGAACTTGGGCGCGCCGCCACTGGTCTCCCTGATACAGGTCCTCCAGCGCGATGCGCGGTCCTGGCGCGGCGTGCAGGCGGCGAGCCCATTCCACGGCCCGCTCCGCGAGGTCCGTCTTGGGCAGGGCGCGGGCCTGCAGTGGGGCCTCGGGGGGCGAGGTCTTCCGGTCCGTGCACGTGACCACGATGGGCAACTCGTTCACTGCGGTTCGACCTCTAGCTTCCGTAACTCGTATCTTGTTGTGGTTACTGTAGCCGGTAGTTAAGACGGTAGTCTGCCACTGCCTCAACGGAGGCAACTGGACCTCAGATAAGGGAGTGACAGCATGGACCGTCCCGCGATCGTGTTGCTGAGCGGCGGCCTGGACTCGACCACGGTGCTGGCCATCGCCAAGGACCAGGGATTCACTCCCTACGCGCTCAGCTTCCGCTACGGGCAGCGGCACTCCATCGAGTTGGAGGCGGCCCAGCGGGTCGCCCAGGCCCAGGGCGTGGCCCGGCACGTCATCGCCGACATCGATCTGCGGGTCTTCGGCGGCTCTGCTCTGACGGCCGACATCGAAGTGCCCAAGCACGAGTCGCTCGCGGACGTGGAAGAGGCGGGGGTACCGATCACCTATGTGCCGGCCCGCAACACGATCTTTTTGTCCTTCGCGCTCGCGTTTGCCGAGACGGTCGGCGCCAGCGACATCTTCACCGGGGTCACGGCCGTGGACTACAGCGGCTACCCCGACTGCCGCCCCGAGTACATGGAGGCGTTCGCCACCATGGCCAACCTGGCGACCAAGGCCGGCGTCGAGGGCACCTCCAAGATCACGCTGCACTCCCCCCTGATCGCTCTCTCCAAGGCCGACATCGTCCGCGAGGGCCTGCGCCTGGGCGTGGACTACTCCCTGACCTCCTCCTGCTACGACCCCGACGAGCAGGGCCGGGCCTGCGGCAAGTGCGACACCTGCCTGCTGCGTCTGAAGGGGTTCGCCGAAGCCGGCGTCACCGACCCCGTCCGGTACCAGAGCGCCTGAGCATGACCTACCTGATCAAGGAAATCTTCTACACGCTGCAGGGCGAAGGCGGCCACGCCGGCCGCCCGGCGGTGTTTTGCCGGTTTTCCCGCTGCAACCTGTGGACCGGCCGTGAACAGGATCGCGCCCGCGCGATCTGCCAGTTCTGCGACACGGATTTCGTGGGCACCGACGGCGAAGGCGGCGGTCGCTTTCGCACCGCCGAGGAGCTGGCCGACGCCGTCGAAGCCGCCTGGCCCACCACCGACCGTGCGCACCGGTTCGTGGTGTGCACCGGCGGAGAGCCCCTGCTGCAGTTGGACGAGGCCGCCATCGAGGCCCTGCACGGCCGCGGCTTCGAGATCGCGGTGGAAACCAACGGCACCCGGCCCGCTCCCCGCGGTATCGACTGGCTGTGTGTGAGCCCGAAGATCGGCTCCACCCTGGTCCTCACCAGCGGCGACGAGCTCAAACTGGTCTACCCGCAGGCCGGTGGCGACCCCGCCCAGTTCGAACATCTCGACTTTCGCCACTTCCGCCTACAGCCGCTGGATGACGCCGACCGCGAGGCCCACACCCGTGCCGCCGTCGAGTACTGCATGAAGAACCCGCGCTGGACGCTCTCCCTCCAGACGCACAAGTATCTGGGAATTCAGTAATGGAAATCTTTCGCGAGTTCACCTTCGAAGCGGCCCACCGCCTGCCGCGCGTGCCCGAGGGTCACAAGTGCGCCCGCCTGCACGGCCACTCCTACAAGGTCACCGTGCACGTGGAGGCACCTGTTGAGCCGGAGGCGGGCTGGGTGATGGACTTCGGCGACATCAAACAGGCTTTTAAGCCCATTGATGCACAACTCGACCATTACTACCTGAACGATATCGAAGGCCTCGACAACCCCACGAGTGAGAACCTGGCCCGCTGGATCTGGGACCGGATGGTCACCGAGCTTCCCGGCCTGTCGGCGATCACCGTGCGCGAGACCTGCACCTCCGGTTGCACCTACCGAGGTGAGTAGCGGCATGCACGACATCCAGAACGAGGCCGACTCCCGCGGCATCGCCATCGACGAAGTAGGGATCAGCGGCTTGCGCTATCCCGTCACGTTCGATGACGGTCACACGTGCCAGCATGGCATCGCCGACATCAGTGTCACCGTCGGCCTGCAGGCCGACCGACGCGGCACCCACATGAGCCGCATGATCGCCCTGGTGCATCAGGAAGTGGCCACCCTCGCCCCGCAGGACTTGCCCATCGCCCTCAAACGAGGGCTCGCCCTGCTCGAAGCCCCCAGCCTGGCCGTGACGTTGTCCCTGCCCATCGCCACGACCGTGACCGCACCCGCCAGTAAGCGGAAGTCGTGGCAAACCCACGACGTCACCATCACCGGTTACATCACCCCCGACACCTGCACCGTCGCCACCACGGTGACCACCGACGTCACCAGTCTGTGCCCGTGCTCCAAGGCCATCTCCGACTACGGCGCCCACAACCAGCGCAGCGAGGTCACCCTCACTGTCACCGGGACCGCCGACGCGCCCTACCCCCTGGCGGTCCACGAAATCGTCGACCTGCTGCGCAGCGTCGGCTCCGCCCCTGTCCTCCCCCTCATCAAGCGGCCCGACGAACGCGTCGTCACCATGCAGGCCTACGACCATCCCGTCTTCGTCGAAGACATCATCCGCGACATAAGCCTTGCATGTCGCGAAAAGGGGCTGAAACATGCGATCCGGGCTAAGAATCTGGAAAGTATTCACAGCCACGACGCCATCGCCAGCCTGACCTACACCGGTTGAATCCCCTCACACGCCCTGGGTCGGAAAGGGGGGTGCCAACCCCTTCCCTACGCTGTGCCTGCGGCGGCAAGGTGCACGGCTTTGCCCGAGCCCGCGGGAAGCGTCCACTGGCGCCTATGCACGCGCCACGTGGGCCCGTACAGCGGGTCGGCGCCCGCGCCGCTGACTAGCGCGTTCGCCATTCAGGGGCCCACCCGAGGCCCTCAGCGCGGCATCGCCTAAACCCACCGGGACCTTACTCGCCCCCGGCAGCAGGCACTTCTCTCAGCACTGCAGCGCGGACCGACGCCTTAAGGATGTTCAGTGTCGTGCGCTGTACTGTCTGCACGTTCGTCCCACCGCCCATCCGCCACTGGAGCCGAGCGCAGCAACCCACCACCGAGAACAGAAAGTAGATCGTGAAGACCCCCGCTCCTGCCGGTATTGCCACAGTCATCGCGTACATCGCCACCATCCCGGCCGCCAACTTGGCCGTCACCCACTTCGGCGCGGTACCGGTCGGCCTCGGTTACGTGGCGCCCGCCGGCGTCTACTTCGTCGGCCTGGCGCTCGTCCTCCGCGACCTTGCACGCGAGGCGACCGGCCGTGGCGCCATCCTCGCCGCCATAGCCATCGGCACCGTCCTCTCCTACCTTCTCGCGGACCCCAGCCCCGCCACTGCCTCAGCGGTTGCCTTCGCCGTCGCCGAAACCATGGACTTCGTCGTCTACGAACCTCTGCGCCGCCGAGGACTTCTGGTTGCGATACTCGCCTCGAACGCCGTCGGGCTTCTCGTCGACAGCCTCCTGTTCCTCCACCTCGCCTTCGGCTCCCTCAATTACCTGCCTGGACAAATCCTCGGCAAAACGTGGATGACCCTCGCGGCCGTCATAGTCCTGGCGCTACTGCGCCGCCGTTACCGCGTTATCGCCTGAAGGTCAGCCTGCCATCCACGCATGGCAGGAAACCGCACCGCAATCGCCTTTGCTCAGGCCTTGGGCAGGACTCAAGCGGCCGCTTGGCGGGGTACGCCCTCAGCACCCCTGTTCGGCGGCGAACTACCGCATCTGGCCACCCGTCAAGTCCACGCACTGCTGGACCCCGGTCTCACCGCCTCGCAACCGTGCCTTCTGGGGGCACCGTCATGCCCTGGAGTGACACGGATTCTGCTTGCCGCCTCTGCCCCGGCACACTGGGTGGAAGCCCAGACGGCCCCTCGAAGCCCGGCCGTAGTCTCTGGCCGCCGACTGCACCCGGTAGACGACGGCCGGGCTACGGAAGGCGGTGGACGGTATTCAACTACGGTCACCGTTCGCGCCACGCGGGTCCGGGACGCATCCGATACGACGTGGGCTCTACCTCGCAGCCTCTTTGACCGTCGTGGACTACCTGTGGACGGGTCGCGCTCCAGTGGCCGATCATCAACCCGTGACCTGCGTAAACGTAGGAGCATGATGCGCCCTCCGGAGCCGTGTGCGCAGGTTCGAATCCTGCCGGGGGCACTCGCCATCTAGCCAGCGCGAAGCAAGCGCTGACCAGGGCGGATGCCGACCGAAGAGGGCGGGAGTCAGTGTCACTGACTCCCGCCCTCTCTCGTTGTCTCTCAGTGTTCGCGACACACCTCCGACACACTCACGACGCAGGGCCCAGCCAGGGACCTACTCGCTCTCGCCGGCGATCGGGTGGGCAGGCAACCGAGGCGGAGTCGCCACCACGGCAGCGACGCCCGCCCGGGCTAGAGCAAGGGGACGAAGCGCAGCACCGCTCAGCGGCCCACCCCGGACGCGCACGTGCCGGACGTCTGCGGCAGAGGCCGCCAGGCACAGCCGCTGGTGAGCGCGTACACCACTGCCGTGCACACGGCCCGCTCGCCACAAGAGCGATCCCACCACCTTGCGTTCGATGGATCAGCGCCCACGACCGGCGTCATGCCGCACGCACATCAAGTCACGTCAGGCAGCCTCTAAGCCTTGAGGGGTGCGGCCGACCTGGCGGCCTGCTCGATCTTCGCGCAGTAGGCCGCACGGGCTTCCTCGTCGATCTGCGTCTCGTGTTCGGCGCGCAGCCCGGTCCGGCCGTCGAGGCCCTCGCGCAGGATGTCGGCGTGCCCGGTATGCCGGACGGATTCGCTGAGGACATGGACCATGACGGCGAACAGGTTCGTGTTGGGATAAGGCTCCGGCCACCACGGCACGTGGCCGGGGGCGTCGAGGGGAAGCTCGTTGATCGTCGCGTCCGAGTGTTCCCATGTGCGCCGGTAGAACCCGATGATCTGATCGCGGGTCTCGTCCTCGGTCGCCCACAGATCGCTGCCGCTGTAGTCCTGCCATCGGGGCAGCGGCTCCGGGGAAGGACGGTCGAAGACCTCGCCGAAGTATCTGGCCTCGACGGTGGCCACGTGTTTGACCAGGCCGAGGAGGTTGGTCCCGGTCGCGGTCAAAGGTCGGCGGGCGTCGTATTCGGACAGGCCGTCGAGTTTCCAGAGCAGCGCCTCGCGGTCCCGCCGCAGTCTCCCGTGCAGGTTGTCTTTGGCGAATTCATCGATCATGCGGCGTGAGCCTGCCATGGGCTGCTCGTGGCCTCAAGATCCCTTACGTGGGGTGCCGCCGCCGGGGTGGCCCAGCTCGACGTCGCGGTGGCCCGTCGACTAACCGCGAACCACGCCCGCACCACGCCCTCACGCTCGCCGGGCCGGTGTCGGAGGGGGCGTTTCGTCTGGCCCCTGCCAACCACCCGGGGCAGGCGGTAAGGCCCGGCGTCCCGCCGTCGGGAAGCCGGGCCTCGCCGGGGCGGCGCGTCAGGCGGGGCGGATGTTCTCCGCCTGCGGGCCCTTCTGGCCCTGGGTGACGTCGAACTCCACCTTCTGCCCCTCCTGCAGCTCGCGATAACCCTGGGCAGCGATGTTGGAGTAGTGGGCGAAGACGTCGGGGCCGCCGCCCTCCTGCTCGATGAAGCCGAAGCCCTTCTCGCTGTTGAACCACTTGACAGTGCCCTTGGCCATGACTGTCTCCTTCGCGGGGAACCGGGCCCGCGCCCTGCGCGCCCAGGAGGTGATCGCCCTGGTCCGGAGAGGCGCTGAAAGCAGGAACGCCCGTGATGGCGATCACGGGCGAACGGGACTTCGGAACCACGACTGCTGGATCTCCACGCTATCCCGGCCTGGCGGCAGCCGCTACTGACAACGCCGGAATGTCAACGCCGGACTGTCAACGCCGGCACATGCATTCCGGCAGCGGCGAATGCCTGACGCAGGTGATCCGGTCATCTGCCACCGCGCTGCTCCCGCCTCGTCGGACACCTCGATCAAGTCGACATTCGCGGTGTGCACCGCCCAAGGGGGAATCTCGTCTCACACATGTGCAGAAGTCGCCGACTGCCGTTTCTGGCGCAACCAGCCCTGGGCGCCCGGTGTCTCAGGAGACGAGTGCGATGCCACGCACACTCATGGGGGAATACGGGGGTATTCGAATGAGTGATCGTCGTTTTGCCGCGCGTGACGCGCGGGTCCGCGCCGCCGAGGCAGCGTTCCAGCGCCACGTACCGGTGCACGCCGCAAACGGGGAGGAGACCGACCACCCCTACGTCGCGAACTACTCCAAGGCGCTACCGCACAACAAGTTCGGCGAGGTCGACCCGGCCGCGTACCACCTGCTGCGCCGGGCGCTGGCCACGGGAAGCTACGAGGACTTCGAGCGGATCCCGCTCGCGGACACCCGCAAACTGACCAACCCGCAGGCCGGGCTGGCCTTCGACACGCAGGGCCCGGACGCCCAGGCGCTGTCCATGCCGCCCGCGCCGCGCATCGACAGCGCGCAGAACTCCGCCGAGGCGGTCGAGCTGTACTGGATGGCGCTGTGCCGGGATGTGCTGTTCACCCGGTTCACCGAGAGCGAGCTGGTCGCCGAGGCGGCCGGTGAACTGAGCGCGCTGGCGGACTTCCGGGCGCCGAAGCTGGACGGTCAGGTCACCCCGCAGACGATCTTCCGGGGGGACACCCGGGGCGATCTGGCCGGGCCGTACCTGTCGCAGTTCCTGCTCAAGGACATCCCGTACGGCACGCTGCTGATCGACCAGCGGCAGGACACCCTCGTCCGCCCCGTGGACCATCTGACCACCTGGGGCGACTGGCTGGAGGTGCAGAACGGCTCCGAACCCGAGCCGGACGAGAGGGACTTCGCCACCCGGCGCTACATCCAGACCCCGCGCGACCTGGCACACTACGTGCACTTCGACGCGCTGTACCAGGCGTACCTCAACGCCGCGCTCATTCTGCTGGGCCTGAACGCACCGGCGGACGCGGGAAATCCGTACAACTTCTCCCGCAACCAGATCGGCTTCGGCACGTACGGCGGCCCGCACCTCCTCTCGCTGGTGACGGAGGTGGCCACCCGCGCGCTGAAGGCGGTGTGGTTCCAGAAGTGGTACGTGCACCGGCGGCTGCGCCCGGAGGAGTTCGGCGGCCGGGTGCACCAGCAGCTGCGCGGGCAGCGCGAGTACCCCATCGACTCCGGCGTGCTGGACTCCGTCGCCGTCAAGCGGGTCTTCGAGAAGCACGGCAGCTACCTGCTGCCGCAGGCGTTCCCCGAGGGCAGCCCGGCCCATCCCTCGTACGGTTCCGGGCATGCCACGGTCGCCGGGGCGTGCGTGACCATCCTCAAGGCATGGTTCGACGAGTCGCACATCCTGGCGGACCCGGTCGTGCCCACCACGGACGGCACGGCACTGGAGCCGTACACCGGCCCGGACGCCGACCGGCTCACCGTCGGCGGCGAGCTCAACAAGGTCGCCGCCAACATCGCCACCGGCCGCAACATGGCGGGCGTGCACTGGCGCACCGACTTCACCCAGGCCGTCCGGCTGGGCGAGGAGATCGCCATCGGCCTCCTGCGTGAGGCCAAGGAGTCCACGTTGGAGGACGCGGTCTTCACCCTCAGCCGCTTCGACGGCACCACCCTCGCCGTCTGACCGCTGCGGATCGGGCGGGCCCTGGTGCCGCGGTTCCCCGCGGCGCCAGGCCGGTCAGCGCAGTGCGGATGTCAGCCGTTTGATCCTGGCGGCTTCTCAGGCTCCCCACGGTCCCCAGTACCGGACCGGGGGCCGAGGTCCTGGCTCTGGATCACCGCGGCGCCCCGGTGCAGCTCGGCGAGGACCGTGCGGACGGCCCTTCGTGCGGTGCGTTCAGGGCGGTGCAGCACGTCGATGTGGCGGTGGGTGTGGACACCGCTGAGCGGTTTGAGGACGACCGCGGGGTGGGGGCGACCGGTCCAGCGGGGCATCAGCGCCAGGCCGCCGCCGGCTGCCACCAGCTCGGCGACCACCGAGAACTCGTTGACGCGGTGGACGATGTCGAGCCGGCGGTTAGCGGCGGTGGCGATGGCCTCGATGGTGGCCATCAGCGGAAATCCGTCGTGCACGGTGATCCAGGGGTGATCGGCCACGTCCTGCGGGGAGAGCCGTGGCCGTGCGGCCAGCGGATGGCCGACGGGTACCGCGATGTCGAGGGGCTCGCGCAACAGCGTGGTGGCGGTCACCGTGCGCGGCCACGCCGGGGCGTGGTCGAGCCGGTGGGCGAGCACGAGATCGTAGCCACGGGTGAGCCGGGGGAAGAGGTTCTGGGCGACGTCCTCGTCGGCGAGCGCCAGCCGCGGGCTGCCCGGCCCGGCGAGTCCGCGCAGCAGCAGGGGGAAGAACGTCGCCGCGCCGCTGTGGAAGGCCGCGACCGACACGACGCCGTCCGGCTGCTCCACGTAGTCGGTGACGGCATGCCGCGCCCGGGCCAGGGCGGTCTCCACCTCGATCGCGGCGTCGGCCAGGGCCTGACCGGCTTCGGTGAGCACCACTCGGCGTCCGGAGCGTTCGGTGAGCGGCACGGGGATCGAACGTTGCAGCAGCCGCAGTTGCTGGGAGATCGCCGAGGGCGTCACCAGCAGGGCCTCGGCGACCGCGCTGACGCTGCCGAGTTCTCTCAGCTCCCGCAGGATCCGCAGCTGTCGTGCATCCACGGGGCTCAGTGTAGGGCTGCTAAAGCATTGTTTCAGAAGTTGGTACTGGGCTTCAGTTTCCTGGCCGTGCACCGTGAGCGCATGCGCGATGCCCGCCGTACCGACCTGGTACTTCTCCTTGTTGCGATCGTCTGGGGTTCCAGCTACCTCTCGGCGAAGACGGCCACCTCCGCCCTGCCGGTCCTCGTGGTGCTGTTCGCCCGGTATGCCATCTCCGCGATCGGCTCCCTCGCCCTGGTTGCCACCCGGGGTGGGCCCCGCCGCTTCACCCGCCGCGAGATCCGGGCCGGGACACTGCTGGGGATAACGCAAGCGGCGGTGCTGGTGCTGGAGACCTACGGGGTGGCGGACACCAGCGCCGCCAACGCGGGCCTGATCATCAGCCTGACCATCGTGCTGACGCCGCTGCTGGACCGTGCCGGTGGCCGCGGCAGGCTGCCCCTGACGTTCTTCGCGGCTGCCGGCTCGTGCGTCGTGGCCGTGGGGTTCCTGCTCTCCGGCACCGGACTGCACGCCGTACGCACCGGTGACCTGCTGATGCTCGCCGCCGCGGTCGTCCGGGCGGGACACGTGGCCCTCGTCGGACGGCTCTCCGTCGGCGGCACCCTGCGCCCCCTGCAGCTGACGACCGTCCAGACCGTCGTCGGCACCGCGCTCTTTCTGGCACCCGTCGCGGCCGACCTGGACGCGTTGGCCCACAGCGATGCCGCCACGTGGGCCCAGCTGGTCTACCTTGCCCTCTTCTGCGGGCTGTTCGCCTTCCTGTCCCAGACGTGGGCGGTGCAGCAGACGTCCGCGAGCCGTGCCAGCCTCCTGCTGGGCACGGAACCGATCTGGGCGGTGGTGGTCGGGATCAGCCTCGGCGGCGAACGGCTCACCTTTCTGGCCGCCCTCGGCGGGGCGCTCATGGTGGCCGGCACGTATTGGGGCCAGGCCATCGAGCGTGCCCACCGCAGCGGCGTCAAGCGGAACACCCCCGCCCTGACGGCAGCCGACGCCGTGCCTCCCGAACCCAGCCCGACGGCGACCTGAGCACGGCCGCCAAGGGTGCCCGAGCCCTACGCACCGGGCTGCCCGGCGCGGGGCTGGCGGCGGGCACCCGGTAGCGGGGGACATTCCGGGTGGCGGGCCAGGTCATTTCACCGCGTTGCCCATGGGCGACGGCCAGTGAAACCCCGCTGAAAGGTCGCTGAACGCGGCCCCCCGCAGACTCCGGGGCATGACGACAACGACCCCCGCATCCGCCATCGCAGCCGCGGGGCTGCGGAAGTCCTTCGGGGACAAGCTGGTCCTCGACGGCATCGACCTGCACGTGCCCGAGGGCACGATCTTCTCGCTGCTCGGCCCGAACGGCGCCGGCAAGACCACCGCCGTCAAGATCCTCTCCACCCTCATCACGGCCGACGCCGGTGACATCCGTGTCGGCGGCCATGATCTCGCCGCCGACCCGCAGGCCGTGCGCGCCGCGATCGGTGTCACCGGACAGTTCTCCGCCGTCGACGGGCTGATCACCGGCGAGGAGAACATGCTTCTCATGGCGGACCTGAACCACCTGTCCAAGCGGGAGGGGCGGCGGGTGGCCGCCGGGCTGCTGGAGCGTTTCGACCTCACCGAGGCCGCCAAGAAGCCCGCCTCCACCTACTCCGGCGGCATGAAGCGGCGCCTCGATCTCGCCATGACCCTGGTCGGGAGCCCGCGCATCATCTTCCTCGACGAGCCGACCACCGGCCTCGACCCGCGCAGCCGCCACAACATGTGGCGGATCATCCGCGAGCTCGTGACGGGCGGCGTCACCGTTTTCCTCACCACGCAGTACCTGGAGGAGGCCGACGAGCTCGCCGACCGGATCGCGGTGCTCCACGACGGGAAGATCGCCGCCGAGGGCACCGCCGAGGAGCTGAAGCGGCTCGTCCCGGGCGGACACGTCCGGCTCCGCTTCACCGACCCGGCCGCGTACCAGCGCGCCGCCGTCGAGCTGCGCGAGGTCACCGGGGACGACGAGGCGCTGGCGCTGCAGATCCCCAGCGGCGGCAGCCAGCGCGAGCTGCGCTCCATCCTCGACTGGCTGGATTCGGCAGGCATCGAGGCGGACGAGCTGACCGTGCACACCCCCGACCTCGACGACGTGTTCTTCGCCCTGACCAGCCCCGCCAACGTCCCCAACCAGCCGAACGAGCCGAACCAGCCGAACCAGACCGAGGAGAAGGTCCGATGAGCACTCCCCCGGCTCCCGCCCGCCCCACCCGCATCTCCCTCGCCGTCCGCGACTCGAACACGATGCTGCGCCGCAATCTGCTGCACGCGTGGCGCTACCCGTCCGGGACCCTGAACCTGCTGCTCACGCCGATCATGATGCTGCTGCTCTTCGTCTACATCTTCGGCGACGTGATGAGCGCGGGCATCGGTGGCGGCGGCGCGGACCGCTCCGAGTACATCGCCTATGTCGTCCCGGGCATCCTGCTGATGACCATCGGCAGCACCGTGATCGGGGCTGCCGTGTACGTCTCCATGGACATGACCGAGGGCCTCATCGCCCGCTTCCGCACGATGGCGGTCTACCGCGGTTCGGTGCTGGTCGGGCACGTCGTCGGCAGCGTGCTGCAGTCGGTCGCCAGTGTGGTCCTCGTCGGTGCCGTCGGCGTGGCCATCGGCTTCCGGTCCACGGACGCCACGGCCCTGGAGTGGCTGGCGGCGTTCGGGCTGATCGCGCTGTTCGCCCTGGCGCTCACCTGGATCGCTGTCGGGATGGGCATGGCCAGCCCCAACCCCGAGGCGGCCAGCAACATGGCCATGCCGCTGATCCTCCTGCCGCTCATCTCCAGCGCCTTCATCCCGGCCGACACGATGCCGGGCTGGTTCCAGCCGATCGCCGAGTACCAGCCGTTCACCCCGGCCATCGAGACCCTGCGCGGCCTGCTGCTCGGCACCGAGATCGGCCACAACGGGTGGATCGCGATCGCCTGGTGCGTCGGCCTGACCGCGCTCGGCTACCGCTGGTCGACGGCGCAGTTCAACCGCGACCCGGAATGAGTGTGCGGGCCGCCTCCATCAGCCCGTCCCGCCCCAGGGCGGCGTACTCCGACACCGCGTCGGCGTACGCCGCCCCGCCGGGCTCCTCGGCGGCCCGCCGGGCACGGTCGGCGGACATCGTGGGGAAGGTCTGCGGCACGTACATCCGCTCCGCCAGCGCCAGCAGCCGCACCGCCGAGGTGTCGCCCGCGGCGAGCCGGGCCAGGCCGAGGGCCAGCACGTCGGTGCCGGACACCGGGATCTCCCCCACCGGGTGGGAGCCGTCGGCGAGCAGCGTACGCAGCCGGCCCTCCAACTCGGCCACCAGGCCGGCGACCGGCTCCAGCCGCCCGGCGTACGCGTGCGCGGCCACCGCGTAGGCCTCGATCGCCCGCGCCCACGCGTCCATGGCCGGGTCGACGGGCGGCGAGTCGTGCCACCGCAGCCGCTGAACGGCCGTCCGCCACCGCTTGAGACCCAGCTCGGTCAGCCCGCGGGCCAGCGCGATCTCGGCCCAGGCGGCCAGGTCGGTCGCGACGGCCGAGGTCTGTTCCGTCGGCTGGCTCCGCTCCACGCGCCGCAGCCACTCCTCGGCCTCGTCCGGCTCACCGCGCTGCAGGCAGGCCAGTGCCAGACCGCGGTGCAGGCCCGTCGTGGGCGACTGGTCACTCAGGTGCTCCAAGGCCTCCAGCGCCGCCAGCAGGTGCCGGTACGCCTCCTCGCCGAGACCGGCGTCCGCGCACAGCTCGCCGCAGCGGGAGTGGCCGAGCAGCTTGAGCGACGGGTGGGGCACGGCGTCGACCGCGGCGAGCAGCCGGCGGGCGGAGGACAGCGCACGCTCCGGCTGGTGCTCGTGCTCCCAGAGATAGCTGGCCGCGCACTCGGCGACGCCCGCCACCAAGGGCGCGTCGCTCGCGCACAGTTCGTGCAGCGCCTCGTAACCGGGCGGGCGCATGTCCGGAAGGGAGCACAGCACGACGGCGAGCGCTCTCAGCAGCGTGTCCGGCTCCGCGGGCGGCAGCCGGCGCAGGGTGACGAGATGGCGCAGCCGGGGCGAGCCGTATCCGAGGAACGGGGCGGCGGTGCAGACGGCGCAGAGGGTGCGGGTGACCTCGGCGTACCGGGCCTCGGGGCGGTAGTGCGACAGCGGCGCCGCGGTGTCGGCGGCCAGGGTCAGGACCCGGTGGAAGCTCGTCGCGTCTATGAACCAGGTGCAGGCCAGCACCGCGCCGGCCGCCGCGGTGGTGGCGTGGTCCTGGCGGGCGAGGGCACACCGCAGGGCGAGCACCAGGTTGTCCTGCTCCGCGCGCAGCCGCGCCCAGTGCCGCATCGGCTCGGGGCCGACCATCGCGTCGTGGTTGGCCAGTCCGAAGTCCCGTGCCCAGCCGAGGAACCGGTCGGTGACCGACTCCTCCTCCCCGGCCGCCGTGCGCCGGGCCGCGCTGAACTCCCGCACCGTCTCCAGCATGCGGAAGCGGATCCCGGCCGCGGTGTCGCCGGCCTTCAGCAGCGACTGGTCCACCAACTGCTCCAGCAGGTACAGCGTGTCACCGCCGTCACCCAGCAGCCGTTCCGCCGCCTCTTCGGTGAAGCCGCCGGGGAAGACCGACAGCGCCCGCAGCGCCGCACGCGCGTCGTCGTCCAGCAGATTCCAGCTCCACTCCACGACCGCGTGCATCGTGCGGTGCCGCTCGGGTGCGTCCCGGGCCCCGCCGCGCAACAGCGCGAACCGGTCGCCGAGTCGGCGGGCCATCTCGGGTACGGACAGCACCCGTACCCGCGCCGCCGCCAACTCCACGGCGAGCGGCAGCCCGTCCAGATGCCGGCACAGCTTCGCCACCGCGTCGGGCGGCAGCTCGACATCGTGGCGCGAGGCCCGGGCCCGCTGCTCGAACAGCTCGATCGAGGTGGCCAGGCTCAGCTGCGGCAGCTGGTACACCGCTTCCGAGCTCAGCCCCAGCGGGGCCCTGCTGGTGACCAGGACCCGCAGGTCCCGGGACCTCGCCACCAGCTCCCGTACCAGGTCGGCGGCGCCCCGGAGGACCTGCTCGCAGTTGTCCAGCACCAGTAGCGCGGGTCCGGCGCCGAGCGCGGCGACGATTCCGGCGGGCACATCCGCCCCGCCGCCGTACGCCCCGACGCCCCCGCGCGGCGCCTCCCCACCGCCGAGCGCCGACGCCACCTCGCCGGCCACGTCCGCGTCCGTACCGACTCCGGCCAGCGAGACGAAGTGCACCACCCGCTGTTCCGCCTGGCGGCTGACGGCGTACGCGAGCCGCGTCTTGCCGAGACCGCCGGGTCCCACGATCGAGACCAGCCGCGAGGAGCGCAACGACCCGGCCACCGCCGCGAGATCCTCGTCCCGCCCCAGCAGCGGATTCGGATCGTGCGGCACCCCGTACCGGGCCACGGGAGTCCCACCCCGCAGCAGCTCCTGATGCACGGCCTTGAGCCCGGCGCCCGGGTCGGTGCCGAGAGCGTCGCGGAGCTCGCGCCGGTACGCGTCATAGCGGGCGAGCGCCGCCGACGGTCCGGCCGTGGCCGCCTCGGCGCGCAGCAGCTCGGCCAGCACTTCCTCGTCGCGCGGCGCCCCGGCGAAGACCTCGGTCAGCGGTGCCACGGCCTCGGCCCGCCGCCCCAGCCGGGCGAGCGCGAGCGCGCGGGAGCGTACGAGGGAGTCGTGGAGCGGTGCCCGCTCGGCCCGCAGCTCCGCCACCGGGTCGCCCGGCGCGGCGTCGGCGTCCGGGGCCGCGTCCCAGAAGGCGAGGCCCTCCTCCGCGCTCGCCAGGGCGGCGGCATGATCCCCGGCCCGGGCGTGCCGGGCGCCGGCCTCGGCGCACCGCACCACCGCCGAACTGTCGACCTGCTCCTCACCCAGCGCCAGCCGGTAGCCGGTCGGGGTGCTGACGACGACGTCGGCCCCGAGTTGGGAGCGGGTCCGGGAGACCAGGATCCGCAGCGCGTTGGCCGGGTTGGCCGGCAGCTCGTCCCGCCACAGCCCGTCCACCAGCCGCGCGGTGCTGCAACCGGAGCGCAACTCGCCTGCGAGGAGCGCGAGCAGCCCGCGCAGTCGGGGCGCGGTGATCTCCCGGCCGCGGTAGGCCACACGCGACAGGAAGGTCAACTCGGTCTTCACGCGGTCAGGTTATCGAGCTGTTCCGTGCGTTCGGGGGGGGCGTTCGTTCCGCGCGGGCCGCTACGCGTACCTCATGGCTGGGATCACACCGTCCAGTGTTCCCGACGAAGGATTCCGCTCGCCCGATTCCGCCGGCTTCCGGGTCCCGGCGGGCCGCTCAAGGCCGGCGATGGCCCCGGCTCTTCGTGTAGTGGCGGCGTGCGGCCGTCGCCAGGAGGGCCGTGCCCGCGCAGCCGACCAGGAGGGTGCCCCATTCGGGGATGTGGGCTGCTCGGAGGAGGCCTGCGACGCCGAAGCTCGTGTTCCAGCCGGCCTCTGTGATGGCGGAACCGAAGCCCTGGATGGCCAGAATGGCGCCGAAGAGCCAGAGCAGGCCCTGGCCTGAGTGGGTGTCCGAGGTCTTGAGCTGCTGTTTCGGCATGGCGAGGCCCTCCGCCAGGTCGTTCCGATGCGGTCGCATCACATCGTGCCGGGTCGGCGGATATGATGCAAGCGCATCGGAAAGAGAGGGGGAGGAGCGAAGCGTGCCCAGGCAGGTCGATTACGAGGAGCGGCGGCTGCGGATCGCGGAGGCGGTGTGCGCCCTGATCGCGCGTTCCGGGATGGAGGCCGTCAGCCTGCGGGACGTCGCCGCCGAGGCGGACGTGTCCATGGGGGCCGTGCAGCGGTGCTTCCGCACCAAGGAGGACATGCTGCTCTTCGCGCTGGAGCACATCTCACAACGCGTCAGCGAGCGCGCCAACCAGCGCATCGCCGCGACCTCCACCCCCCAGTCCGCGTCCACCCTGCTGTCGCACACGCTGGCCGAACTCGCCCTGCTGGACGAGGAGTCGAGGGCTCAGGCGCATGTGTGGCTGGCCTTCGTCAGCCACGCTCCCGCCAGCGAGAGGCTCGCCGCCGTCCTGCATGAGGCCTACGGCAAGCTCCATGATCTGGTCGTGTGGCTGATCCGATACGGCCAGGACACCGAGGAGATCCCGCCGCACCTCGACGCCGCCCAGGAGGCGCATACGCTCCTCGCCGTCGCCGACGGCCTCACCGTGCACGTCCTCGCGGGGCATCACTCGCCGGAGACGGCCTCGGCCGTTCTTCAGCGCCACGTCGATCACCTCGTGCAGTGAGCGACCCTTGAGGTGTTTCAGCACTTTCGCCCCATACGCACCATTGTTCTACGGTGGATAGGAACGACGCTGCTCATACCCCGCACCGATCAACGAGGTGACGGTCATGACGGAGACCACACAGCGCAGAAACACCGCAACTGGGACGGGAAGGCAGGAGGGGGGCACGACACAGCAGGGCCGCCGAGGAGACAGCGCCGCTCCCCCGGAGGCACGGGGAAGCACCGCTGTCGCGGACGTGGTCGTGGCGAAGATCGCGGGCATGGCGGCCCGGGAGATCCCGGAGATCCACAACCTCGGCGGAGGCATGTCCAGGGCCTTCGGGGCCGTGCGCCAGCGCGTGCCCGGTGGGGGCAGTGGGGTCACCCAGGGGGTGAAGGTGGAGGTCGGTGAGCGCCAGGCCGCCGTCGATCTCGACG
The DNA here is from genome assembly GCF_900236475.1 of Streptomyces chartreusis NRRL 3882. Classification (GTDB taxonomy): domain Bacteria; phylum Actinomycetota; class Actinomycetes; order Streptomycetales; family Streptomycetaceae; genus Streptomyces; species Streptomyces chartreusis_D. Next base: position 2,957,680 of record NZ_LT963352.1, read on the forward strand.
TGGTCGTCGAGTACGGCGCCGCCATCGCCGACACCGCCGCGGACGTCCGGACCAACGTCATCAACGCGGTGGAGCGGATGACCGGGCTGGAGGTCGTCGAGGTCAACATCGCCGTCGACGATGTCCATCTGCCGGACGAGGAAGAGGACGAGGGCGAGTCCGGGCAGGAGGGGCGGCGCGTGGCCTGAGGCTTCAGGCCATGTGGGCGGCGGGGGTGTGAGCACGGCATTTCCGTCGGGCGGCTTTGCAGCACGGACTGTGTCACGGGACCCCCGCCAGCCGCAGCAGTGCCGTCGTGCCCGCCGCCGCCAGTACGACCGCGAGGAACGGGGCCCTGCGCCAGGCGAGCACCCCGCCGGTCAGGACCCCGAGCGGTCGGGCGGGGCCGGTGAAGACGTGGTCCTCGGTGAGGGCGGACGTGGCGGCCAGGGCGGCGAGCAGGAGGACCGCCGAGATCTCCAGCAGTTCGTCGGTGCGCTCCGGGAGCGTGAATCTCGCGCGCAGGGCCGGCCCGGAGAGGCGGAGCAGGAAGGTCCCGGCCGCCAGGGCGAGCATCGCCGCCAGTGTCGGCGGGAGGGGTATGGCGATGTCGCTCACCGTGCGGCCTTCTTCCTCGTCCTGACGGGGAACAGGGGCAGGGCGGCCAGGGCCAGCAGGACCGGCAGGCCCGCGGGGAGGAACGGGGTGCCGGCCAGGGCCAGGGCCGCGGCGGCCAAGGCGGTGCGCCGCACAAGCCTGTCCTTCAGCGTGGGCAGGATCAGTGCCAGGATCACGGCGGGGAACATGGCGTCCAGGCCGAGGGCGTCGGTGTCCCGCACGACGCCGCCGAGCAGGGCGCCCAGCGCGGCACCGAGGGGCCAGCAGATCAGGATGCCCAGGCCGCACAGCCAGTAGGCGGCCCGCTTGCGCTCCGGCTCGTCCTGGGCGAGGGCGAAGACGACCGTCTCGTCGTTCATGAGATGCGTGCCGAGCACTCCCCGCCAGCCCCGTCCGAGGACGTCGGATACCGCCAGACCGAACGGCAGATGGCGCGCGTTGACCAGCAGCCCGGCCAGCAGCGCCGCGATCGGGCTGCCGTCGGCGGCGATGATCCCGACGAACAGGAACTCGGACGAGGCGGCGAGGACGAGCACCCCCATCAGGACCGGGAACCACCGGGCGAACCCGGACGTGACCGCGACGGCGCCGTAGGACAGGCCGATCACCCCCACTGCCAGGCAGACCAGCACGATGTCGCGGAGCAGTGAGCCGTCCAGGGTTCTCCAGAACGAACGCATGATTTTTATAGTGAACATGGCTTACGATGTTCGTCAAGACGAACGAGAGACCGCTGGAGCGAACAACCCCATGCCCGACACCGGCCCCGCCCCCAAGCCCCCGATCGAAGTGATCGCCGCGTCGCTGCGGGCGGAACGCGTCCGGGCCGGACTGTCCCTCACCGAGGTCGCCCGCCGGGCCGGGCTCGCCAAGTCCACGCTCTCCCAACTGGAGTCGGGCACCGGGAATCCGAGCCTGGAGACGCTGTGGGCGCTGTGCGTGGCCCTGGAGATTCCCTTCTCGCGGCTTGTTGCCGTGTCGCGGCCGCAGGTGCAGGTGATCCGGGCGGGACAAGGGCCGGCCGTCGGGTCCGAGCAGAGCGACTACCGGGCCACGCTCCTCGCCGCCTCACCGCCCGGGGCCCGGCGGGACGTCTACGGCGTCGCCGCCGAGCCCGGGCCGCAGCGCTCCTCGGCGCCGCACCCGCCCGGAGTCGTCGAGCATGTCGTGATCAGCTCGGGCCGGGCCCTGGTGGGCATCGCCGACGAACCGGTGGAACTCCACCCGGGCGACTACATCTGCTACCCGGCCGATGTCGCGCATGTCTTCCAGGCGCTGGAGCCCGGCACTCGTGCGGTGCTCGTCTCCGAGCACCACTGAGCGCACACGTCCTGTGAGCGCTTCCGGGCAGACGCGGTGCCCGCTCCGTCAGTATTGTCAACGGCTCGCTGCGCTACTCGATGGGGCCCCTGCAACGCGGCCCGCCGACCGGCTCGCCGGGGCCGGGCCGCCCCGGCCGGGCATCACGTACGCGCCGCGAGGGCGCGGCCGGCGCTCCGGGCCAATACGGTTCAGGCCGGGCGTTTGCGGGAGGTCGTCTTCTTCGTGGTCGTCTTCTTCGCGGTGCTCTTCGACGCCGTCTTCTTCGTGCCCTGGCCGGACTTGGCAGTCGACTTCTTCGCGGATGCCGTGGTCTTCTTGGCCGCCGTCTTCTTCGCGGTGGACGCCGACTTCTTGCCGCCGGTCTGCTTGGGCGCCGCGCGGGCCGTCTCCCGCTGCGGGAGCGACTTGACCTCGGCGTGCTCGCCGGCCTCCTCGCCCCGGGACTCGCGGGCCGCGCGGACGCTGTTCTCCAGGGCGGCCATGAGGTCGAGGACCTTGCCGCCCGCGGCCGGCTCGGGGGCCTGCGGCAGGGCCTCCCCGGCGGCCTTCGCGGCGATGACCTCCTCCACGGCCTCGCGGTACTCGTCGTGCAGGTCCTCCAGGTCGACCTCGCCCAGGGTGTCCATCAGGGCGTCGGCCAGGTCCAGTTCCTTGTCCCGGACCGTGACGTTCGTGTCGGGGGCCACGCCCTCGGGGGCGCGGACCTCGTCCGGCCACAGCAGGCCGTGCATGGCGATGGCGTCGCCGACCACCCGGAGCATGCCGAGGCGTTCCCGGCCCCGCAGGGCGAACTTCGCGATCGCCACCTTGTTGCTGCGCTTCAGCGCCTCCCGCAGCAGGGTGTACGGCTTCGCCGCCGGGGCGCCGCTCGCCTGGAGGTAGTACGCGGCGTCCATCTGGAGCGGATCGATCCGGTCGGCCGGGACGAAGGCGACGATCTCGATCGTCTTGGCCGTCGGGATCGGCAGGCTGGACAGGTCCTCCTCGCTGATCGGGATGATCGTGCCGTCGGCGTCCTCGTAGCCCTTGCCGATCTCCCCCTGGGTGACCTCGCGGTCCTCCAGCTCACAGAACTTGCGATAGCGGATGCGGCCGCCGTCCTCGGTGTGGATCTGGCGGAAGGAGATCGAGTGGCTCTCGGTGGCGTTCACCAGCTTGATCGGAATGCTGACCAGGCCGAAGGAGATGGCGCCGTTCCATATGGATCTCACGTGCAGCACCCTTCCGGTCACTCTAGGGAGTGTTTGTCACGATTCGCGTGAGATTCTTATCGTATGGCGCCTATCACAGAGGTGGAGGGGCGACGGCTCCCGCTCAGCAATCTGGACAAGGTGCTGTATCCCGCCACCGGCTTCACCAAGGGCGAGGTCCTGCACTACTACGCGACCGTCGCCGAGGTCCTGCTGCCCCATCTGCGCGACCGGGCGGTGTCCTTCCTGCGGTATCCGGACGGTCCTGACGGGCAGGTGTTCTTCACGAAGAACGTCCCGCCGGGTACGCCCGACTGGGTCACCACCGCCGAGGTGCCACGGGTCGAGGGGCCCTCCCGGATGGTCCTGGTGCAGGACCTGCCGAGCCTGATGTGGGCGGCCAACCTCGTCACGGAGTTCCACACCCACCAGTGGCTCGTCGGCACGCCGGAGGAGGCCGACCGGATCGTCTTCGACCTCGACCCGGGGGCGCCCGCGAGCATCGTGCAGTGCTGTGAGGTCGCGCTGTGGCTGCGGGAACGGCTCGCGGCGGACGGCATCGAGACCTACGCCAAGACCTCCGGCTCCAAGGGGCTGCACCTGCTCGCCGCCGTGCGCGGGGCGTCCTCCGAGCGGGTGTCCGAGTACGCCAAGGAACTGGCCGTCGAGGCGGAGAAGGCCATGCCCCGGCTCGCGCTGCACCGGATGACCAGGAACCTGCGCCCCGGGAAGGTCTTCGTCGACTGGAGCCAGAACGCCGCGCGCAAGACCACGGCGACCCCCTACACCCTCCGGGCCCGCCCCGAGCCGACCGTCTCGGCGCCCGTGACCTGGGAGGAGGTCGAGGAGTGCGGCTCGCCCGGCCGGCTGGACTTCCACGCCACCGACATCGCGGCCCGGGTGCAGGACTACGGCGATCTGCTCGCCCCGCTCCTCGACCCGGACAGCGCGGGCCGGCTGCCCTAGCGACGGGGCTCGGCGCGCGCTCAGGAGCTACGGGCACTGCCCGCCCGCAGCGGCCACGGCGCTCGGCATGCCCGCAGCAGCAGCACGGGTCCCGCACGCCCTCAGCCAGGGACCTGGCGGCACGCCCTCACACCCGTGTCCAGGTGTTCCGGTCCCGTGCCATCGCGTGCAGGGCCTCCACGTCCGCCGGCTTCAGGACACCGCCCTGGCGGGCCAGGGTCTGCACCTCCAGGTCCGTGACGACGCGGACCTCGCGCGGTCCGGTTGGGACCGACACGGCCGTCGGGCCGACCAGGGCGAGGACGGGGCGGACCTCCGCCGTCAGGGCGTAGGAGGCGCGGTCGGCGTCGGCGCGGACGCGGCGGAGCAGGGCGGTCGGTTCACGGCGGCCCACGGTGACCACGGGGTCGGCGACCGTCACCCGCTGCTTGCGCGCGTACAGGGTGTGCAGGGCGTACAGCCCGCCGGGGCCGATCAGCAGGTGGTGGATGCGGCTGCCGCCGGGAAGCGGGACGGAGTGCACGGTGTGCCAGCCCGCGCCGTCCAGGCGGTCCAGGGCGTCCCCGACCGTCTGCTCCGCCTCCAGGGCCCGGCGGCGCGGGTCGGGGCGCAGCCGGCGAGCGGGGCCGGGGTCGCGGTCGAGGGCGACGAGGAGGGCCTCGCCCGGACGGTTGGGGGCCAGGTCGTCGTCGGGGTGCAGGGTCAGACGGGCGAGCTCGGCGGGGGTCGGCACCGGGGGCGGCCCCACCGCCACCGGGCCGGTGATGAAGGGCCCGAGGGCCCGGAGCACGTCGTCCTCACGGTCCTCGCCCAGCAGGTTGACCCGGCCCGCCTCACGGTCGTACCAGGCGATGTTCCTGCCGTCCGGGAGGCAGACGTACAGCCGTTCCTGACCGTGCCGCCAGGTCGGTATGACGCGCAGTCCGTCCATGCACCATCACCCCAGACCATGGGAACAGGCGGGGTGCTGCGGGGGCAAGAACCCGGTTACCTTGAGAGGAGCCGGGCCCGCCGGGCAGGCCCCTCGGGCGGTGATGCAGGGGAGGCGCCGTTGCGTACCCGCAGGAAACCGGATGTGCCGGCTCCGGAGCGTCCCTGGAACGAGGTCGTCCCCGGGTTGTGGATGGGCGGCCATGAGTACGCCGGGGCCTCGGGGCATCCGGAGTTCGCCGTCGTACGGGACGAGTTCGACCTTGTGCAGACGCTGCTGCGGCTGCCGGGGCACGGGCCCGATCCGGACGTCCCGCACCACGTCTGGCCCATCCCCGACGGGCCGCTCGACGGGACGCAGCTCGCCGGCGTGATCCGGCTGGCCGAGGCCGCCTGCGAGGCGCTGGACGAGGGCCGCACGGTCCTCGTCCGCTGTTACCACGGGTACAACCGCTCCGGCCTCGTCGTCGCGCATGCGCTGATGCGGCGGGGGAACTCCGCCGACGCGGCGATCCGGCTGATCCGGGACCGCCGTTCGCCGTGGGCGCTGCACAACGAACTGTTCGTCGAGTACCTGCGGGCCGGGCTGGCGACGGCCCGGCTGCTGGAGGAGCTGACCGAGTAGGGCGGCGAACGGACTCCCTCGCGCGCAAATGGGACTTCCTTGCGAATAAGGTGTACGGGGCCGGCGGTCGGTCCGAGCCGTGTGATCATCCTCGAACCACAGGAGTGCAGTGCCCGTCAGCCGCGTCCGCAGCCTTCCCGGCCGCCTCCGAACCCGCCGCCGCAAGCCTGGAAGGGTCGCCCGGTGTGCAGCCGGCGTCGCACTCCTGCTCGCGGGCGCCGTGGGCTGCGGGGACGCCGGGGGGCTGGAGGGGGCCGGGGCGACGCCGACGGCCGTCGGGCCGGCTCGGCTGTGGCCCGAGCTGACGCCGGCGTCCAGTCCGGCCTTCGAGATCGGCGAGGTGAACACCGAGGTGGTCAAGGGCGTCAAGGTGCCCGGCGACGACATCCGCCGGGTGGACCCGGTCGGGGTCGTCCGGGCCGAGATCGCCGCGAGCCCGGGCGACTACGCCGGCGACAAGGCGCCCTACCGCGACACGAACCGCCGGATGGCCGACTGCGGCAAGGGCCCGGAGCGCGGACGGTGCCCGGTGCTCAGGCCGTACTACCGGGACCTGACCGGTGACGGGCGTGACGACCTGACGCTGGGCTTCCGGCTGCTGCCCGGCAAGACCACCGCGGTGCGCGTCTACACCGTGGAGAAGCACCGGCTGACGCAGGTGATGGCCTGGGAGGACGCGCTCAGCGGCGTCGAGCTGGCGGGGCGTTCCCTCGTCATCCGTTCGCCGTCCGAGGTGGCGGGCTACGAGTACCGCCTCCAGTGGACCTGGGACCGGGACCAGCGGGCCATGCTCCTCACCCAGGACGAGATGCTGCGCACCGGACCGCGGACGCACTCCCGGCACCCCTCCGCCACGCCCTCCGGCTCCCCGTCCGTCTCCCCCACCGTCTCCCCCTCGGCGAGCACCGGATGAGACCCGCGCTCCCCCAGTGGTCCGGGACGCTCGCCGCGAAGGCCGCCGCCTTCATCACCGTGATGTGCTGCGCGCTGGCCGCCCTGCTCGGCGTCCTGGTGCACGTACAGGTGACGAACCAGACCGTCGGCCAGGCCCGCGACCAGGCGTTGCAGCGGCTGACGCAGGCGGCGGAGCGGTACGAGGCCGGGGACGCGCTCAAGCGTGGCGGCGGCGTGGATCCCCCGGGTCTGCCCCCGCCGCTGCGGAACCTGGCGGTCTCCGGCGACCGCGGCACCATGGTCGCCGACTTCGAGGGGCGCCCCACGATGTGGGCGGCCGGGCCCGCCGACGGCGACCGGGCCCTGGCCGTGGCGGTCGACTACTCCCAGCAGGCCCGCACCATCGCGGGCCTGGACCGGGCGATCCTGTGGTCGTCGGGGCTGGCGATCGGGGCGACGCTGCTGGTCGGGGCGTTCGCGGTGACGCGGGTGACGCGGCGGCTGCACACCACGGCGCTGGTGGCCCGGCGGATCAGCGCGGGCGACCTGGACGCGCGCGTGAACGACCCCCGTACGGACCCCCGGACGAAGGCCCCGGCGCGCCCGCAGGACGAGGTGGCCGCGGTCGCCGCCGCGCTGGACTCCATGGCGTCGTCGCTGCAGGGCAAGCTGCTCGCCGAGCAGCGGTTCACCGCGGACGTGGCACACGAGCTGCGCACGCCGCTCACCGGGCTGCACGCAGCGGCCGAACTGCTGCCGCCGGGCCGCCCGACCGAGCTGGTGCGGGACCGGGTGGCGGCCCTGCGCACCCTCACCGAGGACCTGCTGGAGATCTCCCGGCTGGACACCGGCCGGGAGCGGCTGGAGCTGGACACCGAGCAGTTGGGGCCGCTGGCCGAGCGGGTGGTGCGGGGCGCGGGGAGCGACACGGAGGTCCGGGTCGTACGGGATGTGGCCGTGGAGACGGACCGGCGGCGGCTGGAGCGGGTGCTGGGCAATCTCGTGGCGAACGCGCACAAGCACGGGCGGGGGCCGGTCGTCGTGACCGTGGACGGGCCGGTGGTCACCGTCCGGGACCACGGGGACGGTTTTCCGGAGTACCTGGTGGTGCACGGGCCGCAGCGGTTCCGTACGGAGGGCGGTGCCAAGGGGCACGGCCTGGGGCTGACGATCGCGCTGGGGCAGGCCGAGGTGCTGGGGGCCCGGCTGGAGTTCGCGAATGCGGCGGACGGTGGTGCAGTGGCGACGCTCAGGGTGCCGACGGAGTGAGGGCTCGGGGCTGCGGGTCGTGGTCCGTCCACGGGTCGTTCGTGGTTGTTCGTGCGGTTGCCCGCGTCCCTTCAGGGCGCTCCCCCTATGGCCCACTGTGACGGGCGGGGGCCATCGGGCGCTCCTAATGTGGCGGTTAGTCAGCTTTGACACTCCTGCTCCACATGGAGGTAACCCCCATGCGCCTGCGCTCCTCACTCACCAGCCGCCTCTCCATAGCAGCCGCCGCGGGCATCCTCGCGGCCACGGCAGCCGTCACCCCCGCCGTCGCGGACGACGACTGGGGCGCAGGGGGCGACCAGTCCAGCGGAAACGACTGGAACTCGGGCGGCAACGGCAACAACGACTGGAACGGCGGCGGCAACGGCGACCACCACCACCGCGACCCACGCACCACCCGGGGCGTCGTCACGGCGAACACCCTGGCGCTGCGCAGCGCGCCCAACCGCGGCTCACAGATCATCCGGTTCGCCCACCGAGGCGACGTCGTCTCCATCTTCTGCAAGTGGGAAGGCGAGAGCGTGCAGGGCAATCCCACCTGGTACCTCCTGACGGACGGCACCTGGGCCTGGGGCTCGGCCCGCTTCATCGACCCCATCGACCGCAAGCCACGCCGGTGCTGACTATCGGGCAATCAGAAGCACACCACACGCCTCATTTGGTTAGATTCCGGACATGAGCAAGGCCGGAATCATCGTGGCGACGGCGGACCCGCCCGCACCCGCCGTCCGCCGCCTCCCCCGGCGCCGTGGCATCGAGCTCGCCCTCATCGTCCTGGCCGTACTGCTGTCCGTGTACGGCTACTGCGCCGTGGGCCTCGCCCAGCACGACGCCCTCCCGCCCGGTGCGGCCGGCTACGGCGCCGGGCTCGGCGTGCTCGCGCTGCTGGCGCATCTCGCCGTGCGCCTGCGGGCCCCGCACGCCGACCCGCTCCTCCTGCCCATCGGCGTGCTGCTCAACGGGCTCGGCCTGGTGCTCATCTACCGGCTCGACCTGGAGACCCCGGGCGACCGGGCGGCGCCGGCCCAGCTGATCTGGTCGACGCTGGGCGTGGCGCTGTTCATCCTGGTCGTCCTCCTGCTGCGGGACCACCGGGTGCTCCAGCGCTACACGTACGTCTGTGTCGTGGCCGCGCTGGTGCTGCTCACGCTGCCGATCCTGTTCCCGGCGGTGAACGGCGCCCGCATCTGGATCCGGATCGCCGGGTTCTCCATCCAGCCGGGCGAGTTCGCGAAGGTGCTGCTGGCGGTGTTCTTCGCCGCGTATCTGGCCGCGAACCGCAACGCCCTCGCCTACACCGGCCGGCACGTCTGGAAGCTCCAGTTGCCCACCGGCCGGGTCCTCGGCCCGATCGTCGCCGTCTGGCTGGTGAGCGTCGGCGTCCTGGTCCTGGAACGGGACCTCGGGACCTCGCTGCTCTTCTTCGGCCTGTTCGTCGTCCTGCTCTACGTCGCCACCGGCCGCACCGGCTGGATCGCGGTCGGTCTGCTGCTGGCCGCGCTGGGGGCGGTCGCCGTCGGCCGGCTGGAGCCGCACGTGCACAGCAGGATCGAGACGTGGCTGCACCCGTTCGCCTCGATCGAGGCGGGCGAGGGCCCCAACCAGCTGGCCCAGTCCCTGTTCGCCTTCGCGGAGGGCGGCGTGCTCGGCACCGGTCTCGGGCTCGGTCACTCGGTCCTCATCGGATTCGCCGTGAAGTCGGACTTCATCCTGGCCACGGCGGGCGAGGAGCTCGGCCTGGCGGGCCTGTCCGCGATCTTCCTCCTCTACGGCCTGCTGGTGGAGCGCGGCTACCGGGCCGGCCTCGCCCTGCGCGAGCCCTTCGGGCGGCTGCTCGCCGTCGGCCTCGCCTCGCTGGTGGCGCTCCAGGTGTTCGTGATCGCGGGCGGGGTGACCGGCCTGATCCCGCTGACCGGCATGGCGATGCCGTTCCTGGCACAGGGCGGCTCGTCGGTGGTGACCAACTGGTCGATCGTGGCACTGCTGGTGCGGGTCAGCGACTCGGCACGCCGTCAGCACGACGGGCCGGACACCCGGTGACGCGGCACATCCGGCACGCCGGCGTCTTCTGCGCCCTGCTGCTGGTGGCGCTGCTGCTGAACGCCGCCCGCGTCCAGGTCGTCCAGGCCCCGGCGTACGACGGGAACCCCGCCAATCGCCGCCCGGAGATCTTCCGTTACGGGCAGCCGCGCGGCGACATCCTGGTCGACGGCCGGCCCGTCACCGGCTCGAAGGACACCCGCGAGCACCTGCGCTACGAACGGACCTACACGGACGGCCCGTTGTACGCGCCGGTCACGGGTTTCGCCTCCCAGCTGTACGGGACGACGCTCCTGGAGAAGGCCGAGGACGGCATCCTGTCCGGCACGGACCCGATGCTCGCGCCGTTCCCGCTGTGGAACGACTTCACGCGCGCACGCAGCCGCGGCGGCGACGTCGTGACGACCATCGACCCGGCCGCACAACGGGCGGCGTACGAGGGACTTGCCGGGCGCAAGGGCGCGGTGGCGGCGCTGGAGCCGTCGACCGGCCGGATCCTGGCCCTGGTGTCCGCCCCCTCCTACGACCCCCAGCCGCTGTCCGGCAACGGGGCCGCGGCGGCCCGGGCGTGGAAGCGGCTGAACGCCGACCGGGACCGCCCGATGCTCAACCGGGCGGTACGGCAGACGTATCCGCCGGGTTCGACGTTCAAGGTCGTCACCGCTGCCGCCGCGCTGGACGCCGGCGTGGTCACGGATCTCGACGCGCCGACGGACTCCCCCGACCCGTACACCCCGCCCGGGACGCGGACCCGCCTGACGAACGCCTCCCGCGGCTGCCGGGACGCCTCGGTGCGCGAGGCCTTCACCCTCTCCTGCAACACGGTGTTCGCCAAGCTCGGCGTGGAGGTGGGCGCGACGGACATGACGGCCACGGCCCAGGCCTTCGGCTTCAACAACCCCGCGCTGCGGATCCCCTTCCCGGTGGCCCGCTCCACCTTCGACACCTCGCTCGACGAGGCCCAGCTCGCCCTGTCGTCGATCGGCCAGTACAACACCCGTGCCACACCGCTCCAGATGGCGATGGTCGCGGCGGCCGTCGCCAACGGCGGTCAGCTCCGGGAGCCGTACCTGGTGGAGCGCACGACACGACCGGGCGGCAGCACCCTCGCGACGGCCGGCTCACGCGCGGTCCGCCAGGCGATGTACCCCTCGACCGCGGTCCGGCTGCGCGCGCTGATGCGGGAGGTGGTCGAGGACGGCACCGGACGCCGGGCGGCGATCCGCGGCGCCAAGGTCGGCGGCAAGACCGGCACCGCCCAGCACGGCCTCGGCAACTCCGGTACGCCGTACGCCTGGTTCGTCTCCTGGGCCCAGGGCGACGGTGATCTGGAGCCGCGGGTGGCGGTCGCGGTCGTCGTGGAGGAAGCGGAGGCGGACCGCGGGGACATCAGCGGCGGCGGCGACGCGGCGCCGATCGCCCGGGCGGTGATGAAAGCGGTGCTCGGGTCCCGCTGATCAGTCTCCCCCACACGGGCGCTGCCGGTTCTTCGGCGCGCCCGAAGTAGACACCGGGTCAACAAGTGGCGCACAGGGGATTGACGGCCTTGCTGACAGGCAGTCTCATAAGGGGGACAGTGACGTGTGCACAACGAGGTGGGCAGCCATGACGACCCTGACGGAAGCCGACGCGCTCGACGGCCTGCGCGATGCCCTGGGCCTGCTGAAGGACCGGGAGCAGGTGGCCCAGCGGCTGCTCGACTCCTCCGCCAAGCACTCCTTCGACCCGGACAAGGAACTGGACTGGGACGCGCCCTTCGAGGAGGGCAAGTGGTTCTGGCCGCCGGAGCTGGTCTCGCTCTACGACACCCCGCTGTGGAAGCGGATGAGCGAGGAGCAGCGGATCCTGCTCTCCCAGCACGAGGCGGCGGCGCTGGCCTCACTCGGCATCTGGTTCGAGATCATCCTCATGCAGCTGCTGGTCCGGCACATCTACGACAAGGCGGCGACGAGCGCGCACGTGCGCTACGCCCTCACCGAGATCGAGGACGAGTGCCGGCACTCCAAGATGTTCGCCCGGCTGATATCCCACGGTGGCACGCCCTGGTACCCGGTCAGCCGCGTCCACCAGCACCTGGGCCGCCTGTTCAAGACCATCTCGACCACCCCGGGTTCCTTCACCGCGACGCTCCTCGGCGAGGAGGTCCTCGACTGGATGCAGCGTCTGACGTTCCCCGACGAGCGGGTCCAGCCCCTCATCCGCGGTGTCACCCGCATCCACGTGGTGGAGGAGGCCCGCCACGTCCGCTACGCCCGCGAGGAGCTCCGCCGCCAGATGGTGACGGCCCCCAAGTGGTCCCAGGAGTTCACCCGCATCACCTCCGGTGAGTTCGCCCGGGTGTTCTCGGTGGCCTTCGTGAACCCCGAGGTCTACACGAACGTGGGCCTGGACCAGCGGGAGGCTCTCGCGCAGGTACGGGCGAGCGGGCATCGGCGCGAGGTCATGCAGACCGGGTCCAAGCGGTTGACGGACTTCCTCGACGACATCGGGGTGTTGCGGGGCGTGGGGCGGCGGCTGTGGAAGTCGTCGGGGCTGCTGGCCTAGGAGCCCGACCCGGCCACGTCATGTCCATGCAGGGTGGCTACTGTCCTCCTTGAACTCGTCACCCTCCGTGGCCCCAAGGAGATCACCACCGCATGTCCCCCCACACCACTCGCCTCGTAGGGCTGCCGCGCCTCAAGGCCGCCGCCCTCGGGGTCACGACCGCCCTCGCCCTGACCGCGTGCGGCGGTCAGGCCGCCTCGGACTCCGGCGCCGATGACACCCCGCAGGGCGTGGTCACCCGGGCCGCCGCCAAGAAGATCGCCGACCGCTACGAGGAGGTCAACAACAAGGCCAACGCGGCACAGGACGACAAGCTCCTGGGGACGGTCGAGGCGGGTCAGGTCTACGCGATGGACCAGGCCACCTACACCCTCTTCGACACCTGGCCGGAGAAGGAGCAGAAGGCCTACACCAAGCCCTTCTCCTACCAGGACCGCGAGTTCCTCATCCCCGAGAAGGGCACCGCCACCTGGTTCGCCGTCCGGGCCAAGTCCAGCGAGAACGGCGACAACAGCGTGCTGCTGGTCTTCGACAAGGTCGGCGGCACGTACAAGATGGTGCTGTCCCTGTGGGCCGACAGCGGCGAGCCCCTGCCGAAGCTCGCCATCGACCGTCACGGCTTCGCCGAGGCCGTCGACCCCGACACCAAGGTCGGCAAGCTCGCCCCCTCCGAGGTCGGCGCCGCCTACGAGGACTTCCTGGAGACCGGCGGCAAGAAGGAGGGCAAGGCCCTGACCTCCACGAAGCCGGTCGAGAACGCCGAGCAGACCTACCAGCGGAGCAGCACCGAGGGCGCGGCCGACGGCAAGGCCACCGAGAAGTTCTTCACCAAGACCCCGGCCGACCCGAGCGTGTACGCCCTGCGCACCGCCGACGGCGGCGTCCTCGCCCTGTTCCCGGCCGCCCACAAGCAGGAATCCCTGCTGAAGGAGTCCTACCGCTCCATCGCAAGTCTCGTCCCCAACGACGAACAGTCCGCCCTCGGCGCCACCAGGGGCGCCCTCATCACCGACACGTTCGAAGGCCAGGGCCTGGCCGAACTGACGACGAAGACCGCCCGCATCACGGCCGTCGACTTCCAGCACGTGGACGCCCGCTAGGAGGCTGCCCCACTCGGCCGCACCCGCGTACACACCGAAGGAGACGTGTCGGGGGGTGTCCGCCCGCAGCGGTCGGCGCGTCAACGGACAGTCAGTCGGCGTCCGGCCCCATCGCGCCGTTCCGAGGACGGACACCCCCCGGCGCGGCCCCGACCCACAACCGGCGCGTAGGCGCTACGCGCACCCCCACCGAAGCCGCGCAGGCCGCCGCAGGCACCCCGGCCCAACCGCCGGAGGCACCCGCCCCCGGTTACGCTGCCGGTCATGACACCAGCCGCCCCCACCCCCGCCTACCGGCGCCTCAGCGTCGAGGAACGCCGCAGCCAGCTCCTCACCGCCGCGCTGAGCCTCTTCGCGCACCGCGCACCGGAGGACGTCTCCCTGGACGACGTGGCGGAGGCGGCCGGGGTGTCGCGGCCCCTGGTCTATCGCTACTTCCCGGGCGGCAAGCAGCAGCTGTACGAGGCCGCCCTCCGCTCCGCCGCCGACGAGCTCCAGCACTGCTTCGACGAACCCCGCGAGGGCCCCCTGCTCCCCCGCCTGTCCCGCGCCCTCGACCGCTACCTGGCCTTCGTCGACGAGCACGACGCCGGCTTCAGCGCCCTCCTCCAGGGCGGCAGCGTCGTCGAGACCTCACGCACGACGGCCATCGTCGACGGCGTACGCCGCGCTGCCGCCGAGCACATCTTCCGGCACCTGGAGGTCACCGAGCCCGGTCCGCGCCTGCGGATGACCGTCCGGATGTGGATCACCGCGGTCGAGGCGTCGTCGCTCATCTGGCTCGACGAGGACAAGCAACCCCCCGCGGGGCAGCTGCGCGACTGGCTCGTCGAGCAGTTCGTGGCCATGCTGTCGGTGACCGCCCGCCGCGACCCGCAGACCGACGCCCTGGTCCTGGCGCTCGCCGAGGATGTCTGACACTGATCCCGTGAAGAGCGAAGACACCCCCTTCGAGGGCGGCCCCATGGACGGCAGGGTCCTGCCGGTCCTGCTCGGCATCACCGGCCACCCGCCCAAGACGTACCGCATCCCCGTCCCGGACCCGGCCGGCGGCCCGCCCACCGTCCTGGTCTACCGCCGCGTGCCCCGGGGCGGGGGCGGAGTAGGACTGACCCACCGCTGGAAGTACGCGTACGACCCCGAGGGCGCACCGGCCCGCCGGCTCAACTGGCCCTGGTCGAAGCCAGACGCCACGCCGCCCGGCAAGCGGGACGACGCCGACGGGTGACAGCGTTGCGCCGAACCGCGCACAGTCGGCGCGCGCACCTCGCGCACACGCCTGATCCTCACGGTGTCCGGCGGCGACAGGCCGCCCCCGCAACGGAGGTGATGGCATGTCAGGAAGCCTGCTGCGCCTGGTCTGCACGGCGGCGGTGGCAGCAACGACCGTCCTCGCTCCCGCCCCTGCCACGGCGGCCCCGGAACCGCGATCCGACCTCGGACCGGAGACCGCTGCCGTCGCAGAACTCCTGACAGACCTTCAGCAGCTGTACCGGAAGGCCGAACAGGCCACCGAGGCCTACAACGCCACCGAGGAGAAGCTGAAGAGGCAGCGCGCCGAGACCGACCGCCTGGACCGCGCCCTCGCCCGCACCCGGCTCTCCCTGCACGACAGCCGGGGCGCGGCCGGCCGTCTGGCCCGGCAGCAGTACCAGAGCAGCACCGACATCTCCCCGTACGTACGCCTGCTCCTGGCCCGCGACCCGCAGCACGCGATCGACGAGGGCCGTGTGATCGGCCGACTGGCGCGCGAGCGGGCCGTCACCGTCGGCCGGCTGACCGGCAGCGAGCGGAAGGCCCAGGAGCTGGCCCGCAAGGCCCGCCAGGCGCTCGACCTGCAACTCGCCCTCACCGAGCGGCGGAGGAAGGAACGGGACGAGGTCCGCGAGCGGCTCCACGACGTCGAGGAACTGCTCGCCTCCCTCAGCCGCGA
The DNA here is from genome assembly GCF_900236475.1 of Streptomyces chartreusis NRRL 3882. Classification (GTDB taxonomy): domain Bacteria; phylum Actinomycetota; class Actinomycetes; order Streptomycetales; family Streptomycetaceae; genus Streptomyces; species Streptomyces chartreusis_D. The sequence continues at coordinate 2,973,091 of NZ_LT963352.1, forward strand.
CCAGCTCGCCGCCCTCGCCGCGTTCGAGAAGCAGGGCATCACCGAGGCGCAGCAGAAGTTCATGGCGTCCGGCGCGCTCAGCAGCGTCCGCAAACCGTCGGCCGAGGGCGACCGCGCCGTGCGCTACGCCGTGCGGCAGCTCGGCAAGCCCTACGTGTGGGGCGCGGAGGGCCCGAAGTCGTACGACTGCTCGGGCCTGACCTCGCAGGCCTGGGCGGAGGCCGGGACGCCCATCCCCCGGACCAGCCAGGAGCAGTGGAAGCGGCTGAAGCGGATCCCGCTTGGGGAGCTGCGGCCGGGGGACCTGGTCGTGTACTTCCCGGAGGCCACGCACGTGGCGCTCTACCTCGGCGACGGCATGGTCGTCCAGGCGCCCCGCCCGGGCGCGAAGGTGAAGGTGTCACCGATCGCGGCCAACCCGCTCCTGGGCGCCGTACGCCCGGACCCGGACGGGAAGCCCCTGCGGCGCTACGAGCCACCGGAGCTCCCCGAGGGGGCCACGGACGGGTCGGACGAGGGATACGAGGGCTACGCGGACTACGCGGACTACGCGGCGCCCGCGCCGGACACGTCGGCCAGGTAGGCCTGTGTCTTCTCCGGGTCGTAGAAGAAGTTCTCGAAGTCGGACGGGTCGTTGAAGCCGTTGGCGAACCGGTCGGCGACCGGCTGGAGCTCACCCGCGGCGCCGATCAGGTTCAGGATGTGCTCCGGCGGCGGCGCGAGCATCGCGTTGGTCCACTTGGTGACGTGCTGCGCGGTGTCCCAGTAGCGGTCGAAGGTGGCCCGCATCCACTCCTCGTCGAACGGCTTGTCGCCGCGCTCGACGATCGAGGCGAGGTAGGCGGCCGCGCACTTCGACGCGGAGTTGGAGCCCTGGCCGGTGATCGGGTCGTTCGCCACGACGACGTCCGCCACGCCCAGCACGAGCCCGCCGCCGGGCAGACGGCCGATCGGGTTGCGGACGGTGGGGGCGTAGCGGCCGGCCAGCGTGCCGCCCGCGTCGGTCAGTTCGACCTTGGTGGCCCGCGCGTACTCCCATGGGACGTACCGCTCCATGAGTTCCAGGGTCAGGGAGAGGTGCTCCGCCGGGTCCTTGACGCCGTTGAAGACGTCGAGCGGGCCGCCGGGTATGCCTTCCCAGAACAGGATGTCGGCGCGGCCGGAGGTGGTCAGACAGGGCATGACGAACAGTTCGCCGACGCCCGGCACGAGGTTGCAGCGGACCCCTTCGGTGCCGGGGTGCTCGGGGCGCGGGCCCAGGCCGTGCACGTACGACACGGCCAGCGCGCGCTGCGGCTCGCTGTACGGGGAGCGCTCCGGGTCCCGGGCGAACATCTGCACCAGCTCGCCCTTGCCGGCCGCGACCAGCACCAGGTCGTAGGTACGGGCGAAGTAGTCGAGGTCGCCGACGGCCGCGCCGTGGATGACGAGCTGCCCGCCGCGCTGGGCGAACGTCTCCATCCAGCCGGCCATCTTCACCCGCTGGTCGACCGACTGGGCGTACCCGTCGAGCCGGCCCAGCCAGTCGATCGCACGGGCCGCGGGACCCTCGGCCCAGGAGCCGGGGGCGGCGACCGAGACGCCGAGTCCTTCGATCTTCGGGGCCTGGGACTCCCAGAAGTTCAGCTGGAGATCGCGCTCGTGCTGCAGGGCCGTGTGGAACATGCACTGCGTCGACATGACCCGGCCGGTGCGGATCTCGTCCGCCGTCCGGTTGGACATCAGGGTGACCTCGTACCCCTGCGACTGGAGGCCGAGAGCTATCTGGAGCCCGGACTGACCGGCTCCGACGACGAGTATCTTCCGCATGCGGGCTGTTCCTCTACTCGGGGGTTTCGTCGAGCGCGTGGCCCACCAGGGCCAGGAGGGTCTCGATCACGGAGATCCGGCGACGCGCGTCCATGATCATGACAGGTATGTGTCGCGGGATGGTCAAGGCCTCCCGCACGTCCTCCGGCTCGAAGAGCTCGCTGCCGTCGAAGTGGTTGACCGCGACCACGTACGGCAGTCCGGAGCTCTCGAAGTAGTCCAGGACCGGGAAGCAGTCCTTCAGGCGACGTGTGTCGGCCATGACGACGGCGCCGATCGCGCCGCGCACGATGTCGTCCCACATGAACCAGAACCGCTGCTGGCCCGGCGTGCCGAACAGGTAGAGCACCAGGTCGTCGTCGAGCGTGAGGCGCCCGAAGTCCATGGCGACGGTGGTGGTGGTCTTGCCCGGCGTGGCGGTGAGGTCGTCGGTGGCCTCGCTCGCCTCGGTCATCAGCGCCTCGGTCTGCAGGGGCGTGATCTCCGAGACGGCGGTGACCAGCGTGGTCTTGCCGACGCCGAAGCCGCCCGCCACCACGATCTTCGTGGCGATGGGGGCACGGGTGCGGTCCGTCTCCCAGGCGTGCATGCTCTCGCCGGGCTGGACGAACGGGGATGAACCAGCGACGCCGTGAGCGGCGTCAGAGACGACGGAGTCCACTCAGCACCCTTTCCAGCAGAGCTCGGTCCGGGCGGCCCGTGCCATGGCCGGTTCCCGTCCCGTACACACGGATCTTTCCCTGGTCCGCGAGGTCGCTCAGGAGCACGCGGACCACGCCGAGCGGCATCTTCAGCAGCGCGGCGATCTCGGCCACCGTACGCATCCGGCGGCACAGTTCGACGATGGCCCGCAGCTCCGGCATCACGCGGGTGGACAGGGAACCGTTCGTCAGCTCCTTGCGCTCCTCCGGGGCGTCCAGCGCGGCCGTGCTCGCCACGAACGTCTCCACCAGCAGGACGTGGCCGAAGCGGGTGCGGCCGCCGGTGAGCGAGTAGGGGCGGACCCGGGCGGGTTTGCGGTCACCGCCGCGGACCGGGAGGTGCTGTTTCGGCGTACTGCTCATCGGGCGCTCCCCGTCGTCTGGGAATCCTCCAGGGATTTCCGGAGTTCGCTGCGGAGTTCGGGCGTCAGGACGTGACCGGCGCGGCCCACGAACAGGGCCATGTGGTACGCCACCACGCTCATGTCGCAGTCCGCGGAGCCGTGGACGCCGAGCAGCGAGCCGTCACTGATGGACATCACGAACAGGCTGCCCTCGTCCATCGCGACCATCGTGTGCCGGACCCCGCCGAAGTCCATCAGCTTGGCGGCGCCGACGGTGAGGCTGCCGATGCCGGAGACGATGGTGGCCAGGTCGGCGGCGGAGCCGCGCGGGCCGGTCTTCTTGGTCCCGCGGGCCTGGAGGGCCTCCCGGGCCTGCTGGTTGCGGTGGTCGTCGGAGGACAGCAGGAGCAGTCCGTCGGACGAGACGACCGCGACCGAGAGGATGCCGGGTACCTCCTCGACGAGGTTGGTCAGCAGCCAGTGCAGGTTGCGGGCCTCACTGCTCAGTCCGATCAGTCCGAAGGTACTGGGAGCGGTCAACTGCTTGCCTCCTCGACTGTGCCCCCCGTGGCTTCTTCGGATTCAGCTGGTGGTGATGCGTTGGTGTCCGGCCGCTTGTGCGAGGCCGTCCGTTCGGCGATTTCCGCCTCCACGTCGCGGTAGCCGGCCTGGGCCCCCTGGCGGAAGCCGCCGAGGCGGCGGCGGAGGGCGTCGGCGTCGACCGAGCCGCTGCGCTGGCGGGGCGCGGTGGTCGGAGCGGTGATCTTGGGCGTGCGCTTGGGGAGGCCCTTGTCGGTGACGCGGTCCTCTTCGTCGTCGGGTGCGCGTCCGTGTTCCGCCTCGGCTTCACCTTCGGCGATCCCGTTCCCACCCGCACCCCCCGTGCGGGTTTCGTCGTCGGGTGCGGGTGGCCCCTGTGGGGCGGGTGCGCCGTCGGCGGCCGCGGGCTCGTGCTCCGCCGGGGCCGGCTCGTGCTGCGGAATCGGGGCCAGCAGCTCCATCGTGGTCTCGGCGGGGGTCTCCGCCGGTGCCGTTGCCTCGATCGCGGGTGCGGCCGGCGCGGACTCCGCCGCCGCCTCCTCGTGCCGTACCGCCTTCTCCGCCAGCGCCACCAGCGGGTCCCCGTTGCTCGCGCGGCCGTGCAGGACGTTGGAGTTGGCCTCGGCGTCGGCGCCGGGGAACGCGACGGTGTGGCTGGTGCCCGAAAGCGGGCCGGAGGCCGGGACGGCCGCGGCCGGGGCCGCCGCCAGCAGGGTGCGGGGCAGGACGACGACCGCCGCCACCCCGCCCTGCTTCTGCTCGCGCAACTGCACGCGCACACCGTGCCGGTGGGCGAGGCGGGCCACGACGTACAGGCCGAGGCCGAGACCGTCCTCGCCCTCCTGGTCGTAGGGCGCCTCCGGGTCGAAGTCGGCGAGGCGGGCGTTGAGGCGCTCCAGCCGGTCCTCGGCCATGCCGATGCCCTCGTCCTGGACGGAGAGCATGACCTCGCCGTTCTCCAGCAGCCAGCCGGAGATCTCGACGGGCAGGTCGGGCGGCGAGAACGAGGTGGCGTTCTCCAGGAGTTCGGCCAGCAGGTGGGACAGGTCGTCCGCGGCGAACCCCGCGATGTGCGCGTGCGGCGGCAGCGCGGCGATCCGGACCCGCTCGTACCGCTCGATCTCGCTGACCGCCGCGCGGACGACGTCCACGAGCGGCACGGGCCCGGCGGCGTGCTGGACGTGCTCGGTGCCGGCGAGGACGAGCAGGTTCTCGCTGTGCCGGCGCATGACCGTGGCGAAGTGGTCGAGCTTGAACAGCGTGGCGAGGCGGTCCGGGTCCTGCTCGCGCTCCTCCAGGTTCTCGATGACGGCCAGTTGCCGTTCGACCAGACCGAGCGTGCGCAGCGCGAGGTTGACGAACGTACCGCCGATGGCCGTGCGCAGCCGCTCCAGCTGGGCCGCGGACTCGGCGAGTTCGCCGCGCAGTTCCTCGCGCGCGTCGGCCATCTTCTGGCGCTGGCCGACGAGGTGCTTGCGGTCGGACTCCAGGGTGGAGATCCGCTCGGTGAGGGCGACGGCGTGCGCGTGCAGGGCGTTGACGGAGCGGACGACCTGGGCGAACTCGTCGTTGCGGCCGGTGAACCTGACGGGTTCCTCGGCCGTCGGAACCTCCGCCTCGGCCAGTCGCTTCGAACCCAGGCGCAGGACCGCGAGGGGGCGCGTGAGGCTGCGGGCCATGCCCGTGGCGACGCCGACGGCGAGCAGCATCAGGGCGCCGAGGACGGCGATGCGGATCTCCAGCGCGGTGACGTCGTCGTCGCGCAGCGCCTCCAGGTCCTTGGTGCGGCGGTCGTAGAGGGCGGACTCCACGCCGCGCATCAGGTCGACCCGGGCGGAGAGGGCCGCGTCCAGCTTCCTGGTGTCGGTGGAGCGTTCGCCGCTGGAGAGGGTGGGCTGGTCGGTGAGCGTGGCGAGGTACTTCTCGGCGGAGTTGACCTCGGTGCCGGTGACCGTGTTGTCGAACGAGGTTCGGGCCGCCTTGGGCGCGGTGTCGCGGAAGTCGGCCAGGGCCGCGTCGGAGCGCAGCCGGGCCTGCTGGGCGGCGGCGCTCAGGGCGTCGCGCTGCCGGGCGTCGGCGTCCGAGGCGGTCTCGGTCGGCAGGCCGGTGACCGGGTCGATGACCGTCGTGGTGCTGCGCGGCACGCTCAGGGCGGCGAGCAGCAGCCCCCGGGCCGCGGCGGCCTGCTGGACGGCGGAGTCCAGTTCGGCCAGCGCCTGCCCGCCGGAGCCCGCGCGGGGCGGCGTCTGCTGCGCCAGCTGCTCGGCGAGCCGGTGGAGTTCGGTGATGGCGGTGGAGTACGCCTGGTGGGCTTCGAGGGCGCTGCTCTTGCCGGTGAGCGCCGCCCGGCGTACGGCCGCGATGTCGTCGAGGTCGGAGCGGAGCGAGGCGGGCGTGTCGGTGTCGCCCCGCAGCTCCTCGACCTGCCGGTCCACGCGGGCGCTGCGCTGCTCGGAGGGCGCCTTGGACTTGGGGCGGCCGGCCGCGATGTAGGAGGTGACGTCGTCGCGCTCGTCGGCGAGGGAGTGCGCGAGGGCGAGGGCGTCCTGCGTCTGCTCGGCGAGCGTCACCAGCTCCTGCGAGTCGTGCAGTTGGCCGGAGGCCGCGAGGACGGACGGGGTGCCCGCCCCGGCGATGGCGGCGGCGACCACGGCCACGGCCACGATGAGCCGGTTGCGCACATGGGTGGGGCGGCCCTTGCCGGTGGGGGGCGTCGGCTCAGCGCCCTGAACGGGGGTCGTCTGCTTGCCTGTGCGACGAGGCCGCGTCTTCTGCACCGGTGCTCGCATTCCTGACTCGTGAACTCATGGGCCCGGATGACGCTCCGTCAACTGGTGCGTACTCCAGGTACACTTCCCGACCCTCCCAGCGCCGGTGGGCACCGCACGTGCATCACCTGACCCGCCACCCGAAGGAGTGAACCCCGGAGGGGAGTTGGGGGGCAAGTTCCGCTGGCCCTTGCAGCGGCCTTGCGCGGCAGGCCGGTTGGACGCCGCGCGCGGGCGGTGGCAGTATTCGCCACCACGCCTTCCCGGAACAAAGCATTCCAGCCCAAACGGGGCACCTGACCTGCATGGCTGCACCGACCCGGCAACCATTGCCAGCGTTTTGCGGACCTTGTGGAGGGCTCGTGCAGACTGGCTGAATGCGCACTGAACTCGCCTCGGAACCGGGAGACGCGGACCGCCCCAACGAGGACTTCGCCAGCGTCGGACTACCGGCCTCCGGACAGGGTGGTTCGGTCGTCGTCCTGGACGGGGTCACACCGCCGAAGGGCGGGACGGGCTGTCTGCATTCCGTTCCCTGGTTCACCGCGCGCCTCGGTGGAGCACTGACCGAACTGACCGTTTCACTCCCGGATGTTCCCCTGGTCGACGCCTTGTCCCGCGCCATCGCGCGTACCGCCGAGGCGCACGCCTCAACCTGTGACCTTTCTCACCCCCGCACACCTCAGGCCACGGTGATCGTGGCCCGCTGGTCCCCGGACACGGTGGAGTACCTGGTCCTGTCGGACTCGGCTCTCCTCGTGGAGTCCCCGGACGGCGTGGTGACGCCCCTCCTGGACGACCGGCTGGCCCTCCTGCCCCGCTCGGCCCTGGCCACGGACGCGCTGGTGGACTCCACGCTCCGCAACAAGGAGGGCGGCTTCTTCACGGCGGCGGCCGATCCCTCGGTGGCCCGGCGAGCGGTGACCGGCACCCTGCCCCGGCGCGAGGTCCGCGCCCTGGCCGCTCTGACGGACGGGGCGACCCGCTGGGTGGAGCGGTTCGCGGAGGGCGACTGGACGGACTGCTTCCACGTCATGCGCAAGGAGGGGCCACAGGCACTGGTGGACCGGGTGCGGACGCTGGAGCGAGCGGATTCGGCCAGATCGTTCCTGGGCCGGAGCAAGACGCACGACGATGCGACGGTCGTGTACGTCGAGTTCTAGAGACCCGGACCGGCTGCTACTTCTCCATGCCGCGGTTGAGCTGGTGCAGCAGCCGGGCCAGTTCCGTGACCTCGCGGGTGTCCCAGTCGGCCAGGCGGCCGGCGTACCGGGCGCGCCGGGCCTCGCGCACCCGGCGGACCCGGTCGTGGCCCTCCTGGGTGAGGGCGACGAGCCAGGCGCGGCCGTCGGCGGGGTCGGGTTCGCGGGCGATCAGGCCGAGCTCCTCCAGGGCACGCAACTGGCGGGACATGGTGGCCTTGCCGACGCCGATGTAGGCGGCGAGCTCGGTGGCGCGCTGCCGGCCGCACTCGTCCAGCCGCACGAGCAGGCCGTACGCGGACGACTCCAGGTCGGGGTGGACCTCGCGGGCCATCTCGCCCTGGTTGGCCCGGGCCCGCCGCAGCAGCACGGTCAGCTCCCGCTCCAGCGCCAGAAAGGCAGGCTGATCCACACCGGTTCCGGCCAGAGAGGCGTCCCGGTGTCCGTCGTCGTTGCCGTCCTCGTGCACGTGAGCCCTGCCTCGGTTGTCGCCCGTACCTGCATTTTCCGCTACCCGCGGCCATCGCCGCAGTTCGGCAAGTATTCCGCAGGTCACGGGGGGCACGTCCACAGGGCCGCCACACGGTGAAGGCCCGGGCCTCCCTCACGGGACCCGGGCCTTCCCTCATCCGGTGACCTCCGTCACGCGGCCACCGGAACCTCCGGCGCCGCATCCGCGGTGGCGGGCGCGAGCGCCAGCTCCAGGACCTGGCGGACGTCGGTGACGGTGTGGACGTCGAGCTTGTCCAGCACCTCCGCCGGGACGTCGTCCAGGTCGGGCTCGTTGCGCTTGGGGATGATCACGGTGGTGACCCCGGCGCGGTGGGCGGCCAGCAACTTCTGCTTCACGCCGCCGATCGGCAGGACCCGCCCGGTCAGCGAGACCTCGCCGGTCATCGCCACGTCCGTGCGGACCAGACGGCCGGACAGGAGCGAGGCGAGGGCCGTGGTCATCGTGACACCGGCACTGGGACCGTCCTTGGGGACCGCGCCCGCCGGGAAGTGGATGTGCACGCCCCGGTCCTTCAGGTCACCCACCGGCAGTTCCAGCTCGGCACCGCGGGAGCGCAGGAAGCTCAGCGCGATCTGCGCGGACTCCTTCATCACGTCCCCCAGCTGACCGGTCAGGGTCAGCCCGGCCGCGCCCGTCTCCGGGTCGGCCAGCGACGCCTCGACGTACAGCACGTCACCGCCGGCGCCCGTCACCGCGAGGCCCGTCGCCACGCCCGGCACAGAGGTCCGGCGCTCGGCCGGGTCCTGGGCGGACTCGGGCACGTGGTGCGGCCGTCCGATCAGAGAGCGCAGGTCCTCGTCCCGGACGGTGAACGGCAGTTCCCGCTCACCCAGTTCGTGCTGGGCCGCGACCTTGCGCAGCAGCCGTGCGATCGACCGCTCCAGGTTGCGGACGCCCGCCTCGCGCGTGTACTCACCGGCGAGCTTGCGCAGCGCGCCCTCCTCGATGGCCACTTCGGCCTTGTCGAGTCCGGCCCGCTCCAGCTGGCGCGGCAGCAGGTGGTCGCGGGCGATGACGACCTTCTCGTCCTCGGTGTAGCCGTCCAGGCGGACGATCTCCATCCGGTCGGCCAGCGCCTCCGGGATCGCCTCCAGGACGTTGGCGGTGGCGAGGAACACGACGTCCGACAGGTCCAGCTCGACCTCCAGGTAGTGGTCCCGGAAGGTGTGGTTCTGCGCCGGGTCGAGCACTTCGAGCAGGGCCGCGGCCGGGTCGCCCCGGAAGTCCGAGCCCACCTTGTCGATCTCGTCGAGCAGCACGACCGGGTTCATCGACCCGGCCTCCTTGATGGCGCGGACGACCCGGCCGGGCAGGGCACCGACGTACGTACGCCGGTGACCGCGGATCTCGGCCTCGTCACGGACACCGCCCAGGGCCACCCGCACGAACTTGCGCCCCATCGCGTGGGCGACGGACTCCCCCAGGCTGGTCTTGCCGACGCCGGGCGGCCCCACGAGTGCGAGCACGGCTCCGCCGCGCCGCCCGCCGACCACGCCCAGCCCCCGCTCGGTACGCCGCTTGCGCACCGCCAGGTACTCGGTGATCCGCTCCTTCACGTCCTCCAGGCCGGAGTGCTCGGCGTCGAGGACGGCCTGGGCGCCCTGGATGTCGTACGCGTCCTCGGTGCGCTCGTTCCACGGCATCTCCAGGACCGTGTCGAGCCAGGTGCGGATCCAGGAGCCCTCGGGCGACTGGTCGGAGGACCGCTCCAGCTTGTCGACCTCCTTGAGCGCGGCCTCCCGGACCTTCTCGGGCAGGTCGGCGGCCTCCACCCGGGTTCGGTAGTCGTCGGACTCCTCGCCCTCCTGGTCGCCGTTCAGCTCGCGCAGCTCCTTGCGGACCGCTTCCAGCTGGCGCCGCAGCAGGAACTCGCGCTGCTGCTTGTCGACGCCTTCCTGGACGTCCTTGGCGATGGACTCGGCCACGTCCTGCTCGGCGAGGTGGTCGCGCAGTTGCTGGGTGGCGAGCTTCAGCCGGGCCACCGGGTCGGCGGTCTCCAGCAGCTCGACCTTCTGATCGGTGGTCAGGAAGGGCGAGTAGCCGGAGTTGTCGGCGAGCGCCGAGACGTCGTCGATGGCCTGCACCCGGTCGACGACCTGCCAGGCACCGCGCTTGCGCAGCCAGGCGGTGGCGAGGGCCTTGTACTCCTTGACCAGTTCGGCGACCTGCCCGGGCAGCGGCTCCGGGACGGATTCGTCGACGCTGCTGCCCTCGACCCAGAGGGCCGCGCCAGGACCCGTGGTCCCCGCACCGATCCTCACCCGGCCCCGGCCGCGGATCAGCGCGCCCGGATCGCCGTCGGCCAGCCGGCCCACCTGCTCGACGGTGCCGAGGACACCGGTGTTGGCGTACGTGCCGTCGATGCGTGGCACCAGGAGTACCCGGGGCTTTCCGGGTGTTGTCCGAGCAGCGGCCTGGGCGGCCTCCACCGCGGCACGGACCTCGGAGTCGCTCAGGTCCAGCGGGACCACCATCCCGGGCAGGACGACCTCGTCGTCGAGCGGCAGCACGGGCAGGGTGAGCGGTGTGGACGTCGAAGCCATGATCTCCCCTTCGGCAGTCAAGTTGAGCTATGCCGACTCAATGCACGGGAGGCGCCGGATGTTCCCCGCCCACCGTTCGCTGTGAGCGATCGACCGTGACACCAGGCGCGGCCGGAGTCGTAGGGTCGAGGATGTAACAGATCAATACCGTAAGAGCCTCTTACCAAGGAGCGGCGTGGACAGGACCGTGCGGGCGTGGGTGGACGGGTGGATCGTGTCGCGCGGGGCGGCTCCGCCCGTGGCCGAGCCATGGGGCTGCACGATCGACGTGGGGACGAACGGCCACGTCACACGACACGTGTTCGGCGCGACCGGCGACGACCTCGACGAGACGTCCGTCCGCAAGGTGGCCGGCGCGGTGACCGGGGACGGGGTGTGGCTGAAGGCGTTCCGGCACCCGTCCGTGGTCGCCGGTTGGCTCGACGACAGCTGGTGGATCGACCCCGAGCCCGGCTATCTGATGACGGTCCCGCTGGCCCCGGGAAGTGCCCCGGACGTGCCCGACGGCTACCGGCTGCGCAGCTGGTCGCGCGGCGGGGTGACGCGTGTGATGGTGGCAGCCCCGGACGGTTCGCTGGCGGCACGTGGCCAGATGGCCCCGACGGGCGCCACCGCCGTCGCCGACCAGATCGAGACGGCCCCGGAGCATCGCCGCAGGGGACTCGGCAGCCTCGTCATGCGGACGTTGCAGAGCGCCGCCGTGCGGCAAGGGGCACAGACCGGGGTCCTCGCCGGTACGCCCGCGGGGCGAGGGCTCTACGAGGCGCTGGGCTGGGAGGTGGTGGCCCCGCTCACCAGCGCGAAGCACTGCCCGCGGGCCTGAACGAGCTCGCCTTCAGGCCCGGGCCGGTCCGGGTGAGCCGGCGCCTCAGCCCCGGACCGGACCGATCGAGCCGACGCGCCTCCTCCGCCACCGCCGGACCACCGGCCAGGTCGCGACACCGATGGCCAGGGCGATCAGATGCCCCCAGTTCGTCATCGGGTCGGTGAGGTCGAGCAGGTCCTGGAGCAGCATCCCGCCGAAGCCGGCCAGCAGCGGCACGCGCAGCCAGAGCGGCAGCAGCCCGGCCAGGGCGCCGGTGCCGGCGGCGACACCGAAGCTGACGCCGTAGTCGAGGCGGTGCAGCGAACTCTCGGGGAGCTGCCCCGCCAGCACCGCGAGCCCGACCGGGACCTCGGTCGCCAGGGTGGCGAGGACGTGCCCGAGCAGGAAGACACCGGCCGTGCGCAGGCCGCCGATCCGCCGTTCCAGCGCGGTCAGCACGAGCACGAACCCGATCGCGAACGGCGAGGCCACTCCGCCCGCGAGCCACAGCGCACTGCCGATCAGCACCAGCTCCGGCGTCCGCACCAGGTGCGCCACATCCGTACTGGACCCCTGGAGCAGGGCGTGCACCAGGGCGGGGTCCGCGTACGCGGAGAACAGCGAGGTCAGGCAGAGGACGATCCCGTACCCGAACGTGAACGGCGTACCCGTGGGAGTGGGGAGCAGCCGCCAGACCCCCGGCACCCGAAGCCGAGGTCTCTTCACCGCCGTGGGCTCTCGTACGCCCGGACCCACGGTCGCGCACGGCACTCCACCGCCGGACCGCTGCCGCGGCACCCCGTCCAGCAGCGCCGACACGTCGGAAACCGGCGCGCCCGAAGGCGCCGGCGTGGCCGTCTCGTCGGCCGGCGCGGTGCGATCCACGGCGGGCGCTCCTTCCGTCAGGTCCCACACTTCGCGCACCTGCGCCCCCTGTCTGTGACGGGCGCCACGCGAGAGCCGATTCACAGCAACCCGACAGCCGCGCACCGCGCCCCCCTCCGGCCTACCCGTAATGCTTGGCGCCGGACACCCCTCACCTGCCAAGATGCTCGGATGCCCACCTCGAACGACACCCCCCACGTGCTGGACCGTCGCGAGGGCCCGCACGGCGAGGTCGTGCTGCGACGGCACGGCGACCGGCTGGAGATCATCGCGAACGGCTGTTTCCTGATGGACACCTCCGACGGCCGCTCGGAGCGGCGGCTCGTCGACGCGGCCCTGGACGCCCTGACCGGCCGGGACCACCCGGACGTGCTGATCGGCGGGCTCGGCGTCGGCTTCTCCCTCGCCCACGCGGCGGCGAACCCGCGCTGGGGAGGGATCACGGTCGTGGAACGCGAGCGCGCGATTGTCGAATGGCACCTCGACGGCCCGCTCTCCGCGTTCTCCGCCGAGGCCCTCGCCGACCCCCGCACTGAAATCGTCGAAGCCGATCTCGTGGCCTACGTCAATGAGACATCCGCCACGTACGACGCCCTGTGCCTCGACATCGACAACGGGCCCGGCTGGACCGTCACGGAGGGCAACGAAAATCTCTACGGCAAGGCCGGACTGGCAAGCTGCGCAAGGGTGTTGAGACCCGGCGGGGTGCTCGCCGTCTGGTCCGCCCAGCCCTCTCCGGAATTCGAAGAAACCTTGTGGAATGCCGGGTTCCAACAGGTGCGTACCGAAGAGATCCCGGTTGCCCGGGGCGTTCCGGACGTCGTGCACCTCGGCATCAGCCCTGGATAGCAAAGGTGTGCTGACTCCCCGTACGCTGCTCCTCTGACGCCGATCATTCAAGCGTCAATCGCACACCATGCGCAGGCACAGCCAGTCAGGAATCACCCCACTGATTCCGGAAAGCACACCCCAGGGGCGGGCGATGGAGCAGACACACACCTCCCACAACGGTTCGGCGACGGCTACTCCGGGCGCACAGCGCCGGGTTCTCGTCGTCGAGGACGACGCCACGATCGTGGACGCCATCGCGACCCGCCTGCGAGCCGAGGGATTCCTCGTGCAAACAGCGGGTGACGGTCCGGCCGCCGTCGACACGGCCGAGGCCTGGCAGCCCGACCTGCTGATCCTCGACATCATGCTGCCCGGCTTCGACGGTCTGGAGGTCTGCCGGCGCGTGCAGGCCGCCCGGCCGGTGCCGGTGCTGATGCTCACCGCGCGCGACGACGAGACCGACATGCTGGTCGGGCTCGGCGTCGGCGCCGACGACTACATGACGAAGCCGTTCTCGATGCGGGAGTTGGCTGCGCGCGTGCACGTGCTGCTGCGCCGCGTGGAGCGGGCCGCGCTGGCCGCCGCGACGCCGCGCAGCGGCATCCTGCGCCTCGGCGAGCTGGAGATCGACCACGCGCAGCGCCGGGTCCGGGTGCGGAGTGAGGATGTTCACCTCACCCCGACCGAGTTCGACCTGCTGGTGTGCCTGGCGAACACCCCGCGCGCGGTGCTCTCCCGCGAGCAGCTGCTCGCCGAGGTCTGGGACTGGGCGGACGCATCCGGTACCCGGACCGTCGACAGCCATATCAAGGCGCTGCGCCGGAAGATCGGCGCCGAGCGGATCCGTACGGTGCACGGCGTGGGCTACGCCCTGGAGACCCCGACGCCATGAGCGCCGGGCCGGCCGCACGGAGAAACCCCGGGGAGCCGGAACCCTGGGGCGGGGTGAGCCCGTTCTCGATCAAGACCAAGCTGGGCGTGCTGGTCGTCATCTCGGTGCTGATCACCACGGGCCTGTCGGTGATCGCGGTGCATACGAAGACGGAGCTGCGCTTCATCACGGTCTTCTCGATGATCGCCACACTGCTCATTACGCAGTTCGTGGCTCATTCGCTCACCGCGCCGCTGGACGAGATGACGGCCGTGGCGCGTTCGATCTCGCAGGGCGACTACACCCGCCGGGTGCGGGAGAACCGCCGTGACGAGCTGGGCGACCTGGCCGTGACGATCAATGCCATGGCCGACGAGCTGGAGGCCCAGGACAGCCAGCGCAAAGAGCTGGTGGCGAACGTCTCGCACGAGCTGCGCACACCCATCGCGGGCCTGCGCGCGGTACTGGAGAACATCGTCGACGGCGTCACGCAGGCCGACCCGGAGACGATGCGCACGGCGCTGAAGCAGACCGAGCGGCTCGGCCGGCTGGTGGAGACGCTGCTGGACCTGTCCCGCCTGGACAACGGCGTCGTACCGCTGAAACAGCGGCGGTTCGAGGTGTGGCCGTATCTGTCCGGCGTGCTGAAGGAGGCCAACATGGTCGCCTCCGTGCGCGCGGGCATCGCCACCGGCTCGGGCAGTCACACCCGTACGGACGTCCATCTGCACCTCGACGTCCACCCGCCGGAGTTGACCGCGCACGCCGACCCGGAGCGCATCCACCAGGTGGTGGCCAACCTCATCGACAACGCGGTCAAGCACAGCCCGCCGCACGGCCGTGTGACGGTCAAGGCGCGGCGCGGCGCGCTGCCGGAGTCGCTGGAGCTGGAGGTCCTGGACGAGGGCCCCGGCATTCCGAAGTCCGAGTGGCACCGCGTCTTCGAGCGGTTCAACCGCGGCAACGTCAAGCGGCCGCAGGGTCCGGGCAGCGACGGCGGTACGGGGCTCGGCCTGGCGATCGCGCGCTGGGCGGTGGATCTGCACGGTGGGCGGATCGGAGTGGCCGAATCCGAGCGGGGTTGCCGGATTCTTGTCACTCTTCCGGGACTTCCATCTGTGCCAAGTTGACGTAAAGTTCGAAGCGGAGCCACAAGATCCATGGGCGTCCGCGCTGACGGACACGTGTGATCAGGCACAGGCCCGCGCCCTCGGCGCGTGAGGCCCTGCCCCGCCCTTCCCTCTTTAAGCGGAACCACGCTTGTTTCCCGCCATTTCAAGCCCCGAAACACACTTCAAGATGTGACTTGCGCGACGTTGAACGGGCCCGACCTGACCTACCCGGTCCAGGGGGCGTAGCCTTGATTCCCGCTGTCCATCATCTTGTGAAGCGGAAGAGGGCGGTTGCCGCCGTGTCGCCACAGTCCCCCAGTAACTCGAGCATCTCGACCGACACCGACCAAGCGGGGAAGAACCCTGCTGCGTCGTTCGGTGCCAACGAGTGGCTCGTCGACGAGATCTATCAGCAGTACCTCCAGGACCCGAATTCGGTAGACCGAGCCTGGTGGGACTTCTTCGCCGACTACAAGCCGGGGGCGGCTGCCGCCTCGGCTCCGGCGGGTACCGCGGCCGCGGGGGCCGCGGGGACCACCACCGCTCAGCCGGCGGCGCAGGCCGCCCCGGCCCAGCCCGCGGCCCCCGCCCCGGCGGCCCCGAAGCCCGCGACCGCCGCGCCGGCTCCCGCTCAGGCGAAGCCCGCCGCGCAGGCCCCGGCTCAGGCTCCCGCCCAGGCCCCTGCCCCGGCGAAGGCGGCCCCGGCCGCCAAGCCGGCCGCCGCGAAGCCGAAGGCCGAGCCGGCCGGTGAGGCCCCCTCGGGCCCCGAGCAGGTCGTGCTGCGCGGTCCCGCCGCCGCGGTCGCGAAGAACATGGACGCCTCCCTGGAGCTGCCCACGGCCACGTCCGTGCGCGCGGTCCCGGTGAAGCTGCTGTTCGACAACCGCATCGTCATCAACAACCACCTCAAGCGGGCGCGTGGCGGGAAGATCTCCTTCACGCACCTCATCGGCTACGCGATGGTCCAGGCCATCAAGGCGATGCCGGCGATGAACTACTCGTTCGCGAAGGTGGACGGCAAGCCGACCCTGGTCAAGCCGGAGCACGTCAACCTCGGCCTCGCCATCGACCTGGTCAAGCCGAACGGCGACCGCCAGCTGGTCGTCGCGGCGATCAAGAAGGCCGAGACGCTGAACTTCTTCGAGTTCTGGCAGGCCTACGAGGACATCGTCCGCCGCGCCCGCGACGGCAAGCTGACGATGGACGACTTCTCCGGGGTCACGGTCTCCCTGACCAACCCCGGCGGCCTCGGCACGGTGCACTCGGTCCCGCGCCTGATGCCCGGCCAGTCCGTGATCATGGGCGTCGGCTCCATGGACTACCCGGCGGAGTTCCAGGGCACCTCCCAGGACACCCTGAACAAGCTCGGCATCTCGAAGGTCATGACGCTCACGTCGACCTACGACCACCGGGTGATCCAGGGCGCCGCCTCCGGCGAGTTCCTCCGCCAGGTCGCGAACCTCCTGCTCGGCGAGAACAACTTCTACGACGAGATCTTCGAGGCGCTGCGCATCCCCTACGAGCCGGTCCGCTGGCTCAAGGACATCGACGCCAGCCACGACGACGACGTCACGAAGGCCGCCCGCGTCTTCGAGCTGATCCACTCCTACCGGGTCCGCGGCCACGTCATGGCCGACACCGACCCGCTGGAGTACCAGCAGCGCAAGCACCCCGACCTGGACATCACCGAGCACGGCCTCACCCTGTGGGACCTGGAGCGCGAGTTCGCCGTCGGCGGCTTCGCCGGCAAGTCGATGATGAAGCTGCGCGACATCCTCGGCGTCCTGCGCGACTCGTACTGCCGCACCACCGGCATCGAGTTCATGCACATCCAGGACCCGAAGCAGCGCAAGTGGATCCAGGACCGGGTGGAGCGCCCGCACTCCAAGCCGGAGCGCGAGGAGCAGCTGCGCATCCTGCGCCGGCTGAACGCCGCCGAGGCGTTCGAGACCTTCCTCCAGACCAAGTACGTCGGCCAGAAGCGCTTCAGCCTGGAGGGCGGCGAGTCCGTCATCCCGCTGCTGGACGCGGTGCTGGACTCGGCCGCCGAGTCCCGTCTGGACGAGGTCGTCATCGGCATGGCCCACCGCGGCCGGCTGAACGTCCTCGCGAACATCGTCGGCAAGTCGTACGCGCAGATCTTCCGCGAGTTCGAGGGCAACCTCGACCCGAAGTCGATGCACGGCTCCGGCGACGTGAAGTACCACCTGGGCGCCGAGGGCACCTTCACGGGCCTCGACGGCGAGCAGATCAAGGTCAGCCTGGTCGCGAACCCGTCGCACCTGGAGGCGGTGGACCCGGTCCTGGAGGGCGTCTCCCGCGCCAAGCAGGACATCATCGGCAAGGGCGGCACGGACTTCACGGTCCTGCCGGTGGCGATCCACGGCGACGCGGCCTTCGCGGGCCAGGGCGTGGTGGCCGAGACCCTGAACATGTCGCAGCTGCGCGGCTACCGCACCGGCGGCACGGTCCACATCGTCATCAACAACC
The DNA here is from genome assembly GCF_900236475.1 of Streptomyces chartreusis NRRL 3882. Lineage (GTDB taxonomy): Bacteria > Actinomycetota > Actinomycetes > Streptomycetales > Streptomycetaceae > Streptomyces > Streptomyces chartreusis_D. The sequence goes on from NZ_LT963352.1 coordinate 2,990,506, forward strand.
AGGTCGGCTTCACGGCGGCTCCCGAGTCGTCGCGCTCCTCGATGTACGCCACGGACGTGGCCCGCATGATCGAGGCCCCGATCTTCCACGTGAACGGCGACGACCCGGAGGCCGTGGTCCGCGTGGCCCGTCTGGCCTTCGAGTTCCGCCAGGCGTTCAACAAGGACGTGGTGATCGACCTCATCTGCTACCGTCGCCGCGGTCACAACGAGTCGGACAACCCGGCCTTCACCCAGCCGCTGATGTACGACCTGATCGACAAGAAGCGCTCGGTGCGCAAGCTCTACACCGAGTCCCTCATCGGTCGCGGCGACATCACCCTGGAAGAGGCCGAGCAGGCACTCCAGGACTACCAGGGCCAGCTGGAGAAGGTCTTCACGGAGGTCCGCGAGGCCACCTCGCAGCCGACGATCGTGGAGACCTCCGACCCGCAGGCCGAGTTCCCGGTCGCCGTGAACACCGCGGTGACCACGGAGGTCGTCAAGCGGATCGCCGAGTCCCAGGTCAACATCCCCGACCACATCACCGTCCACCCGCGTCTGCTGCCGCAGCTCCAGCGCCGGGCGTCGATGGTCGAGGACGGCACGATCGACTGGGGCATGGGCGAGACCCTCGCGATCGGCTCCCTCCTGCTGGAGGGCGTCCCGGTCCGCCTGGCGGGCCAGGACTCGCAGCGCGGTACGTTCGGCCAGCGCCACGCCGTCATCATCGACCGCAGCACCGGCGACGAGTACACGCCGCTGCAGTACCTCTCCGAGGACCAGGCGCGGCTCAACGTCTACAACTCCCTCCTCTCCGAGTACGCGGCGATGGGCTTCGAGTACGGCTACTCGCTGGCCCGCCCCGAGGCGCTCGTGATGTGGGAGGCGCAGTTCGGCGACTTCGTCAACGGCGCCCAGACGGTCGTGGACGAGTTCATCTCCTCGGCCGAGCAGAAGTGGGCCCAGACCTCCGGTGTCGTCCTGCTGCTGCCGCACGGCTACGAGGGCCAGGGTCCGGACCACTCCTCGGCCCGCCCGGAGCGCTTCCTCCAGATGTGCGCGCAGAACAACATGACGGTCGCCATGCCGACGTCGCCGTCGAACTACTTCCACCTCCTGCGGTGGCAGGTGCACAACCCGCACCACAAGCCGCTGGTGGTCTTCACGCCGAAGTCGATGCTGCGCCTGAAGGCGGCGGCCTCGAAGGCGGACGAGTTCACGACCGGTCAGTTCCAGCCGGTCATCGGCGACGCGTCGGTGGACGCGGCCGCGGTCAAGAAGGTCGTCTTCTGCGCCGGCAAGGTCTACTACGACCTGGAGGCCGAGCGTCAGAAGCGCGGCGTCACGGACACGGCGATCATCCGCATCGAGCGCCTGTACCCGCTGCCGGGTGCCGAGCTCCAGGCGGAGATCAAGAAGTACCCGAACGCCGAGAAGTACCTGTGGGCCCAGGAGGAGCCGGCGAACCAGGGTGCCTGGCCGTTCATCGCGCTCAACCTGATCGACCACCTGGACCTGGCGGTCGGCGCGGACGTCCCGCACGGCGAGCGCCTGCGCCGCATCTCGCGCCCGCACAGCTCGTCCCCGGCGGTCGGTTCCGCGAAGCGGCACCAGGCCGAGCAGGAGCAGCTGGTGCGTGAGGTGTTCGACGCGTAAGCGCCCTCGCGCGTTCTGTCCGGCCGGGCCGCATCCCCGCTTCGGGGGTGCGGCCCGGCCGTTTGCGCGCACATATCCTTGACGGCATGTACTTCACGGACCGTGGCATCGAGGAACTGGAGAAGCGGCGCGGCGAGGAGGAGGTCACCTTCGAGTGGCTGGCCGAGCAACTGCGGACCTTCGTCGATCTCAACCCCGACTTCGAGGTGCCGGTGGAGCGGCTGGCCACGTGGCTGGCGCGGCTGGACGACGAGGACGACGAGTAGACGAGCGGGAGAGGCGCCGGAGTCGTGGGCGGGAGTCGCGCGGGAGCCGGTCCGCCGCCGTCCGTTGATCAGCCCTCGGTGATCAGCCCTCCTGTGATCAGCCCTCCTGTGATCAGTCCTCCGGTGATCAGCCCTCCGGCGCGTCCGGCGATCAGTCGCGCGGGTGTGTGACGGCGTACGCCAGGCCCAGCGCGCCATGAGCCAGGAGCAGCGCTCCGGCCGTGGCCCAGCCCCAGCCGCCGCTGGAACGCCGTATCCCCCAGGCGATGAGCGGGACGCCCGCCGCCATCTGGGCGAGGGCCAGGGCGCGGGCCCTGGGGCCGCCGGTCCAGGGCATCCAGGGGCCCAGGCGGCTGTGGTCGACGGTGTCGCGTTCCGCGACCGCGTCGCGCCAGCCCGGCCATTCGACCGGGAGGCTGTCCGGCTGGAGCGCGGCGGCTTCCCGGAGTCGGTCGGCGGGCCGGCCGGGGGCGAGTTCCGGGGGCAGTGAGACGCCCACGCGCGCGAGGACCGCCAGCAGGCCGCGCAGACGGGCGCGGGCGTCGGCGGTGGCGTCGGGTTTCGTCAGCTGGTCGAGGGCCTGGAGGTCCAGGACGGGGTCGAGGCCCACGCGCGCGGCGAAGGTGCGCAGCGCCTCCTCCTCCCCCACCGGGAGGCCGCTCGCGAGCCAGACGAATCCGACCGGGCGGCGGAAGCCGGACGCGAGCGTGAAGCCCGCGTGGTCGGCGTCCCACCACAGGGCGAGAACGGGCCAGGGCGCGCCGACGGCGAGGGCCGTGGCCCAGCCGGTGACCACACGGTCGACGGGCTCGTCGGCGTCCCGCCACGGCCGGCCCTCGGGGACGAGAACACTCCATTCGTCGCCTGCCCGGGTGAGCTGCATCCGTTCCCGCAGCAGGTGGGCGACGGGGGCGACGGCCCCGGGCACCGCCCGGCACAGCAGCAGCGCCCCAGGGGCGGGACCGGCGCGGTCGGCTTCCGTCGGCATGGTCACACGCTAGGGCGAATCACTCCACTTTGAGCACTTTTGTACGCCTCGACATCCCCAGAACGAGTGTCTTGACTTTCCCTCGCCACGATATATCGTGAATGACAGAAGACGCGATATGGCGCGTCGTGTCGGGGAGGTCTGCACCATGTCCGAGTGGTCTGTCGCGGAGCCGAGGAAACTCACCCTCGACGAGCCCGTGAGCGAGCTTCACGTACGCCTCGTCAACGGAACGGTGAACGTGGTGGGCACGGACGAAGGTTCCGCCCGCCTGGAGGTCTCCGAGATCGAGGGGCCACCCCTGGTGGTGACCCAGGAGGGCGGCACCCTCACGGTGGCCTACGAGGACCTGCCCTGGAAGGGCTTCCTCAAGTGGCTGGACCGCAAGGGCTGGCGCCGCAGCGCGGTGGTCTCCCTGGCCGTTCCGGCCTCCACCCGGGTGGAGGTGGGGGTGGTCGGGGCGGCAGCCGTGATCTCCGGGATCGACGGACCGGCGGCGGTGAAGGGCGTCACGGGCGACACGACCCTCGTGGGCCTCTCCGGCCCGGTCCGCGCCGACACCGTCTCCGGGAGCGTGGAGGCCCAGGGCGTGACGGGCGACCTCCGGTTCAACTCGGTCTCGGGCGACCTCACGGTGGTCGAGGGCTCCGGCTCCTCCGTGCGGGCCGACTCGGTCAGCGGCTCCATGATCGTCGACCTCGACCCGGGCGGTCCCACGGACGTGCGGCTGACCAGCGTCTCGGGTGAGATCGCGATCCGGCTGCCGGACCCGGCGGACGCGGAGGTCGAGGCGAACACGGCGAGCGGCGCGGTCTCCAACGCCTTCGACGGTCTGCGGGTGCACGGCCAGTGGGGCGCCCACAAGATCACGGGCCGCCTGGGCGCGGGCACCGGCAAGCTGCGGGCGACGACGGTCTCCGGCTCGATCGCCCTGCTGCGCCGCCCCTCCGGGGAGGACGAGCCCGACGAACCGTGGGACACCCGGCCCGGCACCAGCAGCTCGGCGACCGACCCACAGGACGATCCGAAGGCAGCCTCGGGAGACAATTCCGTCTCCGACCGGGGCGCCGCCGACGCCGGCGTCCCGGCCGACGGCACGACCGACAAGAAGGTGCTCTGACATGCCCCCCGTCTTCGCCCACGGCCGCCTCCGCCTCTACCTGCTGAAGCTGCTGGACGAGGCCCCCCGACACGGCTACGAGGTGATCCGCCTCCTCGAGGAGCGCTTCCAGGGGCTGTACGCACCGTCGGCCGGCACGGTCTACCCCCGCCTGGCCAAGCTGGAGGCCGAGGGCCTGGTCACCCACACCACCGAGGGCGGCCGCAAGGTGTACTCGATCACGGACGCGGGCCGCGCCGAACTGGCCGACCGCAGCGGCGAACTGGCCGATCTGGAGCTGGAGATCCGGGAATCCGTCGCGGAACTGGCGGCGGAGATCCGCGCCGACGTGCGCGGGGCCGCCGGCGATCTGCGCCGCGAGATGCGCGCCGCCGCGACCGAGGCACGCCGGGACACCGGCACCAGGCCCCGTGGCGCGGAGGACGCCCCCTTCGGGGACTTCGGGCAGTACGGCGACAAGGAGGCCTGGCGCGTCGCCAAGGAGGAGATGCGGCGGGCCAGGCAGGAGTGGAAGGAACAGGCCCGCCGCGCCAAGGACGAGAGCCGCCGCGCCCGAGAGGACGCCCAGCGCGCCCGCCGCCAGGCGAAGGAGGCCCAGGAACAGGCCCGCGCCCAGGCCCAGGAGCAGGTCCAGCGCATCGCCCGCCGGGTCCAGGAGCAGGTCCAGGACCACTTCGCCCGCGGCGACTGGCCCACGGGACTGCGCGAGGGCCTGAGCGAACTGGCCAAGGAGGTCGGCGAGTTCGGCAAGGACTACGGCAAGGACTTCGGCTTCGACTGGAGCGGCACCGGCAAGCCGGCCTCGCAGCCGACGCCCTCACAGCCCGCCGAGGACTTCCCGGCCGCCTACGAACCCGCCTGGGCCCACGAGGACGCCACGGACTCCACCGGCGACCCCGCCCGCGACCTGGACCGCCTGCTCGACCGCTTCCGGGACGACATCCGCGACGCGGCCCGCGACCACGGCGTCACCCCCGACCAACTGCGCGACGCCCGCCGCCACCTGTCGACGGCCGCGGCCCACATAGGAGCCCTCCTGCGCACGCAGCAGAAGTAGCCGACCGGGGCACGGCCCTTCAGCCGGCCTTGGCCTCGCCACCACTGCCGTACAGCACCCGCACCACAGACTCGTACGTGACCCCGTGGTCGGCGAGGACCTCGGCCGGCACGCCCGGGCGCACGGTCAGGGCGAGCAGGATGTGCTCGTCCCCGATGTGCCGGTCCCGCTGGGCGAGGGCGACCCGCAGGGAGCGCTCCAGGACGTCCTTGGCGCCCCGCCCGAAGGAGGCCCGCCCAAACCACCACCCCTTGTCCTTCCGGTCACCGGCCATGGCACCGACTCCGTGCACCTCCTCCACCCGGGCGACGATCTCCTCCACATCGATCCCGAGCCCGGCGAGCGCGTCGGTCTCGGCCTGGGACAGCCCGGCCCGCCGCCGCGCCTCGCCCAGTGCCTGCCGCACGGACTCCCTCCGCTCAGGGAGCCCGAGAGCGGCGAGCGCGAACGAGCCTCGACTGCCCTCCCGATCGAGCAGCGCGAGCAACAGATGCTCCGGCTCCACGACCTGCCCGCCACCCCCGCCCTCCACAGAGGCCAACGCGCCCTTGACCACGCTCCGGGCGTCCTTCGTGAACCGCTCGAACATCAATGCCTCCCGTACTTCTTGTGCACGGCCTGCCGGCTCACACCGAGTTCGGTGGCAATCTCCTGCCACGACCAGCCCTGGTTGCGCGCGTTGCGCACCTGTACGGCTTCCAGCTGCTCCAGCAGCCTGCGCAGGGCGGCGACAGCCCGCAGACCGACCCGTGGATCACGGTCGCCCGCACGCTCGGCCAGATCGGTTGCTTCGGTCATGACGTCAACCTACGTTGACACCACACCCCTGTCAACCCCAGTTGACAACCCAAACGGCCGGCCCGAACCCGGACCGGCCGCCAGCACATTCCACCCAGCAGGAACTACGAATTCATGAGCACGAGCTTCCCGAACTGCTCACCGGACGCCAGCCGTTCGAAGCCCTCCCGCGCGCGGTCCATGGGCAGCACCTCGTCGATGACGGGCCGCACCCCGGTGGCGGCACAGAACGCGAGCAGGTCCTCCAGCTCGTCCTTGGTGCCCATCGTGGACCCGACGACCTTGAGCTCCAGGAAGAAGATCCGGGTCAGTTCGGCGTGCGAGGGCCGGTCACCACTGGTGGCACCGGAGATCACCAGCGTGCCGCCGGGCTTCAGCGACTTCACGGAGTGCGACCACGTGGCGGCCCCGACGGTCTCGACCACGGCGTCGACCCGCTCCGGCAACCGCGCGCCGGGCTCCAGGGCCTCCACGGCCCCCAGCTCCACGGCCCGCTTCCGCTTGGCCTCGTCCCGGCTCGTGGCGAAGACCCGGAGCCCGGCCGCCTTCCCCAGCACGATGGCGGCCGTGGCGACACCACCGCCGGCGCCCTGCACGAGGACGGAGTCGCCGGGCCGGACACCCGCGTTGGTGAACAGCATCCGGTACGCGGTCAGCCACGCCGTGGGCAGACAGGCGGCCTCCTCGAAGGAAAGCTCCTTGGGCTTGGGCAGGATGTTCCAGGTCGGCACGGCGACCTGCTCGGCGAAGGTGCCCTGGTAGCGCTCGGTGAGGATGGAACGGGGCTCCTTCGGGCCGACCCCGTGCCCGCTCTGTCCGATCACGGAGTGCAGGACGACCTCGTTGCCGTCCTCGTCGACGCCGGCGGCGTCACAGCCGAGGATCATCGGCAGCTTGTCCTCTGCGAGGCCGACGCCACGCAGGGACCACAGGTCGTGGTGGTTGAGGGAGGCGGCCTTGACCGTGACGGTGCTCCAGCCGGGACGGGCCTCGGGAGCCGGACGCTCTCCCAACTCCAGGCCGGCCAGTGGCTGGTCGCGGTCGATTCGGGCGGCGTAGACAGCGAACATGACCTTGACGATAGGTTCCGGACCGACTGCACGGAACCTCCGCCCCCTGTGAGACACACCCTCTTGCCAGGCACCCGGCGCCGGTGCTGGGTCCGGGCGGGCCCGCAACCCGGCGGAACGGGGTGCCGCTGGGCGGACCCGCACCCGCGTACGCACGGAAGGGGACGTGTCGGGGGGGTGTCCGCCCGCAGCGGTTGGCGCGTCAACGGGGATTCAGTCGGCGTCCAACCCCATCGCGCCGTTCCGAGGAGGACACCCCCCGGCACGGCCCCGACCCACCGCACCCGCGGAGGCGCCACGCGCGCCCCCACCGAAGCCGCACAGGCCGCCGCAGGTACCCCGCACCACCCGAACAGCCGCACCCAAACGGCAAAAGTGGCCCCGCCCACCCGGGCGGGGCCACTCACATCACCGCAGTCCACGCTCCGCGCTCCGCGCGACGCGCTACGGCGTCACCGCCGAGCCACACCCTCGGCCCGGGCAGCCGCCGCCACCGCAGCGGTCACCGCCGGCGCGACCCGCTCGTCGAACGGCGACGGGATGACGTAGTCGGCCGCGAGGTCGTCCCCGACCACACCCGCCAGCGCCTCCGCGGCGGCCAGCTTCATGCCCTCCGTGATCCGCGACGCCCGCACCTGCAGTGCACCCGCGAAGATCCCCGGAAACGCCAGCACGTTGTTGATCTGGTTCGGGAAGTCCGACCGCCCGGTCGCCACGACGGCCGCGTACTTGTGCGCGACCTCGGGGTGCACCTCGGGATTCGGGTTCGCCATGGCGAAAACGAACGCCCCGTCGGCCATCGACGCCACCGCGTCCTCCGACACCGTCCCACCGGACACCCCGATGAACACATCGGCCCCGGCCAGCGCCGCCTCCAGCGACCCGCTGATGCCCGCCTTGTTCGTGAATCCGGCCAGCTCCCGCTTCACCGGCGTCAGATCGTCCCGGTCCGCCGACACGACACCCTTGCGGTCGGCCACCGCGACATCCCCGATCCCGGCCTCGACCAGCATCTTCGCGATCGCGACACCCGCCGCACCGGCGCCGGAGATGACGGCCCGCAGCTCCCCCAGCGCCCGCTTGCTCAGCCGCGCGGCGTTCCGCAGGGCCGCCAGCGTCACGACCGCCGTACCGTGCTGGTCGTCGTGGAAGACGGGAATGTCCAGCGCATCCTGGAGCTTCCGCTCGATCTCGAAGCACCGCGGCGCCGAGATGTCCTCCAGATTGACGCCGCCGAACGACGGCGCGAGCCGCACCACCGTCTCGACGATCTCGTCGACGTCCGTGCAGTTGAGCGCGATCGGAACCGCGTCCACGCCGCCGAACTGCTTGAACAGAATCGCCTTGCCCTCCATCACCGGGAGGGAGGCCTCGGGCCCGATGTCACCGAGCCCCAGCACGGCCGTACCGTCCGTCACGACGGCGACGACCGACGACTTCCACGTGTAGTCGTGCACCAGCTCCGGCTGCTCCGCGATCGCGCTGCACACCTTCGCGACGCCGGGCGTGTACGCCAGGGACAGGTCGTCCTTGTCACGGACCGGCACCGTGGCCTGCACGGCCATCTTGCCGCCGCGGTGGAGCGCGAACGCCGGATCGAAGGAGTCGAGGGGCTCCGCACCGCCCTCGTGACCCGTATGGTCCGTCGTGCTCTCGCTGCGAGGATTGACGATCTCCGCTGCCACTTCGTTTTACCCCTTAAATCTTCATTGGTCTGAGGGTGGCCACTCCTGGTGAGGCGTGGGCGGGACCGCGTACGGCCGTGGTCGTGCTGTGTACGTGATACGTACGGGCGCATACGCGATGGGCGCGCCGCACACGCGCCCTGAGCCCCGGATGAGGGGTGTAAAGAACCTTCTTACCGGACGGACGGCGCCGACGACGAGTCCATAACGCGAAGGTCACACACGGGCGCCCTGACTCTTCGTCCAATATCGGGACAAGGTCTGGACAAACCCTTGACAACCGCTCAAGCGTCGGCGAATCCCTCGGGCCCCGTATCGGATTCCCGGGACATACCGAAGATCTTCCTGCCGGAAGGAATGATTCCCGCAGAAGGTCCGGCCGTGATGTACCGGAGTGGTGCGGTTCGGGGGTCGCCCGTTATCCGATTTTGACATGGCTGGCCCCCAGAATGGCGCAGTCCGAATGGCAAGATGCCGTAATCACACGAGGTCGCGACACTCGAAGACGTGTGTTCTCGTCGACCCACGGCACTGCCGGCACCGTCGGCAGTCCACGGCACTGCCGAACCCATCGGCAGCGCTCAGCCCCATCGGCAACTCCACCCATCCGCCGGAGGAACCCACCATGACCGCAAGCTCCACCCGTCGTACGACCGCCGCGCACTCCCGGCTAGCAGCGGTCGGTGCGATCGCGGTCGCAGGCGCGCTGATGCTCACCGGATGCGGTGACCAGACCAAGGACACCGGGAAGGACAGCGAGACCGCCACGGCCGCGGCCCCGCTCGCCGACAAGCTGCCGCAGTCGATCCGCGACAAGGGCGTCATCAAGGTCGGTGCGGACATCGCGTACGCCCCGGTCGAGTTCAAGGACAGCTCCGGCAAGGTCGTCGGCATCGACCCGGACATCGCGGCCGCCATGGGCAAGCAGCTCGGTGTCGACTTCCAGTTCGAGAACGGCACCTTCGACACGCTGATCACGGGCCTGCGCTCCAAGCGGTACGACGTCGCGATGTCCGCGATGACCGACTCCAAGGAGCGCCAGGAGGGCATCGACTCCAAGACCGGCAAGAAGGTCGGCGAGGGCGTCGACTTCGTGGACTACTTCACCGCCGGTGTCTCGATCTACACCAAGAAGGGCGACGACCAGGGCATCAAGAACTGGTCCGACCTGTGCGGCAAGAAGATCGTGCTCCAGCGCGGCACGGTCTCCGAGGAACTCGCCAACGCCGAGGCGAAGAAGTGCCCGGCCGGCAAGAAGCTCTCGATCGAGGCGTTCGACAACGACCAGCAGGCCCAGACGCGCCTGCGCGCGGGCGGCGCCGACGCCGGCTCGTCCGACTTCCCGGTCGCCGCGTACGCCGTGAAGACCTCCGGTGGCGGCAAGGACTTCCAGCTGGTCGGCGAGCAGGTCCAGGCCGCTCCGTACGGCATCGCGGTCGCCAAGAACCAGACGCAGCTCCGCGACGCCCTCAAGGCCGCGCTGGACGCGATCATCAAGAACGGCGAGTACGAGAAGATCCTCAAGAAGTGGGGCGTGACGGACGGCGCCGTCCAGGAAGCCACCATCAACGCCGGCGGCAAGTGACGCGACGCAGCGGCACTGAAAGGCAACACCCGTGACTGTTGACATCGACAAGACGTCGGGGCCGTCCGACACGCCCCCGGCCGGACCGGAGGCCATCAAGGCCATCCCGGTCCGGCACTACGGGCGGTACGTCTCCGCCGTCGTCGCCATCGCCCTGCTGGTCGGGGTCGTCTACGCGTTCTCCCAGGGCAAGATCAACTGGGGCGCAATCCCGGACTACTTCTTCGACGACCGCGTCCTGCAGGGCGTGGGCAGAACCCTCCTGATCACCGTCCTGTCCATGGTGATCGGCGTCGTCGGCGGCATCATGCTGGCCGTGATGCGCCTGTCGAAGAACCCGGTGACCTCGGCGATCTCGTGGTTCTACATCTGGTTCTTCCGCGGTACGCCGGTCCTGGTGCAGCTGGTGGTCTGGTTCAACCTGGGCCTGGTCTTCGAGTACATCAACCTCGGGCCGTTCTACAAGGACGAGTGGTCGGACTTCATGACCCCGTTCCTGACGGCGCTGCTGGGCCTCGGCCTCAACGAGGCGGCGTACATGGCGGAGATCTGCCGCGCCGGTCTGCTCTCGGTCGACGAGGGCCAGACGGAGGCGTCGCACGCGCTGGGCATGAGCCACTCCAAGACGCTGCGCCGGATCGTCATCCCGCAGGCGATGCGCGTGATCGTGCCGCCGACGGGCAACGAGGTCATCAACATGCTGAAGACGACCTCGCTGGTCTCGGTCGTCCAGTACTCCGAGTTGTTCCGCGTGGCCCAGGACATCGGGCAGACCTCCGGCGCCCCCGCCGAGATGCTGTTCCTGGCGGCGGCCTGGTACCTGCTGCTGACCTCGGTCTTCAGCATCGGCCAGTTCTACCTGGAGCGGTACTACGCGCGTGGTTCGAGCCGGTCGCTCCCGGCCACCCCGTTCCAGAAGATCAAGGCCAACCTGCTGTCCCTGTCGAACCGTCCGTCGGCGGGAGGTACCGCATGACTGCCATGGTCAAGGCCGAAGGCGTCCACAAGTCCTTCGGTCCCGTAGAAGTCCTCAAGGGCATCGACCTGGAGGTGAGGTCCGGCGAGGTGTTCTGCCTCATCGGCCCCTCCGGCTCCGGCAAGTCGACCTTCCTCCGGTGCATCAACCACCTGGAGAAGATCAACGCCGGCCGCCTGTACGTGGACGGGGAGCTGGTGGGCTACCGCCAGAAGGGCGACAAGCTCTACGAGCTGAAGGACAGCGAGGTCGCCCTCAAGCGCCGGGACATCGGCATGGTCTTCCAGCGCTTCAACCTGTTCCCGCACATGACGGCCGTGGAGAACGTCATGGAGGCACCGGTCCAGGTCAAGGGCGTGAGCAAGAGCCAGGCCCGGCAGCGGGCCCTGGAACTCCTGGACCGGGTGGGCCTGGCCGACAAGGCGGGCAGCTACCCCTCACAGCTCTCCGGCGGCCAGCAGCAGCGCGTCGCCATCGCCCGGGCCCTCGCCATGGACCCGAAGCTGATGCTGTTCGACGAGCCGACGTCGGCGCTCGACCCGGAGCTGGTCGGTGACGTCCTGGACGTCATGCGCGACCTCGCCGAGTCCGGCATGACGATGATCGTCGTGACGCACGAGATGGGCTTCGCCCGAGAGGTGGGCGACAGCCTGGTCTTCATGGACGGCGGTGTGGTGGTGGAATCCGGTCACCCGCGCGAGGTGCTGACGAACCCGCAGCACGAGCGGACGAAGTCGTTCCTGTCCAAGGTGCTCTGACGTCGCACACACCGAGGGGGCGGTACGGGAACTCCGTACCGCCCCCTTCGGCGTGCTACTTCATGGCGAGCAGCAGGGTGTCCGAGGGCGAGCACCACACCGGCCTGACCTCCGCGAACCCCTTTTCGCGCAGCACGCCCGCGTGCCACGCCACCGACGGCATGTCGCCGTCCGCGTGGTCGCCGTAGATCTCGTAGCGCCGGGCCGTGGGCTCCGCGAGGACCGGATCCTCGGCGGCGAGCTGCCACCACTCCGTCCAGCCGAGGACGCCGGATTCCCTGGCCTGTTCCATGCGGGCGTGGCGCTGTGCGCGCTCGGCGGCGTTGATCCGGGGAGTCGTCTCGTCGATCATGTGGTCCGCGTTCATGAAGACACCGCCGTCGCGGACCACTCCCGCGACCTGGCCGTAGAGGTCCGCGAGGGGTTCCCGGTGCAGCCAGTGCAGGGCCGTCGCGGTCAGGACGGCGTCGTACGAGTCGTACGGCAGCTTCGCCGGCCAGTCGGGGTCCTTGAGGTCGGCGGTGACGAAGCCGACCCGCTCGTCGTCCGCGAAGGTGCCCCGGGCGATGGCGAGGAGGGCCGGGTCGAGGTCGACGCCGGTGCTGGTGGCCTCCGGGAACCGGGCGAGCAGCCGGGCGGTGATGCTGCCCGTGCCGCAGGCGAGGTCGAGCACGCGCGGGGCGGTGCCCACGAGGGCCTCGACCATGTCGAGCATGATCCGGAAGCGTTCCTCGCGGTCGGGCAGGTACCACTCCTGCTGCCGGTCCCAGCTCTGCTGCCAGGCCTGCCAGTCGGTGGTGGCCGTGGTGATGTCCGCGTCCGTCATCGAGCCCCTCCCTCGTAATACCCTGGAAGCACAATCAGCTGTTACAAGTGCGCGCTCACGACAATAAAGCCCCTCCGTAAGGACTACAAGTGGAACTGGCCTATTACTCGGACTATGCCGTGCGCCTCGTCAACACGGAGGAACCGGCCCGGGGCAAGGACTCCCTGACGTCGGTCGAGGCGGTCCGCGAGCTGTTCGGCGCCCAGCAGTCGGCGGCGCGCCGCGCCACGGACGCGGACGTGACCCGCTTCCGCTCGGTCCGGACCCGGCTGCGCGCGGTCTTCGAGGCGGCCGACAGCGGCGACGAGCAGCTCGCCGTGGACCTGCTGAACTCACTGCTGCTGGAGTTCCCGGTGAGCCCGCAGATCTCCGGGCACGACATCCGCGACGACGACGGCCGCCCCCTGTGGCACATGCACCTGGCGGACCACCCGTCCAACGCGACCGCGGGCTACGCGGCGATCGCGGCGATGGGGCTGGCGTTCCACCTGACCGAGTACGGCGTGGACCGGCTCGGCCTGTGCGAGGCCGCGCCCTGCCGCAACGCCTACCTGGACACCTCCACCAACCGCTCCCGGCGCTACTGCTCCGACCGCTGCGCCACCCGCGCCAACGTGGCGGCCTACCGCGCCCGCAAGCGCCTCGAAGCGACCCGGCCCGACCTGCCCGAGAACACGGGCCTGGCGGCCGACAGCGCCCAGCCCAGCAGCGCCCAGGGCGAACGCAGGCCGGGCCTGCGCGGCCGGTAGCGGAACCGGACCCGTCCCAGCACCAGGTCGTCGGGCACGACGCCGTAGTCGGTGCTGTCACCGCCGGCGTACGCGTTGTCCCCGAGCACCCACCAGCCGTTCTCACGCCGCTGGGCGATCCGCTTGACGACCAGCAGGTCCTGCTGGAAGGGGTGCCGCAGCACGACGACGTCACCTGGCTTGATCCGGGCTCCGTAGTGCACCAGGAGCCGGTCCCCGTGGTACAGCGTGGGCACCATGGACGGACCGGTCACCTCGGCCACCCCGAAGGGCGCGGCCGACCTCCCCCGCTCGGACTCCTGCGACAGCTCCGGCATCACCCGGCACCTCCCCGGTTCTTCGTCCACCAGTCTCAGTCTCACCCCGGACTTTTGTCCTAAGCCCATGGGGGCACTCGCGAAAACCGCTCCCCCACGGAGTAATGTCCCCTGTGAGAAGACGATCACGAGGAAGGAATGCTCCATGCTTTCCCGCCTGTTTGCCCCCAAGGTCAAGGTCAGCGCACACTGCGACCTTCCCTGCGGTGTGTACGACCCTGCCCAGGCCCGCATCGAGGCGGAGTCGGTGAAGGCCATCCAGGAGAAGATGGCCGGCAACGACGACCCGCACTTCCAGGCGCGTGCCACCACCATCAAGGAGCAGCGCGCGGAGCTCGCGAAGCACCACGTGTCCGTGCTGTGGAGCGACTACTTCAAGCCGCCGCACTTCGAGAAGTACCCCGAGCTGCACCAGCTGGTCAACGACACCCTCAAGGCCCTCTCGGCCGCCAAGGGTTCGACCGACCCGGCGACCGGCCAGAAGGCGCTGGACTACATCGCCCAGATCGACAAGATCTTCTGGGAGACCAAGAAGGCCTGATCTTGAATCATGCCCCCTGACCTGCGATTTCTCTGGTTGCAGCGTCTCCTGGTCCGCACCCGGTCCACAGGCCGCCGAAAACGGCGTCCATGACGGTCCGGGTGCGGCCTTTTTCTTCCTGCCATCCACTCCGCCTTCCAGCGGCGGCGGTTGAGGGGCTCTCCCGCCGGCGCCGAGCGGCACGAGGGACGCGAAGAGAGAATCAGCCACCGCGAGCCGGCGTGCGCACCGGAAACTCACTCTTCTTTCACACCAGTCACACAGTGAACTGGCAGATGAACAGGGGGACATGCCGACCCCTGACCTCTCGCCGACTGTATGACGCGTTCACGCCATTCCTCCGTCGCACCACCTGGGTCTCTTGACCCTCAGCTTTGGCCTGTGCCTATGGTGACCTCCGCAAACGCAGCGTGACCAAGCTGCCAGACAGTGCGTCACCCAGCACATGGGGGGACGCCGTCGCCATGGGGGGATACATCGTCATGCCTCGGTGCCGGGCTTTTGGCGCACGCCGATTCGGCCTTGCCTGCCTGCCCGCCTTCATACGGCTCCCCTGACACCTAGCGCAGTGAACTGCCTGGGCTGACATGCGCGGCTCTGCTCCCTTTTATCCCCATTCACTCACGTTTTTGAGAACTCCGACCGCTGGAGGAGAAGCCGCCACATGGCTGATGAGAAGGTTCTCGCTGCCCAAAAATGGGTCAACGCCACCTACGGCAAGGTGTCGGGCTACGCGAAGTGCCCCGAGGACGGAAAGACCGGCTGGGCCACCATGTACGCCCTCACCATGGGGTTACAGCACGAGCTCGGCATCAGTCCCGTCGTGGCGAGCTTCGGGGACGGCACCCTAGCCAAGGTCACCGCGCTCGGCACCATCGGCCTCGGGTGGAAGAAGAACGCCAACATCGTCAAGATCATCCGCCACGCCCTGTTCTGCAAGGGCTACTGGGGCGGCGACACGGCGGTGGCCCAGTTCGACACGGACGCCGCGGCGGCGGTCGACAAGGTGAAAGAGAACATGGGCCTGCCCAAGGACGGCGGGGTGGTCCAGGCGAAGGTGCTCAAGGCCCTTCTCAACATGGACGCCTACATCACCGTCGCCGGAGGCACGGACAAGATCCGGTCCATCCAGCAGTGGCTGAACAAGAACTACTGGACGAAGAAGACGTTCTTCATAGGCCCCGCTGACGGGATCTACTCGCGGGACGTGCAGCAGTCGCTGATGAAGGCGATCCAGCTGGCGATCGGCATCGCGGAGACGGACGCGAACGGCAACTTCGGTCCCGGCACGCAGTCCGGCATCAAAGCGCACACCGTCGGCCCCGGGTCGTCCGGCCTGTTCGTCCAACTCTTCTCCGCGGCCTGCGTGTTCAACGAGCCCGTTCCCGGATACGGCGAGCCCGACGCCGCCACCCACTTCACCGACACATGGGATGCCGACGTCGAAGGCTGGGTGAAGGCGTTCCAGACGTTCTCCCAACTCCCCGTCACGGGAAAGGGCGACTACACCACCTGGGCGCAGCTCCTGGTGTCCATGGGAGACCCCGACCGGCCGGCCACGGCTTCCGACACCGCCTACACGATCACCCCCTCCCGCGGCGCCAGGATGTACGCCGACGGCTACCGGTATGTCGGCCGGTACCTCAACGAGGCCTCGGCGGGCGGCGGAACGAAGATGCTGGAGCCGGGCGAGCTCGACAACATCTTCAAGGCCGGGCTGCGCGTTTTCCCGATCTTCCAGGACCACGGCAGGAGCCTGTCGGAGTACTACTGGGGCAATGGTTACAAGCACGGCCAGTGGGCCCATGACCAGGCCGCTCACTTCGGCTTCAACCGGGGCACGGTGATCTATTTCGCTGTCGATTACGACGCGACGCAGGAGGACATGCCGCGCATCCAGGAGTACTTCCGCGGAGTCACCTCCGGCCTCGCCTCGAAGGGCAAGCGGTACCTCCACGGCGTGTACGGTTCCCGGAATGTGTGCGCGGAGGTGACGAAGGAGAGCTACGCCGCATACTCGTTCGTCTCCGGCATGTCCTGGGGTTTCTCCGGCAACCTCGGCTTCCCCCTGCCGGCGAACTGGTCGTTCAACCAGATCAAGGAATACAAGGTCACCAACGGCAGTGACACCTTCTGGCTGGACCGCGACGCGCACCGGGCCGGCTCCGACAACAGCCAGAAGGACGTCAACCGTGTCGTGTCCCCCGCCGCGGACTTCCTGGCGAACATCGACCGGCTCTACAGCCTGGCCAAGAGCTACGGAAAGGGCGACCCGAACCGGTTGGTCACGGACTATTACCGGCAGGAGCGCTACGCGGGGCGCGAGTGGAAGAACCTGATCGGCGAAGTCGACTGGGCGTTCATCGAGTACGCCAACAGCCGGGGCGTTGAGCTGCTGTCCGACTTCACCGACCCCTTCACGGGGCAGACCATGGGCCCACAGCACCTGCTGGCCACCGCGGCCGGACACATGATCAAGCCGCCACTGTCCGACAAGCGCAAGGCCAACCGGGGTGACGTGGCCGGGTGGGCAGGCGACCTGATGACGTTCTACGGGGAATGGCGTCGCGACAGTGACTCCTTCGCCAACGGCTACACCTACTGCACCGAACGCCTCGGCAAGATCGGCGTGGCCTCCTCATTCGGCTTCAACGACCTCGTCGAGGACGCCGACGGGTTCCTCCTGGCCGAGAAGATGCGATCCGGTGTGCCCATCACCACGGCCGTGCGCGAGCACTACGAGAAGTCCGGCGGGATAACCCGCTTCAGGGACTACCTCGCCAAGCGGTTCGGCACCTCGCAGGCCACCGCAGTGGACGCCGCGTTCCACATCCTCACGTCGATCGACGATCCGCTCGTCAATGTCGGACGTATCTTCCTCGAACAGCAGACGGGCGGAGCCGCCATGGTCTATTCCCACCTGCTTCCCGAGGACAGGCTGAGGAATTACTGCCTCGGCTTCGCCGAAGCGCTGATCGCTCGCGCCGGGCTTGAGGCCCGCAGCCAGGCGAAGATGAAGTCCAACCACGCCAGGCTGTTCGCGGACGGTGCGGACTGATGGATTCCTGGATCCTGGCGGTGCTCTTCGTCGGCTTCGGTCTGGCCTTCGTACGCGTCCGGAAGGGCCGACGTCTTCTCGGCCTGCTCAAGGCATCCACCGCCACGGGGACCCTCTGCTACCTGCTCGGCTGGTCCCAGGTCCACTTCGCCTTCCCGTCGCATGCCTGTCCCGACTTCTTCGACAGGCGCCCCATCGTCCGCTTCGACCGCTACGAGGACGGCGTTTTCCCGCTGCACGCCACCTGCCACTGGGACGACGGCGCGCGGAAGGAACTCGTGAGCGGCTGGGTCAATCCACTCCTGTTCACCTGTATGGCCGTGCTGACCGGCTGCCTGGTGACGTTGGCGGTCCTTACCTACCGCCGCTACCGGAAAGGACACACGCGTTGAGCGACACCGCTCACATACTCACCCGCCGTCAGACTCTCGGCCTGGCCGCCGGTCTCACGGCAGGAGCGCTCCTCGCGACTGCTCCCACCGCTGCCGCATCCGCTCCCGGGCCGAACGCGTGGCCTGGCCGACGGTCCGAGAACGGCTGGCCCGTCGTGGACGGTGACCGCATCGCGCTCTTCCGCGTCGAAGGCACCGCCGTCGACGTGCCGCTGCTGAAGGGCGACGTGGCCACGGTGCTGCTCCACGTGGTCCGCCGGTTCGCGTACGAGATCGACATGCTCCGCCCCGGCGACGTTCGGGGCCACACCGACCGCGGCGCTGTCGCGGCCGGCTTCGAGTCGAACCACCTGTCCGGTACCGCGATCGCGGTACGCCCGCTCTTCTATCCGCTGGGAGCGCAGAAGGGCACCGGCCTGTCCGATCTGGAGAGGGTCGTCGTCGCGGACATCCTCGCCGACTGCCAGGGCGTCATCGCCTGGGGCGGACACGCAAAGCCGGTCAAGGAGTCCCACTTTCAGATCGACGTGCACCCCGGTGATCCCAGACTTGCCCAGCTAGCCCGCCGGATCCGTGGCGAGGATGCAGGCCCGGGATCCGGCGCCGGATCGATCGACCCGTTCCTCCCGAGCCGCCGGAAAAATGCCGCGGCTTACCTCTGAACCAGTCCAGTCCTCAGCACCAGTCCAGTCCTCGAAGAAGGGAACTCGGAGTTCCATGCGCACACTGCTACGCGCCGTTGCCCCGGCCGCTGCTCTCCTCTCCGCTCTCGTAGCCGCTCCCCAGGCCGTCGCGGAGGACCACGCTTCCACGGGCACCGGCATGGTCGTCCCTGGGACCGGCGTCCAGTTCTCCGAAGCCGGCGCGCGCAACCCACAGACCCGCGCCGCCGCAGCCGAGGACCTGGCGGCGGTCCGCGCCACAGCCTCGCTGTGCGGAAGCGGATACGAGCTGGAAAGAGCGGAACGCCTTCCCGACGAACGGCGCTTCGGGACCCTGTTCACCTACACCAAGCACACGACCGGCAGGCACGGGGCGTGCGCGGTCTTCGACAACAACCTCGGCACCGCGAAGAAGATGAAGCTCAAGCTGTGCCCGAACAAGACCGATGTGCCGTGCAAGGTGGACGAGGGCACCTTCTCGCAGTACGCGGGGCCGGTGAAGTACGAGACCACCGGCAGCGACTCGGTGGACTGCGCCTCGGTGACGGCCATCATGTGGTCGAACGGTGTCGCGATCATCGACCGGGAAAAGACCGTCGCGGCATGTGACTGATCACCACCAACCGAAGGGGTCCGGCCGGGAGGACCGGCCGGGCCCCTTCGGCGTGGGACGGTCGGTGCCGGTCAGTGGAACTGCGGGACGATCAGAGCGATCCCGTACGCCACCACGGCCGCGCAGGCGAGGAAGCACAGCGTCGCCTGGGTGAGGCCGAGGGCGGAGGTACGGCCCTGCTGTTCGCGGGCGCCCTCCAGTTGGGCGAGGCCGAGGACGCCGAGGGCGAAGACGACGACCACCGCGACGGTGACGCCGATGCTCACCGCGGTGACCTGGCCGAGTGCGGTCCAGTCCAGATGCATGTCGACTCCCCTTCGTTCAGGCGGCCGTGCCGACCTTGGCCGGCGGCTCGGTGCGGATGGTGACCTCGTGCGTGTCGTTGACGTTGTGCGCGTGCACCGGGTTGCGGCGGGAGACGACCACGATGCCCGTGGCGAGGGCCGCGCCGACCAGGGCGACGACCGCCGTACCGAGGTCGCCGCCGCTCTGCACCACGCTCGCGGCCAGGCCACCGACCAGCGCGGCGGCGGGCAGCGTGATCAGCCACGCCACCGCCATGCGGCCCGCGACGCCCCAGCGGACCTCCGCGAGCCTGCGGCCGAGCCCCGCGCCGAGGATGCTGCCGGAGGCGACCTGAGTGGTGGACAGGGCGAAACCGAGGTGTGCGGACGTCAGGATGACGGCGGTGGAGGCGGTCTCGGCGGCGAAGCCCTGCGGCGACTGGATCTCGGTGAGACCCTTGCCCATGGTGCGGATGATGCGCCAGCCGCCGAGATACGTGCCGAGGCCGATGGCGATGCCCGCGGACGCGATCACCCACAGGGGCGGCCCGGCGTTGTGGCCGAGCGCCCCGGCCGAGATCAGGGTGAGGGTGATGACGCCCATCGTCTTCTGCGCGTCGTTCGTGCCGTGGGCGAGGGAGACCAGCGAGGCCGAGGCGATCTGACCGATCCGGAAGCCCTTGGTCACGGAGTCCTTGCGGGCGCGGTCGGTGAGCCGGTAGGCGAGGTAGGTGGCCAGCAGCGCGGCGGCACCGGCCACGACCGGCGAGGCCACCGCCGGCACCAGCACCTTCTCGACGACCTTGTCGAAGTTGACGCCGTGGCTGCCCGCCCCGACCCACACGGCCCCGATCAGCCCGCCGAACAGGGCGTGCGAGGAACTCGACGGCAGTCCCAGCAGCCAGGTCAGCAGATTCCAGAGGATCGCGCCGACGAGCCCCGCGAAGATCATGCCCGGGGTGACGAGGGTGTCGTCCACGATGCCGCCCGAGATGGTCTTGGCGACCTCGGTGGACAGAAAGGCACCGACCACGTTGAGGACACCGCTGATCAGGACCGCCGTACGGGGAGCGAGTGCGCCGGTGGCGATGGACGTGGCCATCGCGTTCGCCGTGTCGTGGAATCCGTTGGTGAAGTCGAAGGCTAGCGCCGTCACGATGACGACCGCCACGAGGAACGTGATGTGGTCCATTCCTGAATGCAAACAAGTGCAGGCCAATAGGCGGGGAACGGCGAGGCAAAGGCTGGTCAAGGTTCACGCGGGTGGCGGCGACGTCGCCCCTCCACCAGCGCGCACCTGCGGATCCTTCCCGAACCACGGCAGACCCTCATGCCCACGTCCCCACGCTAGTCCCTCAACCGCGCGGCCCGTGCCTGGAGGTAACGGTGCTCGGGCAGGCTGAGGGTCTGCGCGGCCGCCGACTCGTAGGCGGCCCGGGCGGCTTGGGGGTCGCCCGCGCGTTCCAGGAGGTGACCCCGTACGGCGTCCACGCGGTGCCCTTTCAACTCGCCTGCCAGGGCGTCCAGTTCGACCAGGCCGGCGTGCGGGCCGTGGACCATGGCGACGGCGACCGCGCGGTTGAGTCGTTCGACGGGGCCGGGGACCAGACGGACGAGGACGTCGTACAGGCCCAGGATCTCGGTCCAGTCCGTCGCCTCGGGTGAGGGCGCCTCGTCGTGGACGGCGGCGATCGCGGCACGCAGCTGGTACGGCCCGGGCCGACCCTGGGACAGCGCCGAGGTGACCAGCGCGACACCCTCCTCGATCGCGGCCTTGTCCCACCGGTCCCGGTCCTGCTCGTCGAGGGGGATCAACTCGCCGTGCGGTCCGCTGCGCGCATCGCGGCGGGCGTCGGTGAGCATCATCAGCGCGAGCAGGCCGGCCACCTCACCGTCGTCGGGAAGCAGCCGGTGGACCGTACGGGCCAGGCGTACGGCCTCGCCCGCGAGGTCCCGGCGCTGGAGAGCGGCTCCGGAGGTGGCCGTGTAGCCCTCGTTGAAGATGAGGTAGAGGGTCTGGAGGACGGACGGCAGCCGCTCTTCCCAGCGCTCCGGGCGACCGAAGCGCACGCCCCGCACCTTGTGCTTGGCCCGGCTGATCCGCTGCGCCATCGTCGCCTCCGGCACCAGGTACGCGCGGGCGATCTCCGCCGTGGTCAGACCGCCGACGGCGCGCAGCGTGAGCGCGATCTGGGCGGGCGGCGTCAGGTCCGGATGGCAGCACAGGAAGAGCAGCGAGAGGGTGTCGTCCTCGCGGGGAGCCCGCTCCCCGGGCGGCGGTGCGGTGAAGGCGTCGCGGGGCGTGAGCGCCGCCGCCCGCTCCTCGCGCTGCCGCCGCGCCTCCTCGCTGCGCAGGGCGTCGGTCAGTCGCCGCGACGCGACCTTGATCAGCCAGCCGCGCGGATTGCCGGGCACGCCCGCCTCGGGCCACTGCCCGGCCGCCGCGAGCAGCGCCTCCTGTACGGCGTCCTCGGCGGCGTCGAAGTGCCCGTACCGCCTGACCAGCGCACCGAGGACCTGCGGCGCGTCACGGCGCAGCAGGTCCTCGATCTCGGGTGTGCTCCTCACCGGCGCGCCCGTCGGCGTATCCAGGCCCTCAGATCTCCCCGGAGCCGTCCATGATCGGACGGATCACCACCGGGTGGTCGGGGGCGCCGGCCGGCTGGGGACACCGGGCGACACGCTCGGCGATCTCGGTGACCCGATCCAGGCTCTCGCACTCCAGGACCCAGTAGCCGGCCAGCAGCTCCTTGGTCTCGCTGTACGGCCCGTCGGTGATCACTGCCTTGCCGTCGTCACCGAGGGTGACGTGCCGGGTCTGCGCCGGTTCGGCCAGGCCTTGCCCGTCGACGAATTCGCCCGTCTCGGAGAGGTCGTCGTTGATGGCGCCCATGTAGGCGAACATGGCCTGGAGTTCTTCCTCGCTCCACGCGGGGGAGTTCGCCGACGCCCTGCCGCGCATGGCCTCGTAGTCCGCCTGTGTGCCCTGCACCATGACCAGGTACTTCATCAGTCCGCTCCTTCGGCTCTCACCGCCCTGGCGGGCGGCTCTCACAGGGGACGTCGGAGCCGGGCCGGGATTCTCGACACGAGCTCAGGAATTTTCCGCGACAGTTTCTCCTGGGGCGTCTTCGGGCGACGTCGTCGCAGGTGAGGCGGTGCGCTCGGCGGACCGGGGCGGGGCGGTGCTCCGGGTGTCCTCGGCGGCCTGATCGCCCTCGGCGGTTTCCGCTTCGTAGGCCCCGCACTCGGGGTTGCGGCAGGGACCCGCCACCCACAGCGGGACCCACGCGCCCAGCGTCTTGTGGCGCCGGACGACCGTTTCCACTGGCTGTCCGCAGGTCGGACAGACATGTCCTTCGCTGCCCATGTCCTCAGGGTAGGCCGGTCGGCGGCTCAGCGCTTCCTGCTGTAGGTGCGCACCAGCACCCCGTTGCCGAACGTGCGCACCGACTCGAGGGTGAACTCCGAGATCGCGAATCCGGAACCGAACATCGGCATGCCCGCGCCGTACACGAGCGGGTAGGTCTTGATGACGAGCTCGTCGATCTCGTCGAGCAGTTCGCCCGCGATCCGCGAGCCACCGCACAGGTAGATGCCGAACTCGCCGTCCTCGGCCTTCAGTTCGCGGACCTTGCCGACGAGGTCGTCCGCGATGATCTCGACGTTCGGGTCGGGCGACTCCTTCAGCGTGCTGGAGGCGACGTATTCGCGCAGGTGGGCATAGGGGCTGGTGATGCCCTCCCTCAAGGCGAGCTCGTAGCTGCCGCGGCCCTGGACGACGGTGTCGAACCGCTTGTTCGGCAGGTCGTCGAAGCCGAGGGCCCGGCGGCCCTGGGTGGCCGCGGTCTCCGGATACTCCGTCTTCAGGAAGGCGAGGAACTCCCCGTCGACGAAGCGGAGCATCGACGTCGCGTCGCCGCCCGGGTCCCCGATGAAGCCGTCGATGGAGCAGGCGATGAAGTACGTGAGCTTTCGCAAGCCGGTCTCATTTCGTAGGCTGCCGCTACAAGGACTTCAGTTGTAGTACTCCTGATGTAGTGGTTGCAAGGGATTATCCGCGAACCGTGGAAAGTGGGAGAAGGGACTCCGCATGGTCAGCAATCCCGGGCGCAGGGCCGCGCTCGTCGACGCCGGCGTCGAGGTGCTCGCGCGCGAGGGAGCACGCGGGCTGACGTTCCGCGCGGTGGACGCGGAGGCCGGCGTGCCCCTGGGCACGGCCTCCAACTACTTCACGGACCGCGGCGACCTGCTGCGCCAGATCGACACCCGGCTGCACGTACGGCTCGCGCCCGACCCCGACGTGGTCGCCGAGCTGATGACCCGCCCCAAGGACCGCTCACTGGTCACGGCGTTCATGTACGACCTCATGGCCCGCGCGACCCGCGACCGCACGGGCTATCTGGCCCTCATGGAACTGCGCCTGGAGGCCACCCGGCGTCCCGAACTGCTCGCCTCCTACACCAAGTCGGTGCGCGGTGACCTGGAGGAGGCCATGGAGTTCCACCGGACGGCCGGCCTGCCCGGCGGCGACGAGTCCGTCGCCGTGCTGTACCTGGCCATGCTCGGCCTCCTCCTGGAGCATCTGACCCTGCCGGGCGTCCTGGAGGGTGTACTGCCCGGAGTGAGCGTGCCGGAGGGGCTGGTGCAGAAGATCGTGGCGACGGTGCTGCCGGAGGGGGAGGAGGCCGGGGGCTGACCGGCCGGGGGAGGTTGGGTCCGGCCGGCCCGGGGGCGGAGGGGCCATGCCGGCCGGGAGGGTCGGAGGGGAAGTCGGCCGGGAGGGCCAGACGGGCCAGGGAAGGGGGCCCGTCAGGCCGGGGGCCGGTCAAGCCGAGGCCCGTCAGGCCACGGGGCCCGTCAGGCCACGGTGTCGGTCGGACCACGGGGCCGGCCGGGCCGGGGGTCGGCGGAGAGTCAGGACGCCGTCCCTGCGGGACGGGGTTCGCGCCACATCGGCCACATGGTCGGGCCGCCCTCCGGGAGGTCGAGCACCGGGCCGGCGAGTTCGAAGCCGAGGCGCTCGTACAGCTTGCGGCTGCGGGCGTTGCTCGCCTCCAGGTAGGCGGGCAGTCCCTCGCGATCGCAACGGTCGAGGACCGACGCGATGAGCGCCGTGCCGAGACCCTCACCCTGTCGGCCGGGGGCGACGCCGATCATCCACAGGTACTCGTGGGCCCGCCCGGAGGGGTGGATGGCGGCGGTCAGCCGGCCGATCGCCTCGATGCGTTCGTTGTCCGGGTCGACGGCGTGCCGCACCTGGGCCGGACCGTCGTCCTCGGCGTCGCCGTCATGGTCGTCGGCCGGCATGGAGAGCCACAGCGCACAGGCCGAGCCGTCCTCGGTGAGGTCGATACGCCCGGCCGCGAGCACGATGTCGGTGAAGGCGGCCATGAGTGCGGGATGGTTGGCACGACGGTCCTCCGCCCCTGGGAAGACCCAGCCGCTCACGGGGTCGTCCTGGAACGCCTCGTCCAGCAGCCGGACGACCAGGTCCCGGTCGCCCTCGCCCGCCGTGCGGATCGCCACACCCATGTCCCGCCCCTTCACTCGTCCGACGGGCGTTGATCGTAGGGCGGTTGGGAGCCGCCCCGGCGAACGGGGCGGGAGCTTGGCGGGATTTCATCGAACAGTTGCCCAAAGCGGCTGTAGTCACCGGCCTTAGAGCTCCTAACGGAATGCGGTTCGTAGGCGGCGCCAGCAGATCAGTGAGCATGCGAGCTTGAGGAATGCCTCGTGGATGTCGTCGCGGATCTCCCAGCGGATCCGCAGGCGGCCGAACCAGTGCAGCAGCGCAATCGTCTGCTCGACCACCCACCGTTTCGTGCCGAGGCCGGAGCCGTGCTCGGTGCCGCGGCGGGCAATGACGGGCTTGATGCCCTTCGCCCAGACCTGGCGGCGATAGCAGTCGTGGTCATAGCCCCGGTCGGCGTAGACCTCTCTCGGCCGCTGCCGGGGCCGGCCGCGTTTGCCTCGGATCGGCGGGATCGCCGCCAGCAGTGGCAGGAGCTGGGTGATGTCGTTGCGGTTGCCGCCGGTCAGGGTGACGGCGAGTGGGACGCCGGTGGCGTCACAGATCACGTGGTGCTTGGAGCCCGGTCGGCCTCGGTCGACCGGGCTCCGGCCGGTTTTGGGCCGCCCTTGAGCGCCCGGATGTGCGAACTGTCGATCACCGCCCGGGACATGTCCAGGCGGTCCGCCGCCCGCAGCTCGGCCAACAGCACCTCGTGCAGCCGCTGCCACACCCCGGCGTTGTTCCAGTCCCGCAGGCGTCGCCAGCAGGTCATCCCCGAGCCGAAGCCCAGCTCGGCAGGCAGCCACTCCCATCTGATGCCGGTGTACAGGACGAACAAGATCCCGCACATCACCTTGCGGTCATCCAACGCCCTTCGGCCCGGGTGCCGATGCCGCCACTGCCGGACAGGCAGCAGAGGCTCGATTCGAGCCCACAACTCATCGTCGACCAGCCATGGTTGGGGATCGCGCTTCCTCACACTCAAGCAACCGACCCACTCCGTTGAAGGACACGGTCATCCCGCATTCCGTTAGGAGCTCTTAGAGGGCGGGCCCCGCACACCGTGGGGCAGTGCGGGGCCCGCCTGTCCGGAGGCGCGGGACCGTACGGAGTCAGGAGCCGCACGGCCCCGGCGCTCCGGGGTCCTGCCCTTCGGTCACCCGAAGGTCCGTCAGGTGCCGCCGAGGGCCCGTGGCCGCACCGCCGGCCGTTGCCGACGGCCGATTTCCGCACCGTCGGCCGTCAACTGCTGCGCCGTGTCACGAACTCGGCGAGGGCCAGCAGACCGCCCGCCGCCTCCGGGTCCGGCACCGCGCGGGCCAGTTGCTGCATCGCCAGAGCCATCCGGTCGGCCGCCTGGTTCTGCGCCCAGTCACGGCCGCCCGCCCGCTCCACGGTCAGGGCGATGTGGTCGAGGTCCTCCTTCTCGCTGGGTCGTGCGTACAGTTCGGCGAGTTCCGCGGCCGCCGGCGTGCCGGAGGCGAAGGCCGCCACGACCGGCAGGGACTTCTTGCGGGCGGCCAGGTCCGCGCCGACGGGCTTGCCGGTGCGGCGCGGGTCGCCCCATATGCCGATGACGTCGTCGATGAGCTGGAAGGCGAGCCCGGCCTCCCGGCCGAACGCGTCCAGCGCCGCCACGTCCGCGTCCCCGGCGCCCGCGTACATCCCGCCGATCGCGCAGGCGGTCCCCAGCAGTGCGCCCGTCTTGGCCTCCGCCATGGCGAGCACCTCGTCGAGCGTGACCTCGTCGGGACCGCGCCGCTCCATGGCCGTGTCCGCGTGCTGTCCCGCGCACAGTTCGACGACGCAGTCCGCGAGCCGGGCGGTGGCGGCCCGGCTCGCCGGATGCGGGTCCTCGGCGAGCAGCCGCATGGCCAGCGCCTGGAGGGCGTCCCCGGCGAGGATCGCGTCGGGGTCGCCGAACACGGTCCACGCGGTGGGCCGGTGCCGGCGGGTGGTGTCCCGGTCCATCACGTCGTCGTGCAGCAACGTGAAGTTGTGGACCAGCTCCACCGCCGCGGCCGCCCGGACCGCCGCGGCCCGTGCCTCGGGTCCGCCGAGGGCGGCCGCTGCGGCGAGGACGAGCGCGGGCCGGATCGCCTTGCCGGAGCCGCCCTCGGCCGGTGTGCCGTCCGCCTGCTCCCAGCCGAAGTGGTAGAGCGCGATCCGGCGCATCGGCCCGGGCAGCGAGCCGAGGGCGTCCCGCAGGACCGGGTCGACCTCCGTCCGGGCCCGCTCCAGGAGCGTGACCGCCTCGTGGACCTCGGCCGGTCCCGGCCGGCCGTCGCGCTGTGTCCCGATGAGCCCCCGCCTTTCCGGCGCCCCGGCCGCACGCCCGGGCTCGGTACCGCGCTGCCCACCGGGAGTGGGCAGCGTCGTCTCCGTCCCGAGATCCGTAAGGGACTCACCCATGGAACCGCCTCGGAGAGTGAGTGGACGGTGGCCCTTCCGCTGCCGCTGGGCGCGTACCCCGAGGGTGTACCCGCCCTGCCGGGCGCGGACACGGCCGGCGTACCGGATGCGTCACCGCCAGCGGCCGATCTCGACGTTCTCCAGGACGCCGAGCGCGTCCGGTACCAGCACCGCGGCCGAGTAGTAGGCCGTGACCAGGTACTTGATGATGGCCTGTTCGTTGATGCCCATGAAGCGCACCGACAGGCTCGGCTCGATCTCGTCCGGGATGCCGGAGGCCCGCAGGCCGATGACGCCCTGGTCGGCCTCGCCGGTACGCATGGCGATGATCGACGTCGTCCGCTCCGGGGTCACCGGGATCTTGTTGCACGGGTAGATCGGCACGCCGCGCCAGGTGGGGATGCGGTTGCCGGCCATGTCGATGGTCTCGGGGACGAGCCCTCGCTTGTTGAGCTCGCGGCCGATCGCGGCGATCGCGCGCGGGTGGGCGAGGAGCAGTTTGGTGCCGCGGCGCCTGCTGAGCAGTTCGTCCAGGTCGTCCGGGCTGGGCACGCCGTCGTGCGGCTGGATCCGCTGGTCGTATTCGCAGTTGTGCAGGAGACCGAAGTCGCGGTTGTTGATGAGCTCGTGCTCCTGGCGCTCCTTCAGCGCCTCGACCGTCAGCCGGATCTGCTGCTCGGTCTGGTTCATGGGCTGGTTGTAGAGGTCGGCCACGCGCGTGTGGATGCGCAGGACGGTCTGGGCGACGCTCAGTTCGTACTCACGGGGCCGGGCCTCGTAGTCGACGAAGGTGTGCGGGATGTCCGGCTCGCCGGAGTGGCCGGCGGCGAGGTCGATCTCCTTCTCGCCGTACTTGTTGGAGCGCTGCGAGGGGATCGAGCGGCGCTGCTGGAGGTGTTCGCGCAGCGTGTCCGAGCGCTCGGCGATCTGCGCGAACTCCGCGCGGGGCAGGACCAGGACGGTGCAGGTGGTGAGCGCGCGGGCCGTGTACTCCCAGATCGCGTCCTCGTTCAGCAGCGCGTCGTCACCGAAGTAGGCGCCGTCGGCGAGGACTCCGAGGGACTCCTCGTCCCCGTACGGGCCCGTGCCGACCTTCTCCACACGGCCGTGCGCGAGCAGGTACACCTCGTCGGACGGGCTGCCGAACGAGGCGATCACCTCGCCCGCGGCGATCTCCCGCTGCTCGCAGCGCCGGGCGATCTCGAAGAGCACCTCCTCGTCCTCGTACGACCGCAGCGCGGGCAGTTCACCCAGCTCAGCGGGGATGACCTCGACGCGGTCGCCGGTCTTCACGAACGTCAGCCGACCGTCGCCCACGGCGAACGTCAATCGCCGGTTCACCCGGTACGTACCACCCTGGATGTCGACCCAGGGCAGCATGCGCAGCAGCCAGCGGGAGCTGATCTCCTGCATCTGCGGCACGGACTTGGTCGTGGTGGCCAGGTTCCGCGCGGCCGCCGTGCCGAGACTCTGCTGCGGCTTGGTCTGCTCCGTGCGGACCTCTTCGCCTACCGACATAGAGAACTGCCCTCCCGGTTGTGACCGACGCCCATATGCCTCGGGCATCGATGTGCGCGCCCAAGCCTTCCTCACACCGTGGCGTGGTGCTATTACCCGAAAGAGGGGGAATGGATCATCGTACGACTGGGCAGGGGGCGCGAATTCCCGCCCGGTCACGGGAGGCACGGCCGGCCCCGGACCGCTGGCGACAACCCGTGGGAACCTGTCGGTAATGCCGCTGGGGAGCGTGCGGAACCGGACCTAGCGTGGTGATCCGTTCCTTCCACCGACTCCAGAAACGGCCCATCCATGCAGTACGTCGCGCCGATCGGCATCGGCATCCTCTACGCCCTGTTGATGTCCCTCGTCCGCGAGCCGCACCGGCGGCGCCTGAACGCGGTCATGGTCGGCGGCGCGGGAGCGGCGTACCTCAGCGGCGGCGGCACGGGCGGCTGGGAGTTCCTCTTCACCGCGCTGCTCACCTACGTCGCGTTCCGCGGTCTGGAGTCGTGGACGTGGATCGGCATCGGCTGGCTGCTGCACACGGCGTGGGACATCGTCCACCACATCAAGGGCAATCCGATCATCCCCTTCGCCCACACCTCCTCTCTGGGCTGCGCCATCTGCGACCCGGTGATCGCCCTCTGGTGCCTTCGGGGCGGCCCCTCACTCATCGGCCTCGTACGCGACCGCCGCCGGTCCGGGCGGCCGCAGCCCGGGCCGGATCCGCGGGAAGGCGTCAGCCCCGGGTCCCCCTCCCTCACTCCCGGGGGACAATGACCCGGTGACCAGCCCCGACGTCCCCGGACTCGCCGCACTGCACCCCCGGCTGCCCTCGCCGGTGCAGGAGGTCGTGGACAGCCGGTTCGAGCGTCACGGCGTCCGGCTGGTGCTGAAGCGGGACGACCTGATCCACCCGGAGCTGATCGGCAACAAGTGGCGCAAGCTGGCGCCGAATCTCACGGCCGCGGCCGGCCGTACCGTCGTCACCTTCGGGGGCGCCTACTCCAACCACCTGCGTGCCACGGCCGCGGCCGGCCGGCTGCTCGGCATCCCCACGATCGGAGTCGTACGCGGCGAGGAGCTGGCCGGCCGGCCCCTCAACCCCTCGCTGACCCGCTGTGCGGCCGACGGCATGCGGCTGCACTTCGTCGACAGGGCTGCGTACCGCCGCAAGTCCGAGCCGCGGACCCTGGCCGCGATCCTGCGCGCGGTGGACGCCGCGGAGGCGTACGTCGTCCCCGAGGGCGGCAGCAACGCACAGGCGGTACGGGGCTGCCGGGCACTCGGCGCCGAGCTGCACGACCAGGGCGATGTCGTCGCCGTGGCCTGCGGCACCGGTGGCACGCTGGCAGGGCTGGCGGCGGGACTCGCCCCCGGACAGCGTGCCCTCGGTGTCCCGGTCCTCAAGGGCGGCTTCCTGACCACCGACGTCGCCTCCTTGCAGCAGCAGGCCTTCGGCGGCCCGCGCGGCACCTGGAGCCTCGACGACCGCTTCCACTTCGGCGGCTATGCGCGCGTGCCCGACGAGCTCGACGCCTTCGCCGCGGACTTCGAGCAGCGTCATGGACTACCCGTCGAACGCCTCTATGTCGCGAAACTGCTGTACGGACTCGTCGCCCTGGCCGGCGAAGGCGCCTTCCCGCGCGGGACGACGGTGACGGCTGTGATCACCGGCCGGCCTTTCCCGTGACGCTCGCCGGTCCGGCGACGCCGCCGCCCTTCCCGTCACTCCCGCCGCCCCTCCCCTGACGCCCGGCAGCGTGTCCGTGCCGTCCGCCCCTCCCCTACGCCGTCTCCCGGAAGGCAGCCGCCTCCTCCAGGTCCAGCCTGCGCAGCAGCGTCCGCAGCATCTCGTCGTCGATGTACCGCGCGTCCCGGAGCTTGACGAACACCTCACGCTCGGCGCTGATCATCTCCCGGGACAACCGCCGGTACGTGTCGTCGACGGACTCCCCCGTCACCGGGTTGGCCTGCCCGAGCCGTTCCCAGACGGCGTTGCGGCGGCGCTCCAGGACGATGCGCAGCCGGTCGGCGAGCGGAGCGGGCAGGGCGTTGCGCTCGTCGGTGAGGAGTTCGTCCAGGCGCCGCTCGGCGGCCCGGGAGGCCTGGGCCTGGGCGTTGGCCTCGGCCAGCGTCTCGGCCTGTGCGTCCCGCCCGGGGAACTTCAGGAGACGGATCAGCGGGGGCAGGGTGAGGCCCTGCACGACCAGCGTCCCGATGACCGTCGTGAAGGTCAGGAAGAGAATGAGGTTGCGGTGCGGGAAGGGCTCCTCGCCGTCGTGCAGGGTGAGCGGGATCGAGAAGGCGATGGCCAGCGAGACCACGCCCCGCATACCGGCCCACGCGATCACGAACGGCCCCCTCCAGGTCGGATTCGCCTCCCGCTCCCGGATCCGGGCCGACAGCAGCCGCGGCAGGAAGGTCGCCGGGTACACCCACACGAACCGGGCCGCGACGACCACCAGGAAGACGGCGACCGCGTACCAGGCGGCCAGGGCCCCCTCGTACTCCCCGAGGCCCCTCAGCACCACCGGCAGCTGGAGTCCGATCAGCGCGAACACCGCCGACTCCAGGACGAAGGCGACCATCTTCCACACCGCCTCCTCCTGGAGCCGCGTGGCGAAGTCGACCTCCCACGCGCGGTGTCCCAGGTAGAGCGCGACGACCACGACCGCGAGGACGCCGGAGGCGTGCACCTGCTCGGCGACGGCGTACGCGACGAACGGGGTCAGAAGGGAGAGCGTGTTCTGGAACAGCGCCTCCTTCACGTGCGTGCGCAGCCAGTGGATCGGCGCCATCAGCACGAGCCCGGCCACGACACCGCCGACCGCCGCGAGCAGGAACTCGCCTATGCCACCGGCCCAGGTCGCGCCCTCGCCGACGGCGGCGGCGAGGGCCACCCGGTAGGCGGTGATCGCGGTGGCGTCGTTGAGCAGGGACTCGCCCTGGAGGATCGTGGTGATCCGCGACGGGAGCCCGACCCGGCGGGCCACGGCCGTCGCCGCGACCGCGTCCGGCGGCGCCACCACCGCCCCGAAGACCAGGGCCGCGGTCAGCGGCAGGTCCGGCACGAGCAGGTAGAGGGCCCAGCCGACGACGAAGGTCGCGAAGAGCACGTACCCGACGGACAGCAGCGCGACCGGCCGCAGCTGCGCCCGCAGGTCGAGGTAGGAGCTGTCGGTGGCGGCCGTGTGCAACAGCGGGGGCAGGAGGAGCGGCAGGACGACATGCGGGTCGAGGGTGTAGTCCGGCACGCCGGGGACGGAACTGACCGCCAGCCCGACCGCCACCAGCAGCAGCGGCGCGGGAACCGGTGTGCGCCTGGCCACCGCGGCGATCGCGGCACTGCCCGCCACCAGCAACAGCAGTGGCATCACGTCCATCGTTCTCGCCCGCCCTCTTTTTTCCACGCGGTCTTCTGCGCGACCGTCGTAACCTGGCAATCATGAAACAGTGCACGCACGCCGACGCGCTGCCGCACCCCGAACCCGTCCCGCTCAGCGAGACGTGTCCGGAGTGCCTGGCGGAGGGCATGGATCCGGTGCAACTGCGGCTGTGCCTGAGCTGCGGTCACGTCGGCTGCTGTGACTCCTCGCCGGGGCGGCACGCGGCGGGGCACCACAAGGAGTCCGGGCATCCCGTGATGCGGACCCATGAGCCCGGGGAGACCTGGCGCTGGTGCTTCGTCGATCATGTCCTGGTGTGACTCGACAGGACCCCGGCGCCGGACGGTTCGACCGTCTGACGTCTGGGTACGTCAACCCGGCGCGCGCTCTTCCCTTTTGGGCCCGCCAACCCCCTAGACACGGAGCGTATCCACAGGTTTACTGTGAGTGACGGCAAGGGGTTGGGGTCCCGGGGACAGGACCGTTGAGAGCGCGATAGCGTCACCGCTGAACCACGTATCGCGTTACCCCGGGGGGCGACCCTCGGCCCTGAAACGCTTGTACCACCATGGAGGTGAGGGTGTCCCAGATCGCAGGCGAGCCCGCGACCCAGGACTTCGTGGAAGTCCGGCTGCCGGCCGCGGGTGCCTACCTGTCGGTGCTGCGTACGGCCACGGCCGGTCTCGCGGCCCGTTTGGACTTCACCCTCGACGAGATCGAGGACCTGCGCATCGCGGTGGACGAAGCCTGCGCGATCCTGCTCCAGCAGGCCGTGCCCGGCTCCGTACTCAGCTGTGTCTTCCGCCTCGTCGACGACTCGCTCGAGGTCACTGTCTCGGCGCCGACCACGGATGGTCATGCCCCCTCGCGGGACACCTTCGCCTGGACGGTCCTGTCCGCTCTCGCGGGCAAGGTCTCCTCCGCCGTGGACAAGGACAAAACCGTTTCGATCAGCCTCTACAAACAGCGCGGCGCGGGACCCGGGCCGGCGTGAGGAACGAGGACGGGCCGGTGCGGGACGAAGAGCGCGGCACACGAGAGCTGCCGGCCGAGGGCACGGCCCCGGGCACGGCGCCCGGCGGCACCCGGCGCATGGCGGACGGCATCGACGGCATCCCCGAGCAGGCCCGCCCGCATCCCGAGGACGACTCCGCGAGGGCCGTCGTCCCGGGCGGCGAGCGGCGGGACCCGGACGGGGCCGTGCGGAGCGCGCCTCCGGGCGGAGGGATCGCGGCATCTCCTGCCCAGGGGGGTCCCCCCACTCGCGTGAAGCCGGGAGTGGAGGAGGAGGCGAGGGCTCGGGGAAGGGCGACGGGCGGGACGATGAGCGAGCACGAGCGACACTCCGAGGACGCAGCGCCGCGCGCGCACCACACACAGGGTGCGCAGCACGGCTCCCCGGACCGCAGCGGGGCGCGCGACATGTTCCTCAAACTGCGCACCCTGAGCCCCGGCAGCCCCGAGTACGCGGAGCTGCGCAACCAGCTGGTCCGCATGCACCTGCCGCTCGTGGAGCATCTCGCGCGGCGCTTCCGCAACCGCGGTGAGCCGCTGGACGACCTGACCCAGGTCGCCACGATCGGGCTGATCAAGTCGGTCGACCGCTTCGACCCGGACCGCGGCGTGGAGTTCTCCACGTACGCGACCCCGACGGTCGTCGGCGAGATCAAGCGGCACTTCCGCGACAAGGGCTGGGCGGTGCGCGTCCCGCGCCGCCTCCAGGAGCTGCGCCTGTCACTGACCACGGCCACGGCCGAGCTCTCGCAGCTGCACGGCCGCTCCCCCACGGTCCACGAGCTCGCCGAGAAGCTCGCGATCTCGGAGGAGGAGGTCCTGGAGGGCCTGGAGTCCGCCAACGCGTACTCCACACTGTCCCTGGACGTCCCCGACACCGACGACGAGTCACCGGCGGTCGCGGACACCCTCGGCGCGGAGGACGAGGCGCTGGAGGGCGTGGAGTACCGGGAGTCCCTCAAGCCGCTGCTGGAGGACCTCCCGCCGCGCGAGAAGCGGATCCTGCTGCTGCGCTTCTTCGGCAACATGACCCAGTCGCAGATCGCGCAGGAGGTCGGCATCTCGCAGATGCACGTCTCGCGGCTGCTGGCGCGCACACTGGCGCAGCTCCGGGAGAAGCTCCTCGTCGAGGAGTGACGGCTACTTCTCCGTAGCGCCGGGGTTGCCGGGCCCGCGGATCCCGAGGGCCCGGGTCGTCTCGGGGTTCACGAGCAGGACGAGCGCCGCGACGGCCACGACCGCGAGGGCGATCCCGGCCGGAATGGCCATGCTGTCGGCCTGGAGCAGGTTGTAGGCCACCGGCAGCGCCATGAGCTGGGTGATGACGGCCGGGCCGCGGCTCCAGCTGCGGCGGCCGAGCAGCCCGCGCGCGGCGAGCAGCGGCAGCAGAGCGAGCACGACGAGCGTGATGCCCCCGGTCACGGCCTGCTGGCGGTCGTCCGGATGACCCGTGAGGCCGAGGACGAGGATCCAGACGCCGCCGACGACCAGCGCGAGCCCCTCCAGTGCGGCCAGCAGCGCGGCGTACGTCAGCCGCCGCGGACGGGGGCCGGTGATGTCCGGGGTGGTGGGGGTCTGCTCACTGCTCACCCCTGAAGGGTAGCCCTGGCCGTACGCGCCCCTCATGGCGAGGTTCACCCCTGCTCTCTTACCTGATCCCTACCTCGGTCTGGGCCAGGTACCACCCAGTAGGTACGCTGCCAGTCATGCGTGCACTTCTCGTGGTCAATCCGGCGGCAACCACCACAAGTGCGCGCACACGCGACGTACTGATCCACGCGCTCGCCAGCGAGATGAAGCTGGAAGCGGTCACCACCGAGTACCGCGGCCATGCGCGCGACCTGGGCCGGCACGCGGCGGAGAGCGACGACATAGACCTGGTGGTGGCCCTCGGCGGTGACGGCACGGTCAACGAGGTGGTCAACGGCCTCCTGCACGCCGGCCCCGACCCGGGGCACCTCCCCGGCCTCGCCGTGGTCCCGGGCGGCTCCACCAACGTCTTCGCCCGCGCTCTGGGCCTGCCCAACGACGCGGTGGAAGCAACCGGGGCTCTGCTGGACGCCCTGCGCGACGGCAGCGAACGCACCGTCGGCCTGGGCCTGACCTCCGGCACTCCGGGCACGGAGGACGAGGCGGTGCCCTCCCGCTGGTTCACCTTCAACGCGGGGCTCGGCTTCGACGCCGGTGTGGTCGGCCGGGTGGAGCAGCACCGCGAGCGCGGCCGGAAATCCACACACGCTCTTTACGTCCGGCAGGTCGTGCGCCAGCTCCTCGGCGAACCGAACCGCCGGCACGGGACGATCACGCTGGAGCAGCCCGGCGAGGACCCGGTCACCGATCTGGTGCTGTCCATAGTCTCGAACACCTCCCCGTGGACGTTTCTGGGGAATCGCCCGATCTACGCGGCGCCTAAGGCCTCGTTCGATACCGGACTCGATCTCTTCGGCCTCAGCCGGCTGTCCACGGCGGCGGTTGCCCGGTATGGCACCCAGTTGCTCACTTCGTCCCCCGAGCGCGGACCCCGCGGCAAGCACGCGACCTCTCTGCACGATTTGACCGAGTTCACCTTGCATTCGAAGGTGCCACTCCCCCTCCAGATGGACGGTGACCACCTGGGGCTGCGAACAAGCGTGACGTTCACAGGCGTACGCCGTGCACTGCGTGTGATTGTGTGAGCAGAACTGGCTAAAGTCCTTTCACTCGAACGTTTAGGCCAGGATCCACCCCATGGAAGTACGGCTGTGACCTAGTCGACACCGAAGAATCAAAAAAAACTTTCCAGAAGGGGTTGTATCCGCCGCTGAGGTTTGCGAGTCTCTACGTGGCGATCGGGACGGCCCGCAACACCGGCCTCCACTGATCACCAGAACCCCTCTTCAACTCACAGGACCCACGCCAGGGAACCTGGCGGTCGGCCCTTCACTTGTTGAGGGATTCGTGAAAGCGTTCACATTCACAAGCACCTGCACGTAATACCAAGGAGAGGTAGCAGCCATGGACTGGCGTCACAACGCCGTTTGCCGCGAGGAAGACCCCGAGCTCTTCTTCCCCATCGGCAACACCGGTCCTGCGCTGCTGCAGATCGAGGAAGCCAAGGCCGTCTGCCGTCGCTGCCCGGTGATCGAGCAGTGTCTGCAGTGGGCGCTCGAGTCCGGCCAGGACTCCGGCGTCTGGGGTGGTCTCAGCGAGGACGAGCGCCGCGCCATGAAGCGCCGCGCCGCCCGCAACCGGGCCCGTCAGGCCTCCGCCTGACAACCCACCCCTGCTGACAGCCTGAGCTTGGCGGCGCGTGCAGCGAGCACGCATCTCCCGCCCCCGAGCCGCAGCGCGCAGTTCCCCCGATGCGCTTAGTTAAGCAGCAACGAGCTTTAGCCCCGGGCCATTTACTGGCCCGGGGCTCAATGCTTTTGTGGGTCGCTTCCGAGGGCCCCGGATGCTGCTGCTTCTACTTCCGCGCCGGCACCGGGATGTCGAGGATCACGCGGGTGCCGCGCTCCGGGGCCGGGACCATGTCGAAGGTTCCCCCCAACTCGCCCTCCACGAGCGTCCGTACGATCTGGAGGCCGAGATTGCCCGCGGTCTGCGGATCGAAGCCTTCCGGCAGGCCGACGCCGTCGTCCTGGACGGTCACCAGCAGGCGGGCCTCCTTGGAGGTACCGCCGCGGACCGCCGACACCTCGACCGTGCCGGTGTCGCCCTCGCGGAAGCCGTGCTCCAGCGCGTTCTGAAGAACCTCGGTCAGCACCATCGACAGCGGAGTGGCGACCTCGGCGTCGAGGATGCCGAAGCGGCCGGTGCGCCGGCCGGTGACCTTGCCCGGGGAGATCTCCGCGACCATGGCCAGGACCCGGTCGGCGATGTCGTCGAACTCGACGCGCTCGTCCAGGTTCT
Source organism: Streptomyces chartreusis NRRL 3882 (assembly GCF_900236475.1). Classification (GTDB taxonomy): domain Bacteria; phylum Actinomycetota; class Actinomycetes; order Streptomycetales; family Streptomycetaceae; genus Streptomyces; species Streptomyces chartreusis_D. Next base: position 3,027,609 of record NZ_LT963352.1, read on the forward strand.
GGGAGAGCGTCTCGTGCACGATCGCAATCGATCCGACGCGCCGCACCGCCTCCTCCAGGGCCTCGCGGCCACGGTCGGATTCGATGCGCCGGGCCTGGAGGCGGAGCAGCGCCGCCACCGTCTGCAGGTTGTTCTTGACGCGGTGGTGGATCTCCCGGATCGTCGCGTCCTTGGTGATCAACTCGCGTTCCCGGCGACGGAGTTCGGTGACGTCACGGAGCAGGACCAGCGAGCCGATGCGGGTGCCCTTGGGTTTGAGGGGGATCGCGCGGAACTGGATGACCCCGTCGCTGGCCTCGATCTCGAACTCGCGCGGTGCCCAGCCGCTGGCGACCTTGGCGAGCGCCTCGTCCACCGGCCCCCGGGTCGGGGCGAGTTCGGCGGTGGTCTTGCCCAGGTGCTGGCCGACGAGGTCGGAGGCGAGGCCGAGGCGGTGGTAGGCGGACAGCGCGTTCGGGGAGGCGTACTGGACGATGCCGTCGGCGTCGAGCCGGATCAGGCCGTCGCCCACCCGGGGGGAGGCGTCCATGTCGAGCTGCTGGTTCGCGAAGGGGAAGGAGCCGGCCGCGATCATCTGCGCGAGGTCGGAGGCGCTCTGGAGATAGGTGAGCTCCAGGCGGCTGGGGGTGCGCACGGTGAGGAGGTTGGTGTTGCGCGCGATGACACCGAGGACGCGCCCCTCGCGCCGTACGGGGATCGACTCGACCCGGACGGGGACCTCTTCACGCCACTCGGGGTCCCCTTCGCGCACGATGCGGCCCTCGTCGAGGGCGGCGTCCAGCATCGGGCGGCGGCCACGCGGGACGAGGTGGCCCACCATGTCGTCCTGGTAGGACGTCGGACCGGTGTTGGGCCGCATCTGCGCGACGGACACGTACCTCGTGCCGTCGCTGGTGGGGACCCACAGCACCAGGTCGGCGAAGGAGAGGTCGGAGAGCAGCTGCCACTCCGAGACCAGCAGGTGGAGCCACTCGAGATCGGTGTCGTCGAGGGCGGTGTGCTGGCGTACGAGTTCGTTCATGGAGGGCACGTGAGCGAGCGTACCCGGGGGTTTGTACGGCTCTGAAATGTACCGGCTCGGACAGGTACGGGCTCCTGGAACACCCGCGGGCCGCGGCGCCTGAGAGGGACCCTCAACCCTCCCGGCACCGCAGCCCGGAGCAGTATCGGCCGTGGGGTGTGCGGTCCCGGTCGGCCGAAGGACGAGGACCCGGGGCAGTCAGGGCAGAGAGCCTCGGTTCCTCTGTCCGCCTTCCTGTGCGGGGAAGGCGGAGGCTGGTGCGCGCTGCACACGCGCTCTCATCACGCATTGTGGACTAGACCACTCGTTGGTGTCCATGCGTTGGAGGCTGTTCGTTGTTGTTAGTTCTCCGACTGGTCGGACGCGCCGGCGTCCTCCACGCAGCCTAACCCGTGTGGGTTCCTGTGCGGGGCCAGATGGACATGGCAATTTCCGCGACCGCCTCCAGTTCCTCCCGGCTCGCCCCGTCCCGCGCCTGTTGTGACATGCCCTGGATCATCGCTCCGGTGTGACGGGCCAGAGCGGCGGCGTCGGTACCCGGGGGCAGCACTCCGGCGGCCACATCGGCTCTGATGCGGCTCTCGAACGCGGCGATGTTGGCGTTGCGGCGGTCCCGCAGCGACTGTTCGACCTCGGGGGTCGAGCAGTTCGCGGCGGCGTGGACGACGAGGCAGCCGTGCGGGTGGCCGGGTTCCGTGTACGCGGTGGCGGCCTCGCGCAGCATGCGCTCGACGGCGCCCCGGGCGGTGGGCTCCTCGGCGAGGGCCCGGTCGGTGAACGAGCCGTACCTCGTGCCGTAGACCTGCACCACCTCCTCGAACAGGGACCGCTTGTCGCCGAAGGCCGCGTAGAGGCTGGGGGCGCCGATGTCCATGACGCGGGTGAGGTCGGAGACGGACGTGGCCTCGTAGCCGTGCTCCCAGAAGGCCAGGAGCGCCTTCTCGAGGGCGGTCTCGCGATCGAAGGAGCGGGGGCGGCCGCGGGGCCTCCCCCTGCCCTTGCCCGTCATCGCTCCGCCGTCCTCGCCCGTCGCGGTTCCGTGCCTCTCGGCCCTCGCGGTCCCGTCGTCGTTCACCATGGAGTGCATTTTATAGCGGGCACTAGAGAAATGTCGCCGGCGTGGGGTACGGTCATTTATGTAGCGACCGCTAGGTAAATGAGAAGGGGGCGCCGCCATGGGCGTGCTCACGGGCAGGACGGCACTCGTCACGGGGGCGAGCAGGGGCATCGGGCGAGGGATCGCCGAGCGGCTGGGGCGCGACGGCGCGCGGGTCGGGGTGCACTACGGCAGGAACGAGACGGCGGCGAAGGAGACGGTCGCGGCGATCGAGGCGGCGGGCGGCTCGGCGTTCGCGGTGGGCGCGGAGCTGGGCCTGCCGGGGGACGCCGAGGCGCTGTGGGCGGAGTTCGACCGGCACGCGGACGGGCTGGACATCCTGGTGAACAACGCGGGGATCGGCAACACGCGGCCGATCCAGGAGCTGGACGAGCGGGAGTACGACAAGGTCTTCGCGGTGAACGTGAAGGCGCCGTTGTTCATCCTCAAGCACGGCATGACGCGACTGCGGGACGGCGGCCGGGTCGTCAACATCTCGTCGGGGCTGGCCCGGACGGCGGTGATGCCGGACAACATGGCGTACGCGATGACGAAGGGCGCGCTGGACGTCCTCTCACGGGACCTGTCCAAGGTGCTGGGGCCTCGGGGCATCACGGTGAACTCGGTGGCGCCGGGCATCATAGACACCGACAACACGGCCGAGCTGCTGCACGGCAGTGCCGACGGCTGGGCGAAGGCCGCTGCGCTGTCGGCGCTGGGCGGGGTGGGCGAGCCGGCCGAAGTCGCCGACGTGGTGGCGTTCCTGGTCTCGGACGGGGGGCGGTGGGTCACGGGGAGCTGGGTGGATGTGACGGGGGGTTCGCTCACGTAGGGGCCGCCGGCGCACAGCCGAGGGGTCCCGGCCCCGCCCTCGGTCAACGGGTCTCCGTCACCTTCGCCAGCGCCCGAGGCGCGTCCGGGTCCTGGCCGCGGGCGATGGTGACCTCGTAGGCCAGGAGCTGGAGGGGAATGATCTCCAGGACGGGCTGGACCTCCTCGGCCACGTCGTCCGTCGGCAGGACGAAGCCGGCCGACGCCTGCTCGACCTGATGCCGGGGACCGATGACGACCAGGTCGGCGCCGCGGTCGCGCAGCCGGTCGAGGACCGGCTGAAGCGCCTCGCCGCCCTTGCCGTCGGTGACGACGGCGATGACCGGGGAGACGTTGTCGACCATGGCGAGCGGCCCGTGCAGCAGATCGGCGCCGGAGTACGAGAGGGCGGGGATGTAGCTGGTCTCCATCAGCTTGAGCGCGGCCTCCTTGGCCGTGGGATAGCCGTAGCCGCGCGAGGTGATCACCATGCGCTCGGCGAAGCGGTAGCGGGCGGCGAGGGCGCGCACCTCGTCCTGCCGGGCGAGCAGTTGCCCGGCGAGATCCGGCAGCACGTGCGCGGGCGCGCCGTCGCCGCCGCGCAGGCCCTCGACGAACAGGTAGAGCGCGAGAAGGGAGGCGGTGTACGTCTTGGTCGCGGGGAGGGCCTTCTCCGGTCCGGCCATGATGTCGATGTGGTACTCGGAGACGCCGGCGAGCGGTGAGTCCGGGTTGTTGGTGACGGCGAGCGTGATCGCGCCGGCCTCGCGGGCGGCCCGGGTCGAGGCGACCAGATCAGGAGAGCCGCCGGACTGGCTGACGGTGACGACGAGGACGCCCGTGAGGTCGGGCCGGGCGCCGTAGGCCGTGGTGGTGGACATCGAGGTGAGCCCGCAGGGCAGGCCGAGACGGATCTCCAGGAGGTACTTGGCGTAGAGGGCGGCGTTGTCGGAGGTGCCGCGGGCGGTCAGGAGGACGAAGCGGGGAGCGCGGGCGGCGATCTGCCGTGCCACGTCCCGGATGGCGGGGGCACCGTCGGCCAGGATCCGGCGCAGGACGGCGGGCTGCTCCGCCATCTCCCGGGCCATGACCCGGCCCGGGCGCTCACTGAGGGTGTCAGGTGTGGCGGCGGCGGTCATGGCGGGGTCCTTCCGGGGCGCGGGCAGATGCAGCTCCCATTCCACTCCCCCGCACCGCGGAACGCCCACGCGGGGCCGGTGCCGTACACCTGCCGGAGACCTGGTCGGCACCGGGTGGCTGCCCGCGTGGGACCGGCTGCATTCACCCTGGGAGCGGCGCCCCCGCTCTGTTAGATTGGTCTAAACCACACGGCCCCTCCCGGGTCCAGTCCCAGTTGAGCATCCCTCTCAGATCGGCAGGCCCAGCGTGGAAGTTGTCATCGTTCCGGACGCCAAGGCGGGCGGCGAGCTCATCGCCGAGGCCATGGCCCAGCTGCTCCGGCGCAAGCCCGACGCCCTGCTCGGCGTGGCGACCGGCTCGACGCCGCTGCCCGTGTACGAGGCACTGGCGGCCAAGGTGCGCTCCGGTGCCGTGGACGTCACGCGGGCGCGGATAGCCCAGCTCGACGAGTACGTGGGGCTGCCCGCCGACCATCCGGAGTCGTACCGCTCGGTGCTGCGGCGTGAGGTGCTGGAGCCGCTCGGCATCGGGATGGGCCAGTTCACGGGTCCGGACGGCACGGCAGAGGACGTACAGGGCGCGTGCGAGGCGTACGACAAGGCGCTCGTCGACGCCGGTGGTGTGGATCTTCAGCTGCTCGGGATCGGGACCGACGGGCACATCGGGTTCAACGAGCCGTGTTCGTCGCTGGCGTCGCGGACGCGGATCAAGACGCTGACCGAGCAGACCCGGATCGACAACGCCCGTTTCTTCGACGGCGACATCGACCAGGTGCCGCACCACGTGATCACGCAGGGCATCGGCACCATCCTGGAGGCCAGGCACCTGGTACTGCTCGCCACCGGCGAGGGCAAGGCGGACGCGGTCGCGGCGACGGTGGAAGGGCCGGTCGCCGCGGTGTGCCCCGCGTCCGCGCTCCAGCTCCACCCGCATGCGACCGTCGTGGTCGACGAGGCCGCCGCGTCGAAGCTGAAGCTGGCGGACTACTTCCGGCACACCTACGCCAACAAGCCCGACTGGCAGGGGATCTAGCGGCCGAGCGCCCCTGCATCCAGAGCCTCGTCGTCAGCCGGCTCGTCCTGGGCCCGCAGGCCGGCCACCCACAACGGCATGACCCAGTGGACGACGAGGACGGCGAGGAGGAGGGGTGCGGCGTAGGCCTTCGGGGCGTCGCCGTCGACACCGCCCGTGATCAGCAGGGCGATCGCCGCCGCGGCCAGGAGCAGGGTCGTCATGCGGTGGGCCCGGGCCAGGACGCGGCTGCGCTCCGCCGACTGCCGCTCGTCCAGCACGTGTTCGCGCAGCTCCAGCAGGCCCCGGGTGGCGCCGTTGATGACGCCGGTCGCGACCATCCAGGGAAGCAGCAGTACCGCCATCGCGGCGACGGGCCACAGCGGCTCGCCCTCGGCGAGGAAGAAGTGGGTCATCAGTCCGCCGATGGCCACGGTGAGGGTGATGTGTGCGGCGACGGCCAGGCGTCGGCGTGCCGCCGTGGCGTACCAGGCCTGGCCGCGGCGGTCGTTCATGAGCCGCAGCATGCTCCGGTCGTAGCGGGTCAGGCGTGTCGTCGTCATGGCTGGTTCCTCCCGTAGACCTCGTCCGTGAGCGGCCGGAACGGTTCGAGGGAGAACAGGGCCTCGACCGGCAGATCGAAGAACTTCGAGATCCTCAGTGCCAGGTCGAGGCTCGGGTTGTACTGCCCTCGCTCGATGTAGCCGATGGTCTGGTAGTGGGCTCCCACTGCCTCGGCCAGGCTCTGCCGCGACACCTTCCGTTCGGCGCGCACCACGGCCAGCCTGTTGTGAACCTGCTCGCTCATGTATAAGAAGTACTACATTCGGAAGTAGCTTTACAACCCAGTAGCTGCAACCCGACAGGCTTACACCCCGGCGATCACCTCGGCCGCCGCCCGGCCGCAGACGCGGGCCGCGCCGTGGGTGGCGATGTGCAGGGCGCCGCGGGGTGCGGCCTGGGGGACGCCCATTTCGACCACGATGGTGTCGGGGCGGGCCGCCAGCAGGGTGTCGAGGGCGGAGGCCATCCAGGGGTGGCGGTGTTCGTCGCGGACGACGGCGACGATGCGGCGCGGACCGGCTGCCTCGAGGGCCGCGCGTCCGGCGCTCTCACCGGCACCGGCATCACCCTCCTTGCCGTCCTCCGCCGAGTAGCTGCCCGTCACCGTGCCCGGCAGGAGGTGGACGAGTTCGGCGGCGACGCCCCAGGGGGTCTCGTCACCCACGGCGATGTTGGCGACGGGGGTGAGGGCGGCGACGTAGGGAGGTTCGGTGAGGGGCTCGAAGGTCTCCGGGCTCCCCAGCCCCGGGGCGACGGTGACCGTGAGGGCGCGGCGGGCGGCGTGCAGGCCGATCTCGCTGCCGTGGGTCTCGTCGGGCGAGTGACCGGCCGTGCTCGCCCAGCGGGCCAGCGCCCGGACCCGGTCCGCGGCCTCGGCCAGGCGTTCCTCGGGCAGCTCGCCCGTGCGTACGGCCGTGACCAGGGCATCGCGCAGACGCCGTACGGTCTCGTCGTCGGCCAGGCCACCGCCCACGCAGATCGCGTCGGCACCGGCGGCGACGGCGAGGACGCTGCCGCGTTCGATGCCGTAGGTGCCCGCGATGGCCCGCATCTCCATGCCGTCGGTGACGATGAGGCCGTCGTAGCCGAGTTCGCCGCGCAGCAGGCCGGTCAGGATGCGGCCGGAGAGGGTGGCGGGGCGGTCGGGGTCCAGGGCCGGGACCAGGATGTGAGCGCTCATCACGGCCCGGCTGCCGGCGGCGATGGCCGCGCGGAACGGGGTCAGTTCACGGTCGGTCAGCACGTCCGCGGGGACGTCGATGCGCGGCAGGGCGTGGTGGGAGTCGACAGCCGTGTCGCCGTGGCCCGGGAAGTGCTTGGTGCAGGCGGCGACTCCCGCCGACTGCAGGCCCGTCACGTACGCGGCGGTGTGCCGGGCGGCCAGGCCGGTGTCGGCGCCGAAGGAGCGGACACCGATCACCGGGTTGCGCGGGTCGGAGTTCACGTCGGCGGACGGGGCCCAGTTGAGGTTCACGCCGCAGGCCGCGAGACGGCGGCCCAGTTCGTGGGCGACCTGTCGCGTCAGCTCCACGTCGTCCACCGCGCCGAGGGCGTGGTTGCCCGGGAAGGAGGAACCGGTCCGCACCTCCAGGCGCGTCACGTCACCGCCTTCCTCGTCGATCGCGACCAGGACGTCGTCGCGCTCGGCCCGCAGTTGTGCGGTCAGCTCGGCCAGTTGGCCGGGCGAGGCGATGTTGCGGCCGAACAGGCCGACGGAGGCGAGGCCCTCGCCGAGCCGGCGCAGCAGCCAGTCGGGGGCGGTGGTGCCGGTGAAACCGGGCTGGAGAACCGTCAGGGCGTCACGCGTGAGCGTGTCGGTACCGCTGGCGAGTGTCGTCATCGGGTGGGGTCATCCCTTCACGGCGCCCGCGGTCAGGCCCGCGGCCATCTTGCGCTGGACGAGGAGGAAGAGGGCGACGATCGGCACGGCCATCATCGTGGCGCCGGCCATCATCGGGGCGTATTCGGTGCCGTGCTTGGTGGTGAAGTTGCCGAGCCAGACGGTCGCCGTCTGGTTCTTCTGGCTGAGCAGCATCAGGGCGTACAGGTATTCGTTCCAGGCCTGGATGAAGCCGTAGACCGAGGTGGCGACCATGCCGGGGGCCAGCAGCGGGAAGACGACCCGGAGGAAGGCTCCCGTGCGGGAGCAGCCGTCGACCATGGCCGCCTCCTCCAGTTCCTTCGGGATGTTGACGATGAAGCCCCGGAGCGTCCAGACCGTGAACGGGAGGATGAAGGTCAGGTACGTGATGATGAGGCCCGTCAGCCGGTCGTACTGGCCCAGGTCGTTGAGCAGCAGGAACACCGGGATGATCATGGCGACCAGCGGGACCATCTGGACGGCGAGGATGCCCACGATCACGATCTTGCGGCCACGGAATGCGAAGCGCGAGATGGCGAGCGCGGCCAGCAGCCCCACGACCATGCCGATGACGACCACCGCCAGCGACACCACCATGCTGCGGCCCACCGGGCCCCAGAAGTCGGCGATGTCCAGCGCCCGGCCGAAGTTGGCGAAGGTGATGCCGGTCGGCAGCAGGCTCGGGTCCGGGTCGATGGCGTCCTTGGCGGGCTTGAACGCCGTGTTGAGCATCCAGTAGAGCGGGAAGCCCGCGGTGACGAAGACCAGGAGGCCGAGGAGGTTCCACCAGAGTTTCGGCGCCCGCTGCGCCCGCGGCGCGCGCCGCACCCGCCGGGGAGCCACAGTGCTGCTCATTCGACCTCTCCGATCTTCAGCATCTGCCGCATGTAGACGGCGACCACGCCGAGCAGCAGCAGGACGGTGATCAGCGCGATGGCCGAGCCCTGGGCGTAGTCGTTGACCACGAACGCCCGGTCGTAGGAGTAGGTGTTGAGGACCTGGAACTCCGGCTCGGGGTGGCCGCCCCGCATGACGAACACCTGGGGGAAGACGCCCATGTCCCAGATGACCGACAGGGTCGTGAGCATCACGATGATCGGCTTGAGGACGGGCAGGGTGACATAGCGGAAGACGCCCCAGGAGCCGGCGCCGTCCAGGCGGGCCGCCTCCTCCAGCTCCTTCGGCACCTGGGTGAGACCCGCGCTGAGCGTGATGACCACGAACGGCACGGCTCCCCACACCACCAGCAGCATGATCACGGCCAGGCCCTCGGGTCCGCTCGCGAACCAGTTGTGGCCGATCATCTCGACGCCGGGCAGCTTGCTGAGCAGCGCGTTGAACACGCCGTAGTCCGAGTCGAAGAGCCACTTGAAGACCGTGGTCGCCACGATCACGGGCATGCCCCAGCTCGCCACCAGCACGATGTTGATGAGCACCTTCAGCCAGCCGGAGACCCGCTGGAGCAGCAGGGCGATCGCCATGCCGATCACCATGGTGAAGACGACGGCCCCGGCGGCGAAGACGATCGTGCGGACCACGACGGTCCAGAACTCGCCGTCCCCCAGCACCTTCGCGAAGTTGTCGAACCCGACCGACTCGGCCGGCTGGAAGCCCCACAGCTGGGACTGCCCGAACCTCTGGAAGGACAGGGTGACCAGACGGGCCAGCGGATAGCCCATGACCAGGGCCAGGATCAGCAGGCAGGGGGCGAGCAGCAGCCAGGGGACCGCGGCCCCGCCCGACGGCCGGCTCACCCGTGGCGGCTCGTCGGCGGGAGGTGGCGGTGCCTGCCGCGGTGGCGGCACCTTGGCAGGGGTGGTGGTGTCTGCGGCACTCATCGCGCGCTCCTCGGCGGTCCCTCAGGTCTTGACGACGGCGGGGCTCCCCGGCCAGGAGCCCCGCCCGTAGGTCACTTGGTGTTGATGACCTTGTCGATCGCGGCGTCCGCATCCTTCGCGGCGGCCTCGACCGACTTCTTGCCGGTGCCGATGCTCTGGAGCATGGTCTGGAGGATCTGCGCCTTCTCGACCTGGCCCCAGCCGGGGGCCATCGGGACGAACCAGCTGGACTCGGCCGCGGTGGCGGGGACCGCCGTCTTCGGGTCGTTCTTCAGCGTCGCGAGGTCGGTCTTGTTGTTGGGCAGGTTGCCCTTGGCGATCAGGCCCTTCTGGCCGGAGGAGCCGGTGAACGCGTTGATCCACTCGGCGGCCAGGGCCTGAGCGTCGGACTTCACCGGCACGGCGAGGTCGCTGCCGCCCAGGAAGACCGGCATGTTCTTGCCGGACGGGCCGGGCATGACGAAGTTCTCGAGGTTGCCCTTGAGCTTGCCGGTCTTGTCGTTCTTCGGGTCCTCGGCGGTCGCGCCCTCCCAGGCGGCGGCGAAGATCATGGCGGACTTGCCCTGGCCGTAGACGATGTAGCGGTCGGACTCGTCCTTGGTCTTGTCACCGTGCATGTACTTGTCGACGACGTTCTTGAACTCCTTGAGGCCCTTGAGGGACTCGGGCGAGGAGAGGGAGGCCTTCCACTGGCCGCCCGACTCGGTGGCGATGGCGCCGCCGGCGTCGTAGACGAAGGACATGGCCGCGTACCAGTCGCGGGTCGGCTGGTACCAGGCGCTGAACTTGTCGCCCTGCTTCTTCTGGATCTTGTCCAGGGCGGCGGTCAGCTCCTTGTACGTCTTCGGGGGCGTCTTCACACCGACCGAGGCCGCCACGTCCTTGCGCCAGTTGGCGACGCGGCCGCCGGCGTAGTACGGCACGCCGTAGGTCTTGCCCTCGTAGGTCACCGAGGCCTTGAGGCCGTCCAGCCAGGCGTCCGAGTTGTCGAACTCGCCCGCGTCGAGGGGGGCGAAGGCGCCCTTGACCATGTAGCCGAGCATCTCGGTGTTGCCCATCTCGACCACATCGGGGGCCTTGTCGGTGGCGAGGACGGCGTCGAGCTTGGCGTTCTTGTCGGGCCAGCCGTAGTACTCGTGGTTGATCTTCAGCCCGGGGTGCTTCTTCTGCACGGCGGCGTCGGCCGCCTTCACCAGCTCCGGCCAGTTGTTCTGGGCGTCGACGGTGAGCCAGACGGTCAGCTCCTTGGCGTCCGCGCCCTTGTCCGAACCCCCGCTGCCACCCTCGCCCCCACACGCCGCGATGGAGACCATCATGCCCGCGATACCGATCGCGGATATCAGCTTGCGCTTCACGCCACCCTCCTCAGGGATGCCACCGACCCCCCTGCTCCCCGCGGTGAACGTGGGGCCAGGCCCTGGACCAATGGTGTAGACCAGTAGGGGGAGCTTGGACCAGACCACCAGGCCTGTCAAGAGTCCGGAATCAGCTCTGACCAGCCGTTATGCGACCTACATATGCAGGAACCTTTAAGTAAGAACCCGGCGAAAACCCGGCCGCGCACGGCATACTCCAGGTAGACCACTGGAGTTGTGGACTAGACCAAAAGCGGCGCCGACGGTATACAAGTGAGATCGTGTCGGCCCAGGAGCCGGGAAGGCGGAGCATGAGCACCGACATCAGCAGTGCGGAGAACGAGAGCGGGGCGCCCGTCCGCACCGCACGCGTGCCCAAGTACTACCGCCTGAAGAAGCACCTGCTCGACATGACCGAGACCCAGGCGCCCGGCACGCCGGTGCCGCCCGAGCGCACCCTGGCGGCCGAGTTCGACACCTCGCGCACGACCGTGCGCCAGGCGCTCCAGGAGCTGGTCGTCGAGGGCCGGCTGGAGCGCATCCAGGGCAAGGGCACGTTCGTCGCCAAGCCGAAGGTCTCGCAGGCACTGCAACTGACCTCGTACACCGAGGACATGCGCGCCCAGGGTCTCGAACCCACCTCGCAGCTGCTGGACATCGGCTACGTCACCGCCGACGACCGCCTCGCCGGGCTGCTCGACATCACGGCCGGCGGACGGGTGCTGCGCATCGAGCGGCTGCGCATGGCCAACGGCGAGCCGATGGCCATCGAGACCACCCACCTGAGCGCGAAGCGCTTCCCGGCCCTGCGCCGGTCCCTGGTGAAGTACACGTCCCTCTACACCGCGCTCGCCGAGGTCTACGACGTCCATCTCGCGGAGGCCGAGGAGACCATCGAGACCTCGCTGGCCACTCCGCGCGAGGCCGGCCTGCTCGGCACCGACGTCGGCCTGCCGATGCTGATGCTCTCCCGTCACTCGCTGGACCGGGACGGGCAGCCGGTGGAGTGGGTGCGGTCGGTCTACCGCGGCGACCGCTACAAGTTCGTGGCGCGTCTGAAGCGCCCCCAGGAGTAGGGCGCGCGGCGCGGCACGACTGCTGCTGAGCTCGGTTTCTTTTGGATACCGCATTACGGACGAGGGGTTCCGTTCCCGCCGCACCCTGACCTAGATTGCCTGCGCATTGCACAGGTGATCACTGAGGGGACGGAGCCGCCTGATGTCGCAAGCCCCAGAAGCCAGCAGAGGGGCGATGGTGACGCCGATGCGCGTCGTCATCGGCCTCTGCCTCATAGCGCCCTTCGTGGCCATGCTGTGGGTCGGCTCGTACGCCAAGACCGACCCGGCCTTCATCGGGATCCCGTTCTTCTACTGGTACCAGATGGCGTGGGTGCTGATCTCCACCGCGCTGACGATGATCGCCTACAAGCTGTGGCAGCGTGACCAGCGCGCCCGCTCTGCCGCGAAGGGCGGTGCGTCCGAGTGAAGGACGGCGTGAACGGCGTCGCACTCGCCGTCTTCATCTTCTTCTTCCTGGCCGTCACGGTCATGGGCTTCCTGGCCGCGCGCTGGCGCAAGGCCGAGAACGAGCACAGCCTGGACGAGTGGGGCCTGGGCGGCCGCTCGTTCGGCACCTGGATCACCTGGTTCCTGCTCGGCGGCGACCTGTACACGGCGTACACCTTCGTGGCCGTACCGGCGGCGATCTACGCGGCGGGCGCGGCCGGCTTCTTCGCGGTGCCCTACACGATCCTCGTCTACCCGCTGATCTTCACGTTCCTCCCCCGCCTGTGGTCGGTCTCGCACAAGCACGGGTACGTGACGACGTCCGACTTCGTCCGCGGCCGGTTCGGCTCGAAGGGCCTGTCGCTGGCGGTCGCGGTGACCGGCATCCTGGCCACGATGCCGTACATCGCGCTACAGCTGGTCGGCATCCAGGCCGTACTGGACGTCATGGGCATCGGCGGCGGCGAGAACACCAACTGGTTCATCAAGGACCTGCCCCTGCTGATCGCCTTCGGTGTGCTGGCGGCGTACACGTACTCGTCGGGTCTGCGGGCGCCGGCGCTGATCGCGTTCGTGAAGGACACCCTGATCTACATCGTCATCGCGGTGGCGATCATCTACATCCCGATCAAGCTGGGCGGCTTCGACGACATCTTCGCCAAGGCGAGCGACGCGTTCAGCCAGACCAACCCGGCGACGGGCGCGCCGCGCGGTGCGCTGGTCCCGGCCGAGGCGGGGCAGTGGACGTACGCCACGCTGGCGCTGGGCTCCGCGCTCGCGCTCTTCATGTACCCGCACTCGATCACGGCGACGCTGTCCTCGAAGAACCGTGAGGTGATCCGCCGCAACACCACGATCCTGCCGCTGTACTCGCTGATGCTGGGCCTGCTCGCGCTGCTCGGCTTCATGGCGATCGCCGCCGGGATCAAGGTGCAGAACGGGCAGCTGGCGATCCCGCAGCTGTTCGAGACCATGTTCCCGGACTGGTTCGCGGGCGTGGCCTTCGCGGCGATCGGCATCGGGGCCCTGGTCCCGGCGGCCATCATGTCCATCGCCGCCGCGAACCTCTTCACCCGCAACATCTACAAGGACTTCATCAAGCCCGACGCCACGCCCGCGCAGGAGACCAAGGTCTCCAAGCTGGTCTCGCTGCTGGTGAAGGTGGGCGCGCTGGCCTTCGTCCTCACCATGGACAAGACGGTCGCCATCAACTTCCAGCTCCTGGGCGGCATCTGGATCCTCCAGACCTTCCCGGCCCTGGTCGGCGGCCTGTTCACCCGCTGGTTCCACCGCTGGGCACTGCTCGCGGGCTGGGCCGTCGGCATGATCTACGGCACGGTCGCCGCGTACGGCGTCGCCTCGCCGACCCAGAAGCACTTCGGCGGCTCCTCGAAGGAGATCCCGGGCATCGGCGAGATCGGCTACATCGGCCTCACGGCGTTCGTCCTGAACGTCGTCGTCACCGTCGTCCTGACCTTCGTCCTCAAGGCCCTGAAGGCCCCCGACGGCATCGACGAGACCAAGCCGGAGGACTACACGGCGGACGCGGGCGACCCCGGCGTCCAGGTGGAGCTGCCGCCGGCGACGGCGGGCACCTCGCACTGAGTCGCAGGTGACAGCGGGCCGTCGGTGAAAGACCCGGCGGCCCGTTGTCATACCCGTCCCGCACACTCGGACCATGGACATCCTCATCCGGCGGGTGAAGCCCGCCGAATACGACGCCCTCGGCGAGATCACCGCCCAGGCCTACCTGAAGGACGGCCTCCTCGACTTCGGGGAGAGCGACGGATACCTCGGCGAACTCAGGGACGTGGCCAAGCGGGCCGCCGCGGCGGACGTCCTGGTGGCCACCCAAGGCGAACACCTCCTCGGTGGCGTCACCTTCGTCCCCGCCGGCGGACCCATGGCCGACATCGCCCGACCCTCAGAAGCCGAGATACGGATGCTCGCCGTCGCCCACGAGGCCCGCGGCCGCGGCGCCGGAGAGGCCCTCGTCCGCGCCTGCGTCGACCGCGCCCGTGCGACGGACGGCTGTGTACGCGTCGTCCTGTCGACGCAGCGCACCATGCACTCCGCCCACCGCATCTACGAACGCCTCGGCTTCGTCCGTACCCCGGAGCGCGACTGGAATCCCGTTCCGGAGCTCGGCGACATCACTCTTCTCACCTACGAGTTGACGCTGTGAAACCGTCGCGACACTACATCTAGGGGTGCTTTCACCACCCGGCACAAGATGTATGCTCATGCTCGCTGTCGCCGCAGGGGAATCCGGTGGGAATCCGGAACTGTCCCGCAACGGTGTACCCATGCCTTCTTATGCGTGTATGGGAGTCAGTCCGAGGACCTGCCGACAGCGCGCCCGGCCGTCCGGCCGGTGCGCACTGACGTCCGGGCCTCGCGGAGTGGGCCGGTGGACGCGACGCCGCGTGCGTTCGTGTGCTGCCCCCTGCCCTGCGTGAGGTCCCCGTGCCGAGCGAGGGAGAGCCCCACGTGACCATCGCGCCAGCCGATCCGGTCTCAGCCGCCGAAGATGAGCACGACGGTCCCGGTGCCGCGCTGCTGCGGACCCTGACCGAGCTGACCGCCGACCTCCCCGACGCCGACCCCGGCCGGGTCGCCGCCGCCGCGCTGCGCGGCCGGTCCGCACGGGCCGACGCGTCGGAGTTGCGCGAGCTGGCGACGGAGGCGGCCGCCGGCCTCATCTCCGAGGATCCCGTCTACTCCCGGCTGGCCGCGCGCCTGCTGACGATCGGGATCCGCGCCGAGGCCGCCTCGCAGGGAGTCACGCGCTTCACCGAGTCCGTGGCCGTCGGGCACCGGGAGGGCCTCATCGCCGACCGGACCGCCGCGTTCGTGCGCACGCACGCCGCGCGGCTCGACGCCCTGATCGACACGGCCGCCGACGACCGCTTCGGCTACTTCGGCCTGCGCACGCTGCACAGCCGCTACCTGCTCCGGCACCCGATCACCCGCAAGGTCGTCGAGACGCCCCAGTACTTCATGCTGCGCGTCGCCGCCGGGCTGGCAGAGGACGACACCAGCCGCTCGGTGGACGAAGTGGCCGCGCTCTACGGGCTCATGAGCCGGCTCGACTACCTCCCCTCCTCCCCCACCCTCTTCAACTCCGGCACGCGGCACCCCCAGATGTCGTCCTGCTACCTCCTCGACTCCCCCAAGGACGAGCTGGACTCGATCTACGACCGCTACCACCAGGTGGCGCGGCTGTCGAAGCACGCCGGCGGCATCGGAATCGCGTACTCCCGCATCCGTGCGCGCGGTTCGCTGATCCGCGGCACCAACGGACATTCCAACGGCATCGTCCCGTTCCTGAAGACCCTCGACGCCTCGGTCGCCGCCGTGAACCAGGGCGGCCGCCGCAAGGGCGCCGCCGCGGTCTACCTGGAGACCTGGCACTCGGACATCGAGGAGTTCCTGGAGCTGCGCGACAACACCGGCGAGGACGCCCGCCGCACGCACAACCTGAACCTCGCGCACTGGGTGCCCGACGAGTTCATGCGGCGCGTGAACGCCGACGGGCAGTGGTCGCTGTTCTCCCCCTCGGACGTTCCCGAGCTGGTCGACCTGTGGGGCGAGGAGTTCGACGCCGCGTACCGGGCGGCCGAGGCGAAGGGCCTCGCCAGGAAGACCCTGCCCGCCCGTGAGCTGTACGGCCGCATGATGCGCACCCTCGCGCAGACCGGCAACGGCTGGATGACCTTCAAGGACGCCGCCAACCGCACCGCCAACCAGACGGCCGAGCCGGGCCACGTCGTCCACTCCTCCAACCTCTGCACGGAGATCCTGGAGGTCACCGGCGACGGGGAGACGGCGGTCTGCAACCTGGGATCGGTCAACCTCGGCGCGCTCGTCGACCGGTCCGGCGGGGACATCGACTGGGAGCGGCTGGACGAGACCGTCCGTACGGCCGTCACGTTCCTCGACCGGGTCGTGGACATCAACTTCTACCCGACCGAGCAGGCGGGCCGTTCCAACGCCAGGTGGCGTCCGGTCGGCCTCGGAGTCATGGGCCTCCAGGACGTCTTCTTCAAGCTGCGCCTGCCCTTCGACTCTCCGGAGGCCAAGCGGCTCTCCACCCGCATCGCCGAGCGGATCATGCTCGCCGCCTACGAGGCCTCCGCCGATCTCGCCGAGCGCAACGGCCCGTTGCCGGCCTGGGAGAAGACCCGTACGGCGAAGGGCGTGCTCCACCCCGACCACTACGACGTGCAGCCGACCTGGCCGGAGCGCTGGGCGGCCCTGCGCGAGCGCGTCGCCGCGACCGGCATGCGCAACTCCCTGCTCCTGGCGATCGCGCCGACGGCCACCATCGCCTCCATCGCGGGCGTGTACGAGTGCATCGAGCCGCAGGTGTCCAACCTGTTCAAGCGCGAGACGCTGTCGGGTGAGTTCCTCCAGGTCAACTCCTACCTGGTGGAGGAGCTGAAGCGGCTCGGCGCGTGGGACGCGCGTACCCGGGAGGCCCTGCGCGAGGCGAACGGCTCGGTGCAGGACTTCGCCTGGATCCCCGCGGACGTACGCGCCCTCTACCGCACGGCGTGGGAGATCCCGCAGCGCGGCCTGATCGACATGGCGGCGGCCAGGACCCCGTTCCTGGACCAGTCCCAGTCCCTGAACCTCTTCATGGAGACGCCGACCATCGGCAAGCTCTCCTCGATGTACGCGTACGCCTGGAAGTCCGGGCTGAAGACCACGTACTACCTGCGTTCGCGCCCGGCGACCCGCATCGCCCGCGCGGCCCAGGCCACCGTCCCCGTGCAGGCCACCCCGGATCCCGAAGCGGTCGCCTGCTCCCTGGAAAACCCCGAGTCCTGCGAGGCCTGCCAGTAATGACCACCCAGAACCTCCTCGACCCCGGCTTCGAGCTGACTCTCCGCCCGATGCGCTACCCGGACTTCTACGAGCGCTACCGGGACGCCATCAAGAACACCTGGACCGTGGAGGAGGTCGACCTCCACTCGGACGTCGCCGACCTCGCCAAGCTCTCCCCCGCCGAGCAGCACCTGATCGGCCGGCTGGTCGCCTTCTTCGCCACGGGTGACTCGATCGTCGCGAACAACCTGGTGCTGACGCTCTACAAGCACATCAACTCCCCTGAAGCGCGGCTCTACCTGAGCCGGCAGCTCTTCGAGGAGGCCGTGCACGTCCAGTTCTACTTGACGCTGCTCGACACCTACCTCCCCGACCCGGAGGACCGCGCCGCCGCGTTCGCCGCCGTGGAGAACATCCCCTCCATCCGCGAGAAGGCCGGGTTCTGCTTCAAGTGGATGGACTCGGTGGAGCAGCTCGACCGGCTGGAGACCCAGGCCGACCGGCGCCGTTTCCTGCTGAACCTCATCTGCTTCGCCGCGTGCATCGAGGGCCTGTTCTTCTACGGTGCCTTCGCCTACGTCTACTGGTTCCGCAGCCGGGGCCTGCTGCACGGTCTGGCCACCGGCACGAACTGGGTGTTCCGCGACGAGACGATGCACATGTCCTTCGCCTTCGACGTGGTCGACACCGTCCGCAAGGAGGAGCCGGAGCTGTTCGACGACCAGCTCCGGCAGCAGGTGACGGACATGCTCCGAGAGGCCGTCGAGGCCGAGCTGCAGTTCGCGCGCGACCTGTGCGGTGACGGCCTCCCGGGCATGAACACCGAGTCGATGCGGCAGTACCTGGAGTGCGTCGCCGACCAGCGGCTCAGCCGCCTGGGCTTCGCTCCGGTGTACGGCTCCGAGAACCCCTTCTCCTTCATGGAGCTCCAGGGGGTTCAGGAGCTGACCAACTTCTTCGAGCGGCGGCCCTCCGCGTACCAGGTGGCGGTGGAGGGCACCGTCGACCTGGACGAGGACTTCTGAGCGCGCTCGCCCTCACGGGCCTCCTGGGCCTCCCTGATCTGTCGGTCGACGCGCCGGTCGCGCACGATACCGATCACTGACGGGAGGACCAGGAGGACCAGCATCCCGAGTACGAAGATCATTGCGATGAGCGTCTGTGCCTGGTTCGTGTCCATGGACACCACTGTCGCGCCGATGACTCCTTACCGTCAGTGGCAGTACTGCCGTGGACCCTCGAATTACTGCCACTGACGAGGCACACTGGAGGCATGCTCCAGAACGTGGCCGTCGTCCTCCTCGACGGCGTGAACCCCTTCGAGCTCGGTGTGGTGTGCGAGGTCTTCGGCACCGACCGCAGCGACGACGGCCTGCCGGTCTACGACTTCGCGGTGGCCTCGGCCGAGGGCCCGGCCCTGCGCACCAACACGGGCTTCTCGCTGCACGTCGAGCACGGTCTGGAGCGGCTGGAGACGGCCGACCTGATCGCCGTGCCCGCCGGGCACTGCTACGAGTCCCGGGACTTCCCGCCGGAGCTGCTGGACGCCCTGCGGCGCGGGGCCGGCCGCGGCGCCCGGGTGCTCAGCGTCTGCTCCGGCGTCTTCGTGCTGGCCGCGGCCGGGCTGCTGGACGACCGGCGCTGCGCCGTGCACTGGCGGCACGCGCAGGCCCTCGCCCGGCAGTACCCGCGGGTGGCCGTCGAGCCGGACGTGCTCTACGTCGACGAGGACCCGGTGATCACCTCGGCCGGCACGGCCGCCGGGATCGACGCCTGCCTCCACCTGGTGCGCAAGGAGCAGGGCTCCGAGGTCGCCAACAAGATCGCCCGGCGGATGGTGGTGCCGCCGCACCGCGACGGCGGGCAGGCCCAGTACATCGAGCGCCCGCTGCCGCACTCCGAGGCCGACACGATCGGGGAGGTGCTGGCGTGGATGGAGCGGCACCTCGACGAGGAGGTCACCGTCGAGCAGCTGGCCGCCCGCGCCCACATGTCCCCGCGCACCTTCGCCCGTCGCTTCCAGCAGGAGACCGGGACGACCCCCTACCGCTGGATCCTGCGCCAGCGCGTGCTGTTGGCCCAGCGGCTGCTGGAGGCGACGGACGAGACGATGGACGCGATCGCCGGTCGAACGGGGTTCGGCAACTCGGCCACGCTGCGCCACCACTTCGTCCGGGCCGTGGGCACGACGCCGAACGCCTACCGGCGGACCTTCCGGGGCCCCGAAGCGGCCTGAGCCGGTCCCACGCTCACCTCGCCACCGGCCGCAGCAGCAGGTCGTGCGGCCGCAGCGTGATGCCGACGCGGGTGCCGTCGTTCGAGCCGACCACCTGCTCGAAGCGGTACTTGGTGGCCAGCGCCGCCGTGATCAGCGTCAGCTGCGCCATCGAGAAGTGGTCGCTGGGGCACTTGCGATTGCCCACGCTGAACGGGCTCATGGCGTGCTTCGGGATGTCCTTGGCCCGGTCCGGAAGCCAGCGGTCGGGGTCGAACTCCAGGTTCCGCTCATACGACTTCGGGTCGCGCTGGATCGCGTACGGGCTGTAGACGATGTCCGCCCCGGCCGGAATCCGGTATCCGCCGAGTTCGGTGTCCCGCACTGCCCGGCGCGTCAGAATCCAGACGGCGGGGCGCAAACGCATGGCCTCGACCACGACATTGTTGGTGTGCCTGAGTCCCCGGACGTCCTCGAATGCCACCGGCCTCCCACCGGCGACGGCTTCTACTTCGTCGCGCACCCGGTCCGCGTGTTCTGGGTGTTCCGCGAGCATATGCAACAGCCACATGATCGTGGAGGCGACGGTTTCGCTGCCAGGGGTGAGGATTGCGACGACCTGATCATGGATCTCCTGTTCCCCGATGGGGTCGCCATTCTCGTCCGTCGCCTCCAGCAATGCCGTCAGCAAATCGTCCGGCTTTTGACCGGATGCGCGGCGCTCGGCGACGATCTCGTCCACCAGGAGATGCAAATCGGCCAAAGCCCGGTTGAATTCGCGGTTGGCCGGGAGCGGCAGCTTGTAGAGCGGTCCGAGCGGCACCACCATCCGCCGGTACATCCCGCGGAAGACGGTGGCGAGCGCGACACACAGCCGCTCCGCCCGCTCGTCCATGTAGTCGCCGCGCAGCAGGCAGCGGGCCGCGATGCGCACGGCCACCCGGAAGGACTCGGAGGTGCAGTCGATGGTCTCGCCGGGCTTCCAGCGCTCGGTGAGCGCGTGCGCCTCCTCCTCCATGATCGGCCCGTAGGCGGGGATGGCGTCGAGCCGGAAGGCCGGCTGGATGGTGCGCCGCTGGCGCCGGTGCCGCGGGCCGTTCGCGGTGGCCACGCCCTCCTTGCCGAGCAGGCCCTCCAGGGACTCCCACAGCGGTCCGGCGATGATGAAGTCGTTGCTCAGCGCGAGGGCGCCGGTGAGCGCCGGGGTGGTGACGGCGTACACCGTCTTCGGTCCGAGCTTCAGCCGGACCACCTCGCCGTGGTCGCGCAGCCGCGACATGAACGCCAGCGGGTCGCGCACCAGCTTCCAGCCGTGTCCCAGGACGGGTACACCGCCGCCCGCCCGGGGCGGTTCACGCAACTCCGGGGCCAGAGGGGCTTCAGGCTTCACAGACTCGACGGTCATTTCTCACCTGCCGCTTCGTTGTTGACGTACGGGGGCGTGGACCGGTCGTCCCAGCTGTCGACCATGTACCGGCCGGACTCGTGATGGAACCAGTAGACGGAACTGAACCAGTTCCGCATATTGCTCAGACAGGCCCGCACGGCGGCGCTGAGTTCCTTTCCCCGCACGGTGCCGTCGGCGAGGGCGTCGGCGAACCGTAACGCTTCCTGTTCGACGTCGAGGAATTCCGTGATGCATTTCTCGACGCGGCGCCTGACTTCGACGACCGCCTGTTCCAGGGTCAGCCCCTCATGAGTGATGAGACTGATTCCGAGATTGTGCACCTCGTCGCCCGCTATTTCCTTCGGAAGCGAGCAGAGGTCGTTGTACCAGGCGGCGAACTCCTGACTCAGCAGCGCCGCCCGCCGATATGCCGGGTGTTTCCGTACGGTGGCTGGGAGTTCGCATCCCGCGGCCGGCTCCAGCAGATCCGTCCAGATCCAGTGGGCGAAGGTGAGCCGGCGCAGCAGGAGATACTCCTCGACCGAGGGCACGATTCCGTGGGTGCGGTTGTAGAACTCCCGGTCGTACGCGTCGATCACCGCGTGGAAGTGCCGCGCGAACCGGAGGTTCCATGTCCCCGGCAGGAAGGCGTACAGCCGCAGCACGCTGTCCGCGAACCCGGCGACCAGTGGGTCCTCGTGGTGCAGATGCTCCCCGGGGGAGTCGAGGGCCGAGTGCAGCCGGTCCCGCAGCCGCCGCCAGGCGACCGGACGGCCGTGCACGATGTCGCGGTCGTGGCGGTCGTCCCAGACGAAGAACCAGGCGCTGTAGTCCGCGATCGCCTGCATCACCTCGTCGGAGGCGCCGATGTAGTACCCGGCCATGAGGTCCGTGTAGCACAGGCCGTCGGCATATTCCTCCACCTTGTCCGCGGGCATGAGCCGTTTTTCGAGCAGCCAGGCGCGGGTCTTCTCCTGGCACTTCGGCCAATACGGGTGGAGTTGCCGGGGAAACGCCGCCTCGATCACCGGAAGGGAGAGCGACGGTGGAACCGCGATGGTGGTCGGTGTCGATGTGGTGCCGTGTGACAAAGCATGCACGAACTAACCCCTCTCAGCCGCCAGTTGGCGCGGGCGCCCCTCCTTCCGTGCTGGGCGTGCGCCGTTGCATACCCCGCTACTCCCATTCAGCACTACAACTGACCGTTCTGGGAACGTATTTGCTTCATTCACTGCCCCACAGGGCTGGGAACCTCCCGTTGTGTGACTGGTACCTGATCACCAGAAGAGCGGAAGCGATCGAACGTGCGACGGACAGGCGAACGAAGCAGACGAACGGCGCCTGTCCGGGGCGGGAAGCCCGAACAGACGCCGTTCGCCTGGTGATCCTGAGGTCTCAGTCGTTCGCGACGACCGGGTACCGGGGCTCGTTCTCGGCCATCTGCCGCAGCGCGTCCTTGCGTTCGCGCTTCGAGAGGCGGTCGATGTAGAGGTAGCCGTACAGGTGGTCGGTCTCGTGCTGCAAACACCGAGCGAAGTATCCGGTGCCGCGCACCCGGATCGGGTTGCCCTTCTCGTCCTGCCCGGTCACCTCGGCGTAGTCGGGCCGCGCGAGCGGCGCGTACGCGGTCGGCACCGACAGGCAGCCCTCGTTGCTGTCGTCCAGCCGGCGCTTCTCGGCGGGCAGTTCGACGAGCTTGGGGTTGCAGACGACACCGGTGTGCCGGACGCCCTCGTCGTCCGGGCAGTCGTAGACGAAGACCTTCAGGTCGACACCGATCTGGTTGGCGGCCAGGCCCACGCCCTCGGCGGTGCGCTGCGAGGCGAACATGTCCGCCACCAGCTGCTGGAGGTCGTCGCCGAACTCGGTGACGTCCTTGCACTCCTTGTGGAGCACCGGGTTCCCGACCACCGTGATCGGCCGCGAGGTCCCCCGCTCCCGCCAGGCCGCCTCGCGCTCCTCGCAGTCCTCCGTGTCGATCACGTACCCCTCGTCATCGACGGGGAGCACGCCCGCGCGCTGCTGATCGGTGTCCTGCTGAGCCATGACGTTACGTACGCCTTCCTGAACCAAACCGGGCTGAGATGCTGATACAGGTTACGCGGGTGTCGGACGCCGCTTTCAGGGGCGCGGGGACCTGTGCGAGAAACCACGACGGCGCCGCACCCGGCAAGGGGCCTAGCACACCTCTTCCAAATCCCGCCAATCCCGAGAATCCGGACTGTCGGCCACCCACCCGTCCAAAAGCCCCCTCACCAGCGAAGCCGGCGCGGCCAGCCCGCACTCCCGCTCGGGAACCCACAGCTGCCCGTCCGTCCGATGCCCCAGCGGCCCGGGATGCCCCGGCTCACTGTGGTCGTGCGGGTCGAGGTGCTCCCCGTCACCCTCGTCCGACGGCATCCGCGACTCGGAACACATCCGGCACAGCAACCGCACCGAAGAGGACCAGTCCTCGGCGGCGAACCCGGCATCCGCGGCAAGCTGCTCCAGCGCGTCCCGGTCGGACTCCGTCGCCGCCTCCAGCAGCACCACCCACGTCGGCACCGGCGACGGCGCCCACAGCTCGATCTCGTCGAACACCGGGTAGGTGTGCCCCGCGGCCGTGGTCCGCTCCCCGTGCGGCACGCCGTCGTGCAGCACGACCTCACCCCAGCGCCGCCCCGACGACGGCAGCGGAATGGACAGCACCTCGATCCGCGCGGGGTCCAGCCGCCGCCCCCACACGACCTCGGCCTCCCCCTCCGGGGACAGCCGTACGGCCGCGCTGCCCAGGTCCATGCCGACCGGCTCACCGGAGTCGTTGGCCGCCCCCGGCACCCGCAGTCCGTAGGCCTGCCAGGCGCGCCGGGCCAGTGGCCAGTCCTGGAGGGCGGTCGCGGCGATGCCGACGTTCCACCAGTCGGGCGCTCCGGTGTCCCGGTCGAGCAGGGCCACGGCCCTGAGGCCCGCCGCCCGCGCCTGCTCCCAGTCGTGCCGGAACTTGTGCAGCAGGGCGAGGTTGAACCAGGACTCGGACAGCCAGGGCTCCAGGTCGGCGGCACGTGTCAACAGTGCGCCCGCGTCCTCGTACCGGCCGTCGCCGATGAGAGTGAACGCCCGGTCTGTGGCCTGCCGCCAGGAGGCGGAGGGCCGGTGCCGTCCCTTGCCGAAGATCCTCACGATTCCCGCCTGCCAGTTCCGTGCGGTGGGCTGGCCGTAGCTGTGTTTCGAGCCCCCGGACACCTTCTTCTTCGCATCCAACCACGTACGGCCTCCGGGGCGCTCATTACCCATGGGTTACCCAGTCAGGCGCATGGTCAGACTGCTCCTTGCCAGTACCCGGGCCAGCGATTCCACCACCTCCGGGGCGTACTCCCCGGCGGTGGCGAGCCGGAGTTCCTCCAGCGCCGTCAGCGGCCCGCCGGGACCACCTTCCCGGGACTTCTCCTCGTACGCGTTCACGGCCCGGACGATCCGCGCGGCGAGCGGCTGCTCCGCAAAGGGGTCGGCCTGCCGCTCCACGACCACGGCGACCGCCTCGTCGACGCCCGTCTGCCGGACGACGGCCCCGCCGAGCAGCGCGATCCGCCGCTGTTCCGCGGCGGGCAGGCCGGCGGTGGCGCCCGACGGCACCGGGTCGACGAGGCTCAGCTGGCCGATGTCGTGCATGAGCGCGGCGTACTCCAGCACGGCCAGCTCGGGTTCGGTGAGGCCGAGGTCACGCCCCACGGCCAGACTGAGCGCGGCGACACGGCGGGCGTGCCCGGCCGGGGTGTACCCGGCGACCTCGGTGGCCCGCGCGAGGGAGGCGATGGTCTGCCGGTAGGTCGCCCGGACGGCGGCGTACCGGCGGAACGACATCTGGGCGAGCAGCAGCGGCACGGAGAAGACAGGCAGTGCCCACAGGCCCACCACGGCGACCGCCAGCGCCATCACCGCCCCCGTCGCGATGACGGCGGCCCCGATGCCGCACACGGCCCGCAGCTCGTCCCGCAGCACGGGCCCGAAGGGCCAGCCGGTGCGGGAGTGGGCCAGCGCGGCGGCGAGCACGGCATCGCACAGCGCGGTCAGGGACAGCAGCGCGAGCAGCAGCAGCGCGTAGGCGGGACCGCCCCAGTCGTCGAACATGCCCCGGTTGTAGGGGGGCTGGAAGCACACGGCGACGAACCCGACGGTGAGCACCCGGCGCGCCAGATGGTCGAGCGTGGGCCCCTGACCGCGTGCCACGTGCGGCACGCTGCCGAGCAGCGAGGCGGCCAGCACGACGGCGACGACCTGGGCGGGGCCGTGGTGCGTGGCCCGCCCGCCGGCCTCGCCGAGCAGCGCGTACGACAGGGCCGCGGCGGCCCCGAGCGGCGCCGGCTCCCTGACCTGCGCCCCGTTGCGCCGGGCGAGCTCCCCGACGGTGACGAGGACGCCGAAGGCGAGGGCGCCCCGGCGTTCCTCCAGCCCGTGGTGGAGGGTGACGGCGAGGGAGCCGGCGGCGAGGAGGGCGGCGCAGGCGTGGACGAGGGTGAACAGCGGCGGCGGGCGGTACGCGCTCACCGGTGTGCTCCCGGCGGGCTGGAGACAGGTGCGCCGGGCGGGGGAATCCGGGGCGGGTGGACGTCGTCGGCGGTCACGGCGGGGCGCCATCCCGCCCGGCCGACGGCCTCCACGAGGGCCGCGACCATCACCGGGTCGAACTGGCTGCCGGAGCAGCGCTTCAGCTCCGCCAGGGCGACCGGGACGGGCCGGGCCCTGCTGTAGCTCCGTGTGGAGGTCATGGCGTCGAAGGCGTCCGCGACGGCCACGACCCGCGCGGATTCCGGGATCTGACTGCCCACCAGGCCGTAGGGGTACCCGCTGCCGTCCAGCCGTTCGTGGTGGTGCAGCACGGCGGCGCGGGCCTCCCCGAGGAAGCCGATGCCGCGCACCATCTCGTGCCCGTACTCGGGGTGCAGCTCGATCACCCGTCGTTCCTCGGGCGTCAGCGGCCCGTCCTTGCGGAGCAGCCGGGTGGGGACGCCCAGCTTGCCGACGTCGTGCAGGATCCCGGCGAACCGGAGCACCTCGACGCGCTCGTCGTCCATGCCCAGCTCGCGCGCGATCATCATGGAGGCCTGCCCGACGCGCTCACTGTGCCCGCGGGTGTACCCGTCCTTGATGTCGACGGCCTGGACCAGCGCCCGGATCGTCGCCTGGTGGGCGGCCCGTTCCCGGTGGTACTGCGCGAAGGCCCACCAGGAGACGCACATCGGCAGCAGCACGAGCAGGGCCGCCACGGGACCGTAGGGGCTGCGACACAGCACGGCCATCATCAGCCCGGCCAGCCCGTGCACGGCGATCGGCGCGAGCGAGCGCGCCACCAGTCCCCGCCAGGCCCGCCGCACCGGCACCCGCTCGGCCACGGCCAGGATCCCGCCGTCCAGCACCGCGAGCACCAGGCAGAACGCCAGCACGGCCGCCCCGGCCGGCCCGAGCGCGTAGGGGACGTCGCCCGCGAGGACGGCGTCCCGCCCGCCCAGCGCCCGGTGCACCCGCGCCGCGGCCCAGACGCCGAGGACGAGCTGAGCGGCCCGCCAGACCCGCCGCAGCGCCACGGGCCGCTGCTCCACGTGCGAGAGCAGCGCACCGGGCACGGCCACCAGGGCGGCGGCGGGCGCGGGCAGCAGGAAGGCACCGGCGAGCAGCACGGGATAGAAGGTCCCGGCCGGATGGGAGATCCCGACGAACCGGGACCGGGCGACGCGCTCGCAGCCCGCGTACAGCGCGGCGAGCAGCAGCACGGCCCACCAGGGCGTGCGGACGCCCGGCAGCGGCAGCAGGCAGAGGAGGGCGGCGAAGACGACACAGGCGACGTACACACGTGCCCGCACCGGTACCGCATCCATGAGCCCTCCCCCGGCCATGTCCATCAGGCCCGGAGCCTAGGACGGCGGTGGGGGGCTCCGCGGGCGGATAACCCGCGGATTAGCACGTTCGAGTGATGCGTTCGAGGATGACTACCCCCTCAGAGGTGGGGTAGTTGAAAAGCGCGGGAGTGTCAGGAGTCCTGCGACGTGGTCGGCGAGGCGGTGACGTCCTGCTCGGGGACGGCCTGGCCGGAGCGGATCAATTCGATCCGCCCCATGACCTTGTCCCGCAGGTCGCCGGGGACGTCGTCATGCCCACAGCAGCGCTTGACGAGCTTCTTCACGGCCTGCTCGAGCCCGTACTTCTCGAGGCAGGGCGAGCACTCCTCGAAGTGGTGCTCGAACTTCACGCAGTCCGAGTCCGGCATCTCACGGTCGAGGAACTCGTAGAGATGATCGAGGATTTCGCTGCAATCCGTCTCGTGCGGCTCTCCGCAGCTCATGACCCCGAGCCTTTCGCTTCGTTCGACTCTCCGGCGCCGGCCGGGACCATCCCGCGGTCACGGGCGTAGTCCTCCAGCATGCCGCGCAGCTGACGGCGGCCCCGGTGCAGCCGGGACATCACCGTACCGATGGGTGTCCCCATGATGTCGGCGATCTCCTTGTAGGCAAAGCCCTCGACGTCCGCCAGATAGACGGCGATGCGGAACTCCTCGGGGATCGCCTGGAGCGCTTCCTTCACGTCCGAGTCGGGCAGGTGGTCGAGCGCCTGCGACTCCGCGGAGCGCAGACCCGTCGACATGTGCGACTCGGCACGGGCGAGCTGCCAGTCCTCGATCTCCTCGGCCGCGGAGCGCTGCGGTTCCCGCTGCTTCTTGCGGTACGAGTTGATGAAGGTGTTCGTGAGGATCCGGTACAGCCACGCCTTGAGATTGGTGCCCTCGCGGAACTGGTGGAAGGACGCGTACGCCTTCGCGTACGTCTCCTGCACCAGGTCCTCGGCGTCGGCCGGGTTGCGCGTCATGCGCAGCGCGGCCGAGTACATCTGGTCGAGGAACTCGAGCGCGTCCCGCTCGAAGCGCGCGTTGCGCTCCGCGGCCGTCTCCGCGCCCGTGCCGCCCTGGCCCTCGGGCTGCTCCGCCTGGCCGTGTTCGGTCCCTGCGTCGGTCCCTGTGACCGGACCCACCTCCTCCAGTGTTCTCGTGAGACCGAGACCGGTCTCACCCGAATCGGAGGATAGACGACGATCCGGTCCGCCCGCCGCCCGAATAGGGGCGGTCTTGGCCGCGTGCAGCACCGTCCAGTCCAGGTCGGCGCGGCTGCTGCGGCTCGGGCAGAAGGTCGAACCCATGCGGCGGACTTCCTCTCCTACGGCATCGGTGCTGGTCTCCAGCACGTACGTCCCGCACAACAGTGCTCGCCGCCCCGGCATTCCCGGAGCTTTACCCGAGTGACCCGGTCCACTCCACGACCGCGTCCGTGATGACCGCCACTGCCTCCTGCTGCGTGATCTCCGCGCGCTTGGGGACGGCGAAGCCGTGATCGCCGTACGGCACCTCGACGAGCTCGTACGGCCCCTCGGGGAACTCCCCGGGCTTCCCGAAGGGGTCGTTCCCGCCCTGGACGACCAGGGTGGGCACCCCGGAGCCCAGCAGCTCGGCGGCGCGGGACTTCTCGGGCTTGCCGGGCGGGTGGAGGGGGAAGCTGAGGGCCAGGACGGCGCGGGCACCCAGCTCGACGGCCGTGCGGCAGGCCACTCGGGCTCCGGCGCTGCGCCCGCCCGAGATCACCGGCAGCCCGGGCGCGGCTACCGCGGACCAGATGCCCCGCCACCCCGCGTCCAGGGTCTTCGGCGCCGGCGCCAGCTTCTTCCCGGCCACCCGCCAGGGCTGCTCGACGAGAGCGACGCTCACGCCGTGCTCCGGCAGGACCCGCGCGAGGGCCTGGAGATCCCGCGCCTCGATGCCCCCGCCGGCCCCGTGGCTCACCGCCAGCACCAGCCGTGCCTTCTCCGCCCGATGCCAGGTGATGCGGGCGTCCCCCGTGTCCGTGGCAATGATCTCGTTCGTCACGTCAGAAGAGTGTGCCCTCTTCGGGCCCTTCCAGCTCCTTGAGCAGCTCCGGGCCGTTGTTGCGGACGTTGCTGACGGCCGTGGTGACGGGGTAGGCGCGCATCAGCCCGGCGGGCGGCGGGGCGAGCAGCTCGCGCAGGTCGTCGGGGTCGGTGCGGGCCGGGTCCAGCCAGGCGTCCCAGCGGTCGGGCGTCAGCATCAGCGGCATCCGGGGGTGGATCTCGGCCAGGGCCCGCGGACCGTCGGCCGGGGACACCGCCAGCGGGCTCTTCTCGGCCTCGGTGGTGATGACGGAGCACGTCACCCACCAGGCCTGCGGGTGGTCGTCCGGCAGTGTCTTGTCGCGCCAGAACTCGTACAGGCCGGCCATGGCGAAGACCGACCCGTCCGCCGGGGTCACGAAGTAGGGCTGCTTGCGGGGCCGCTTCTTCTTGCCCTCGACCTCCAGCTCGCGCTCCTGCGTGCCGGTGACCCACTCGTAGTAGCCGTCGGCGGGCAGGATGCAGCGCCGGGAGGTGAAGGCGCGACGGTAGGACGGCTTCTCGTGGACGGTCTCCGCGCGGGCGTTGATCATCCGGGCGCCGCCCTCGGGGGTCTTCGACCAGGACGGGACGAGCCCCCACTTCAGCGTGCGCAGCTGCCGAACCGGGCGCGGGTCGTCCGCGTCTTTCAGAGGGCGGTCGAGGACGGCGTAGACCTCTTTGGTGGGCGCCACGTTGTAGTCGGGCTCCAGAGTCTCCTCGGGCTCCCACTTCTCGATCTCGAAGATTCCTGCGAGATCCTCTGGCCTACGACTCGCTGCATACCGTCCGCACATACGTGTCACACTGCCAGATTCCATCCGCCCACAGGGAGCCAACGCCGCACATGGACAGCACCGCAACCGCCTCGCTCGCCTCCCTCTGGGACGAGGTCTCCGGCACCCAGCCCGACCCCGACCTCTGGGTGGTGATCGCGAGCCTGGGCGTCGCGCTCGCCGTGGTGATCCCGCACGGGCTGTGGCGCATCTCCCGCAACGCCATCACCATCGCCCACGAGGGCGGTCACGGGCTCGTGGCCCTGCTCAGCGGCCGCACCCTCACCGGCATACGGCTGCACTCGGACACCAGCGGCCTGACCGTCAGCCGCGGCAAGCCGTACGGCATCGGCATGATCCTCACCGCTGCCTCCGGGTACACCGCCCCGCCCCTGCTGGGCCTCGGCGGCGCGGCCCTGCTGGGCGCCGGCCGCATCACGCTGCTGCTGTGGCTGGCCACGGCCCTGCTGCTGGCCATGCTCGTGATGATCCGCAACGCGTACGGCGCCCTGACCATGGTCATCACCGGCGGCCTGTTCGTGCTGGTGTCCTGGCTGGCCGGCCCCCAGGTCCAGGCGGCGTTCGCGTACGTGGTGGTGTGGTTCCTGCTGATCGGCGGGGTGCGTCCGGCGTTCGAGCTCCAGGCCAAGCGGGCGCGGGGCGGGGCGGGGGACTCGGACGCGGACCAGTTGTCGCGGCTGACGCATGTGCCGGCGGCGTTGTGGTTCTTCCTGTTCCACGCGGTGTCGCTGTGCTCGCTGCTCGGCGGAGGGCGCTGGCTGCTGGGCCTGTGACCAGCCGGCCTGAGGGGCGCGGGCCTGTGGGTGCGGCTCCGCCGCGTCGGCTCGACCGGCCCCCACGGCGCCGCACCCGAACCTCTGCTCCTTATAAAGTGAAGCCATGGCCCCGAACACCGCAGACACCGCCCTCTGGCCCGCCCCGCACGCGAGCGGAGCCGTCGACGCGACGGTCCACGTGCCCGGGTCCAAGTCGGTCACCAACCGCGCCCTGGTCCTCGCCTCCCTCGCCTCGGAACCGGGCTGGCTGCGCCGCCCCCTGCGTTCCCGCGACACCCTGCTGATGGCCGGCGCGCTGCGCGCCATGGGCGTCGAGATCGAGGAGGGCGTGGGCCCCGACGGCACGGGCGAGGCCTGGCGGGTGCTCCCCACGGGCCTGCGCGGTCCGGCCACGGTCGACGTCGGCAACGCCGGCACGGTGATGCGCTTCCTGCCGCCGGTCGCCGCGCTAGCCGACGGTCCCGTCCGCTTCGACGGCGATCCCCGCTCGTACGAGCGTCCCCTGAACGGAGTCATCGACGCGCTGCGTCAGCTCGGCGCCCGGATCGACGACGACGGCCGTGGCGCGCTGCCGTTGACCGTGCAGGGCGGCGGCGCCCTGGACGGCGGGCCGGTGGCGATCGACGCGTCCTCCTCGTCGCAGTTCGTGAGCGCCCTGCTGCTGTCCGGCCCGCGCTTCAACCAGGGCGTCGAGGTCCGCCACACCGGCGCCACGCTGCCCTCCATGCCGCACATCCGCATGACCGTCGACATGCTGCGCGCGGTCGGCGCCCAGGTGGACACGCCCGAGTCGGGCGGCGAGCCGAACGTCTGGCGGGTCACGCCGGGCGCCCTGCTCGGCCGGGACCTGGTCATCGAGCCGGACCTGTCCAACGCCCAGCCGTTCCTCGCGGCGGCGCTGGTGACCGGCGGCAAGGTCGTCATCCCGGACTGGCCGGCCCGCACCACCCAGCCCGGTGACCGGCTGCGCGAGATCTTCACCGAGATGGGCGGCTCCTGCGAACTGACCGAGTTCGGGCTCGTGTTCACCGGCTCCGGCTCGGTCCACGGCATCGACGTCGACCTGAGCGAGGTCGGCGAGCTGACGCCGGGCGTCGCGGCGGTCGCGGCCCTCGCCGACTCCCCGTCGACCCTGCGGGGTGTGGCGCACCTGCGGCTGCACGAGACGGACCGGCTGGCCGCGCTGACCAAGGAGATCAACGAACTCGGCGGTGACGTCACGGAGACCGCCGACGGTCTGCACATCCGCCCGCGCCGGCTGCACGGCGGGATCTTCCACACCTACGACGACCACCGCATGGCCACGGCCGGCGCGATCATCGGCCTCGCCGTGGAGGGCGTGCAGATCGAGAACGTGGCGACGACGGCCAAGACCCTGCCCGACTTCCCCGACCTGTGGACCGGGATGCTCGGGGCGTAGGACGCGGGGACCAGGTCATGCGCCGCTACGGCAAGCACACCGACGAGGACGACATCCGCACCCGTCCCGGCCGCCGGAACACCCGGCCCCGGACGAACATCCGGCCCAAGCACGAGGACGCCGCCGAGGGCCTCGTCCTCACCGTCGACCGGGGCCGCCTGACCTGCCTCGTCGAGGACCGCGTGGTCATGGCGATGAAGGCCCGCGAGCTGGGCCGCAAGGCGGCCGTGGTCGGCGACCGCGTGGCGCTCGTCGGCGACCTGTCCGGCAGGAAGGACACACTCGCGAGGATCGTCCGCATCGCGGAGCGGACCTCGGTCCTGCGTCGCACGGCGGACGACGACGACCCGTACGAGCGCGTGGTCGTCGCCAACGCCGACCAGCTGGCCGTCGTCACGGCCCTGGCCGACCCGGAGCCCCGCCCGCGGCTGATCGACCGCTGTCTGGTCGCGGCCTACGCCGGCGGCCTGGACCCGCTGCTGGTCCTGACCAAGTCGGACCTCGCACCGCCCGACAAGCTGCTGGAGCTGTACGGTCACCTCGACATCCCCTACGTCGTCACCAGCCGCGAGGAACTGCACAACGGCAGCGCAGTCGCCCGCGTACGGGAGCAGCTCGACGGCAAGATCACCGCGTTCGTCGGCCACTCCGGTGTCGGCAAGACGACCCTGGTCAACGCGCTGGTGCCCCAGGAGCGGCGGCGTACGACCGGGCATGTGAACGCGGTGACGGGCCGTGGCCGGCACACCACCACCTCGGCGCTGGCGCTGCCGCTGGCGGACAGCGACGGCTGGGTGATCGACACACCGGGCGTACGGTCCTTCGGGCTGAACCACGTGGACCCGTCCCGGGTCATCCACGCCTTCCCCGACCTGGAACCGGGCACCGAGGGCTGCCCGCGCGCGTGCAGCCACGACGAGCCCGACTGCGCGCTGGACGCGTGGGTGGCCGAGGGGCACGCGGATCCGGCGCGGCTGTACTCGCTGCGACGGCTGCTGGCCACGCGGGAGCGCAAGGAAGGCGACTGACCTCCGCGTTGTTTGTCATGGCGCGTGGACGGTAAGTGCATAATCGCACCAAGCCGGATCCAAGACCGACCAGAAGCTGATGAATCTGGCGAACTTGCTCAAACTGACTAAGCGGTCGCTGAACGTGGGATACGGGAGGAACGACTCATGGCGTGGCTGCTGGTCATCGTGGCGGGGTTGCTGGAGACCGGCTTCGCCGTGTGCCTGAAGCTGTCGCACGGTTTCACCCGGCTCTGGCCGACGGTCGCGTTCTGCATCTTCGCCCTCGGCAGCTTCGGCCTGCTGACCCTGTCGCTGAAGAAACTCGACGTGGGTCCCGCCTACGCCGTGTGGACCGGCATCGGCGCGGCGGGCACGGCGATCTACGGCATGGTGTTCCTGGGCGACCTGGTGTCGACGCTGAAGATCGTGTCGATCAGCCTCGTCATCATCGGTGTGATCGGGCTTCAGTTGTCGGGTTCGTCGCACTGACGTCCCGTCAGCCGACCTGCTGCTGAAGGGCGCTGCGGACCAGCTCGGCGACGCCGCCCTCGCCCGGAGGCGCGGCCACGCAGGACAGTGCGAGCCGGACGGCGAGTTCGCAGGAGCGGGCCAGATCGGCGGTGTCGGACCTGGGGGCGCCGGGTCCGGCCAGGACGGTGACGGCACGGTCGCGGACGAGGGTGACGAAGTCGCCGGGTGAGGGCAGTGGGCCGTCGGCGCGGCGCTGGGCCGGTACCACGGAGGTGGACGGCACGGCCGACAGGGCCGGGGACGGCAGCCGTTCGCTCCAGCAGCCGGTGAGCATGGCACGGACGAGGGCGTTCTCGCGGGCCGCCGAGGTGGTCCACTCGGCGGTGGCGGTGAGCCGCTCGCGCGGGTCGCTGTGCGCGGTGAGCGCGCGGTCGACCCCGGCGAGATATCCGTCGGCTTCTCGCCTCACGAGGGCCCGGGCGAGCCCGTCCTTGCTGCCGAACTCGTTGTACAGCGTCTGCCGGGACACTCCCGCCGCCGCGGCCACGTCCACCATCCGCACGGCGGACCACGGCCGGCGCGCCAGCGCCGTGTAAGCGGCGTCCAGTAGAGATTCCCGCGCTGCAGGCATCATCGCCTCCCCTTGGGGCGAGCGGCTCTGCGCCCAGATTTGACGCGCGGGAAACCACTGTCAAGGGTTCACGAGAGCACGCGGGGTCGCCTTTGAGCCGACCTGCCGCCCTCGGCTCCGAAGCCGCGGTCACCCCCACCCCCGAGCCCCCACAACACCGTCACCCCCGCCCACAAACCCCCTGTAGCCCCACCCCCACCTCGGCAGATAGGTTCGGTACATGCCCGACTACCTCGACGACCTGCGTCTCGCCCACGTCCTCGCCGACGCCGCCGACGCCGCGACGACGGACCGGTTCAAGGCCCTCGACCTCAAGGTCGAGACCAAACCGGACATGACCCCGGTGAGCGAAGCGGACAAGGCCGCCGAAGAACTCATCCGCGGCCAACTCGCCCGCGCCCGTCCACGGGACGCGATCCTCGGCGAGGAGTACGGCGTCGAGGGCACCGGCCCCCGCCGCTGGGTGATCGACCCCATCGACGGCACCAAGAACTACGTGCGCGGCGTCCCCGTCTGGGCCACCCTCATCTCCCTGATGGAGGCCGGTGAGGGCGGCTTCCAGCCCGTCGTCGGCGTCGTCTCCGCCCCCGCCCTCGGCCGCCGCTGGTGGGCCGCGAAGGGTCACGGCGCGTTCACCGGCCGCAGCCTCACGAAGGCGACCCGCCTCCAGGTCTCCCGCGTCGGGAAACTCGCCGACGCCTCCTTCGCGTACTCCTCCCTCAGCGGCTGGGAGGAACAGGGCCGCCTGGACGGCTTCCTGGACCTCACCCGCGAGGTGTGGCGCACGCGCGCGTACGGTGACTTCTGGCCGTACATGATGGTCGCCGAGGGCTCGGTCGACATGTGCGCCGAGCCGGAGCTGTCGCTCTGGGACATGGCCGCCACCGCGATCATCGTCACCGAGGCCGGCGGCACCTTCACCGGACTCGACTCCCGCCCGGGCCCGCACAGCGGCAACGCGGCCGCGTCGAACGGCCTGCTGCACGACGAGTTGCTGGGGTATCTCAACCAGCGCTACTGAGCGACCGCCGCCACCGAGCGCGCCCCCTGTCACCGAGCGCCCCCTTGTTGACCCTCCCTTTACCTGCCACCCTGAGAGTCCGCCCGCTTGTGAACTTGTGAAAACATGAACAAACGGCGGGGACATCCCCAGGAGGCCCATCCATGCTCGTCCGTGACGCCATGAGCACTGTCGTCCTCACCATCGGCCCGGCCCACACGCTTCGCCAGGCCGCCGCACTGATGGCCGCCCGCAAGGTCGGCGCGGCCATCGTCCACGACCCCGACGCCGGCGGCATCGGCATCCTCACCGAACGCGACATCCTCATCTCCGTGGGCCAGGGTCAGGACCCGGACACGGAACGCGCCCACGCCCACACCACCACCGACGTCGTGTTCGCCACTCCGGCCTGGACCCTGGAGGAGGCGGCCCGCGCCATGGCGCACGGCGGTTTCCGCCATCTCATCGTGCTGGACCGCGACGAGCCGGCCGGTGTCGTCTCGGTCCGCGACATCATCCGCTGCTGGGCACCGGCGCGTCAGCAGGTGCCCGCCTGACAGCACGAACGGCCCGGGCCCCTCGAAGGAGCCCGGGCCGTCCCTACCGCAAGCGGTCCAGTGCTGGAGTTCAGCCGCGCAGGGCCTGGACCGCGGCCTCCAGCCGCTTGCCGTAGTCCCCGTCGGCCTGACGGAAGTTGTCGATCGCCCGCTCGACGATGTCGTCCCGCGAGACCTTGGCGATGAAGCCCGCCAGGTTGGCGATCAGCCGCTCCTTCTCGTCCTCGCTCATCAGCCGGTAGAGGTTGCCCGCCTGCACGAAGTCGTCGTCCTCGGCATGGACGGGCGTCGGGTGGTTGCCCGTGACACCGTTCACGGCCGTGGCGGACCACAGCGGACGGTCCGTCTGGAACGGGCCGCCGAAGCTGTTCGGCTCGTAGTTCTTCGCACCCTTGTGACGGCCGTCGTAGAGGTGACCGTCACGGGAGTTGGTGCGCGCCACGGTGGCGTGCGGGCGGTTCACCGGCAGGTGGTCGGCGTTGATGCCGACGCGGTAGCGGTGGGCGTCGCCGTACGCGAAGAGGCGGCCCTGGAGCATCTTGTCGGGGGACGGGCCGATGCCCGGCACGAAGTGCGCGGGGCTGAAGATCGACTGCTCGACCTCGGCGAAGATGTTCTCCGGGTTGCGGTTGAGCTCCAGCCTGCCGATCTCGATCGGCGGGTAGTCGGCGTGCGGCCAGACCTTGGTCAGGTCGAACGGGTTGAAGCGGTACGTCGCCGCGTCCGCCGCCGGCATGATCTGCACCTGCACGGTCCAGGACGGGAACTCACCGCGCTCGATGGCCTCGCGCAGATCGCGCTGGTGGGAGTCGGGGTCCTCGCCGGCCAGCCGGTTGGCCTCGGCCTGCGTGAGGTTCTTGATCCCCTGGTCGGTCTTGAAGTGGTACTTGACCCAGAAGACCTCGCCGGCCTCGTTCTGCCACTGGAAGGTGTGCGACCCGAAGCCGTCCATGTGGCGGTACGAGGCCGGGATGCCGCGGTCGCCGAACAGCCAGGTCACCTGGTGCGTGGACTCGGGCGACAGGCTCCAGAAGTCCCAGACGTTGTCCGCCTCCGTCGAGCCGGTGTACGGGTCGCGCTTCTGGGTGTGGATGAAGTCCGGGAATTTGATGGCGTCCCTGATGAAGAACACCGGGGTGTTGTTGCCGACGAGGTCGTAGTTGCCCTCCTCGGTGTAGAACTTCAGCGCGAAGCCGCGCGGGTCGCGTACGGCGTCCGCCGCCCCGAGGTTGCCGGCCACGGTCGAGAAGCGCAGGAAGACCTCGGTCCGCTTGCCGATCCCGGAGAGGAACGCGGCACGGGTGTACGGCGTGACGTCGGCGGTCACCGTGAAGGTGCCGTAGGCGCCGGCGCCGCGCGCGTGCACGACACGCTCCGGGATGCGCTCGCGGTTGAAGTGGGCGAGCTTCTCCAGCAGGAGCTGGTCCTGGACGAGCACCGGGCCGCCCACGCCCGCGGTCTCGCTGTTCTGGTTGTCGGCGACCGGAGCACCGGCCTCCGTCGTAAGCGGTCCCTGCGTCACGTACGCCTCCTGCGCCATCCTGACCAATCCTGTCCCTTGGCTAAAGCCGTTTCCGATCCTACATTAGACATAGTCCAAGTCAAGCTGGACTCTAAGTTCACACCTGTTCGGAACCTGGTCCCCTTTGCTGTTAGGCTGGTCGTCATGAGCGACCTTCTGGAACGCCTGCGCGGACGCGGATGGCGGATGACCGCGCAGCGGCGCGTCGTGGCCGAGGTCCTCGACGGCGAACACGTCCATCTGACGGCCGACGAGGTCCACGCCCGGGCCGTCGCCAAGCTGCCCGAGATCTCCCGGGCGACCGTCTACAACACGCTCGGTGAGCTCGTGTCGCTCGGCGAGGTGCTCGAGGTCTCCACCGACCAGCGCGCCAAGCGGTACGACCCGAACGCCCACCAGCCGCACCACCACCTGGTCTGCGCCCAGTGCGGCGCGATCCGCGACGTCCACCCGGTCGGCAACCCGCTGGCAGACCTCCCCGACTCGGAGCGCTTCGGCTTCACGGTGTCGGACGTCGAGGTGACGTACCGCGGCGTCTGTCCGAACTGCGCGGCCGCCTAGCCTTCCCGCCCTCCCCTCTCTTCCTCGCGCGACGCCTTTCTCGCGCTCCGTCCTTCTCGCGTGAAGCCCCGGCACCGATGGGCGCCGGGGCTTCGCGCTGTCCGTGGACTTCCCGTATCTGACGGGTCGTCATATGGTCAACGGCACCCACCAGTCCGTTCCGCACTCCGCGAGGAGACCGAAGTGGGAGAGCCGTATCCAAAAGTCACCGCCCATGACCTGACGCGCACCTTCGGCCGGGGCCCTCGCGCGGTCGACGCCCTCGGCCCCCTCGACCTGACCGTCGCGCCGGGCGAGTTCGTCTGCCTCGTCGGCCCCTCCGGCTGCGGCAAATCCACCCTGCTGCGCATCGCCGCCGGGCTGCTCCGGCCCAGCACCGGCACGCTGGAGATCCGCACGTCCAGCCCGCGCCCGGCCGCCATGATCTTCCAGGACTACGGCATCTACGACTGGAAGACCGTCCAGGCCAACGTCCGCTTCGGCCTCGACGTCCAGCGCGTCCCGCGCCGGGAGGCGAACGCCCGCGCCGCCGACTGGCTTGCTCGCACGGGCCTCGCCGATTTCGCGCACGCCTACCCGGCGGCCCTCTCCGGCGGCATGCGGCAACGCGTCGCCATCGCCCGCGCCCTGGCGGTCGAGCCCGAACTGCTGCTGATGGACGAGCCGTTCGCCGCCCTGGACGCCCAGCTCCGCACGATCCTCCAGGACGAACTGCTGGAGATCACCCAGGCGCTGCGCACGACGACCCTGTTCATCACCCACAGCCTGGAGGAGGCGATCGTCCTCGGCGACCGCGTCCTGGTGATGTCCGCCCGCCCGGGCCGGATCATCGCCGAGCGCCGCCCGCCCTTCCCGCGCCCGCGCACCGGCGACGTCCGCGCCACCCCCGACTTCACCGCGCTGAAGAGCGAACTGTGGGACTTGCTGCGGAAGGAGGCGGTGCCGGCATGACCACGGTCGCTCCCGGGACGAGAGCCTCGGTCCTGGTCCGCCGCCCGGGCCCGCGCGAACTGCATCCCGTCCGCACCCATCGCCGCCGCCGCACCCTGGAACTGTCCCTCGCTGCGGCCGTACCCGTCCTTCTGGTGCTGCTCTGGCAGCTGGCGGCGGTCCGGGGCTGGATCGACGACCGCGTCTACCCGGCGCCGTCCACGATCCTCGCCGACGGCTGGGACCGGGCCGCGGCCGGTGACCTGTGGCCGGACGTGTGGGCGACGCTCAAGCGGATCCTGGCCGGCTACGCCGTCGGCATGGCGGCGGGCTACCTCCTGGGCCTGCTGATGGGTTCGATGTCACTGGTCCGGGCCGCCCTGGAACCGCTGCTGGACGCCCTGTACGTCGTACCGAAGCTGGCCCTGCTCCCCGTCTTCCTGAACATGTTCGGACTGGGCGAGGGCCCGCAGGTGGCCCTGGTGGCGGCCACGGTCTTCTTCTTCGTCTGGATCTCCACCATGTCGGCGGTCATGGCGGTCCCCGACGGCCACCGCGACGCCGGCCGGGTCTTCGGCGCCTCCCCGTGGCAGATGTTCCGCCACGTCCTGCTTCCGGCGTCCCTGCCCGCCGTCCTGGTCGGCGCGCGGATCGCGGCGGGCGTCGCGGTCCTGGTGATCGTCGCCTCGGAACAGATCGCCGCGACCGACGGCCTCGGCCATCTGATCTTCGACTCCCGCGCCCTCTTCCAGAACGACGTGATGTTCGTCGGCATCGTCTGCGTCGCCGTCCTGGGCGTGCTCTTCTCCGAGCTGGTCCGCTTCGTCGGCCGGCTGCTCACGCCGTGGGCCCCGCGCGACCGGGGACGGGGGCAGTCATGAGGGGACGTACGTACGGCCTCGCCCTGCTCGCGACGGCGCTGCTGGCCTCGGCGGCCTGCTCGTCGCCGTCCTCCGGGAGCGCGACGCCGAAAGCGGACGACGGAACGCGCGCCGTCCGCCCGGTCGAGGGCTGCGGTGCCGGCTCCTGGACGGACCCCGCCGACCTCACACCCGACCGCACCCCGGCCCGCTGCCGCCCGGGGTCCCCGCCCGCCCAGCGGCTCCCCGAGCCGCGCAAGCTGACCATCGCGACCGGCACACTCGGCGCCGAGTACGTGGCACCCCTGCGAGTCGCCCTCGACAAGGGCGAGTTCGACAAGGAGGGCCTCGACGTCACGCTGAAGGTGCTGCCGACGCCCGAGGCACTCCCGCTGCTGGCCAAGGGCGAGGTCGACGCGCTCTGGGCGGCCCCGGAGGCAGCCGTCATGAACGGCATCCGAGGCGGCTTCACCATCCGCTGGGTCGCCGGGAACTTCTCGCCCGACCCGAAGTCCAAGAGCGGCCTGTGGGTCCGGCTGAAGGACGGCGAGACGGCGACCGCCGTCCGGATGGCCGACCGGAAGCTCGGCACGATGATCGGCAAGGGCTCCGTCATCGCCTACCCCATGGAACAGGTTCTGGAGCAGCACGGCGGAGGCCTCGACCGGATCCGCTACCAGCAACTGGGCTCGGCCGACGTCCTCACGGCCCTGGAGAACGGCGGCGTCGACTCCGCCTGGCTGCTCGACCCCGTATGGCGCCGGGTCGACGGCGAACCCGGCTACGCCTTCCTGGGCGGCCAGCCCCCCGGAGAGCCCCTGGGCGGCATGCTCTACGGCCCGAGCCTGCTGAACGACGACGTGGACGCGGGGGTGGCACTGCTGCGGGCGTACATCCGCACGGTGAACACGTACTTCGCGGCCGACTACAAGAAGAACGAGACCTTCGTCACATATCTGGCGAAACTTCTGAAGGCGGACGAGGCGATCCTGCGCTCGACACCGTCCCTCCGCATGGACTGGGAAATCCGCACCGGCACGACGGACCGCCTCCAGTCCGCCTACCGATCCCAGGGCGTGGCGGAAGGCGACCCGCTCCCCGAGTCGCGGACGGTGACCCGCTCCCTCTACGAGGAGGCGGTAGGCCATCGCCGGTAGACACACCGAGGGCCGGAACCCTTTCGGATTCCGGCCCTCGGCCTTCAGTAGCGGGGACAGGATTTGAACCTGCGACCTCTGGGTTATGAGCCCAGCGAGCTACCGAGCTGCTCCACCCCGCGTCGGTGAATGCAACGTTACGTCAACGCGGAGCACGGATGCAAATCGCTTAGCTGGAGCCGCGGGCCGCCGGTCCCGCACGAACGCCGAGCATGCAGCCCACGGTGACGAGACGCGGCATCAGGCAGACAGCTCCTGCCTCAGCGCATCCCGCAACCGAGCCGCCCGCTCCGCCACGGACGCCGGCCCCAACGCCACCGCCCGATCGGCCCACCGCTGCCCCTCCGCCAGCTCCCCCCGACGCGCGTAGACCAGGGCCAGCCGCAACGCCGCCCGCCCGTGCCCCGCGTCGGCCGCCCGCGTCCACCACACCGCCGCCTCGGGCTCACTGCCCTCCCTGGCCAGCAGCAGCCCGAGATTGAACGCCCCGTTGCGGGATCCGGCCTCGGCGGCCTCCCGGTACCACCGGGCCGCCTCGACGACGTCCCCCCGGGCCGCCGCGAGCATGCCCACCCGCACCTGCGCCCGCCGGTGCCCCTGCGAGGCCGCCCTCTCGTACCACTCCTCGCACTCGCTCCGCCGGTGCACCGGCTCCCCGAGCTCGTGCGCGGGCTCCGGCGGCCGACGCGCGTCGAGCACGGTCGCCAGCCGGTACGCGGCCTCGGCGCTTCCGCCTCCGGCCGCACACCGCAGGTGCCGCTCGGCCTCCTGCTCGTCCCCGTCCCGCAGCCGGGCCATGCCGACCTGGAGCGCCGCCTCGGTGTGCCCGGCGGCAGCGGCACGCTCGTACCAGCGCAGCGCGGCCTGCTCCTCGCCCCGGCCTGCGTGCAGGATGCCCAGGTTGAAGGCGGCGTCCACGCTCCCGGCCTCCGCGGCCTTGGAGAACCACGGCTCGGCGCCCGTCTCGTCCCCGGCCCGCAGCAGCAGGATCGCCAGCGCGTTCGCGGCCTCCCGGTGACCGGCATAGGCCGCGCGCCGGTACCACTGCTCGGCCTGCGTGGTGCGGCCCTGCTCGGCGCAGAGCAGCCCCAGGTTGTAGGCGCCGTTCACGTCGCCCGCGTCCATCGCGGCCCGGTACCAGCGCTCGGCGGTCTGGGTCTCGCCCCGCTCGGCGTGCAGTGCGCCCAGCGCGTTCGCCGCGTTGCCGTCACCGTCCTGGGCGGCCCGCAGCCACCACACGGCGGCGTTCTCGGTGTCGCCGGCGTCGCGCAGCAGGAACCCGAGCGCGCAGGCGGCCCGCGCCTCGCCGTCCTTGGCGGACGTCAGGTACCAGCGCCCGGCCTCCTTGAGCTCGCCTCGCTTCTCCAGGATCGTCCCGAGGTGCAGGGCGGCCCGCCGGTGGCCGCGCGCGGCGGCCTGCCGGTACCACTGCTCGGCTTCTTCCAGCAGCGCGACACCGTTGTCCCCCTCGGTCTCCTGCGTGGCTCTGCGGTCCAGTGCCCGCGCCAGCCGGTACGCCGCCTCCCGGTGCCCGCGCTCGGCCGCGACCCGCATCCACTTCTCGGCCCCGGCGTCACCGCGGTGCTCGAGCAGGTCGGCTAGGGCGTACGCGCCCAGGGTGTGCCCCTGCTCCGCGGACTGGCGCAGCCAGTACTCGGCGGCGGGTTCGTCGCCGCGCTCGCGGTGGTGCCGGCCGAGGGCGTGCGCGGCCGCCGCGGATCCGGCGACGGCGGCGATCCGCCACCAGCCGGCGGCCTCGTCGGCGTATCCGCGCTGGTGGAGAAGGACTCCGAGGTTGTTGGCCGCGGCCCGGTCGCCCGCGGCGGTCGCGGCACGCAGATGGGGTTCGGCACCGTCGAGATCGCCACGGCGCAGCAGCATGGCCCCGAGGACACTCATCGCCTCGACGTCGCCGGCCTCAGCGGCGAGCCGCTGACGCAGCTCCTCGGCCGCCTCGTCGGCGATCTCCCCGGTCTCGTCCGGGGTGTCGGTGTCCTCCCGGCGGGAAGGCTGCACAAAACGCCCTGTCTCGAACAGAGTTGCCTTGTCCCCCATAACGTCCATCGTCGCACCACCTGCAACCTGGGTACACCTGGTATACCGCAGCCAGTGAGGTCACTACAGCGTTTTGTCGACATGCCCACAGAGAGACAAGTCAAACACAGATCTCCCAACTCCCCCCGGCGGCACGGCCGCAGCCTGCACCAGCACATGCGTTCACACATCACGAAGGCCCGGATTCCGTTGTGGAATCCGGGCCTTCGTGGTCGCTCCGTCACTCGGACTTCGCGATTTCAGTAGCGGGGACAGGATTTGAACCTGCGACCTCTGGGTTATGAGCCCAGCGAGCTACCGAGCTGCTCCACCCCGCGCCGTTGTGTTCACAACCGTATCACGACGCGGGGTGGGCATTTGACCAGGCCAGGGCCCTAACTGCTCGGCTTCGGGCTCGGACTGCCGCTCGGGCCCGCGCTGGGCTTGCTCTCGCCGCCCCCGCGGCCGGCCTCGGCCTGCGCGTCCTCGGCCCGCTTC
The DNA here is from genome assembly GCF_900236475.1 of Streptomyces chartreusis NRRL 3882. GTDB lineage: Bacteria > Actinomycetota > Actinomycetes > Streptomycetales > Streptomycetaceae > Streptomyces > Streptomyces chartreusis_D. The sequence continues at coordinate 3,070,371 of NZ_LT963352.1, forward strand.
AGAGCGTCCTCGAGGTCCTTCTGCGCCCGGCCGTACGCCTCCCAGTCGTTGTTCTTCAGGGCCTCCTGGCCCGCGTCGAACGCCTTCTGGGCGTCCTCCAGGGCCTGTTGGACCGTCGGGTTGTCGGACGTCGGCGGTGGCGTCGTGGTGTCACCCTCGTCCGGTGGCTCGGGGGCCGCGCCGTCCGTCCCGAAGATCTTGTTGAGGGCCTCGTCGAGCGTGTTCTCGAACGCGGTCTGGCCTCCGTAGGTGACCAGCACCTTGCGCAGCAGCGGGTACTTCAGTCCACCACCGCGTACGTAGACCGGCTCCACGTAGAGCAGTCCGCCGTCGAGCGGCACCGTCAGCAGGTTGCCGTACTCGACTTCGGAGTCGCCGCCTCTCAGGAGCCTGATGGACTCGGCGATGTCCTCTTGGGAGTTGAACTGGCTCTGGACCTGCTTGGGTCCGTTGACCGTCGTGTTCGTCGGCAGTTTCAGGATTCTGATCTTGCCGTAGTCACTGGCGCCCGCCTCGGCGTCGACCGCCATGAACGCGCTGAGGTTGTCCCGGCCGTTGGGCGTGAAGGTCGTCGTCAGTGAGAACGCCTGTGCCTTCTGGTCGGGCATCTTCATGCTCAGGTAGTACGGCGGCACCGCGTTGCCCGACCGGTTCGTCGGGTCGTCCGGCACCTGCCACACCTCGCTGCCGCTGAGGAACGTCGTCGCGTCCTTCACGTGGTAGCGCGTGAGCAGCTCCCGCTGCACCTTGAACAGGTCCTGCGGGTAGCGCAGGTGGTCCATCAGGTCCTTGGAGATGTCGCTCTTGGGCTTCACCGTGTCCGGGAAGGCCTTCATCCAGGTCTTCAGGACCGGGTCCTTGGTGTCCCACTGGTAGAGCTTGACCTCACCGGTGTACGCGTCGACGGTCGCCTTCACCGAGTTGCGGATGTAGTTGACCTGGTTCTGCTGGGCCACCACCGCGCGGTTGTTGTTGGTCGCGGTCAGCGAGTCGGCGGTGGTGTCACCGAGGGTCGTGCGCGAGGAGTACGGGTAGCCGTTCGTCGTCGTGTACGCGTCGACGATCCACTCGATACGGCCGTTCACCACCGCCGGGTAGGCATCGCCGTCGATGGTCAGCCAGGGGGCCACCGCCTCGACGCGCTCCTTGGGCGTGCGGTTGTAGAGGATCCGCGAACCGTCGCCGATGGCGCCGGAGTACAGGATCTGCGGCTCGCCGAACGCCACCGCGTACGCGGCCCGGTTGACCGGGTTGGAGAGGTCGACCCCGCTGTCACCCTTGTAGCTGGTGGTCTTCTCGCCGTTGTCGTCGGAGTAGTCGATCTCCTTCTGGGGACCGCCGACGATCGAGTACGTGGTGGTCTTCTCGCCGTAGTAGACCCGCTGCTCGTACGTGCCGAGGTCGCCCTCGGAGGGCAGGTCGGACTCCGTGAAGTTCGGACGGCCCTGGGCGTCGGCACTGGTGCCCTCGGCGGCGACCACTCCGTAGCCGTGGGTGTAACGGAAGTGGTTGTTGATCCAGTTCTTCTTCGGGATGCCCGCCAGGTTCAGCTCGCGCAGGCCGATGACCGTGTCCTGGTCCTTGCCGTCCTTGCTGTAGCGGTCGACGTCCAGGTTGTTCGGGAACGCGTAGTAGTTCCTGATCTGCTGGAGCTGCTGGAACGTCGGCGAGACGATGTTCGGGTCCATGATCCGGATGCTCGCCGTGGAGCCGACGTCGTCGCGGAGCGTGGTCTTGTCCTCGGTCTTGCTGGTGCCCGAGTAGTCGGTGACCTTGGTGCCGTCGATGCCGTAGGCCTTGCGCGTCGCCTCGAGGTTCTTCTCGACGTACGGCGCTTCCTTGGCCTGCTCGTTCGGCTGGACCTGGAACTTCTGCACGATCGCCGGGTAGAGGCCGCCGATGAGGATCGCGGAGAGCACCATCAGGCCGAAGCCGATCACGGGCAGCTGCCAGGTGCGCCGCCACAGGGTGGCGAAGAACAGCAGTGCGCAGATGACGGCGATGCAGAACAGGATCGTCTTGGCCGGCAGGTAGGCGTTGGCGTCGACGTACCTCAGGCCCGTCCAGTTGTCGGTCGCCCTGAAGTCGCTGGATTTCACGGCCAGTCCGTACCGGTCGAGCCAGTACGCGACCGCCTTCAGGGCCACGAAGATGCCGATGAGCACCGACAGGTGCCCGGTGGCCGCCGCCGTGGCGCGGGCGCCGGGGCTGGTGACGCGCAGCCCGCCGTACAGGTAGTGCGTGAGCGCGGCGGCGATCACGGACAGGATCGCGGCGGCGAAGCCGAAGCCGAGCAGGAAGCGGTAAAAAGGCAGGTCGAAGGCGTAGAAGGAGACGTCCAGCTTGAACTGGGGGTCCTTCTGGCCGAAGGGCACGCCGTTGACCCACATCAGCCACGTCCGCCACTGGCCGGACGCGGAGGCTCCGGCGATCAGGCCCACCAGGGCCGTGATCCCGAGCAGCAGCCACTTCTTGTAGGGCGCGATGCCCATCCGGTAGCGGTCGAGGTTCTGCTGCTCCATGGACATGGCGCTCAGCGGCGGCCGCAGGCGGTGCGCCAGCCAGATGTTGACCCCGACCGCGAGGGCCATGAGCAGGCCGAAGACGAAGAAGAGCCCGATCTTGGTCCACAGGGTGGTGGTGAAGACCGACGAGTAGTTCACCGACCGGTACCAGAGCCAGTCCGTCCAAAAGCCCGCGAACATGGTGAACACCATGCCGAGGACGGCCAGGACGCCCAGTGTCATGAGCAGGGTCCGGACACGCCGGGACGGGCGGCCCACTCTGATCCGCGGCCCTGTCGGGCCTCCGCCGCGGTCCGGCATCTGGAAAGCCAAGGTGCGCACCTCGAAGTTCGCTGTTGATTCGTAAGGCCCGCGTCTTCACGGACCGTCCGTGGCCCCCGTGATCGCGGGCCCCCACCTATGCAACTTACTCACCGTTTACTCGGTTCCCGATTCCGGCCGGGAACGAGGCAGGATTGTGACCATGTCCAACACTCCCATGGCGGCGAGCCCGCTCACCCGGGCCGTACTCGAGATCGACGAGTACGTCTCCGGCCTCGGCTGGGACCAGTCAGCCCGCCTCTTCGCACTCGTCGACACCGCCCGGCTCCGGGCCGAACAGCCCTCGCTCGCGGACCGGCTCGGTCTGGACGACGAGTCGGAAACCTCCGGCCTCACCCCGATCGAGCAGGACGAAGTGCCAACGGGCAAGCCGCTCGACGAGTTCCTGGCCACCATCGCCTGGCCCGACGCGGTGGCCGGCTGCGCCCTCGCCGTGGAGCGCCTGATGCTGCCGCCGTCCGCGGAGGCCCAGGTTCCGCAGGGCCTGGACGAGGCCGCGCTCTCGAAGTGGGTGGCGGACCACCCGGACCGTCAGGAGGTCCGTATGACGGTCGCGGTCCTGCGGGACGGCACGCGTGAGTCGGCCCTGCGCCTGCGCGAGAAGGACTCCCCGACGGAGGTCCTCACCGGCTCCGACCTGGTACCGGGTCTGGCGGAGGCACTGGCGGCGACGTTCGAGGACTAGCCGGGCGGCTGCGCGGCCCGGGCCGGTCCCCGGCCCGGTGGACTACGTGCCGCACTTCGGCAGATCGGCGGTGTCGCCGCTGCGGAGGTCCTTGAGAGCGCCGAGGGCGTCCTTGATGGTCTTCACCTTGATGAGCGTGAGGCCCTCGGGGGTGTCCTTGGCGGCGGCCTCGCAGTTGTCGGCGGGCGTCAGGAAGTACTGCGCGCCTTTGGCCCGCGCACCCACGGTCTTCATCTCGATGCCGCCGATGGGACCGACCTTGCCCTCGTCGTCGATCGTCCCGGTACCGGCCACGAACTTGCCCCCGGTCAGGCTGCCGGGCGTGAGCTTGTCGTAGATGCCGAGCGCGAACATCAGACCGGCGCTCGGCCCGCCGACGTCGGCCAGCTTGATGTCGATGGTGAACGGGAACGTGTGGTCCGTCCCCGCGGAGATCCCCACGATGGCCCGCTTCTTGCCGTCGTCGTCCGACGTCGTCGTCGTGATGGTGACGTCCTGCGTCTTCGTCGGCGTCCGCTTCTCCTTCTCCGCGGCGGCCTGCTCCTTGGCGGGCACGATCGTGAAGCGGACGTCCTGGCCCGGCTCGTGCTTCGTGACGAGCTTCGCGACGTCGGCCGGCTCCTTCACCGCCGTACCGTCGACGGCCTTGATCACGTCCCCGGCGTGCAGCTTGCCCTCGGCCGGGGAACCCTTGACGACCGTCGAGACGATGACCCACGACTTCACCGGCACGTCGAGTTCCTTCAGCGCGGCGACCTTGGCGCTCTCCTGGGACTGGCTGAACTCCTCGGCGTTCTCCTGCGTGGACTGCTCCTCGGTCTTGCCGTCCGGGTAGAGCGTCTCGTGCGGCACCACCTTGTTGTCGTGCGCGAGCCAGCCGTAGACGGCCTCGACCAGGTTCATCCGGTAGTCGGCGCTGGTGACCCGGACCGTCGTCATGTTCAGATGGCCACTGGTCGGATACGTCTTCCGCCCGGAAATGTGGAGCACCGGCTCGCCGCCGTGATCGCCCAGCGTGTTCACCGTCGGCCCCGGGGACATCTCCGAATACGGCACGGGGATGAACACTCCCGCGCACAGGAGCGCGATCAGCATCAGGGTGGAGGCGAGCATCGTCGCGGTGCGGCGTGGCATGACTCGACAGTACGGGACGGTCCTGTCAGCGCACCGTCAGGGCCGCCCGTCCGGGGCGGCCCTATGGTTTCAAACGCCTGTGACCTGCTCTTTTCCTGGCCGTCAGCTACCCGGCCGGGGCTTCTCCATGGCCTCCCGGAAGCGGGCGTAACCGATGAGCTCCGGGCCGTCGCCACGGACCTTGCGGGTCCGGTTGGCCCAACTGCCCCAGAGGCCCGCGCCGATCGCAGCCACAAGCGGAATCAGCAACCAGGCGAGCGCCGCCATGCCGACCTCCAACCCCTTGAGCGTCCGCAACTGACTGATCAGCAGATTAACCATCCGCAGTGACAACGCTCACGCCAGGGGTCCGGTTACGCAACCGGAAAACCGCGTCCCGGATTCAGCAGGCGCCCACCCACTCCTCGGTGCCGTCGGAGAACTTCTGGTGCTTCCAGATGGGCACTTCGTGCTTGAGATCGTCGATCAGTTTCCGGCAGGCCTCGAAGGCCTCCCCTCTGTGCGGACACGAGACGGCGACGACCACGGCGAGGTCACCGACCCGCAGATCCCCCACCCGGTGCACGGCCGCCAGCGCCCGCACCGGGAACTCCGTGACGACCTTCTCGGCGATCCGCCTCATCTCGGCCTCCGCACTGGGGTGGCAGGAATACCCCAGCTCCGCCACGTCGGCACCCCCGTCGTGGTTGCGCACCGTCCCGACGAAGAGCGCGGTGCCGCCCGCCGCGTCGTCCCCGACCGCCCGGAACACCTCGTCCACGGAGAGAGCCGTGTCCCGGATCCCGATCAGCTTGATCGGGTCCTGCGCGGCCTGCTCACCGGGGTGATCGCTCGTGGATGCCATGCCCCCATCGTGCCGCACGCGACCGACAGCGCGGAATAGAGCTATCGACCGGCACGCGCGGGTGCGCGTTGGACCCTCCTACGACGGGACCCGGAGAGGCCGGGCCGGCGGGGCGGGTCAGATGCGCCGCCGGGCCTTCCGCGCCCGCCGCACCACCGCCGCCGCGCCCAGCAGCGCCACCGTCGCACCCGCGGCACCCGCGGCCGTCGCGTCCTTGCGGCCCAGTCGCCGCCCGGCCACCGTGTGCCGGCCGGAGACCTCCTCCAGGAGCTCCGCCAGCACCTCCTCGTTGGTGTACCGCGGCCGCCACCCCGCGTCGTGCAGCCGGCTGCCACTGACCACCCAGGGGTACATCGTGTACGCCAGGTCCCCGGCCGGAGACGGCGTGAGCCCGATGCGGTGCAGGCGCGCCGCCGCACCCAGCGCGACCGCCGACGGCAGCTCCATCCGCCGGATGCCGCTGAGCTCCTCGACCTCCTCCTGCTCCAGCCACCCGTCGCACCCGACGGTCAGTTCCCCGTCGACCTTCTCCAGGACGGCGTACTCCAGCGCGCTGCACAGGTCCTCGACGTGGCAGAACTGCCACGCGGGCCGCGACCCGGCGACGACGAGCAGCCGGGGAGACTCGAAGTACCTGGTCAGCGCGGTGTCCGTGCCTCCCACCAGGATCGCCGGCCGCACCACGGTGACGTTCAGCCCCGGGTGCGCCCGTGGTGCCCGCCGTGCCAGCCGCTCGATCTCCAGCAGGTCGCCGACGCCCGTCGCCTCCGCCGTGGCCCGCAGCTCCGCGTCCTCGGAGAGCGGAAGCTCGTTGTCCGGCAGCGCCCCGTAGACCATCGCCGAGGTGCACAGCACGACCCGGTGCACCCCGGCCGCCGCGGCCGCCGTCAGGACGGTCTGCGTCCCCCGTACGTTGTAGGCCGTTCGGGCGGCGGCGTCGGTCTCCAGGTCCAGGTCCAGCGCCAGGTGCACCACCACGTCGGCGCCCCGCAGCTTCTCCGCGATGGCCGGATCCCGTACGTCCAGGATGTGCCACTGCGCCGCAGCGCACTCACCGCGCCGCTCGTCGATGGCGACGACCTGCTTGACCTCGTCGGACGCGGCGAGCTGCTCGGTGAGCAGGGCGCCGACGCCGTACGCGGCACCGGTGACCGCGACGACGGGTCCGCGTGCCGCGGGACTCGCGGAACTGGTTGACTGGTTTCGCGCTGCGCGAACCTGCGGATCTGGGGAACTCACCGGGCGTCTCCAGCGGTTGTCTTCAGTACGAGCGCGAGCGACGCGTGCGTACCAGGTGGCATCCATCCTGCCGCAGGCTGTCAGTCGGCGAAGCACCGAGGCCCGATCCGCCCCGGGTGTCTACGCTGGGTGGTGTTGTCGGGCAGCCGCGCCGCCGGAAAGAACCGGCGGCCCTACCAGCCGAGGAATCCCGTGAGTGACACCCCATTCGGATTCGGCCTTCCGCCGGAGGAGCCGGACGACGGCGACGAGGGCAAGAAGAAGGACCAGCAGAGCGGTGGTGGTCAGGGACCGGCCAATCCGTTCGGTTTCGGCGGCCTGCCCGGAGCCGGAGGATTCGGCGGCGGCCCCGGCGGCCCCGGTGCGGACAATCCGTTCGCAGCCATGTTCGGCTCCCTGAACCCCAACGACCTGGGCGCCGCGTTCCAGCAGCTGGGCCAGATGCTCTCCTACGAGGGCGGGCCGGTGAACTGGGACATGGCCAAGCAGATCGCCCGCCAGACGGTCTCCCAGGGCAGTCCCGACGGCACCAAGGACACCAGCGTCGGCCCCGCCGAGCGCAAGGCCGTCGAGGAGGCCGTCCGCCTCGCCGACCTGTGGCTCGACGACGCCACGTCGCTGCCGTCCGGTGCCGGCTCGGCCGTGGCCTGGAGCCGCGCCGAGTGGGTCGAGGCGACCCTGCCCGCCTGGAAGGAGCTCGTCGACCCGGTCGCCGAGCGCGTCGGCACCGCCATGGGCGACGTCCTGCCGGAGGAGATGCAGGCCATGGCCGGCCCGCTGATCGGCATGATGCGCTCGATGGGCGGTGCCATGTTCGGTACGCAGATCGGGCAGGCCGTCGGCGTGCTCGCCGGCGAGGTCGTCGGCTCGTCCGACATCGGCCTGCCGCTGGGCCCGGCCGGCAAGGCGGCGCTGCTGCCGGTGAACATCGAGACGTTCGGCAAGGACCTGAGCGTCCCCCAGGAGGAGGTGCGGCTGTATCTCGCCCTGCGCGAGGCCGCCCACCAGCGGCTCTTCGCGCACGTGCCGTGGCTGCGCTCGCATCTGTTCGGCGCGGTCGACGGCTACGCCCGCGGGATCAAGGTCGACACGGCCAAGCTCGAGGACGTCGTCGGCCAGTTCGACCCGCAGAACCCCGAGCAGCTCCAGGAAGCCCTCCAGCAGGGCATGTTCCAGCCCGAGGACACGCCTGAGCAGAAGGCCGCCCTGGCGCGTCTGGAGACGGCTCTGGCGCTCGTGGAGGGCTGGGTCGACGCCGTGGTCCACGCCGCCGCGAAGCCCCGTCTGTCGTCCGCCGACGCCCTGCGCGAGACGCTGCGCCGCCGCCGCGCCTCGGGCGGCCCGGCGGAGCAGACGTTCGCCACGCTGATCGGCCTGGAGCTGCGCCCGCGCCGCCTGCGTGACGCCTCCCGGCTGTGGGCCTCGCTCACCGACGCCCGCGGTGTCGACGGCCGGGACGCCCTGTGGCACCACCCGGACATGCTGCCGACGGCCACCGACCTGGACGACCCGGACGGCTTCGTGCACCGCGAGCAGATCGACTTCTCCGAGCTGGACAAGATGCTCGGCGAGGCGGCGGACAAGCCCGACCTGAAGAAGAAGGACGAGGGCGAGGGCGAGAACAAGGGCGACGACGCAGAGTGAGCCTGTACGACGACGCGGTCCTCGTGCTCAAGGAGTACGAGGACCAGACGGAGCTGCGCCAGGCCTACCTCGACCATCTGGCGGAACACCCGGACGGCCTCTGGAAGGCCTGCCACGCGGGCCACATCACGGCGAGCGCCCTGGTGATCGACCCCGAGGCCGGGCGGGTTCTGCTGACGCTGCACAGAAAGCTCCGGAAGTGGCTCCAGATGGGCGGCCACTGCGAGCCGGGCGACAGCTCCCTGGCGGCCACGGCCCTGCGTGAGGCGACGGAGGAGTCCGGTGTCTCCGGGCTCTCGCTGCTGCCGGGCGGCCCGGTACGCCTGGACCGGCACCCGATCCCGCCGCCGTGCCACTGCCACTTCGACGTCCAGTACGCGGTCCTGGCGCCCCGGGACGCCGCGCACGCGATCAGCGACGAGTCGCTCGACGTGCGCTGGTTCGGGTACGACGAGGTGGCGGAGGTGGCCGACGAGTCGGTCGTCCGCCTGCTGGAGGCGACACGCGCGAGGCTCACGGCCTGAGCCTGGAGGCGACAGGTGTGAGGCTCGTGACCTGACAGGCGTAAGGGGCGACCGCATGGGCGGTCGCCCCTTACGCCTTGTCCGGTCCGTGGTTGCTCAGTTCCAGACGTTGCCCTGGTTCTGCCCGCGTGCTCCCTGCTGGCCCATGCCGTACTGCGCGGCGAGGCCCGAGCCGATCTGGGCGTTCTGCGGCGGCAGCAGCTCGCTGGGCTGCACGAGCGCGAAGCCGGTGCCCATGAAGCTCAGCTCCCAGCCCTCGCCGGTGCTGCCGCGGCGCCGCCACACCCCGGAGGAGTGCGTCTGGGCCTGCATCTGCACCCGCAGGCTCGTCGACCAGGCGACGATCGCGTCGGCGTCGCAGTTGACGTACTTGTCGGGCGTCACCTGCATCAGCAGCGGCATGCCCGAGGTCATCAGGGCGATCTTGCCCCGACCGGTGATGTTGAGCTGGTACTTCCCGGAGCCGGAGATGCCGTAGAGGCTGTCGACGGCGATGACCTCGTGGTGCAGGGATGAGTCCATCGCCAGCACATAGCTGCTGTCGACGGTGAGGCCGTCCTGCTCCACCTCCATGACGTGGACGTGCTGCTTGAGGTTGGCGAGGTAGACCGTGCCCTGCCCGTGGCAGCGCATCAGGTCGAGTCCCTCACCGGTGTGCGCACGCGAGCGTGCCTGGTTGTTGCTCTGGTACTCGGCGTCGAACTCGACGAGGCCCTGGTAGGCGACCATGGTGCCCTTGCGGGCCAGGATGTCGTCGTGGCCCTCCAGGGCGACGCGCAGCATCTGCTTGTTCTGCAGACTCCAGCGGTCCTGGGTCTGCTGCTCGTTGTAGGCGAAAATCGGGCTCTGCATGGCGTGTTGCTCCCCCTCAGCCCCGGACCCGGAGGCGGTCGGTGCTGTCCTCGCTGGGCTGGACGACGACGATGCCCTGACCGGAGAAGGCCATCTGGTAGGCCTCGCCGCTGCCGCGGCCGATCAGCGACTGTGCCCGGAAGCTGCGCTTGCCCTTCACCTTGAGGTTCGGGGACCAGGCGACCAGGGCGTCGGGGTCGACGTACGTCTCGTCCTCGCCGCCTCCGCAGTCGACGACGATGGGCTTGCCCCGGGAGGTCAGCGCCACCCAGCCCTGCCCGGAGATCCTGGTGTTCCACAGGCCCTGTCCGGCGAACTTCGCCAGGCTCTTGACCCGCTCGACGCCCCACGTGAGGTGGGCGTCGAAGGCGAGCAGGTTGGTGGCGTTGACGGAGATGCCGTCGCCGTTGAGGTTGATCACGACGACGTTCGCCCCGTAGTCGGAGAGGTAGAGCAGGCCGTCACCGGAGCACTTCATCAGGGGTGCGCCCTCGCCGGTCATCCAGTCCTTCGCGATCTGGCGCACGGCCGGCGGGTTGGGCTCGTACTGCACGAACCCCTCGTAGGCGACCATCGACCCCACGCGCGCGAGGAGGTCGTTCCCGGTCTGCATGGCGACCTTCAGCATGTGGTTGCCGTGGTTCTCCATGCGGGCGGTGACGGGTGCGGGGGCGTGGCCCGCGAGCTGCTGTGTCATGACGGGCTCCCTCAGACCTCGTACGGCTGGACGACGATGAAGTTCCCGGGCGCTCCCCGGAACTGGAGGTTGACGCTCTCCCCGGTGTCACCCGGGTAGGCGTTGCGGCGCATCCGCACCTGGCTGGAGACGACCACCTGGGCGGCGGCCGACCAGGCGACCACGGCGTTGCAGTCGGCGAACGTGGTGGGCGTGACCGGCAGGACCACGGGCGTGCCGTGGGTCTTCACGACGATCGTGCCGGTGCCCGTGAACTGCATCGTGAACAGCGCACCCCCGGGGATGCCGTGCCCCTCGATGCGGCGCACCTCGTACTGGAGGCTCTCGTCGAAGGCGAGGACGTTCTCGGCGGAGACGCAGATGCCGTCACCCTGGAGCTCGATGGGGTGCAGCATCGTGGAGTCCTCGGCGAGGAACACCTGTCCCTGGCCGGTACAGCGCATCAGCTGCATCTCCTGGCCGGTCGCGTTGCCCACGATCCGGCCGGCGAATCCGGCGCCCTTGTAACTGAAGTCGACCTTGCCCTGGTAGAGCACCATGCTGCCCTGCCGGGCCAGCACGGGCTGCCCGCCGATGCCGAGGTCGACGCGGACGAGCTTCTTGTTCTGCTGCGTCCAGCGCTGCCCGGTGGGGGTCTCCTTGAACTTCTGGAGCGCGGCGGCGACACCGGCGCCCTGCGGTGCTCCCTGGGGAGCTCCTTGAGGCGCGCCCTGCGGCGCTCCGTAGGGGGCTTGCCCTGGCTGCTGCCCGAAGGGCGGCTGCTGGCCGTAGCCCGGGGGCGGTGTGGGCTGGCCGTATCCCGGGGGCGGGGCCGGGGCATGGGGTGCCTGAGGCGCTGCCTGGGGCTGGCCGTAGCCGGGGGGCGGCGGGGCGGTCTGGCCGGGGACCTGGCCGTACGGCGGCTGCTGCTGGCCCGGCTGGCCGTACGGCGCCGGGGCCGGGGCCGGGGCCGGGGGCGGGGGCGGCACCGGGGAGCCGCCGGGCGGGGTGTTCATGGGCGCGACGATGGTCGGGGCGGCGTGCACCTGGGGTGCGGGCGCCGGGGCCGGGGCCGGAGGCGGAGTGGCGCCGGGCGGGGGCGCGAAGCCCTGCGCGGCGGGCTGGGGAGCCGGAGCGGGGGCCGGGGGCGCTGCTGGTGCGGGAGCCGGGGCGGGTTCAGGGGTGCCGGGGACGCCGAACGCGGGCGGTGCGAAGCCCGGGGCGGCGCCGGCCTGCGGCTGCTGCGCGGCGGGCGCGGGCGGCGCGGGCGTCTCCTCCTCGGCCACCTCGCCGCCGAAGTTCTTCAGCAGCGCGTCGAGACCGCCGTCGAAGCCCTGCCCGACGGCGGCGAACCGCCAGACGTCCTTCAGGTAGAAGTCGCCGAGCATCACGGCCCGTTCGGTGGAGAACTCCGAGCCGTTGAAGGGGTAGCGGGCCACCTCCTCGCCGCCCGCGACGATGCGGATGTAGCCGGGGGCGATCTGCGACATCTGACCGGCGCCGTCGATCGTCGCCGTGAAGGACAGCTTCTGGATCTGCGGCGGGATCCGGTCGAGCGTGACCCGGAAGGACTCCGTATCGCCCGCCTGGGCGCCCAGGAGCTGAATGGACTCCTCGGGGGACTTCGGCTGGTTGTAGAAGACGAAGTACCGGTCGTCCGAGAGCCGTTCGTCGGCGTCGAGGCCGAAGCAGCTGATGTCGAAGCTCAGTCCGGGGCCGGAGATCTGCACGCCTACGTACAGATCCGTGCCCGCTGTGAGGTCACTGATCCTGGCCTTGTGGCCGCGTTGGAATTCCCTGGCCATGCGTAACGACCGTCCCCCATCCAGAACGTGATTGCGTCGCGCCAGGCTAACGGCAAACTCGGACACCGGACGAAGTCGGTACAGACCCGGTACAGAACCCGTGCCCGGCCGTATCGGCTGCTCTCTCGCGGAAAGCGGTCACTTACCCCGGAGCTCACCGCGGGTGCTCCGCCCACGGGTCACTCAGCCCTCGGGACGCTCACCCCGCGCACCGGGCACATGGGGCAACCGCTCGGCCGCGACGACGCCTTCGAGGTAGCCCCGGGCACGCTCCGTGCGCGGATAGGCCTCCAGCAACTCCCAGAAGCGGGGGCCGTGTCCGGGGACGAGCAGATGGGCGAGTTCGTGGACGAGGACGTAGTCGACGACGTACTCGGGCATGCCCTGGAGGCGGTGGGACAGGCGGATGCTGCCCTCGGACGGGGTGCAGGATCCCCAGCGCGTGTTCTGGTTGGTCACCCAGCGCACCGAAGCGGGCCGGGCCCGCCCGCCGAAGTACTGGTCCGAAAGGCGTCGTGCCCGCTCGGCCAGCTCGGCGTCGCCGAAGGCCCGCTTGCTCTCCTGGGCGGCCAGCTTGTCGAGCATGACGTTCACCCAGCGCTGCTCCTCGGCCTCGGACATCCGGGCGGGGATGAGCACGACGGTGCGATCGCCCTCGCGGTACGCGGAGACCGTTCTGCGTCGGCGGGCGCTCCTGCGGACCTCGATCGCGCTCGCCCCCGAGCCGCTCGGCGGCTGGCTCGTCGTGCTGCGCTGTGGCTTTCCGGCGCGGTGCAGTGGGTCGGCGGGCACGCCCCGACGTTACCCGCTGTACCCGGGGAAGTCCCGGCTCCGAGAGGGTTCGATGTCGAGGCCCCCCGCCGGCCGCCGGATTTGTACGACGAATGCCCGTGCCTGTGGACAACTTTCTGCAGCCGGCGACGGGTTTGGGCATGCTGGCTCTTGTCGGCGAAGCGACGGACAGGCCCGGCCCGGGACCAGGCCGGCCGTGACCGGGTTCGACGCGCGGCATACGGGGACGATCTATGGCATACGGGGGGCCTGTCATGCATCCGATGGTGAAACCCGCGCTCAGGCGCGGCTGGCGCGACCTCAACACCGTGCAGTTCGGGATGACCCCGGCGCATGCGATGACGCTCGGCCCGATGGACCTGGCGACGGGCAGCTTCCTCGATCTGCTGAACGGCACTCGGGGGCTGGAGCTGCTGCGCGAGGAGGGACGCCGGATGGATCTGCCCGACGGCCATGTCGACGGGCTGGTGCGGCGGCTCGCCCGGGCCGGGCTCCTCGACGATGCACGGGGCGGCGGGCCGGCCGCCGACGCCCTGCGGCGGAAGAAGGAGGCCCTCGACCGGCTGCGTCCCGACCTTGCGTCCCTGTCCCTGACCACCTCCGACCCGGGCGACGCGATGCGGCATCTGGCCGCCCGGCGCTCGCAGCGCGTGCAGGTGCGGGGCGCGGGCCGGGTGGGTGCCGTGCTGGCGTCGCTGCTGTCGGGGGCGGGTGTGGGCGAGGTCGACGTGCGCGACGGCGGCCGTGTGGAGCCCTGGGACGTCGCTCCGGGCGGGCTCCCCGCGGAGGCCGTCGGCGACCGCAGGGACGAGTCGGCCCGCCGGGCCGTGCGCCGCGCGGCCCCGGACCGGCCGCCGCGCCGCACGGCAGCCCGGACATCCCCGGCGGAAGGCGACCCGGGCTTCTCGCTGGTGATCGTCGCCCCACGCGACGATGTCGCCGTGCACGCGCCCGACCCGTCGGCCGCCGAACCCCTGATGTCCTCCGGGACACCCCATCTGTACGCCGGGGTCGTGGAGGGGACCGGGGTGGTCGGCCCGCTCGTCCTGCCCGGGGAGACGGGCTGCGCGGGGTGTCTGCACGAGAGCCGTACGGACCGGGATCCGGCCTGGCCGCGTCTGGTCGCCCAGTGGCGCTCCGGCGGGCAGCGGCAGGTGCGGCCCTGCGACCTGACGCTGGCCACTACTGTGGCCGGACTGGCCGCCGCCCACGCGCTCACCTTCCTGGACGGCCGGGTTCCGTCGAGCGCCGGGGCGCGCTGGGAGGTCACCGTGCCCGGTCTCCACTGGCATGCGCGGCCGGTCCGGGCGCATCCGGCATGCCCGTGCGGGACGGCGGAGAGAGGAAAGAGGGAGCACCCCTCGGAGGATGGGGAGTCACACGAGACAATGGCGGTGCAACGGCCGTCGGCGCAGTGCCGTAAGGCAGCGGCGAAGCGGCCGGCTGGGACTTGGAGGGCGCATGTCTGATCTTCCCCGGAAGGCGGTCACCCGGACCGCCAAGCTCGCCGCGCTCCCGCTCGGCATCGCCGGGCGGGCGACCTGGGGATTCGGCAAGCGGATCGTCGGCGAGTCAGCGGAGCTCGTCGGCCGCGAACTCCAACAGCGCACGGCCGACCAGCTGTTCAAGGTGCTGGGCGAGCTCAAGGGCGGCGCGATGAAGTTCGGCCAGGCCCTGTCCGTCTTCGAGTCGGCACTGCCCGAAGAGGTGGCCGGCCCCTACCGGGCGGCGCTGACCAAGCTCCAGGAGGCTGCGCCGCCGATGCCGACGCGCACCGTGCACGCGGTGCTCGAGGAGCGGCTGGGCGAGGGCTGGCACGAGCTGTTCCTGGAGTTCGAGGACAAGCCCGCCGCGGCGGCCTCGATCGGCCAGGTGCACCGAGGGGTGTGGCATGACGGCCGCGAGGTAGCGGTCAAGGTGCAGTACCCGGGCGCCGGCGAGGCCCTGCTGTCGGATCTGAACCAGCTGAGCCGCTTCTCCCGCCTGCTCGGCCCGCTGATCCCCGGCATGGACATCAAGCCGCTGATCACGGAGCTGAAGGACCGCGTCTCGGAGGAGCTGGACTACGGCCTGGAGGCCCAGGCCCAGCAGGCCCACGCCGAGGAGTTCACGGACGACCCGGACGTGATCGTGCCGCAGGTGGTGCACCAGTCCGACCAGGTCCTGATCACGGAGTGGATGGACGGCATCCCGCTGTCGGAGATCATCGCGGACGGCTCCCAGGAGCAGCGCGACCGGGCCGGTCAGCTCCTGGCCCGCTTCCTGTTCTCCGGCCCCGCCCGCACCGGCCTGCTGCACGCCGACCCGCACCCGGGCAACTTCCGGCTGCTGCCCGGCGGCCCGGAGGGTGAGGACGACTGGCGCCTGGGTGTCCTGGACTTCGGCACGGTCGACCGTCTCCCGGGCGGTCTGCCGGCCACCATCGGCGAATCCCTGCGGATGACCCTCGACGGGGAGGCCGAGGCGGTCTACGAGCTCCTGTGCGCGGAGGGGTTCGTGAAGGAGACCATAGAACTGGATCCCGACGCGGTCCTGGACTATCTGCTGCCGATCATCGAACCGGCCGAGGTCGAGGAGTTCACGTTCACGCGCGGCTGGATGCGCAGCCAGGCGGCCCGCATCGCGGACCCGCGCTCCCCCGCCTACCAGCTGGGCAAGCAGCTCAACCTGCCCCCGTCGTATCTGCTGATCCATCGGGTGACGCTGAGCACGATCGGCGTGCTGTGCCAGCTGGGGGCGACGGTGCGGCTGCGCGAGGAGTTGGAGGAGTGGCTGCCGGGGTTCGTCCCGGAGGACCCGGCGGACGGCGAGGCGTCGGTGGCGGAGGCGTGAGCCTCAGCGGACGCCACGGGTGACCGGTGCCGCGCCTCACCACCAGTCCGAGTCCAGGCGTCCCTCGATCGACCTGAGGTTCTCCCGGGAGCAGGTCTCGCAGAAGTAGCGGCGGACGCCGTTCTCGACGGAGTGGGTCCACGTGAGTGGTGGGCCGTCGGCCAGGGTGCCGGCCGACGTGCCGCAGCGGTCGCACACGAACGGCTGAGGCTCCGCGGCGGAGCCATCGTCACCGCTTCCGGGAGGACTCGTCACACGGCGACGATATCGCCGTACCCGATCGTCCACGGTGCACAACGCACCGCGGGGGCCGGTCCGTTCGGCACGGACCGGCCCCCGCGGGGAGAGCTCGGCCTCCCGGGGTCGGGAGGCCACCGCTTCAGGTGAGGTCGGTTACTGCATGACCGCCATGGCCAGCGCCCGGCGGGCACGCCGTGAGGCGCGCTCCGCCCTGCGCTGCATCCGGCGGGCGGTCGCCAGGCGCACGGCCGGGCGTTCCCGCTCCGCCTCTTGCAGTCGCTCGCGCATATGCGCGCGAGCCATGGCTTCTGGGATGAGTTGCATCTCTCGGGTCCTGTTCTGACGCGAGTCCTTCGCGCCGGTGGTGGTGAAGTCTTGGGTCGCGGAGCCGGCGGGCTCGTAAGTGGACGGCTTCATCGGGGCCTGCTTCTGGGGGTCGTGCGTGAGGGGACGGTCGATCGTTCCTGCGGTGTTCATGCCGTGACCGGGTTCTTGCGCGGGCGGCCACGCGGCCGCTTCCGGGCGACGACGACACCCTGGACGAACAGCTCGCCACCCCAGACGCCCCAGGGCTCACGCCGCTCCTTGGCGCCGGCGAGGCAGGCCTCGACCAACGGGCAGGTGCGGCAGAGGGACTTGGCGTACTCGACGTCCGCGGGCGACTCGGCGAAGAAGACCTCCGGGTCGTAGGAACGGCACGGGACGGGTACGCCGAGGTTCTCGATGGCGTCGTCGAGCGCGGTGAGCGCGGTGAGCGGGGTCAAGGCGGAGTCCTCCGTGGAGCCGGGCTTGGGGATCGTTTCGGAAGGCGGTACGGACGGGGCGTGCGCTTCGAGTTGCACGGTTCGTCTTCCTCGTCTGGTCGTTCCGGCCTGTTGGCCGGGGGGCGGCTGGTACCGGGTTCTTTTCTTGTCCCGAGGCTCCTTCGGTCCGTCGTCCCTGTTCAGGGACAAACAGAAGGGCCGCGGATCCCGGATGGGGTTCCGCGGCCCTGAAGGCGCCGGCCTGATCGGCGATCAGGCTGGATCACTCCAGGGTTCTGGCCCACGGAAGGCCCACATCTGGTGGTGCTGCGTCGTCTGCTTCCGGAATCCGGCACCGGTCGCCGCAAAGGCATAGGCCTGCGCCTGTGCCACTACTGCCGCTTCCAGTGCCTTGGTCGGTCGCTCATTGCGCTCACGGACGGGAAGGCCCGCGGGAGCAACGGAGGAGGACGCCGGACGCGCGGCACGAATGCCGGACAGACCGGTGCCCAGGTTCGAAACGCCGAGCATGCACGCGGAGACGGCCGAGCGATCGGTCATTTTCACGATGCTGACGGAGCTGGTGTTGATGCTGATCACTGGACTCGCCTCCTCTCGGCGTCTCGGGGGACTGGGTGAACCAGTCCTGCGGATATGCAAGTACAACACGGAATCAGGGCCTCCGAGAAGGCCGCTGCTCTCGTGCCTAAGAACCTATGGGGATTGCTGGGGCATGCGCAAACTATTTTTTCGACGAGTTCGTGTCAGTCCTGATCCGTGTCTCCTCCGGCGTACTGGCCTGCACAGATGGCCAGTACGTCGGCTCCGTAGCGATTGAGCTTGCGCATCCCCACGCCCGGGATGCGCGCCAGCTCGTGCTCGTCGTCGGGCGCGGTCTCGGCGATGGCCATCAGGGTCCTGTCGGTGAAGACGCAGAAGGCGGGCTGGCCACTGCGTCGCGCCTGGTCGGCGCGCCACTCGCGCAGTTGCTCGTAGAGACCCTCGTTCATGTCGGAGGGGCAGTCGTCGCAGCGCATCAGCTTCATCTCGCCCGCGTCGGTGAGCGTGCGGCCGCAGACTCGGCAGCGGGCGGGCGTTCGCTGGACTCGTCTCGGGGCGGAACCCCTGGTTCCGGGAATTCCGCGCTCGATGCCGCCCGTACTGCCGGCGGCGGTACGGGCCGTGGTGGCCGTCGAACCAGGGCGCAGCCCGTCGAGGAAGCGGCTGGGGCGGCGGTTGGCGCGGCCTCCGGGGGAACGGGAGAGGGCCCAGGAGAGGTGGAGGCGTTCCCGCGCGCGGGTGACGCCGACGTACAGGAGGCGGCGCTCCTCCTCGATCTGTTCGTCGGTCTTGGCGTAGGTGATCGGCATCATGCCCTCGGCGACACCGACCAGGAAGACGACGTCCCACTCCAGGCCCTTGGCCGAGTGCAGGGAGGCGAGGGTGACGCCCTGCACGGTGGGGGCGTGCTGGGCGTTCGCCCGTTCGTCGAGCTCGGCGACGAGGTCCGTCAGGGTCGCGCCGGGTTTGGCGGTGCCGAAGTCCTGGGCGAGGTTCACCAGGGCGGCCAGGGACTCCCAGCGTTCCCTCACGGCGCCCGAGCCGGCCGGTGGCCGCGGTGTCCAGCCCTCCCCCGACAGCACGGCGCGTACCTGGGAGGGCAGGTCGACGGCGTCGTCCAGCAGGGAGTCGTTGCCGCCGAAGCGGGCCGCGCCACGCAGGGCGACGCTGGCCTTGCGCACCTCCGGGCGGTCGAAGAACCGCTCGGCGCCGCGCAGCTGGTAGGGCACTCCGACGTCGGCGAGGGCCTGCTCGTAGGTCTCGGACTGCGCGTTCGTCCGGAAGAGGACGGCGATCTCGGCGGCCGGGACCCCCGCGTCGATGAGCTCGCGGATGCGCCGGGCCGCGCCCTCCGCCTCGGCGGGTTCGTCCGTGTACTCGGTGTAGACCGGCTCGGGCCCCGGGGCGCGCTGGGAGACGAGCTCCAGGCGGTGGTCGGCGGCGCGGCCCTTCGCCTGGGCGAGCAGGCCGTTGGCGAGGTGGACGACCTGGGGGGTGGAGCGGTAGTCGCGGACCAGCTTGACGACCGTGGCGCCGGGGTGGCGGGTGCGGAAGTCGAGCAGATGGTCCGGTGTCGCTCCCGTGAACGAGTAGATCGTCTGGCTGGCGTCGCCGACGACGCACAGGCTGTCCCGGTCGCCCAGCCACAGTTCCAGCAGGCGCTGCTGGAGGGGGCTGACGTCCTGGTACTCGTCCACGACGAAGTGCTGGTACTGGGCGCGGACCTGCTCGGCGATGTCGTGCCGGTCCTGGAGGACGGCCACGGTCAGCAGCAGCACGTCCTCGAAGTCGATGACGGAGCGCTCGCGCTTGACGTCCTCGTAGGCGGCGTAGAGCTGGGCGATCTCGGCGGGGTCGCGGGGGGTCTCGCGGCCGGCCTTGGCGGCGGCGGGCGCGTAGTCGGCCGGGACGGTCTGGGTGACCTTGGACCACTCGATCTCTGCGGTGACGTCCCGCAGCTCGCCACGGTCGAGGCGGATGCGGCAGGCGGCGGCCGCATCCGCCACGAGCTGGATCTTGCGGTCGACGAGCCGGGGCATGGAGCCGCCGATCGCTTTCGGCCAGAAGTACTGGAGCTGGCGCAGAGCCGCCGAGTGGAACGTGCGCGCCTGGACGCCGGCGGCGCCGAGCTGGC
Source organism: Streptomyces chartreusis NRRL 3882 (assembly GCF_900236475.1). Taxonomy (GTDB): domain Bacteria; phylum Actinomycetota; class Actinomycetes; order Streptomycetales; family Streptomycetaceae; genus Streptomyces; species Streptomyces chartreusis_D. Next base: position 3,089,922 of record NZ_LT963352.1, read on the forward strand.
GCAGCCGGCCCCGCATCTCCCCGGCGGCGCGGTTGGTGAAGGTGACGGCGAGCACGCTGGAGGGCTGGAGGAGACCGGCGCGCACTCCGTAGGCGATGCGGTGGGTGATCGCCCGGGTCTTGCCCGTGCCGGCACCCGCCAGGACGCACACCGGACCGTGCAGGGCCGTGGCCACCTCGCGCTGCTCGGGATCGAGCCCGTCGAGCACCGCGTCGGCGGAGTCCGGTACCTGCGGGAACAGGGTGGAATGCGTTGCTGCTGTCACACAGCCATGCTGCCAGGTCGCGCGAAACGGCTGTGCCGGTTGTCCACAGGCAGGCACTGATAGTCGTACGAATGCGGCAGGCGTCACGTGCGGCGGGGGCGGGGCGGGGAATGGTGGACCTTTCACATACGTTCCACCACTGCGAGCACCCGCCCCCGAGCCACCGAAGGAGCACGACAGACATGCTGGGCACTGTCACGATGTACAGCACCACCTGGTGCGGTTACTGCCGTCGGCTGAAGAGCCAGATGGACCGCGAGGGCATCGCTTACACCGAGATCAACATCGAGCAGGACCCGGAGTCCGCCGCGTTCGTGGAGAAGGCGAATGGCGGAAACCAGACGGTGCCCACCGTTCTGTTCCCGGACGGCTCCACCCTCACCAACCCGTCGCTGGCTCAGGTGAAGCAGAAGATCGGCGCGTAGTCGCCGGCGGTTGTGCGGGGAAGGCGGCTCCTGAGGCAGCTCAGGGGCCGCCTTCTCGTGGTCTGTCCCACACCACGACGTAGCGCCACAGCAGCGTGCGGCGCCAGACGCAGCATGGGCATGCCGGCCGGGCCTCTCTTGCGCCGTTCAGCCGTGCGTACAGCATGCTCGCGGGAACGCCGCACGCGCTGACCACCCAGTCGCCGCCTCCTCGAACGGCGCGTGGTGGACCACGGCGACCGCGCTGACGAGGTCGTACGCGCCGTCGGGCAGGGACCCGTCGGCGAGGAAGTCCGCCTCCGAGTACGGGCACGTGCGCGTACCCGCGGGCGAGTCCGATCATCGCCGGCGAGCGGTCCACGCCGGTGACGGATGCCGCGCGTGCTGCGGGCTTGCGGGTGAGCAGGCCGTCGCCGCAGCCCGCGTCCAGGGCCTTGCCGCAACCGTCCGGGGCAGCGCCGTCAGGCGGCGCTTCTCGTCGGGAGGGGCTTGCCGTACCAGAGCTCGATCAGGCGGGCCGCGATCGAGATGCCGTACGGCGGGAGCACCTCGCCGGACTCGAAGGCGGCGCGCAGTTCGTCGCGCGAGAACCAGCGGGCCTCGTGGATCTCGTCGCCGTCGACGTCGATCTCCGTCGAGGTGGCGCGGGCCAGGAAGCCCAGCATGAGGCTGGAGGGGAAGGGCCAGGGCTGGCTGGCGACGTACTCGACCTGGCCGACGGTGATGCCGACCTCCTCGTGGACCTCGCGGCGCACCGACTGTTCGATGGCCTCGCCGGGCTCGACGAAACCGGCGAGCGTCGAGAAGCGGCCCTCGGGCCAGTGCACCTGGCGGCCGAGCAGGATGCGGTCGTCCTCATCGGTCACGGCCATGATCACTGCCGGGTCCGTACGCGGGTAGTGCTCCGCGCCACAGGCCTGGCAGCGGCGGATGTGGCCGGCCGCGGCGATGACGGTGCGCTCGCCGCAGCGCGAGCAGAAACGGTGGGTGCGCTGCCAGTTCTCCAGCCCGACCGCGTGCACCATCAGGCCCACGTCACGGGCCGACAGGAGCAGGCCCGCCTCGCGCAGCCCCGCCGGCCGCGCGGACTGGTCCATGCGCCCGGGCAGCGAGTCCTTCTGGAGGGCGAAGTAGCTCACGCCGTCCTCGTCGATGCCGAGGAAGTAGCGGTGGGCCTCGGTGAGGGGGGCCTCGAAGGAGGGCGTCATGACGAGTTCGGTGCGCCCGTCCGCCGTCTCGTCGATGAGGACCTGGCCGCCGGAGACCACGAAACAGCGCGTGGAGGGGTGGCTCCACGCCGCCGCGAGCCAGGCCTCGTCGAGCCGGTGGTGCGCGGCCCGGTCGATGCCGCTCGGTGCGGTGAGCGAGATGGGTCGGTCGGCGTTCTGGTCGGTCCAGGTGGTCACGGGTGCTTCCAACTCCCCGGTGGGACGGTCGGGTTCGGCGGGCTGATCAGCGGGACGTACGGCGGGAGGCGACCGGGTCCGGCGAGGTGGCGCGATGCGGGGCGGCCCTTCCAGTGTGCCCCGCGCGCGCCGCCGGTCCGGACGGCACAGGACGCTCAGGGCGCATGGCGCCAGTGCTCGGCGAGATCGCCCCACAGGTACGCGGTGGTCTCGACGCCCTTGAGGAGCAGGTCGAGTTCCACCTTCTCGTTCGGGGCGTGCCAGCCGTCGGACGGGACGGAGATGCCGAGGAAGAGCACCGGTACGCCGAGCACGTCCTGGAGGTCCGCCGCCGGTCCGGAGCCGCCCTCGCGCGTGAAGCGGACCGGCTTCCCGAAGGCCCGGCCCATCGCACGGGCGACCGACTTCAGGGCCGGGTGGTCCAGCGGCGTCAGGCACGGGCGTGTGGCCCCGCTGAACGTGATCTCGCAGCGGATCCCGGCGGGCACCTGCTGCTCGGCCCAGGCGCGGACGGCCTTCTCCACGTGGTCGGGGTCCTGGCCCGCCACCAGCCGGAAGGACAGCTTCACCATGGCGGAGGACGGCACGATGGTCTTGCTGCCGGGGCCCTGGTAGCCGCCTCCGATGCCGTTGACCTCCGCGGTCGGGCGGGCCCAGACGCGCTCCAGGGTGCTGTACCCGGCCTCACCCTGGGTGGCGTGCGACTTGGCCGCGCGCAGCCACTGCCGCTCGTCGAAGGGCAGTTCGGCGAAGAGTTCCCGCTCGCGGTCGGTGAGTTCGATCACGCCGTCGTAGAAGCCCGGGATCGCCACGCGGGCGTGTTCGTCGTGCAGGGCGGCGACCAGCCGGGCGGCGGCGGTCGCCGGGTTGGGCACCGCGCCGCCGAAGGAGCCGGAGTGGATGTCCTGGTCGGGGCCGTGCAGGCGTATCTCGCACTCGGCGAGGCCGCGCATGCCGGTGCACACCGTGGGGGTGTCCTCGGACCACATGCCGGTGTCGGAGACGATCACGGCGTCGGCGGCGAGCCGCTCGGCGTGCTGCTCGACGAGGGCCCGGAAGTGCGGCGAGCCGGACTCCTCCTCGCCCTCGATCAACAGCTTCAGGTGCACCGCCGGGGTGGTGCGGCCGGTGGCGGCGAGGTGGGCGCGGATGCCGAGGGTGTGGAAGAACACCTGGCCCTTGTCGTCGGCCGCCCCGCGCGCGTAGAGGCGGTTCTCGCGGACCACCGGCTCGAAGGGCTCGCTGTCCCAGCCGTCCTCGCGGGCGGCGGGCTGTACGTCGTGGTGGCCGTAGACCAGCACCGTGGGCGCCTGCGGGTCGTCACAGGGCCACTCGGCGAAGACGGCGGGCGCGCCCGGGGTCTGCCAGACCTCGGCCGTCGGGAACCCGGTCTCCTTCAGCTTGGCGGCGAGCCAGTCGGCGCTGCGTCGTACGTCGGGCGCGTGGTCCGGCTGGGCCGACACCGACGGGATGCGCAGCCACTCGGCGAGGTCGTCGAGGAAGGCGGCGCGGTGCTGCTCGATGTACGTACGGACGACACTGTCCGGGGTCTGGCTCATGGTCACGAGCCTATCGGCCCGCACTGACGTCCTCGGAGTGCGGTTCCTCACCGGGCCCCTCACCTGACGTGGACTCCTCACCGGGCGGCTCCTCCAGCAGCAGCCGCTCCAGCGCCGCCCGGTCCGGCAGCCGGTCCGGGCGTACGACCTCCCCGCTGCGCACGTACAGGAACGCGGCTGTGACCGACTCCGGGGGCACACCCTGCTGCTCGGCCCAGGCGAGGCGGTAGACGGCGAGCTGGAGCGGGTCCGCGGTGCGGGAGCGGTTCGTCTTCCAGTCGACGATCTCGTACGTCGCGTCCTCTCCGTCGCCCTCCTTGTAGACGGCGTCGATGCGGCCCCGTACGACACGGCCGGCGATCGCTAGCTGGAAGGGGGCCTCCACGCGATAGGGCGTGCGGTGGGCGTACTCGGTGCGCTCGAAGGCGTCCTTGAGGGCCTCCAGGTCCCGTTCGTCGGCGATCTCGGCCTCGCTGCCGGGCAGTTCCTCGGGCTCCAGCATGGGCAGGGTGAGCTCTTCGAAGCGGGCCTCGACCCAGGCGTGGAAGCGGGTGCCGCGGCGGGCGGCGGGCTGGGGCGGGCGGGGCATGGGGCGGGCCAGTTCCTGGGCGAATCCGTCCGGGTCGGCGGCCAGGCGCAGCAGCTGCGACGCCGTGAGCGACGCCGGGAGGCGGACTTCCGTGACGTCGTCACGGGCGCGCAGGAGCTCGCCGGTGAGGGCGTCGAGGTCGCGGTCCCAGGAGGCGACGGTGCGGGCTTCCTCCGGGGTGAGGCGGGGCTGTTCGGGGGCCCTTTGGTGGGGGGTGCGCGCGGCTGGGGGCTCCGGCGGCGGCGCCTGGTGGGGGATCGTGGGGCGGTCCACCGGCCAGTCGTCCCAGTCGGCCGGGTCCTCCGCGAGGGCGTCGTCGCCGAAGGGGCCGGCTGCGGACCGGGCGTCGCCGAAGGGGCCGGCTGCGGAGACCGCGTCGTCGAAGGGGACGTCCGCGAAAGGGTCCGGTTCGTCGTACGGAGGTTCGTCGTCCTCCGGAGGCGGCGGCCACTCCGGGTCGTCGGCCCTGTCCGGGTCATGCACGGCCGTGGAGTGCCCGTCCTCGTGGGACGCGAGGGCCTCCAGGTGCGCCAGGACGGTCGCGGCGGCCGCGCGGCGGCGGGCCAGGGCCGTCTCGTCCAGGGGCAGGGGCCAGACCTGGTCGGCGGTGGCCTGGTGCAGGGCCGGGTTCTCCTCGTCCTCGGCGGGTTCGTCCGCCCAGGCCTCGATCTCGCCGTAACCGGCCGCGCAGTGGTCGTAGAGCGCCTGGAGGAACGCGGACGGTCCGCGGCGCTTCTTCTGGGTGGGTCCCCACCAGTGGCCGGAGCCCAGGAGCAGGGAGCGCGGGCGCGTGAAGGTGACGTAGCCGAGGCGGAGTTCCTCGGTGTGCTGGTGGTCCTTCATGGCCTCGTGGAAGGCTCTCAGGCCCCTGGCGTCCCAGGACTCCACGTCGGGCAGGGTGTCGGCGTCGCCGCGCAGCCCGTGCGGCAGGACCTTGCCCTGGGAGGTCCACTTCTCGCGGCCCTGGCTGCTGGGGAAGGTGCCGGTGACCAGCCCGGGGACGACCACGACGTCCCATTCCAGGCCCTTGGACTTGTGGGCGGTGAGCACCTTGACGGTGTTCTCGCCGCCGGGGAGGGCGTTGTCGAGGCCCTTCTCGTACTGGGCGGCGGTGCGCAGGAAGCCGAGGAAGGCGAGCAGGCTGGCCTCGTTGTCGCCGGCGGCGAACGAGGCGGCGACGTCCAGGAAGTTGGAGAGGGTCTCGCGGCGGCGCGCGGCCAGGGCGTGCGGGGACGCCGACAGCTCGACCTCCAGGCCGGTGACGGCGAGGACGCGGTGCAGGACGTCCATCAGCGGGTCGGCCAGGGAGCGGCGCAGCTCGCGCAGCTCGGTGGCCAGGCGGGCGAAGCGCACGCGCGCGTCGGAGGAGAAGGGCAGCCCGTCGTCGTCCCCGTGGCCGTCCAGCGGCGTCTCCAGGAACGTGTCGAGGGCGTCCGCGAGCGAGATCACCTCGGCCGGGTCGACTCCCTCGACGGCCTCGGCGAGGCGGCGGTCCGGGTCGTCGCCGCCCTCCACGCGCGCGTGCGACACGAGGAGCCGGGCACGCCGCCCCAGCAGGGCGAGGTCGCGCGGGCCGATACGCCAGCGGGGACCGGTCAGCAGGCGCACCAGGGAGGCGTTGGCGCCGGGGTCCTGGAGGACCTCGCAGACGGCGACGAGGTCGGCGATCTCGGGCAGGTGCAGCAGTCCGGACAGGCCGACGACCTCGACCGGGATGTCCCGGGCGACCAGGGCGCCCTGGATCTCGGCGAAATCGGTCGCCGTGCGGCACAGGACGGCGATCTCGCCGGGTGCCGTCCCGGTCCGTACGAGGTGGGCGACGGAGTCGGCGGCCCAGTCGATCTCCTCGGCGTGGGTGCGCAGCAGGGCGCAGCGGACCATGCCGTCGCGTTCGGCGCCGGGGGCCGGGCGCAGGGCCTCCACGCCCGCGTGCAGGGCCCGCAGGGGCTCCGCGAGGCCGTTCGCGAGGTCGAGGAGACGGCCGCCGCTGCGGCGGTTCTCGCTGAGCGCCTGCCGGGTCGCCGGGCGGCCGTCGGCGTGGGCGAAGTGCTCGGGGAAGTCGTCCAGGTTGGCGACTGAGGCGCCGCGCCAGCCGTAGATGGCCTGGCAGGGGTCGCCGACGGCGGTGACGGGGTGACCGGTGCCCTCGCCGAACAGGCCGGCCAGGAGGACGCGTTGGGCGACCGACGTGTCCTGGTACTCGTCGAGCAGGACCACCCGGAACTCGTCGCGCAGCGCGCGGCCCACTTCGGGGATCTTCGCGAGCCGGGCCGACAGGGCGATCTGGTCGCCGAAGTCGAGCAGGTCCCGCTCGCGCTTGGCGGCCCGGTACCGGGTGACCAGTTCGGCCAGTTCGCGGCGGGCGGCGGCCGCTTCGGGCACCTTGCGCAGATCGGCGTTGGTGAGCTTGGCGCCGCGCAGGGTCAGCAGCAGTTCGGCGTCGTAGGCGCGCAGCGCTTCCGGGCGGACGAGGTGCTCGGCGAGCTCGGCGTCGAGGGCGAGGAGGTCGCCGACCAGATCCGGGAAGGACCGGGTCAGGGCCGGGTAGCTGCCCGGGGCCTCCCGCAGCACGCGCGCGGCGAGCTGGAACCGGGTCGCGTCGGCGAGCAGCCGGGACGTGGGCTCCAGACCGATGCGCAGGCCGTGGTCGGTGAGCAGGCGGCCCGCGAAGGCGTGGTACGTGGAGATCACCGGCTCGCCCGGCGGGTTGTCCGGGTCGATGGCGTCCGGGTCGGTGACGCCGGCCTTGACCAGCGCCTTGCGGACGCGCTCGGCGAGTTCGGCGGCGGCCTTGTTGGTGAAGGTGAGGCCGAGCACCTGCTCGGGGGCGACCTGGCCGGTGCCGACCAGCCACACCACGCGTGCCGCCATCACCGTCGTCTTGCCCGAGCCGGCTCCCGCCACGATCACCTGCGGGGCGGGCGGCGCGGTGATGCAGGCCGTCTGCTCAGGGGTGAACGGGATGCCGAGGAGCTCCTTGAGCTGCTCGGGATCAGTGATACGGGCGGGCACGTCAGAGAGGCTAGCGGCGGCCACTGACAGCGGCGGCCGGATCGGCTGCCCGGGCGAAGGAAGCGCAGGTCAGCGCACCTGGTGCGATAGATCACTCGACGACATGGCGGCCCTCCTGCCGCGCGCTGCACGAGGCCCGGAACGCGCAGTGCGCGCAGTGCTGGCCGGCGGTCGGTGTGAAGCGCTCGTCGAGGACCTTGCCGGCCGCGGTGGCCAGCAGGTCACCGACCCACTCCCCCTCCAGCGGCTCCTGGGCCTGCACCTTGGGCAGGGTCTCGCCGCCGTCGCGCTGGGCGGCGCCCTGGCGCAGATGGACCAGTTCCGCGCCGCCCGGCTGGGGGCGCACACCGTCGAACAGGTCGTCGACGGCGCCTTCGCGGACGGCCAGCTGGTAGACGGCGAGCTGCGGGTGGCGCTCCACCTCCTTGCCGGTGGGTGCCTGTTTGCCGGTCTTGAAGTCGACCACGTAGGCACGGCCCTCGCCGTCCGCCTCCACCCGGTCCATCTGGCCGCGGATGCGCACCTGGTAGTCGCCCGCTTCGAGGGTGACGTCGAAGTCGTGCTCGCTGGCCACCGGGGTGCGCCCGGTGCGGTCCATGACGTGCCACTTCAGGAACCGTTCGAGCGCCACGCGCGCGTTGTCCTTCTCCTGGTCCGACTTCCACGGCGCGTCGAAGGCCAGGGCGTTCCACACGGAGTCGAGGCGTTCCATGAGGACGGAGAGATCGGCCGGGGTGTGCCCGGAGGCGACCTCGTCGGCGAGAACGTGCACGACGTTGCCGAAGCCCTGGGCGGCGGTCGCGGGCGCGTCGGCCTTCACCTCGCGGCCCAGGAACCACTGCAGGGCGCAGGTGTTGGCGAGCTGGTCGAGGGCGCTGCCGGAGAGCACGACGGGCTGGTCGCGGTCGCGCAGCGGCACCTTGGACTCGGTCGGCTCGAACATGCCCCACCAGCGGTAGGGGTGCGCGGAGGGCACCAAGGGGCGGCCGTCCTCGTCGGCGAGGGCGGCGAGCCGGGCGAGGCGGTGGGCGGCGGCCTCCCGGAGGGCGTCGGAGACGCGCGGGTCGACGGTCGTGGCACGCAGTTCGGCGACGAGGGCGGCGACGGACAGCGGGCGGCGCGGGCGCCCGGTGACGTCCTTGGGTTCGACGCCGAGTTCGGTCAGGAAGCGGGAGGGCTGGTCGCCGTCGTCCGCCGGGGCCTTGACCGCGGTCACGACGAGGCGTTCACGCGCGCGCGTGGCGGCCACGTAGAACAGGCGGCGCTCCTCGGCGAGCAGCGCGCCGGGGGTGAGGGGTTCGGCGAGTCCGTCGCGGCCGATGCGGTCGGCCTCCAGCAGGGAGCCGCGGCGGCGCAGATCCGGCCACAGGCCCTCCTGGACGCCCGCCACGACCACGAGGCGCCACTCCAGGCCCTTGGAGCGGTGCGCGGTCATCAGGCGGACGGCGTCGGGGCGTACGGCACGGCGCGTGAGGGTGTCGGCGGCGATGTCCTCTGCCTCGATCTCCTCAAGGAAGTTGAGGGCGCCCCGGCCGCCGGTGCGCTCCTCGGCACGGGCCGCGGTCGCGAAGAGTGCGCAGACGGCGTCCAGATCGCGGTCGGCGTTGCGCCCGGCCGCGCCGCCGCGGCGAGCGGCCCGCTCCAGCCGGGTGGGCCACGGCGTGCCCTCCCACAGGTCCCACAGCGCCTCCTCGGCACTGCCGCCGCCCGCCAGCCGCTCCCGCGCCTTGCGCAGCAGCGCGCCGAGGCGCTGGGCGCCACGCGCGTACGCGGGGTCGTGCACGGCGAGGCGCTCCGGCTCGGCGAGTGCCCGCGCGAGCAGCACGTCGGAGGGAGGCGGCAGCGGGTTGCCCGCGGCCCGCTCCTCGTCGCGCAGGGCACGGCCGAGGCGGCGCAGATCGGCGGCGTCCATGCTCGCGAGCGGTGAGGTGAGGAGAGTGAGGGCGGTCTCGGTGTCGAGCCAGGAACTCTCCTCGGATTCCCCGGAAGCCGGCTCTCCTCCGGCGGCCTCGGCCTCCCCCGAAGCCGCCTCCCCATCGGTCCCCGTCGCCTCCCCATCGGTCCCCGTCGCCTCCCCATCGGTCCCCGTCGCCTCCGCGGCGGCCACCGCCCGCAGCGCCGTCAGCAGCGGTGCCACCGCCGGTTCGTGACGCAGGGGCACGTCGTCCCCGTCCACGTCCACGGGTACGCCCGCCGCCGTGAGGGCGCGGCGGACCGTCGGGATGGTGCGGGATCCGGCGCGCACCAGGACGGCCATCTCGCTCCAGGGGACGCCGTCCTCCAGGTGGGCCCTGCGGAGGATGTCGGCGATGTTGTCCAGCTCCGTCCCGGGCGTCGGGTACGTGTACGCCTCGACGCGGCCGCCGTCCCGTACGGGCGCGAGTTCTCGGTGGGCGCGCACCTTCTCGGCGGGCAGGCGGGTCAGCGGCATGCGCTGGGTCAGCAGCCGGGTGGCGGCCAGCAGGGCGGCGCCGGAGCGGCGGGAGGTGCGCAGCACCGCGACGGGGGCCGGGCGGCCGTCCGCGCGCGGGAAGGCGTGCGGGAAGTCGAGGATGCCGTTCACGTCCGCCCCGCGGAACGCGTAGATCGACTGGTCGGGGTCACCGAACGCGACGAGCGTGCGACCGCCGCCGGCCAGGGCGTGCAGGAGTCGTACCTGAGCGGGATCGGTGTCCTGGTACTCGTCGACGTAGACGGCGTCGTAGCGGGCGGCGAGCGCCGCGGCGACCTCGGGCCGGCGGGCGAGGAGCACCGCGCGGTGGACGAGTTCCGCGTAGTCGATCACGCCCTGGAGGTCGAGCACGTCGAGGTACTCGGCGAGGAAGGCGGCGGCGGCGCGCCAGTCGGGGCGTCCCGAGCGGCGGGCGAAGGCGTCCAGGGCGTCCGGACCGAGACCCAGTTCACGCGTGCGGGCGAGGACCGCGCGGACCTCGTCGGCGAAACCACGGGTGGTCAGGCAGGCGCGCAGGTCGTCCGGCCAGCGCACGTGCGAGAGCCCGAGCCGCTCCAGGTCCACCTGGCCGGCGAGCAGTTCCCGGACCGAGACGTCCTGCTCGGGACCGGACAGCAGCCGCAGCGGCTCCACGAACAGGTCGTTCTCCTGGTGGGCGCGGACCAGGGCGTAGCAGAACGAGTGGAAGGTGGTCGCCTGGGGGGCGTGGGCCGCGCCGCTCCGCAGGGCCATGCGGTCGCGCAGTTCTACGGCCGCCCTACGGCTGAAGGTGAGCACGAGGACGCGCTCGGGGTCTGCGCCCCGGGCGATGCGCTCGGCCACGGACTCGACGAGCGTGGTGGTCTTGCCGGTGCCCGGACCTGCGAGAACGAGCAGCGGGCCGGTGGTGTGGTCAACCACGGAGCGCTGCGAGGCGTCCAAACGAGGGGGGTCCAGCCGGTCAGGAGGGGTACGTACCAGTCGGTAAGCGCCACGGCTCCCCCGCCGCACCCGGGGGTGCGACAGGCCGTTGGTGGAGAAAGAGGAGCTCACGTGGTTCGCCGGTCCTGGTGGAAGTGCTGGTTGGCGGGCCACCGCGCGTGGCGGGCGGTGACCGCGGGGGTGACGGGGACGGGTGCAGCCGACGCTACGCCGACGGACGAGGCGGAAGCAGGGCTTCCTCTTCTTCCCGCCAGCCACTCAGGTCGCCCACGGCAACCGCGGCCCCAACGGCACCCGGGCCGCACATTGCTCTCCTGGCGCTCAAGGCACTCCAGACGCTCCTGGCACTCATGTCCCTCACCTCACGAACGTACGTCATGCCGGCGGAGTGTCCCGATTCCCCCGTCCGGATCAGGGGTCACACGGGAGGGCGTCCGATGCCGGAAGCTGTCAGGTGTGACCCTCCGCGCGTTCACCGCCGTCCCAGCGCGCCCGTCTCATGTCGAGGCGCGGCAGGTGGCCCTCGGCGGCCCGGCTCGCCTCCTTCAGGGGCGTGCCCTCCGCGCGGTAGTGGCCGAGCGCCCGCTGCTCGTGCCCCGGCAGGAGGACGCCGTCCGCACGGACGACCCGCCACCACGGAACGGCTCCGCCGTAGAGAGCCATCACACGGCCGACCTGCCGTGGACCGCCCTCCTCCAGCCACTCGGCGACGTCCCCGTATGTCATGACACGGCCCGGCGGGATCAGTTCGGCGACGTCCAGGACCCGCTCGGCGTACGCGGGCAGCGCTTCCCCGGGGTCCTCACGGGTGTCGTCGTACCCCGTGCGGGCGTCCCGCGCGCCGGCGTCCTGCGGAAGGCTCTCCTCGCTCATCCGTCCCATCCTGCCCCACCCCACCGACAACGGGACGGGCGTGCTCCGGAGCGTTTCCCTCACCCGGCGGGAGCGAGTCGGGCAGACTGTGCGCCCCCGCATGTGCACCCTGATGCCCCCGTGTGTCGGTGCGGCATGCCACCATCGTGCGGGCGGTGACCGGTGATACGAGACCAAGAAGAGACGATGAAGCAGCAGGGTGCGCACCCCGAGGACCCGGAGGGCACCTCTGACGCTTCGTCGCGCCCGGGCACTCCGGACGACAGCCCGAAACCGGCCGGTGAGCAGAACGGGGCGGCTGCGGACAAGTCCGGCGACAAGGCTCCGACGGCCGCTGATGACTCCGGCGCCAAGGGCCCGACGGCCGCCGAGCAGTCCGGCACCCAGGGCCCGGCGGCCGCCGAGAAGTCCCGCAGGAAGGCCCCGGCGTCCGCCGAGGACGAGGAGACCGTGCACATCGACGAGGTGGAGGGCGACGAACCGCTGCTCCCCGCGCGCGTGCACCGCCCGTCCGACCTGATGCGGCTCCTGGTGGGCATGCTCGCCGTCGCGCTGCTGATCGGAATCGCCGCGTTCGCGCACGGCACGACCTCGGGCCTCGAACAGGACATCAACAAGGGCACGGGCCAGGCGCCCGATCTGCTCATCAAGATCGCGGGGCTGGCCTCCAGCATCGCGATCCTGCTGGTGCCGGTCGCCTTCGCCATCGAGCGGCTGATCAAGCGGGACGGGCTCAGAATCGCCGACGGCGTGCTCGCGGCAGTCCTCGCCCACGGTGTGACCCTCGCCACCGACCTGTGGGTCGCCCGCGCCGCCCCCGACTCGATCCAGGAGGCGCTCACCCAGCCCTCCCCCGGAGACGTCCACGCACTGACCGACCCGGTGCACGGCTATCTGGCGCCGGTCATCGCGTACATGACCGCCGTGGGCATGTCGCGCAGACCCCGATGGCGCGCGGTGCTGTGGGTCGTGCTGCTCCTCGACGCCTTCTCGATGCTCGTCACCGGGTACACGACACCGTTCTCGATCATCCTGACGGTGCTGATCGGCTGGACCGTGGCCTACGGCACGCTCTACGCGGTGGGCTCGCCCAACGTCCGGCCCACCGGGCAGACCCTGATGGCGGGCCTGCGGACCGTCGGCTTCCGCCCGGTCAGCGCGTCCCGCGAGGACACCTCGGACAACCCGGACACCGGCGACCGGGGCCGCCGCTACTTCGTCACACTTGAGGACGGCCCGCCGCTGGACGTGACGGTGGTCGACCGGGAGCAGCAGGCCCAGGGCTTCTTCTACCGCGCGTGGCGCAACCTGACCCTGCGCGGCTTCGCCACCCGCAGCAGCCTCCAGTCGCTGCGCCAGGCCCTGGAGCAGGAGGCACTGCTGGCGTACGCGGCGATCGCGGCCGGTGCCAACGCGCCCAAGCTGATCGCCACGTCCGAGCTGGGTCCCGACGCGGTGATGCTCGTCTACGAGCACAGCGGCGGCCGCACTCTGGACTCCCTGCCGGACGAGGAGATCACCGACGACCTGCTGAGCGACACCTGGCACCAGGTGAAGGCTCTTCAGTCCCGGCGCATCGCGCACCGCAGGCTGGTCGGCGACGCGATTCTGGTGGATCGTTCCGGCACGGTGATCCTCACCGACCTGCGCGTCGGCGAGATCGCGGCCGGCGACCTGCTGCTGCGCATGGACACGTCCCAGCTGCTGGTGACCCTCGGCCTCCGGGTGGGCGCCGAGCGGGCGGTCGCCTCGGCGGTGGAGGTGCTCGGACCCGACGCGGTGGCGGACTGTCTGCCGATGCTCCAGCCCATCGCGCTCAGCCGCTCCACGCGCGCGACGCTGCGCAGGCTGGCCCGGGAGCGGGCACAGCGCGAGCGCGAGGCGGTCCTGGAGGCGTCCCGGCAGGCCAAGCAGGCACGCCTGGAGGACGCCTCGGACGAGGCCGTGCCGGTCCTGGAGAAACCCGACAAGAAGGCCGTACGGGCGGAACAGCGGGCCGAGAAACGGGCCATCGACGAGGCCCTGGACGAGGCGCGCGAAGAGGACCTGCTCACCCAGATCCGGCACCAGGTGCTGCGCATCAGGCCGCAGGCGCCCGTCGAGCCGGCCCGGCTGGAGCGGGTGCGGCCGCGCACGCTGATCAGTTTCATGGCCGGCGCGATCGGCGCGTACTTCCTGCTGACGCAGCTCACGCACATCGAGTTCGGGCCGCTCATCGCGAACGCCGAGTGGGGCTGGGTCGCCGCGGCCGTGCTGTTCTCCATGGGCAGCTACATCGCGGCGGCGATGGCTCTGCTGGGGTTCGTGCCCGAGCGGGTGCCGTTCGTGCGGACCGTGGCGGCGCAGGTCGCCGGGTCCTTCGTGAAGATCGTCGCCCCGGCGGCGGTGGGCGGTGTGGCCCTCAACACGCGCTTCCTCCAGCGCGCGGGGGTGCGGCCGGGGCTCGCGGTGGCGAGCGTCGGAGCGTCGCAGCTGTTCGGGCTCGGCTGTCACATCCTGATGCTGCTGTCGTTCGGCTATCTGACCGGCACCGAGAAGACGCCGTCGCTGTCGCCGTCCCGGACGGTCATCGCCGGTCTGCTGACGGTGGCGGTGCTCGTGCTCGTGGTGACCTCGGTGCCGTTCCTCCGGAAGTTCGTCGTCACGCGCGTGAGGTCGCTGTTCGCGGGCGTCGTGCCGCGCATGCTGGACGTGCTCCAGCGGCCGCAGAAGCTGGTCACCGGCATCGGCGGCATGCTGCTGCTGACCGCCTGCTTCGTGATGTGCCTGGACGCGTCGATCCGCGCGTTCGGCGACGAGTCGACCTCGATCAGCATCGCCAGCGTCGCCGTCGTCTTCCTCGCGGGCAACGCCCTGGGGTCCGCGGCGCCGACCCCGGGCGGTGTGGGCGCGGTCGAGGCGACCCTGACGGTCGGTCTGATCGCCGTCGGACTGCCGAAGGAGGTCGCGGCACCGGCGGTCCTGCTGTTCCGCCTGCTGACGCTGTGGCTGCCGGTGCTGCCGGGCTGGCTGGCCTTCAACCACCTCACACGCAAGCAGGCCCTCTGACCCGGCCGACCGGCCGGCCCTTCGGAGGACCAGCTGAGCACTCCAGCCCCTCTTACCTCATACGGCACGCGTCCCGCGCGCCCCGCTCCGTGCCGCCGCAGGATGGAACCATGCCGTCCCTCCTCCGGCTGCGCGCCGCCGCCCTGACCGCCACCGCCGTGCTGCTGTCCGCCGTGCTTGCCGGCTGTGGCGACGACGCCGAGGACCAGGACCTGACGCAGCAGGAGCTGAGCTGGAAGGACTGCCCGACCCCGTCCGACGCACAGGGAGGAGGCGCCGCGCCCTCACCGCTGCCGGACGGTGGCGCATGGCAGTGCGCCACGATGAAGGCGCCTCTCGACTGGGACGCCCCCCAGGGCGACACGATCAGCCTCGAGCTGATCCGAGCCCGGACCACCGGTGACGCCGGCGAACGCATCGGCTCGCTCATCTTCAACTTCGGCGGCCCCGGCCTCTCGGGCGTCACCACCCTGCCCGGCTTCGGGGACGCGTTCGAAACCCTGCGCACCCGCTACGACCTGGTCAGCTTCGACCCGCGCGGAGTCGGCCGCAGCAACCCCGTGCTCTGCGAGAACGACCAGCAGCTCGACGCGTACTTCCAGCAGGACGCCACGCCCGACGACGGCGCCGAACGCACCGAACTCCTGGAGAGCACCACGGAATTCAACGACGCCTGCGAGCAGAACTCCAAGAAGATACTGCCGCATGTGCGCACCACCGACGCGGCCCGTGACCTGGACCTGATGCGCCAGGTCCTCGGCGACGGCAAGCTGCACTACTTCGGCTTCTCCTACGGCACCGAACTCGGAGGCGTCTACGCCCACCTGTTCCCCAAGCGGGTCGGGCGCGCCGTGTTCGACGCCGTCGTCGACCCCACGCAGAGCTCCGAGCAGGGCTCGCTCGGGCAGGCCAAGGGCTTCCAGCTCGCGCTCGACAACTTCGCCGAGGACTGCGTGTCGAAGACCGAGGAGTGCCCCATCGGCGACACCGCGCAGGACGTGAAGGACCGTATCGCCACGCTGCTCAGGGACCTCGACCGCAAACCGATCACGGGCGTCTTCCCCCGCGAACTGACCCAGACCGCGGCGACCAACGGAATCGTGCAGGCGCTGTACTCCCAGGACCTCTGGGAGTACCTCACCGAGGGCCTCCAGCAGGCGTACGACGGCGACGGCAGCACTCTGATGCTGCTGTCCGACTCGATGAACGGTCGCAGCGAGAACGGCGAGTACGACAACTCGTCCGCCGCCCACACCGCCATCAGCTGCGCCGATGCCAAACCGCGCTACGACACCGCCTACGTGCAGCGGAAGCTGCCCGAGTTCCGGGCCGCGTCCGCCCTGTTCGGCGACTACTTGGCGTGGGGCATGATCGGCTGCACCGACTGGGCCGTGGCGGGCGCCGCCGACCACCCGGACGTGAGCGCGCCGGGCTCGGCGCCGATCCTGGTCGTCGGCAACACCGGCGACCCGGCCACCCCGTACGAGGGGGCGCGGGCGATGGTGAACGCGCTGGGCAAGGGCGTCGGTGTCGAGCTGACGTACCGGGGGCAGGGGCACGGCGCCTACGACAGCAAGAACAAGTGCGTGCAGGGCGCTGTGAACGGCTATCTGCTGGACGGCAAGGTGCCGCGGACGGGGACCGTCTGCACCTGAGGACAGCAGCGGACCGGTGAACCCGCAGGTCAGGAGGTTATCCACAGGCTGGAACGGCTAGCGCGCGATCTGCCTACCATGGCCTGACCGCCATCCGCGGCACGGTGCGGACGGCCTACGAGGGGGGATGGGCCCTTGACGCGCTTTCCACGGTGGACCGCTCTGGCGGTCGCCTCGGCACTGCTGGCCGCGGGGTGCGGCAGCGGTTCGTCCGACGACAAGGACGGCGGGCTCTCCTGGGGCCGCTGCAAAGCCACCGCCGACGCGCCCGCACCCAGCAGCGACTGGCAGTGCGCCACGCTCAAGGTGCCGCTCGACTGGTCGGATCCGGACGGCGAGACGATCGGACTGGCGCTGATCCGCGCCAAGGCCCGCGGCGACGACCCCGCCGGCTCGCTCCTGTTCAACTTCGGCGGCCCCGGCGCCTCGGGCGTGTCCATGATGCCGTCGTACGCCCCGACGGTCTCCAAGCTCCGCGAGCGGTACGACCTGGTGAGCTGGGACCCGCGCGGGGTGGGCGCCAGCGAGGGGGTGCGCTGCCGCGGCGACAAGGAGATCCAGGCGGCCGAGTCGGTGGACGCCACCCCGGACACACCCGCCGAGGAGAAGGCGTACCTCGCGGACGCCACCGACTTCGGCGAGGGCTGCCGGAAGGACGCCGGGAAGCTGATGGCGCACGTCTCCACCGCCGACTCGGCCCGCGACATGGACCGCATCCGCCAGGTCCTCGGCGACGAGAAGATGCACTACTTCGGCATCTCCTACGGCACCGAACTGGGCGGCACATACGCCCACCTGTTCCCGGAGAACGTGGGACGCATGACGCTGGACGCGGTCGTCGACCCCGGCGCGGACACCGTCGGTCACGCCAAGAACCAGGCCCGGGGATTCCAGCGGGCGCTGAACGACTACCTCGAGTCCACGGGCCAGAACCCGGAGGAGGGTACGCGGCGGATCGCGGACCTGCTGCGGCGGATCGACACCCGGCCGCTGCCGGCGGGCACGCCCGGTCGGAAGCTGACCCAGACGCTCGCGGTCACCGGCATCATCCTGCCGCTGTACAGCAAGGACAGCTGGCCGACGCTGACCAGCGCCCTCGACGCGGCCGAGCGGGGCGACGGCTCGGAGTTGCTGTCCCTCGCCGACCGCTACAACGAACGCGGCCCGTCAGGGCGGTACGGCACGACGACCCATGCACAGCGGGTCATATCGTGCCTGGACGACAGGCAGCGGCCGACCCCGGCCGAGACGAAGAGGCTGCTGCCGGAGTTCGAGGAGATCTCCCCGGTCTTCGGGACGTTCCTCGGCTGGGACACGGCCGGCTGGTGCCACGACTGGCCGGTGCCCGGGCAGCACGACACCCCGGAGGTGAGCGCCCCCGGCGCGGCGCCGGTCCTGGTGGTCGGCAACACCGGCGACCCGGCCACCCCGTACGAGGGCGCCCGGAAGATGGCCGACGAGCTGGGCAAGGGTGTCGGAGTGATGCTCACCTGGCGGGGCGAGGGACATGGCGCGTACGGCAGCGGGAGCGACTGTGTCGACTCCACGGTGGACGCGTATCTGCTGGACGGTTCGGTGCCGAGGGACGGCAAGGTCTGCTCATGACGACGGCGGGGGCTCCGGGCACCCGTGGTGCGCGAAGCCCCCGCCGCTCACGAAGGGAGACCGGAGACGGCTCGGTACGCCGGCGTCTCCGGTCAGTACACCGGCTTGTCCGGCTCGATCTGGTTGACCCAGCCGATCACGCCGCCGCCGACGTGGACCGCGTCCGAGAAGCCCGCGGACTTCAGGACCGCGAGGACTTCCGCACTGCGGACACCCGTCTTGCAGTGCAGGACGATCTTCTTGTCCTGCGGGAGGCTCTCCAGGGCGGTGCCCATGAGGAACTCGTTCTTCGGGATCAGCCGGGCGCCCGGGATGGAGACGATCTCGTACTCGTTCGGCTCGCGGACGTCGATGATGTCGATGCTCTCGCCGTCGTCGATCCACTCCTTGAGCTGCTTGGGAGTGATCGTGGAGTCGGCGGCCGCCGCCTGGGCCTCCTCGGACACGACGCCGCAGAAGGCCTCGTAGTCGATGAGCTCGGTGACGGTCGGGTTCTCGCCGCAGACCGCGCAGTTCGGGTCCTTGCGGACCTTGACCTGGCGGTACTGCATCTCCAGGGCGTCGTAGATCATCAGGCGACCGACCAGCGGCTCGCCGATGCCGGCGAGGAGCTTGATGGCCTCGTTGACCTGGATGGAGCCGATGGACGCGCACAGCACGCCCAGGACGCCGCCCTCGGCGCAGGAGGGGACCATGCCGGGGGGCGGGGGCTCCGGGTACAGGCAGCGGTAGCAGGGGCCGTGCTCGGACCAGAAGACGGAGGCCTGGCCGTCGAAGCGGTAGATCGAGCCCCACACGTACGGCTTGTTCAGCAGCACGCAGGCGTCGTTGACCAGGTAGCGGGTCGCGAAGTTGTCCGTGCCGTCGACGATCAGGTCGTACTGGCTGAAGATGTCCATCACGTTGTCGGCCTCGAGCCGCTCCTCGTGAAGGATCACGTTCACGTACGGGTTGATGCCCTTGACGCTGTCACGGGCGGACTCCGCCTTGGGGCGGCCGATATCGGCCTGGCTGTGGATGATCTGGCGCTGCAGGTTCGACTCGTCGACCTCGTCGAACTCCACGATGCCGAGGGTGCCGACGCCCGCGGCGGCCAGGTACATCAGCGCCGGCGAGCCCAGGCCGCCGGCGCCCACACACAGCACCTTGGCGTTCTTCAGCCGCTTCTGCCCGTCCATCCCGACGTCGGGGATGATCAGGTGGCGGGAGTACCTGCGGACCTCGTCTACGGTGAGCTCGGAAGCCGGCTCGACCAGGGGTGGCAGCGACACGGGGACTCCGTTGGTCGGTCAATCACTACGGTTGTTCTCCCCGTAACACTGCCACGTGCTTTTTCATTCCGAGACACCTGTTCCGATACGCGAGACGATTTCGTCCCAGTAGCCGGGCATGGTCTCCCAGGGGTCGGTGCGGCCGCCGTGGTCCGTGTGGTCGGTGAACCAGATCGTCGCGGCGCCCTGCCAGCGGGCGATGCGCAGTGCCTCCTCCAGGTGCGGGCGGGGCACCCCGTGGACGAAGTGGCAGAAGCGCTCGGGCGGATGGTCGGTGGTCCACTCGGCCACCTGCGACCAGCGGTAGTCGCTCCACGGGCCGGAGAAGGTGACCAGCTGGTCGGCGAGCCCGGCGTAGCCCGGGTGCGGGTGGATGCCGTGGCCGAGGACGATGTGGGCCTCGTCACGGATCACGCGGAGCGTGGCCACCGTGCGGCGTACCTCGGGCAGCCCGGCGTGGTCCGCCGGGCAGCGGTCCAGGAGGAAGCCGTCGACCTGGTACCAGTCGACGAACCGGTGGGCGTCGGAGATCAGCTCCCCGAAGTTCCGGGTGCCGTACCGGGTGTCGAGACGGCCGAGGACGCGGACACCGGCATTGCGCAGGCGGCCGGCCGCCTCCAGGCAGTGCGGGTCGGGGCGGGCGCCGGGGCCGTCGGCCACGTTGAGGACCACCCAGTGCAGAGGGGTGCCGGGGCGGGCGAGTTCGCTCCATTCGGTGGGGGCGATGAGGGGGTGCGCGTACCCGGGGACGCCGACGCCGGGGCGGAGTTCCGTGCCGGACGTGCGTGGCCGGGTGCTGGTCAGATGCGGCATGCCGCCTCCATCCAGATGTCGGCGAGGGACTCCTCCAGGCCGATGCGGGGACGCCAGCCGAGCCGGTCGCGGGCGGTGCGCACATCGGCCTGCTGCCAGCTGCCGCAGCCGTCCGGGTACGGGTACGCGACCGGGGGCGCGTGGTCCGGGTCGGGGCGGGGGTGGCCGATGGCCGTGCGCAGGGCGCCGGGAGGGCCGTCGAGTTCGTGGAGGGCGCCGCCGTATCCGGCCACGCGGGCGAGGACCGCGGCGGCGTCACGCAGGCGGACGGCGCGGCCGGAGCCGATGTTGATGACGCCCTGCGCGGCGGAGAGCGATGCTGCGTGGACGGCCCGGGCCACGTCCCGGACGTCGACGAAGTCGCGCTGCGCGCCGAGGCCGCCGAGTTTCAGCTCGCCGTCGCCGGACTGCATGGCGCGGCGCATGGCCTCGGCGAGCCGGCCCAGCGGGGAGCCGGCGGGGGTACCGGGCCCGGCCGGTGAGAAGACGCGCAGGACGACGGCGTCCAGGCCGGAGCCGAGGACGAGTTCGGTGGCGGCGAGCTTGCTGACGCCGTACGGGCCACCGGGCCGGGGGACGGCGTCCTCCGCCGTGGAGGAGCCGGGCTGGCTGGGGCCGTACTCGGCGCTGCACCCGATCTGCACCAGACGGGCACCGCAGCCGCTGCGGCGCAGGGCTTCGCAGACGGTGGCCACGGCGACGGTGTTGTGGCGGGTGAGCTCGCGGGCACCGCCCCTGGTGGCGCCGGCGCAGTTGACGACGACGCCCGGGTGGACCGCGTCGAGGAAGCGGGTGAGGGCGCCGGGGCTGCCGGACGCGAGGTCGAAGCGGACGTCGGCGTCGTCGCCCCGGCCGAGGGCGGTGAGCTGCACGGCCGGGTCGGCGAGCAGGCGGTCGGCGACGAAGCGCCCGATGTAGCCGTTGGCTCCGATCAGCAGGACTCTCATCGCGCGTCTCCCGGGGCGGCCGGGGCTGCTGGGCGGGTGGTCATGCGGGTTCTCCTTGAGGCGGAAGGGAGGGATGTGACGGGGGCTGCCGGTGGCGGCGGGGCCGGTGGCAGGGTCGGGTCACCGGGAGCCCGGCGGTGCGTGGGCCGAGGCCCTGGTCAGCTTGCGGGTGGCGTGGACCAGGAGGGCCAGGGCCGCCGTACCGCAGGCGAGGGTGGGGACGCTGCCGGCACCCCAGGTGGTGACGAGGGTCTCGACGGGGGTGGCCAGGAAGCCGCAGCCGGGGAGGCGGGAGGCGAAGACCGCGGCGAGGGCGGCCGCCTGGAGCGTGGCCGTGGCGGTGAGGACCACGGCCGGGGCGTAGGCGAAACCGTGCGTGGTGAGGAGGCGGGCCAGGAAGAGGAGGGCGCCCAGGGTGAGGGTCTCGGCGTGGGCCGCGGGCTCGTCGACGACCGCGGCGCAGAGGGTGAGCAGGGCCACAAGGGCGCCCAGGAACAGGACGAACGTGCCGAGCAGGAGCGGTCGTACGGCGGCGGCGAAGTCCTCCAGGCCGCGACTGGCCGCGAGTTTGCGGCGGGCACGCGCGGCGAAGAGGTGGGCGGTCCAGGCGGCGGGCGCGCAGGCCAGGGTAAGTGCCAGGACGGGGGTGGCGGTGAGGGGCCAGGGGCCGTCGGCCGTGCCGGTGGGCAGGCTGTCGGGGCCTCCGGTGACGGCCCCGTCGAGCAGGCCGTTGCCCAGGAGGGCGTAGGCCACGAGCCAGGTGGTCCCGGTCGTGGCCCTGCCGGGGGCTGTGCGGTCGGGTCTGCTCAGGGGGCCTCGGCGCAGGGCCGCGCCCAGGGCCAGGGTCACGGCCAGGGCGCCCGCTGCCGCGGCGAACAGGCGCGACTGGCCGTGGGTGAGGTGCACGGCGGCGACGGCGGCGGCGCACAGCGTGCCCGGCAGGAGCGTCAGCAGGGCCCAGTCGGCGCGTGCGCGTGGAGCGGTGGGCGCCGCGGGCGGGGGCGCGGACCCGTCCCGGGAGACCCGCGCGTACATCTCCTCCGCCAGGGAGAAGACGTCCCGGTGGCGGAAGCGGGCGGCGGTCCGGTCGGTGATGCCGTGCGCCTCCAGGCCCGCCGCGATCTCCAGGGGATCCACCGCGCGTTCGCAGAGTTCCCGGTGACGGTGCATCAGCGCCTTCACGGGGTCGGCGGCACCGCGACGCGGGGCGGCGGGCTTGCGATCGGCGGCGGCCTCCGGGGCGGGCGCGGGCGTGGTCGCGGGGGTCGGCTCCTGCTCCGGGCGGGCGTCCCACAGTGCCCCGGGCGCCGCCGGGCCGGTGGGGGGCTCCGGGCGGTCCAGTTCGTCCAAGTCGCTCATCGTGCTCCCTCCGGGGCGGGGACGGGAGTGGTGGCGCGTACGGGTCTGGCCGTCGCCCCGCCGGGGCCGCCGCGGACGACGAGGCTTGGTGACGGGGCGGCCCAGCGGATCGGGACGTGGGCCTCGGCGGGCACCGCGAAGGGCAGTGGGGCCCCCGCTTCGTCCAGGACCACACGGCGGATCGGCGCGCGCGAGACGATCTCCAGGTAAATGCCGTGGAATGCCTGGATGTTCTGCTCGACCGTGAACAGTTCCAGGGCACGGGCGCGGGCGGCGGCACCCAGGCGCGCACGGCGCGCGGGGTCGCGCAGCAGCGCCACGCACGCCTCGGCGAGCGCCCGCGGATTGCGCGGCGGTACGACGAGCCCGGTGCCGCCGATGACCTCCACGACCGCGCCGACGTCCGTCGACACCGTCACGCGTCCGCAGAGCATGGCCTCGACGAGGCTGATCGGGAAGCCCTCGACGACGCTGGAGAGGACGGTCACGGCGCCCGAGGCGTAGGCGTCAGCGAGGGCCGGGAGTTCGGGCCCGCCGATCTCCTCGAAGGACACCGGGTTGTCGCCGGTGGCGTGCGGGCCGTCGGCCTCGTCGGGGAAGAGCTGGGCGGCCAGGGTCCGGCAGTGGCCGAGGTAGGCCGTGCCCTCGGAACCGGCGGGCCCTCCGACGATGCGCAGGCGGGTCTTCGGCTGCCGCTTGCGGATCTCCGCGAAGGCGTGCAGCAGCGAGACCAGGTCCTTGGCGGGCTCGACGCGTCCGACCCACACGAGCGTGTCCGGGTCGGCGCACTCGGGGGACTCGCCGACCTCGGCGAAGGGCCGGGCGTCCATGCCGGGGTAGACCGTGCGGAGCTTCCCGCGGTCGGCGCCGCACCGCTCCTGCCAGCGGCGGGCGTGCGTGTTGCCGGCCGTGACGACCTCGGCCCGGGCGTAGGCCTCGGCCGCGAGCCTGCCGTGGAAGGCCGCCAGCAGCGACCGTACGGCGGGTGGGGCGTCCGGAGCGGTGAGGTAGTGGGTGCGCAGGCGCACGCCGTACTCGGTGACCAGCAGGGGGACGCCGGTGAAGTGGCGGGCGAGCAGGCCCGGCAGGGCGGCCGGGCCGCCGGACGCGGCGTGGCAGAGGTCGACCGCGCCGAGGCCGTCGTCCTCGTACCAGTCGAGGGAGAGGGGGCGCAGGGCGCGTTCCAGGTGTGCGGCCACGGCGAGCAGATCCTGTACGCGCGCCTCACGCGCCGCGCGGTGGGCGCCGGGCGCACGACAGGCGCGTTCCAGTGTGCGTACGGCGGTCTCGGAGCGGAGAGCCCCCACCAGGCCGCCCGCCTCGCGGGCGAGTTCGGCGAGCCCGTACAGAGCGTTGGCGAAACGGTCCGCCTCGGGGGTCGACACACCCTCGGAGGGCCCCTTGGCTCCCGACGTTCCCGCCAAGGACCCCGTGGCGGCGGCCGGCAGACCCCCGGACGTCCCGCTCAGCACGGCTGCCAGTTCGCCGAAGCACTCGGTGAACCGCCGGCGCGCGCGGCGGCCCAGGGCCACGTCGTCGTCCTCGGCTGTCCACATGGGCGCGGTGCGCACCCTGCGGACGTTCGGCGGCAGCGGGATCCAGCCCTCGTCCTCCTGGTGTTGGCTGCGGCTGAGCGCGTAGACGTCGAACTCGTGCTGTGCGAGCCCGCGCACCAACCGGTCGCACCAGAGCCTGGCGTCACCGCTCACGTACGGATAGCCACCCTCCGTAAGCAGTCCGATGCGCACGAGTGCACCCCCGATCTCCCGTATCAGGAGCCGCCGTTGTCCGGCGGCTCGCAGCGGGACGAACGTATGCGGACAAGGCGGTGGCGCGACGGACGGTTGTCCGTCGCGCCACCAAAAGGGGTGAACGGTCGTAACTTTCCCGTGCGGATCGCGTTCTGTCGCGCTAGGAGATCAACCGGACACGGATCGTCATGCCGCGGCCAACTCCCGTCGCTCCGCCCGGCGTCGCGCGGCGGCGTCCGGGTCGAGCGCCGGTACGGCGGCGAGCAGCTGCCTGGTGTACGGGTCCCGGGGCGACCCGTACACCTGGTCGACGGGTCCTTCCTCGACGATCCCGCCCTGCCGCATCACCGCGACCCGGTCGCTGACCTGGCGCACGACGGCCAGGTCGTGCGCGACGAAGACCAGCGCGAGGCCGAGTTCGCGTTGCAGCTCCCCGAGCAGGGCGACCACGTGCGCCTGGGTGGTGACGTCGAGGGCCGACACCGGCTCGTCGCAGACGATGACGCGCGGGTCGGCCGCGAGCGCCCGGGCGATACCGACGCGTTGGCGCTGCCCTCCGCTGAACTCGTGCGGGTAGCGGTCGTAGTGGGCTCCTTCGAGCCCGACGCGCTCCAGCAGTTCCGCCACGCGCTCCCGGATGCGCCCCTCATCCCGCTCACCCCGCGCGCGCAACGGGTCGGCGATGGACTCGCCCACGCTGCGGCGGGGGTTGAGGGAGGAGACGGGGTCCTGGAAGACCATCTGCACGGCCGGGTTCACGCCCGTGTGCGGGCGGCCTTCGTACCGGACCTCCCCCGCCGTCGGCTCCAGCAGCCCGACGAGCATGCGCCCCAGGGTCGTCTTGCCGCTGCCGCTCTCGCCGACGATGCCGAGGGTCTCGCCGCGGTGCAGGGTCAGCGACACGTCGCGCACGGCCGTGAACGCCCGCTTGCCCCGCCCGAACTCGCGCCTCAGGCCGGTCGCCTCCAGGACGACCTCCTCCGGGGCAGTCGAGCCGGCCCTCGGCGCGTCCAGCCGCGGGACCGCGGCCAGCAGCTCCCGGGTGTACGGCTGGGCCGGCGCACCCAGCACCCCGGACACCGGGCCGTGCTCGACCTCGCGCCCGTGCCGCATCACCAGCACCTCGTCGACGCTCTCGGCGGCGACCCCCACGTCGTGCGTGACGAGCAGCAGGCCCATGCCCGTCTCCTCACGCAGCGTGTGCAGCAGGTCGAGGACCTGGGCCTGGACGGTCACGTCGAGGGCGGTCGTCGGCTCGTCGGCGATCAGCAGACGGGGCTCGCAGGCCAGCGCCATGGCGATCAGGGCGCGCTGGCGCATGCCGCCGCTGAACTCGTGCGGCCGGGAACGCGACCGCCGGGCCGCGTCCGCGATGCCCACCCGGTCGAGGACGTCGACCGCACGCGCGCGTGCCGCCCGCCGGGACACTCGCGCGTGGACGCGGTACACCTCGGCGATCTGGTCACCGATCGCGTAGTACGGATCGAGGGAGGACAGCGGATCCTGGAACACCATCGCGGCCTGGCCGCCGCGAAGCCGCCGCAGTTCCTCGTCGGAGGCCCGCTGTACGTCGGTGCCGGCCACCCGGACCGATCCCCCGACCCGCGCTCCCGTGCCGTGGTGCAGGCCGAGCAGGGCGGACGCCACGGTCGACTTGCCGGAGCCGGACTCGCCGACGAGGGCCAGGGCGGCGCCCTGTTCCAGCCGGAAGGAGAGGCTGTCGACGGCACGCAGCTCGCCGAAGTCCACGGAGAGGCCGGTCACTTCGACCAGGCTCATGTCAGCACCACCCGTCGGTCGGCCACCGCGTACAGCACGTCCGCGACGGCGTTGGCGAGGACCACGAAGAAGCCGATGACCAGGACCATGCCGACCACGACCGGCAGGTCGACCACGTTGACGGCATGCACGAGTTCCTGTCCGATGCCGGGCAGGCCGAACAGCGTCTCGGTGAGCACCGCGCCGCCGATCGCCGAGCCGACGTTGTTGGCGTTCAGCGCGATGACCGGCGCGAACGCCCCACGCAGCGCGTGCCGCCCGACGATGGACCGCTCGCCGACGCCGTACGCACGGAAGGTGCGGATGTGGTCCTCGGCCAGCGTCTCCAGCATCGACGCCCGGGTCAGCCGGGCGAACGCGGCGGCCTCGATGAGGGCCAGCGACAGCCAGGGCAGCAGCAGGTTCCACGCCCACTGTTCGGGGTCGTCGGTGAGGGCGACGTACTGCGGGAAGGGCAGCAGCCGCAGCTCCCCGCAGACGACGATCATCAGGACCAGACCGATCACGAAGACCGGGGTGGCCGTGCCGGCGAGGGTGACGCCGGTCAGCACCCGCTCGGAGAACCGCCCGCGCCGCCAGGCGGAGAGCACGCCGGTCCCGACGCCGAGGAGCAGCCAGAGCACCATCGCGCCCGACACCAGGGACAGACTGGCCGGGAGCTTCGCCAAGATCAGCTGCGTGACCTGCTGGTCGCTCTGGTACGACAGGCCGAGGCAGGGCGCGGAGCAGTGCTGCACGGACGTACCCGTCGAGTAGTCCTGGCCGGCGACGAGGCCCTGGAGGAAGTGCCAGTACCGCAGGAACAGCGGGTCGTCGAGGTTCAGTTGCCGGGCGACCTGGTGCACCTGTTCCGGTGAGCAGCGCGGGCCGCAGGTGATCTGGGCGACGTTCCCGGGTGTCACGTAGAAGACGACGTAGACGATCACCGAGATGGCGAGCAGGGTGACAACGGCGCCGACGGCCCGGCGCAGTACGAACGCGGTGAGGCCGCCCCGCCCGCTCATGCCGCACCTCCCCGTGCCGTCCTCGACTCCCGCCCGGGCCGCTCGTCCGGCCGCGATTCCCGCTTCCGCCCCGTCCCGATCCGCAGCCGTGAGGACACGCGCGGGTCGAGCGCGGTGCGGATGCCGTCGCCGAGGACGGTGAGCGCCAGCACGGTGACGAACAGCGCGCCCGCGGGCAGCAGCAGATACTGCGGGGCGGCCTGGTACCAGACGTCGGCGGCGGTGAGCATCTGGCCCCAGGAGGGCGTCGGCGGCTTCACTCCGACGCCGAGGAAGGACAGTGCGGCCTCGACGGTGATGTTCGTCGGGACGAGCAGCGCGGCGTAGGTGATGACGGGCGCGGCGATTGCGGGCAGCAGCTCGCGGCGGGCGATGCTCCAGGTGCCCCAGCCGCTGAGCCGGGCGGCGGAAACGTGGTCGAGTTCCTTGAGGGTGAGCGTCTGCGCGCGCACGATCCGGGCGATGTTGCCCCAGCCGATCAGGCCGACGACGAGCGCGACCAGTACGGGCCGCGGAAAGCTCGACGGCACGATCGCGAGCAGCGCCAACGACATGATCATGAGCGGCATGGCCACGATGATGTCCGTGAACCGGCTCAACAGTTGATCAAGCCAGCGCTTCCCGAGTGCGGCGGCGACACCCAGGGTGACCCCGATGGTGACCTGCACGACGGTCGCCGCCAGCGCGACGCCCAGCGACACGCGCGCGCCGTACGTCAGTCGTGCGAACAGGTCGCGCCCGGTCTGCGGTTCGACGCCGAGCCAGTGTTCGCCGCTGATGCCGCCGAGCGGCCCGACGGGCACGCCCCCACGCGCGGAGTCCACCAGGGAGGGGTGGTAGGTGGTCGGGTCCTGGCCCTCGACGGCCGTGAGGAGCGGCGCGGCGAGCGCCACCAGGACGAGCAGCGCGACGACGGCCGCCGCGGCGAGGGCGGCACGCTGCGCACGCAGCCGCCGCCAGAACTGACGGGCCCCCGAGACCGCCGGGACGAACGCCTCCGTCCCGGCGGCCCGCGAGGCCAACAGGGTCTCACTCATGATTGCTTGACCGGCCCATTGACTACTTGACCGCGACCTGCGAGATGTCCAGCACGCCGGTCCAGTCGCTGATCACGATGTTCTTGACGTCCTCGCCGTACAGGCGCTTGTAGACGGGGTGGAACAGCGGGACGGTCAGGGCCTTCTCACCGATCCTCTTGTCCAGCGCACCCCACCTCTTGGCGGCCTGGTCAAGATCCGTCAACTTGTTGATCGCATCAATCTCGGCATTGACCGACTTGTCGTTCAGCAGGCCCGTGTTGAAGTTCGCGCCGTCCTTGACGATCTGGCGGCCGTCGAAGATCGGGGCGAGGAAGGGACCGCCGGAGGGCCAGTCGGCGCCCCAGTGGGCGAGGAAGAAGCCCGGCTCGGTCTTCACGTCGTGGATCTTGTCGGAGTAGTCGTTCTCCTCCAGGCCCTGGAGCTTGACCGTGATGCCGGCCTTCTTCAGCGCGTCCTGGACGGCGGTCGCGATCTCCGGGCTGGTCTCGAAGTCCTTGGCGTTGGAGTGCGTCAGCGTGACGGTGAGCCCGTTCGGGTGGCCGGCCTCCTTCAGCAGCTGCCTGGCCTTGGCCGGGTCACCGGCCTTGCCCGCCGGGAAGAGGTCGTACGGCGTGTACCCGAAGGACTTTTGGTCCGGCAGGAAGGTGGTGGCGGGCTCGGCCAGCGCGGACCCGCCCGCGGCGTTGACCACGGACGACCGGTCGATGGCGTACGAGATCGCCTGCCGCACCCTGACGTCGTCGAACGGCTTGATGGTCGGGTTGAACGCGATGTAGTTGGTGTAGCCGAAGTGTCCGGTGCCGACGCGGGACGCGAGGTCCTTGTCGCCGGTGACCTTGGCCAGTTCGGCCGGGCCGAGGTTGGTGTCCGTGGTGACGGCGGCGGCGTCCGCTCCCTGGGACGCGGACAGCCGCTGGTTGATCACGGACGAGTCGAGCCCGGACCGTACGTCGATCCTGTCCGGGTAGGCCTTGCGTTCGGCGTCGGTCGAGGCGGACCAGTGCGGGTTGCGCTCCAGGATCAGCCGCTCACCGTCGTTCTCGTTCCTCACCACCCGGTACGGCCCGGACGAGACCGGGTGCTCCTCGTACTTCGTGCCCGTGTCCTTGCTCTTCGGGACGGGCGCGAACTGCGTCTGCGTGGCGAGGTACGGGAACTCGCCCTCGGGCTTGTTCAGGTGGAAGACGATGGTCCGGTCGTCCGGCGTCTCGATCGCGTCGAGGCCCTTCTTGTCCTTGTACGGGCCCTGGTAGTCGGCGGCCCCGACCAGCCAGTCCCGCAGGTAGGGGGCGCCGCCGGAGAGTTCGGGGGCGAAGGAGCGCTCGATGCCGTACTTGATGTCGGCCGAGGTGATCGGCGTGCCGTCCTCGTACCTGAGCCCCTTCTTCAGGGTGTACGTCCACACGGTGGCGTCCTTGCTGGGGCGCCCGGTGTCGGTGGCGAGATCGGGGACGACCTTCGTGCCGGCCGCGCCGTTCTCGCGGTTGCGGGTGGTGAGCGTACGGAAGACCAGGGACGGGACGTTGCCGCCGCCGGAGGTGTACAGGCGGGCCGGGTCGAAGTCCTGCTGGGGATCGGCGTTCAGGACCGTGAGGGTGCCGCCCTTGTGGGGCGTGGAGTCGCCGCCGCCCTTGGCATCGTTGTCCTTCGGCCCGCAGGCGGCGGCACCCGCTGCCAGGACCAGGCTGACGGATGCCGCGGCCACGCGGCGCGCTGTGACGGACGGTTGGCGCATCGGAATGACGACCTCTCGGACGAATGACATCTCGGATCGCGAGACGAATTGACGAAGGGTGAGACGAAGCTGGACACACGTCTGCCCGGGCGCCGGGTCGTCGAAGAAGCCGTGTCAGGTCACGGAGAACTGACAGGGTCACCGGGAAGGTGGGAGTTCGCGACACGCGCCTGGGGCGGGCGTCAGCAACAGTGGATGTCGGCCACGCAGAGCGGGGTCACGCCGATGAGCGCCAGCTCGATGGCGGCGCGAACGGAGACATGACGGGGCGACATGCCAGAAATATGAACGAACTTTCTGCGCATGTCAACGCGGTACGTCGGCTCACCCCTGTGACGCCTGTCAACTCCCGGGATACGGCCAGGGGTTGGCGCGGCAGTGGATGCCGTCGTGGTCGAGGAACTTGGTCTGCTGCTGCATGACCGGCGCGAGGTCGCCGTCCTTGTCGCAGGTGACGTGGCCGTAGCCGAGGCGGTGGCCTACCTCGTGGTTGATCAGCATCTGCCGATAGGCGTGGATCTTGCTGTCACCGTAGGTCTCCGAGCCCTGTGCCCACCGGTAGGCGTTGATCATCACGCGCTCGGTCGCTGCCGAGTCGCAGGAGACGTTGTCCTCGGTAGTGTCCAGACCGGACTTGGCACACCAGTCGGCGGTCGTGCCGGGGCTGGCGAGCGTGATCACGAAGTCGGGCCGGCCGGAGTAGATCCGCTCGAAGGTGCGCGCGCCGTTGTGGGCCCAGCTGCGCTGGTCGTTGAGCGTCTTCTGTACGGCCTCGGCGAACAGTTCGGCGTCGAGCCCGAGCCCCTGCTCCACGTCCACGCGATAGGTGAACTTCTGCCCCAGACCCGGTGCCTCGGCGATGCCGGGCACGGCGTCGAACTTCCCCGAGCCCCTGAGCTTGGCGCCGAGCGGGTACGTCCTGCTCATCTTCTCGTCGTACGTCAGCGGCTTCACGTCGGACCCCGGTGCGGGCGCCCGCCCGTTCGCGCGGGACGACGAGTCCCGCAGGTCGCGGGCCCGGTCGGTGGCGGACGGTGACTGCACGCCGGAGCCGCCGGGGTCGTTGGCGACCTGACCGGCGACGATCACGGCCAGCACGGTGGTGACGGCGGCGGCCGCGATGCCTGTGAAGGTACGGCCCTTGGCGCCCCTGACCGGGGCGGGCGTGCCCGTCGGCGCCACGTCGTCATCGTCGTCGGAGCGGATTCCGGCCGGGGCACCGGCGTTCCAGTCCGAGACGGATGCGTAGGCGTCCGCGTGCGCGGAGGGGGGCGTACGGGGTGCGAAGACGTCGTCCTCCTCGTCGAAGGCGTCGAGATACTCCTGCCGCGGCCCGGGCCCGGGGGCCCGTCGCTGTCGCGGTATGGGAGCACCACCACTGCCCTTCAACTCACCCCAGCCACCCCCGGCTTCCCGCTGCTCGGGGTGCCCTCCCCGGGCTCGGGGGGATGCGTGCGCGGGAGCGCCGTCGGGAACCCGTGGCACCCCGCGCGCGGGGGTACCGTCCGGAAGCCGCGGCACCCCTCCCTCAGGGGTACCGTCGGGAAGTCGCGGAACGCCGTGCGCGGGAGTCCCGTCGGGCAGCCTCGGAACACCATGCGCCGGAGTCCCGTCAGGAAGCCGGGGTGCGCCGTGCGCCGGAGTCCCGTCGGGCAGCCGGCCACCTGGCGTCGGAGTCCCGTCAGGGAACCGCGGAACGCCCTGCGCCGGAGTCCCGTCAGGCAGCCGCGGAACACCGCGCGCCGGCGTGCCGTCAGGAAAACGCGGCAGCCCGCGCGCTGGTGTGCCGTCGGGCAGGCGCGGAGCGCCGTGCACGGGCGTGCCGTCCGGCAGCCAGCCGTCGGGAAGGCGCGGCATCCCATGCGCGGGCGTCCCGTGTGAAGGCGTCCCGTCCACCGTCGCGGGCCGCGGCCCCGGCACCCGGCGCGGACCCGCACCCGGCTGCGGCCGGCCACCCTGCGACGCGGCCCGGGGCGGAGCCGTCCGGCCTCCGC
Organism: Streptomyces chartreusis NRRL 3882; assembly: GCF_900236475.1. Lineage (GTDB taxonomy): Bacteria > Actinomycetota > Actinomycetes > Streptomycetales > Streptomycetaceae > Streptomyces > Streptomyces chartreusis_D. The sequence continues at coordinate 3,121,425 of NZ_LT963352.1, forward strand.
GGCTCGGGTCCGCTGCCTGGCCCGGCCCCTGTCCCGACCCGGCCCGGCCGTCCCGTACTGCGGTTGGGTCCGCGGTGTCGCCCTTGGCGACCGGCCCACGGCGGCTGTGGCGTCCCACGTCGCGCCTCAGCCCCCCATGCTCTCGTCGGTGCCCGTTTCGTCGACGGCCTCGTCCGCGCGAGCCCGCTTCGCTCGCCGCTCGCCCAACTCTCCCGCGTCTTCGAGGAGTTCACGAAACGCCATGGCCACCGTCTCCGGGTACTCCATCATGGCCACGTGCCCCGCGTCCGGCAACGTCACCAGCCGCGAGTCGCGATACGCCCGGGCCGCCTTCTGCGCCATCCGGAAGCCGACGAGCTGGTCACGGCCACCGTAGACGAGAAGGGTCGGCGCGAGAACGCGTTCGGCCTGGCGCCACAGTCCCTGCTGGCCGCCCAGTGTGTACGCGTTGACGATCCCGCGCGCGGAACGCGTCATGGCGTCCCAGAAGTACGGCAGCCGCAGCCGTCGCTCCATCTCCTGGACGGCGTTGCTGAATCCTTCCGGCGTCACCCGCCCCGGATCCCCGTAACACAGCGCCATCACGCCGCGGACGCGCTGCTCCGCCGTCCACTCCCGGGTCAGCCGGGTGAAGAGCGGGGCGACTCCGGGCACCGCCAGCAGTGCTGTGGGCACGGCGGTGCGCTGCACTCGGATTTCGGGCAGAGCAGGTGACACGAGCGTGAGCGTACGGACCAGATCGGGCCGTACCGCGGCGACACGGGTGGTGATGGCGCCACCGAGCGAGTTCCCGAACAGGTGCACGGGGCCGCGACCGGTGGCTTCGAGGTAGCGGATGACCGCGCGCGCGTGCCCCGTGACCGAGTAGTCGCCGTCGTCCGGCGGCGGGGAGTCGCCGAAGCCCGGCAGGTCGATGGCCTCACTGTCGACGACGTCGTCCAGCAGCGGCATCAGCGCCGACCAGTTCTGCGAGGAACCCCCGAGTCCGTGCACGTACAGCGCGGGAGCCAGCCCCTCGCGCGCGGGGCGCCTCGACCGCACCGCCAGCGTGACCCCGGGCAGCTCGACGGAGCTGAGCCGCTCGCCCTCGGCGACCCTGACGGCCGACACCTTCGGCAGCACATTGGCGGGCGGCACGAACGGCAGCTCGGTCGAAGACATGCGGCAATGTTACGAGACGATCACGTAGTGACTCATGTGTTCGCCGTCACAGGAATCGGCCATGTGAGACGGGCACATGACACCAACACGGGGAAGGCGCGGAGAAGGAAGCCGAGAGCGAAGCGGAGAAGGAAGCCGAGAGCGAAGCGGAGAAGGAGAGGGACCCGAGAACGGGGAGGCACCTGGGAGAGGCAGGGCATATGAGAAGCAGTCAACGGGATGCGCACTGCGTCACGTCCCGGACGCGGATCGCATAGCGTCCGGATCGGGTGTCTCCTAGGCTCGTAGAGAGGGCACCCGCGTGTGGCCCCTGCATTCCCAGGGACGTTCGTAGGAAGGGAGCCCAGCATGGCCGTAGACCCCACCGACCCGGAGACCTTCGAGGCCGAGGAGGAGTCGGAGACGCCGGAGTACGACGTCGAGGCCCCCGAGGTCGACGCGGCCGAGCAGCGCACGGACGTCGCACCGGACCGCGACGATCCGCTGACCGGTGTCGACCCGGACCGCGCCAATGAGGCCGACCTCGTGGAGCAGGCCCGGATCGTCTCGCTCGACGAGGACGACTACCGGTGACGCACGCTGTCGGGTGGCGACGAGGAGCAGCACCGAGCAGGAAAGGAGCCGCATTTTGCCCGCTCTGACCCTGTTTGAAACCTTCTCAACCGCTTTCGTAACCGTCCGGTCCGTGAAATTCTGCGCTCTCACCGCGCACACCACGGTTACCGAAAAGTACGATGGCGACGCGGCCAGATCCGCACGTGGACGACTATGGGAGGCGGCGTGACAGCCATCGAGCAGACAGAGGCGGTTCGCCCGCGGGGCACACGCCTGCCACGCCGTGCCCGACGCAACCAGCTCCTGGGCGCCGCCCAGGAGGTCTTCGTGGCCCAGGGCTACCACGCGGCCGCGATGGACGACATCGCCGAGCGGGCCGGCGTCAGCAAGCCGGTGCTCTACCAGCACTTCCCGGGCAAGCTCGACCTGTATCTCGCGCTGCTGGACCAGCACTGCGAGTCGCTCATCCAGGCCGTGCGGAACGCGCTGGCGTCGACGACCGACAACAAGCAGCGCGTCCGCGCGACGATGGACGCCTACTTCGCGTACGTCGAGGACGACGGCGGCGCCTTCCGCCTGGTCTTCGAGTCGGACCTGACGAACGAGCCGGCCGTGCGCGAGCGCGTCGACAAGGTGACCAACGAGTGCGCGGAGGCGATCTGCGACGTCATCGCCGAGGACACGGGCCTGTCGCGGGCGGAGTCGATGCTGCTCGCCTCGGGCCTGGGCGGCCTCGCCCAGGTGGTGGCCCGGTCCTGGCTGCACAGCGACCGCACCGTGCCACGCGACCAGGCCGTACAGCTGCTCGCCTCGCTGGCGTGGCGCGGCATCGCGGGCTTCCCGCTGCACGGAACCGACCAGCAGCACCACTGAGGGCCGCTTTGTTCCCGCCCGCTGTTCGCTCGTGGCGTTCTCGGGCGGAGCATGCCGGTCCCCTCACCGGGCTAATGTGTGCTGCGTACGGCGCGGAAGGTCGCGCACATCACTGACCGTCGGAGGGACATAGCCGTGGAGGTCAAGATCGGCGTGCAGCACGCGCCCCGCGAGATCGTTCTGGAGAGCGGTCAGAGTGCCGAGGAGGTCGAGCGGGCGGTGTCCGAGGCGCTGGCCGGGAAGTCGCCGCTGCTGACCCTCGTGGACGAGCACGGCCGCAAGGTCCTGGTCCCGGCCGACCGTCTCGCGTACATCGAGATCGGCGAGCCGGCCCCGCGCAAGGTGGGCTTCGGCGCTCTGTAGGCGCATGCGTGGAACGGGGCGGGGCGGCTGTCGGCCGACCCGCCCCGTTCGCGTTGCCTGCTCCCGTCCATGAACCTCTGGGGCACCCCGTGCGGCACACGGGTTCCTCCACGGACAGAGCACGGTTCACCCACACAAGTGGGTTGGATTCCGCAGGTCAGGGGTAAGACGGGCTACGACCGATGTGGGCAGCCGGCCATGTGGGAGGGACCCCGACATGCTCCTGGAAGCGCTGAGTTCCGCGATTCTCGGCCTGGCTCTGTCCTGGGCGGCCACGCATCGCCTGGCGCACCGGCTCCCGGCCCGCCCCCTGGTCCTGTCGACCGGCGTCGCGGGCGCCCTCTGCGGGGCCTTCGTCATGCACAGCGCGCTGGAAGCCGGCCACCTGCTGGTGGTGCTGCTCGGCGCGGTGATCGTCTCGGTGGCCTCGCTGTCGCTGCTGCTGCGCCCCGCGGGCCGTCTGCGCCGACGATCAGCGACGGCGTAGCCGGAGCCGTCAGGCGCGCGGGGACCCGCGCGCCCGGTCGGCACCGACCCGCAGCCGCGCCCCAGCGGGAGCCACCGCGCGGAACGTCACGCGAGGGGAACCACCCCGGCGCGGAGCGCCACGCGGCGGACGAGGGGAGCGTTACGCGGCCAAGCCCAGCGCAGCCATCCGCTTGGTGTGCGCCTCGGTGATCCGGGAGAACATCTTGCCGACCTCGGCGAGGTCGAAGCCGTCCGCGACCCCGCCCACCAGCATGGTCGACAGCGCGTCCCGGTCGGCGACCACCCGCTGGGACTGCGACAGGGCCTCGCCCATCAGCCGCCGCGCCCACAGCGCGAGCCGCCCGCCCACCCGCGGGTCCGCGTCGATCGCGGCACGCACCTTCTCCACGGCGAAGCCACCGTGCCCGGTGTCGTCGAGAACGGCCAGCACCAGACTGCGGGAGTCGGAGTCCAGCCGGGCCGCGACCTCCCGGTAGAAGTCGCTGGCGATGGAGTCGCCGACGTAGGCCTTGACGAGGCCCTCCAGCCAGTCCGAGGGGGCCGTCTGCTTGTGGAACCCGTCGTAGGCCGCGACGAACGGCTCCATCGCCCGCGTCGGCTCCTCCCCGATCTCGGCGAGCCGGTCGCGCAGCCTCTCGAAGTGGTGGAACTCGGCCGACGCCATCTTCGCCAGCTCCGCCTTGTCCTCCAGCGTGGGCGCCAGCTTGGCGTCCTCCGCGAGCCGCTCGAACGCCGCCAGCTCGCCGTACGCGAGCGCTCCGAGCAGGTCCACGACCGCGGCGCGGTACTGCGGGTCGGCGGAGGCCGTCGCCCAGTCCCGGGCAGCGACTCCGGTCGGTTCGGCCGGGGTGGCGGTGGTGTCCGAGGCGTTCTCAGGCTTGTCAGAGCTCGTCATGAAGCGCACAATAGCCCGCCCGCCGGGAGGCGTAAGGCCCTGGTCAATCAGTGTGACGACGACTACGTGACCGAATCGGCCATCGCGTGTGCGGGATTCCGGGGTATGGTGGTAATGCGCCTGCTGGTACGTCGACGTACCTCGACAGGCCGCACGTATGAGGATGCCCGGTCGGTGGCCCGATCGGCTCCGACCCGACAGACCTCCCGTCCATACGGCACAGTGCGTACGGATGCCGGAGGGACACCCTCAGCGGCATGAGCGCTAGAGCGTCGGCGCGGTCCCGTGCTCTACGGCCCGCCCGTAGGCAGCCGACGTCCCCGGCACGGTCCGACAAGACCCCCGCGCTCGCCTCGCGCCGCCCACACAGAAGAGGCAGCACCCTGACTACGACGTTCCGAGAGCTCGGGATCCTTCCCGAGACCGCCGAGGCCCTGGAGGCCGTCGGCATCATCACCCCCTTCCCCATCCAGGAGATGACGCTCCCCGTGGCCCTTTCGGGCTCGGACGTCATCGGCCAGGCCAAGACCGGCACCGGCAAGACGCTGGGCTTCGGCCTCCCGCTCCTCGAGCGCGTCACCGTCCCCGCCGACGTCGAGGCCGGACGCGCCAAGCCCGAGGACCTCACCGACGCCCCGCAGGCGCTCGTCGTCGTCCCCACGCGCGAGCTGTGCACTCAGGTCACCAACGACCTGCTGACCGCGGGCAAGGTGCGCAACGTGCGCGTCCTCGCGATCTACGGCGGCCGGGCCTACGAGCCCCAGGTCGATGCCCTGAAGAAGGGCGTCGACGTGGTCGTCGGCACCCCGGGCCGGCTGCTCGACCTCGCCGGGCAGAAGAAGCTGAACCTGAAGCACGTCAGGTGCCTGGTCCTCGACGAGGCCGACGAGATGCTCGACCTGGGCTTCCTGCCCGACGTCGAGAAGATCATCAACATGCTGCCGGTCCGCCGCCAGACGATGCTGTTCTCGGCGACCATGCCGGGCGCTGTCATCGGACTGGCCCGCCGCTACATGTCGCAGCCCACGCACATCCGCGCCACCGCGCCGGACGACGAGGGCGCGACGGTCGCGAACACCAAGCAGTTCGTCTACCGCGCGCACAACATGGACAAGCCCGAGATGGTGGCGCGCATCCTTCAGGCCGAGGGCCGCGGGCTGGCCATGGTCTTCTGCCGCACCAAGCGCACCGCGGCCGACCTCGCCGACCAGCTCAAGCAGCGCGGCTTCGCCTCCGGCGCGGTCCACGGCGACCTGGGCCAGGGCGCCCGCGAGCAGGCCCTGCGTGCCTTCCGCAACGGCAAGGTGGACGTGCTCGTCTGCACCGACGTCGCCGCGCGCGGCATCGACGTCGAGGGCGTGACCCACGTCATCAACTACCAGTCGCCGGAAGAGGAGAAGACGTACCTGCACCGCATCGGCCGTACGGGCCGCGCGGGTGCGAAGGGTACGGCGATCACGCTCGTCGACTGGGACGACATCCCGCGCTGGCAGCTGATCAACAAGGCGCTGGACCTGGGCTTCAGCGACCCGCCGGAGACGTACTCCACTTCCCCGCACCTCTTCGCCGACCTCGGCATCCCCGAGGGCACGAAGGGCGTCCTCCCGCGCTCGGAGCGCAAGCGCGCCGGGCTGGACGCGGAGGAGCTGGAGGATCTGGGCGAGACCGGCGGCCGGGGGCCGCGCGGGGGCCGCGGCCGCGGCGGCCGGGACGAGTCCCCGTCGGCAGAACGCGAGCGTTCGGCCCGTACGCCGCGACGCCGCCGCCGTACGCGCGGCGGGACGCCGCTGGACGGGACGCCGGAGTCCACCGGCACCGCCGCTCGGGACACCACTGCCCCGGGCGCTTCCGCCGAGGCGGAGGCCGTCACGGCTCCTCGCACCCCGCGTCGCCGTCGCCGCACCCGCGGCGGCACCCAGGCCGCCGAGCCGGCGCCGGTCACGGCGGCCGAGTCCGCCGCGTCCGCACCGGCGGAGAACGCCGTGGCGACGGCCGAGGGCACGAGCACGGCGGCGGCGAAGCCGCGCCGGCGCCGTACGCGCAGGTCGGAGACGCCTGCGGTGGAGTCCGCGGTGACGCCGTCGGCTGCTGCCAAGACCCCGGCGGAGTCGGACGCGGATGCCGCACCGGTGACCGAACAGCCCGAGGCGCCTGCGGCCGAGCAGGCGGTCGACACGGCCGAGGGGACCACCGAGTCCGCACCGGAGCCTACGGAGACGAAGCCGCGGCGCACCCGCAAGACGGCTGCCAAGTCCGAGGCCGCAGCCGCGGCGGAGGACGCCGTCGACACGGCCGAGACCGCCCAAGCCAAGCCCAGGCGTACACGCAAGGCCACGGCAGCGACCGAGGACGCCACCGGCGAGGCACCGGCCACCATGCCCAAGCCCCGCCGCACGCGGAAGACCACCGCAGCAGCCGAAACCGCCGCCGACACCGCCGAAGGCACGGAGACCAAGCCGCGCCGCACCCGCAAGGCCGCAGCCGCGGCGGAGGACGCCGTCGACACGGCCGAGACCGCCCAAGCCAAGCCCAGGCGTACACGCAAGGCCACGGCAGCGACCGAGGACGCCACCGGCGAGGCACCGGCCACCGAGCCCAAGCCCCGCCGCACGCGGAAGACCACCGCAGCAGCCGAAACCGCCGCCGACACCGCCGAAGGCACGGAAGCCAAGCCGCGCCGCCGCACCCGCAAGGCCGCCGGCACCGCCGAGTCCGCCGCCGCCGGGATCCCGGCCCAGACGGCTCAGGAGCCGGAGGCCGCCGAGGCCAGGCCGCGGCGTACGCGCAAGGCGACGGCCAAGGCCGAGGCGAGCGTCGACACGGCCGAGGCGACCGAGGCGAAGCCGCGTCGTACGCGGAAGACGGCCGCCGCGGCCGCGGATGCCGAGACCGCCGAGGCCAAGCCCCGCCGCACGCGGAAGACCACCGCAGCGGCCGAGGCCGCCGCCGACACGGCCGAAGGCGCGGAGGCCAAGCCGCGCCGCCGCACCCGCAAGGTCACCGAGCCCGCCGACATCCCGGCACAGGCCGGGCAGGACCCGGAGGCCGCCAAGCCGCGTCGCACGCGGAAGTCGGCAGCGGCCGCCACGGCCTCCGCCGAGGTCGCGGACGACGCGATCGAGGCGAAGCCGAAGGCCCGCCGCACCCGCAAGGCCACGGCCGCCGCGGAGCCCACGGAGGGCTGACACTCCCTCGATGGCCCGGCCCCACCGCGTGTGGGGCCGGGCCATCGGCGTTCCCCGAGCAGGGCCCCCACCGCGCCTGCGCCGTCCGCCACCCACCGGCGCACCCATCGCCGGCCCGCCGCCCCACTCCCACCCGCTACCCTCACCCCGTGACCAGGCAAGCCACCTTCACCCCACCCCCGGGCGCCCGCGCATACCCCCTGCGCACCACCCGCGGCGAGTTCGCCGTCGTCGACTCGTCACCGAAGCCGGAGTCGGGGCCGGGGCCGGAATCGGGGACGGCGTCGGGGGTCAAGGGAGTCGCCCTGATGCTGCCCGGGTTCACCGGCAGCAAGGAGGACTTCAGGCTGCTCCACGAGCCACTCGCGGAGCGCGGGTACCGGGTCGTCGCCGTGGACGGACGGGGGCAGCACGAGTCGGCCGGCCCGGTGGACGACGAGTCCGCCTATGCCCAGCGGGAACTGGCCCGGGACGTGCTCGCGCAGGCCGAGGCGCTCGGCGGGCCCGTGCACCTCGTGGGGCACTCGCTCGGCGGGCAGATCGCGCGGGCGGCCGTGCTGCTCGACCACTCCACCTTCCTCTCCCTCACCCTGGTCTCGTCCGGCCCGGCGGAGATCTCCCTCTCCCAGCAGCAGCGTGTGAAGCTGCTGCGGGACGCGCTCGCCGTGCTGTCGATGGAGGAGGTGTGGGAGGCCATCCAGGCCATGGGACCGCCGGAGGAGGTGGGCGGGCCCGCTCGCGGCCTCGGCGACGCTGAGCAGCTGCGCCGCCGCTGGCTGGGCAACAGCCCCGCCCAACTTCACGCGACCGGCCGCCAGTTGTGCACCGAGCCGGACCGTGTCGACGAACTCGCCGCCGTGCCACTGCCGTTCCACGTCCTGTCGGGCGCGCACGACGACACCTGGCCGGTGGCCGTCCTCGACGACATGGCCGTACGGCTGAACGCGCACCGCACGGTCATCGCGGGAGCCGAGCACTCCCCGGGCGCCGACCAGCCCCTGCCTACCGCGCACGCCCTCGCCGACTTCTGGGACAGCATCGGCGGCGACACCCACACGGCCTAATACTGCGTCTGGAGGTGCTCCCAGAAGCCGTCCCGCAGTACGCGCCGCAGGTCCGCCTGGCCGCGCAGCGAGTACTGCAACAGGCCCTCCGCCTCCACGAGCAGGTCCTGGTCCACCGAGCCGGGCAGGTAGGGGTGGCCGGGCAGCAGCTCGACCAGCGTGTCCCGGCCGCGGGCCGCCAGCCACTTCGCCGCGATCTGCGCGCCCACGAACCGCACGTCCTCACGCGTGGGCCGGCCGGCGGTCGCCTCGTAGGCGGGGGCGGCGCGGCGGGAGACGTAGGGCTTGAAGAAGTCGAGGTCGAAGGTGCGCTGGCTGTCGACCTCCCACAGCAGGGGCTCCGCCTGGTTGCGGCCCTCCGGCGCCTCGATGCCCCAGAGGTGGACGCGGGCGCCGTACCCCTGGGCCGCCTCCACGGCCGACACCAGGTCCTCGTCGCCGCCGAGCAGGGCCGCGTCGCTGATGGCGCGGTGCCGGGCGAGGGACTCCAGGTCGGTGCGGATGAGTGAGTCGACGCCCTTCTGCTGGTTGTTGGAGTTCAGGTTGCCCAGCCGCACCTTGACGTCCGGCAGTTCCGCGATGCTCTGCTGCTCCGCCGTGTGGATGCGGCGGCGGGCGCCGTCGTACCAGTAGACGCGCAGCAGCCGGCTGTCCGCGAAGATCGTGCGGGCCTTGTCGATGAGCGCGTCGATCAGTCCCTCGGCGTCGAGGTCGAAGGCCCGGCGGTCCTCCGTGCCGGCGACGAGCCGTCCCGCGGCCGCGTACAGGTACCCGGCATCGACGAAGATCGCATGGGTCGAGGGTGTCTTCGCCACCTCGGCGAGCATGCGCTGGAGCAGCTCGTTGGTGCGGTCGATGCGGGCGCTCAGGGCCGCGAGGTCGTCGTTCATCGCCTCCATTGTCCCGGCGGTCACGCTGCGAACACAACCGGTCCCGGTCGGTCCCGTAACGACAGTCTTACGACTCAGTAATTAGCCGTTCGAAAAATTTCCTTAGCGTAGGGAATGTTTCAACCGCACCGTGCCGTTGACTCATACGGAACACCGGGCACCGCTGCCTCGTGGGCCGACCACCAAGTAGTTCTCCTCAGGAGGATGACCAGACGAAGGGAGAAGCCCTTGCGCTTCGAAATCATGCACCTCGACGACGTCGACGGCACGCCCGTGGACACGACCGTCGTGGACGCCGCCTCCGTCAACCGCATCGTTCAGCAGGCCGCCGCCACAGGGCAGCGCCTCTGGATCCGCCCGGCCGGGACCACGGCCTCGTAACGCGCGCCGCTCTCCCACACTTCGCAGCCCCCGCACGGCATCGGCCGTGCGGGGGCTCCGCTGTTGCGGGCCTCCGCGGTGGGGGGCGTACTGGCTGAGGGGGACGGTCAGAGCGAGAACGGGACGGTGGACACATGTCCGTGACGGGCCGGTCGAACGAGGAACTGCACGAGCGGGCGGCGGCCGAGGCCGCGCAGCGGTACGAGGACTCCGCCGCGGAGCGCGAGCGGGTCGAGGGCCGGATGGCGGCCGGTGTGCGGTTCCCCGACAACCCGGACGCCCTCGCCGTGCGCGCCGACCGGATCCTCGACCGGGGCGGCCTGTCGCCCTCGGCCGTGGTGGCGGACATCCGTGGGGAGGCCATGGACCTGCCCCAGGCCAACGAACGCATCATCGACCTGTCCAACGAACTCCAGGCCTGGAGCTTCCTGCCGCGCGGGGTCAGGGCCGGAGCCACGGTCGCCCGGATCACCCTGCGCCGTGACGGCCGCGAGCTTCCGCACGGCACCGGCTTCCTGGTCTCGCCGCGGCTGCTGATGACCAACCACCACGTGCTGCCCGACGAGGCCTTCGCCCGCCAGTGCTTCGCGGAGTTCAACGCCCAGGTCACGGTCGACAACGTGCCCGACACCGCCGTCCGCATGGAGCTCGACCCGGGGACGTTCTTCACCGCGGACCAGCGGCTGGACTTCGCCCTCGTGGCGGTCGTGCCCACCCAGGACGGTCGCAAGCCGGGTGAGGTCTTCGGCTGGAACCGGCTCAGCGTGCAGCTCGGCAAGCTGGTGCTCGGCGAGAAGGTGAACATCATCGGTCACCCGGACGGGCGCCTCAAGGAGATCGTCCTGCGCGACAACGCGGTGCTGGTACGGCTCGACGACTTCGTCCAGTACCGGACCGACACCCGCCCCGGCAACTCGGGCTCCCCCGTCTTCAACGACCAGTGGGAGGTCGTGGCCCTGCACCACAGCGGCGTCCCGAAGAAGGACGACCAGGGCCGCGTCCTGCGGAAGGACGGCCGGCCCTGGAGTCAGGGCGACGGCGACGACGCGATCGACTGGGTCGCCAACGAGGGCGTCCGCATCAGCTCGATCCTCAAGCATCTGGCCCGGCTGGACCTCGACGCCGGGCGCCGCGCGCTGCTGGCCGAGATGGGCCCGGACTCCGGCCTGGACCAGAGCACGGCCGCCCCCGTACCCCAGCCGGAGGGAGCCACGCCGGCCGTACCCGGCATCACGACCCCGTCGGTCCCGGGCACCCCTGTGACCGTGGCCATGACCGCGAGCGAGACCCGGACGCGGACCCCCGAGAAGGGACGCCCGGCCCGCAGCACCGCCTTCGGTGGCCGTCGGCACCTGGTCTTCCTGCACGGCAGGGACCAGCAGGGCAAAAAGCCCGACGACCTCCGTCGGCAGTGGACGTCCGGCCTGAACCACGGCCTCACGCTCGCGGCACTGCCCACGGTCGACCCGGAGGACGTGTGGTTCCCGTTCTACGGCACGAGACTGGCCGACCTCGTGGCCGGGCGGGAGAGCACGGCGCAGGCCGTCGGACTCGACGAGGTGAGCGCCGCCGCTGCCGCCGAGGTCTTCGCCGCCGAATCACCCACCGGCTCCTACGAGCAACTGCTCTACGAGGCTGCCGCCCGGGCCGGCATGCCCCAGAACGGCCCGGCGGCCACCGAGGGCTTCGGGGCGGGGCTGGTCGGCGCACTGCACCGGCCGCTGAGCTGGCTCGCCGCCCGGTCCGACCTGGACGAGTGGACCATCGCCACGTTCCTGCGGGACGTCGACCTGTACCTGGGCGACAGTGCCGTACGGCAGGCCGTGCTGGACAGCGTCCTGGAGACGATGCCCGCCACCGGCGAACTGGTGCTGGTCACGCACAGCCTGGGCACGGTCGTCGGCATGGACCTGCTGACCCGGCTGCCGCAGGGCCTCGACCCCGTGCTGCTGGTCACCGCGGGCAGCCCGCTCGGGCTGGACGGCGTCAACGAGCGGCTCCTCGCCCGGGGCCCGCACCGGCCGCCCAAGGTGCGCGACTGGGTCAACGTCTGGTGCCCCACCGACGCGGTGGCCGTCGGCTGTCCCCTGGCGGACGAGCGGTGGGGCAAGCTCACGCAGCTGGCCGTCCAGAACGGCCGGGACCGTGCGCACAAGATCGAGGAGTACCTCGCCCACACGGGACCGGCCAAGGAGATCGGCACCGTACTGACCCGCCCCTTCTGACGCGGCGGCGCGCCTCAGCTGCCCTGGACCACCTGCGTGACCCCGTTGATGATCTGCTGCACGGCGATCGCGGACAGCATCATGCCCGCGAGCCGCGTCACCAGGACGACACCGCCGTCCTTGATGATCCGGATGATCACCAGCGAGTAGCGCATCACCAGCCACAGCACGACGTGGATGGCGAGGATCGCCGTCCACACGGAGACCTGCGTGGCGACACTGTGGGCCTTCTGCACGGCGAGGATGACCGACACGATCGCCCCCGGCCCCGCCAGCAGCGGCATGCCCAGCGGCACGAGAGCGACGTTGACGTCCTTGGTCTGCTTCGGCTCGTCCGTCTTGCCGGTCAGCAGATCGAGCGCGATCAGCAGGAGCAGCAGCCCACCCGCGATCATCAGCGCGGGCACGGACACGTGCAGGTAGTTCAGGATCTGATGCCCGAGCAACCCGAACACGGTGATCACACCACCGGCGACACAGACGGCCTGGAAGGCCATCCGCTTCTGCACCTTGCCGGGCCGTCCGGCGGTGAGCGCGAGGAAGATCGGGGTGATCCCGGGGGGATCCATGATGACGAAGAGGGTCAGGAACAGGGAGCCGAAAACGGCGAGGTCGAACATGAGCGTGATGGCCTTGCGGGAGTACGGGAGGGTGGGCACAGCCGGCAACGCCGGGTGCCTTCAAACGGACCTACGGGACAGAGACCTCAGACCCCGCCGGCTCCCGGCACGGGAAACGCCCCGAAGGCCCGCCGCGTGATCTCCCCGTACACCTCGGGATCCGTCGTGTACTCCCCGAGCACACAGGTCTTCCGGCTGCCGTGATAGTCGCTGGACCCGGTCACCAGGAGCCCCAGCTCCTTCGCCAGCCCCCGCAGCCGCGCACGCGTGTCCGTGTCGTGGTCCATGTGGTCGACCTCGATGCCGTCCAGCCCGGCCGCGGCCATCTCGGCGATCGCGGCCTCCGGCACCGTGCGCCCCCGCTTGCTCGCCCCGGGGTGCGCGAACACCGCGACCCCGCCCGCGCCCTTGATCAGCCGGATCGCCTCGAAGGGGTCGGTCTCGTGCTTCTCCACGAAGGCCCGGCCGCCGTCGGCCAGCCAGTCCTGGGTGAACGCGTCGCCGACGGTCGGCACGACGCCCAGCTCGACGAGTGCGGTCGCCACGTGCGGACGCCCGACGGAGCCGTCACCGGCGATCCGCGCCACCTGCTCCCAGGTCACGGGCACGCCCAGCTCCTGAAGCTTGGCGATCATGCCCCGCGCCCGGGGCACCCGGTCGTCCCGGACCAGCTCGCGCTCGGCGAGCAACCCCGGTTCCTCGGCGTCGAAGAGATACGCCAGCATGTGCATGCTGATGCCGTCGAGCCGGCAGGAGAGCTCCGCTCCGGTGACCAGCGTGAGCCCCTCGGGCAACGCGGCGATCGCCTCGGCGTGCCCGCGGGTGGTGTCGTGATCGGTCAGCGCGACGACGTCCAGCCCGGTCGCGGCGGCCTTCCGCACCAACTCCGCCGGAGCGTCCGTACCGTCGGAAGCGGTGGAGTGGGTGTGCAGATCGATGCGCACGACGCGGACTCCAGACACTGACGGGACGAGCAGGGCTGCTCAAGGATAACCGGATTTTCGACACCCCTGTCACACCCGAACCCAGGAAGCGCCCCCTACAGTCAACGCTGAAGGGGCGCGGGGAACTGCGCGACGAGCCACCGACCCCCGCAGCCGCCCGCACACCCGAAGCCCCGCTCCCTGGGCGCTACGGCTGAAGCAATCGCGGCGACAGAGCCCCACACGGCACCAGCTCCACCTCGGCGCCCGCTTCCCGCAGATCCGCCAGCACCAGCTCGTCGTACATCAACAACCCCGACTGCTCCGGCCACACGACCGCCCACAGCCACATCCCGAGCGCCTCACCGGCGAACACCGCACGATCCTCCGGCGCACCGGACACATGCCACAGCGGCGTCGGACGCCCGGCGGCGAGAACCTTCGCCTGAGCCGGCTTCCCGACGTCCATGTACGGCCCCGGATCCGGACCGTCCATGCCCGCGTACCGCGCGCCGAGTCCGACGCCGAGCTCCTCCGCCACCAGGATCAGCTCACCCATCCCGCCGAGCGGCCCGGGTCCCGTGCAGGCCACGGCCGTGGCGCGGCCACCCGTGCGGTCGTCCCCCGCGCAGGCCACGCCCGTGAACAGCCAGCCGACGGGCAGCGGCCAGGGCATCCACACCGGCACCCGGGTGCGGTGCACCACGACGTTGAGGGCGTCGACGCTGGGCGGTATCACGGGCTGCACCGGGTGGACGGTGCCGTGCACATCACACTGCCACGAGTCGGAGAAGAGGCCGGGAGCCCTGACCCGGCCACCGCACTTCGGGCAACTGGGTTCGCCCCTCATAGGGCCCCACGGTCCTACCCCCGCCCCGTCGCGTCAAGGACGATCACCCAACCGGACGGAACCCTTCACCCCCACACCAGGTGTAGCTTGCATTAATTAGCCTATCTAACTTAGTGTGTGTATATACCAACTACTTTCGTTCGGGAAAGGGAGCAAGCAATGGACCCCTTCGACGCCGGAGCGGGCGGCCTCCTGAAGCAGCCCAAGTCCGTGTGGGCGACCGCCGGGGCGTCGGTCGTCGCCTTCATGGGCATCGGACTCGTCGACCCGATCCTGCCGTCCATCGCCCAGGGTCTGCACGCCACGGCCAGCCAGGTCTCCCTGCTCTTCACCTCGTACTTCCTGATCACCGCCGTCGCGATGCTGGTGACGGGCTTCGTCTCCAGCCGGATCGGCGGCCGCAGGACACTGCTGCTCGGCCTCGCGTTCGTCGTCGTGTTCGCCGGGCTCGCGGGCACCTCCGGATCCGTCGGCGAACTGGTCGGCTTCCGGGCCGGCTGGGGCCTCGGCAACGCGCTGTTCGTCTCGACGGCCCTCGCGGTCATCGTCGGCGCGGCGGCCGGTGGAAGCGCGGCGGCGATCCTGCTGTACGAGTCGGCCCTCGGCCTCGGCATGGCGTGCGGTCCGCTGCTGGGCGCCCTGCTCGGCGACGCCAGCTGGCGCTACCCGTTCTTCGGCACGGCGTTCCTGATGGCGGTCGGCTTCCTGTGCATCGCCGTGTTCCTGAAGGAGCAGCCGAAGCCGGCCCGCAGGACCTCGCTCCTGGACCCGGTCAAGGCGCTGGGCCACGGCGGCCTCGCCTCGGCGGCGGCCTCGGCGTTCTTCTACAACTACACGTTCTTCACCGTGCTGGCCTTCACCCCGTTCGTGCTGAACATGAGCCCGTACCGGTCGGGGGCGGTGTTCTTCGCCTGGGGCGTGCTGCTCGCCGTCTTCTCGGTGATCGTGGCGCCGCGGCTCCAGAAGCGGTTCGGCTCGCTGAAGGTGCTCGGCGGTTCGCTGGTGCTGCTCGCGGCCGACGTGCTCGTGCTCGGCTACGGCGACCACACGACGGCCGTGGTCTGCACGATCCTCTCCGGCGCCTTCATCGGTGTGAACAACACCGTCTACACCGAGCTGGCCCTCGGCGTCTCGGACGCGCCCCGGCCGGTGGCGAGCGCGGGCTACAACTTCGTGCGCTGGTTCGCGGCGGCGGCCGCCCCGTACTTCGCGCCGAAGATCGAGGAGTGGACCGACCTCCACATCCCGTTCGTGGTGGCGGCGGCCACCGCCGTCGTGGGCGCGCTCGTGGTCGTCGTACGGCGCAAGGCGCTCACCCACGAAGCGGAGGAGCCGGAGACGAAGCACGCGACCGAGGACGGGGTCACCGTCTTCGCCAACTGAGCTTTCATGGCCACAGGTTGGTGAGCTTCCTCACTCCAGCGGGACGGACTTCCGGGACGGATCCCGGAGGTCCGTCCCCTGGTTCAGCCACCTCTCCTGGAGCGCCTGGGCGCCGTGCACGCGCTTCCAGGCGGCCTCGTTGGGGGTCATCGGCAGCAGCGGCAGGAACCGCACCGGGTCGAGGGGCTCGTCGAGCTCCAGGTCCTCGACCAGACCGCCCGGCTCGGCGACCAGGACCGAGGTGAAGGGGGCGCCGGGCCACAGCGGTTCGCCGACGTCGAGCGACGCCCCAGGAGCCACGACCAGGCCCTCCACCTGCGGTGACGCGGCGAGCACGGCGAGCGGGCGGAGCGCCTTGTCGGTGTCGGCCAGCCCGGCACGCACGGAGAGGACCAGCTCGGCGCGCGGACCCTTGACCGGGTCGGCGACCACCGTCGTGGGGTCCGTCATGGGGTGCGCGGACATGCCGAGCGTGGCGTAGCGGACGATCTCCCCCTCCTGGAAGCGGAGCACCTCGATGCGGTCCGTGCCCAGGAAGGTGACCGCCGCGCGCCCGTCCGGTTCGCCCAGCGCGGTACGCAACCGGGCCTCGACCAGAGGAAGAACATTTGCCATGCGGCGAGCATAGAACTCGTCAGTAGCGGGCAAACAAGGGCCTTGACACGTCGGGCGGCTGATACTCTTGCCCGGTGGTTCGGGGCAGCACGCAGAAGCGTCGCGATCAAGCCCCGACGCCGAAGGAACTCCCTTACGAGGGACCGGCCGGAGGAGGTGGGACTGCAATGGACCGAAGTCGACCGTGCAGTAGCACCACGCTCTTCCCGCCGCTGACGTAGCTGTTCTGGCTCTGGCTGGTCGCCACCTCTCGCACTCGCTCCACGCGGAAGAGCGCTTCGTTTCGCTTTGCCTGATCTGCCTCAGTAGCTGAATCAGTAACGAGACTCGCCACCGCGACGGTGCGGTGCTCCCCGCTTTGTGGACGTGCCAAACATCATCAGTCCCAACGTCCTCATTCCGGGTAGTTCCACCTGTCGGGTCCGGCGCCTTTCGTTGCCTGTCGCGAAGGAGCCCGCCATGTCGATGATCCGCGACCTGCGCGCCGTCGTCCGTCCGTCCCGCGTGTCGCTGCGCAAGGAGGGCGGGACGTACGACGCCACCCGTAGCCCCGCGACGGCCTCCGCCGTCGTCGACTGCGCCATCTACCGGGACGGCCGCCGCATCCAGACCGAGAACCCGCTCACGCCGCACGAGGCGGTGCGCCTGGTGCGCCGCGACGGCGGCTTCGTGTGGATCGGCCTGCACGAGCCGACCGAAGCCGAATTCTCCGGCATCGCCAGTGAGTTCGGGCTGCACCCGCTGGCCGTGGAGGACGCCGTCCAGGCCCACCAGCGGCCCAAGCTGGAGCGCTACGACGACTCCCTCTTCACGGTCTTCAAGACCATCCACTACGTCGAGCACGACCAGCTCGACGCCAACAGCGAGGTCGTCGAGTCCGGTGAGGTCATGTGCTTCACCGGGCGGGACTTCTTCATCACCGTCCGGCACGGCGGGCAGGGATCCCTGCGGGCCCTCAGGCACCGCCTCCAGGACGACCCCGAGCTGCTGGCCAAGGGCCCCTCGGCCGTGCTGCACGCCATCGCCGACCACGTCGTCGACGGCTACATCGCGGTCGCCGACGCCGTGCAGGACGACATCGACGAGGTCGAGACCGAGGTGTTCTCACCGGGGCGCAAGGGATCCCCGCGCGGCTCGGACGCCGGCCGGATCTACCAACTCAAGCGCGAGGTGCTGGAGTTCAAGCGGGCCGTGTCGCCGCTGCTGCGGCCCATGCAGCTGCTGAGCGAGCGGCCGATGCGGCTCATCGACCCGGACATCCAGAAGTACTTCCGGGACGTCGCCGACCACCTGGCCCGGGTCCAGGAGCAGGTCCTCGGCTTCGACGAGCTGCTCAACTCCATCCTCCAGGCCAACCTCGCGCAGGCGTCCGTGGCGCAGAACGAGGACATGCGGAAGATCACCTCATGGGCCGCGATCATCGCCGTGCCGACGATGGTGTGCGGGGTGTACGGCATGAACTTCGACCACATGCCGGAGCTGCACTGGCGCTACGGCTACCCGGTGATCATGGGCATCACCGTGGTCATCTGCCTGGGCATCCACCGCACATTGAAGCGGAACGGGTGGCTGTGAACGGCGTGGATAGGCTGGGGGGCATGACAAGCGAGCTGCTCGGCCAGGCCCTCGTCGAGGAGGCCACGAAGAAGTCCGGCCTCGTCTGGGTCCAGGGCCCCGACGGCCCGGCGCGTGCGCTGTGGCACGTGTGGCACGAGGGTGCCGCGTGCCTGGTCGGCGACGGTCCCGGCGAGCAGCCGCTGCCGGGCCTGGCCGACGGGGCCGAGGCCCGGGTGACGGTCCGCAGCAAGGACAAGGGGGGCCGGCTGGTCTCCTGGACGGCCCGGGTCACCCAGCTCGCCCCGGGCTCCGAGGCGTGGGACGCGGCCGTCGCCGAGCTCAAGGGCAAGCGGCTGAACGCGCCCGACGGCGAGGCCATGACGGACCGCTGGGCCCGCGAGTGCCGGGTGCTGCGCCTGGAGCCGACCGGGGCGACGTCGCCGCTGCCCGACGACTCCCTGTCCGAGCCGCCGCTGCCGACTCCGGCGATCACCCGCCGGCCGATTCCGGCGGGCCTGCCCCGCCTGCTGCTGAGGAAGCGCAAACGCAGCTGACCGGCTACGACGTCGGCAGCTGCCTGCCGTAGTCCACCGTCTCGTTCTTCTCCGGCTCCCTCAGGGAGAAGTCCTGCCCCCAGGCGGAGAACGTGAGGGTACCCGCCCCACCGGCCCGCTCCAGGCGTAGCGGATACGGCTTGCCCTCCAGGGACACCTCCAGGGTGCCGCCGGAGCCCTTGCCGCCCGAGATGCGGATGGTGCGGATGCCCGCCTGCTCGTCGTGGCCGTCCGTCGCGAGCTTGCCGTGCAGGGTCAGCAGACCGTCGAGGAGGACACCCTTGTCCGTGAAACCGCTGAACTTCTGGTACGAAGGGTCGCCCTGGGGCACCTTCACGAACTTGCCGCCGAGCTTGGACGCCGCGGCGGCGTCCGCCTTGCCGCCCTCGCCCTGGCCCGCGCCATGACTCCAGAACTCCGCGTCGGCCTTGACGAAGAGCTGCTCGCCGACGCGCAGCAGCCGGAAGGTCGTCCCCTTGGTGGTGACCGACCCTTCGCCGCCGTCGTCCTTCAGTCGCATGTCGAGCGCGTACGTGCGCCCGCCGCTGACGACGCTGCCGTGCACCCGGACCGCCCCGGCGGACTCGGCCGCCGCACGGGTCTTGGCCTGGATCTTCTCGGCGGGCAGTCTGCCGACCCCGTTGGTGCCCTCGTTCGGGTCCTCCGCGCAGCCCGTGAGCACCGTTCCGGTCACGGCCAGTACGCACATCGCGCTCGCGAGTGCGGCACTGTGCTTGCGGCCCTGGCGAATCGGAGTCACAGGTGGGGCTGCCTCTCTGACGGGAGACCTGAACGGCGTACCGCAGGGTACCGGGGACGTGCGGGCAGGTCGGAGCCAGTCCGTCCGGACGGCCCGCCGACGCGCCCCCGATCAGGACGGGCTAGCCTGAAGCCCACCCGAGCGGGCAATTCGGAAAAGACAGGCACACAGACCGGCACACAGTCAGACACCACGGAACACCCCGCACGAAAAGGAGCCGCGGCCATGGCAGCGGGCGCCCCCCGGATCTTCGTATCGCACCTCTCCGGTGTCGCCGTCTTCGACCCCGCCGGCGACCAGGTGGGGCGTGTCCGCGATCTGGTCGTCATGCTGCGGGTGGCACAGCGACCGCCGAGGCTGCTCGGCCTCGTCGTCGAACTCGCCACCCGCCGCCGCATCTTCCTGCCGATGACCCGGGTCACCGCCATCCAGTCCGGACAGGTCATCACCACCGGCGTGCTCAACGTCCGGCGCTTCGAGCAGCGGCCCACCGAGCGGCTGGTCTTCGGGGAACTGCTGGACCGGCGCGTCGTCCTCACCGAGACCGGCGAGGAGGTCACCGTCCTCGATCTGTCGGTGCATCAGCTGCCGGCCCGCCGGGAGTGGGAGATCGACCGGGTCTTCGTCCGCAAGGGCAGGAAGGGCAGTGCCTTCCGGCGCGCCAAGGGCGAGGCGCTGACCGTCGAGTGGACCGCCGTCTCCGGCTTCTCCCTGGAGGAGCAGGGGCAGGGCGCCGAGAACCTGCTCGCCACGTTCGAGCAGCTGCGCCCCGCCGACCTGGCCAACGTCCTGCACCACCTCTCCCCCAAGCGCCGGGCCGAGGTCGCCGCCGCCCTCGACGACGACCGGCTGGCCGACGTGCTGGAGGAGCTCCCGGAGGACGACCAGATCGAGATCCTCGGCAAGCTGAAGGAGGAGCGCGCCGCCGACGTCCTGGAGGCCATGGACCCCGACGACGCGGCGGACCTGCTGGGCGAGCTGCCGACGGACGAGCAGGAGCGGCTGCTGAGCCTGATGCAGCCCGGCGACGCGGCCGACATGCGGCGCCTGATGTCGTACGAGGACCGCACGGCGGGCGGTCTGATGACCACCGAGCCGATCGTGCTGCGACCGGACGCCACCGTCGCCGACGCCCTCGCCCGCGTCCGCAACCCCGACCTCTCCCCCGCCCTGGCCGCCCAGGTCTACGTCTGCCGGCCACCGGACGAGACACCGACCGGCAAGTACCTCGGCACGGTCCACTTCCAGCGGCTGCTGCGCGAGCCACCGCCCTCCCTGGTCAGCTCGATCGTGGACAGCGACCTGCAACCGCTCGACCCCGACGCGGACCTGCCCGCCATCGCCGGGTTCTTCGCCACGTACGACATGGTCGCGGCGCCCGTGGTGGACGAGGCCGGCTCGCTGCTGGGCGCGGTGACCGTGGACGACGTACTCGACCACATGCTCCCGGAGGACTGGCGGGAGACGGAGTTCCACCTGGCCGAGGAGGAGGTGGCGACCGATGGTTCCTGAGCGCGAGACCCTGCGCGAGCGCACTCCGTCCGGTTCCACGGCCGCGGGCCGGCCGCGCACCGCCCGCCTCGACCAGCCGGGCGTGCCCAAGCGCCGGATCCTGCCCGAGTACGACCCGGAGGCCTTCGGGCGGTTGTCGGAACGCATCGCGCGCTTCCTCGGCACCGGACGGTTCCTGGTCTGGATGACGGCCGTCATCATCCTGTGGGTGGCCTGGAACAGCCTCGCCCCGCGCGACCTGCGCTTCGACGAGTACCCGTTCATCTTCCTGACCCTGATGCTGTCGCTCCAGGCCTCCTACGCCGCGCCGCTGATCCTGCTCGCGCAGAACCGGCAGGACGACCGCGACCGGGTCAACCTGGAGCAGGACCGCAAGCAGAACGAGCGGTCGATCGCGGACACCGAGTACCTGACCCGCGAGGTCGCCGCCCTGCGCATCGGCCTCGGCGAGGTCGCCACCCGCGACTGGATCCGCTCGGAACTCCAGGACGTGGTCAAGGAACTGGAGGAGCGGCACGACGGCCACCGTCACGACCCCGTCGTATTCCCGGCGGAACGGTCACGGGGACGTGACGCAGACGACCGCTGAGACGCTTTCCTACGCCCCGGTACGTCGCCGTACCATCGTCCTTATGGCTA
This sequence comes from Streptomyces chartreusis NRRL 3882, assembly GCF_900236475.1. GTDB lineage: Bacteria > Actinomycetota > Actinomycetes > Streptomycetales > Streptomycetaceae > Streptomyces > Streptomyces chartreusis_D. The sequence continues at coordinate 3,142,919 of NZ_LT963352.1, forward strand.
CGGAAGACGCGGTGCGCGAGGCACTGGCGACGGTGAACGACCCCGAGATCCACAAGCCCATCACCGAACTCGGGATGGTCAAATCCGTGGAGATCGGCGCGGACGGGGCGGTCGCGGTCACGGTGTACCTGACGGTCTCGGGCTGCCCGATGCGGGACACGATCACGCAGCGCGTGACCGAGGCGGTGTCCCGGGTCGAGGGCGTCACCCGCGTCGACGTCACGCTCGACGTGATGAGCGACGAACAGCGCCGCGAGCTGGCGTCCGCCCTGCGCGGCGGCCAGGCCGAGCGCGAGGTGCCCTTCGCCAAGCCGGGCAGCCTGACCCGCGTCTACGCGGTCGCCTCCGGCAAGGGCGGCGTGGGCAAGTCCTCGGTGACGGTGAACCTGGCGGCGGCGATGGCGGCCGACGGCCTCAAGGTCGGTGTCGTCGACGCCGACATCTACGGTCACAGCGTGCCGCGCATGCTGGGCGCCGACGGCCGTCCGACCCAGGTCGAGAACATGATCATGCCGCCGTCGGCGAACGGCGTGAAGGTCATCTCCATCGGCATGTTCACCCCGGGCAACGCCCCGGTCGTCTGGCGCGGCCCGATGCTCCACCGCGCCCTCCAGCAGTTCCTGGCGGACGTGTACTGGGGCGACCTGGACGTCCTCCTGCTGGACCTGCCGCCGGGCACCGGCGACATCGCGATCTCCGTCGCCCAGCTCGTCCCGAACGCCGAGATCCTGGTCGTCACGACCCCGCAGCAGGCCGCCGCCGAGGTCGCCGAGCGCGCCGGCTCCATCGCGGTCCAGACCCACCAGAAGATCGTCGGCGTGGTCGAGAACATGTCCGGCCTGCCCTGCCCGCACTGCGGCGAGATGGTCGACGTCTTCGGCACGGGCGGCGGCCAGGTCGTCGCCGACGGCCTGACCCGCACGACCGGCACGAACGTCCCGGTCCTCGGCAACATCCCCATCGACGTCCGCCTCCGCGAGGGCGGCGACGAGGGCAAGCCGGTGGTCCTGACGGACCCGGACTCCCCTGCGGGCTCGGCCCTGCGGGCGATCGCCGGAAAGCTGGGAGGACGCCAGCGGGGCCTGTCGGGCCTGTCCCTGGGGATCACTCCGCGGAACAAGTTCTAGACCCGCACCCGCACCCGCCCTCAAGCTGTACCCCTACGGCGAAGGGGCGCCGAACCGAACCCGGCGCCCCACAACTCACGCGTAGGCGGCGATGTCCTTGACCGCGGCGAAGCCGAGCCCGTACGCACTCATGCCCCTGCCGTACGCCCCGACGTGAACCCCGGCCGCGGTGGAACCGGCGAGCACCCACCCGAACTCGGACTCCCGGTAGTGGAACGCCGTCGGCACCCCGTCCACCGGAAGCGACAACGTCGACCAGTCGGCACCGTCCAGGTCGTCCGCCAGCACCCACGCCGTCTCCGTCTGCTGCTCCAGCCAGTCGTCCCGCAGGGAGTGGTCCATCTGCCCGGGCCAGGTGAAGGACAGCAGCCCCACACCCGCGAGCCACGCCGCCGAGGACACCGACGTCGCCTCCAGCAGCCCCGTGCCGTCCGCACTGCGCCGTGAGGGACTCGCCGCCACGGTCACCACGACCGCGAACTTCTCCTTGGCTTCCTGATCGCCCCCGGCGGCATGCTCGTTGCGCACCGTGGGCTCGTCGCCGTGGCCGATCGACCCGTGTTCCACGGCTCCGTCGGCCGTCGTACCGACCTGCATCAGCCAGCGCGGCCCCGTGAACGCCTCGTCGAGGCCGTACCACGGGAAGGGCGCGCGCAGGTAGCCGTCGACCGTGCGCCAAGCGGAGGGGGCCTGTTGTCCGCCCTCCGCGGCCGGCGCCTGTGCGACTGCCCGACTCGTCGTCTCCATATGCCCGGACGCCTCCTCGCTCTCGTCGGGCCGGAACGGCCCGCCCCCCTTCGGGCGGCGTTGCTGGTCCAGTACGGCCCGCCCATCAACTCGGCAGCATAGCCACACCGCCGCGAGCAGCAGGGAAACCGCCCGGCGCGTGGGCCGCACGGGCGCCTGGTTCAGGCCGTACGCAGCCCGACCGGAGTATGAAACGCGTCACGCGCGCCGGGGAGCGTGCGCCCCGGTGTGTCGCCTCAGGTGGCGTCCGCGTCGAAGGGCGGCCGGTCGTCCCGGTCAGGGATCTCGGGCTTCTTCGTCATGTCGATACGGCCGCCGGAGGAGCCTGCGGACGACGAGGAGGACGTGTCGGAGTCACGGCCGTGGACGGCGTCGGTGACCTCGGCCATCTCCTTCTTCAGGTCGAAGCCGTTGCGGATCTCCTTGAGCCCCAGGTCCTCGTTGTCCAGCTGCTTGCGGATGAACGTCTTGGGGTTGAGGTCCTCGAACTCGAAGTCCTTGAACTCCGGGCCCAGTTCCTCCCGGATGTCGTTCTTGGCGCTCTCCGAGAACTCACGGATCTTCCGGATCGTGCGCGTCACGTCCTGGATGACCTTCGGGAGCTTGTCCGGACCGAAGACGAGCACGGCGAGGACGATGAGCGTCACCAGCTCGAGCGGTCCTATGTCATTGAACACCTGAAGCTCCTTGCGATGTCCTCGGTCCTCGGCCCTCGGTGGTCATGCGGGTCTTGCCGTGGTCCGGGCCGGATCCACGGTACCCGGCGATCCTGTCCGACCGGTACCGTCCCGAGACCTCCGAGTGCGGGGAGTGGGAGCGCTTTCCCGAATGTTTGCCTTCTTCGTCCCTGTTCGTGCCGGACATCACGACTCAGCTTTCGCCGGAGGACCCGAGGACGAGCGACACCGTCCGCTCCTTGCCGGCGCGCTCCACGGTCAGCTCCAGCCGGTCGCCGGGACGGCGGGCACGGGTCTTGACGATCAGTTCCTCGCCGGAGTGGACGCGCTGCCCGTCGACCTCGGTGATGACGTCACCCGCCTTGATCCCGGCCTTGGCGCCCGGACCGCCCACGGTCACCGGCGGTCCGCCCTCACTGCCCTCGGCGGCGACGCGGGCGCCGTCGCCCGTGTAGTCCATGTCGAGGGTGATGCCGATCACCGGGTGGGTCGCCTTCCCGGTGTTGATCAGTTCCTCGGCGACGCGCTTGCCCTGGTTGATGGGTATGGCGAAGCCGAGGCCTATCGAGCCGGCCTGGCCGCCGTCCAGCTCGGAGCCGCTGTCCGCCGACCGGATGGCCGAGTTGATGCCGATGACCCGGGCCTTGGCGTCGAGCAGGGGCCCGCCGGAGTTGCCCGGGTTGATGGGGGCGTCGGTCTGGAGCGCGTCGACGTACGACACGTCGCTGCCGTCGCCCTTCTCGCCGCCCGCCGTGATGGGCCGCTGCTTGGCGCTGATGATGCCGGAGGTGACGGTGCCGGCCAGGTCGAAGGGCGCGCCGATGGCCACGACCGGGTCGCCGACCTGCACGTTGTCCGAGTTGCCGAGGGGCAGCGGGGTGAGTCCGCGCACGCCCTTCACCTTCACGACGGCGAGGTCGTAGCCGCTGTCCCGGCCGACGAGCTCGGCCTCGGCGGTCTCGCCGCCGTTGAAGGTCACCGTGATATCGCCGGCGGATCCGGCGGCCCGCACGACGTGGTTGTTGGTGAGGATGTGCCCCCGGGTGTCGAGCACGAAGCCGGTGCCCGTGCCCTGCTCGCCGGAGCCGCTCACATGCAGCGTGACCACGCTGGGCAGGGACCGCCCGGCGATCCCCGCCACACTGTCCGCGTCCCGCCCGGCGGGTTCCTTCCCGGCCTGTGGCAGCTCGACGGTCCCGATGCCGCCGTTCCGCTCCAGATATGTCCCTATGCCGCCGCCGATGCCCCCGGACACGAGCGCGAGCAGCACGGCACCACCGACCAGCGCCATCCGGCCCCGCCGGCGCCTCTGCTGCGTGCTGAGCACTCCGGCCCCGTTCTGCTGGAGAGGGCCGTGGCCGCCCGGGGGCACGGGGGCCGCCCAGGGGTCGTAGCGCTGCCAGGGGTCGGCGGCAGGTGCGGGGGCGCTGGGGGGCGGGAAGGGCGCGGTGGGCCCGGGGATGCCGGGAGAGACCGCCGGTGTCCCCTGCGGCGGCGGAACGGGCGTGCCGGGCACGGTCGGCCGGTCCGCCGTCATCACGCCGTGCGCCGGCGTCGCCGGATGCTGCACCGGCGGCGCGGGCGCCCAGGGGCCGGGTTCACCGTAGGGCGGTGTGCTGTACGGGTCGGGGTCGTGCAGGGGCTTGGGGGCGCCCTCGACCGGCCCGGCGGAGGTGGCGTCCCGGGCCTCCACGGCGCTGCCTGCTTCCACGGCGCTGCCGGTCTCCGCAGCACTCCCGGTCTCCGCCGTACTCCCGGCCTCCGCGGCGCTCCCCGCAGGCCCGCCCTGGGGCGGCACGGCGGGCGTGGCGGGAACGCCGTCCTCGGCATGCCCACCGGGCACCCCGGCGGGCGCACCGTCGGCCGGTACAGCCTCGGGGCGCCTCAACTCGAAGTCGCCACCGCCCGCGTCCTGCCGCACGGCAGGACGCGCCAGCTCGAAGTCACCGTCGGTGCCGGCCGAGTCCGCCGACGCCTGCCCCGTACTCTCCGGCTCCCCCGAAAGGCCCTGCGGCCGAGGACGGCTCCACCACTTGGCCTTCGTGGGCTTCCCCTCGTTCATGCTCTCCCCACAGCCGCGGCACGGCTCGACGGCGGTAGCCGCAGTTCGTCGAATCGGCGCCACGGCCACGCCTCGGCCGCGGGCGCCACCCCCGGATTCAATCAGGTTCGCTCGCCGCCGTGCAGCGGCCGGTCAGCGAGCCGTGCGGGAGGAGGCGGGAGAGGAGGGGGACGAGGTCGTGTCCGGGAGGGGCACGGCGAGCAGGGGCGCCGCGATCTCGGGGACCGTCGACCACGAGGTGAGGACGGCCGGCGGGGCGGCCTCGAGCGGACGTATCAGCGGGGACACCGCGGCGGCTCCGGCCATCACCGGGGCGGCCAGCGCGTGGACGGCGTGCTGCCCCGCGGCGGAGTGCGGCACACCCGGCAGCAGCGGCGCGGACACCTCGGTCGGGGCGACCGGGGTGTTGCCGAGCACACTCTGGCCGTGCACCTGCCCGAGCAGCGGCCCCGTACCGCGGCGCCGCTGGGATTCGGGCTGCGTCGCGGCGCCCGTGCCCTGCGTGCGCATGGGCGTCACGTTGCTTCCCGCGCCGGCACCGCCGCGGGCCTCCGCGTCGGTCGGAGTGCCGGCGGTGACGCCGCCGAGCGCGATCGCGGCCAGCGACACGGCTCCGGCGGCCGCGAAGGCGAACCGCAGTCGCGAGGAAGATCTGTCGGGCTCATGCCGCCCGACGTCGTGGATCCGGAAGCCCCGGCTGCCCGGAGGAAGGCCGCGGCCGTCGGACGGCAGGCCCCGCCCGCCCGCGGGGAGCCTCTGACTCCCAGCGGAGGACGGCAGCACGGGGACGTGCGGCCGGGCCGGGACGTACCCGAACTCGAACCGGTCGCCGCGCTTGGCTCCGAAGGCTCCGGATGATCCGAACCGCCCGGACAGTCCGCCGGGCAGCCCTCCCCCGCCCGGCGGTGTGGCATCACCGTCCGGGCCGCCGCCCGCGGGTAGTCCCTGCAGGCGGGCCAGGAAGCTCTCGGAGGGGGGCGGCGGGGCCGCCTCCGCGAAGACGTTCTTCAGCCGGCGCTGGGCGTCCACTTCCGCCTTGCACTTCGGGCAGGTGGCCACATGCGCCAGTACACGCTCACGCGCGTCATGACCGAGCTCTCCGTCCACCAGGGCGGAGAGTCGGTCTCCCAGGTGCTGCTCTGCGAGGTGTCCCTCGGAAGCTTTCGGCCGTGATCCGCTCACGCGCTCGCGCCCCCTCCTCCCAGTGCGGGAACACGGGGCACGAAGGAGCGGCGCTCGGCGCGCGCCTCCGGGGAGCGGTGCGCGAGGGCCTTGCGCAGCTGGGAACGGCCCCGGTGGATCCGCGAACGGACCGTGCCGAGCTTGACGCCGAGGGTCGCGGCGATCTCCTCGTACGACAGTCCTTCGATGTCGCACAGGACGACCGCGGCGCGGAACTCGGGGGCGAGGGTGTCGAGGGCCTGCTGGACGTCCGCGTCGAAGTGCGCGTCGTTGAAGACCTGCTGCGGCGTGGGCTCCTTGCTGGGCAGCCGCTCGGCCGCGTCCTCGCCGAGCGCGTCGAAGCGGATGCGCTGCTTGCGGCGGACCATGTCCAGGAACAGGTTCGTCGTGATGCGGTGCAGCCAGCCCTCGAAGGTGCCCGGCGTGTACGTCGACAGGGAACGGAAGACACGGACGAAGACCTCCTGCGTGAGGTCCTCGGCGTCGTGCTGGTTGCCGGTCAGGCGGTAAGCGAGCCGGTAGACCCGGCCGCTGTGTGTGCTGACGATCTCCTCCCACGTGGGCGGAGTCCACGCCTGCCCGTCCGCGTCGGTGGTGAAGGTCGCGGTCTGGGCGAAGTCAGCGGCGTGGCTGTGGTCAGCGGTGTCGTTCACGGATGTCGGCCTGCCCGCCGATGTGAAGAAGCGCCGGAGCACTCCTCCCCTATCCACAGGCGCAGCCGCACCTCCCCTGTCAGCTCTGGTGGTGTCCAGTGGAGCCCCTACCATAGCCACCTCGCCCGTTAGGACCGGATAAGCGGTTTTACGAGAATTTGATCTGTGCTGATACGCCTCGTACTGCTGCGTCGGCACTTGCTCGGCGCCTCGATCCACTGCCTGCCCCCCGTCACGACCCGCGCCACTCGCTCATCCCTCTAAACGACCGGTCCCATCTGCGGGTTCCCGGGCCCAACGGATACAGTCACGCCCAGGCATTCACGGGGACAGGAGAGGGTCATTACCGGCAACCGGCAGACGAGCTGGGCGTTCGCCGACGCCTATGTCGCCGAGGACGAAGCGCTGCACTGGGCCCGCGACCGGGCCCGTGAGGCGGGGCTGCGCTCGGTGACGCCCGGCACGGGCGCCGCGCTGCGGTTGCTGGCCGCGTCCGTCGACGCGAAGGCCGTCGCGGAGATCGGGACCGGCTGCGGCGTCTCGGGGATCCACCTCCTGCACGGTATGCGCCCCGACGGTGTTCTGACCACCGTGGATCCCGAGCCGGAGCACCAGCAGTTCGCGCGCCAGGCCTTCCGCGCCTCCGGCTTCGCCAGCAACCGGGCCCGCTTCATCCCGGGCCGCGCCCTGGACGTACTGCCCCGCCTCGCGGACGCCGGCTACGACCTGGTCTTCTGCGACGGCGATCGCCTGGAGGTCATGGACTACCTCGCTGAATCGTTGCGGCTGCTGCGCCCCGGCGGGCTGGTCGTCTTCGAGGGCGCTTTCGCCAACGGCCGGACGGTCGACTCCGGTCCCCAGCCCACCGAGGTGCTGCGGCTGCGGGAACTGCTGCGCGCGGTGCGCGAGAGCCAGGAGCTGGTGCCGTCCCTGCTGCCGGTGGGCGACGGGCTGCTGTGCGCGGTGAAACGGTAGCCGGACCGCACGTTAGTGGAGCGGAAGCCGGGGCATGCGAGAACCATCGGTTGAGAAAACAGCCGCCCCGGCACCTCATGTGATGCCGGGGCAGCTGAAAGGGTATGGTCGCTTGCGCGTCAGCCGACGACCTTCTTGAGGGCGTCGCCCAGGGCGTCGGCCTCGTCCGGGGTCAGCTCGACGACGAGCCGACCGCCGCCTTCGAGCGGAACGCGCATGACGATGCCCCGCCCCTCCTTGGTCACCTCGAGCGGGCCATCACCCGTTCGCGGCTTCATGGCCGCCATGCTCGTTCCCCTTCCTGAAACCCAGCTCATCGTCAAAGCCGACGGCCCCCTGAGAAGGGCACAGTGCGGTCCTTGAGACAGGACACGCGACACCGGCATCGAACACATTGCTTCCAAGCCATTATCCCGCATCTCAGGACCCGATGACCAACATCAGTCGGCATCGCTTGGGCAACGCACGCGAGCAAAACCACTCAATTCGGCGATGTGACTGCGATACTCCGCCACCACACCCACATCCGCGGAACGGATCCGGACGAGAATTCTTTGACGCAGGTCACACGTCCGGTCCGGTCGACCGTCGGCGATCTCCGTCATGCTGTCCTCAGACCCGGGACGTACCGGCCGGTACGTCCCCGCGCAGCGACACGGAGGGGATACTCCATGGCCGACACCGTGCTCTACGAGGTGAGCGACGGACTCGCGACGATCACGCTGAACCGCCCGGAGGCGATGAACGCGCTGAACGTGGCGGCCAAGGTCGCCCTGCGGGACGCGGTCCGGTCCGCGGCGGACGACACCGCCGTACGGGCGGTGCTGCTGACGGCCGCCGGGGACCGGGCGTTCTGCGTCGGGCAGGACCTCAAGGAGCACATCGGGCTGCTGGTCCAGGACCGGGAGACCGGTTCACGGCAGACCATGAGCACGGTGCGGGAGCACTACAACCCGATCGTGCGGACGCTGGCCGAGGCCGCGAAGCCGGTCGTCGCCGCCGTGAACGGGGTGGCGGCCGGGGCGGGATTCGGCTTCGCACTCGCGGCGGACTACCGGATCGTGGCGGACACGGCCGCGTTCAACACCTCGTTCGCCGGGGTGGCGCTGACCGCCGACTCGGGGATCTCCTGGACACTGCCGCGGGTGATCGGCCCCGGCAGGGCGGCTGACCTGCTGCTCTTCCCGAGGAGCATCAGCGCGCAGGAGGCGTACGAGCTCGGCATCGCCAACCGGCTGGTGCCGGCCGGCGAGCTGCGCGCGGAGGCCGAGAAGGTGGCGCGGGCGCTGGCCGAGGGGCCGACGGTGGCGTACGCGGCGCTGAAGGAGTCGATGGCCTACGGGCTGACGCACTCCCTGGAGGAGACGCTGGAGAAGGAGGACGAGCTCCAGACCCGGGCGGGCTCCTCCGAGGACCACGCGATCGCGGTGCAGGCCTTCGTCAACAAGGAGAAGCCCCGGTATCTGGGGCGCTGACCGGGCTGCCGACCTGCCGCGGGCAAGTCATGCGCCACGCGCGACGCAGGCCTGGAGGTGGTCGTCGACCAGTCCGCAGGCCTGCATCAGCGCGTACGCCGTCGTCGGGCCGACGAAGCGCAGGCCCCGCTTCTTCAGTGCCTTGGACAGGGCCGTCGACTCGGGTGTGACGGCCGGGACGTCGGAGAGCGCCTTCGGGACCGGGCGGGTGCCCGGCTCGGGGGCGTGCGACCAGATCAGCTCGTCCAGTTCGCCCGGGGCCCACCCGGCCAGCACGCGCGCGTTGGCGAGCGTCGCGTCGATCTTGGCGCGGTTGCGGATGATGCCGGCGTCGGCGAGGAGGCGCTCGCGGTCCTCGTCGGTGAAGCCGGCCACCGCGGCGATCTTGAAGTCGGCGAAGGCGGCGCGGAAGCCGGGGCGGCGACGCAGGATCGTGATCCAGGACAGGCCGGACTGGAAGGCCTCCAGGCTGAGGCGCTCGTAGAGCGCGTCGTCGCCGTGGACCGGGCGGCCCCACTCCTCGTCGTGGTACGTCACGTACTCCGGGGCGGACAGGGCCCAGGGGCAGCGCAGCGCGCCGTCCGGGCCGGCGAGGGCGGCGCCGTCGCTCATGGCCGGTCCTCCTGGCGCGGGGCCGGCTTGTCCATGGACACGCGGTGCTCCGTGGAGGTGTGGTTCTCCCCGGACATCGGGCCGTGGGTGGCGGCTGTTCTGGCACCCGCCAGGGCCGACTCCAGGTCGGCGATGCGGGCGTCGCGCTCGGCGAGCTCGGCGCCCAGGCGGCTGAGGGCGTCGTCCACGTCCGCCATGCGGTAGCCGCGGGCGGCGAGCGGGAAACGCAGGCCCTCCACGTCGGCACGGTCGACCGGGCGGTCCGGGGGCAGCGGGTCCCGCAGCCGCTCGGGGGCGGCCTCGGGCAGCGGGCCGTTCTCGCCGCCGCCCACCACGGCGAGGGTCACCGCGGCGACCACGACGGCTAGCGCGACGACCAGGAACAGGAACATAACCATCGCGGAGCCCCCACGGTCGGATCTGTCGGTGTCTTCGGACACGGATGGTGTCAGGCTCCGATCGTGCCATGCGAGTCCGACAGTTAGGGTCGCAGGCGGCGGAAGACGGGGACGTACCAGGAAAGGTCACAGCGGATGCTCAGGCTGGGCAGGCGGGAATTCGGGCCGCACGAACCGGTGATCATGGCGATCGTGAACCGGACCCCGGACTCCTTCTACGACCGGGGCGCGACGTTCCGCGACGAGCCGGCCCTCGCGCGCGTGGAGCAGGCGGTGGCCGAGGGAGCCGCGATCATCGACATCGGCGGCGTCAAGGCCGGGCCGGGCGAGGAGGTCACGGCCGCGGAGGAGGCCCGGCGGACGGTCGGGTTCGTCGCGGAGGTGCGGCGGCGGTTCCCGGAGGTGGTCATCAGCGTGGACACCTGGCGGGCCGAGGTCGGCGAGGCCGTGTGCGAGGCCGGGGCGGACCTGCTGAACGACGCGTGGGGCGGGGTGGATCCGGGGCTCGCCGAGGTCGCCGCGCGGTACCGGGTGGGGTTGGTGTGTACGCACGCGGGTGGTGCGCAGCCGCGGACCCGGCCGCATCGGGTGGAGTACGACGATGTCATGGCCGACATCCTGGACGTGACGGTCGGGCTGGCGGAACGGGCGCTGGCGCTGGGTGTGCCGAGGGAGTCGATCCTGATCGACCCCGGGCATGACTTCGGGAAGAACACCCGGCACAGCCTGGAGGCGACCCGGCGGCTGGGGGAGATGGTCGCCACGGGGTGGCCGGTGCTGGTGTCTTTGTCCAACAAGGACTTCGTCGGGGAGACGTTGGACCGGCCGGTCAAGGAGCGGGTGATCGGTACGTTGGCGACCACGGCCGTGTCCGCGTGGCTGGGGGCGCAGGTGTACCGGGTGCACGAGGTCGCGGAGACACGGCAGGTGCTGGACATGGTCGGGGCGATCGCGGGGCGCCGGGAGCCCGCTGTCGCCCGGCGTGGGCTGGCCTAGGGCGTCGACCTGAGGTACCAGGGGGCTCCGCCCCCTGGCCCCCCGCTACCGGCCCGCCTCCTTCGACACCAGCGCCACCGCCTCGTCCACGTCGTCCGTCACGTGGAACAGCAGCAGGTCCTTCTCCGCGGCCTTGCCCTGGGCGATGACCGTGCGGCGGAGCCAGTCGACCAGGCCGCCCCAGTACTCGCTGCCGAAGAGGACGATGGGGAAGCGGGTGACCTTCTGGGTCTGGACGAGGGTGAGGGCCTCGAAGAGTTCGTCGAGGGTGCCCAGGCCGCCGGGCAGGACGACGAAGCCCTGGGCGTACTTGACGAACATCATCTTCCGGACGAAGAAGTAGCGGAAGTTGAGGCCGATGTCGACGTACGGGTTCAGGCCCTGCTCGAACGGCAGCTCGATACCGAGGCCGACCGAGATGCCGCTCGCCTCGACGGCGCCCTTGTTGGCCGCTTCCATCGCGCCCGGACCGCCGCCCGTGATGACCGCGAAGCCCGCGTCCACCAGGCCCCGGCCCAGCCGGACGCCCGCGTCGTACTCGGGCGAGTCCGCCGGTGTCCGGGCCGAGCCGAACACGCTGATCGCCGGCGGGAGTTCCGCGAGCGTGCCGAAGCCCTCGATGAACTCCGACTGGATGCGCAGGACGCGCCACGGGTCGGTGTGGACCCAGTCGGAGGGCCCGCCCGCGTCCAGCAGCCGCTGGTCGGTGGTGCTCGCCTGCACCTGGCCCCGCCTGCGGAGGACCGGGCCCAGGCGCTGTTCCTCCGGCGGCTGCTTCTTCCCCTCGGGGTTGCCGGTCGCCATGTGCGCTCCCTCCGTTGTGCCAGTCGTTCCACGCCAGCGTAGATCTACGCGGGTTACGAACGAGGGACGTGAGCATGTCCGCGATGGAGCGCCGTAAACACGATGGCGTCCCGGCCGGTCAGGCCGTCAGCCAGTTCCTCAGGCGCTCCTCGCCGGCGAGGATCTTCGCGATCTCCACGCGCTCGTCCCGCTTGTGCGCCAAGTGGGGGTTGCCCGGGCCGTAGTTGACCGCGGGGACGCCCAGGGCCGAGAAGCGGGACACGTCCGTCCAGCCGTACTTCGGCATCGGGGTGCCGCCCACCGCCTCGATGAACGCCTTCGCCGCGGGGTGGGACAGGCCCGGCATCGCGGCCGAGCTGTGGTCGACCACCTCGAACTCGTCCACGCCGCAGTCCGCGAAGACCTCCCGGACGTGGGCCACGGCCTCCTCGGGGGTGCGGTCGGGCGCGTAGCGGAAGTTGACCGTCACGACGCACTCGTCGGGGATCACGTTGCCGGCGACTCCCCCGGTGATGCCCACCGCGTTCAGGCCCTCGCGGTACTCCAGGCCGTCGATCACCGGCCAGCGGGGCTCGTAGGAGGCCAGGCGGGCGAGGATCGGGGCGGCCGCGTGGATCGCGTTGGAGCCCATCCAGCCGCGCGCCGAGTGGGCCCGCTCCCCGGTGGTCTTCAGCAGCACCCGCAGCGTGCCCTGGCAGCCGCCCTCGACCTGGCCGTCGGACGGCTCCAGCAGGACCGCGAAGTCGCCCGCCAGCCACTCGGGGTGCGCCTCGGAGACGTGCTTGAGGCCGTTGAGCTCCGCGGCGACCTCCTCGTTGTCGTAGAAGACGAAGGTCAGGTCGCGGTTGGGGGCCGGGACCGTGGCCGCGATGCGCAGCTGCACCGCGACGCCCGACTTCATGTCGCACGTGCCGCAGCCCCACAGGACGCCGTCCTCGTCGAGCCGGGAGGGGACGTTGTCCGCGATCGGGACGGTGTCGATGTGACCGGCCAGGATCACCCGCTCCGCGCGGCCCAGGTTCGTCCGGGCCACGACGTTGTTGCCGAACCGCTCGACCGTCAGGTGCGGCAGCGCGCGCAGCGCGGTCTCGATCGCGTCCGCGAGCGGCTTCTCGGTGCCGCTCTCGGAGCGGAAGTCGACGAGCCGGGCGGTGAGCTCCGCGGCGTCCAGCGTGAGGTCAAGGGAGGTGTCGGCCATGCAGTCGACCCTAACGCGCCAGGCCTGTGCGCTCTGTCCACACCTGGCACAAGGCACTCCGTACTCTCCAGTACCTTGTACGGCGTGCCAGAGCCGTCCTCTCCCCCCAAGCGTCGCGGCCGCCTCTTCCGATGCGGGTCCGCGTTCGTGGTCCTGCTCGCGATCGCCGGTTACCTCGTGGTGCAGTACGTCACCGGAGGTACGGGCGGACCGGGCTGCAAAGTCGTCTCCGGCAAGGGCGACGGGGCCTCGTACGAGTTCACGCCCGAGCAAGCGGTGAACGCGGCCACGATCGCCGCCGTGGGCGACGGGCGCGGCCTGCCGGAGCGGGCCGTGACCATCGCGCTGGCGACCGCCCTCCAGGAGTCGGGCCTGCGCAACATCCGCCATGGCGACCGGGACTCGCTCGGCCTGTTCCAGCAGCGGCCCTCGCAGGGCTGGGGCACGCCGAAGGAGATCCTGGACCCGACGTACTCGGCCGGCGAGTTCTACGACCACCTGGTCAAGGTGCCCGGCTACACGCGCCTGCCGCTCACGGTCGCCGCGCAGCGCGTGCAGCGCAGCGGCTTCCCGCAGGCCTACGCCAAGCACGAGCCGGACGCGGCGCTGCTCGCCGCGGCCCTCACCGGGCAGTCCGCGGCCACGCTGACCTGCGAGGGCCGCCCGGCCGCGACCCGGGCGACGGGCCCGGACGGGGTGCGTGCCGCGCTCGTGCGGGACTTCGGGCGCGATGTGCTGGAGCCGGCCGGCGCGGAGGTGGGCCGCTCGTCGGCGGCCACGCCGACGCCGTCCGCGAGCGGTGCGGACGGGGCCGACGGGCGGACCATGAGGCTGCCGGTGACCGCCGACACGAGTTCCGCCGCCGGGCAGAGCCTGGAGCAGCGCGGCTGGCAGTTGGCGCACTGGGCCGTGGCCAACGCCTCCGAGCTGCACATCGCACGCGTCACGTACGCGGGGCGGGAGTGGGTCGCAGGGAACACCGCCAGCGAGTGGCGGGAAGCCGGGGCGAAGGGCACCGCGGGTGCGGAGCGGGACGTGGACGCCGTCCGTATTGTCACGATGCGCTAGATCGAACAGGGAGACGAGCACGCACCCGTGGGGGTTACCCGCGCTGCTCTGCCGCGATGGCGTGCGCAGGTTTTCGCACCCTCACCCGGGAGTCCGTGAAAACCCTTGGGGGCAAAGGGCTGGAAGGATTCGGCGGTCTTTCCGGCAGGGGCCTTTTTGCCCGTTTGTCCGCAGCCGATAATGCGACACATTGCCAACTCTTTACGTTGCGCCGCCGCAACCTTCGGGGGCTTCGAGCGGTAGTCACTGCGTCCGAGCCGGGGCGATCAACAGCCAGTCGATCAACTCCCGGACCCGGTCGGACACTTCAGAACCTCACTGTCCTCTCCCGTCGAAGGAGCACCATGTCCCTCCCCCTGACCCGCCGGATCGCCCGTGCCGCGCTGATCGTCGCTGCGGGGGCGGCTGCCGGGGTCGGTGCGGCCGGCTCCGCCAGTGCGGCCCCCGAGCTGCCGGCCAACCCGAACCTCGGCGGGCTGACCGCCCTGGACGGGGCGAACGTCGGCAACACGGTCGACGGCGCGGCGCAGGACGTCACCAAGTCCGCGGGTGACACCGGCAGCAAGACCGTCAAGAAGGCGGTGCCGGCCGCGGGCAAGATCGGCGGCAAGACGGTCAAGAAGACCACGCCCCTCGCGCAGAAGGCGGCCGGTGACGCGGCGGGCTCCGCCGGGCAGATCGTCGGGGACGCGGCCGGTTCGGCGCAGGGGGGTCTGCCGACGGACTCCCTGACGAAGGGTGGGGTGCCGTCCACGGGGCTGCCGGCGAAGGGCCTGCCGGTCGGCTGACACCGGGCTTCCACCGCCGATGGGGTCCAGGGAGTTTCCCTGGACCCCATCGGTTTGTTCCGCACCGGCCGAACGGCTGATCGCGGCGGCAGCCGCTACGTGCTCAGCCGGTCCACTGCCGCCCGCACCCGCTCGTCCGTCGCCGTCAGGGCCACTCGGACGAACTCGGCGCCCGCCGGGCCGTAGAAGTCGCCGGGGGCGACGAGGATGCCTCGTTCGGCCAGGTGGGCCACCGTGTCCCAGCAGGATTCGCCCCTCGTGGCCCACAGGTACAGGCTGGCCTCGCTGTGGTCGATGCGGAAGCCGTGGGCGAGCAGGGCCTCGCGCAGGAGGGTGCGGCGGGCCGCGTAGCGCTCGCGCTGGACGCGGACGTGTTCGTCGTCGCCGAGGGCCGCGATCACCGCGGCCTGGGTCGGTGCCGACGTCATCATGCCGCCGTGCTTGCGGATCTCCAGGAGGGGCGCCAGGACCGCGGGATCACCCGCCAGGAACGCCGCCCGGTAGCCGGCCAGGTTCGAGCGCTTGGAGAGGCTGTGGACGGCGACGATGCCCTCGTACGAGCCGCCGCTGACGTCCGGGTGCAGCACCGAGACCGGGTCGGCCTCCCAGCCCAGCTCCAGGTAGCACTCGTCGGAGAAGAGCAGGATGCCGTGGTCGCGGGCCCAGGCGACGATCCGGGTGAGCTCCTCCTTCGGCAGGACCCGGCCCGTGGGGTTGGACGGGGAGTTCAGCCAGAGGAGCTTCAGGCCCTCGGGGTCCAGCTCCGTCGGGTCGTCGTAGGCCTCGTACCCGGCGCGGGCCAGGCGGGCGCCCACCTCGTACGTCGGGTAGGCCAGGCGCGGGTAGGCCACCCGGTCGCCGGGGCCGAGGCCCAGCTGGGTCGGGAGCCAGGCGACGAGCTCCTTGGAGCCGACGATCGGCAGGACGTGGCGGTGGGTGACGTCCCGGGCGCCGAGGCGGCGCTCGACCCAGCCGGTGATCGCGTCGCGCAGTTCGGGCGTGCCCCAGACGGTCGGGTAGCCCGGGGAGTCGGCCGCGGCGACCAGCGCCTTCTGGACCAGCTCGGGGACCGGGTCGACCGGGGTGCCGACGGACAGGTCGACGATGCCGTCCGGGTGGGCGGCGGCCGTGGCCTTGTACGGCGTCAGCTTGTCCCAGGGGAAAGTGGGGAGACGGTCGGAGACTGCGGACACGGTTTCTGGCTCACTTTCTGGTACGTACGAGCCGTCGCACGGCAAACGCCTCGGCCCCGTACGGCGACCAGGGCGTGGTCGGGCCGTACGGGACCGAGGCGGCACGGATGTGCCGGCCGCTTGCGGTGACTAGGCCTGCGGCGGCAGCGCGGCGATGAAGGGGTGGTCGCGCTCGATCAGCCCCAGCTTGCTGGCGCCGCCGGGCGAGCCGAGCTCGTCGAAGAACTCGACGTTCGCCTTGTAGTAGTCCTTCCACTCCTCCGGAGTGTCGTCCTCATAGAAGATCGCCTCGACCGGGCAGACCGGCTCGCAGGCACCACAGTCGACGCATTCGTCCGGGTGGATGTACAAGGACCGGGAGCCCTCGTAGATGCAGTCGACCGGGCACTCCTCGATGCACGCCTTGTCCTTGACGTCGACACAAGGCTGCGCGATGACGTAGGTCACGCTGTCGTTCCTCCTCGATAGGGCGCTGGCGGGCCTCCTCAGGCTCCGCCGCCTGGCGCGCGGGAGCGCGGCGTCGTCGATGCCCGCCCCTAGTATCTCCGTTCCTGGGCATGATCCGAACAGGAGGGGTGAACTGACCTGTGGAAATCTCTGCCGCTGGGCGACTCGAGGTCCGTATCACCGCTGCTGACGTGGGAAAACGGGTCTCCGTACGGAGCTTGATCGAACACGCGGCTCCGGGTGAGAAGTTCACCGACACGGTCGGAGTTCTCACATCATGGGACAACGGTGTGTTGCTGATCACACGCAGGGACGGCGAGAGCGTCCGCATCGCGGAATCCGCGCTGGTCGCGGGCAAGGTCGTGCCCGCCGCGCCGGCGCGTCGCCGGGGTCCGGCCGCCTCCTACGAGGAACTGGCCCGGGTCGCAGCGCGGGCCTGGCGGCCCGTGGAGAGCGAGCGGCTCGGGGACTGGGAGCTGCGGGCCGCGTCCGGGTTCACGCGCCGGGCGAATTCCGTGCTTCCGCTCGGTGACCCGGGCGTGTCCCTCGACGAGGCCCTCGACACCGTTCGGCGGTGGTACGGCGAGCGCGGCCTGCCCGCCTACGTCCAGACCGCGACCGGCGCCGAGGGCACGCAGGAGCTGCTGTGCGCGGAGCTGGAGGAGCGGGGCTGGGTGCGTGAGGTGACGGCCGAGTTGTGGGTCGGGCCGCTGGCGCCGGTCGCCGACCTCGCCGAGCCGTCGGCGGTCGTGCTGTCCCGGGAGGCCGACGAGGCGTGGCTGGCCCGGTACCAGCGCAAGGGCGTGAGCGAGGTCGCGCTGCGAGTGCTCCAGGGTGGGCCGTCCGTGTGGTTCGCGACCGTGCCGGGGGCGGCCGAGGGGGCCCCTCCGGCCGCCATAGGGCGGTGTGTCGTCGACGGGCGGTGGGCCGGGTTCGCCGCCGTCGAGGTCGATCCGGATCTGCGGCGGCAGGGGCTGGGCACGGCCGTGATGGCGGCGCTGGCCCGGCGGGCCCTGGACGAGGGCGCGTCGGCCGCGTGGCTCCAGGTGGAGGCCGAGAATGAGGGTGCGCGGGCGTTGTACGCCGGGATGGGTTTCGCCGCGCACCACGCCTACCACCACTACCGGGAGCCGGATGCCCGGGCTCCCGGCCGGTAACCGATCGTCGTGAGAGGGCACGAGCCAGGTATGCGTCCCCCCTACCCACCGTCCCCGGAGCGTTCCGCCGAGCTGCGGCGGCGGTTCGCCGAAGAGGCCCGGTCCGAGCGGCCCGATCTGTCGACGCTGTGCCTGCTGGTGGGCGCGGTGGCGGACGGCGCGCTGGACGAGGCGGGCATGGACGCCGCGCAGGTCGAGCTGGACCGGCTGGCCGGGCTGCTGCCGTACCGGCCCGGACAGCCGCGGGCGTGGGCGGTCGCCCTGCGGGAGCTGCTCGGGGACCGGATGGGGTTTCACGGCGCCCCGGCCGACTACCAGCGCCTGGAGTCCTCACTGCTGCACGAGGTGCTGGTGCGGCGTCGTGGGCTGCCGATCCTGCTGTCCGTGGTGTGGATGGAGGTGGCCCGGCGGGCCGGGGCGCCGGTCTACGGCGTGGCGCTGCCGGGGCATTTCGTCGTCGGCTTCGGGCCGGACGAGGGGCAGGTGCTCGCCGATCCGTTCGACGGGGGGCGGGTGCTGACGGGGGCGGACGCCGAGCTGCTGGTCGCCGGGGCGACGGGGACGCACCTGGATCCGTCGATGCTGCGGCCGGCCGACCCGCTGGACGTGGTGTTGCGGATTCTGAACAACGTGCGGGCCTGGGCGGCGGCTCGGCCGGAGCGGTCGGACGTGGCGCTGTGGGCGGTCGAGTTGTCGTTGCTGCTGCCCTCGCATCCGGCTCGGCTGCGGTACGAGCGGGCGCGGTTGCTGGTGGGGCGGGGGGACTTTCTGGGCGGGGCCGTGGAGTTGGAGGCCTATGCGGAGGTCGTGGGGGCGGTGGACGAGGGGGCCGCTGAGCGGGTGCGGGGGGAGGCGCACGCGGCCCGGGCGATGCTCAACTGAGGCCTTGTCGCCGTAGGGGTCTTGTGAGGTGGGCGTGTGCGGGTTGTTCGTGGTTGATCGCGCAGTTCCCCGCGCCCCTGGAAATGTCGGACTACAACCAGCCCTTTTCGCGGGCTGCCCGGACCGCCTCCGCACGGTTCCTCACTGCCAGTTTCTGGATGGCCGTGGAGAGGTAGTTGCGGACCGTGCCCTGGGAGAGGTGCAGGGATGCTGCCAGTTCCGCGTTCGTGGAGCCGTCTGCCGCTGCTCGGAGGACTTCTCGTTCCCGCTCCGTAAGCGGGTTGGCACCTTCCGCCAGGGCCGCGGCCGCGAGCGTGGGGTCGATGACGCGTTCGCCGGTCAGGACCCTGCGGATCGCCTCGGCCAGCTGGGCGGCGGGGGCGTCCTTGACCAGGAAGGCGTCGGCGCCGGACTCCATGGCGCTGCGGAGGTAGCCGGGGCGGCCGAAGGTGGTGAGGATCACCAGCTTCACGTGCGGGAGTTCGGCGTGCAGGCGGGCCGCGGCCTCGATGCCCGTCGCGCCGGGCATCTCGATGTCCAGGAGGGCCACGTCGACGGCGTGTTCGCGGGCCGCGCCCAGGACCTCGTCGCCGCGGGCCACCTGGGCGACGACCTCGATGTCCTCCTCCAGGCCGAGCAGGGCGGCCAGGGCCTCGCGGACCATCGACTGGTCCTCGGCGAGCAGGACCTTGATCGTGCGGCTCATGCCGGGGATCCTACGTCCGCCGGTCCGGCCGAGGGCACGCGGGCGACCAGGCGGAAGCCGTGCTTGAGCGGGCCCGCCTCCAGGGTGCCCCCCGCCTTGGTGAGGCGTTCGGTGAGGCCCGTGAGGCCGTTGCCGTGGCCGTCGCCCGGGCCGCCCGAGCCGTCGTCCTCGACGGCGAGTTCGAGCACCGGTCCGTCGAGGGTCTGGCGGTGCAGCAGCTCGACCGCGCAGCGGCGTGCGCCGCTGTGCCGTACGACGTTGGTGACCGCCTCGCGCAGCGCCCAGGCGAGGGCGGACTCGCTCTCCTCGGGGACACCGGTGAGGTCGGGTTCGGCGGGCAGTTCGGCGGCGACACCGGCCGCGGTCAGGGCGACCCGGGCACCGGCGAGTTCGGCGCTCAGGCGGGGGCGGCGGTAGCCGGTGACGGCCTCGCGTACGTCGACGAGGGCCTGGCGGCTGACCTGCTCGATGTCGGCGACCTGCTGGGCCGCCTTGCCGGGGTGGTCGGGCAGCATGCGGCCGGCCAGCTCGCTCTTGAGCGTGATCAGGGAGAGGGAGTGGCCGAGCAGGTCGTGCAGGTCCCTGGCGAGGCGCAGGCGCTCCTCGTTGGCGGCGAGCTGGGCGACGGTGGCGCGGGCCTCGCGCAGCGCGATGGTGGTGCGTACGAGCTCGCGTACGCCGGTCATCGCGAAGCCGCCGAGCAGGGCCGGGATGAGCAGGCTCGCCAGGTAGGACTTACCGCCCGGCACCGCGAGCGCGACGGCGGTCAGCAGCGCGCACGCCCCTGGGATGGTCCAGCGGGCCAAGCGCGGGGGCAGGGCCGCGCCGGACGCGATCGAGACGTACACGAACAGCACCAGCCACTCTCGGCCCAGAGTGAGGGCGAGGAGCGCGGACTGGGCGGCGAGCACCCCGAGCGAGCCGAGGACCAGACTGTTGCGCTCGCCCCGGCCGGTGCGGAAGACCAGCAGCATGTACCAGGCGACGAAGGCGGCCAGGCCGATCCAGCCGAGGACGCGGACGCCCGTGCCGTGGCCGCCGTGCAGCAGGTCGGTGACGGGTGCGCTCAGGTAGACCAGCCAGATGCCGGTCCACAGTGACTTCACCACGCGCTGCCTGCGGTTCACCGGGCGCTGCCCGATACCGAACCCGACGCCGCTCACGCCTTCAGGGTGTCCTTCCGGTACAGCCAGGCCGCGCCGCCCGCGAACAGGGCGAACGACACCACGAGGACGACGAGGTCCTGGACGTGCGGGGCGCGGCTCTGCTCGATGGCCTGCCCCAGGGCAGCGTACGCGTGCGTGGGGAGCCACTTCGCGATGTCCTGGAGCCAGCCCGGGAACGTCGTGGTCGGCATCCACAGGCCGCCGAGCATCGACAGGCCGAAGTAGGTGATCATGGTGATCGGGCGGACCGCGTCGCCGCTGGCCAGGTAGCCGAGGGCGACGCCGAGCGCGGCGAAGACGAGGCTGCCGGCCCAGATCGCGCCGGTGAGGGCGAGCCACTGCCAGGCGTCGAGGCGTACGTCCTTCACGGCGGCCGCGACGGCGAAGACGATGACGATGGACGGCAGGCTGACGACGGCGGCGCTCGCGGTCTTGGCGAGGACGTAGCCCCGGCCCGGCAGCGTCGTCAGGCGCAGCTGCCGTACCCAGCCGCCCTCGCGCTCCTTGGCGATGCGTTCGCTGTTGCCCATGAGGACGGCGGTGAGGGCGCCGAAGGAGGCCATGGAGACCATCATGTAGGTCGGGAGGGTCAGGGTGCTGCCGGGGACCTTCGTGGTGCTGTCGGCATTGCCCGCGATGATGAGGAACAGGACCGACGGGTAGATCACGGAGAAGAACAGGAACTTGCGGTTGCGCAGGGCGCGGGTGAGTTCCAGCTTGATCAGGCTGTTCACTTCGACTTCGCCTCCTCGGCGGTCGTGATCGCGACGAAGGCCTGCTCCAGGCCGAGCCCGGCGACTTCGAGGTTGCGGGGGTAGACGCCGAGGCCGTACAGGGCGTGGACGGTGGCGTCGGCGTCGGTGGACTGGATGCGGACGGTCCGGCCGGAGACCGTCAGGGAGGTCAGGAAGGGCAGGTCGCGCAGTGCGGCCTCGTCCACGGTGCCCGCCAGGTCGAAGGAGATGCGGCGGGCGCCCGCCTTGGCCTTGATCTCGGCCGCCGTGCCGTCGGCGAGGAGCCGGCCGCGGTGCAGGACGAGGACCCGGTCGGCGACGGCGTCGGCCTCTTCGAGGTAGTGGGTGGCGAAGAGGACGGTCCGGCCCTGGTCGGCCTGCTCGCGCATGGTGGCCCAGAAGGCCTGGCGGGTGGTGACGTCCATGCCGGTGGTGGGCTCGTCCAGGACGATGAGGTCGCTGTCCCCGGCGGTGGCGAGGGCGAAGCGGACGCGCTGGGCCTGACCGCCGGAGAGCTTGTTGACCTTGCGGTCGGCGATCTGCTCGATGCCCGCGCGGGACAGCACCTCGGAGGGCCGGTACGGCTTCGGGTGCAGGTCGCAGGCGAGCCGCACCAGTTCGGCCACCGTGACCTCGTCCATCAGCCCGCCGCTCTGCAGCATGGCGCCCACCCGCCCGGCGACGATGGCGTCCCGGGGGCTGGTCCCGAAGAGGCGGACCGTGCCGCTGTCGGGCTTCTTGAGGCCGAGGAGCAGGTCGAGGGTGGTGGACTTGCCGGCGCCGTTGGGGCCCAGCAGCGCCACGGTCTGCCCCGGGCGCAGGGTCAGGGTCAGTGCGTCCACCGCCCGGACGGCGTCGTATGCCTTGCTCACCTGGTCGAACGCGACCACCGAGGCTGTCGTTGTCATGCGGCCATCGTGGCTTCGGGGGTGTGGGCGGGGGCAGTGCCGGGCGTCCGGAGTGCCGCATGACAGATGTCATGCCCGCGGGATGACCGGGGGGGGACGACGAGAGCCCCCGCCCTCACCGGGCGGGGGCTCTCGTGCGGCGGGTGGCCGGAGGTCAGTTCGGCTTGGTGTCGATGACTCCGACGCGCTCCGCGGGCGTCTTGCCTCGCAGGGCCTTGCGCAGGGCCGTGACGACGTCCTGCGGCGTCACGTCGCGCTTCCCGCTCGCGCCCTCGATCTGCACCCCCTCGAAGGTCTTGCCGTACGCCTCCTGGAGGGCCTTGAGGTTGTACGTGTCCACCAGCTTGCCGTCGACGGCCTTGAAACCGAGGATCTTCGGCAGGGACACGGGGCCGAAGTCGATGCTGTGCGCCGCGTCGGTGCGAACGGTGGCGAGGTCGGACATCGCGGGCTGCGCGAACTCCTTGAGCATCCGGTCGACCTCGGCGTTCGAGACGGTCGGCTGCCGGATGGTGGTCGGGAGGTTCACCGTGCCGGCCGAGCCGGTCTCCACCTGGGTGCGGTACGCCTCCTCGATCGACGCGGTCGCCTTGGCGACGTCGATGCCCTTGCCCGGCTTGCCGTAGACGGGGACGGCCTTGCCGCCCTCGAACTTGATGGTGCCGTCGCTCGCCGAGCCGGAGCCGCCGGCCGCGTTCTCCAGGGCGGCGTGCAGCTTCTCCTCGTCGACGGGCATGTCCGGGGCGACGACCCGGTGGTTGCCGAAGAGCGAGCCGATCACGGAGACCGGGTTGTAGTCGCTCTTCGCCGCCGCGTCGGCCGTGGCGTCCATGTCGAACTGGAGTCCGGCGTTGTCCGGGTCGAGGGACACGGTCTTGCCGTCCACCGACAGCTTCAGCGGCTTGCCCACACGGTCGTCGAAGGCGTCGTCGAGCTTCTTGACCGCGCCGTCACGGGTGGTGCCGCCGATGTCGACGCCGAGCACCGTGGTGCCCTTGGGCACGTCGGTGCGGTTCATCAGCAGCCCGGCGCCGTAGACGCCACCGGCCACGACCACCAGGCCGGCGGCGAGCAGCACGAGCTTGTTGCGCCCCTTCTTCTTCGGCGCCTTCGCGGAGCTGGCCGGGGGCGGGGAGACCGGCTCGGGCAGCTTCGGGGCCGTGTGGGGCACCGGGCCGTCACCGGGCGCGCCCGGACCGAACGACGAGCCCGCGCCGGGCGGTACGACGGGGATGCCGCTGGTGACGGTGTGCCCCGAGACGTTGTCGTGCCGGGCGGCGTAGCCCTGGCCGTCCGGAGGCTCGGGGGCCGGCTTCTGCGGGGTGAGGATGGCGGTGTCGTCGCTCATCCCGCCCCCGGG
Source organism: Streptomyces chartreusis NRRL 3882 (assembly GCF_900236475.1). GTDB lineage: Bacteria > Actinomycetota > Actinomycetes > Streptomycetales > Streptomycetaceae > Streptomyces > Streptomyces chartreusis_D. The sequence goes on from NZ_LT963352.1 coordinate 3,166,234, forward strand.
GCCTTGGCCGTGGCCTGCGGCGCCGTGGCCGGTGGGAGCAGCGGTGCCGGGACCACCGGGACCTCCGGGGCCAGGACCAGCGGGGCCGCCAGGGCCGCCGGGCTTGGCCGTACCGGCAGGTGCGCCGGGGCCGCCCGGGCCGGCGGGGCCGCCTATGGCTCCGGGACCGGCAGGCGCGCCGGGGCCGCGCGGTCGGCCGGGGTCGTTGAAGGCGCTCGGGGCGCCGGGGCCACCGGGTTCGTCGAAGGCACTGGGGGCACCGGGCCTGCCCGGCTCGTTGAAGCCGCCGGAGTTACCGGAACGACCAGGGTCGTCGAAGCTGCCCGGGCCACCAGGACCACCCGGCTCACTGAAGCCACCCGGGCCACTGGAGCGACCAGGCTCGTTGAAGCCGCCGGAGTTACCGGAACGACCAGGGTCGTCGAAGCTGCCCGGGCCACCAGGACCACCCGGCTCACTGAAGCCACCGGGGCCACCGGAACGACCAGGCTCGTTGAAAGCGCCGGGCCCGCCGGGGCCGCCCTGCTCGTTGAAGCCGCCCCGGCCGCCCGGGCCGCCGGCCGGTGGCGCCAACGGGCCGTCGCCGGTGACCGGACCGCCCGTCGGGCCGGCCGGGCCCTGGACGCCGGGGCCGCCCGCGTCGCCGAAGCCATGGGGAGCGCCCTGGCCGCCGTAGCCGCCCTGGCCGTTCTGGCCGAGGCGGTCGTTCTCCGAGAAGTACGGCAGGTCGTCGCGGCGCGTCTCGCCACCGTCCGTGCCCGGGGCCGGACGTGAACCGTTGCCGAGCGGGCCCGCCGCCAGTGCCTCGGTGACGTCGAAGGAGCCCGTGCCGCCGCCGTGCCCGGGCGCGACGGGGCCGCCGGTCGCACCGCCGGGAAGCCCCGCACCGTTCGTGCCGCCGGACCGGGAGCCGCCCGGCCTGCTCATGGAACCGACCACGCCTCCGGGCCGCCCGGCACCGGAACCGCCCGCGCCGGAGCCGCCCGCAGCGGGGCCGCCCGAGCCGGTACCCCCGGAACCGCCCGGCAGACCTGCCCCGTTGGTGGAGCCGCCGTCCTGAGCGGGCTTGCCCGAGCCGGACTTGCGGGGCGCGAACCAGTCGCTGGTGGGCTTGTCGTCGGCCGACTGGGCGGGTTCGGCGGAAGGCTCGACCGTGCCGGTGCCCCTGGGCGTGGCGGCGCCCGGGGCCTTCGCTTCGGTGCCCGCTCCCGCGCCGGAACCGGTACTGGTGTCGCCGGAGCCCTCCGCATCCGCGACGGGCTTGCGCACCACCACCGGCGGAATGGGCCGTGACCCGGGGATGTTGATCCGGATCCGGGTCGTCAGCGTGGTCTCGGTCTTGCGTTCCTCCGGCCGCGTGGCCGAACGGCCCGCTTCCGTACCGCCGTCGGAGACCGCCGGGGTCCCGTACGGCGGCGTACCCGACGGGTAGGCGGCTCCGCCGCGCCCGTTGGGCCCGGAGGACGGAGTGTCAGTTTCACGACTCAAGGCAGGTTCTCCCGGTTGGCTCCGCCGCCCGACACAACCTCACGCGGGCAGCTCGGCGGCGCGCACCACCATACTGGCCACTTCTGGCCTGTATCCCATGACCGCTATGGAAACCCACACCGGACCCCCACGCGCGCGTCCTGGCGAAGTGGTACGTCACTTGCCAAGTCGGACGTGGTCTCCGTCCGGTTGCCGCCCCAGGGCGAGGGTGGCGCAGATCACAGCCACACCGATGCCTCCGAGCAGGAAGAGATAGGAGCCGCCGCCCGCCGCGAAGAGGAAGTCGCCCTCCGGGCGGCTGGCGGTGAGCAGGACGACGGCGAGCATCCAGCCGGCGGCGGCCGCGACACCCCCGGCCCGCCCGCGAGTGACACGCGCCGCGCCGAGGACGAGCCCGGCCTCACCGGCGAGGGCGAGCAGCAGCCCGCCCGGGAACCACCCCGGCTGCACCAGTGCCCCGGCCGCGCCGACCACGGTCCCGAGCAGGAAGAACCCCGCGCAGGCGGCGACCCGGCCGACGGAGGGCGGCCGCATCGGCTGGGCGAGCATCGGACTGCGGTCGCTCATGAGGCCTCCTCGACACCGGCGAACAGGTCCGTCTCCCGCTCGCCGGGGCCCCGCTCGCCCCGCACCAGCTCGTAGTACTCGGTCGTGAGGATCGGCTGGGCGAGTGCGTTGGACAGCACGAAGTACGGCCCGGACACCGTGATCTGGGTGGCGTGGGCGCGCATGGCGGCGGCCTTGGCGGCGGCGTGCGCGGTGCCGTCGACCGCGGTGGTGATCCGTGCGTCGGCCACGACGCCCGGTACGTCGTCGACGTCCGCCGCCTCGCCGAAGGGGAGGCCGGGCAGGTCCTCCCTGAGCCGGGCGAAGGACTGCTCCACAACCGACCGGGGGGCCCGGTTCCAGTAGACCTTCGGGATCGGCCGGCCGGCCTCGGCGGACAGCTCGACGGCCCGCATGGCGACGCGGTGGGCCTGGATGTGGTCGGGGTGGCCGTAGCCGCCGTTGTCGTCGTAGGTGACGAGGACCTGGGGGCGTACCTCGCGGATCACCTCGACGAGGTGTGCGGCGGCCTCGTCGACGTCGGCCTGCCAGAAGCAGCCGGGGTCGTCGTTGTCGGGCAGGCCCATCATCCCGGAGTCGCTGTAGCGTCCGGCGCCGCCGAGCAGGCGGAAGTCCTGGACGCCGAGCTCGGCCATGGCGGCGTTGAGTTCCCGGCGGCGGTGCTGGCCCAGGGCGGGACCGGTCAGGTGCGCGAGCTCGGGCGGGATGACCTCGCCGCGTTCGCCGAGGGTGCAGGTGACCAGGGTGACGTGGGCACCCTCGGCCGCGTACCTGGCCATGGTCGCGCCGTTGTTGATCGACTCGTCGTCCGGGTGCGCGTGCACCAGCAGCAGACGCCGGTCGGGCAGTTCCGTCATGGGACCCACCCTACGAGGTCACCCGGTCAGAACTTGATGCTGCCGATCATGCCCGCGATGTTGGTCGTCAGCTCGTTGATCGTGGGAGCGACCGTCGAGGAGGCGAGGTAGAAGCCGAGCAGCATGCACACCACCGCATGCCCGGCCTTCAGTCCTGACTTCTTGATGAGCAGGAAGACGATGATCGCCAGCAGCACCACCGCCGAAATCGAGAGTGCCACGGCGGCTCACCTCCAAAGATCCACGAGGGCGCGGGGGGGTCGGACTATGGGGGCATCAAATCCGTACAACAGCCAGCAGGTTCATACCCACTATGCGTCATTGATCATAACTATCCGTCCGTGCGCATCGATCGGCGCATGGCCGCACAAGGGGGCGCATGGCCAATATGGTCAGGGCATGACGACCGAGCCTGACTCCTTCCCCCGACGGCACGCCCGTACCCAGCGCTTCACGCTCGGCGCGCCGCGTTCGTTCACTGTGGCGCCCGATGGTTCACGTGTCGTGTTCCTGCGCTCCGGTTCCGGTACGGACCGGGCGAACTCCCTGTGGGTCCTCGACACGGAGGAGGGCGGGGAGCGCGTGGCCGCCGACCCGCGCGCCCTGCTGGGCGGTGCCTCGGAGGATCTCTCGCGCGAGGAACGCGCCCGGCGTGAGCGCAGCCGGGAGGGTGGCGCCGGCATCGTCGGGTATGCCACCGATACAGCCGTCGAGTTGGCCTCTTTCGCCTTGTCAGGGCGGCTTTTCGCGGCCGAGCTGCGGGCCGGGACGGCGCGGGAACTGCCCACGCCCGGGCCGGTGATCGACCCGCGTCCGTCGCCCGACGGACGGCATGTCGCCTATGTCGCGCAGGGTGCGCTGCGCGTCGTGGGCGCGGAGGGGGAGGGCGACCGGGCGCTCGCCGAGCCGGAGTCGGAAAATGTCTCATATGGACTGGCCGAGTTCATCGCGGCCGAGGAGATGGGGCGGTCGCGCGGTTTCTGGTGGGCTCCGGAGTCGGACCGGCTGCTCGTGGCGCGGGCGGACGACACTCCGGTGGCGCGGTGGTGGATCTCCGACCCGGCGCATCCGGAACGGGAGCCGCAGCGGGTGGCGTATCCGGCGGCGGGCACCGGCAACGCGGACGTACGGCTGTTCGTGATCGGGCTGGACGGGGCGCGCACGGAGGTCGCCTGGGACCGGGCGCGGTACCCGTATCTGGCGCGTGTGCACTGGTCAGCGGCGGGCGCGCCGCTGCTGCTCGTACAGGCGCGCGACCAGCGCAGCCAGCTGATTCTCGCGGTGGATCCGGAGTCGGGCGCGACGCGTCTGGTGCACGCCGACGAAGATCGAACTTGGCTTGATCTTTTCGCCGGGGTGCCGTGCTGGAGTCCGTCCGGGCAGCTCGTGCGGATCGCGGACGAGGGCGGTGTGCGGTTGCTGGCGGTCGGGGACCGGCCGCTCACGGGGGCGCAGCTGCACGTGCGGGCCGTGCTGGACGTCTCCGACGACGACGTGCTGCTCTCGGCGTCGGCGGGCGAGGAGGCCACCGAGGCGGAGACGGGCCAGGTGCATGTGTACCGGGTGAACGAGCTGGGGGTGGAGCGGGTCTCGCAGGAGCCGGGCGTGCACTCGGCGGTGCGCGCCGGGGACGTCACGGTTCTGGTCTCGGCGACGCTGGATCGGCCAGGTGCGCGGGTGCAGGTACTGCGCGACGGGAAACCGACGGTTGTTGTCCCGTCGTACGCCGAAGATCCTGGTATGTCCCCCCGCGTGACGCTCACCGAGGGGGGCGCACGGCGTATCCCGTGCGCCGTGCTTATGCCTCGGGACTACGCCGGTGACACCCCCCTGCCGGTGCTCATGGACCCGTATGGCGGGCCGCACGGGCAGCGGGTCCTCGCGGCCCACAACCCGCACCTCACCTCGCAGTGGTTCGCGGACCAGGGATTCGCGGTGGTCGTCGCGGACGGCCGGGGCACCCCGGGCCGCTCCCCCGCCTGGGAGAAGGGGATCCACCACGACTTCACGCTGACCCTGGACGACCAGGTGGAGGCCCTGGAGGACCTCGCGAAGAGGTATCCGCTGGACCTGTCCCGGGTGGCGATCCGCGGCTGGTCCTTCGGCGGCTGGCTGGCGGGCCTCGCGGTGCTGCGCCGCCCGGACGTCTTCCGCGCGGGGATCGCGGGCGCGCCGGTGACGGACTGGCGCCTGTACGACACGCACTACACCGAGCGCTACCTGGGGACTCCGGCCGAGCAGCCGGACGCGTACGCGCGCAGCTCCCTCGTCACGGCGGACGGTCTCACCTCCCCCGCCGAGCCGCACCGCCCGCTGATGATCGTGCACGGCCTCGCCGACGACAACGTGGTCGTCGCCCACGCCCTGCGCCTCTCCTCGGCCCTCCTGGCCGCCGGCCGCCCGCACGAGGTGCTGCCGCTGTCCGGGGTCACCCACATCACCCCACAGGAACAGGTAGCGGAGAACCTGCTCCTGCTCCAGGTCGACTTCCTGAAGCGGTCCCTGGGGATCACCGGCGACTGAGCACGGCAACGGGCCGGGGCGACATGGCGCGCCCCGGCCCGTTTACGGCACCCGCACGGCCGTACGCTGTTCAGCCTGACGCGTCCGTATATCGGAATCGGGTCGGCGAAGTTGCCTGCGTGTTAACGCAGTTCGCGGGGGTTTGCGGCGGTGTGCGCCCCGGGGTGTCCAGCCGTGGGCGGGCGCCTCGACGGCCGGCGCGTCGACCCACGCGGCAGGTCCCACGTGGAACGCGAGGTGGTTGAGCCCGGGCCGCATGCGGTCGTGCTCGGCGGCGTCCACCGCCGATGGCTGTTCGACGACGAGGCACGTCGGCCCGAGGCGCCGGCTGCGGCCGTGGCCCAGGACCGGTCCTCCAATGCCGGTTCCCGGCGCCCCATCAGGGCTGCCGGGAACCGGGAGTGGGCGGTCAGGCCGCGTGGACCACGTCCTTCTCCTCGGCGAAGTGGCAGGCCGACTCGTGGGCCGCCGGGGTGTCCTCGCCCTTGAAGCGCTCGGGGACCGCGAGGAGCGGGACCTCCTGGGCGCACTTGTCCTGGGCCTTCCAGCAGCGGGTGCGGAAGCGGCAGCCCGAGGGCGGGTTGGCCGGGGACGGGACGTCTCCGGTGAGGATGATGCGTTCGCGGCCCTCGCGGGACTCCGGGTCGGGGACCGGGACCGCGGAGAGCAGGGCCTGCGTGTAGGGGTGGGTCGGGTGGTCGTAGATCTCCGTGTCCGTACCGATCTCGGCCATCTTGCCCAGGTACATCACACCCACCCGGTCCGAGATGTGCCGGACGATCGACAGGTCGTGCGCGATGAAGAGGTAGGACAGGTTGAACTCGTCCTGGAGCTTCTCCATCAGGTTGATGACCTGCGCCTGGACGGACACGTCCAGCGCGGAGACCGGCTCGTCGCAGATGATGATCTCGGGGTTGAGCGCCAGGCCGCGGGCGATGCCGATGCGCTGGCGCTGACCGCCCGAGAACTGGTGCGGGTACCGGTGGATGTACTCCGGGTTGAGACCGACCACGTCCAGCAGGTCCTGGACCTTGCGGCGGCGGTCGCCCTTCGGCGCCACCTCGGGGTGGATCTCGAAGGTCTCCCCGATGATGTCGCCCACCGTCATACGGGGGTTGAGCGAGGTGTACGGGTCCTGGAAGACCATCTGGATGTTGCGGCGGACGGCCTTCAGGGCGCGGCCGGACAGCTTGGTGATGTCCTGGCCCTTGTAGAAGATCTCGCCCGCGGTCGCCGTCTCCAGCATCATCAGCAGCTTGGCGACCGTGGACTTGCCGCAACCGGACTCGCCCACGATGCCGAGCGTCTCGCCCTGGTACAGGTCGAAGGAGACCCCGTCCACGGCCTTGACCGCGCCGATCTGACGCTTCAGCAGGATGCCCTGGGTCAGCGGGAAGTGCTTCACCAGGTTGCGCACCTGGAGGATCGGCTCACCGCGCTCGACCGGTGCCTCGATCGCGGCCACGGCCTCCTCGTCGGTGGCCGCGTCGACCGTCTCGACCTCGGTGACGTTGGGGGTGGCGTCCATGGACTCGTCCGTCTTCTCCAGGTCAGCCATGGATCGTCTCCTTCCAGAAGTGGCACGCGCTGCCGCGGCCGACCAGCTCGCCGCCGTCCCGCTCGGTGACCGGGTGCAGCGGCGGGACCTCCGTACGGCAGATGTCCTGCGCCTTCGGGCAACGCGGGTTGAAGGCGCAACCGGACGGGATGCGGGTCAGGTTGGGCGGCAGGCCCTTGATCGCGTACAGGTCCTGGCCCTTCTGGTCCAGGCGCGGGATCGAGTCGAGCAGACCCTTGGTGTAGGGGTGCGCGGGCCGCTTGTAGAGCTCGTGCACCGGGGCGGTCTCCACGATCCGGCCCGCGTACATCACCGCGATCTTGTCCGCGACGTCGGCGACGACGCCGAGGTCGTGGGTGATCAGGATCAGGCCCATGTTGTACTCGCGCTGGAGCTCCGCGAGCAGGTCCATGACCTGCGCCTGGACCGTCACGTCGAGGGCCGTGGTCGGCTCGTCGGCGATGATCAGGTCCGGCTCCAGGGCGAGCGCCATCGCGATCATGATGCGCTGGCGCATACCGCCGGAGAACTGGTGCGGATAGTCGCCGACGCGCTCCCTCGCGGCCGGGATCTTCACGCGGTCCATCAGCTCGATCGCCTTGGCCTTGGCGTCCTTCTTGCTCAGGCCCTGGTGGACGCGGAACATCTCGCCGAGCTGGTAGCCGACGGACAGCACCGGGTTCAGCGCGGAGAGCGCGTCCTGGAAGATCATCGCGATCTTGCTGCCGCGGATCTTGCGCCGGGCGTCGCCCGACATGGTGAGCATGTCCTCGCCCCGGTACAGGATCTGGCCCTTGGGGATCCGCCCGGGCGGCATGTCGAGGATGCCCATGATCGCCTGGGCGGTCACGGACTTGCCGGAGCCGGACTCACCGAGCACGGCGAGGGTCTCGCCGGAGCTCACGGTGTAGTTGACGCCGTTGACGGCCTTGGCCACGCCGTCGCGGGTGTGGAACTCGACGTGCAGGTCGCGCACTTCGAGCAGGGGAACGTCGCCGCCGGCCGCGCCTCGCGGCTCGGGCACGTTACGGGTCTCTTCGATGGTGGTCACGTACGCCCTCCTCAGCGCAGCTTCGGGTCAAGGGCGTCGCGCACCGCGTCGCCGAGCATGATGAACGCGAAGACCGTGAGGCTGAGCATGCCCGCCGGGAACAGCAGCGTGTGCGGGTTGTCCCGGATCACCTTGCTGCCCTCGGAGATGTCGATGCCCCACGAGATCGTCGGGTCGCTGAGGCCGAGACCGAGGAACGACAGCGTCGCCTCCGCGGAGATGTAACCGCCGAGGGCGATCGTGGCCACGACGATGGTCGGCGCGATGGCGTTCGGCATCACGTGGCGGAACAGGATCCGCGGGGTGCCGGCGCCGAGTGCCCGGGCCGCCGTCACGTAGTCCGCCTGCTTGGCCGTGATGACCGAGCTGCGGGTGACCCGGGCGATCGAGGTCCAGCCCAGCGAGGCCAGGGCCAGGATGACCACGTACACCTTGCGCTCGGTGAAGGCGTTCAGCACGACCATCGTGCCGAGCAGGAACGGCAGGCCGAAGAAGATGTCGACGATCCGGGAGATCACCGAGTCGATCCAGCCGCCGAAGTAGCCCGCCAGCATGCCGAGCAGTCCGCCGAGGAACGTGACGGCGGCGGTCACGCCGACGCCCACGAGGATGGAGGCGCGGGTGCCGTGGATGACGCGGGCGTAGATGGAGCGGCCCTGCTGGTCGTAGCCGAACCAGTCGGGCTGGAAGAAGTGCCCCAGTTCCGGCTTGCCCAGGTAGTGGTGGACGAGGTCGCCGTCGCGCGGGTCGACGCTGGTGAACCAGCCGGGGAAGGCGGCGATCACCAGCAGCAGGAGCAGCAGCACCGAGGAGATCCAGAACATGGGCCGGTGCCGCAGGTCGTACCAGGCGTCGCCCCACAGGGAGCGCGGCTTGTCGCTCTTCTTGCCGCTCTCCTTGGCGGGGACGTCGACGGCCGGCGGTGCCACGGCGTCCACGGCCGCGGAGTCGGTGGTCTGGGCCTTGGTCACGTCAGGCATACCGGATCCTCGGGTCCAGGACCGCGTACAGCAGGTCGATGAGCAGGTTGATCAGGAGGATGACGAGGACGAGCACCGTCACCACACCCGTGACCGTCGAGCCCTCGCTCGTCTGGATCGCCCTGTAGAGGAGGTTGCCGACACCCTGGATGTTGAAGATGCCCTCGGTGATGACCGCGCCGCCGATGAAGCCGCCGACGTCGGTGCCGACGAAGGTGACCACGGGGATCAGCGAGTTGCGCAGCAGGTGGACACCGATGATGCGGCGCCGGGGCAGGCCCTTGGCGAGCGCGGTGCGCATGTAGTCGGCCCGCAGGTTCTCGGCGAAGGTCGTCCGGGTCAGCCGGGCCACGTACGCCATGGACAGCATGGCGAGGACGAAGGCCGGCAGGAACAACTGCGAGAAGTCCGTGGAGTCCTGGACGTTGGGCGGCAGCCAGCCGAGTTCGTCCGCGAAGATGAACCGGGCGATGAAGCCGAGGACGAACACCGGGATGGAGATCACCGTCAGGGTGAAGACCAGCACACCGGTGTCGGCGGCCTTGCCGGCCCTCAGACCGGCCCAGGCGCCGAGGCCCACACCGATGACGATCTCGATGGTGATGGCCAGCAGCGTCAGCCGCAGCGTCACCGGGAAGGCCTCGGACATGAGCTCGGTGACCGGACGGCCGGCGAGGTTCTTGCCGAAGTCTCCCTGGAGGAGATTCCACATGTAGTGGACGTACTGTTCGAGGACGGGCTTGTCGAAGCCGTACTCGCGCTTGATCTGCGCGATCTGTGCGGGATCGGGAGCCTTGTCCCCGTAGATGGCCCGGACCGGGTCGCCCGGCAGGATGTGGACCATCAAGAAGATCAACAGAGTTGTCCCGATGAAGATCGGGATCATCTGGAGCAGTCGCCTGGCGGCGTAGCGCCCCATCTTGCGCCTCCATGCCGTGAGGGGTCGGCGAGGCCTGCGCACTCATCTACCGCAGGTGAGGGGGTGAGGTGGAGGCCTGTGCCTACGGGCCGGTGCCGCCGCTCCCCTTTTTCCGGGAGGGGCGGCACCGGCCTGCGGTCGTCTTCTTACTTCTGCTTGACCTGGATCGAGTCGAAGATCGGGTCACCGTCCTGGCCGTACTTGATCTTGCCCAGGATGTTGGTGGACTGACCGCTGTTGACCTTGTAGAACCAGAGCGGGATCGCCGGCATGTCCTTGGCGAGGAGCTGCTCCGCGTCCTGGTACAGCTTCACGGTCTCGTCGATCGAGCCGGCCTTGTCCGCCTCGGAGCTCAGCTTGTCGAACTCCTTGTTGGAGTAACCGCTGGTGTTACCGGCCGACGTGGTGCCGTACAGGTCGCGCATGAAGTTCGAGTTGACCGGGTAGTCGAGCACCCAGCCACCGCGGTACATGGACTTGACCTCGTGGGCGTCACGGGCGTCGAGGTCGGCCTGGAAGGTCGCCTTCGGGTCGCCGGTGCACTCCACGCCGGTGGACTTGCGGATCGAGTTGCAGACCGCGTCGACCCACGGCTTGTGGTCCTGGTCGGCGTTGTACTGGATCTGGATCTTGTTGCCCGGGACGCCGCCACCCTCCTGGATGAGCTTCTTGGCCTGGGCCGGGTCGAACTTGACGACGTCGCCGAGCGCGCCCTTCTTGTAGCCGAGGACGCCGGGGGCGACGTAGGAGTCGGCCGGGGTACGCGTGCCCTGGAGGACCGTCTTGGTGATCGTCTGGCGGTCGATCGCCATGGACAGACCCTGGATGACCTTGGGGTCGATGTCCTTGAACTGCTTGGTGTAGAACGCCGGGACGATCGACTGGACGGCCGAGTACGGCTGGTCGATCGCGCGGTCGCCGAGGTCCGTCTTGTAGCTGGCCAGCGCGGTGGTCGGGACCTGCTCGATCCAGTCCACGTTGTTGGAGCGCAGGTCCGAGTAGGCGGCGTCGGCGGTCGTGTAGTTCTTGAAGTCGATGCCGCCGTTCTTGGCCGCGTTCGGACCCTTGTAGTCCGCGAACTTGCGGACCTTGATGAGCTTGTTGTGCTCCCAGGAGACGAACTTGTACGGGCCGTTGCCGACCGGCTTCTCGCCGAAGCCCTTCGGGTCCTTGAAGAAGGCCTCGGGCAGCGGCGCCCACACGTCGTAGCCCAGCTTGTACGCGAAGTACGAGACCGGCTGCGTCAGCTTGATGGTGAAGGTGTTGTCGTCGACGACCTTCAGGCCCGACATCTTGTCGGTCTTCGGCTCACCCTTCTCCGGGTGCACGTCCGCGAAGCCCACGATGTCGGAGAACCAGCTGGAGTTGGTCTGGTTGTTCTTGATGTTGGCGGACCAGTTCCAGGAGTCCACGTAGGACTTGGCGGTGACCGGGGTGCCGTCGTGGAACTTCCAGCCCGGCTTGAGCTTCACGGTCCACTCGGACGAGTCGTCGTTCGGCGTGACCGACTCGGCGTTGACGTACTCGAGCTTGCCGGTGCCGGGCTCGTAGTCGACCAGGCCGGCGAAGATCGTGCGCAGGACACGGCTGCCCTGGCTCTCCTTGGCGTTGGCCGGCTGGAGCGGGTTCTGGGGTTCGCTCAGCTGCGCAGTGACGATGCCGTTCGGGTCGGCCTTCCCCTTGTTCATGTCGTCGCCGGCACTGTCGTCGCCGCCGCCGCAGGCGGTGGCGGCCAGGGCGACGACTATCGCCCCCGCGACCCACTTGGCGCTCTTGGCACCGCGCATGGGTTCCTCCTATGAAGTCATTGGTTCACCGCAAAGGGAGCACAGGACAGATCACCGCCACCGCCCGTCGCCGGTGCCGGATTTCGTCAGGTGCCCCCGCGCTCGTGAGTCGGCGCCGCCTCCAGCGCATGACCCGTTCATCCGAGCTCTACGCGCCTAACTATCTGCCATGCGCCAGGAGCGAACCACACTCTCGAGGTCTCGGTTCGATCACAGCTCGCGCCTACTTCTTCCAAAATCCGGACAAAGGGTTTGGTGAAAGATCCCTGCGAAACGGACTTGTTACACATCTATCGGTGGCGCGTGTCCGCATTCCGGACGCGAGAATGAGATATACCGCTTGCGGCTGCCGTGGCTGCCGTGCAGGCTGCCACCGGTGGCTGTCGCGCACTCGTCGCGCGCTCAAGAGGCCTCCACCGCAAGGCCGTTGTACGGGCCTGTGCGCGGGCAGAGCGCGGCACTTCCGCAGCAGGGTAGTGCGAACGGGGCGCTCCGGACGGCCGTCCCCGGCAAATCGAGGGTTTTCCCTAACCCTTCCCTTCGCGTTCCCTCCGCTTTACGACGACACCGGGCACCCCGCGAGGCGGGGTGCCCGGTGTCGTCGAACGGCAGGTGTCAGCCGTGCTTGGCGCGGCTGGCGGCGCGGGCGCGCTCGCGGGCGTCCAGGTTCACCTTGCGGATGCGCACGGCCTCCGGGGTGACCTCGACGCACTCGTCGTCGCGGCAGAACTCCAGGGACTGCTCCAGCGACAGCTTGCGCGGCGGGACGATCGACTCGGTCACATCGGCCGTCGAGGACCGCATGTTGGTGAGCTTCTTCTCCTTGGTGATGTTGACGTCCATGTCGTCGGCGCGGGAGTTCTCGCCGACGATCATGCCCTCGTACACCTCGGTGCCCGGCTCGACGAACAGCACGCCGCGCTCCTGGAGGTTGGTCATCGCGAAGGCGGTGACCGCACCGGCGCGGTCGGCGACCAGGGAGCCGTTGTTACGGGTCTGGAGCGTGCCGAACCAGGGCTCGAAGCCCTCGTGGATGGAGTGGGCGATGCCCGTGCCGCGGGTCTGCGTGAGGAACTCGGTCCGGAAGCCGATGAGGCCGCGGGAGGGCACGACGAACTCCATGCGGACCCAGCCGGAGCCGTGGTTCGACATGTTGTCCATGCGGCCCTTGCGGACGCCCATGAGCTGCGTGACGGCGCCCATGTGCTCCTCGGGGACGTCGATCGTCATGCGCTCGACGGGCTCGTAGACCTTGCCGTCGACGTCCTTGGTGACGACCTGCGGCTTGCCGACGGTCAGCTCGTAGCCCTCGCGGCGCATGGTCTCGACGAGGATGGCCAGGGCCAGCTCGCCACGGCCCTGCACCTCCCAGGCGTCCGGGCGCTCGGTGTCGAGCACGCGGAGGCTGACGTTACCGATCAGCTCGCGGTCGAGGCGGTCCTTGACCTGGCGGGCGGTGACCTTGCGGTCCTTGACCGCCGCCTTGTTGTCGGCGCCCTTGCCGGTGGCGCCGCGGCCGACCAGCGGGGAGGTGTTGGTGCCGATGACCATGGAGATCGCCGGCTCGTCGACGGTGATCAGCGGCAGCGCGACCGGGTTCTCCGGGTCGGCCAGGGTCTCGCCGATCATGATGTCCGGGATACCGGCGACCGCGCAGATGTCACCGGGGCCGGCCTTCTCCGCCGGCTTGCGGGTGAGCGCCTCGGTCATCATCAGCTCGGAGATCCGCACGCTCTGGACGGACCCGTCGCGCTTCATCCACGCGACCGTCTGCCCCTTCTTCAGCTCGCCGTGCTGGACGCGCAGCAGGGCGATACGGCCGAGGAAGTTGTCGGCGTCGAGGTTGGTGACGTGCGCCTGGAGCGGGGCTGCCTCGTCGTAGGTCGGGGCCGGGATGTGCTCCAGGATCGTGGAGAAGAACGGCTCCAGGCTGGTGGAGTCGGAGGGGACCGTCCCGTCCTCCGGCTTGGTGAGGGAGGCGATGCCGTCACGGCCGCAGGCGTAGACGATCGGGAACTCGATCTGGTCCTCGTCCGCGTCCAGGTCCAGGAACAGGTCGTACGTCTCGTTGACGACCTCGTCGATCCGCGAGTCGGGGCGGTCCGTCTTGTTGATGCAGAGAATGACGGGCAGCCGCTGCTGGAGCGCCTTGCGCAGCACGAAGCGGGTCTGCGGCAGCGGGCCCTCGGAGGCGTCCACGAGCAGGACGACGCCGTCGACCATCGACAGACCGCGCTCGACCTCGCCGCCGAAGTCGGCGTGGCCGGGGGTGTCGATGATGTTGATGGTGATCGGGTCCCCGCCGTCCTTCGGGTGGTACTTCACCGCGGTGTTCTTGGCGAGGATCGTGATGCCCTTCTCACGCTCCAGGTCGTTCGAGTCCATCATGCGGTCGTCGACGGAGTCGAGCTGGTGCGCGGCGAAGCTGCCGGCCTGCTTCAGCATGCCGTCGACGATGGTGGTCTTGCCGTGGTCGACGTGGGCGACGATGGCGACGTTGCGGATGTCGTGGCGCGTGGCCATATTGAGGCGTACTCCCGGAGTGGTGAGGAATGCCCTGCGCGTACGTCGGTGGTGCGCGGGCCCTGCCGGGCTCAACATGCCACGGCCTCACCCCATGGTACGGGTCCGCTACCGCTGGGGTGAGCCGGGATACGTCGGTGCAGGTCAGGGTCTTGCTGTGTGGTGCTCGGCGTCGGTGCCGGGGCCTGCTGGGGGCTGCCACCCCCAGAGCCCCGCTTCGGCCCTGAACGGGCCTCGTCCTCAAGCGCCGGACGGGCTGGGAGTGCCAGACCTGGCCTGTCCGCAAGCGTGCTGGGCGGCCTCCCGTGCCAGAGCCGAGTCCGGGCGCTCGTCGCAGTCGGCCACGCCGGCGAGATCGACCGTCCAGTTCCGGGCCCGGCCGGAGACGGTCCTGCCGTCCGGGCAGGTGTAGCGGAAGTCCGCCGACACCTCCCGCACACCGGCGTACCGGTAGAACTCGCCCGCCGCGCGGGGCGAGATGCGGTCGTCGTCGAGTCTCGGGGCCGGTTGCCGGACGTCGGTGAAGGCCCAGGTGTCCCCGCCCGCCTCCGCCAATGCGGGGGCGTCGGAGTCGATCTCGCCGGTCTTCCTGCCGAGCGAGAAGAGGATCTCCGCGGCGGACGGGGCCGGTCCGTTTTCGGCGCGTACCGAGGGGCTCGGGGTGTACACCCGCCGCATCGGGTTGCGCCGTGCGCCCCCGCCCGCCCCGAGCCGCTCCGGGTCGGAGATCCCGGTCAGCCGGTCGCGCGTGGTGACGTGGGACCAGCCGAAGGTGCCGTTGGCGCAGGCCGCTGCGGTGGGCCTGCCGGCCTTGTGGTCCTGGGCGGCCCCGCCGTCACCCGTGCACGCCGTCAGCCCTGTCATCAGCACGCCGATGACCAGCCCGGCCGCGTGGGCCCGCCGTACCGTGCCGCGCATTCGCCGGCTCCTCTTCCCCCGTGCACGAACGCCCGGCGCCCGCACCATGATCACTGCTGGGTTCATGGTGCGGGCGCCGGGCGGGAACGGCAAAGGAGCTACGGAGCGGATGACCCCTTCGCCGACGGGCCGGACGCCGGCTTCGCGCCCTTCTTCAGGAAGCCCATGTCCTCGTAGGCCGGGGTGCCGAAGCCGAAGGCGCCGGTGTTCACGAGGTTCTTGCGGGCCGCGATGAGCTGGGGGCGCTGGAAGAGGGGGATGGAGCCGGCCGCCGCCCAGATGCGGGAGTCGGCCTTGCGGATCAGGGAGCGGGACTCGCCCTCGTCGAGGGTGGACACGGCCTCGTCGAAGAGCTGGTCGACCTGGTCGGTGCCGACGCGGGTGTAGTTCTGCTCGACGTTCAGGGAACCGTCGGCGGCCGGGACCGGCTTGGCGTAGACGGGGCGGGCGTCGGTGGCGGGGAAGGCGGTGGCCGGCCAGGAGTAGAGGGCGAGGTCGTACTGGCCGGAGGCGATGTGGTCCTTGAAGTAGGAGTCGTCGGACACCTTGGAGATGTCCGTGCCGATGCCGACGCGCTCCAGCATGCGCGAGATGCGGTCGGCGACGGTGCGCAGCGTCTGGGAGCCGGGCCCGGAGGGGAGCACGAAGCGGAGAGTGAGGGGCTTGCCGTTCTTGGCGAGCGGGGCGGCCTCGCGGTTCGCGGGGGCGGCGGTGCCCTCGGGGGCGTACGCGCCGGGGGCGCCGCCCTGGTTCGGGTGCTTGTACTGCTTGCCGTCCTGGGCGAGGTGGTCGGCCGGGTCCTGCTTGCCGTACGCCTTGTTGTCCTCGCCGACGATGTACGTGTCGTCGTCCGACTCGTCCTCGGAGGAGCCGGAGGCCTTCTCGCCCTCGGCGCCGGCCGCCTTCTCCTCCTTCTTCTTCTGCTCCTTGACGGGGCCGCCGCTCACCCACCCGGCGTCCGCGAGCAGGGCCAGGGCCTCCTTGGTGTCCTGGCCGCCGAGGGCGCCGCTGTTGTCGGCGTAGTGGGCCTGGCCGGACAGGGCCAGGTGGCTGCCGACCGGGACGGCGGGCAGGCCCAGGGGCTTCAGGACCGCCTCGGCGAGTTCCTTGCGGTCGAGGGCACGGGCGACGGCCCTGCGGACGCGCTCGTCGGCGAGCGGGCCCTCGGCGCCGTTCAGGGCGAGCTGGGTGAAGGCCGGCTCCAGGGATTTGCGCACCTCGAAGCCGCGCAGGGCCTGCTGCTGCCGGGCGTACTTGGCGGACGCCTTGCGCAGCTTCTTGCGGGCGACGGTCTCCTCGTCGGCGGCGTCCTCGTCGGTGCCGTTGGCGACGGCCCAGGAGTGCAGGGCGTCCGCGGCGGACCGGTCGGCGCCGGGGCCCATCAGCGGGCTGCTGGAACTCTGCGGGCGGGCGGCGAGCGTGATGCGGCGGGCGGCGGTGGGGTCGATCTCGGCCACGTCGAGGGTGCCGGCGGCCAGCTCGGCGGCCCGCTTGTCGCGCGGCACGGTGCGCAGCACGATCTCGGAGAGCTTGGCGGGCTCGTCCCACCAGCGCGGATTGCGGGCGAGGGTGATCTCGTCTTCCCCGCGGTCGACCTTCTTCACCGTGAAGGGGCCGGCGGTGACCTTGAGCTTCTTGCGCGCCCCGTCGTTGAAGGAGTCCGGGGTGCCCATGACGTCCTTCGGGTACAGCGGCGAGAACAGGGAGCGCCAGTCGGCGTAGGGGCGGCTGAAGGTGACCCTGACCTCCAGGGCGTTGTCTCCGCGCTCGATCTTCTGGATGCGGTCGTAGCCCGCGTTGCGGGCGGTCCAGTAGGCGGTGTCCTTGCCGGACAGGGCGCGCCACTGGGCGGCGAAGTCGGCGGCGCCGATCTCCCGGCCGTCGCTCCAGACGGCCTGCTGGTTCAGCTTGTACAGGACGACCTGTTTGGGCTCGGTCTCGACGACCTTCGCGGACTCCAGGTAGGCGGGGTTGCGCTCGGGACGGCCACTGGCGTTCATCCGGAACATCGACGGCAGGACCGCCTGGGCGACGCGGGCGGTGGTGGCGTCGGCGTCCGACTGGAAGGTGTTCAGGGTGTCGGGCACGGAGTCCACGGCCCAGCGCAGGGTGCCGCCGTCGGCGATCCGGTCGCGGCCCGCGGGCTGGATGTCCGGTGCGGCGAGCGGCTTGCCCGCCGGGTCCTCGGAGCCGCATCCGGTGAGCGCGGGCACCGCGAGCACACCCGCGGTGAGGAAGGCGACCGAACGCGTGATCGCACGCGGGCCGACGCCGTGCTGGGGGGACATCTGTGCTACCTCCGGGAAGCCGCGGGCGTTATGATCACTTTTGGCGGTATTTGGAGTTCATCTGATGTATGCGGCCACTGAAGAGGAAAGGGTTCGGCAACACAGGGCGACACGGCGGTCACGGACGGGAAGCCACCCGTGCGGCCCAACGCACCGCACGGTGCACCCACACGCCTCGGCCAATCGATGCACATCCCTTCACAGCACAAGGTGTGACGCGCAACACTCGCAGGCGCATGAACGTTGCCGCCTTGGGCCTCGAAGGACCCGCGGAAGTGAGGGCAAGTCATGTCCGTTCACGACGAACTGACGTCAGTCCAACGCAGTCTCGACGAGCTGTTCCGGTCGTTGGGACGCCTGGAGAAGCAGCTCGGCACCGGCGGCCTGGAGATGCGCCGCGTCCGTGCCGACGCCAACCACCTGCGCGAGAGCGTCGCCCTGCTGCGCGACGTCGCCGCCACACCGGCCGCACCGAAGCGCCCGGACCTCGTCACCATCTCGGACGCGCCGTACGACCCCTCGCTGTGGGTCGACTCGGACGACGAGGGGCTCGGCGCCCGGGACCGGCGCGCTCCCTGACCCGGAGGGCGTCGAGCGACCGGCACCTCCCCCGAACCGACCGGAGTCGTCACGTGGCCACTGGTACGGAACCTCCCGCCACAGAACCCCATCCCCGAAGCGGCGGCGTACGGGCGGGTACGCGCGCCGCGATCGACGCCCCGCACCTGCGCACCGACCGCTGGTGGCTGGCCCCGGCCGGCACGGTCGCCGGCCTGCTGGCCTTCGTCGTCTACTCGACGTGGCGGGCCTTCGCCGACGCCGACTACTACGCGGCGCCGTACGTCTCGCCCTTCTACTCGCCGTGCCTGGCGGAGCGCTGCGAGCCGATGAGGGCCGGACCGAACTGGGAGATCTTCGGCAGCTGGTGGGGCATCTCGCCCGCGATCATCATCCTGATCTTCCCGCTCGGCTTCCGTCTGACCTGCTACTACTACCGCAAGGCCTACTACCGCGGCTTCTGGGCCTCCCCGCCGGCCTGCGCGGTGGCCGAGCCGCACAAGAAGTACACGGGTGAGACCCGCTTCCCGCTGGTGCTCCAGAACATCCACCGGTACTTCTTCTACGCCGCGCTCCTGGTCGCCGGGATCCTCACCTACGACACCGTGCTCGCCTTCCGCGACGAGCACTACGAGTGGGGCCACATGGGCCTCGGCACGCTCGTGTTCCTGGTCAACATCGTGCTGATCTGGGCGTACACGATCTCCTGCCACTCGTGCCGGCACATCGTCGGCGGCAAGCTCAAGCACTTCTCCAAGCATCCCGTGCGCTACCGGATGTGGCAGTGGGCGGGCCGGCTCAACGCCCGGCACATGCAACTCGCCTGGGCGTCGCTGGTGACCGTGGCGCTCGCCGACTTCTACGTCTACCTGGTCGCGTCCGGGGCCTTCGACGATCCGCGGTTCTTCTGATGAGGGGTGCGTTCTGATGTCCGTGGTCGACCGTCAGGAGTGGGACGTCGTCGTGGTGGGAGCGGGCGGCGCGGGCCTGCGCGCCGCCATCGAGGCCCGCGAGCGGGGCGCCCGTACGGCAGTGATCTGCAAGTCGCTGTTCGGCAAGGCGCACACGGTGATGGCCGAGGGCGGCATCGCGGCGGCGATGGCCAACGCCAATGAGAACGACAACTGGCGGGTCCACTTCCGCGACACCATGCGCGGCGGCAAGTTCCTCAACCAGTGGCGGATGGCCGAACTGCACGCGCAGGAGGCGCCGCAGCGGGTGTGGGAGCTGGAGACCTGGGGGGCGCTGTTCGACCGGACCAAGGACGGCCGGATCTCCCAGCGCAACTTCGGCGGCCACGAGTACCCGCGCCTCGCGCACGTCGGCGATCGCACGGGCCTGGAGCTGATCCGCACCCTGCAGCAGAAGATCGTCGCGCTCCAGCAGGAGGACTTCAAGGAGACCGGCGACTACGAGTCCCGGCTGAAGGTCTTCCAGGAGTGCACGGTCACGCGGGTGCTGAAAGAGGACGATCGTGTCTCGGGCGTCTTCGCCTACGAGCGCGAGTCGGGCCGTTTCTTCGTCCTGGAGGCGCCCTCCGTGGTGATCGCCACGGGCGGCATCGGCAAGTCCTTCAAGGTGACGTCGAACTCGTGGGAGTACACCGGCGACGGCCACGCGCTGGCCCTCCTGGCGGGTGCTCCCCTGCTGAACATGGAGTTCGTGCAGTTCCACCCGACGGGCATGGTCTGGCCGCCGTCGGTGAAGGGCATCCTCGTCACCGAGTCGGTGCGCGGTGACGGCGGCGTGCTGCGCAACTCCGACGGCAAGCGGTTCATGTTCGACTACATCCCCGACGTCTTCAAGGACAAGTACGCCGAGACCGAGGCCGAGGCCGACCGCTGGTACGACGACCCGGACCACAACCGGCGTCCCCCCGAGCTGCTCCCCCGCGACGAGGTCGCGCGGGCGATCAACGCCGAGGTGAAGGAGGGGCGCGGCTCGCCGCACGGGGGCGTGTTCCTCGACGTGTCGACCCGGATGCCCGCCGAGGTCATCAAACGGCGGCTGCCGTCGATGTACCACCAGTTCAAGGAGCTGGCCGACGTCGACATCACGGCCGAGGCGATGGAGGTCGGGCCCACCTGTCACTACGTGATGGGCGGGGTCGCGGTCGAGTCCGACACGGCGGCGGCCCGCGGGGTGCCGGGCCTGTTCGCGGCGGGTGAGGTGGCCGGCGGTATGCACGGCTCCAACCGGCTCGGCGGCAACTCGCTGTCCGACCTGCTGGTGTTCGGGCGCCGGGCGGGCTGGCACGCGGCCGAGTACGCGGCGGAGCTGGCCGGGGCGCGGCCCGTCGTGGACGACGACCAGATCGACTCCGCCGCCGCCGAGGCCCTGCGGCCGTTCTCCGCCGAGGCGGAGACCGAGGAGCCGAAGGGCGGTCCGCCGGAGAACCCGTACACCCTGCACCAGGAACTCCAGCAGACGATGAACGACCTGGTCGGCATCATCCGCCGTGAGCCGGAGATGAAGCAGGCCCTGGAGAAGCTGGCCGAGCTGCGGGCCCGGGCGCGCCGGGCCGGGGTGGAGGGGCACCGGCAGTTCAACCCGGGCTGGCACCTCGCCCTGGACCTCAGGAACATGCTGCTGGTCAGCGAGTGCGTGGCCCGGGCCGCGCTGGAGCGCACCGAGTCGCGCGGCGGGCACACCCGCGAGGACCATCCGGGGATGGACCGCAAGTGGCGCCGGATCAACCTGCTGTGCGCGCTCACCGACCCGACGGGCGGGCTGGCGGCGACGGACCCGGTCCGCGGCCAGATCACCCTCACCCGCGAGACCACCGAACCCGTCCGTGCCGACCTGCTCGCCCTGTTCGACAAGGAGGAGCTGGTCAAGTACCTCGCCGAAGAGGAGCTCTACGAATGAGCGGCTATACGGCCCACTTCAAGGTGTGGCGCGGGGACGTGGGCGGCGGCGGCCTGGAGGACTTCAAGGTCGAGGTGAACGACGGTGAGGTGGTGCTCGACATCATCCACCGCCTCCAGGCCACCCAGGCGCCCGATCTCGCCGTGCGCTGGAACTGCAAGGCGGGCAAGTGCGGTTCCTGCTCGGCGGAGATCAACGGCCGGCCCCGGCTGATGTGCATGACGCGCATGTCGGTCTTCGACCGCGAGGAGACCATCACGGTCACGCCCCTGCGCGCGTTCCCGGTGATCCGCGACCTGGTCACGGACGTCGGCTTCAACTACGCCAAGGCCAGGGAGGTCCCGGCCTTCGTGCCGCCACCGGACCTCGGTCCCGGCGAGTACCGGATGATGCAGGAGGACGTGGACCGCTCGCAGGAGTTCCGCAAGTGCATCGAGTGCTTCCTGTGCCAGGACACCTGCCATGTGGTCCGTGATCACGAGGAGAACAAACAGGCGTTCGCGGGGCCGCGTTTCCTGATGCGGGTGGCGGAGCTGGACATGCACCCGCTGGACGCGGCTGCGGAATCCGGCCTGGACCGAAAGACCACCGCCCAGGACGAACACGGCCTGGGCTACTGCAACATCACCAAGTGCTGCACGGAGGTCTGCCCGGAGGGCATCAAGATCACGGACAACGCGCTGATCCCCCTGAAGGAACGGGCGATCGACCGCAAGTACGACCCGCTGGTGTGGCTGGGCTCGAAGATCAGGCGGCGCTCCTCAGCAGGCTGAGCGCCTGCTGGAGGTTGTGCTCGGCGATCTCCCGCATCCGCTCCGGGTGCGGGAAGTCGCCCTCGATGAGGGTCAGCGGCCCCGAGACCAGGCTGAGGTGCATCGACAGGCGGTAGAGCCGCAGGCGCGCCTCGTCCAGGCCCGGGGCGCGCAGGGCGTCGTAGTGGGGGCCGAAGCGGAGCCTGAGGAAGACGTGCTCGTGCTCCACGTCGAAGTACATCAGGCCCTCGATATCGATGAGGGCCGGCTGCCCGTCGGACGTGAGCAGGACGTGGTCCGGGCCGAGTTCGCCGTGGATGAGGGTCTGGCGGTCGCGCGGGCGGACCTCGGCGGCCAGGGCGTGGATCATGTCCTCCAGTTCCCGGCGTACGGCGGCGGCACGGGGCTCGCGCCGGGCCGCTTCCGCGAGGCAGCGCAGGGCGCCGTCGGTGACGCGCTGTTCGCAGGAGACGCCGTGGGAGGAGCCGCCGCCGTCGACGACGGCGACCTTCCCGAAGCGGGGGCCGGTGTGGGCGTGCAGGGTGGCGAGCAGCTCCGCCAGCCGCTCCAGGGCCTCCGGCGCCGCCTGCGGGTCCCGGTCGAGGGCGTCCTCCAGACTGCCGCCGGTCATGTCCTCGACGACGGCCGCGTCGGCCGGGAGGTGCGTGTGCGTGCCGTCCGCGTACCGGAGGCGGGGGGTGCGGACGCCGGCGGCGGCCAGGCGGTCGTGGGCCGCCGTGAACAGGCCGAGGCCGGTGCCGTGGGAGAAGACGTCCCGGGGGTCGGGGTCCGGCTGGTCCCAGTAGTCCTCGTCGGCCGACCAGATGTAGGCGATGGCCGTGGAGTCGTCGTCGAGGGTCAGTCGGTAGACGCCCTTCTTGGTACCGCCGCGCAGGCGTTCCACACCGGACAGGCTGCGGGCCGGGCCGAGCGCGGCGCGGGTCAGGGGGGCGAGGTCGGTGCGGGTGAGTGTCCGCCGGGTCCTGGTCACCGCACCCAGTCTTCCTCGTACGCACGCCAGTCCGCGTCGGTTGCCGCGAAGTCGATGTACAGCGCGACGCCGAAGCGGGCCCGGTCGGCGTCCGTGCGGGACAGGCCCAGGCGGACGCCCCGGACGGCGGCGGGCACCGTCTCGGCGTGACCCCAGTGGTCGAAGTTGCTCTCCCAGTAGAAGGGCAGGCCCATCAGCAGGTCGGTCGAGGGCGGGGTGACCTCCAGGGCGAGGGAGGTCTGCTGGGCCACGTAGCCGCCGTAGGTGCCCTCCAGCGGCTGCGCGGTGTCGTACGACATGACGGCGATCTGGTCGACGCGGCGGGCGACCTGGCCGAAGAACTCCTGCGACCACCACTTGGGCTGGTCGGTGAAGACACCGAACACGGTGTGCAGAGCCGGCAGCGGGTCGATCTGGTGGGCGGCGACGGAGAGTTGCGCGTCCCGGGATCGGGTCTCGCGGCGCAGGGAATCGAGCAGGCTGAGGTAGGCGCTGTTGCCGGACGGCATGGGCTCCAGGTCGAGGTGGATGCCCTCGTAGCCGGTGTCCAGTATCTGGCGGGCGGAGCGGAGCACGGCGGCACGTGTCTTCGGGTCCTCCACGCGCATGCCCTCGGAGCTCTCGGTCGCCAGGACGTCGCCGAGGAAGGCCTGGACGCGGATGCCGGGGAGCTTCTCGTGGACGGCGTCTATGAACCAACGCGCCCTCGGATACACCGACTCCGGGAGCGTGCCGTCGTGTTCCAGCGGCCCGGAGTGGACGTACAGGTCACGGATACCGGTGCCTTGCAGGCGGCGGGCCAGGGCGGTGACGTCGGCGTCCTTCTTACGGCCGTCGACCCAGGCGTGACCGAGCCAGAGCGCGTCGCGGTTGCGGGTCCGGGTGCCCTGTGCGGGGTCGCCGGTGTAGTTGATGTAGAGGGCGGTTTCGACGGTGAGGAGGGGGAGGAGGGCGATGAGCAGGGTTAAGGCTGCGCGTTTGAGCCAGCGGCGGCGGCGTGGGCGAGCGGCACCGGGTTCTGGGTCGGTCTGAGGCTCGAGTTGGGGTTGGTGTTGGGGTTGAGGTTGGGGCTCGGCAGGGTCGTTCCCGTTCCGGGCTGCGCTCTCCGTGCGGTCCATGCCGTCTCCCCTCGAACCGGTGGTGCAGCTCCACCCTGGTGGTGACAGAGGTGACGAGCGGAACGGACGTTCGGTTGCGTGTGAGGGTTCGGTATTAGGTCACTGACCACCCCCGTGACTATTCCTATGATGATCTGACTGACTGAAGCTCGGAGGGGCTAGGTCCGGAGCAGGCGTCAACAGGCTTACGGGGGTTGGGAAAGCGTGATCCAGCCGGAGAAGATCCCGCAGTTCACCGGGAATCTGGAGCAGCTGGAGACGGACTACGCGGATCTGAAGAAGGACGCGGGTCATGTCCGGGATGCCGGTGGTGACATCCACTCGCGGTTCCAGGGGTTGTCGGCGTTCTACCACGCTCCGGAGGCGGAGCGGTTGTTCGCGACGACGAAGCCGGTCAAGGAGAAGGCGGACGCGTTCGCCGACGACCTGGAGAAGGTGTCGGGCGCGTTGTCGTCATACGCCACCGAAATCCGTCCGCTGGTGGCGAAGCTGAAGCAGCTGAAGACGGACGCGGCGGCCTTCGTCTCCTCGGTCAAGGACGATGACGAGTGGGAGTACGACGAGGACAAGGTCGACGAGCACAACAAGCTGCGGGACGACATCACCGCGACGGTCGCGGCGTTCTGGGCGGCGGAGCGGACCTGCCACAACAAGATCACCGCTCTGTGGGGCGGGACGCAGATGGTGGCCGGGGACGGTTCGGACAAGAAGAACCAGTACGGCTTCAACGCCGAGGACATGAAGAACGCCAAGCTTCCCTGGGGCGACCCGGTGGAGGAGAAGCACCACTGGTACGAGGTCGGCCACTGGGTGAAGTCGTTCGTGTGGGACGGCCTGATCGTCGACGGTGTGTGGGGCACGATCAAGGGCCTGGGCACGCTGGTGGGCTTCGGCGGCTGGGATGCGATGAAGCAGGCCTGGAAGGGTCTGGCGCAGCTGGCGACCGGCCTGGCCATCACGGCGATCCCCGGGGCGCAGACGTGGTTCTGGACGGCGTCGGACAAGGACATGCCGTCCTGGCTGCGTGACTCGCGCACGGCGATGAAGGAGACCGGCAAGGCGCTGGTGGCCTGGGACCAGTGGGGCAAGAACCCCGCCCGCGCGGCCGGAGCCGTCACCTTCAACGTGCTGACCACGGTCTTCACCGGCGGCGCCGGTGCGGCCGCCTCGGGTGCGGGCAAGGCGGGCGCGGTCGCCAAGGCCCTGTCCGTGGCGGGCAAGGCCGGCCGGGTCATCGACCCGATGACCTACATCGCCAAGGGCGCGGGCGCCGGCCTGTCGAAGATCGGCGACATCACCAAGGGCCTCAAGGGCGTCGGAAACATCGACATCCCGGCCCTGCCCGAGAACGCGGTCACGCTGCCCGAAGGCACGGTAAGGCTCCCCGACGGCACGGTGCACCTGCCCGAAGGCGCGGCGATCCCCGACGGCGCGACGAAACTGCCCGACGGCAACGTCCGGCTGCCCGACGACGCCCCGGTCCTGCCCGAGGGCACCACGAAACTCCCCACCGAGGACGGCGCCCCGGCCCGCTACTACGACCCGGACGGCAACATCCTCGACGAGCACGGCAACGTCCTGCAGAAGTCCGCCGACGGCCCCGGCGACGTCGTCGACCAGCCCCACTTGCCCGACACGGGCTCGCCTGCTTCCGGTGCGGACACGCCCCGCGTGGACTCCCCCGCCCAGCAGCCGGCCCTGGTCACCGCGGGAGCCCACACCGCGGAAGGCGCCGGCCAGCACATCCGCCTGGGCAACAGCCTCGACGATGGGCTCGGCGGCATCGGCCGAACCGGCGACGACGGGGCCACCCCGGCCGTCCACGCCGGAGGCGACCTCCCCGGCGGCACGGTGGGCGACCACCTACCCGGCGGCACGGCGGGCCACACGCCGGGCGGCCGTGTGGGCGACCACATGCCCACGAACGAGCTGGGCAACGGGCGCCACGGCAGCACCGACGGCACCCCGGCAACGGGCGCCGGCCGCTCGGAGACGCCCTCCACCGCCGGTCACGCGGACGGCCCGGGCACGAACGGCACGCACGGCGACGGCCCGGGAGGCGGTCACCACGAGCCGCCGGCGACGGGCAGCGGCCTGCCCGGAGGCCTGGACGACCTGGGCCGGGGCGCGGACGACGCGGCCCGCGGAGCGGACGACATCACGGGTGGGGCGGACGACGCCGCCGGCGGGGCGGCTCAGCACGCGGACGACGCGGCGCGGCACCGCGCGGAGTACGAGGCGGCCCGTGAGAAGCCCGCGGACGACCGCACGCCCCAGGAGCGGGCTGCGATCGCCCGCGAACACGTCCGACTGGCCAACGAGGACCCGGTCTGGCGCGCCGAGCACTACGACAAGTGGGGCCCCGGCAAGCGCAACAATGCCGAGGAGATGGTCGACGGTCAGCTGCTGCCCAAGCTGGTCGAGAAGCCGGGTGGCGGCTGGATGGCCGCCGATGCGATGCCGTACGCGAACCCCGAGCGGTTCCACCTGACTCCCATGGAAAGGGGTCGGGATACGGTGCCGCACGAGAATCTGAGTCATCTCGACGACGTCTCGGCCCGGCGCATGGCGGGCACGGAGCTGACGAACGCCGAGAAGGCGTACAAGGCCGACCCGACCGATGACACGGCGAAAGCACTTCTCGAAGCGCAGGAGCGCTTCAAGAGCACCGTCGGTGAAGGCGTTTCCAACAACAGCAAGCTCGGGGAAGCGCTCGGCGAGGAGGCGGCCCGTCGGCACATGCTCGCCCAGAAGGAGTTCGAGGGAGCCAGGGAGATCACTGATCTTCCCGAAACTCCCAACGGCTCGAAGAGATTCGACCAGCTGTGGCAGGACAAGGACGGCAACCTCATCATCGTGGAGGCCAAGGCCCCCAACGCGAGGCTGGACTGGCGCCAGGGCAACGGGCTGCAGGACAGCGGCACGATGGTGAAGCAGGGGACCATCGAGTACGTTCGCACCATTTTGGCCGATATGGAAGAGCGTGCGATCTTCTCGCCGAACGATGCGAAGTACGCCTCGCAGATTCGGACGGCGATCGAGAACAAGTCCTTGCGGTACGTCCTCGTCCAGGCCACTGAAAACACGGGTACGTATGCTGGGGCCGAGCTCAAGCACTTCAAGATCTTCTAAGGAGAGACGCGTTGGTGTCGATCATTTCCCGCCCTCCGTTGCCCACGGGGAACGTGGAAGAGGGTCTCGCTGTGCTCCAGGAGAACGCTCGGCAGCTGATCGACGGGCTGGAGGAACGCTCCACGAGGCTGGGCGACGCCCAGCGCGTCACGCTCACCCTGGCTCAGTCGCGTTGCCTGATCGATCCCCGGGCGGCGGAGTTCCCCTCGTGGGACGCCTGGGTCACGGCCATGCAGGTCGGCTCCGCGGTCTTCGCGGCGGCGACCACGACGGACGACCAGGTGCAGTGCCGCATCGCACACGAGGACCGCACTCTGCAGGCCACCGGTCCGCAGTGGTACGTGAATCCCGGCAGCTGGCTTTCCGCGTTCTACCTGGCCGTGATCTGTCGTGAGAGGGACCGGATCACCGCTCTGTGCCAGGTCCCGCTGTCCCTTCTGCGGGAGAACGGCGGGCAGTTCGAGGAGTATCACTACGCCTGGATCGACACCCTCCAGACGTACTGGCGCGGTGGCCCGGACCTGGGTCCGAAGCTCGTCGCCGCGGTCGACGGCACCGAGCCGGAGACCGTCGCGGACCCGGAGACGGTGGGCAAGCTGCTGTATCCGCCGATGGAGGTCTTCCACCGCTTCATCCGGAAGGACCCCGAGACCTTCAACCAGGCGCTGGCCCGGGCACTCGAACTGCACAAGCAGTACTGGAGCGAGGAGGACCGCGCCTTCCAGGCCTCGGGTCTCGTCGCCCTGGCCCCGCTCGCCATGGCCTGCTTCGCCCACGACGCGGGCCTCCCCGTCGAGGTGGAGTCCGAGTACCTGCCGGCCGTACTGATCAGCCGCAACTGGTGTGGTGAGTTTCCCACCTGATTTGGATGGGTGGCCGGACACGCCGACAGGGGAACGAACTCCGTGGAGCCCTCGTCGCCGGCGCCGTCACCCTCGGGGTGCAGGCGCAGGAGCTCCAGTACGGAGGCTCAAGGGCGTCGGCAACATCGGCACCTCGCTCCGCCAAGCATGTGGCCCCCTGCCCGAGCGCACGGTCAGCTCCCCGACGGCACCGTGCAACTGCCCCAGGGGCGCGGCCCTCCCGTTCCCTGATCAGCAACAAGTCCGACTGGAGGAGAGCGTCAGTGGTCACGACCGTTCCCCGCCACGAGTAGCCAACGGACGACGTGCCGGACACTCTCGACGCCCTCGGCGAGACCACAAACTGGATCCTCGCCGAGTTCGCTGAATCACCCGTCCTGCGCCCTCAGGCACTGAGCACGGCGCTCACTCTGGCGCAGCAGCGCTGTGCGGTGGACCCCCAGGCCGTCAGGTTCGAGATCTGGGAGGCTTGGGTCACGGCCATGCAGACCGGGTCCGCGCTCTTTGCCGCGGCAACCGCCCCCGAGGGCGCCAGCATCACATGCCGGATCAAGGAGCAGGAGCAGACGCTCCCCGCGACCGGCCCCGAGTCCTACCTGAACGCAGGAACGTGGGTCACTGCCTTCTACCTCGCGATGATCTGCCGTGACAATGACCGCCTGCACCGGCTGGCCGAGGTGCCCATCTCCTTCCTGCGCGAGTCCGGCGCGGTGTTCGACGAGTACATCTATTCCTGGGTGGAGGCGCTGCAGAGCTTCTGGCTGGGCCGCCCGGACGTGGGCGACAAGCTGATTGCGGCAGTCGACGGCACCGGCCCGGAAGCGCTGCGGTACGCCGACGCGGATCTGATGTCGAAGATCCTGTATCCGCCAATGATTCTGCTCTACCGCGTCATCCGCCGCGACCCTGCGGAGTTCAACAAGGCCCTGGCCGATGCCCTGCGGTGGCACAAGGCGTACTGGACTGCTGACCTGGACCGCGCCACCAGCGCCGACGGTCTCGTCGCCCTCGGCCCACTGGCCATGGCATGCCTCGCACGTGACCAGGGCATCACTGTGGGAGTCGAGTCCAAGTATCTGCCCAAGGCACTTTTGGGGTATGCATGGATCGGCGAGATCGAATACTACCGCGGGAGCCCACACCGCGGACTACATCAGTGACGGAAATTTGGCTGGGCTTCCTGGATATGACGACCTCCTATCCCAATGCAAGCAGGCCAGCAAGAACAGTGACATGACACCGGCTGTGTACATGGCGATGGAGCATGCAACGGAGCTGCAAGGGCGTGGCGCCAAGCCGCTTCCCGCGCAAAGCTGACCGAGGCCACCTTTGTGCTGCGATTCGAGGACGGCTCGATCACTGTCCCAGCCAACGGCCCCACATACCCGTAAGGACTAGTCAATGCCCATGCTCATGCGCGCACCGCGTGAATGCGCGTCTTGGTTCTGGGATCTGGAGGACTACGCTCCGCCCGGACTGCGCTCGGCACTGGTGACCGCCGCGAGAATGACAGCCGTGCTGCGCAAGCATGACTTGCTGGAGCCACACCACGTGGAATGGCCATGGTTCATCCCCGGGGCGGGCGGCGCCCCCGCGATGACGCGATTGCAGCTCACGGGACCCATCGACGCCGAAGAAGTCTTTCATGCACAAGGTACGCCGCGCCGTGAACACCGACTCGTCGAATTGACGGTCTCTCCGGAACACCTCGGTCTATCTGCCGAGGTTTCCGTCTTCCACGACATCTGGGGCCCTTTCGACTTCCGTGGGGAGCCTCACCCGGAAGTACACCGGCAGAATGCCCCACGGCTCGCTGCTGCACTGAGGGAACTAGAGGCGCTGCTGGGAGTTGCGCCTGAGCCCGGTGAGCCGACGAACTTCGGCAGGGCTGCCGGATACGGAGTCGATGAGCCGGTCGTGATGGACGGGCGAGGGCCAGATCTTACCGATCAGCTGTAAGACGTCCCGCACCCCGCGTGGGTTGAGTCGCAGACAAGGCAGCATCCCAGCGGGATGCTGCTCGGGTTCGCTTCCCGCAGCGGCATCTTGACCAGCGTCCCCGACCTGTTGATGAGGAGTTCGGGGATCTCGTCCTCGTAGAACCGCACTTGGCCGATGACCCCGTCGGTCTTCGCGTTGAAGGCGAGCATCTCCACCAGTGCGACCAGGTCGGGGAGGCACTCCGCGTGGATCTCCTGGCGGGCCGTCAGGGACCAGTGGTCGGCGGTCTGGAAGAGCTGGCCGGTCAGTAGTCCCCCGATGCGCCACGCCGGGCCCCGGTCCGCGAGCAGGGGGACGAAGTCCGGCCACTCCGCCTCGCCGTTGCCGTCGTCCGCGCTGTCTCCCTCCATGTGCCGCCGGAGGTGCGCGAGTACGGCCTCCGGCACGGTCGGCGACAGGTCGAGGGCCAGGTCCACGGCGTACAGGTCACTCATGAGAGCTGAGTTCAGAAAGCTCGGGGCAGGACGCGGACGGCGCCTGTCGTGCATGGAGATGACCGGTCCGGGGCCACGCGGGCGGTGCTGCCGGGAGCAGTCCGGAGAGCGGGTAGCCGCTCTTCTCCGCGACCCGGCACGATGCCGTGTTGTCCACCTGGTGCCGCAGTTCCAGCCGTGTCAGGCCGTCTGGGGCGAGGGTGCGGAAGGCCCATTCGGTCAGTGCGCGCAGGGAGCGTGGTGCCACCCCCAGGCCGCGGGCGTGCGCGGCGGTCCAGTAACCGATTTCGGCGGTCGCGGCGTCCGGGGTGCGCCGGGTGAGGACCACGTGTCCCACCAAGGGGCCCTCGAGTCCGGGCGCCCCGGGCTGTTCGACGGCGAACGCGAAGCGGGTCCCCGCCTCCCATGCCCGCCGCTGTTCAGCCAGCCATCGCGCGGCGTCCGCCTCGTCGTCCAGGTGGGTCCGGAGCCAGCGGCGCAGCGCGGGGTCCCGGTGCAGTTCGACGAGCCGGGCGGCGTCCTCGGCGGTCCAGGAGCGGAGCGTGAGCACGGGGGTCGAGGCGGCGGGGTCCGTGGCCAGTCGGGTCGCCGTGATGTCGGGCATGGAGGTGAGCCTACGAGCCCGCCGGCCCCGGCAGGCCCGGCGAGCCCGGCCGTGACGACTGCGGCTCACAGACCCGGCTAGAACAGGCTCAGCAGCGCCTCCGCCGGGTCCGTCAGGCTCGTTTCGCCACCCGGCAGGGGCAGTTCGAACCACACCGTCTTGCCCCTGGGCGTGCGACGGGAGCCCCACGCGGCGCTCAGGAGGCCGACCAGCTGGAGGCCCCGGCCGCCCTCGTCGGTGTCGCGGGCCCGGCGGCGGCGGGGCTGGACCAGGCCTGAGTCCCAGACCTCGCAGACCAGGGTGCGGTCCAGCAGCAGACGCAGACGGATCTCGCCCTCGCCGTAGCGCAGGGCGTTGGTGACGAGTTCGCTGACCAGGAGCTCCGTGGTGTCGACCAGCGGTTCCATGTCCCAGCTGAGCAGCTGGGCGCGCGCGTACTCGCGGGCCCGGCCCACGCTGCGCGGCTCGCGCGGCAGGGTCCAGTCGCCGACGGACTCGGTGGGCAGTCCCTGTACACGTGCCATCAGCAACGCGATGTCGTCCTCGCCGTGATGGGTGTCGAGGGTGTTGAGGACGTGGTCGCACACGTCCTCCAGGGGCTGGGTGGGATCGGAGAGGGTGCTGACGAACGCCTGGAGGCCCTCGTCGAGGGGGTGATCGCGGCTTTCGACCAGTCCATCCGTGTAGAGCGCGAGCAGGGCGCCTTCGGGCAGTTCGACCTCGACTTCCTCGAAGGGCTCACCGCCGACGCCGAGCGGCAGGCCCGGCGGCACGTCGAGCATCAGGGCCGACTCGCCCGGCTCGACCAGGACGGGCGGCAGATGGCCCGCGTTGGCGAAGGTGCAGCGCCGGGTGACGGAGTCGTAGACGGCGTAGACACAGGTGGCGAGGTACACCTCCGACAGGTCCGCCTCGCGGGGGCGGCGGGCCGCCCGGGTCGCCTGCTGGACGCCTCCGGGGGCACCGAGGCCGCGGGCGATCTCGTCCAACTGGGAGAGCACCTCGGCGGGTTCCAGGTCGAGCTGCGCCAGCGTGCGCACGGCCGTGCGGAGTTCACCCATGGCGACGGCCGCGCGCAGGCCACGGCCCATGACGTCGCCGACGACCAGCGCGGTGCGGTGCCCGGGGAGTTCTATGACGTCGAACCAGTCGCCGCCGACCTCGCTGGGCCGGCCGGTGTTGGCGTTGCCGGGCAGGTAGCGGCAGGCGATGTCGAGGCCCGAGGCCTCCGGGTCGCCGGGCGGGAGCAGGGACCGCTGCAGTATCAACGCGCGTTCGTGCTCGCGCCGGTAGAGGCGGGCGTTGTCGATGCAGACCGCGGCACGGGCGGCGAGTTCGACGGCCAGGTCCCGGTCGCGGTCGCCGAACGGCTCGCTGCCCTTCGTACGGGCGAACTGCACGAGCCCGACGACGGTGTCGTGGGCGACCATCGGGACGGCGAGCGTGGACTGCACGAGCCCGCCGTCCTCGCCGGGGACGGTCTGCGGGCGGGCCGTGCGCAGGGCGTCCGCGCAGGGCGAGTTGAACGGGTAGTGGTGGACGGCGCCGACGGCGACGGGCACGCCGGTGCCGGCGAAGGGCGCGTCGGAGACGGCACTGGCGAAGGCCACCCGGCGCAGCTCGCCGCTGCCGTCGGCGAGTCCGGGCGGGGTTTCGTCGCCGACCAGCAGGCCCTGGTAGAGGTCGACGGTGGCCAGGTCGCAGAAGCCGGGCACGACGACGTCGAGGAGCTGCCGGGCCGTGGTCTCCAGGTCGAGGGAGTTGCCGATGCGGGCGCCGGCCTCGTTCAGCAGGGCGAGGTTGCGGCGGGCGGCGGCGGCCTCGCGGGCGGCGGCGCGGCGGGCGGTGATGTCGATCCCGAGCCAGGCGACCCCGATGGGCCGGCCCGAACCGCTGTGCACGCGGTAGAGGTTGACGGACCAGTGGCGGCGCTCGTCGGAGCCCGGCACGAAGCCCGTGACGTGCATGTCGGTGATGGAGCTGCCGGTTTCCAGCACGCGGCGCAGCGTGGCGGCGACCCGCTCGGCCTCGCCGCGCTGCAGGTAGTCGTGGACTCCCTTGCCGCGGTGGTCGTCGGGCGAGCCGCCGAAGATGGACGCGAACCGCTGGTTGACGCGGCGGACCCGCAGGTCGGAGTCGATCAGCAGGAAACCGAACGGGGATTGACTGAAAATGGCCTGCGAGGCGGCGAGGTCGGTCTCGATGCTGCGCAGCGTGCGCACGTCGACGACGATGCAGACGGCGGCCTTCTCGCCGTCCTCGGTGCGCGTCGGCATGACGTACACCTCGGCGAGCCCCTCCTGCCCGCACTCCCCCTCGGTGCCCTTCGGCATCCGGAAGGGCACCACGCCGGTCCACTCGCGGCCGTCGAGGATCTCGGCCATCTTGCGCATGCCCCGCTCGCGCAGGCGCGGGTCGATGAACGTCTCGATGGGGTCCATGCCGACCGCGCGTTCGGCGGGGATGCCGAAGAGGTGCTCGGCGCGCAGGCTCCACTGGTCGACGAGCCCGTCGGGGCCGATGGAGAAGGACGCGACCTTGATGTAGTCGTAGATGGATCCGGGGGGACTGCTCTGCCACATGGCGTCCCCGGGCTGCACCCCGTCGGCCGCGAGCGCACCTCCCACCGCGGAAGCCAGGCCGTCCGCGGCCATCGCCCTCGCGCCCTCCGACGGGTCCTCGGACTCCGTGGCCTTCGCTGGTATCTCGCTCACGCGAACCGTCCCCTCCAGCTCACCGCGTCCGGCACCGGTCACCGGGGGCGGCTGCCCGCAGTATCCAGCACTACGGTGCCGCACAACACGGTGTTCACGATCACAGCACGGTCCCGATGGTTTTTGGACCGGACCGTGAGAACACTTCCACTCTTCTAACCAGGGGACACGTCGTCGAATCCCGTCCGTCGGCAACCGCCACTGGCCTGAACCATTCGCTCTACAGCGGCGGGGCGGACGTACACCGATTTTTCACTCCGGAACGGCGAGTTCGAACCACAC
Source organism: Streptomyces chartreusis NRRL 3882 (assembly GCF_900236475.1). Lineage (GTDB taxonomy): Bacteria > Actinomycetota > Actinomycetes > Streptomycetales > Streptomycetaceae > Streptomyces > Streptomyces chartreusis_D. The sequence goes on from NZ_LT963352.1 coordinate 3,200,010, forward strand.
GGTCTTGCCCACGCCGCCGGACCGGGTGCCCCAGCGGCGACAGGAGGAGGCCACCAGGTACAGCCCCCGGCCGCTCTCGTCCTCGGGCCTGGCGGCGCGCTCGCGGGGCGGGTCCGGGAGCGGGTCGGAGACCTCCACCAGGAGGACGGCGTTCAGTTCGGAGGGACGGACCAGGCGGACGCCTATGGGGCCCGTGGCGTGCCGCAGGGCGTTGGTGACCAACTCGCTGACCAACAACGCCGTGAGGTCGGCGAGGCTGTCGAGGCCCCAGCCGCGGAGTTGCCCGCGGACGGCCTGGCGGGCGGTGCGCACGGCGCCCGGCTCGGCGGGAAAGGTCCACTCGGCGCGGTCACCTTCGGTGTCGATCACGCCGATCACTTCCCCGGCATCGGGCCCACCCATGTCCGGTTTCATGGGGTTAATGGGCACATACCCGATATCAGGGGCGGAGTACCGCGTGGCGGAGCGCACGGTGGCACGAAAGGCGTACGGGGCGCCCGCACGGACGCCTTCGGGCCTCGCACGCCCCCGGTTGGCCTCAGGCGCCGGGCGCTTCTCCCCGACGGGGGCCGCCGAGAGGTCCCAGATGCGCGAGCGTCTGCCGTACCGCGGGCACGTCCTGGTCGAGCCAGTCCACGTCCCAGATCTCGTCGGGGCCGAGCCAGCGCAGTTCGTCGTGGTCCTCAAGGGGCTTGGGGGCGGCGGAGCCGGGCCGCAGTCGCGCGGTCCACACGTGCAGCACGTACGGCGACTTCAGCGGCCACTCCCCCGGGACCCGCCCGCCGGCCTCGGCATCGACGCCGAGTTCCTCGCGCAGCTCCCGCACGAGCGCCGTGTCGGCCGTCTCGCCCGGCTCGACCTTGCCGCCGGGCAGCTCCCAGCGCCCGGCCAACTCGACGGGCGCGCTGCGCCGGGCGGCCAGCAGCCGCCCGTCGTCGACCAGCGCGGCGCCCACGACGACGATCCGCTCACTCATGCGGGGAGCCTACGGGAGCGCGGCCGGACACCGGCCCGGAGCCCAGGCACACCAGAGGTCAGTCGTGCGCCCCTCCCGGCCCGTGCTGACCCAGCCGCTCGACCCAGTACAGCCGCTTGTGACCGCGGTCGTCGAGGCTGTCCGCGATCCTCTGGGCCTCGGCCCGGGTCGCGTACCGGCCCACCCGGTAGCGGTTGCCGTTGTCGTCCTCTCGTATCACGAGCCAGGGAAGAGTGATCGTGCTGTCGTTCATCGCGCCCCTCCACTTCCCACCCGCGGCCTGTGCCGTGCCCCACCCGATAAGGAAACCGCAATGCGCATATGCCCGAGCCTACGCCTAACCTTCACGCAGCGAATACGGCTTTTCACGAAGAGGTACGCAACCGGCCAGAACACAGGGGGCGCACGGCAACGAACGCGCCGTCCGCGCGCCTCGACGCACCCGGTCGGAGGCATACCGCATGCGCCGTCACCGACCTGCGAGAACCAGGGCCGGCTCAGCGGCACGGACCACCCCGGCCGGGGACGGCTTCCGCGGTGATCGGGTGAGCGGGGCGCGCGGGGAGCGCGCCGCGTGGCTGAAGTGAGCGTTCGCTACTTGACCGGAAGGTGGTAGGCGACCCGGTACCGATCGGCCGGGATGACCACGTCGGCCGTCTCGACCGGGCGGCCGGAGGCGTAGAACGTGCGCTGGATGACCAGGACGACATGACCGGGGACGCCCCCGAGGACGAGGAGCTCCTCGGCGAGGCCGGGGCGGGCGCCGACCTCCTCGGTGACGTTGTCCACGATCACGTCGATCGCGCGCATGCGCTCGACGACACCCATGCCGCCGAGCGGCCCCTCCTCCGGCAGCATCACCGGCGTACGGCCCGTGACGGCGAGCGGCTCCCAGGAAGTGGAGAGCATCATCGCCTCGCCACCCTCGCGGAAGAGGTACTTCGTGCACATCACGCGCTCGCCCGGTTCGATGCCCAGCCGCTCGGCGACCGCGACGCTGGCCTCGGACTGCTCGCTGCTGGACTCCCAGGTGCCGCGCCCCTCGCCGTCGGCCTGCTCCTGACGGAACGGCGTGGCCCCGCCGGTCGGGCGGTATCCGGAGCGGGCGATGCGCCGGGGCACGGGCCGCTCGCGCACGTAGGTACCCGAGCCGGAGCGGCCCTCGACCAGGCCCTCCGCCATGAGCACCTTGCGGGCCTCCAGCGCGACGGTGTCCGAGACGCCGTACTCCTGGCGGATTCTGGCCTGGGAGGGGAGGCGGGTGTGCGGTGGCAGCTGACCGTCGACGATCTTCTTGCGGAGATCACCCGCGACGCGCAGGTACGCCGGCTGCTCACCGAATGTCACTGGCCGCTCCCATCAGGTTGTACAGACAGCAACAGCGTGGCAACCGTGGGTTGTGCCATGCAAGCAAAGGCCAGAGAATCACTCGATGTGATGACAAGGTGGCACCGGGGGCTTTACGCAGGCACTTTCTCCCCGCTATAGCCGCCGTCACACCTGGGCTTCGGAGTCACCGCCCTCGGTCCCGTCCGGGGAGGGCGGCGTCGCCGCGAGCCCGAGCGCCTTGCGCGCGGTGACGGTCGCCGGGCCGTCGACGTACTCGTAGGCCTTGTCGTGGTGCGCGTAGTACGACTCCGCGTCGTCCGCCTGGCTCGCCCTCGCCCACTCCTCCCGGGCGTCCTCCAGGTCCTTCACCAGGCGGGCGACCGGCTGCCGGGCGGCGGACGGCCAGGGGTGCCCGCGCAGTGCCCCGATCTGCTCGCCGAGCACGTCGTGCACCTGGGTGGCCCAGGCCCGGTGGCCGGCGAGATCGTCCTCCGGGGTCTTTTCGGGCTCCTCGTACAGCGCCGCGTCGACGGCGTTGGCCGCGGACAGGAAGACGACCTGGTCGGTGTCGAGCATGGTGTGGTCCCCGCGCAGGGAGCCGGTCAGCTGGTCCTTCGCGTCGATGTTGCCGAAGACGCAGGTGACCGCGCGGTCGCCGTAACGCCAGCTGTCCCGGGTCGGCAGGAGGTAGTACACGTCGACGTCGGCCGGCATCGCCCAGGAGTCCATGGCGTACTGGTCCTGGAGCGCGTAGCACCGCTCGTCGGCGATGTCCGTGAGCTCGGCGTCGCCCGGGAAGGCGCCGCCCGGCAGTGTCACGACCGCGAACACCTCGCCGTCGTGCCCGCCCTCGCAGGACACCGGGTCGACGTCGTAGGTGTCGCCCTCCAGACCGCCGGGCGCGTCGAAGCAGTCGCCCTTCTTCAGCAACAGGCTCTCGTTGCCCTGCGCACCGTCCTTGAACCCCTCCCAGGCGTCGGACAGCACACCCGTGGACAGCGTCACCGCCCACAGCGCCACCCCGACGGACGACAGCACGGCCCCGGCGATCGCCAGCCCCCGGCCGCTCTGGCCGTTCCGCCTGATCTGCCGCAGCGCGATCAGCCCCAGCACGAGTCCCGCGGCGGGCAGGAAACAGAGCACCCCGAGGACGAGCGCGGCGACGGCGAGCGCGTTGACGGAGACCGGCGCGCCGTACGGGCGGCCGGTGGGGCCGTAGGGGCCACAGGGGCTGTGCCCCTGGGCTCCCTGGGGCCAGTTGGCAGGCTGCGGGCCGTACGGGTCCCGGGGCTGCTGGTTCCCGGGGGGCGGGGGTATCGACACGGGTACGGTGCTCCTGGCTGGCGTGGTGGGAGAGAGCGGCCGTGCGGAACGTACCGCTGGGCGCATCGTAAGCGGCCGTGTGACGGGGCGGAATGCAGACGATCGAGACATCGGTACGGGCGGCGAACCGCCTCACGGCACGCTGGGCATCGGGGATCCGCGAGAGCACGGTGTTCTCGGCGGCCGGGGTCTGGCCGCTGCTGGCCCTCCTCGCGGCCGGCGCGACGGGCCGGGCGCGCGAGGAGCTGACGGAGGCACTCGGCCTGCCGGCGGACCGGGCGGGCGCGGCCGGGCGGGAGTTGCTCGCGGTGCTGGCGGAGGTGGACGGCCTGGAATCCGCACTGGGGTTGTGGACCGAACGGACCGTGGAGCTGCGGGAGGAATGGGCGGCGCGGCTTCCGGTGGGGGCGCACGGAGTGCTCACGGGCGAACCGGAGGCGGACGGACGCGCCCTGGACACGTGGGCCGCGCGGCGGACGGGCGGGCTGATCGAACGCCTGCCGGCGGCACTGCGGCCGGACACGTCTCTGGTGCTGGCGAGTGCGCTGGAGCTGCGGGCGGACTGGGAGGTGCCGTTCAAGGGCGATTTCGGCGGCTGGCTGGGCCGTTACGGCTCTGCCGGGCTGGTGCGGGAGGTTCCGGACATCGACAGCGTCTCGGTGGCCCGGACCGGCCCGGGAGCCGTCACGCGGGTGGTCGTGCGCGGGGACAGGGCAGTCGACGTCCATCTGTTGCTCGGCACGGAGCAGATGGGGCCGGGAGAGGTGCTGGCGGCCGGGACGGACCTGCTGGCGGGCACGCTCGACGCGGTACCGGGAAGCCGCCTCCCGGAGGGTGCCGCCGGTCCGGGCCTGTCCGTCCACAAGCGGCGCACCCACCTTCCCGAGCCGCCGTCCCTGACCCTGTTCACCGTGGAGTTCACCCTGCGCTCGGAGCACGACCTGCTGGCGTCGAGCGCCCTCTTCGGCCTGACCACGGCGACCGGTGACACCCCGGGCCCCCTCCCCTTCCAGGGCGTGAGCCCCGCGCCGCTCGTCCTGTGCTCCGCGCGGCAGGTCATGACGGCCACCTTCAGCGCGGAGGGCTTCAAGGCGGCCGCGGTGACCACGATGAGTGCCATCTACCAGGGCCGGTCGCCGGAGGAGCCGCCGCACGAGGCGGTCAGGGTGATGGCGGTTATCGACCGCCCCTTCGGCCTTCTCGCCGTGCACCGCGAGACGAGCCTCGTCCTCGCGGCGGGCTGGGTCACCGACCCGAGGCCCTTCCCGGAGGACGAGGACGTCTGCGTACCGGGCACGTCAGGAGACTGACGGCCCGTCACGGAACGAGGTCAGAACTGGAGCGCCCAGGCGTCGATCCGACCGGTGTCGAAGCGGGCGTTGTCGCTCACGCGCAGCTTCCACGTGCCGTTGGCGGCCTCCGCGGAGGCGTTCACGGAGTACGTGGTGTCGATGTCGTCCGCACTGCCGCCGGTGCCGTACGACTTCAGCGTGTACGCCGTGCCGTCGGGGGCGATCAGCTGGACCTGGAGGTCGCCGATGTACGTGTGGACGATGTGGACCTCGACGGCCAGGGCCGAGGGCGCGTTGCCGGAGACGCCGGAGACGGTCACCGGGGACTCGGCTGTGGCGTTGTCGGCGATGGCCTGGTCGGTGGTGTTCTCGAAGCGCGGTCCGGGCGGGGTGGTCGTACCGCCGCCGACGTTGAGGAGCCGGTTGGGCGAGCCGCTGCCGGGGCTGGTGACGACGCCGGTGGTGGCGGCGGCCGTCAGCGCGGCGGAGACCTGCGCGGGGGTCGCCGTGGGGTTGTCGGCCAGGTACAGGGCGGCGGCTCCGGCGACGTGCGGGCTGGCCATCGACGTACCGGAGATGGTGTTGGTCGCCGAGTCGCCCGTGTTCCAGGCCGAGGTGATGGACGAGCCGGGTGCGAACAGGTCCAGGACGGCACCGTAGTTGGAGTAGCTCGCCTTCGCGTCGCTCGACGTCGTGGCGCCGACCGTGACGGCCTCGGTGACGCGGGCCGGGGACCGGGTGGAGGCGTTGGTGGACTCGTTGCCGGCGGCGACCACGAAGGTGACGCCGGCGGTGACGGCGTTGCGTACGGCCGTGTCGATGGCCGTGTCGGCGGGGCCGCCGAGTGACATGTTGGCGACGGCCGGCTTGACCGCGTTCCGCGCGACCCAGTCGATGCCCGCGACGACCTGGGCGGTGGTGCCCTGGCCGGAGTTGTTCAGCACCCGGACACCGACGACCCTGGCCTTCTTGGCGACGCCGTAGGCACCGCCTGCGACCGTGCCGGCGACGTGTGTGCCGTGGCCGTGGCCGTCCTGGGCGGTGTTGTCGTTGTCGACGGCGTCGTAGCCGTAGGAGGCGCGGCCGCCGAAGTCGCTGTGCGTGATGCGGACACCGGTGTCGATGACGTACGCCGTGACGCCCTCCCCGGCCGAATCGGGGTAGGTGTAGGAGCTGTTCAGCGGGAGGTTTTTCTGGTCGATGCGGTCCAGGCCCCAGGACGGCGGGCTGGGCTGGGTCCCGGTGATGCCGAACGTCCTGTTCTGGACCACGGAGGCGACGGCCGGGTCGGCGGCGAGGCGTTCCGCCTCGGCCTCGGAGGCCTCGATCTCGTAGCCGTTCAGGGCCTTGGTGTACGTGCGCTCGATGTCGGCGCCGTACTTGTGCGCGAGGGCCCGGCCCGCGGCGGAACCGGCCTTCTGCGTCTTCAGCGTCACGATGTAGCTGTCGGCGACGGCGCCGGCCGCGTCCTCGTACTGGATGCGCCCTTCGGACGCGGCCGGGGCCGCGCCGGCGGGGAGGGCCGAGACGAGGCTCGCGACGAGCGCCGCGGTGGCCGTCGCGCCGAGCGCGGCCAGTCTTCGCCGGGTGGGCCTGTGGGGAGTACGCATCACTGCCATCTGAGGGGTCCTCCTCAATCGGTGGTGCGCTGTGGGGTGTGGTGCACGCCCGCCGAAGCCACCCTGAAGTCATGGTCATGTCAACCTTGGGTGACTCCTGTGCGTCAGCCGAAAGATTGAGGCCTCCACAGGAATTGCACAAGGGCCCTGCAAGGCGCAGTCCTACCGCTGCCACCACCACAGAAGCGCGCTGACGGCGCCGGAGCCCAGCGCGGCCGCCGCGCCGCGCACCGCGCTGAACATGACGGCCCGGCCGAGGCGGCGCCGGTCACGGGTGCGCGAGCCGGTGCGCGTGCGAGTGCGCGTGCGGGTGCGGTCGGGCTCCATCTGCTGCTCCTGCCGTCGTGCTCCGGGGGCGTACGCGCACCAGTTCACGCTCGGTGGGGTGACAACTCCCAGCCAACTCGGAACAGTTCGGAATCCGACTGCGTAACCTGAAGGTCGACGCGGCCTTTCGGAATTCCGAACCGGAAAGCCGACAGGTGCCGAGGAGGTGGAGTGGCGTCGCTGGTGCTCGAGGAGCTCGACCGGTTACGCAGGCGGGCCGAGGCACGTCTCGCCGACCGTGAACTCCGCCTCGTACGGAGCAGACTGGCCGAGGAGTCCGGCGTTTCGGTCAAGACGATCAGCGACTGGTTCAACCGCAAGCACGCACCGCGGAACCTCGACCACCTGCTCGCGGTGGCCCGGATCCTGGCCCGCTGGGCCGACTGCCGCCCCCGATGCCACGCCAGTGGTCCGCACTGATGGCGGCCGACCGCGCGCCCGAGACGCCGTCGCAGGAGAGGACGCCGCCGTCGCCACCGCCGGTTCCCGGCTTGGGTGACCACGGCCCCGAGCCACTGCCCGGCCCCGAGGGCCGGACCGCTCCCGGGCGGCCCATCGGCGAACTCGCCGACCCCTTCTCGCTGGAGGTCCACCGGGCGATCGAAGTCCCCCCGGCCGCCGGGCCGTGGGACAACGGCAGGGGCGAGACACTGCCCCTGCTCCCGGCCTACGTAGAGCGCGTACACGACACCCGGCTGCGCGAGGTGGTCCAGCAGGCCGCCGACGGCGTCAGCGGCATGGTCGTGCTGGTCGGCGGCTCCTCCTGCGGCAAGACGCGGGCCTGCTGGGAGGCCGTGCAGGAGCTTCCGGCCGGCTGGCGGCTGTGGCACCCGATCGCCCCCGACCGCCCGCAGGCGCTGCTGGCGGACCTGGCCGCGGTGGCTCCGCGGACGGTGGTGTGGCTCAACGAGATGCAGCACTACCTGCTGACGCCCACCGACTCCGTCGGGGAGCGCGTCGCCGCCGGACTGCGTGACCTGCTCGCCGAGCCGGACCGGGCCCCGGTGCTCGTCCTCGGCACGATGTGGCCCGAGTACTGGGCCACTCTCACCGGCACCCCCCAGCCCGGCGTCGCCGATGCCCACCCGCAGGCCCGGGTCCTGCTCAGCGGCGCCGTCGTACCGGTGCCGGACACTTTCAACGGCCCGGCCCTCAAAGCGCTGCGGCTCGCCGCCGGCGGTGACCCCAGGCTGGCCCGGGCCGCCGCCGAGGCCGAGCAGGGGCACATCACCCAGTACCTGGCGGGCGCGCCCTCCCTGCTCGACCGCTACCGGGCCGCGCCCTCCGCGGCGCGGGCGCTGATCGAGACGGCGATGGACGCGCGGCGGCTCGGTCACGCCCGGGCGCTCCCGCACGCGCTGCTGGAGGCCGCCGCCCCGGGATACCTCACCGACGGCCAGTGGGACACGCTCGGCGAGGACTGGCTGGAGCAGGCACTGGCCTACACGGCCGCACCCTGCCACGGCGCCCGCGGCCCCCTCACCCGGATGCGGCCCCGGCCCGGCGACCCGTACCCGGCCCAGCCGCACTACGTCCTCGCCGACTACCTGGAACAGGAGGGCCGCACCAACCGCCGGACCGCCGGCGTGCCCCCGCAACTGTGGAACGCGCTCGTCGACCACGCCGCCGTCGGCAGCCACGTCGACATCGCGCGCTCGGCGGGGCTGCGCGGTCTCAAACGGCTCGCGGTCCGCGCCTACTCCGTGGCCGCGGCGCACGGCGACACGTTCGCGCTGCTCCAGGCCGCGAAGGTGCTGCGCGAGGCGGACCGGACCGACGAGGCGATCGACTGGCTTCAGGACCGGGCCGAGGCCGGATGCGAGTTCGTCCTGTGGCTCGCCGGCGACCTGCTGAGGGAGACCGGCCGCCCCGCCGAAGCCCTGGCCCGCTACCGGCAGGCGGCGGAGACGGGCGACACGTTCGCGCTGCGCTGGGCCGCGGAACTCTCCCAGGAGGCGGGCCGGACCGACGAGGCGCTGGAGTGGTACGAGCGCGCGGCCGAGGCCGGGGACATCAGCGCCCTGCGCCAGGGCGCCGAACTGCTCCAGCGGACCGGGCAGGTCGACGAGGCGCTCGCCTGGTGCCGGCGGGCCGGCGAGTCGGGGACGGTCTTCGCCCTCCACAGCGCGGTCGACCTGCTGCGGAGGGCGGGCCGGGAAGCAGCCGCGGACCAGCTCGCGCGGTACGGGTGGGAGCCCGGCGGGGACATCGCGCAGCCGTGGGAGGCACGGCCGCCGGGATGACCGCGGGTGCCTCCCTCCGGGACGTGCGCGCGGCGGTCAGTCGTCGAACCCCATGGCCCGGGACCGCTTCTCCCAGGCCAGGACCTCGTCGCGTACCTGGTCGAGATGGCCGAGGACCGCGCTGACGCCGTCGTCGCCGAGGGGCAGCCGCAGCGGCGTGGAGTCGGCGTCGAGCGCGGCCAGGATGAGGGCGGCGGCCTTGGCCGGGTCGCCGGGCTGGGTGCCGTCGCCGCCGGCGACCAGGCCACGGGTCTCGCTCACCTTGCCGTACACGCCGCTGTCGGCACTGGCACCGGCCCGCCCGGTCTCGAACAGGCTCGTGCGGAACGCGCCCGGCTCGACGATCAGCACCTTGACGCCGAACTCCGCGACCTCGTCCGCGAGTCCCTCGGACATGCCCTCCAGGGCGAACTTCGTCGCGCTGTACGCCGAGAAACCCGCGAAGGACAACTGCCCGCCCATGCTGCTCATCTGCACGATCGCGCCCGACCGCCGCTCGCGCATGTACGGCAGCACGGCCCGGGTGAGGGCTGCGGGGCCGAAGACGTGCACCTCGAACAGCGCCCGCAGCTCCTCCTCGGTGGTCTCCTCGAAGGCACCGACATGCGTCCGGCCCGCGTTGTTGACCAGGACGTCGATCCGCCCGTGCCGCGCCGCGACGTCCCGCACGGCGGCCTCCGCGGCGTCCGTGTCGGCGACGTCCAGGCGCAGTGCCTCCACCCGGTCGGGATGGGCGGCGACCAGGTCGTCCAACGCCTCGGGGCGCCGGGCCGCGCCGACCACCACGTCGCCCGCGGCGAGGGCCGCTTCGGCGATCGCCCGCCCGAAACCGCTGCTCGCACCCGTGATCAGCCACACCTTGTTCATGACAGGTCCCCGTCTCGTGTCGTCACGACCTCGTGTCGTTACGCCGACCACCCTCTCGCCCGGCCCGATGCCCGGTCCAAGACTTTTGGTGATAACCAATGGCTATGACCCTGGACGTTCATGTGCGCGACCTGCGCTACTTCGTGGCGGTGGCCGAGGAACTGCACTTCACCCACGCCGCCGAGCGCCTGTACGTGTCGCAGCCCGCACTGAGCAAGCAGATCCGGGCGCTGGAGCGCCAGTTGGGCATCGAGCTGCTGCGGCGCGACCGGCACGGCGTGGCCCTCACCGACGCCGGTGCGGCACTGCTGCCGCACGCCCGGCGGGTGCTGGCGGACTGGGCGGAGGGGGCGGCCGCGGTGGAGGCGGCCCGGGCGGCGCAGCGCAGCACCCTGGTCGTGGGCATGAGCACCAGCCCGGTGCGGGGCGGCCTGCTGCCCGCGATCCGCTCCCGCTTCACCGCCGCGCGCCCGGAGACCGTCATCCGGCTGCGGCAGGTCAACTGGGAGGACCCGACCGCGGGCCTCGCCGACGGCGCCGCGGACGTGGCCTTCGTCTGGCTGCCCCTGCCCGGCCAGGAGCGCTACGGGTGGACGGTCGTCGCCGAGGAACCGCTCATGGTCGCCCTCCCGGACACACACCCCCTCGCCGACCGCACCGAGGTCGACTTCACGGACCTGCTCGACGAGCCGTTCCTCGCGCTGCCCGAGAGCACTGGCCCGCTGCGCGACTACTGGCTGGCCCTGGACGCCCGCCAAGGCCGCCCTCCCCGGATCGGCGCCGAGATCGCGAGCACGGAGGAGACGTACGAGGCCCTGACCGCCGGTCTCGGCGTCTGCCTGGTGGCCGCGGGCAACGTCCCCCTGCTCACCCTGGGCGGTGTGACAGCCCGCCCGGTACGCGGCGTGACGCCCAGCCGCTACGTCCTGGCCTGGCGCCGGGAGGACGGGCGACGTCCGCTGGTACGGGCGTACGCGGAGGCCTGCCGGCGGGTCACGGGGCGGGAGTAGCCGACCTGGTCAGACCCTCCTGTGAAGATCTCGTTGCACGCCACCCCCGTAGCCCTCCGGGCCGCTGATACTGACCGGGTGCTCGAAGGGCCAGGGGAAGCGGGGCGACGGTGGACTGGACGGTGTGGGGAGGGCTGGCCGCCGGGCTGGTGATCGCGACCGTGACCGCCCCGGTCGGAGTGTCCGGCGCGGTGTTCCTGCTCCCGGTCCAGCTGAGCGTCTTCGGTGTGCCCAACCCGGCGGTCACTCCGACCAACCTGCTGTACAACGTGGTGGCCGGACCCGGAGCCCTGTGGCGCTACCGCCACGACGGCGCGCTGCGCGGCGACCTGGCCCGGCGCCTGGTGCTGGGCACGCTGCCCGGCGTGGTCCTCGGCGCCACCGTCCGGGTCTTCGCCCTCCCCGGCCCGGGCGTCTTCCGGCTCCTGGCAGCCGCCCTGCTGCTGCCGCTCGGCCTGTGGCTGTTCCTGCGTGCCCTCGCCCCGGCACGCCACCGCCCGCCGCCCCCGGGCGAGTTGGTCCCGGGCGGGTTGGCCCCGCGCACGCTGACCGGCCTCGCGCTGGCGGTCGGCGTGGTCGGCGGCGTCTACGGCATCGGCGGCGGCTCCCTGCTCGGCCCGGTCCTCGTCGGACGCGGCCTGCCCGTCGCCCGCGTCGCCCCGGCCGCGCTCGCCGCCACGTTCGCCACGTCGCTCGTCGGCGCCACCGCCTACGCGCTGCTGTCGTTCCTGAGTTCGGGAGAGGTCGCCCCCGACTGGTGGCTCGGCCTCGCCTGCGGCACGGGCGGCCTCATGGGCGGCTACCTCGGCGCCCGCCTCCAGCCCCACCTGCCCGACCGGGCCCTGCGCCTCCTGCTCGGCACCCTCGCCACGGCCGTCGGCGCTCTGTACGCCGCGCAGGCCCTGAATTGATGCCAAAAAAAACTGACGGCGATGTCGAGAACCCGCGTCCGGCTCCGTCCCCGGGGTGAACGCGACCACAATGGGCCGCACGAGCATCGAGGAGAACCACGATGGCCAAGTACCTGCTGCTGAAGCACTACCGCGGCGCCCCGGCTCCGATCAACGACGTGCCGATGGACCAGTGGAGCCCGGAGGAGATCTCGGCGCACATGCAGTACATGAACGACTTCGCGGCCCGGCTGGAGAAGACCGGCGAGTTCGTCGACGGTCAGGCGCTCGCCCCCGAGGGAGCGTGGGTCCGCTACGACGGTGAGGGGCGCCCGCCGGTCACCGACGGACCGTTCGCGGAGACCAAGGACCTCATCGCCGGCTGGATGGTCATCGACGTCGACAGCTACGAGCGCGCCGTCGAGCTGGCCGGGGAGCTGTCGGCCGCACCCGGGGCGGGCGGCAAGCCGATCCACGAGTGGCTGGAGGTGCGCCCGTTCTACGGCACGACGCCCACCATCACGGAGTGACGTCACCGATGGACGAGGTCCTGCTCAGGAGCCTCACGCCGAGCGTGCTCACCGTCCTCGTCCGCCGCGGAGCCGACTTCGCGGCGGCCGAGGACGCCGTGCAGGACGCTCTGGTCGAGGCGCTCCGGGTCTGGGCGGCCGACCCACCGCGCGATGCCAAGGGCTGGCTGATCACCGTGGCCTGGCGCAAGTTCCTCGACGCGACGCGCGCCGACGCCGCCCGCCGCCGGCGTGAGGACCGCGTCGAGGAGGAGCCGGCACCCGGACCGGCGCCCGCGGTGGACGACACGCTCCAGCTCTACTTCCTGTGCGCCCACCCGTCGCTGACCCCGGCATCGGCGGTCGCGCTCACGCTGCGCGCCGTCGGCGGGCTGACCACCCGGCAGATCGCCGAGGCCTACCTGGTGCCCGAGGCGACCATGGCGCAGCGCATCAGCCGGGCCAAGCGCACGGTCTCCGGCGTGCGCTTCGACCGGCCCGGCGACGTCGCCACCGTGCTGCGCGTTCTCTACCTCGTCTTCAACGAGGGCTACTCCGGCGACGTCGACCTCGCCGCCGAGGCCATCCGGCTCACCCGGCAGCTCGCGGCCCGTATCGACCACCCCGAGGTGGCGGGGCTGCTCGCCCTCATGCTGCTCCACCACGCCCGGCGCGCCGCCCGGACCGCGTCCGACGGCAGCCTGGTGCCGCTCGCCGAGCAGGACCGCGGCCGGTGGGACACCGCGTTGATCGCGGAGGGCGTCGGGATCCTCCAGGCGGCCCTCGCCCGCGACCAGCTGGGCGAGTTCCAGGCCCAGGCCGCCATCGCCGCCCTCCACGCCGACGCGCCCACCGCCGAGGAGACCGACTGGGTGCAGATCGTCGAGTGGTACGACGAGCTCACGCGCCTGACCGACAGCCCGGTCGTCCGGCTCAACCGCGCGGTCGCCGTCGGGGAGGCCGACGGCCCGCGCGCCGGCCTGGCGGCGCTCACGGCGCTGGACGCCTCACTGCCCCGCTACGCCGCGGTGGCGGCATATCTCCACGAGCGCGACGGTGACCTGGCGACAGCGGCACGGCTGTACGCCGAGGCGGCCCACAAGGCACCCAACCTCGCCGAACGCGCCCACCTGACGCGCCAGGCCGCCCGACTCAACGCCAGCCGACCTCACTGACGGGCCGCGCGCGGCTCTTCCCACGACACTGGGCGCGCCCGCGTCTCACATCCCGTGGCAGGCGACGCGGGGGAGGTCATACGTTGAAGCGGAACTCCACGACATCCCCGTCCTGCATCACATAGTCCTTGCCCTCCATGCGGGCCTTGCCCTTCGCGCGGGCCTCCGCCACCGAACCCGACTCCACCAGGTCGTCGAAGGAGATGACCTCCGCCTTGATGAAGCCCTTCTGGAAGTCGGTGTGGATGACGCCGGCGGCCTCGGGAGCCGTGGCGCCCTTCTTGATGGTCCAGGCGCGGGATTCCTTGGGGCCGGCCGTCAGGTAGGTCTGGAGGCCGAGGGTGCGGAAGCCGACGTGGGCCAGGGTCGCGAGGCCGGGCTCGTCCTGGCCGACGGACTGGAGGAGTTCGAGCGCCTCGTCCTCGTCGAGCTCGGCGAGGTCCGCCTCCAGCTTGGCGTTGAGGAAGATCGCCTCGGCGGGGGCCACCAGGGCGCGCTGCTCGTTCTTGAACTCCTCGTCGACCAGCTCGTCCTCGTCGACGTTGAAGACGTAGAGGAAGGGCTTGGTCGTGAGCAGGTGCAGGTCGTGGAGGAGCTCGTTGCGCTCACTGCCCTGGACGATGCCGTGCGCGAAGAGCGTGTCGCCCTTCTCCAGGATCTCCTTGGCCTCCTCGACCGCCTTGACCTTGGGCTGGATGTCCTTCTTGATCCGCGACTCCTTCTGGAGGCGCGGCAGGACCTTCTCGACCGTCTGGAGGTCGGCGAGGATCAGCTCGGTGTTGATCGTCTCGATGTCGTCCTTGGGCGAGATCTTGCCGTCGACGTGCACGACGTTCTCGTCCTTGAAGGCGCGGATGACCTGGCAGATCGCGTCGGACTCACGGATGTTCGCGAGGAACTTGTTGCCCAGGCCCTCGCCCTCGGACGCGCCGCGCACGATGCCCGCGATGTCGACGAAGTCGACCGTGGCCGGGAGGATCCGCTCCGACTTGAAGATCTCGGCCAGTTTGCCGAGCCGAGGGTCGGGGACGCCGACGACGCCGACGTTGGGCTCGATCGTGGCGAACGGGTAGTTGGCCGCCAGCACGTCGTTCTTGGTCAGGGCGTTGAAAAGGGTCGACTTGCCGACATTCGGCAGACCGACGATTCCGATCGTGAGCGACACGTTGCGACTTCCCGTGAGTGGAGAGGGCAGGGGGCCAGGAGACCGGCCGATCCACCAGTCTACGGCGTACCCGGAACCGTCCCGGCGACGTATCGAACGCTTGGCCAAGCCTCGGTCCACGGCGTGTCTGAAGGCCTATTCGGCATATTGAACGACCTAAGTTGGTGCGGTGGAGCGATACAGGACGCGACCTGCCCAGTACGGACCGCGACGTGACCGGCCGCGATCGCACCTGCCGCCGCAGGCGGGACGAGGAACGGGCGGCGGGGCGGTGGGAGCGGTCCGGCAGCCGGGACCGCAGCGCCGTCCCTCGTCGGTACGACGACCCGCCCCCGCGTCGGCGCCCACCGCGGCGAGGTTCCCCAACCCCCGGCTGACCGGGCTGGGCAGCGGGTTGTTCTGCGCGCTGGTCATGTTCCTGCTCGGCGGGCTGTGCGCCGTGCTGTTCGGGGCGTCGCTGACGGCGTACGGCGTGCTGTTCCTGCCGGTGTGCGTGCTGACCGCGGTCTGGGTGCGCCGCGGGGATCTGATGACCGCGCCCGTCGTCGTGCCGATCGCGTTCGCCGTGGGGCTGCTGCCCGTGGCGGACGGCGACGGCGGGGCCGGCGGCAAGCTGATGGGGCTGGTCACGGCGCTCGCGACACAGGCCGGGTGGCTGTACGGCGGCACGCTCGTCGCCGGGCTGATCGTGATCGCCCGGCGCGTCCGCCTGGTACACCGGCGACGGGCGGCGAGTGGGGCACGGCCACCGGTGTGACGGCGGGGGCGTGGACGCCTGTGCGACGGCCGGGCCCCGTGGGCCTGTGCGACGGCCCAGGCCCGTGGGCCTGTGCGACGGCCTGGGCCCGTGGGCCTGTGCGACCACCAGGACCCGCACGCCAGCATGACGGCCAACGCGCGTCCGCCTGTGCGACCGCCAGAGCCCGCCCCGCAGCGTGACCGCCAGGACTCACACCACGCCAGCGTGACCGCCAGGCGTCCGCCGGTGCGACACCGGGAGCGCTTCCGCCTGTGCGACCGCCAGATCCGCCCGCCCTAGTGCCCCGCCGCCCGCATCGCCGCCCCCACGATCCCCGCGTTGTTCTGCAACTGCGCCGGGACGATCTCCGCCTTGATGCCCTCGATGTGCGGCAGGAACTTCTGTGACTTGCGGCTGACACCGCCGCCGATGATGAACAGCTCCGGCGAGAACAGCATCTCGACGTGGGCGAGGTACGGGCGCACGCGGTGCACAGCCCAGTGCTCCCAGTTCATGTCGTGGTCCTCCCGGGCCTTGCTGGAGGCCCGCTTCTCCGCGTCGTGCCCGTCGAGCTCCAGGTGGCCCAGCTCGGTGTTGGGGACCAGGACGCCGTCGACGAAGACCGCGCTGCCGATGCCCGTGCCGAAGGTGAGGACGATCACCGTGCCCCGCCGGCCGCGGCCGGCGCCGAAGTGCATCTCGGCGACGCCCGCCGCGTCCGCGTCGTTCACCACCGTCACCGGCAGTCCGCCCAGCCGCTCGCCGAGCAGCACGCGCGCGTCGGTGTCGATCCAGCTGTCGTCGACGTTCGCCGCTGTCCGGATCGTCGCACCGTCGGTGACCACGCCCGGGAACGTGACCCCGACCGGGCCCGTCCAGCCGAAGTGGTCGACGACCTGCTTGACGCCGTCGGCCACCCCGTCGGGCGTGGCCGGGTGCGGGGTGAGGACCTTGTGGCGCTCCTGCGCCAGGTCGCCCTCGTCCAGGTCCACCGGGGCACCCTTGATCCCGGAACCGCCGATGTCCACGCCGAAGATCTGCATGGCCCTACGTTACGACGAGGGACTGACAGTCACCGGCCGGACGGCGAACCCCGCCCGGCGACTCCCCGATCACTCCCCGATCACTCCTCGATCACTCCGCGGAATCCTCACCGGTTCCGGCGCCGCGGCGCTCGGCGGCCAGCGCCGTCGCCTCCTCGCGCAGGTCGCGGCGCAGTTCCTTGGGCAGCGAGAAGGTGATGGACTCCTCGGCCGCCTTGACGATCTCGACGTCCTCGAAGCCGCGCTGGGACAGCCACTCCAGGACCTGCTCGACCAGCACCTCCGGGACGGAGGCGCCCGAGGTGACGCCGACCGTGGAGACACCCTCCAGCCAGGCCTCGTCGATCTCGTCGGCGAAGTCCACGAGGTACGCCGCGCGCGCTCCGGCGATCTTGGCGACCTCCACGAGCCGCTTGGAGTTGGAGGAGTTGCGCGAGCCGACCACGATCACCAGGTCCGACTCGGCGCCCATCTGCTTCACGGCCAGCTGACGGTTCTGCGTGGCGTAGCAGATGTCGTCGCTGGGCGGGGAGATGAGCTGCGGGAACTTCTCCTTCAGGGCGTCGACGGTCTCCATGGTCTCGTCGACGGACAGCGTGGTCTGGGAGAGCCAGACGACCTTGGACGGGTCGCGCACCTCGACCTTCTGCACATCACCCGGGCCGTCGACGAGCTGGATGTGGTCAGGGGCCTCGCCGGAGGTTCCGATGACCTCCTCGTGGCCCTCGTGGCCGATCAGAAGGATGTCGTAGTCCTCGTTCGCGAAGCGGACGGCTTCCTTGTGGACCTTGGTGACCAGCGGGCAGGTGGCGTCGATGGTGGCGAGACGGCCGCGCTCGGCCTCCTCGTGGACGACGGGGGCCACGCCGTGCGCCGAGAACATGACGATGTTCCCCGGGGGCACCTCCTCCGTCTGCTCGACGAAGATCGCGCCCTTCTTCTCCAGGGTCTGCACGACGTACTTGTTGTGGACGATCTCGTGCCGGACGTAGACCGGAGCGCCGTACTGCTCCAGGGCTTTCTCGACGGCGATCACGGCGCGGTCCACACCCGCGCAGTAGCCACGGGGGGCGGCGAGCAGGACACGGCGGCCAGGCGAAGCAGACATGCGTCCCATCGTAAGGCCGCGTTCGGCGGGTCGAAGATCGCATCCGTGTGGAGTCCCCGGGAAGACTGACCGGGCGTGATGTGAGTGCCGGGTGCGGAGGGCTGAGGCGGAGGCAGAGCACGCTGCCGGAGCCGGGGGTCGCCCGGTGGGTGCGCTCGGTTGTCGGTGGCGGCCACTACTCTCGCGGCATGGCTGTGAACACGTCTCCGGAATCCCCGCTCCCCGTCGGTGAGGTGTCGCGGCTCATCGGGGGGTGGATCGACCGGCTCGGGGCGGTGTGGGTCGAGGGGCAGATCACGCAGTTGTCGCGGCGGCCGGGCGCCGGCGTGGTGTTCCTGACGCTGCGGGACCCGTCGTACGACATCTCGGTCAGCGTCACCTGCTACCGGCAGGTGTTCGACGCCGTCGCGGACGTGGTGAGCGAGGGTGCCCGGGTCGTCGTCCTCGCGAAGCCCGAGTGGTACGCCCCGCGTGGGCAGCTGTCGTTGCGGGCGGCCGAGATAAGGCCCGTCGGGGTCGGTGAGCTGCTCGCGCGCCTGGAGCAGCTGAAGAAGGCCCTCACGCGCGAGGGCCTGTTCGCGCCGGAGCGCAAGAAGCCGCTGCCGTTCCTGCCGCAGCTGATCGGGCTGGTCTGCGGACGGGCCTCGGCCGCCGAGCGGGACGTCCTGGAGAACGCCCGGCACCGCTGGCCCGCCGTGCGCTTCGAGGTGCGCAACGTCGCCGTGCAGGGCGTGCACGCCGTGCCGCAGGTCGTGCAGGCCGTGAAGGAGCTCGACGCGATCGAGGACGTGGACGTGATCATCGTCGCGCGGGGTGGCGGCAGCGTGGAGGACCTGCTGCCGTTCTCCGACGAGCAGCTGATCCGGACGGTGGCCGAGTGCCGTACGCCCGTGGTCTCCGCGATCGGGCACGAGCCCGACAACCCGCTCCTCGACCACGTCGCCGACCTGCGCGCCTCCACCCCGACCGACGCCGCGAAGAAGGTCGTGCCGGACGTCGGCGAGGAGTACGAGCGCGTACGGCTGCTGCGGGACCGGGCGCGGCGGTGCGTGGCGGCGCTGGTGGAGCGGGAGGAGCGCGGGCTGGCCCACGCGCTGGCGCGGCCGTCGATAGAGGACCCGCACCGGATGATCGACGAGCGCGCCGACCATGTGGCGGACCTGCTCGACCGGGGCCGGCGCTGCCTGCGGCACCAGCTGGACCGGGCCGACTCCGAGCTGACGCACACCCGCGCGCGCGTGGTGGCGCTCTCCCCCGCCGCGACCCTGAAGCGCGGGTACGCCGTGCTCCAGAAGACGGACGGGCACGCCGTCCGCGACCCCGGCGAGGTGGCGCCCGGCGAGGCCCTGCGCGCGCGGGTCTCCGAGGGTGAGTTCTCCGTACGAGTGGACACATAGGGTGGGTGGATGACCAGCGAGGTTGATGAGACACCGGGCATGACCGAGGCGCTCGGGTACGAGCAGGCGCGGGACGAGCTGATCGAGGTCGTCCGCCGCCTGGAGGCGGGCGGTACGACGCTGGAGGAGTCCCTGGCGCTCTGGGAGCGCGGCGAGGAGCTGGCCAAGGTGTGCCGGCGCTGGCTGGACGGGGCGCGGGCGCGGCTGGACGCGGCGCTGGCGGAGGAGACCGCGGACGAGGCGGCCGAGGCGGACGCGGAGTAGCACGGGCGGTTCACTGTGAGGTGAGCCACGACACCCCGGGTTTGGTTGAACGTTGAACTTCACTCGCGTACGGTCGAAGACATCAGACGTACCCTCTAGAGAAGGTCCAGAAGGTTCATCCATGTCTCTCGTCCTTGACCCCGCCGCGCAGGACCTGCTGTTCCGCGAGGCCCGCACCGCCAACACCTTCACCGACGAGCCGGTGACCGACGAGCAGGTGCAGGCGATCTACGACCTGGTCAAGTACGGCCCGACCGCCTTCAACCAGACCCCGCTGCGCATCACCCTGGTCCGCTCCCCCGAGGCCCGCGAGCGCCTGGTGCGGCACATGGCCGAGGGCAACCAGCCCAAGACGGCCGCCGCCCCGCTGGTCGCGATCCTCTCCGCGGACAACGAGTTCCACGAGGAGCTGCCGCACCTGTTCCCGGCCATGCCGCAGGTGAAGGACCTCTTCTTCGCCGAGCGCCCGGTCCGCGAGAACGCCGCCACGCTGAACGCCGCCCTCCAGGCCGCGTACTTCATCGTCGGCGTCCGCGCCGCCGGTCTCGCCGCCGGCCCGATGACCGGCTTCGACTTCGAGGGCGTGCGCAAGGAGTTCCTGGACGACGACCACACCCCGCTGATGGTCGTCAACATCGGCCGCCCGGGCCCGGACGCCTGGTACCCGCGCTCCCCGCGCCTGGAGTTCGACCAGGTGGTCACGACCGTCTGACCGACGCACACGAGAAAGGCCCCCGGTGCACGCCGGGGGCCTTCTTCATGCGTACGGAGCCTCACTCCGTCTTCAGCGCGTCCGCCATCTTCGTCAGCTGCGCGAACGACGCGGTGCCCGTCACGACCGTCGTCGAGCCCTTGGTGCCCTCGAGCACCAGCGCGTCGTACCGGCCACCCTCGTAGCGGGTCCAGGTCCGGCCGTCGATCTTCTCGGTCTTCCCCGTCTCCCGCGCGCCCTGGGTCGCCTCGTCGACGAAGACGGGGCGCCGCTGAGTGGACTGCTCGACGGCCACGTACTCCCCTTCGGGATCGTGGAAGCCGAGGTGCCAGGCGTCGAACTCGTCGCCCTGGAAACGGACGGAGGTGGCCTTCCAGGCGTCGGGCAGGCCCTGCGGGGCGGCGATGGGGTACGAGGCGGCGCGGCGTGCCGTGAGCAGCTCGACCCGGTAGTCGACGCGCTTGAGGTCGGGCGGGCTGTCGTCGTGCGGGATGAAGAGGTATATGACGCCCGCCACGAGGACGATGACTCCCATGGAGAGGATCATGTCCCGCGCCGTCTTCTGCTTGCCGTTCGTGCCTGCCACGCCCCCTATCGTCGCAGGTCTCCAGCGCGCTCATCCGTGGGGGCCCCTGCTCATTTTGCCGACTCGGCGATAGAGTCGGGCAACAACACCCTCATCCGGCCGTCGTCGTACAGAAAGGTGCGCTCCGATGACCGAGCATCATCACTTGCCGTCCGAACTCGATGTGCCCTCCGAGGCCCCCGACCGCAACCTCGCCCTGGAACTGGTCCGGGTCACCGAGGCAGCGGCGATGGCCGCGGGCCGTTGGGTCGGGCGGGGTGACAAGAACGGCGCCGACGGTGCCGCGGTGCGCGCCATGCGGACCCTCGTCTCCACCGTCTCGATGAACGGCGTCGTCGTCATCGGCGAGGGCGAGAAGGACGAGGCCCCGATGCTGTTCAACGGGGAGCGCGTGGGCGACGGGACGGGTCCCGAGTGTGACATCGCCGTCGACCCGATCGACGGCACCACGCTGACCGCGAAGGGCATGACGAACGCGATCGCGGTGCTGGCCGCCGCCGAGCGCGGGTCCATGTTCGACCCGTCCGCCGTCTTCTACATGGACAAGCTCGTCACCGGGCCCGAGGCGGCCGACTTCGTCGACATCAACGCGCCGGTGTCGGTGAACATCCGCCGGGTCGCCAAGGCCAAGCGGTCCGCGCCCGAGGACGTGACGGTGGTGATCCTTGACCGGCCGCGGCACGAGGGCATCATCAAGGAGATCCGGGACACCGGCGCGCGCATCAAGCTGATCTCCGACGGCGACGTGGCCGGCTCCATCCTGGCGCTGCGCGAGGGCACGGGCGTCGACCTGCTGCTCGGCATCGGCGGTACGCCGGAGGGCATCATCTCGGCCTGTGCGGTGAAGTGCCTGGGCGGCACGATCCAGGGCAAGCTGTGGCCCAAGG
Source organism: Streptomyces chartreusis NRRL 3882 (assembly GCF_900236475.1). Classification (GTDB taxonomy): domain Bacteria; phylum Actinomycetota; class Actinomycetes; order Streptomycetales; family Streptomycetaceae; genus Streptomyces; species Streptomyces chartreusis_D. Next base: position 3,221,471 of record NZ_LT963352.1, read on the forward strand.
ACGACGAGGAGCGGCAGCGGGCGATCGACGCGGGCCATGATCTCGAACGGGTGCTGATGACGGAGGACCTGGTCACCGGCGAGAACGTGTTCTTCGTGGCGACCGGGATCACCGACGGAGAGCTGCTGCGCGGGGTCCGGTACCGGGCCGAGACCGCCACGACCGACTCGATCGTGATGCGGTCGCGGTCGGGGACGGTGCGCAGGATCGATTCCGAGCACCGGCTGAGCAAGCTGCGGGCGTACAGCGCGATCGACTTCGACAAGGGGAAGTAGCGCGCGGAGTCGGATGTACGAAGGGCGTCCCCGGTGCGGTGGGGACGCCCTTTCGTGCTGCTCGGCTGTCAGCCCGCTGCCGCTATGCGGTCTGTCGTCCGGGCCGCCTTCTTCAACTCCAGGTCGCGGCGGCGGCGCCGGGCCAGGACCACGCGGCGCTCGGCGGCGGTGAGGCCGCCCCAGACGCCGTAAGGCTCGGGCTGGAGCAGGGCGTGCTCGCGGCATTCGACCATCACCGGACAGCGGGCGCAGACCCGCTTCGCCGCCTCCTCCCGGGAGAGCCGGGCGGCGGTTGGCTCCTTGGAGGGGGCGAAGAACAGGCCCGCCTCGTCACGCCGGCACACCGCCTCGGTGTGCCACGGGGCGTCTTGATCCCTGTCTCGCGCAGGCACCCGCGGGGCCGGAACGGCAGCTACCAGGGACGAATGCGGCGGTTGCAGCACGGTCTACTCCTGACGACGGCTTCGCGAGCGAGAGACGATGCAGCAAGGCCTACCCGCTGTGCGCGCGCCTATGCACTGAGTTCCGAAGCGCTGGTTTCGCCCCCGTTCCCGGGTTCCGTGGAGCGGCGTCGCCGGTGGACCGATTTGCCCCGGACCCCGACGGATTCGCGACTGTCAATGGTTCAGGTGTTTGCGCAAACTCTTGTCGACCTTGCGCTGCACCCGGTCGAGGATGTCCGCGACGACCTTGCCGCGCCGGGGCCGCGCCTCGACACTGCCGAGGACGGCCCAGCCGTCGACGTAGACGATGGGGGCCTGCGGGTCGCCCGAGTCGAGGGTGTCCACCTCGAAGCTGCCGAGCACGCCGCCGCCCATGCCGCGCAGCGACACGTTCTCCGGGACGCGGATCTCGACGCTGCCGAAGACCGAGAACGACTTGATCATGACCTGCTGGTGGTCGAAGAGCGCCTCGCTGAGGTCTATCTCGACACTGCCGAAGATCGCGTACGCGTGGATACGGCGGCCCGTGCGCCAGCGGCCCTTGCGGACGGCGCTGCTGAAGATCGCGACCACGTTGTCGTCCGGGTCGACGGGGATGGCGCCGGCCGTGGGGCGGTACGGGGCCGGGGCCGGCGAGGGGCCGGGGCCCCGGCGGTGGGCGGCGGGCAGATCCCGTATGAAGACGTCCAGTTCGCCGACCGTCTTGGCGCGCAGCACCCCCTCGACGCGCTCGGCGTGCTCGTCCGCGGTGAGACGGCCCTCGGCGAGGGCGTCGTGCAGGATGTCGGCGATGCGGTCGCGCTCGGCGTCGGAGGCGCGGAGCTCGGAGACGGCGGGCGCGGTCTGCTTCTGAAGGTCCACGACAGCAGCGTACCGAAACACGATAGATCGCGACACCCCTGTGTTGCGGCCGAGTGTGACGAACAGAGCCTTACCTCACGGGCTCGCTGCCGGAGGCAGGTTCTAGGCTGTTGGCGCTCGCCAAAGGAGGCGGGCCGCCGTCCGTCGAGTGAGGAATGGGCTGAGATGCCTGAGTTCGCGTACACCGATCTGCTCCCCCAGGGAGAGGACACCACCCCCTACCGGCTGGTGACCTCCGAGGGCGTTTCCACGGTCGAGGGGCCGGACGGGCGGACCTTCCTCAAGGTGGAGCCGGAGGCGCTGCGCAAGCTCGCCGAGGAGGCCGTCCACGACATCCAGCACTACCTGCGCCCGGCCCACCTCGCGCAGCTGCGCCGCATCATCGACGACCCCGAGGCGTCCGGCAACGACAAGTTCGTGGCGCTGGACCTGCTGAAGAACGCGAACATCGCGGCGGCGGGCGTGCTGCCGATGTGCCAGGACACGGGCACGGCGATCGTGATGGGCAAGCGCGGCCAGAACGTGCTGACGGCGGGCCGCGACGAGGAGGCCCTCTCCCGCGGCATCTACGACGCCTACCAGAACCTCAACCTGCGCTACTCGCAGATGGCTCCGCTCACCATGTGGGAGGAGAAGAACACCGGCTCCAACCTGCCCGCGCAGATCGAGCTGTACGCGACCGACGGCGGCGCCTACAAGTTCCTGTTCATGGCGAAGGGCGGCGGCTCCGCCAACAAGTCGTTCCTCTACCAGGAGACGAAGGCCGTCCTGAACGAGGCCTCCATGATGAAGTTCCTGGAGGAGAAGATCCGCTCGCTGGGTACGGCGGCCTGCCCGCCCTACCACCTGGCGATCGTCGTCGGCGGTACGAGCGCCGAGTACGCGCTGAAGACCGCGAAGTACGCCTCCGCGCACTACCTGGACGAGATCCCGGCGGAGGGGTCGGCGCTCGGGCACGGCTTCCGGGACAAGGAGCTGGAGCAGAAGGTCTTCGAGCTGACGCAGAAGATCGGGATCGGTGCGCAGTTCGGCGGCAAGTACTTCTGCCACGACGTGCGCGTGGTCCGCCTGCCCCGCCATGGCGCCTCCTGCCCCGTCGCCATCGCCGTGTCCTGCTCCGCCGACCGGCAGGCCGTCGCGAAGATCACCGCCGAGGGCGTCTTCCTGGAGCAGCTGGAGACGGACCCGGCGCGGTTCCTGCCGGAGACGACGGACGAGCACCTCGACGAGTCCTCGGACGTGGTGAAGATCGACCTCAACCAGCCGATGGACACGATCCTGGCCGAGCTGACGAAGTACCCGGTCAAGACCCGCCTCTCCCTCACCGGCCCCCTCGTCGTCGCCCGCGACATCGCGCACGCCAAGATCAAGGAGCGGCTGGACGCGGGCGAGGAGATGCCGCAGTACCTGAAGGACCACCCGGTCTACTACGCCGGTCCGGCCAAGACGCCTGAGGGCTACGCGTCGGGCTCCTTCGGCCCGACGACGGCCGGCCGGATGGACAGCTACGTCGAGCAGTTCCAGGCGGCGGGCGGCTCCAAGGTGATGCTGGCCAAGGGCAACCGCAGCAAGCAGGTCACCGACGCCTGCAACACCCACGGCGGCTTCTACCTGGGCTCCATCGGCGGCCCGGCGGCCCGTCTGGCCCAGGACTGCATCAAGAAGGTCGAGGTCGTCGAGTACGAGGAACTCGGCATGGAGGCGGTCTGGAAGATCGAGGTCGAGGACTTCCCGGCGTTCATCGTCGTCGACGACAAGGGCAACGACTTCTTCCAGGACCCGGCCCCGGCGCCGACGTTCACGTCCATTCCGGTACGGGGTCCCGGACTCGCCTGAGAACGGCGGTGACGGTTCGCCTCCACGGGGAACAGTGGTCGCGTCGCGGACGCTGTGACACGTGGAGGTGATCGTCGATGACCGACGAGCAGGACAGGACCGAGTACCGCACCGAGCACGACTCCATGGGCGAGGTGCGGGTGCCCGCCCACGCCAAGTGGCGGGCCCAGACCCAGCGGGCGGTGGAGAACTTCCCCATCTCCGGACAGCGCATCGAGCGCGCGCACATCGAGGCGCTGGCCCGGATCAAGGGGGCGGCGGCCAAGGTCAACGCCGAGCTGGGGGTCCTGGACAAGGACATCGCCGGCGCGATCCAGGAGGCCGCCGGTGAGGTCGCCGAGGGCAAGTGGGACGCGCACTTCCCCGTCGACGTGTTCCAGACCGGGTCCGGGACCTCGTCCAACATGAACACCAACGAGGTCATCGCCACGCTGGCCACCGAGCGGCTCGGGCGGGCCGTGCACCCGAACGACCACGTCAACGCCTCCCAGTCGTCCAACGACGTGTTCCCGTCCTCGATCCACATCGCCGCGACCGCCGCCGTCACGCGTGATCTGATCCCCGCCCTGGACCACCTCGCCGCCTCCCTGGAGCGCAAGGCCGAGGAGTTCTCCGATGTAGTGAAGTCGGGGCGGACCCATCTCATGGACGCCACGCCCGTGACGCTGGGGCAGGAGTTCGGCGGGTACGCCGCCCAGGTGCGGTACGGGATCGAGCGGCTGGAGGCGTCCCTGCCCCGGCTCGCCGAACTGCCCCTCGGCGGTACGGCGGTCGGCACCGGCATCAACACCCCGCCCGGTTTCTCCGCCGCCGTGATCGAGGAGGTCGCCCGTACGACCGGGCTGCCCCTCACCGAGGCGCGTGACCACTTCGAGGCGCAGGGCGCCCGGGACGGCATCGTCGAGACCAGCGGGCAGCTGCGGACGATCGCGGTCGGGCTGACGAAGATCGCCAACGACCTGCGGTGGATGTCCTCGGGGCCGCGCACCGGCCTCGCCGAGATCGCCCTGCCCGACCTCCAGCCCGGGTCCTCGATCATGCCGGGCAAGGTGAATCCGGTCATCCCGGAGGCCGTGCTGATGGTCGCCGCCCAGGTCGTGGGGAACGACGCCACCGTCGCCGCCGCCGGTGCCGCCGGGAACTTCGAGCTCAACGTCATGCTGCCCGTCATCGCGAAGAACGTGCTGGAGTCCGTGCGGCTGCTCGCGAGCGCCACGCGGCTGCTCGCCGACCGGACCGTCGACGGCATCACCGCCAACCGCGAGCGGGCGCGGGAGTACGCCGAGTCCTCCCCGTCCGTCGTCACGCCGCTCAACAAGTACATCGGCTACGAGGAGGCCGCGAAGGTCGCCAAGAAGGCGCTGGCCGAGCGGAAGACGATCCGTCAGGTCGTGCTGGACAGCGGGTACGTGGAGCGCGGGGACCTGACCCTGGAGCAGCTCGACGAGGCGCTGGATGTCCTGCGGATGACACACCCGTGACGGTTCGCCGCGCGGGCGCGACCGGCGCGTGAACCGTGACACGCGCCGCAGCGTCGTATGGCCATGGCACCTAATATCTGTGCATGGCAGACGGTGGAGCGGTGAGACGCGTGGAAACGGGTGGTGCGGCAGGCTTCTGGGAGCCCGGGAGCGAGATCCTGTGGAGGTACCGGGAGAACGGCGGCGCGCGTTTCCACATCGCGCGTCCGGTCACCGTCGTACGGGACGACGCGGAGCTGCTCGCCGTGTGGCTGGCGCCCGGCACGGAATGTGTGAGGCCCGTGCTCGCCGACGGCACCCCCGTGCACCTGGAGCCGCTGGAGTCCCGTTACACCAAGCCGCGGACCGTGCAGCGCGACCACTGGTTCGGCACGGGCGTGCTGAAGCTGGCCCGGCCGGCCGAGCCCTGGTCGGTGTGGCTGTTCTGGGAGCCGGGCTGGCGGTTCAAGAACTGGTACGTGAACCTGGAGGAGCCGCTGGCCCGTTGGGCGGGCGGTGTGGACTCCGTCGACCACTTCCTGGACATTTCCGTGCACCCGGACCGCAGTTGGCACTGGCGTGACGAGGACGAGTTCGCCCAGGCTCTGCGGGACGGATTGATGGACGATCAGCAGGCCGAAAAGGTCCGAGCGGCCGGGCGGGCCGCCGTGGAGATGATCCGCGCCTGGGGGCCGCCGTTCTCGGAAGGCTGGCAGCACTGGCGCCCGGATCCGTCCTGGACGGTACCGTCACTGCCGGAGGACTGGGACCGTACGCCTGCGCATGTGTCCTCATGAGACCCTTGATGCGCCCCCGGGCAAGAAACGTAGGATCGTCCTCCGCAAGGGCGCGCGGCGGCAACTGACGGAGCACGCGCTGGGCTTGACCGATCGTCACCGAGGGGCGGCAGGACGTGAGCGAGGGGTACGAGGGCAACACCGGCAGGGCCTGCGCCACAGGCCCTCAGGACCGCAGACGGTCCGCCGGTGGCACGGGAAGAACCTCTGACCACGCGGGGATTCCGTTCCTGGGGCAGGTATTCCGGGTATCGGAGTTTCGGCGGGACCACCTGCACCTCTGGCGTGCAGCCCCGGACGGATGGATGCGACACGCGTGACGGAGCAGCCGACCTCCTTCGAACGCCCGCAAGCGGGCGTCGACCCCGCGGACCCCCGCGGGGCGCTCGTGCATACCTCGACACCGGCGCGTGCGCCCGGTACGGGCGCCTTACCGGTACAGGGCCGCTGCGGCGGCGACGTCACCGCTCCGCTCACGACGGCGCACACCACGCCGGGCACGTCGGAGCCGGGCACCTCCACGCCGTTCGGCAAGGGCAAGGACACCGTGAGCGACCCCGTCTCCGAGCACTCCCAGCCGGGTACCGAGCAGACCGCCGAGCGCGACACCCCTCGGCCGCGGCCCGCCCCCGAGGGCATTCCGGTCCAGCCGGCCGACGAACAGGACCGGCCGACGCCCGGCCCCGACGGGCAGGAGCGCCGCAGCGGCCAGAGCCTGCCGCCCGGCCGGCCCACGCCGATGCGGCGCGACGGCGACCGGCTGCGCTTCGTGGGCGCCGCAACCCGGCGGATCGCCCGCGGTATCGATCTCGACGAGATCGTGATGGGGCTGTGCCGGGCCACCGTGCCCACGTTCTCCGACGCGATCCTGGTCTATCTGCGCGACCCGCTGCCCGTCGGCGACGAGCGGCCCACCGGCCCGCTGGTGCTGCGGCTGCGGCGCACCGACCGGATACCGGCCGAGCGCGACACGGAGAACGGCTTCCTGCCGGCCGCGCAGCCCGAGCCGAACGAGCTGGACACGGTCGGCGCCGAGCTGTGCGAGGTCCGGCCCGGCAGCGCGCTCGCCGAGGTCCTGCGGGGCGTGCGCCCGGTGTTCACGGACGCTCCCGCGGCCCGCGCCGCGCTGCCCGAGTTGCTCGGGGACGGCGGCGAGTTCGCCGTGCCGGACGGGCAGCGCGCGATCCTCGCGCCGCTGCGCGGCAGGCGCCGGGTCATCGGTGCCGCCCTGTTCCTGCGCCGTCCCGAACGCATCGCCTTCGAGCCGGACGACCTGCTGGTCGCCGCCCAGCTCGCCACGCACAGCGCCCTGGGCATCGACAAGGCCGTCCTGTACGGCCGCGAGGCCTACATCGCGGACGAGCTGCAGCGCACGATGCTGCCCGAGACGCTGCCCCGCCCCACGGGCGTGCGGCTCGCCTCGCGTTACCTGCCGGCCGCGGAGACCGCCCGCGTCGGCGGCGACTGGTACGACGCCATCCCGCTGCCCGGCAGCCGGGTCGCCCTGGTCGTCGGCGACGTCATGGGCCACTCCATGACCTCGGCCGCCATCATGGGCCAGCTGCGCACCACCGCCCAGACCCTCGCCGGTCTCGACCTGCCGCCGCAGGAGGTCCTGCACCACCTCGACGAACAGGCCCAGCGCCTCGGCGTGGACCGCATGGCGACCTGCCTCTACGCGGTCTACGACCCGGTATCGCACCGCATCACCATCGCCAACGCCGGTCATCCCCCGCCCGTCCTGCTCCACCTGGGCGGCCGTGCCGAGGTGCTGCGCGTGCCGGCCGGTGCCCCCATCGGGGTCGGCGGCGTGGACTTCGAGGCGGTGGAGCTGGACGCGCCCGCCGGGGCGACCCTGCTGCTGTACACCGACGGCCTGGTCGAGTCCCGGCTGCGGGACGTGTGGACCGGCATCGAGCAGCTGCGGGAGAAGCTCGCCGCGACCGCGCAGCTCACCGGGCCGGACCACCCGCCGCCCCTGGAAGCGCTGTGCGACGAGGTGCTCGACATGCTCGGCCCGGGCGACCGGGACGACGACATCGCGCTGCTCGCCGCCCGCTTCGACGGCATCGCGCCCAGCGATGTGGCGTACTGGTTCCTGGAGCCGGAGGACGCCGCCCCCGGGCGGGCCCGCCGGCTGGCCCGGCGCGCGCTGTCGCGCTGGGGCCTGGAGGAACTCAGCGACTCGGTCGAGCTGCTGGTCAGCGAGGTCGTGACGAACGCCGTGCGGTACGCCACCCGGCCGGTCACGCTCCGGCTGCTGCGGACGGATGTCCTGCGGTGCGAAGTGGGCGACGACGTCCCGCAGTTGCCGCGCCTGCGGCAGGCGCGCGCCACCGACGAGGGCGGACGCGGGCTGTACCTGGTGAACCGGCTGGCCCGGCGCTGGGGCGCGACCCGGCTCAGCACGGGCAAGGTCGTCTGGTTCGAGCTCAACCGCAGCTGAGACGCCGTACCGACAAGCGGCTGACGCGCCGCTGCGAAACGCCGAAGGGCGCCCGGTGCTCGCCGGGCGCCCTTCGGCGTCTGCTGGTCTTCTCCTGGCCGTCTACTCTTCGCCGCCCGGCTTCGGCTTGACCGGGTCGAACGGGCCACCGCCGCCGTCGGCCGGTGGTGTCGTCTCCGGGGCCGTCGGCGGAGTGAAGGTGGGCGGTGTCGTCGTCGGAGTCGGCGGCGGCGAGCTGCTCGGTTCCTGAGTCGTCGGCGGCGGTGACGACGACGGTGCCTCGGTCGTCGGCTCCTGCGTGGGCTCCTGGGTCGGCGACTGGGTCACCGTCGGCGTCACCGTCGGCTGGACGGCCGCGCCCTGCTGGGTCTCCAGGTCGAACTTGCTGACGTCGCCCATCACGCCGAAGGTGTACGCCGCCCAGATCTCCGCCGGGAAGCCACCGCCGTTGACCCGGGGCTGGCCGCCCGCCTTGTACATCGGGACCTGGGCGTGGGTCTTGGCGTCCTCGCCGAACAGGCCGACGGAGGTGACCAGGTTCGGCGTGTAGCCGGTGAACCAGGCCGACTTGTTGTTGTCGGACGTACCCGTCTTGCCCGCGACCTGCTGGCCGTCGCGCTCGGGGTTGTTCCGTACGGACACCTGGGCGGTGCCGTCGTCGACCACGCCGGTCAGCACCGAGGTCACCGAGTCGGCGGCCTCGCGGCTGACGGCCTGGCCGCCGACCGGGTCGGGCATGGTGACCGTCTTGTTCAGGTGCTCCGCCGACTTCACGAGGGCCGGGGTGACCTTCTTGCCGTGGTTGGCGAGGGTGGCGTAGACACCCGCCATCTCCATGGGGCTCGCGCCCATGCTGCCCAGGGTCTGGGCGGGCACGGCCTCCATGTTCTTGGTGTCCATGCCGAGTTTGCCGGCGACGTCGACCACGTCGGTCATGCCGACGTCGACGCCCATCTGCGCGAAGACGGAGTTGACGGACTTGTTCATCGCCGTCTGGACGGTGATCTTCCCGTAGTTCCTGTCGTCCTCGTTCTCGGGGGCGAAGCCGACCTTGGTGCCGTTGTCCACGACCTGGCGCTTGCTCGTGCCGTCGTAGATCGTGTTCGCCGTGATCGGCTTGCCGTCCTGCGTCTTCGCCTGCTCCTCCAGGGCCGCGGCGAGGATGACCGGCTTGAACGTGGAGGCGGGCTGGTAGTCGGAGCGGGTGGCGTTGTTGGTGTAGTGCTCGAAGTAGTTCACGCCGCCGTACATCGCGACCACGGCGCCCGTCTTGGGGTTCACGGACGCGGCACCGGCCTGGACGTCCCCGTCGACCTTGCGCTTCTCGGGGTCGAGCTTGCTGGTCAGCTGCTGCTTGACGGACTTCTCCAGCGCCGCCTGCTTCTTCTTGTCGATGTTGAGCGTGACGGTCCAGCCGCCGGCACTGACCATCGCCTCGGCATCCTTGGTGTTGCTCGCGGTGCCCTCGGCGACGAGCTGCTTCTCCAGTGCCGCGTTGGCCGCGTTGACCAGGTAGCCCTTCTGGCCCTCCATGCCGGGGGCGGGCCTGGGCTCCTTCGGCACCGGGAACTTCATGCCGGCGCGCTCGGACCGGCTCAGCCAGCCCTCGTCGACCATGTTGTTCAGGACGTAGTTCCAGCGGGCCTTCACCAACTTCTTACCCGTCGGGGAGGCGACCGCCCAGTCGTACTCGCTGGGGGCCTGGAGCAGCGCGGCGAGGTAGGCGCCCTGCGCGACCGTGAGGTCCTCGGCGTCGGTGCGGTAGTAGGCCTGCGCGGCGGCCTGGATGCCGTAGGCGTTGCGGCCGTAGTAGCTGGTGTTGATGTAGCCGGCGAGGATGTAGTCCTTGGACTTCTCCCGGTCCAGCTTCAGCGAGATGACCAGTTCCTTCAGCTTGCGGGAGACGGTCTGTTCCTGCGACAGGTAGTAGTTCTTGACGTACTGCTGGGTGATCGTCGAACCGCCCTGCGCGCCCCTGCCGGCGAGCGTGTTGAACAGGCCGCGGGCGGTGCCCTTGAGGTCGACGCCGGCGTCCTTGTAGAAGGTCTTGTTCTCGGCCGCGACGAAGGTGAGCCGCACGCCCTTGGGGACCCGGGACAGATCGACGACCTCGCGGTTGACCTTGCCGTCGCGGGCCATGATCGAGCCGTCGCTGTACTTGTAGATGTTGCTCTGCCGCTTGGCGTCGGCGTTCCCCTCGGGGATGCCGATCATCATGTACAGCACGATGAAGGCGCCCATGCCGAGCAGGCACAGGCCGAAGAAGGTGCCGAGCATCTTCTTCCAGGTGAAGAGCCGGCGTATACCGCTCTTCCCGGCCGCGCCCGACGAACGGCGGCGCTTGGGTGCCGCCCGGCGCCCACCGCGCTGTCTGGCGCGTCTTTCTTCCGCTCGTCCCATGGGTCCGATCCGCTCCGCTTCGTTCATGTGTGCTCATGTGTCACACAGGTCGCCGCTCAGGTCAGCTCAGAAAGCTAACACCGGGAGATAAGAGAGAGGGCTGCCGATCCGGCCCTTTACGGACGTGACAATCAGCACCCATCCCAACGGAACCGACGTTCAAGACACGCGTAGGGTTGCCAGAACCGGGAAAAGTGATATCACTTAGATAGATGGAAGCTAAGCAGGAGCGGCTTCCCTGGAGGAACGGGGGATCACCCATGTCCACACAGCAACCGCAGGTCACCGCCGATGTGCCCGAGATGCCTGCACCCCGCGTGCGGGAATTCACCGCGCACAGCATCGGCGGCGGACTCGCCCTGCTGCTCGGCCTGGTCGGCCTGCTGGCCGGCGCCGGGCTGATCGCGGTTGCCACGGCGGTCGACGGGGGCGGGGCCAAGGCCGCACTGATCATCGGCGGCATCCTGGTCGCGCTCGCGGCCTTCCTGGCCATGTGCGGGCTGAACATGGTGGCGCCCGGCGAGGCCCGGGTCGTCCAGCTCTTCGGCCGCTACCGCGGGACGATCCGGCAGGACGGCCTGCGCTGGGTGAACCCGCTCACCTCGCGCACCAGGATCTCCACGCGCGTCCGCAACCACGAGACCGCCGTCCTGAAGGTCAACGACGCCTACGGCAACCCGATCGAGCTCGCCGCGGTCGTGGTGTGGCGGGTCGAGGACACCGCCCAGGCCGTCTTCGAGGTGGACGACTACGTCGAGTTCGTCTCCACGCAGACCGAGGCGGCCGTGCGGCACATCGCCATCGAGTACCCCTACGACGCCCACGAGGAGGACGGCCTCTCGCTGCGCGGCAACGCCGAGGAGATCACCGAGAAGCTCGCCGTCGAACTGCACGCGCGCGTGGAGGCGGCCGGGGTGCAGATCATCGAGTCGCGCTTCACCCACCTCGCGTACGCCCCCGAGATCGCCTCCGCGATGCTCCAGCGGCAGCAGGCCGGAGCGGTCGTCGCGGCCCGGCGGCAGATCGTCGACGGGGCGGTGGGCATGGTCGAGGCCGCGATCGCCCGGATCACCGAGCGGGACATCGTGGAGCTGGACTCCGAGCGGAAGGCGACGATGGTCTCCAACCTGATGGTGGTGCTCTGCGGGGACCGCGCCGCGCAGCCGGTCCTCAACACCGGGTCCCTGTACCAGTGACCGTGCCCCCCGAAGGTCCGGGTTCGCGGCGCCGGCCGCAGCAGCAGCGCAAGCAGGTGCTGCTGCGGCTGGACCCGGCGGTGTACGAGGCGCTGGCGCGGTGGGCCGGGGACGAACTGCGGTCGGCCAACGCGCAGATCGAGTTCCTCTTGCGGAAGGCGCTGGCCGAGGCGGGGCGGCTGCCGCGGGAGACGGGGCCGCTGCCCAGGCGGGGACGCCCGCCCCGGGACTCGGAGCAATAGCCTGTTGCGGAACCGTGACAACAGCCCCCGACCTGCGCGGCCACACCGCCCGCCATGAACTGCACACTCGGCGTATACATGCCGCGTATACACCCCGTGTACAGTCCTGCTCATGTCCATCGGTCACACTCTCCTGGGGCTCCTGGAGTCCGGCCCGCGCCACGGTTACGACCTGAAGCGGGCCTTCGACGAGAAGTTCGGTCACGACCGGCCGCTCCACTACGGCCAGGTCTACTCGACGATGTCCCGGCTGCTGAAGAACGGGCTCGTCGAGGTCGACGGCATCGAGGCCGGCGGCGGACCCGAGCGCAAGCGGTACGCGATCACCGAGGCCGGCATCACCGATGTCGAACGGTGGCTCGCGACGCCGGAGAAGCCGGAGCCGTACCTCCAGTCGACCCTCTACACCAAGGTCGTCCTCGCGCTGCTCACCCACCGCGACGCCGCCGACATCCTCGACACGCAGCGCTCGGAACACCTGCGCAGCATGCGGATCCTCACCGACCGCAAGCGCAAGGGCGATCTGGCCGACCAGCTGATCTGCGACCACGCCCTGTTCCACCTGGAGGCGGACCTGCGCTGGCTGGAACTGACCGCGGCCCGACTGGACAAGCTCCGTGAGGCGGTGACCCGGTGACGATTCCCGCTGGTTCGCTGCTCACCGCCCAGGACCTGCGCAAGGCGTACGGGCCGACCACCGCGCTCGACGGTGCCGAGTTCTCCATCCACCCGGGCGAGGTCGTCGCCGTGATGGGTCCGTCCGGGTCGGGCAAGTCGACGCTGCTGCACTGCCTCGCCGGGATCGTGATGCCCGACTCGGGCTCCATCACGTACGACGGGCGTGAGGTGACGGCGATGAGCGACGCCGAGCGCAGTGCGCTGCGACGCTCGGAGTTCGGGTTCGTGTTCCAGTTCGGCCAGCTCGTGCCCGAACTCACCTGTGTGGAGAACGTGGCGCTCCCGCTGCGCCTGAGCGGGTCGTCCCGCAAGGAGGCCGAGCGGACCGCGCTGGCGTGGATGGAGCGGCTGGAGGTCGACGAGCTGCGCAGGAAGCGGCCCGGCGAGGTGTCCGGTGGTCAGGGGCAGCGGGTCGCCGTCGCCCGCGCGCTGGTGACGAACCCGCGTGTGGTGTTCGCCGACGAGCCGACCGGCGCGCTCGACTCCTTCAACGGCGAGCGCGTGATGGAGCTGCTCACGGACGCCGCCCGGTCCGCCAACACGGCCGTGGTGCTCGTCACCCACGAGGCCCGGGTGGCCGCCTACTCCGACCGCGAGATCGTCGTACGCGACGGCAGGTCCCGGGACATGGAGCGCGTCGTATGAGCGCTTCGCAGTGGGGGCGGGACCTTTCCATGGGAGTCCGGTTCGCCTTCGCCGGTGGACGCGAGGGGTGGATCCGGGCGCTGCTGACGGCCGTCGGCGTCGGGCTCGGAGTGGCGCTGCTGCTGCTCACCACCGCCCTCCCGAACGCGCTGGCGGAACGGGAACGGCGTGAGGAGGCGCGCAGCGACCACACCTACAGCCAGCAGGAGATACCGAAGGCCGCGAACACCCTGATCGTCGTGGACGCGGACACCACGTTCCGGGACCAGGACGTGCGCGGCCGGCTGCTGGAGGCGGAGGGCCCGAAGGCCCCGCTGCCGCCGGGGGTCCCGGCGTTCCCGGCGGCGGGCGAGATGGTCGTCTCCCCCGCGCTGAAGGAGCTGCTCGACTCCGACGACGGCACACTGCTGCGGGAGCGGCTGGACTACCGCATCGCGGGCACCATCGGCGAGCAGGGGCTCGTCGGCTCCCGGGAACTCTCCTACTACGCGGGTGGCGAGGGGCTCGCGGAACGGCTCGAGGGCTCCGCCAGCGGGGCCCGGATCGACCGCTTCGGCAGTGACGGCCCAGGATCGTCCGACCCCTGGGACCCGGTGCTGCTCCTGCTGGTCCTCGTCGTCTTCGTGGTGCTGCTGATGCCGGTCGCCGTGTTCATCGCCGCGGCCGTGCGCTTCGGCGGCGAGCGGCGCGACCGCCGGCTCGCGGCGCTGCGGCTGGTCGGCTCGGACAGCCGGATGACCCGGCGGATCGCCGCCGGCGAGGCGCTCGCCGGCTCGGTGCTGGGGCTCGTCCTCGGCACCGGGTTCTTCCTGCTCGGACGGCAACTGGCCGCGTCCGTCGAGGTGTTCCGCGTCAGCGTGTTCCCGAGTTATCTGAACCCCTCTCCCCTGCTGGCCGTGCTGGTCGCAGTGGCAGTGCCGGCGGCCGCGGTCCTGGTGACGATCCTCGCCCTGCGGGGGGTGGTCATCGAGCCGCTCGGCGTGGTGCGCACGGCCAAGCCCGCGCGGCGCAGGCTGTGGTGGCGCCTGTTGCTGCCGCTGGGCGGGCTGGCGATGCTCTTCCCGATGATCGGGCAGGGCGACGACGGCGGGAACTTCAACCAATACCTGGTCGTCGGCGGCGTGATGCTCCTCCTGATCGGTGTCACGGCGCTGCTGCCGTGGGTCGTGGAGACGGTCGTCGCTCGGCTCGGCTCGGGCGGCATCGCCTGGCAACTGGCCGTGCGCAGGCTTCAGTTGAGCAGTGGTGTGGCAGCCCGGATGGTCAACGGCATCGCGGTGGCGGTGGCCGGGGCGATCGCCCTGCAGATGCTGTTCGCCGGGGTGGAGGGCAACTACACCAGAGCGTCGCAGTACGACGTCTCCCGGGCCCAGATGAGCGTGGACGTGCCGGACGGCGCCGACCCCGCGTCCACCGTCGCGAAGTACCGCGACACCGAAGGCGTGCGCAAGGTCACCGCACTGTCCGATGTCCATCTCGGCGATCGTCGCGGTGAGGCGGAGTCCATCATCCAGATCACCGTGGCCGACTGCGCGTCGCTGCGCGAGGTGGCCACGCTCCCCTCCTGCCGTGACGGTGACGTGTTCGCGGTCAAGGGCTCGGAGTACGGCAGCGAGAGCGACCACCTGACCGAGCCCGGCACGACCCTGTGGGCCGACCCGGGCGACACGCCCCGCTCCGACGACCGCTGGGTCTCCTGGACCGTGCCGCAGGACATCCGGCAGGCCCGGCCCCGCGAGGACCCCGCCGGGTACGAGCGCGGCGGCATCCTGATCACCCCCGGCGCGCTGCCCGAGAAGCTCGGGGCGGTCACCTCCGCCCGGCTCTTCCTGAGCCTGGACCCCTCGATGCCGGACGCCTACGATCACGTGCGCAACACGGCCGCTCGGCTCGACCCGACGGTCCAGCCCATGACCTGGCACAGCACCGAGAGCAACGAACGGTACGCCACCATCCGCAGCGGCCTGTCCGTCGGCGCGGCCTGCGTGCTCGCGCTGATCGGGGCGAGCCTGCTGGTCTCGCAGCTGGAGCAGTTGCGCGAACGCCGCAAGCTGCTGTCGGCCCTGGTCGCCTTCGGCACCCGGCGCCGCACCCTCGGCCTGTCGGTGCTGTGGCAGACGGCGATCCCGATCGGGCTGGGCCTGCTGCTCGCCGCGGCGGTGGGCATGGCCCTCGGCGCGGTACTGCTGCGCATGACCAGCACATCGGTCCGGGTGGACTGGCCGAGTGTGCTGTCGATGACCGGCATCGGCGCGGGCGTCGTCCTCGTGGTGACGCTGCTGAGCCTGCCGCCGCTGCTGAAGCTGATGCGGCCGGACGGGCTGAGGACGGAGTAAGGCCCCAGAGGGGGCAGCGACCTCAGGCGTCCCGGTCCAGCACCCGTACGGGCAACGGCCGCAGGGCCTCCCGCAGCGCCGCCGCCAGTTCCTCGTACTCCGCGCCGCGCGCGGCCCCTGCCCGCATCGCCAGAGCGACCCTGCGGGTGGGGGCCGGGTCGGTGAAGTACCCGGTGAGGAGCTGGTTGCTGCGGGAGATCTCGACCTTGAGGGCGGTGCGCGGCAGCAGCGTGACGCCGAGCCCGCCCGCGACGAGCTGCACCAGTGTGGACAGCCCGGCGGCGGTCGTGGTCACCGGCGCGTCCTCGCGGCCGGCCTCCCGGCAGATGTCGAGTGCCTGGTCGCGCAGGCAGTGCCCCTCGTCCAGCAGCAGCAGGTTCAGCTCGCGCAGCGCCTCGCGCGCAATGCCCTCGCGTCCGCCGAGCGGGTGGTCGAGGGGGGTGACGAGCACGAAGTCCTCGTCGAACAGCGGCAGTTCGGCGACACCCGGCACGCCCAGCGGGACGGCGAGCAGCAGCAGGTCGAGCCGCCCGCTGGTGAGGCCGTCGAGCAGGCTGGCGGTCTGTTCCTCGTGCACCTGGAGGTCGAGGTGCGGATACCGTTCGTGGACGAGCCGCAGCACGGTGGGCAGCAGATACGGCGCCACGGTCGGGATGACCCCCAGCCGCAGCACGCCGGTGAACGGGGCCCGGACCGCCTCGGCCTCCTCCATGAGGGCACCCACCTCGGCCAGGACCGCCTTGGCCCGTACGGCGATCCGCTCGCCCTCGGGTGAGAGCAGCACCTTGCGCGTCGTACGCTCGAGGAGCGTCACTCCGAGTGTCTCCTCCAGGGCCGAGACGGCGCCCGAGAGGGCGGGCTGGCTCATGCCGATGGCCCCCGCGGCGTCCCGGAAGTGCAGGTACTCGGCGACGGCTGCGAAGGCCCGCAGCTGGGCGAGGCTGGGCTGCCTGCGCTTATTACCCACAGTCACTAATAACTACCTCCGATCAACCCGACCGAGTGTAGCTATTTCCGTAATCAATCAGCCCTGTGCCAACATCAATAACGTCCAACCCATGGGAAACACCCGCAATCCGGGTGTTTCTTCGCTGCAAGGAGAGCGTGTGCTCACTGTCGGTGACAAGTTCCCCGAGTTCGATCTGACCGCCTGCGTCTCGCTGGAGAAGGGCAAGGAGTTCCAGCAGATCAACCACAAGACCTACGAGGGTCAGTGGAAGGTCATCTTCGCGTGGCCCAAGGACTTCACCTTCGTGTGCCCGACCGAGATCGCCGCCTTCGGCAAGCTGAACGACGAGTTCGCCGACCGCGACGCCCAGGTCCTCGGCTTCTCCGGCGACTCCGAGTTCGTCCACCACGCCTGGCGCAAGGACCACGACGACCTGCGTGACCTGCCGTTCCCGATGATGGCCGACTCCAAGCACGAGCTGATGCGCGACCTCGGCATCGAGGACGAGGACGGCTTCGCCAAGCGCGCGGTGTTCATCGTGGACCAGAACAACGAGATCCAGTTCTCGATGGTGACCGCGGGTTCGGTCGGCCGTAACCCGAAGGAGGTCCTGCGGGTCCTGGACGCCCTCCAGACGGACGAGCTGTGCCCCTGCAACTGGTCGAAGGGCGACGAGACCCTCGACCCGGTCGCGCTGCTCGCCGGAGAGTGATCTGACATGTCCCTCGACGCACTCAAGTCCGCCATACCGGACTACGCCAAGGACCTGAAGCTCAACCTGGGCTCGGTCATCGGCAACTCGGACCTGCCGGCCCAGCAGCTGTGGGGCACGGTGCTGGCGACCGCGATCGCCTCGCGCTCCCCGATCGTGCTGCGCGAGCTGGAGCCGGAGGCGAAGGCCAACCTGTCGCCCGAGGCCTACACGGCGGCGAAGGCCGCGGCCGCGGTGATGGCGATGAACAACGTCTTCTACCGCACCCGGCACCTCCTTACGGACCACGAGTACGGCAACCTGCGCGCGGGCCTGCGGATGAACGTCATCGGCAACCCGGGCGTCGACAAGGTCGACTTCGAGCTGTGGTCCTTCGCGGTCTCCGCCATCAACGGCTGCGGCATGTGCCTCGACTCCCACGAGCAGGTCCTGCGCAAGGCCGGCCTCGACCGCGAGGTCATCCAGGAGGCGTTCAAGATCGCCTCCGTCATCCAGGCGGTCGGCGTCACGCTGGACGCCGAGGCGGTCCTGGCCGAGTAATCCCCGGCTGTACGACCCGTATCACAGGGCCCCTGCCCACCTGACCGGTGGGCAGGGGCCCTGTCCGTTTCTCGCTACTCCGACGGCGCCTCGGAGGTGCCGGGCCGATCCACCGCCCCCACCGCTGTCGCACCCCGCGGGCGGACCGAATGCCGCAACGCCGACTTGCGCGAGTACGCCCGCAGATACCCGGCGACCGTGTTCGTCACGGCAACCAACGGCACGGCCACCACCGCACCCCCGATCCCGGCGACCATCCCCCCGCACGCCACGGACAGCACCACGGCCAGCGGATGCACCCGCACCGCCCGCCCCAGGATGAACGGCTGCAGGATGTGGCCCTCGATCTGCTGCACCGCCAGCACCACCACCAGCGTCATGACAGCCGTGAACACCCCCTGGGTGACCAGCGCGACCACCACCGCCAGCGCCCCGGACACCACCGCACCCACCAGCGGGATGAACGCGAACAGGAAGATGAACACCGCCAGGGGCACGGCCATCGGCACGTCGAGGAAGTAGATCCCCAGCCCGATGAAGATCGCGTCGATCAGCGCGACGATCACTGTGCCCCGCACATACGCCGTCAGCGTCCGCCACGCCGCCGGCCCGGCCCCGGCCACCCCCGGCCGCGCCGCCGCCGGCACCAGCTTCAGCGTCCACTCCCAGATCCGCTTGCCGTCGTAGAGCAGGAACAGCGTCGAGAAGACCGCCAGCAGAATCCCCGTCAGCGACTCGACGACGACCGTCACGCCCTCCAGCCCCGCCGAGGTGATCTGGTCGGTGTTCGCCCCGACCGCCTCCCGCAGGTTCTTGGCGATCTCGTTGATCTGCTTGTCCGTGACGTGGAAGGGGCTGTTCAGCAGCCAGTTCCGCAACTCGTCGATGCCGTCCTGGATCTGGCCCGAGAGATCGTCGATGTTCTCCATGACCTGCCAGGTCACGAACCAGCCGATCAGCCCCATGACGACGAAGCCGAGGATCGCGGTCAGCGCCGTGGCCGGCCCGCGTGGCACCCCCAGCCGCCGCAGCCGCGCCACGGTCGGCTGGAGGATCGCGGTGATGAGCAGTGCGCTCACGAACGCCAGCACCACCAGCTGGACGGCGCTGATGATCCGCATCAGCACCCAGAGCGTGCCGGCGAGGACGAGCAGCCGCCAGCCGGCCTCCGCCGCGACCCGCATCCCCCACGGCACGGCCAGCGCGGGATCGGGCCGGGCGGGTACGTCGGGGGCGTAGTCCGGGGGCGGCGGCACGTGTTCGTCGGACGATGTCCGGGACTCGGTCTCGTCCCGCTCCCGTTCGGCCTCGGCGCGGCGCTCGTTCCACCGCTCGCTCATCTCGGTCAGTCCGGCACCGAGCCGGCCGAGCCACCCTGGCACTCGCGACATGATCCGTCCTTTTCCCCCGTCTCTCCGCACCACTCCCCCCTGGAGTCGTCCGTCAAGACCGTACATGGCGCGAGCCCCTCACCGTACGACGGTGAGGGGCTCGCGCTGAGGATGGCTGCGGTTGAAGGGCCGCGGGCTCAGTACCAGTTGTTAGCCTGCCAGAACGACCAGGCGTCACACGGGCTGCCGTAGCGGTCGTTCATGTAGTTCAGGCCCCACTTGATCTGGGTGGCCGGGTTGGTCCGCCAGTCGGCACCGACGGACGACATCTTGGAACCGGGCAGCGCCTGGAACATGCCGTAGGCCCCGGAGGAGGGGTTGACCGCCTTGTAGTTCCAGTCGGACTCGTGGTCCACGATGTTGCTGAAGCACTGGAACTGACCGGCCGGCACCAACTGCCGCGCCATCGCCTGGATCTGCGCGATGGTGTAGGAGGTCGCGACGGGGAAGTCGGAGATGTCCTTGGAACGGCTGGCCGCTTCCTTGGCCTCCGCGCGCTCCTTGGCTGCCTTGGCAGCCTTCTCGGCGGCTTCCTTCTTGGCGATGGCCGTCTCGGCGGCAGCCTTGCGGGCGGCCTCCTCGGCGTCCTTCTTCGCGCTCGCGTCGGCGGCGATGGCCTGGGCGTCGGCCTGCTGCGTCAGCGACGCGGTCTGCACCTGGGCCTGCTGGCCCGCGGGAATGTCCGCGAGCAGCGTGGTGCCGCTTGCCGTCGCTTCGGCGTCGTTGTTCTGCGCGGTGCTGCCAGAGGCAACGCCGACGACGCTTCCGACAGCGGTGACCGCCGTGGCCGAAGCCACTGCGAATCCCCGGACCGAGATCCGGCTCACACGGTTTCCTTCCAGCATCGCCCGCTTCGGTGACCCTCGCGGACGCAATCGTGCCCCTGGCACTGGCCTCCCCAACTGCGGGGTCACGGGAGGCACGGGCCCGGTGGGCAACTCCCTCACGGGAGTGCCGCGTGGTGCTCGGGCGGCATACGACATCGCTATGCAGTTGACGCTGTGCTTCTAGTGGTGCCGTACCGCTGGGGGTACAGGTGTGTCGTATGCGGGGCCTGACAGGAGTGAGACTCTGCCGCAACACGACGGGGCAAGGCAATTCCGAGTTGCGTGTGAAAGCTCACATCCCGTTTGACGCGGGAGATTCACAGAAAAGGCCACACGCGAAGGCGCCGCCCGGCTAGGCTCTTCGCCTTTCCGGTCGGCGCCAACTACTGCGTAACCACCCCTGTTTGGGGCGGGACGGTCAGATCTGCCCGTCTTCGAGCATTTCGGTCACAAGAGCGGCGATCTGCGACCTCTCGGACCGGTTCAGGGTCACATGAGCGAAAAGCGGATGACCCTTCAGCTTCTCGACGACGGCGACGACTCCGTCGTACCGGCCGACCCTCAGGTTGTCCCGCTGCGCCACGTCATGGGTGAGAACCACCCGTGAATTGGCTCCGATACGGGACAGAACGGTAAGAAGTACGTTCCGTTCCAGCGACTGGGCCTCGTCGACGATCACGAACGCGTCGTGCAGCGAGCGGCCGCGGATGTGGGTGAGCGGCAGCACCTCCAGCATCCCGCGGGCGGTGACCTCCTCGATGACCTCCCGGCTGGTGACCGCCGACAGTGTGTCGAACACCGCCTGCGCCCAGGGGCTCATCTTCTCCGCCTCGGTGCCGGGCAGATAGCCGAGCTCCTGCCCGCCCACCGCGTACAGCGGCCGGAAGACCATCACCTTCTGGTGCTGACGGCGCTCCAGCACCGCCTCCAGACCCGCGCACAGCGCCAGCGCCGACTTGCCGGTGCCGGCCCGGCCGCCCATCGAGACGATCCCGACGTCCGGGTCGAGCAGCAGGTCCAGCGCGATCCGCTGCTCGGCGCTGCGGCCCTTGATGCCGAACGCCTCACGATCCCCGCGTACGACACGGACGTTGCCCTCGGCCGTGACCCGCCCGAGCGCCTTGCCGCGCTCCGACTGGATCATCAGGCCCGTGTGGACCGGCAGGTCGGCGGCCTCGGGGACGTAGACGTGCCCCTCCTCGAAGAGGATGTCCACCTGCTCGCCGGTCAGGGTCAGTTCGGACATGCCGGTCCAGCCGGAGGAGTCCGTGATGGCGAGTTCCGCACGGTACTCCTCGGCGAGGAGCCCGACGGAGGACGCCTTGATCCTGAGCGGGAGGTCCTTCGACACGACGGTGACGTCGAACCCCTCGGCCTGGAGATTGCGGGCGACCGCGAGGATGCGGGAGTCGTTGTCCCCCAGGCGGTAGCCGCTGGGCAGCACGCTGGGGTCCGAGTGATTGAGCTCGACACGGACGGTTCCGCCGAGGTCCCCGGTCGGGATGGGGGCATCGAGGCGGCCGTACCGCACCCGGTAGTCGTCGAGCAGGCGCAGGGCCTGCCGGGCGAAGTAGCCGAGTTCGGGATGGTTCCGCTTGGCCTCCAGTTCCGTCACCACGACGATGGGCAGCACGACCTCGTGCTCGTCGAAGCGGCTCAGGGCGTTCGGGTCGGCCAGCAGGACGCTGGTGTCGAGAACATAGGTGCGCCGGTCGGGCTTGTGGCGCTTTGTGCTGGTCACCACGGAAGGACGTACCCCCTCGGATGAGGTCGGGGAGCGACGGAGCGGAGCTGGACCGGTCGTCGGCCGCCCTGCACGGGCCGAGAACCGGCCCTCCGCCTCTTCGTCCGTGCTGTGACCGCACGATCGGGCTGGTGCAAAGGGCCTCCCGGGCGGACGGCCCCGTGCCGTCCGCTGAGATCCGACACCCGGGGTTCGGGCGTCGACCTGACTGGCTTATGCCCTCGAACGGGCGTCACCATGCCACGGCATATGACGGCGGGCCGGTGAACTCCGTGTTACGTGCGCCTTCGGGAGGGGTACCGGGGGGGGGTTGCGACCTGCGGTGTCCCGTGCGGTTGTGCGGTGACCCGTGCGGGTGATGCGTGGTGTCCGGCGGCCTGCGGGGCCGGGCGAAATCACGCGCCGCGGTTCAGCCGTTCAGCCGCCGTAGCGCCGGTGGCGTGCGGCGTAGTCGCGCATGGCGCGCAGGAAGTCGACCTTACGGAAGGCCGGCCAGAACACGTCACAGAAGTAGTACTCGGAGTGCGCCGTCTGCCAGAGCATGAATCCGGACAGCCGCTGCTCGCCGCTGGTACGGATCACCAGGTCGGGATCGGGCTGGTCGCTCGTGTAGAGGTGACGCCCGATCATGTCGATGTCGACGGCCTCGGCGAGTTCCTCCATCGAGGTGCCCCGGTCCTGGGCGTCGAGCAGCATGGAGCGCACGGCGTCGGCGATCTCCTGGCGGCCGCCGTAGCCGATGGCGACGTTGACCAGTATCCCGTCGACGTGCGCGGTGGTCTCCTCGGCCTCCTTCAGTACCGTCTGCATCCCGGAGGGCAGCAGGTCGGGCGTGCCCACGTGGTGCACGCGCCAGCGCCCGTCGGCGGCCAGGGTGCGCACGACGTCCTCGATGATGCCGAGCAGGGGGACGAGCTCCTCCTGCGGCCGGTCGAAGTTGTCCGTGGACAGCAGCCACAGGGTGACGACCTCGACGTCCGTCTCGGTGCACCAGCCGAGGAACTCCTCGATCTTCTCGGCACCGGCCCGGTGTCCGTGGACGGTGCTCGAACCGGCGGCCTTCGCCCAGCGCCGGTTGCCGTCCATGATGACGCCGATGTGCTTGGGCACCTGAGCGTGGTCCAGGTGGCCTTCCACCCGGCGTGCGTACAGCCTGACCAGCAGGCCACGCAGCTTGTCGCGCAGGTTCACGTGATTGTCAGCCCCTCCGTACGGATCGGACAGGCCGCGGCGTGCGGCCCGGTCGTGGCCGCGGGCGGTCCCTGCCCCTGTGGCAGTCCCCGAAGGCGAAGCCTACCCTCGCTGCCGCCGTGGGCCGCCCACGGGTGCGGAACGCAGAATTCCGGCCGGTGTTCGGGTCGGTCGTGGCGCACAAAAAAACGGGCCGGTCCGTGGGGGGGATACGGACCGGCCCGAGGGGGGGCTTCCACCATAACCCTTCGTAAGTGATGCTGCGTGCATCGGCGTGCCACAACTACTCTCCGGAGCCGCCCGGCGACGCCGCGATGTCCGCGGAACCTCTCATTCACGGCCTTCTCCTGGCCGAAACGCAGCCCCTGCGCAGGAGAATCGTGCGCCCTGAGGCGGGATCCGGCGGATGTGCCGCACCTTGGGGCCCCTTCGCCGGCTTGCCCCCCGCATCCCCCCGGCGGGTGACGCCGGCCGTGAACGCCCGCTTGACCCCGCAAACGCCTCGATCCCGAGGCCCTGGCACCGCGCAGCCCCCTCCACTGCGCGGTACCGCCCGCGCAGCGTGGTTTGCTCACGCGAATTACCTTGGTCTGAACTTACGCGAATCGCGACGCGGAGGCGAGCCACAGGCGATAACGATGTGAAAACCCTCGGCAGGAGATGCGCAAGGGGAGTGGGCGAAAGGGGTGACCCAGGAAGAGATTTAGGTCAGTTCCTGTCCGCTATGGCGTCTAGCGTCGTGCCATGACGACGATCTCGAGGATCACGTGGGACGCGGCGAGCGCACGACGGACCGAGCGGCAGTTCCTGGCCGCTCCGGACGAGCCGGCCGGGGGCGGGACGTCGGTCGCCGAGGTGGTCGGGGCGATGATGGGGGCGCACGCGCAGGTGCTGTCGGCGGCCGAGGTGTCGGTGGGCATGCGGACGTCCGAGCTGACGCGGGCGGACGTCCGGACGGCACTCTGGGGCGAAGGGTCGCTGGTCAAGACGTACGGCCCGCGCGGAACGGTACATCTCCTTCCGGCGCGGGAACTCCCCCTCTGGTCGGCCGCGTTGACCGCGATCCCGACCCGGCCGAGCCCCATGCCGCCCGACGTGCGGCTCACCGAGGAACAGGCCGCCCAGGTCGTGGCCGCGATCGGGGAGGCGCTCGATGGCGCGTGCCTGACGCTCGACGAACTGACCGAGGAGATCGTCGCGCGGACGGGCCCGTGGGCCGGCGACCGCGTGATGCCGGCCTTCCAGGACCTGTGGCCACGCTGGCGGCAGGTGCTGCACCGGGCGGGCTGGGCGGGCACGCTGTGCTTCGGCCCGAACCGCGGCCGGAAGGCGACGTACACGCGGCCGACGGTCACGGGGGCGGCCGGGGGCACGGACGGGGCGTCGGGGGCGTCGGGGAGGGGCGAGGCGTTGGGCACCGGTGAGGCGTTGGGGACGTTCGTACGTCGTTATCTGTATGCGTATGGGCCGGCGACCCCGCAGCACTTCGCGAAGTGGCTGGCGGCGCCGACCGGCTGGGCCGGAACCGTGTTCCGGGAGCTGGCCGCGGCGGGCGGCATCGAGGAGGTCGACTTCGAGGGCACGCGGGCGTGGGTGGCCGCGGGTGACACCGACTTCCCCGACGAACCCGTGCGGGGGGTGCGGCTGCTGCCGTACTTCGACGCCTACGTCATCGCCGCGCAGCCCCGCGAACGGCTGTTCCCCGGTGCGGCCTACGAGCGTGCCCTGGCGGGCGGCCAGGCGGGCAACTATCCCGTGCTGCTGGTCGACGGTGTGGTGGCGGGCGTCTGGCACCAGCGGCGCCAGGGCCGTCGTACGACCGTCACGGTCGAGCCACTCGTCCGGCTGACGGCACGGCAGGAACGGGAGCTGGCTGAGCAGGCGGAGCGGGTGGGTGAAGTGCTGGAGACGAAGGCGGAGGTGGTGGTGGGGGCGGTCAGGGTGGGCCCGCATGCGTGAGCACGCTTGTGGTGTGTGCCTGATCAGAGCCGGTGGGGTCCCGGCTTGCGTACGTCGAAGAGGTGGCGGGTGCTGTGGGCCACGAAGGGCCCTTCGTCCTGGATCCTCCGATGCAACGCACGGAGCTGCGGCTCGTACGCCGCGACGGTGAAGCCGGGCACCATCCACACCACCTTCCGCAGGAAGTGCACGACCGCGCCGATGTCGTGGAACTCCATGCGGAGCCGCTCGGCCCGCAGACCGACGACGTCGAGCCCCGCGGCCTCGGCGTCGGCCCGCTCGCGCTCGGGGTGACGACCTGCACGCACCTCGGCGGGCTGGGGTCCGAGGAAGTGCTCGACGAGCTCGAAGACACTGGCCGGCCCCACGTGCTGGGCGAAGTACGTCCCTCCGGGCTGGAGGACGCGGGCGATCTCGTCCCAGTGCGGACGGACGGGATGCCGGCTCACGACCAGGTCGAAGGCGGCGTCGGCGAAGGGCAGCGGGGCGTCCTCGGGTGCGGCGACGACCGCGACCCCGCGCGGACGGAGCAGGGCGGTCGCCTTGGCGACGTTCGGTGGCCAGCCCTCGGTGGCGACGGTGAGCAGGGGCCGCTTCGGGGCACTGGCGAGAGCGAAGTCCAGCACTTCCCCGCCGCCGGTCTGGATGTCGAGCACGGCACTCGCCCGTCCCAGCCGCGTGGCCGTCGACGTCGCGTACCCCCAGGAGGGCCGCGCCTCGGTGGCCCTCCCCTCGAACCAGGAGAAGTCCCAGCCTTCGGTGGGGACGGAGGCGCCTTCGGCGACGAGGTCCTCGAAAGAGCGGTGCACCTGTTACGCCAGAACGAGCAGGACATGCTCGTTCTCTCCGTACTGGACGGTGCCGGCGGGACGGAAGCCGTGCTTCTCGAGGAGACGTACGGAACCGGTGTTACCGCTGAAGGGGTCGGCGTGCAGGGGCCGGTTCTTCTCCCGCTCCAGGAAGAGTTCCAGAGCCCGGCTGCCGATGCCGCGCCCCCAGTACGCGCGGCCGAGCCAGTACCCCAGGAAGCGGCGGTCCCCGTCCCACCAGGCGACGACGTTGCCGGCGACGGCACCGTCCACGGTCACGGTCTGCACGAAGTTGGTGTCGTCCCCGAGGACCCGCTCCTTCCAGTGCGTCATGAAGGCCTCCCGCGGCCGGGGCGTGAACCTCGATCGCCGGGCTGCCTCGGGATCCTGCTCGTAGGCACAGAACGCTTCGAGATCGTCTTCCACGACATCACGCAGCCGTACGTCTTCGACAGTCATGCCGATGAGTGTGGCACCGGGCACTGACAACGGCTCCGCGGAAGCCGTCGCGCCCGGGGGCCCCACGGAACGAGCGGCCGTACGTCCTCGGCGGCGAACCGCACGAGATCCTCGGGGTCGGGTCGTCACACACGCGTGATCTGTACGGATGGTCCCTTGGGCCAGTCAGGTGGAGACACGGGCTCCGGCACGGCGGGCCCGCTCCAGTGCTTCGGGAGAAACGCTGTGGCGTCGCCGATCTTGCCGGTGCGGTACCGGGCCTTCTGCTCGTGCTCCTCGGTAAGACTCTTCGCCTTGCCGAGGATCTTGTCGAGTTCGGCCTGGGCCTCTTCCACCGCGGTGTTCGCGTGGGTGAGCGCCTTCTGGGCGTTGTCGTGGCGAGCGCCCTTCTTCTCCAGGCCCGGGGCGTTCTCGGCCTTGCTCGCACGGCCCTTCGCGGCGTCCAGGACTGCTCGGGCGTCCTTCGCGTCCTTTTCCAGGCGCTGGGCGCGGCGCTGGAAGTCGTCGAGTTCGCCCTCCCAGCGATCCAACTGTCTGGCGGCCTTGCGGATGGAGTGGGCGGCGTTCTTGAGGTTGAGGGGCAGCGTCCCGCCGTCCAGTTCCTCCCGGAAGGCGACGGCCGCGTCTCCCTTCCAGTAGCTGCCGTCCATCAACTTGGTGACCGGGCCGTGGCTTTCCTCCAGGACCTTGGTGCAGTTCGCGAGCTTCTTGTGCAGCTCGCGAACCGTGTCCGTGCTGCCCGGCCCGGGATAGAAACCCAGGTGCGGGTAGTCGGGGTTCGGGATGCGCCTGCCCGACTGGAGGCCTTGCGGCTTGTCGAGGTCCGCGTTGTACCGGGGATCGGCAGCAGTGCCGGGGCGCTCGGAACCAGCGGTGTACGTCATTTCGAACCCGCCGACCCGCCCTTGCCGTTCCGGGCCTTCTTCAGCGCCTCCTCCAGCGCCTTGTCCACCTCGTTGTAGCTGTCCTTGCTCTGACCGATGATCTTGGCGAGGTCCTCGGTCTGCTCGCCGATCTGCTCGGTTCCGTACTTCCAGTCCTCCTGGAAGCTCTGGCACGCGGCGTCCAGGTCGTCCGTGCCCAGTCCGGTCACCGAGGCGTCACTCAACGCCTTGTGCAGTCCCTTCAGGGAACTGCCCGATTTCCGCAGCAACTTCATGAAGTGCGCGAGCTCATCGTCGTCAACGGCCAGCCGCTCGTCAGCGGTTGACGGCCTGGACCTCCTGCACGGCCACGTTCTGCGTGGCGCCGAAGGAGCCGTCGGGGAGGTCACCGCCCGCGCCGCCGGTGCCGGTCCACTGGATCTCCCAGGTGACGGTGGCCTGGAGCGGGAACGTGCCGTCGCCCGAGGAGCGCAGGTACTTCACTCCGCAGGGCGGGGTCTGGTCCGCCTTGCCCTTGGCGTACGGCTCGCCGATGCGGCCGTTGTTGATTTCGCAGACGCCGGAGGCCGGGTAGGTCACGGCGTCCTTGGTGCCCGGTTCGATCCTGAGCGACACCGGTTCGGCCGTCGCGGTCGCCTGGATGCCGAGCACCGGTACGGACGCGGTGACGGAGACCGGCTTGAACTCGGCGGCGTCCAGCCAGGCCCAGGTCGGCAGGTTGACCTTGGTCGCCTCGGCGGGGGCCAGGGTCACCTCGGTGCTGGGGACGCGGATCTCGGCGTAGGCGAGTTCGGCGAGGATCTCCGGGGTGACGGCGTTCTCGATGCCGGCGGGCGGCGGGTCACCGAGGTCCACCCAGAAAGGGGGCTCCTTGCAGGAATCCCACCCAGGGGGAAAGTCCTCGTCGACGTACGAGTCCCAGAAGTAGCCCTTGCCGGTCTTGTCCTTGTTGAAGTCCTTGTACGGGTGTCCCTTGACGTAGCGGTTGCGCTGCTCGGCGTCCCACTCGTAGCCGGTCGAACCGGCATCCCAGATCGGCTCCAGGGTTTTCTGCAGCTGCTCGGGGGTGTACTTGGGGGCGTACCAGCAGGGCGGAGGCGTCCAGGACGTGGCCGACGTCAGCGCGCCTGCGGAGTTGCCGCTGCCATTCTTGGAACGGTCGAAGACGACGCCGCCTGCGGTGACGGAAAGGGTGCCGTCCTTACCGGCGTTGGCCCCCTGCTCGGTGCCCTGCGTGCCGTCACCCAGCGTGTCGTCAGCGTGGGCCACGCCGGGGAAAACAAGGAGGGACCAGCACGCGCCGGCTATGACCAGCGTCGAGAGCGTCGGCGACGGACGCGTCAGGGCTGGCACTTGGGACTCCCGCTCTGCGAAACGATCTTCTGGATCGTCCAGACACCCTTGTCGTTCTTCTTGAGCGACGTGTGGTAGATGACATAGCTCTTGGCCGTGACCTTCGTCTTCTTGACCTTGTCGGTCTTGATGTACTTCACATACGCCTTGCCCTGGTCCTCGCAGTAGCTGAGGGACGCCGTTCCGTCCTTGTCGACTGCTACTTGGGGGGCGTAGAAGCGGTAGGCGCCGGTGATGGCGGCCTCGTGATCGACGTAGTTCTGAATGAACTTCTGCGTGGTGGCGGCGGCTTCGCCCTCGTAGTAGTAGAGGTACGGCTTGTCGAGCGCGTTCTGGTTGACGATCGCCAAGTCCACAGCCTTGATGGACTGCTCGCTGTCCGACAGGATCGCGTCCTTCTCCTTGTCCCCGGTCTTGGGCCAGTCGAAGGTGTAGGAAAGGTCGGACGGCGGGTCGATCTTCGGACGTTCGGCGGAGGCCGGGCCGGATGCAGTGGGAGAGGCCGAACTCTCGCTTCCCGTGTCGGCTCCCGCGATCTTGTCGCTGTCCTTGCTCTTGGAGCTGTCATCGCTCCCGCACGCGGACAGCGTCAGGGCCGCGGCGGCGGTCAGCGTGAGCGCTGCGAGGAGGGTGGGGCGGCGGTTCACGGTCGGCTCCCGGTAAGAGGCGAGGCTTCTCTTGAGCGAACCAAAGCTATACAGCGGTGTAGAGCCGCACCAGGGTGAAGGTTGTCAACGGGCGGGGTGTATGGGGAGGAATCGGCGATTCGTCGATCAGTTTCAGCCGTAACGGTTGCATAACGCGCCATTCCATCCGTCAGGGGCGCTGTCGGTGCCGGGCGTTTCAGTCATGAACCAGCAAAGGAGGCCGGGGGCATGGGCCCGTGGGCCCATGTGGGACCTACGCCTCTGCGGCTAGGTTCGGTGTTCGGACAGCCGGTGGTCAGGTGGCACGCACGGTCGGAGGTGGGCGGGCATGGGGCGGCGCTGGCGGGACGGACGCGGGGAGTTGGTCGTGCACGGGGGTGGTGAAGGGCCGTCTGCCACTGTTCCTTTGGAGATCGCCACCTCCTATCGCGCCCGGACGAAGGGTCTGTTGGGGCGGGACTCCGTCGACGGGGCGATCCTGCTCTCCCCCGCCAACAGCGTGCACACCTTCCGGATGCGGATGCCGATCGATGTCGCCTATCTCGATCGTGACCTTCGCGTCATCGCCGTACGGACCATGCGGCCGGGGCGGTTGGGTATGCCGCGACTGCGTGCCCGGCATGTGGTGGAGGCCGAGGCAGGGGCGATGGCGGGGTGGGGGGTACGGGACGGTGCGCTGGTCGAGGTCATCACGTAGCGAAGGCCCGTTCCCTTCCACGCCGGCCCGAGTCGGCTTCGCCCTCGGCGCGACGGGCCGGGCACTACCTGGTTCGTCGTCCGACGCACACAGCCGGGCGCGGACGCACGCTGCTGACGAGGTCGCCAGCCAGTAGAACGGGAACGCCCCAACGCCATGGCCAGGCGCCGAGCGAGTTCCGGCTCAGCCGGTGCCTCGTTGACCAGGGCTTCCACGGCCTCCGCCAGGGCCTCGCCCGAGCGACGTGGGCGGAACCGGCGGCCCGGCCGACAGCAGGTCGTAGCTCATCGGTAGGTCCCGTCGCTCCACCGGTCGAAGAGCATGCCCTGTGCCGCTTCCGCGTTCTCCCAACTCGCCGGACCGTCCGGCTTCCCCGACAGGCGCTCCAGTGCCGCCCTGGCCTCTGGGCCGC
Organism: Streptomyces chartreusis NRRL 3882; assembly: GCF_900236475.1. Lineage (GTDB taxonomy): Bacteria > Actinomycetota > Actinomycetes > Streptomycetales > Streptomycetaceae > Streptomyces > Streptomyces chartreusis_D. The sequence goes on from NZ_LT963352.1 coordinate 3,251,660, forward strand.
CCATCGCCCCCAGCAGGTCGATGGCCGAGTCGGCACCGATGTCCGCGCTCACGCAACGCTCCGCCAGTCCCACCGCCCAGTCGGCCAAGCGGCCCGGGTCAGGATCGAGAGCCAGCCAGCGGAAGACCGAGTCGGCGATGTCGTCCCGCAGTGACGGGATCATGGCCAGCATCGCCGCTTCGACATGCCGTACGACGTGCGACTGCAGCGCACAAGGCTGCGGTCGGCTCTGCCACGCGCGCACCAGCTCGTCCACACCGGACCATGTCACGTCGCTCGTGCGGGGCATGCTCTTCCCGACAGCTTGGTGGAACTCCTCCCACACGTGCCACAACAGGCCGGGCGACGGTGGCTGAGGAACGTTGGGAGCCAGTTCCGGGTCGTCCAGGACTACGGTCATCACCCGCCGGGCTTCGTCCAGTCGCTCGTCGGTGCGGGGCAGTTCCGCGATCCGGCTCCAGTCACACTCGTCCCACGGCTGGGGGAGGGACCGCAGCGCGTGGGGCAGGACGTGGTCACCCTCCGGATCGCGCCACCGCTCCACCTGCGGGTCCCACATTTCCTCGGCATTCGGTTCCCTGTCCGACTCGCTCATCCCTGTCGGTCCTCAGTCCGACACGAGCTGGAGGACAGCCGTACCGTCCTCCCCTGCCGCCGCCTGGATCACCACCGCGTCCGGCTGGGGACTCGGCCGCGCGGCGTCTCCGAGGCCACCGCACGAGTTTCCGCTGCCGTTGCTGCGGAGGACGGTGATGCAGCCCTGCCCCGGGCCGCTCACGCTGCCCTTGGACTGGCCGTTGCCCGACTTCACCGTGTACGCGACGGTGTTCGGGCCGACCTCGGTGACGGACAGGGTGGCCGGGCCGCGCGGACCCTTGAAGGGGATCTTCACCGGCTCGGAGACCGCGATCTCGCAGTTGCCGTCCGCGCAGGCGGTGATGTCATGGCCGTCCGCAACCGATACCGAGGGCTTGGGCGTGGGCTCGGGTCGTCTCGGGGGATCGGCCTTTGACGGCCGCTCACCGGGTGCGGACGACGCCTTCGCGGGCTCGTCCGAGCCGCTTCCGCAGCCGGCCGCCGCCGTCAGGACGATCAGTGCGGCGAGTACGACTCCGGTTCTGCCCAGTACGCGTGCTTCCGTCCCGGCCATGGTGTTCCCCCGTGTGCTGTGCTCCGACGTGCCTTCCTGGTCACTCCACACCGTGGAGTCTGGTCAGCCTTGCCCTATTGCGTGCCGTTCACCGATTCGGGCCATCCGCGTTGGACCCCGAGGCCTCCGAGCGCGCTCCGCTTCACTTCGGGCAACGATACGCGTGGTCTGCCAGACCCCGTCGCTGTTCTTCCCCAGCCGCGTGCGTCCACGCGGCAAGCCGTGTCCTCATCGCTACCGACCGCTCCAGACGGCATCTGACGGAGCGTCCGTCAGGCACAGCGACCCAGTAGGCGCTCGACAGGCCGGGTTCCGGCGAGTGGAGGACGGAGCTTCTCTGGTCTCCGTCCGCGTCGGCCAGGTAGCCGCCCCGGTCCGGCAGTGCCAGCACGTCCGCCAGGGCTCCTCGCAGACTCTCCGGGTCCAGCTCCGCGACGGTGAAGAGGTTCCCGATCACTGGGCGTCTTCGGGGAACCCGTCCGCGGAACCGGTTACCCCGGCGAACAGCACTACCGGCTCCTCTTTGTCCTCATGGCCGACGCTCGCAGCGACCAGCCGGTCGCCGACCCGCCAGTACAGGAGGTCGCCGAAGTATCCGCAATCGCACAGTTCCCGGAAGAAGGGCGGGAGTTCGTCGTCGTCCGGGTCCAGGAAGGCGTAGGCGTATTCCTCCATGGACATGGACGCGTGCGGACCCCACCGGGCGTCCAACGCCGCTGCCAGGTCTTTCAGCTCTCCCTCGAACTCCTCGCTGATCCGCACGAGTTCGTCCCAGTCGTCGTTCGGCGGAGCGAAGTCGCGGCTCTCGCGCAGGGTCACGAGGTGGTAGGTGTCGCCGCCGGTCAGGGGGCGGGCCAGGAGTTCGTCGATTCGGGCGATGTACTGCTGCACGCTCACTGAAGGGCACTCGATCTTTCGTCGTTCACCGCTGCCTCCTGCTCGGCGATCGGGCCGTCACTGACGACAGTCGCGATGATCATGGACACATCGCCGTCGCGCTGGTTCTCATCACAGCTTGGCGACCGTCGCCGGTACGGGCATGGGTTCCAGGGCGCCGCTCTCGGCGAGGGTCCTGTGGGCTGCGAGGACTGTTTCGGTGGCCGGAGTCTCGCCGGGGTTCGCCGCAAGGTCCAGGACGATGCCGCCGTGCTCGGTGGGCAGCCGCCGGGCCACGAAGTCGCCGGGGACGCGCGCGGCGCGGTTCTCGGAGAGGTGGACCGACCAGCCACAGCGGGGCGCGGAGGCCGGCAGGCCGTAGGTCGCCTTTACGATCTTGAACAGCTCACGATTGTAGGCAAGGCCGGTGTCCGGGTCCCAGGCCCCCGCGAGCGCGGCGAGCGTCTCGGCGACACGGCCCGCGAGCGGAGGTTCCGGTGCCCCGGGCCCAGGGAAGAGTTTCACGATCGCGAAGAACGGACTGTGCTCGTTCGTGCCGCCCGCCGAGATCCACACCTGGACGTAGCCACCGTCCTGGCGGCGTCCGACCACGTGGGCTGTCCAACCGATGATGTCGGCGTCGTCATGCGTGTTTGCCGCCTGGAGCGCCGTCGCGAACTCCCCCGAGCTCCGGGGCACCAGCGGGCCGGGGGCGTCATCGTCCACGTCCCAACGCCACTCCGTCAGCTCGCCGTCGGAGAGTTCCGTCAGTCGAGCGAGGAGATCCAGCCAGCGTTCCGCCTGCTGCTGCGGTGTCTCGGGCCTGACCCACCAGTGCACAGCAACCGTCACTGCACTCACGATCCGCACTCCTGCCTCTCACTTCTCCCACGGCGTGTGCTTGACGACCACCTCGATACCAGCTTCGTCGAAGGCTTCCTCCGCCGCCTCGGCCACCGCCTCGTTGGAGAAGTTCCACTCGACCGGCTTCCCGTTCGCCGCACTCAGTTGCCGCCGCGCCTGCTCGACGAACTTGTTCGCCTGAGCGGGTTCGAGCGTGCCGTCCGCCCGCACCTTGTCGCCGTAGCCGAACTTCGCCTCGACGTAAGTCTGCCGTGACGAGTCCCAGCCGTCGAAGTCGACATCCCTGCCGGTCTTCGGGTCCTTGACGGCGTACTCCTTGCCGCGCTTCACCTTGGAGACCTGCTCCTGGTAGCGCATCCACACCTCTGTCTTCGGCCAGTACGCCACCGCCTTCTTGGCCTTCCACTGGCCGTCGCCGCCGTCCTTGGAGCCCTTCCGCGGGTTCTTCAGGTCGTTGTACCAGGACGGCTTCTTCCACTTGGCGACCTTCTTGCGGCTTTCTTCCTTCTTGGCCTCCTTCTCGGCCTTCTGGGCCGCCTCGGCCTGCTTGCGGGCTTCCTCCGCCTGTTTCCTGGCCTCTTCGTCGCAGCCGCCTTCGGCCAGCACGACATAGGGGGAGCGGGACCCGCCGGCGGCGAGGACCGTGGTGCCGCCGCCGGCGGACCCGGTCAGACCCGGGACGTCGCCGTACGGGACACGGCGGCCGGGAGCGGAAGCAATGGTGCAGCCGGATTTCCTCGCCCTCTCCTCGGCTGCGTCCGCCGCCTCGTCGGCCTCCTTCGCCGCCTTCGCGGCGGCGTCGGCGTCACCGGCCTTGGCCGCCTTCTTGGCGTCCTCCGCCGCCTTCGCGGCGTTCTCGGTGAACTTGCCGAGTTTGCCCAGCTTGCCGAGTTTGCCAAGTTTCTGAACGATCTTGGCTTCGCCGTAGCCGGGGATGAAGAGCGAGCCGACGTTCCAGGCGACGTTGGTGACCGCACGGGTCTTCTCGCCGTTGTTCCACTGGTCGCGGACCTCGTCGCCCACGAACGTGTCGTCCAGGACCTTGACACCCGTGTTCCACGACGCGCCGCCCCAGTCGGTGAGCGCGTCGAGGTAGTCGCCGTTCTCCCACTTCTCGCCCGCGTCCTTGGCGTCCTCGGACCACTGGTCGCCCAGAGAACTGCCGTAGTCCTTCAGGCCCTCCCACGCCTCACCCGGGTTGGTGACCGTGTCCCAGATGCCGGTGACGTCACCCCAGATGCCGTCGACGAACAGGCCCTGCCCCACCTGCTTGAACTGGTCCCCCACACAGCCGAAGAAGGCCCCGACGCCGGAGGTGCAGCCGTCGTCGCCGCCTTCGTCACCGCTGTCCCCAGCGGCCTGCTCGTCCTCTTCCCATCCGGGCTCGTCCTCAGCTGCGTCGTTCTTCTCCTCGTCGGTCTCCTCGGGGTACGAGACGCTGGTGTCCTCGCGGCCCTGCGAGGCGGAGCCGTTCTCTACGCCCTCCCCGCCGACTTGGCCGCCCGAGCCGGACCCGGGGGTGTCCTGGCCTGCGGAATCGGCTCCGCCAGGCCCGTTTCCGCCGGCGCCGTCGTTCCCGGTAGCGCCGTTGTCTGTGCCGCCGCTCCCGGTGCCGCCGTCAGCGGATCCGCCGTCCTCGGCGCCTTGGCCGGCCTCGGCCTGACCGCCCTGGCCCCGACCGCTCTGGCCCTGGCCGCCCTGGCCCTGGCCGCCCTGGCCCTGGCCGGCTGCGCCGTCACCGTCGGTCCCGTCCGCGCCGTCGCCGGCCTGAACCTCCTCGCCGCCGTTTCCTGTTTCCGCCGGGCACCCCGTGCCCGTGACCTTGCACACCGCCGACTGAATGCCGGTGGATATCTGCGTCCCCAGGCCGCTGACCAGCAGAGCGACGATGATCGCCGCGACCACGGCCACCAGTCCCGTGTACTCCACCGCCGTCTGGCCCTCGTCCCGGCGCCAGCGGATCATCCGGGCCAGGGAGAAGGGGCGGCGTTCGGCCCTGGCCGACTCGGGGAGGCGGTACCAGTCGCGGCTGTCCCCGCGGGTGAGGAAGTAGAGGATCAACGCGGGGAGGAAGAGCTGGGTGTAGCCGCGCGGTGATCCGTCGGTGATGCTGGATATCGAGCCGAGGATCAGCCAGATCTGTACGGCGATCAGCCCACCCCTGATCCTGGCTCCGCCCTCCCAGGTACGCCGGGCCAACCACCAGCCGACTGCTCCTGGGGCGGCGGCGTAGGCCGTCAGGGCGAGCACGCCGCCGTCCAGGGCGTCGTACGAGGCCGCGGTGAGCAGGAGGCCGAGGCCGCCGACGACCGTGACCGCGAAGAGGGTGTGGACGAGGACCAGCGCCGTCGCGAGCGAGCGCGGCATGTCCCTCCGCCCGCCAGGCCCCGACGGCCCCCCGGCCCCGAACTCCGGCGCTCCCCCGATCGAGGCCATGTCCCCCCACCTTCGCTCTACGACACGGCCCGAGGGTAGGAAGGGGCCGGCGGGACGGGATGGGCCCGTGGCCCCAAAACGGGGCCCAAATGGCGGGACTTGTCGCTCGAGTACGCCGCCGCCGCGTGCGTAGGCCCGAGCGCCGTGGTGCGGAAGCACGGCCCACATGCGCGTCCCGCCGCCCGGCTCGCGCGCCTGGTGTCGCAGGCAGCCGCCAGGGGTGATTCGTGTGACGCGGGTGGCCGTCGTTCAGATCACGCGCAGGGCGGATTCCCCCTAGCGCAGCGACACGTAGACCTCTGCGGAGGGGGTGAAGGGCAGACCCGGACCGCGAGTTCGCCGAGCACTTGCACCGTGCCCTCGTCGGGAGCGTCTTCCGCGAACCGTGGAGGAGTCACGGTTACCGCCGGCATCACCCGGAGGAGCCGCTGAAGAGCGTTACCGATCCTTGTACGCCCCGTCGTGCACCTTCTGCGGTCAGCACCGGGTGTAGGGCGTCATGGCGCCCACTCCTGCGCGGCGTTCCTCGTAGTGACCGGCAGGCTCGGGTCGAAGGCCAGTCGCGCCAGGGCTTCACGGCTGTCCGGCACGTCATCCGTGCGGTGGAGGAACCAGATGGCCTCCTGCACCGCGTTGCCGCACCGGGCGCACCGCTCGGCGAGCTCCGCAGCCCAGAGGGCCGTCGCCGACAGAACAGCCGGTTCCTCTTCGCCTGCCGTTCCGCCGCCTTGCGGGAGGTCAGCGAGCCAGCGGAAGACGGCTGCGGTGACCCGTTCAGCGATCTTCGTACACCAGACGTTGGCGAAGGCCTCGGCGTCCATGCCGTGAAATTCGAAGCCCAACGACTGGCACTCGCGCCACGCCTCCCTCATTCGCTCGCGAGTGACCAGCCGTGGGTACGGCATCAGGGCGCGCACCACCTCGGCGATGGCACTGCAGTCCGCCAGAGCGTCACTCCACATCTGCGCGTCATCCGGCACCGGCTCGACAGTCAGACACGCCTCCAGTGCTGAACGCGCCTGCACGAGACTGTGGGAATCCGGCGCGGCCGCGCCCCAGCCGAAGTCGTTCTGCCAGGAATGGGGAAGGCCCTGCAGCCCTTCGGGCAGCAGCGGCTCCTCGTCGGGGGTGACTTCCCGGGCCCGAACCTCGTACACCGAACGGCGCAGCCCGAGAAGCCGGGAACGCACATAGGGGCGGACGTCCCGGACCTCGTCGTCGTTTACGAGCTCCCGCAGGGCCTGTTCGCCGCGCGGACGGCCCAGCGAGACAAGCATGCGCACCGCCGCCTCGACCGCCACGCCGACCCGCACGAACGCTGCTGCGAGCAGCGCGGCGTCTTCAGCCTCCGCATCGTCCGGCAATCCGGCGGTGGTTGCACGCTCGATGAAAGCGAAGGCGTCGTACGCCAGCGCCTGGCGCACCGAGGCGGCCCATTCCGCCGCCACCCTGTCGACCCGATGTTCAGTCGGTTGCTCAGGCACCGTGGGGATGCCCATGTCAGCCCAGGCTCCGACCACCTGCACCACTCGCTCCCGAGTGACCTGGGAGGTAGTCGGCATGGTTCGGGTCAGCCAGGCGTCTGCCTCGTCCAAGGTGTGGTCATCGCGGTCGTCGTAGGAGTCCCGTAGTTCCTCGTCCCAGTCGTGCACACTCTGCCGTCGGTCGGGCAGGCACGCGCGCAGCACGTACCGAGCCTGCTCACGGTCCTCCTCCGTAGGGGCAAGTTCCTCCAGAGCCTGAGACCTGCGGTATGTCAGATCGTGCCAGGGCGGTGGCAGCTCGCGCATGGCGGCGGGCAGCAGGTAGGTATCCACGAGTCGCCCTCCGTTTGCGCGCCCAGCAAGCTCGAGGGCTGAGTCTGCGAAGTGGCCGGGGTCGGGGTCAAGGACCAGCCACTAGGGCACTCAGCGGCCGCATTGGATAGAGTCGGCACTGGACACGCGCCGTGGGAGCCCTTCTCCGAACTCCGGCACCTTCATTGGGCCCGTGATTGCATGTCGTGGTCAGCCCTCTTTGACGTCCGGAGTGTGTAGCCTGTCAGAGCTCTCTTCCCTGAGCGTGGAGCCCCAGTAGATATCTCGGACGAGGAATGATCTGCACCCTCCGTCCCGCCGAAGTTGAAGAGACACCCCCACGCCTCGTCGTCCCGCCCCAATTGCAGGTCCAGAAGGTCGACTGTCATCTCCCAGTGTCCGTCGGCCGAGACCTCCAAGGACGTGCCGCGCTCCTTCTCGTCCTCGTGGGCTCACCATGGAACACTCCTTGGACGCCGACACCACCACCAGCGCTCGGTCTTCTCCTCATTCCCGGGTTCGGTGCATGCACGGAAGATGCCGTCCAATCGCGTCACAGAGGATCGCAGGCCGCCGGCGTATACGTCGTCGACCTCGCGCACGAGACGCGCCAAAGTGTCCCGGGCCTCCAGATCACGCCGGAAGAGGTCTTCCCGGTACCGGCCAGAAGGGCTCCAGTCGGACTCCAACCGGCGCACCAGCCTCTCCCACACGCGCAGGCTGTAGTGGACACGCCCTTCGACGCTCGCCGCCGTGTCCGTCGGATACGTGGCCAGGAAGGCATCGGAGAGAGGCGTCCCCATAGGCTCGTATTCGAGAGCTTCGGGGAGCCACTCCACCTTCGCGCGAGGGAGATCGGGCACCTTCTCCTCCACCGCGTCGACCCGGTATCTCGTGTCCTCGTCGGAGTCGATCGCCTCCAGTCGGCATCTCACGACTCGTCCATCCGGCACCGCGACCCAGTATGCGGAGTCCAGGTCGATGTCCATCGAGGGGTAGAGGACCGAGGTCGTCGTACGGACCGCGAGCCCTTGTGCCAAGTCCGCCTCACTGAGAGCTCCCGCCGTCTCGTCGTCGACGTAGATGTCGAGCTCCAGCGCCAGGTCACCGGGCGGCAGCACGCGGTACGTGCACAGAACAGGTGAGTCCCAGCGACGCGCTTCCTGTTCACCGTCCGTGTCAGCGACGTCGACCGCTTCGCGCGTCACGGACAGCAAATGAGCCAGCGCCCCGCGGAGCCGCGACGGCTCTGATTCCGCGACGGTGAAAAGATTCGCGATCACTTGTACGTCCCGTCATATACCGGCTTGGCCTTCGCGACCTTGTCCGGATTCTTGACGAACTTCGGATCGCGCTGCAGTTGCTGCGATTTGCTGAGATCACCCTTGTTCCGCACGATCTCCTTCAGAGCAGCGTATTCAATGCGGTCCATGTCGACCAAGGCAGGGCGGGAGACCGGAAAGACGGTTCCGGTGTCCTCTACTCGATACGTCCGTCCGTTGATCTCGTACGTGTTCTTGTCCGGCAGCAGCTTGGCACGCCCCTTCGCTATTGCCTCGATGTCCGCGCGGACCAGATCCTCGTTACCTCGGAGGATGACGGTGTTGCGTTCCTTGACCTGACCGCTGCCCGCTCCGCTACGGTGTGCCGCTTGTCGGGGAACCTCAGCTTCTTCCCAGCCGCCGGACCGGGAACATCGTCTGTGGCCTGCCACTCGGTGGCCGGCTTATTGCTGGCGTTCTTGTTCTCCGCCTCGTCGGCGGCCTTGTCGGCCTCGTCGGCCTGCTTGCGAGCGTCCTGGGCCTGCTGCTTGGCCGCGTCCGCTGCCTTGTCGAAGGATTCACCGACCTCGGCCAGCTTCTTGAACGGAGGGTGTCGGCGTCGAGCTCGAGGGCTACGCGTATCACGGGCGGCGCGAAGACCACCGTCGCGACGTCGGCCGCTTTCCGAGGTGCGGATCGTGCTGCGGTTCACCGCGGAGGAGGTGTTCCACTCCCCCGCGACGGTGATCGCCACCATCCGGCGGGCGCTGGGGGGCGAGTCGGCGCCGGGCAAGCTGAGGGCGGAGGCGGACGCTCGGAATTCCTCGCGCTTCCGGTGCCCGGCTCCTTGCCCGCCCACTTCTTGAGCCTCTCGACCTGATCGGCGAAGTCCGCCTTGCGCGTGGCCGAGCCGGCGTTCTCCGGGCGAGTTGACCCGGTCCCATACGCAGCCGACCGGGTCGCTGACGAAGTCCATGGTGAGATCGCCGCCTCCAACTCTCCGAGGAGCGCAGCTGTGCGGTCCTCCTGAGTCTCCGCGTGATCCTCGTCGTACGTCATGCCCCCCAGATAACGAGCCGCACTGTCACGACTTCAAGCGTTGCCCTGCGCCGCCTCGGACAGCAAGCGTGTCGCTTCGGCCACGGCGACGTTCCGGTCGATGTAGCGCGTGGCGAGGTCCAGGGCCCAGGGGGCGAAGTGGTCCTCTTGCCAAAGCCAGGAGAGAATTGCTTCCGCGGTCCAGGCACCGATGCGCGCGGCCCACCGGTCGCTGAACTCTTCAGGCCCTTCGTCTTGCACATCCAGCCCCAGCTGCTTGCACTCATACCAGCCCTCGGCCATGCGCTCTCGGGTGACGAGCCTGGTATCAGGCATCAGATCTCGCAGAACCATACGGATCTCCAGCCAATCGGGGCGCTCATCCTCATCCTCGTCCCAGTCCCCCTCCCACTCGGGAACGGGCTCCGGAAACGGCAGCCTCATGCTGGGCAGAAGGGCTTCGAGAACAGCGCGGGCTTGAGCGAAGCGCTCCTGCTTCGGTTCCTCCTCGATCTCCCAGCCACCATGCCAACCGAAGGTCAGGTCTCGAACCACCTCTGGCAGCAACAGCTCCTCGTCCCCGACAGGACGGCCAGCCATCGCCTGATACTTCGGCTCACGTAGACGCCTCAGCCACCAGCGGCCCCAGCGTCGATCTCCCTCGTTCACACGCGTGTCAGGCACCAGTCGTGCCAGCGCCTGCTCGCCGTACGGCACACCCAGTTGGAACAGGAGGCTGATCGCGTCGTGCGCCGCGAGTCCGGCGCGCACACACGCCTCGGCAAGAACGGCTGCCTCAGCGGTGGCCGTCACTCGGCCGCGCTCGGCGGCTTCCTTCAGAGAAGACAGCAGACCACGGATGCGGGACGAAGCCGCCCTACGGGCACGGTGGGCGATGAAGAGCCGCCGCTGCCCGTCAGTAAGCGGAAGGTCAGGCTCCCTCTCAAAACGCTCGTAGAGTCCGTGCAACTCTTCGGAGGTCCAGTAGCCCTCGGTGCTCGGCGGAGCATCGGCCATCGCTGCCGCCAGCTCCCCGAGGATCTCGGCAGCCTGCTGATCGTCGGTCATGAGACCCCCAAGTACTGCATCGCTGTCTTCGGGTCCTTCATCTTGCCGGAGTGGATGGCCTCGTACTTTTCGGTATCGCTTTTGGCGTTCCAGGCGTCGTCCATCGCCTTCAGCTGCGCGGGGGACACGTCCTGGCCGGCGATGCGCGCTCCCACGCCGTGCTTGGCCATCTCCGACGCGGGCGTACCGTCGGGGCGTACCTTCGGCTCGTTTGCGGCCTTCTGAGACTTGGTCTGCTTCTTGTACTGGAACTTGTCGAAGATCTTCTGCCAGTCCTTGGTGGTGGCGATTTCGTAGCGGGCCACACGGCCCGGCGCCGCCTTCTGCCAGTTGCCCAACCGTTCTGCCTGGGCAGGCAGAGATGCCTGAGTTGTCGCGTTTCCTCGGTTCTTGACCTCCGCGACATGGACCTTGCCGTCCTTGCCGCGGTAGGCCACGTCGGCGTCCGGGATCCCAGAGAGGTCGATCTCGCCGCCCAGGCCGTCCGGGAGCTTCGTCAGTTTGGCCTCCTCGCCGACCGACGAGTACACCGTGCTGCCGTCTGCCGCCTCGGTCTGCGCCACGCGCTTGGTGGTGTTCGCCTCGGCAAGTTCTCCGCAAGCTTGTCCTTGTCCTGGGAGTTCAGCACCTTGGCCCCCAGCTTTCCCCGGCTGAGGGGATCGATGTTCTTTTGGTCCATCAGCTCCGAAACATCCGCGATGGCGTCGGCCGCCGCCTTGCTGGTCGGAGATCCGGTCGCGGTGCTGCCGGTGTTGTTCCATCTGCTGTGGACGCACGAGCTGGTGGTGGACGTGTCCGTGCCGCTGCACGTGGAATCGGTTGTCTCGTTGGGGAGGGATCTGTGATGGCGGGACGTGATGTCTCCGTGCTGCGGCCGGGTGACTGGATCGCCTATGACGGGGGCGACCACCAGGTCGTCGCCTTGGCCGGGACGTCGGTACGGCTTCGCTCGGAAGACGGGACCGAGTCTGTGGTGCTGGCCTCGTTCCTGATGGCGGCGCCGGACTTCTCGGTCACCGGGACGGAGCCGCTGCCCGGGCTGGAGCCGCCTGGGCTGCTGGCGTCGTTGCCGGATCCGGTGCGGGATGCGGCACGCGAGTGGGAGCGCCATGTCGTGGAGGTCGAGACGGGGCTGCCGCCCGGTGCCGAGCCGGGCACGTTCCCGCGGCCCGAGTACGACCCGGCGTCGTGGTCGCTGGTGGAGCGGGCACAGGCGAAGGCGGACGAGCTGGGGATGAGCCTGCGTACGGTGCAGGGCCGGCGGGCGCGCTACGCCCAGCAGGGGTCGTGGGGGCTGGTCGACCAGCGGGCCGTGCGGATGTCGGAGGCGACGGGACGCGCGGATGCCCGTCTGGTGGCGGCGATCCGGGAGGCTCTGGACGCGGAGACGTCCGCTTCGACGGGGACGCGGCCGAGGCTGATCCGCCGGGTGGTCAAGATGGTGGAGGCCACGCACGGTGAGGGGGTGGTGCCGCTTCCGAGCAAGAACACCTTCTACAAGCTCATCGACGCGCTCTCCACTGGCCGACACACCTTCGGCTCGGCGGTCACGCGCAGGCAGACCGCGAACCGCCCGCAGGGTCCGTTCACCCCGACGTTCGCGGACAGGCCGGGCGAACAAGTACAGATCGACTCCACCTCGCTGGATGTGATGGTGGTACTCGACTCCGGGCTGACGGTCCGCGCGGATCTGACGATCGCGGTCGATGTCGCGACGCGGACGATCTGCGCGGCGGTGCTGCGACCAGTGGGCACCAAGGCGGTGGACGCCTCGCTGCTGCTGGCGCGGATGCTGGTGCCGGAGCCGATGCGGCCGGGCTGGTCGGGTTCGTTGCGGATGGCGGCGTCGCGGATGCCGCACCGGCGGCTGCTGGACGTGGATACGCGGATGGAGCAGGCCGCCGCGCGACCGGTGATCGTGCCGGACACGGTCGTCATCGACGGCGGGAAGGTGTTCATCTCCGACACGTTCATCCGGGCCTGTGACCGGCTCGGGATCTCGGTGCAGCGGGCTCGTCCGCGCACGCCGACCGACAAGGCGATCGTGGAGGCGACGTTCTCGGCGATCAACACATTGTTCGTGCAGCATCTGGCCGGCTACACGGGCCCGAACGTCTCGCGTCGCGGCGATCGGGTCGAGGAGCGGGCGGTGTGGACGATCCCTGACCTTCAGGAACTGTTGGACGAGTGGATCCTGGCCGGGTGGCAGGCCAGACCGCACGACAGTCTGCGCGATCCGTTCCGTCCGAAGAAGTCGGTGTCGCCGAACGACAAGTACGCCTCGCTGGTCGCGGCCTGCGGCTACCTGCCGCTCGTGCTGCGCGGTGAGGACTACCTGGAGTTGTTGCCGGTGGCCTGGCGGGCGGTCAACGACTACGGCATCCGGATCAGCTACCGCACCTACGACTGCGCCGAGCTGGGGCCGTACCGGCGTCAGCACTCCGGCATCACCGCCAAACGCGGGCTGTGGGAGGTGCACTACGACCCCTACGACCTGTCGCAGGTGTTCGTACGCACGCAACAGGGCTGGATCACGGTCCCCTGGGTGCACCTGCCGCTGGTGAACGGGCCGTTCGCCGACTTCACCTGGCAGCATGCCCGCCGCCTGGCCGCCGAGGCCGGACTGGACGACACCAATGAGGCCGCGGTCGCACGCGTTCTGGACGAGCTGCTCACCCGCGGCGAGCACGGCCCAGACACCCGGTCGGCCAAGGTGGCTGGACGCACCCGCGTCGCTGCCGCCGTCCGTGCGCAGGCCACGGCGCCCGAGACCGAGACGGAGCCCGAACCGGAGCCTGAGGCATTGTCTCCGGTGCCGGTGGCGGATTTCGGCGTCTTCGACGCCCATGCCGAAGCTGAAAGATGGATATGAGCAAGCGTAAGACGACCTCCCCGGCCGGTACCCAGGAGCTCGATGGTGGCGATTCGGCGCCGCCGGACAATCCGCTGATCACAAAGGAAGGGTGGGGCCGTTTCGTCGGGCACGAGCCGATCCCGCCCCGGTTGCTGACGGCGGCCGAATGGACGGCACTGACCCCGCGCGAGCGCGTGCGCGAGCAGGAGCGTCTCCGGGAGTACCACGCGGACCTGCCGATGGTGAACACCCCGACCATCCGCAAGGTCGTCGCCACCTCGCGGCTGCTGATCCAGCTCAACCGCAACCAGATCTCCGCCCGTCGCGGCGTGTTCCTCTCCGGTTCCTCCGGCACCGGTAAGACGACTGCCCTGACCCAGTTGGGCCGAGCCCATGAACTGGCCGTCCGCAAGCGGTATCCCCGCGACGTGAACCGGCTGCCGGTCGTCTACGTCACCGTTCCGCCCGCAGCGACCCCGAAGATGCTGGCGATGGAGTTCGCCCGGTTCTTCGGGCTGGCCTTCCCCAGCCGGGCGAATGTCACCGATATTGTGGACGCAGTCTGCGCGACCGCCGCCCATGTCCACGTCGACCTGGTTCTCGTCGACGAGCTGCACAACCTCAACCTGGCCACCCGGTCCGGCGCCGAAGCCTCCGACCAGCTGAAGTACTTCGCCGAACGCCTGCCGCCACGTTCGCCTACGCGGGCATCGACATCGAATCGGCGGGGCTGTTCGCCGGCACCCGGGGGCGTCAGATCGCAGGACGGTTCGTCGTCGTCCCGGCCACGCCGTTCTCCCATGCGACCGCGATGGAGCAGGAGGAGTGGCGAGCGCTGGTGGGCACCCTGGAGTCCATGCTCCGGCTGCGCGAGCACCGCCCGGGAACGCTCACCGGGCTGAGCGAGTTCCTCTTCCACCGCACCGGCAGCATGATCGGCAGCCTGTCCCAGCTCATCCGCGGCGCGGCGGTCCTCGCCATCGAGGACGGCAGTGAACGCATCACCGAAGAACTCCTCACGCTCGTGCCGGTCGACTACGCCGCCGAACAGTCCGAGAAACGCACCACCCCTGCCAAGCGCACCACCCGTCGGAGGCACGCGGCCTGATGCTCCTGCGCCGTCTTCCCGATCCCGTGCCTCCCGCCCGGCACGAAATCCCCGTTCCTACATCAGACGTCTCGCCAACCTTCATGGCCTGGACGTCAGCGACCTCTGGGTCCAGGTCACCCAACGGGAGAAGTCCCACGGTATGCGCCGCGTGGTCGTCTCCAAGCGGCTCGCCACCCTCACCGGCCGCAGTGTTCACGCACTCGCCGGAGCCATGCCTGAGCTGCGCGATCCGCAGCGGACTGGCGGATGTTCCGCCACACCCCGCAGACCGGCTGCCGCCTCTGCGACGCCCGGCACCCCGGCGGCGTGGTGCTCCGGCTCCTGCCCCACCACCGCTACGTCTGCCTGCGTCACCGCACCTGGATCGGCCCTCCGGACGCGGACTGGCCCGCGGCCGACCTGAGCGAACTGCCCGACATCGTCCACGCCCAGCGCCGGCACCTTCGCCTCCTGCACCGCCGTGGTGTGCCGTTGACGTTCGACGCGGTGCTGACCGCCTTCAGCTTCTGCGGACACATCTGGAACTCCGCCGACGACCACCCCAAGCAACGCGGCCCCGACCACATCTGGCACACCTGGGACGCCCGCACGCGGGTCTTGATACCGGAGGACGACGAGGCCCTCATGTACGGCTCGTACAGCACATCCAAGCTGTTCGCCGCCGTCCACCCCGAGGCCGTGAGCCTGGCCGTCATCATCGCTTCACCCTACTGGCGCCGCGTCGCGGACGCGCGATCACCACGGGAGCGGGAGCGCTTCCTCCAGGAGATCAGCACCCACATCACCTACCCCTACGACGACGCCTCCGTATTCGGCGACGCCATAGGGCACTGGAGCAACACCGACTCCTGGCGCCCACCCTCCCAGCCCCTACGGACCTACTCACCCGCGAGAGCGACGGGCTCTCCCCCACCACTCCACAGGGCCCAGTCCCGACGGGACGAGAAAAGCGCCGCAAACGCAGGGTCGGGGCCACCCTGCTCGGCCACAAGCACATCAGACCCGTCATCACGCGCGAGTGGCGACCGGACTACGAACGGATCGACGGCGCCATCTGGCACAGCACACGCGTCGACGAAGACATCCAGGCAGAAACAGCCCGTGAGAGAGCCGAACTGGGCGACTACCTCCTGAAAATCCGCGCCGCACAAGCCAAGGCACAAGCCGACGCAGCAGGCATCCGCGGCCGATAACCGATGCGGGCACGTGACTGCGGACCTTGGGGACAAGTATCCAGAGCTCCGGGGCGCCTGAGTGTTGCACCAGAGCAGGATCGGATGACCGACCTGAGCAACCTGGCCGGCCAAAAGCCCCGTATACGCTTCAAAATTACTCGCCGGTATGCCATGAAAAGGATGCCACCCCATCGAAGGCAGCAAGCCATTCGACAGCAGGTTCGAGACAGAACGATCAGGCGCCGCAGTGCCCACATATCCGGAACGAAGCATTCCCGATCTCGGTTCCACCTGGGGCTTCCCAGACTGAATGAGACCATCGAGCCGACCAAACGTGAATCGAGTCACACGCGACGGGTCACGCACACGGCTTAGGGTGGCGATATCGATCACGGGCCACGGGGTTCCCCTCCCACCTCAATGTGGGCGTGTGCGATGTTCCAACCGATAGGCCCATTTTCGAGTAAACCCACTAACGGGGATGCCGAGGTGTTGGCGTGCAAAGAAACACTTTGAAACACCGGATTCTCATCACCGGAGGCGCCGGATTCATCGGTGGCCACCTTGCCCGCGCACTGGTGGCGTCCGGGGAAGAAGTAACAGTCCTGGACGACCTGCGTGTGCCGCCGATGATCCCGCCGGAAGGCACCGGAAAGTTCTTAGAAAAACCCGTCTTAGAGTTAGAGGAAAGGGATCTCTCTGACGTACGCCTCGTCTACCACCTGGCGTCGCACAAGAGTGTTCCTCGCTCCTTCAAACAGCCGCTCGACTATCTCGACAACGTGGACTCGGGCCGCCACCTGCTGGCTCTCTGCACGAGCGTTGGCGTGCCGAAGGTGGTCGTCGGGAGTACGTGCGAGGTCTACGGCCAGGCCGACACACTACCGACACCCGAAGATAGCCCTCTATCCCCGCGCTCGCCCTACGCCGCGAGCAAGGTCGGGCTGGAGATGGTGGCCGGGGCCCACCAGCGCGCCTCAGTCGCTCCCGAGGTGGGCATCGTTCGCTTCTTCAACGTCTACGGCCCCGGCGAGCGGCCCGACGCCCTCGTACCCCGGCTCTGCGCCAACCTCCTGACCAGGAACGAACTGCCTGTCGAGGGCGACGGTGAGCAGCGTCGCGACTTCACCTACATCACGGATGTCGTGGACAAACTCGTCGCGCTGGCGAACCGACCACTGCCCTCAGTTGTCAACTTCGGTTCCGGCCAGTCCCTCTCCGTGAACGACGTCATCCGGATCCTGCAGGCGACCTCTCCGGCGGCCGAGGTCGCCCGGAAGCAGCCTCGGCCGAACGAAATCACGGAGTTCCGGGCGGACACCGCCTTGCAGACGCGGCAGATCGGAGAGAGGTCCGGCGGGATCGGAATCGAGGAAGGCATTCGCCTCACTCTCGAATGGTGGCAGTCGCGGGACCTTGACGACATACGCCAGCGTATCTTCCAAGAGGAGGGGGCCGACTGATGACCGGCTACACCGCACCTGTACGCGCCAGTCTGGATGTCACTTACGCATGCGACCTGCGCTGCATCCACTGCCGCACGAACACCGGGGAGATCCCCGTCCACATCCGCCGCAAGATGCTGTCCATCGAGCAGTTGCAGGACATCATGCTCCAACTGGACCGGATGGGGACATTCGAGATCACCCTCACCGGTGGGGAGCCGACGATCCGCAAGGGCTTCTGGCAGCTCCTGGACGTCGTTCCGAAGCTGCGCCATTCGACCGTCACTCTCATCACGAACGCGGCAGCGCACACGCGGGAACAGCTCGACCGCATCGTGGACAGCGGCATTTCGTCCATCCGGGTCAGCATGGACGGCACGCGGGAGACGTTCGCCGCCGTACGGCTCATGGACGTGTTCGACACCGTCGTGGAGAACTCGATCTACCTCCGCGACCGTGTGCGCAGTTTCAAGGTGCTGACCACGGTCATGAAGACCAACCAGCACAACGTGTTCGACCTCGCGCACTACCTGCGAGCCCACGGCTTCCGGCGCCAGGACCTCATCCTGGTCCGGGCGCACGGCCGCGGTGGCCGCAACCGTCTGCTCCTGACAGAGGAGGAGACCATGGCGGTCCACCGCAAGGTGACCGAGTTCAAGCGGGACGTGCCGGCCACGGACTTCGACCTGAACCTCAACGCGCCCTACCTGGTCCCGGGCGAGAAGCTGCGCCCCTTCCAGGACGTCGTCATGTTCCCCTACCTGGTGCGCGACAGCAGCATCGCGATCTCCGCCACAGGCGACGTGACCATGAGCCGCCTCTACAGTGCCGCGCCCTTGGGGAACACCAAGGATGCTCCCGTGCAAGAGATCTGGACGCAGGGGCAGCAGCAGCTCGTCCAAGAGCAGGAGGAGTTCACCGAGGAGCGTCTGCGCGAGATCTTCTGGGACTTCGCGACCAGTGACGGACCGGACGGTCCCCCGCTCACCTCGCTGCTGGACCGGCAGATCTTCGAAGGCGCGGAGGTGAGGTAGGCCTTGTCCAGGGAGGCCCTCATACGCCTGTACGACCTCACGCCGTCCCAGCCTCTGCTCGACGCTCTGAGCCCTGCCACCGCATCGCGGGATATCGCTCCTGTCGTTCCCCGGTTCAAAGGGGCCGCTGGGCCACGAGCCCAGTCCTTCGTCGAACTGCACCGGGAAGGGACGCTTCTGGGCCGGTGTGGCATCAACGTCAAGGGCCCGGGCACAGTCGGCGCCTGCGAGGTGGCGGCCGTGGTCGCCCCGGCGGAGCGGGCGGGCATGCACTGGCTTCTCGTCCATGTCGCACTCGAGCGGCTTCAGTGGCTGGGGTATGCCTACGCGATGACGGAAGTCAGCGAATACGCGGACCACTTCCCGTCGGTGCTGCGGCAGGCGGCGTGGTGGATTCCCGATTCCAGCGAACGCAAGAGCGCGGCGGCGCGGGACGACAAGAGCCTGGAATGGGCGGATCTCTTCATCGACTTCCGGACCTGGACGCCAAGTTCTACTCCCACGTCTCTTACGGTCAACGGCCGAGACCTGTGGGTGCGTCGTCCCGAAGCGAGTGAGGAACTGCTGATTGTCGACTGGCTCAGAGAGACCTTCGGCGGAGGCTGGGCGAGCGAGATCCACCGGTCGTTCTCACGGGATCCGATCTCGTCTGTGATCGTGGTCGACCGGAACAAGGAACTGCCGCCCAAGGACCGCTTGCTCGGCTTCCTTGCCTACGACACTGCGCGGCTCGGGATGCTGTCTGCGATTGCGCTCGTGCCCGAGACACGCGGTCGCGATCTGTCCTTGGCGACAGCGCTCATCGAGGAGTGCCTGCGCGAAGCGCGAGCCAGCGGCATGACCTATGCCGTGCTGGGAGGCGTAGGCAACGCCCGCTTGGCGGCTCTTCGCACATTCAGCGCTCTATGGACCATCCCTGGCTCGTGCCCGGGAATCTTCGGGAGGGGTGTTCGGAACTAATGGAGATCATCTTCACTGTCTCCGATCAGGTATGGGGCGGCAAACACCGCTACATGCACGACATGGCGCTCGGGCTGGCGCAGGCAGGCCATACGGTCACCGTCCTCGCGGAGGAGGGTGGAGCCATGCTTCAGCAGTGCCGTGCCGCCGGGGTAACGACCGTGAGTGTGCCGGCGTTCGCCAGCGACGACGCGGCCGAGGCGGTTCGCAAGGCGCTGCGGCATCGTCGTCCTCATATCGTGTGTGTCTCCGGCCGCGCGGACGCCGCCGCAGTCCACCACGCCCAGTCGCAGGGCGTGACTGATGCCGCCGTGTGCCTGTTCCGGCACTCGGCGTTCCCTCTGGGAACCACCGACGAGGTGCGCGACCTATTCACCGGCGTGAACCTGGTCTTCACCACGTCACTGGAACAGCGGCAACGCCAGTTCGAGCCGCTGATCAACGCCGGTGTCTTGAAGGACGAACAGGTCGAGATACTCACCAGTGGCGTCGGGGAGCCTCTGCTCGCGGCTCTGGACGCCGCCGACCGCGGCGCCGCTCGAAAGGAACTCCGAGCCGAATCGGACCAGTTCGTCTTCCTCGTGCTGGCCCGCCTGGCCTGGGAGAAGGGCATCGACCAGGTGATCGACGCCTTCGCTGACCTGGAGCTGCCGCCGGACGCCGCGCCCCCGCTGCTGGTGGTCGCGGGTGAGGGGCCGCTGGAGGCAGAACTACGAGGCCAGACCATCGAACGGGGTGTAGCCGAACGGGTCCAATTCCTCGGCCACCAGGACCACGTCGCCCCGGTGATCAAGGCCAGTGACGCCGTGGTCCTCACCAGCACGGTTCCCGAGACCGGCCCGCTCGCGCTCAAGGAGGCCATGGCCGCCGGCCGCCCCGTCATCGCCTCTGTCCAGGGCGGCATCCCGGAGTTCGTCGAGGACGAGCGGCACGGTCTGCTGGTCATCGACGACGAGGACCTGCGGCAGGCGATGCAGCGGCTCCTGAGCGACCGCGAAGCCGCCGAGACCATGGGAGCCGCCGGATCCGAGTCGGTTCGCGGCGGACATCGTGCAGTACGACGCGTGGAGTACCTCGCCCACCGTCTCGATCTCCTGGCCCTGGAACAGCTCGCCCCGGACACGGTCCTTCACGAAGTGGTGTGGGACGACGTACGGCTGCGTGAAGAGACACAAGGCGGCTTCGTCTTCGTGCCGCGTACATCGCACATCATGGAACTGGACAGCGCTACGTACGCTGTCGTGCGCACCGCGGTCGAAGCCGGTGACCCACTCCAGTTGATCAAGCTCCCCGAAGAGACGCTCGGTGTGATTGCACACCGGCTCTACGCCATGGGCGCGCTGGTCCGGCAGGATGGTCAGGCGACGCCTGCGGCCCGCACCGCGGACGGCGAACGACCGGTTACGGAGCCCGCGTGAAGGTCCTGGTCATCGCCGCACACCCGGATGACGAGGTTCTCGGTGCCGGGGCCACGGTGTCGGCATTGAGCCAGCAGGGCGCAGTGGTCCAGATCCACATCCTCGCCGAGGGTATCTCGCTGCGGCATTCGGGCGTGAAGATCGAGGAGGCGCGGGAACGCTGCCAGGTGGCGGCCAAGGATCTCGGTGCGGCCGAGGTGTCGTTCGGCGGTCTGGCGGCCGACGGACGCCTCCTGGCCGACCTCCCTCAGCGACAGGTCGTCGATGCGGTTAGCCACGCCCTGCGTGAGGCAGAGCCCGAAGTGGTCTTCACTCACCACCCTGGCGACATCCACGCGGACCACCGCAGCGTCGCCCATGCAGTGGGGTACGGCACCCGCATCCTCGGCTCCGGCTCCGTTCGGCAGGTGCTGCACTTCGAGGTCCTGTCTTCCACGGAACAGCAAACGGGCCTGGTGGCGCCGTTCACCCCCAACCTGTTCTACGACGTCACCGGGCACGTCGAAGCCAAGTGCCGGGCACTTGCCGCCTACCCGTACGAGCTGTACGACCCGCCCCACCCTCGCTCCCTGGCGGCCGTTCGGACGCTGGCCTCATACCGGGGGACGCAGGTGGGGGTGGAAGCGGCTGAGGCATTCATGATCGGACGAGAACTACGCGGCCCCATGGCAGCGGTTCCCAGTGGAGTTGATGTGCGATGAGAGTGCTCGTGACTGGGGGTGCCGGGTATGTGGGCTCCTTCACCGTACGGCGCCTCCTTGCGGCCGGCCACGAGGTCGTGGTTGTCGACAACCTCAGCACGGGCCGCCGCGAAGCAGTCCGTGGCTGCCGCCTACACGTGGTGGACATCCTCGATATCGCCAGCATGGGCACGGTCTTCGAGGAGTTCCACCCTGAGGCCGTGATCCACTTCGCGGCCCTGAAATCCTCTGAAGAGTCGCTGCGTGACATCAACACGTACTTCTCCGTCAACCTGACGGGGACGCAGAACGTGCTCGCCCTGTGCGCACGCACCGGGGTGGAGCGCTTTGTCTTCTCCTCCTCGTGCGCCGTGTATGGCACCCCGCAAATCTGCCCGGTGGATGAGACCGCGCCCGTACGGCCCGAAAGTCCGTACGGAGAGACGAAGTACCTGTGCGAGCGCGTGATCGCCTCCTACGCGCAGGCCACAGGGATGCGCTACGCCAACCTGCGGTACTTCAACGCGGCAGGTGCGGCCGACGACGCTTCCCTGGGAGAGTACGCGGGCCCGGCATCAACCCAACTCCTACCGGTGGCCATACGCTCAACCCTGGGCCTGGCGCCCACCCTGCGGATCTTCGGCAACGACTACCCGACGACCGACGGGACGGCTCTGCGCGACTACATCCACGTCGAGGATCTCGCCCAGGCCCACGTGCGGGTCCTGGAGGGTCTGCAAAAAGGCAGTCAGTGCGGGCCGGTGAACCTGGGCCGCGGCCAGCCCGTCAGCGTGCGCGAGCTGATCGATGTCTTGCACGACGTCTCCGGGAAGGAGACCCCGGTTGCCATGGCGCCCCGCCGTCCAGGGGACCCAGGTCTGTCCTGGGCCGATCCGAGTCTGGCGCTGAGCCGATTCGGCTGGCGAGCAGAACGCGACCTTGACCACATCGTTCGTACGGCGTGGAACTGGCACACCAGTACCCCCGCGTCGCTGGAGTGACATGCACCTCTACCTACTGCGCCACGCCGAGGACCGTTCCGGAAAGTTCGACCCGCACCAGGATCGCCTGACCGAGCGAGGACGCCGACAGGCGCAGGAAGCGGCTCATTGGCTGGCTGAGCGGCGTCCCACAGAGCTTCGCACCAGTGTGCTTCCCCGCGCCCAGCAGACAGCCGACATCGTCGCGGCGCACACCGGCCTTGCCGCACGGGAGGATCCGCGCCTCAATGAGATCGTCTGGTCTCCGGTCGCGGGTGAGTTCCTGCCGAACCCGCGGGAGGACCGGCTCCATCCGCCGCCACCGGGGGCGGAATCATGGAATGTGTTCATGACGCGGGTCGCCACATGCATGAGCGAGCTGTGTCATCAGGCGTCGGAGGACCAGCGGATTGTGTTGGTCACCCACAGTGGCTTCTTCGACGCTGTCAATGAACTGCTGTGTGGCGGGACCGGCAGGGTGGAGCTGCTGGTTGCGCACGCTGGGATCACACACTGGCAGTACCGTCCCGGAGACTCGGGTGGCGCCTGGCTTCTGCACCAACACAATGTCACCTTCGCCCCACAGACCCTGATGGATCACGGATCCCTGAGCACAGCGGAGTTGAGCGCATGAGCGGGCGGCGCAGGCGTATGGTCGTCATCTGTGTCGACGGCGGGCTTCCCGGGATCATCCGCGAGCACGACTTCTTCAATCTGAGCCGGGCCCTGCCGACACTTCCCGGCACTGCCGTGCACGAGCTGCGCAGCATCTACCCCTCGTCAACAGCGCCCTCCCACGCGTCCTTTCTTACCGGGACGTACCCGAGCGGGCACGGGATCGTGGGGAACCGCTTCTGGGAGCGGGAGAGTGTTGAGGAGATCCGCCGACGCTCGGACGATCCGCTTTCATCTTTTCACCCCTACGAGGAAAGCTCGCTCACCGCACCGAGCCTGCTCGACTGGTTTGCCCGGCAAGGGGCGTCGGCCGCCGCCGTCCATTTCCCGCAGACCTTCTCCCGCAACGCCCAGCTCGCGATCCCCAGCTGCTACTGCTTGTACGCCCCAGCCCGGAACCTCGTCGTCCCGCTCGGACCGACCGTTGACGGGGCGGCCGAGGGCGTGGTGCAGCTCTCCTACCTGGGACACGAGGTGGCCTTGTATCTCCGGGTCGATCAGCAGACGAACGTGATCACGGTGGGAAGCCACCGAGAGACCGCTGTCGTGGCCGACAGCCTCCGGCCCACGCGGCTGGACATCCCCGTTTCTTCGGGTTCCGTGTCCGTGGCGGTCTCCTGCCGCAGGCTCGACGAAGGCCAGATCGAGGTGCGTCTGGGAACCGCCGTTATCACCCTGGGATTCGGCGGGCTCGATATGCCGGACCGCGCCGGTGACGGGCCCGCGTCCCTGTACGTCGAATACACCGCCAATCCAGGCCACACGTTCCACGAATCGCCTCGGGCCGAGTGGGTGGAACAGACCGCCCTCGACGTCCTGAAGCAGCATGACCCAGATGTCCTGTTCGTGCGCTTCAACCAGGCCGACCATGCTCAGGAGTTCCTCTACTGGCATGCGGTCCGAGGCAGCTCCGGTGAACGAAGTCGCGCATGGCAGCAGATCCTTGACGTCTACGCCCGGATCGACGCCTGCGTGATGCGGCTCGCCCAGGCCGCCGGTGAGCACGCGGAGTTCCTGTTCTTCTCCGACCACGGCATCGACTACGTCGAGACCCACCTGCGCCCGAACCACGTGCTGGCGGACCTCGGGCTCGCCGACCGCATGGTTTTCCAGGGTGACAGCAACTGCGCCTACCTGTACGCCGACGCACCTGTGCCACCAGCGGAGAAAAAGCGCCTCGACCAGGCCCTGCACGCACTCGATCCTTCCATCGGCGTGCTCACTCCAGCCGAGCAGGACCGGTTGAAGTTGCCGGTAGGGAGCCCGAGGCTGGGCCGTCTCACGGTGACCTGCGGCCCGCACACCGAATTCCAGTACAGCGACGCGACACCGAGGGAGAGCGTGGCCTCCGCATCACACGGTTACCTGCCCAGCGACTCGGCCATGAGCGGCTTCTTCCGCTGCTTCGGCCAGGCAGCAGCGCGGCCGGCTCCCCCCAAGGACATCACGGGGGCCGCAACCGCGGTCCGCAGCATCTGGCGCCAAGCGGCGCGGGAGATGTGAGCATGCCAGAAAACCCTCCTTACGCATATGAGGTCGAGGGCCTGCACAAGCAGTTCGACGGAGTCCCCAGGCCGGCCAATGGCGAGATCTCCTTTCACATAAAGCAGGGCGAATTCTTCGGACTTCTGGGCAGCAATGGTGCGGGAAAGACAACCCTGATCAAGCAGATGATCGGTCTGGTGCGACCGGATGGGGGGACGGTGAGGCTACTGGGGCGCGATGTCTTTGCCCACCCTCGCTTCACGGCGGCCACGGTTGGTTACATGCCGCAGACCGCCTTCGCCCTCAACAGCCTGACCGTCAAAGAGGCCGTCTACTTCAGTGCGCACCTACGCGGTGTCGCCGCCAAGGCGGCCCGCCGGGAGCGTGACGCCCTGTTGGAGCTGCTTGGTCTGACCCACCTGGCCGGCAAGGTCGCCCGGCAGCTCTCCGGCGGAGAACGCCGACTGTTGCAGATCGCGGTGACGCTGATCGGATCACCGCCTGTGCTGATCCTGGACGAGCCCACCAACGAGCTGGACCCGTCGCGTCGCCGCCAGATATGGCAGCTTCTCAGGGAGCTGAACCAACGCGACGGCCACACGATCATCCTCATCACCCACAACGCCATCGAAGCGGAACAGGTGATCGAGCGCGTCGGAATCCTCAAGGAGGGGCGGCTCGTCGCGCTGGGCGCTCCCGCCGAGCTGAAGTCTTCCCTCCGCTCCCAGGTACGCCTGTCGATCACGGTAGGCGATACACAAATGCATGGTTTGCCTGACTATGTCCGCGTGCAGTCCGACCACCGCGGCAAGGTCGTGGCCCTCGTCGACTCTGCCGACCTGCCCCATCTGACCAAGGACGTAGATCTCACCCAGTTCCCCGAGTTCACGATGCACACCGCGACCCTGGAAGACGTGTATGTCAGCTACGCGTGACAAGAAGCTCGGACTGAGCTTCCTTGGGCAGGTCTGGGACCTGTTCAGGATTCAGCTCACCAACTGGCGGTGGTCCTGGCCTCAGATGGTGCTCACTGGTGTGCTTGCCCCTTTGGTCAGCATCGCCGCCTTGGGGCTCTTCGCCCGGAACTCTGGCCACGCCGCGACCGAATATGTCCTGACCGGCAGTGTCACCATGGCGATCCTGTTCGAGACTCAAAACAAAATCGCCAGCAACTTCGCGTTCATGCGCGGAAACGGCGCCTTCGAGTACTACGCCGCACTGCCTGTCCGTCGCGAGGCTCTCATCTTTGCCACACTCGCAGCCTTCTCCATCCTGTCGCTGCCTGCCATCGCGGTGACCCTGCTGCTCGGCTCGGCCCTACTCGACGTCCCGCTCACGTTCTCGCCACTCGCCCCGCTGTGCCTCCTGCTTGCCCTGCTTCCTTCAGCCGGACTGGGGGCCTTCATCGGCAGCAGATCCGGAACCATCGAACAGGCGTCCTCTCTCAGCCTGGCCACCACGCTCCTCATGATGGCCGCAGGCCCGGTGGCAGTCCCACCAGAACTGCTGCCCGACGCACTGATCTGGATCGGCAACCTCAACCCGGCGGTCTACGCGGCCGACAGCCTGCGTCACTCCCTAACGGCACCCGACGCCTCCCGGGCCCTTTCTGACTTGGCGATCCTTGCCATCTTTGCCGGCGCGGTGTGGGGCCTGACCAGCACACGTATGCACTGGCGTGCCCGCTACGGGCGCCGCGCCTCGTGACGCAACCATCGATCACTCATCACGAAGGGAAACACATCCATGACCGAGCAACAGTTCCTCGCAGTCCTCGCACCCCTGATCGAGGAAATCACCGGGAACGCCTTCTCCCAGGAACAACTGGACGTCACCTTCGGCGATCTGGACATCGACTCCCTCAATCAGATCGAGATCATCAGCCGTATCGAGGACGAGTTCGACTGCCACATAGAGGACAGCACCCTGCGGACGATCCGTACGCCCCGCGGACTGCTGGACCACATTTCGAAGTCCACCAGCCCCGCATGATCCGAAACCACTCCGGCGACCGGCCCCGGTCACTGGCATGGTTCGCGTGGTGGGCAGCGGTCCACGCCGGTCTGCTACTCGTCCTCGTCACCTTCCGGTGGGACGAACGGCTGAGCGAGACGCTCTGCGCCTGGACGAGCAGCAGCGCGTCCAGTGCCCGGCTTCTCGAGACACTGACCTCGTGGGGCAACCCGTGGCCTGTGACCATCATTGCCGCCGGATCCGCGTGCTTCGCGCTGATCCGGCGGAACGTCACAGCTGCCGCAGTCCTCCTGGTCATTCCGTACGCCGCCACAGTGAGCTGCAACCTGCTCAAGGGATGGGCTGAACGACAGCGTCCGGCCTTGGATTGTGCCTCGATTCAAGCCGACGGCTTCAGTTTTCCCAGCGGACACGCGGTCGGTGTGACGACCGGATTCATGCTGGCCGCGCTCTACTTCAGTTCCCAGATGCCACGGGCCGTCTCCGCACTGATGCTGTTCCTTGCTGGGCTGAGCGCCGAACTCGTCGCGTGGAGCAGGGTCCTTCTCGGTGCGCACTTCAGCGTCGATGTGCTCGCTGGGCAACTCTTGGGCGCCGGCTGGCTGGCCGTCGCCGCCCTCGTGCTGCACCGCCAGTCAGTCCGCCGCTTGCAACGCGAGGCCCGTCAAGCGGGGTCGAACTCCCTGGACGAGCCCGTGTCATGATGACGCCGTGCCGTTCAACCACAACGATCATTACCATGACCTGTTACTTCGTGAACTTCCCGAATCATGCCGAAGGGCCCTTGAGGTGGGCTGCGGCACAGGGAGGTTTGCACAGAAACTAGCGCTTCGAGGAATCGAAGTAGATGCGATTGACGTAGATAATGACGTCGTCACCGCCGCACGAGAGATGAATTCTACTCTCGATCTCCCCAGGCAGATCCGCTTCGAGCGGGCAGATATCACACACCTAACCTTGACACCTGACACATACGACTACATCGCGTGCTTGGCCAGCATCCACCACGTCCCCTTTGAGACAGTGCAGAAGCTGCGCGCATCGCTCACCACGAACGGCGTCTTGGTGATCCTCGGATGCTACCGAGAAGCAACGATATGGGACCACGCCATAAGCCTTCTGGCCGTCCCTGTGAACGCTATTTGGCGTGCTGCGGTGTTCTTCCGAGAGAGCTGGTCAGGAAGCCGTCCCGATCGGGGCACGCAGTCTCCTTCAGCACCTGTGGCGCCCCCTTCGATGTCGCTCGCGGAGATCCGAGAAGACAGTGCTGAATATCTTCCAGGCAGGCGGATTCGGCGCCTCCTCTTCTGGAGATATCTTCTGGTCTTTCACAACATGAAGGCAGGGCTGGGAAGTGATTAGCAGCCGGACACACATGATCTCTCAGCCACCGAGAAGATATGCCCTGGGGGCCACCTGCGTTACGTTCAACGACGTGGGACGTGTCCTTATTGCGCGCCGCCGCTCCCCGGAACGCTGGGAGCTGCCCGGTGGCTTGGTGGACCCGGGCGAGGCATTCCATGATGCCGCCACTCGCGAGACCTACGAGGAGACCGGGGTCCACGTCAAAGTCCACGGCTTGGTGGGTGTCTACCAGCATCCGAGCCGGGGCATCCTCGCAGGCATCTTCATCGCGACAGCCTTGTCGGGGGAACCTCGCCCAACAGCGGAATCCATCGCCGCCGAGTGGGCGGACGTGGAGGATGCTCTCACGCGACTGCACCCCCTCTATCGACCGCGCCTTGAAGACGCCCTCACAGCCAGGGCTTCCGTGACGCTCCGCGTCCATGAAGGAACGGAGGTCCTCTCACTCTTCGAGGCCACACACGTCTGAAGGAACCGCGCGCCGCCGGGCTGCGATATCGAGAATCGCCTCCGTCTCCTCGGCGGACCTCGCGAGGCCAGGGGTCGGCCGCCAGCCGTTCGACGCAACGCTCTCTGGCCATCGATGGAGTCCACATCAGACTGAAATGACAACTAACCCGAAAATGCAAAGTCAACCTGCGCAGATCCGGGCCGCACGGACCAACACGTTTCTTCATCCCCCAGCTCAGAGCCGGGTCCCGATGCAGCAACAATCGGGACGGGACACTCAATGCCCGCCCTGGCACCTGAGAGGCACGCGGGAACGGGCGGCGCCCGTCCTCGCCGGCAGTGACACGGGGACGGGCGCCGATTGGGTCGGTGGTGGCTCAGCTCTCCGTGCGCGGGAAGGAGACCTCGACACGGCGGTTCTTCTTGCGGCCCGCTTCCGTGGAGTTGTCCGCGATCGGGTACTGCTCACCGTAGCCGCGCACCTCGTACGTGATGCCCGAGTCCGCGAGCTCGTCATCCAGGACACCGTGTACGGCCGACGCGCGCTGGCGGGACAGCACGTCACCGTGGGCCGACGAACCCAGGTTGTCCGTGAAGCCGAAGACGCGGACCTTCTTCGCGTTCTGCGCCTTGATCTCTTCGGCGATGTCGGCGATGCGCGCCTTGGCCTGACCGCTGAGCTTCGCGCTGTCCTTGCCGAACAGCACCTCCGCCTGCAGCGCGAACTTCACGTCCGAGTTGGTGTCCTCGCGACGCTCCTCGCCGCCCTGGTCCTCTATGACGGACTTGATGTCGAGGATCTTGGGCTCCGCGAGAGTCGCGCCGTCGACCAGCTTCAGATCGGGGTCGTTCGCGTCGATTTTGACCGGCGCGCTTGCCTTCGGCTCGGTGCCCGGTGGATAACTCGGGCCGTCGGCCGCGTGAGCGGAAACGGCACCGAAAAGGTTCGTGACGACCATAACTGAGGCTGCAGTGAGGACGACCGTCAGGCGTGGGGCTCGGTTCCGGGTGTGGGTCATGGTGGTCTGCCTCAGCCAGAGATCTTGATGGTGGCGGCGGCAAACTGCGGCAGCTGGAACGACGCTTCGGTCGAGCTCTCGGGCGGCGCCGGGAACTGCATGAAGACAGGGATGGACTCACCGGCCTTCATGGAAGGGAAGTTGGTCGTGGTGAGCGGGCGGCCTTCGGTGTCACGGAGCACGTAGTACCGCTTCTTTCCCTTGGAGTCCACCAAGGTGGCACCCCCGAGCGACCGGCCGTTCCTGATGATCTCGGTCTCGTTTCCACTGAGTTGGGGAGGCACGTTGACTGTCTCGCTGCCGTCGTTCTTCAAGTTCCCACCGAGCGTGAGGAACCCGCCTGAGTCCCGCTCAGCCGAAGTGATCTGCAGAAGCAGACCGTCCGGACCCTTCAACTCAGCGAGCGGCTCCTCCGCCGGGCCCTCCTGAGCACTCGGATTCGAGCCAGAGTCCTTGGAAGCGGACGCTGACGTGTCACCGCTCTTGTCGTCGCCGCTGCTGCAGCCGGCCACACCGAGGGCCAGGCTGACTGCAACTGCCGCTGCGGCCATCCCCCTGCGGGCCGTCGTGGTGAACCGAATGCTCATGAGTTCCGCTTCCTTTGTTCGTCGTTCTTTGTCAGTCGGCCAGATGGACGTCGAAGAGGTCATCGGGACCGGGCAGATCCGAGAGATCGTCTGCGTCGAGGTCCCAGTTCTGGCCTCCGCAGTTGAGCTGCGGCAGGTCCTCGTCGTTGTCGTTGCCCTCCTCGGGCGGTTGCAAGGAACAGCGCGGCTCGATCACGGCCCTGGCTTCTGCCGTGGCGTACGTCGTTTCCGTGCCGGGGACGATGCTGTCGCCGACGGGATCGTTCGTCTTGACCTCGACCGTGTAGCCCAGCGGGTCCCACTCGGGCTCGCAGCCGCCTCCCACGACGTGTGCGTCGTTGGCGTCGGCGAGTTGCTGCGCCCGCCAGCATGAGGGGTCGAGCCCCTCAACCTTCCCGTGGAAGATGTCCTGCCAGAGGTCCGGATTGAGCAGGTTGTCCATCCACCTGCCCACGAGCTGGTTCCGCCGATCCTGCGCAGCCCCGAGGGCGGCGGCGTCCGCCGCCGTCTGCGCACCGTTCCGTGTCGCCGCGGCCTGGCCGACCGCAAGGTACGCGAACGCAAGGAAGAGCAGGCCCGCCACCACCGTGATGTAGATGGGGAAGGCCTGCCCTGCGTCGCCGTACTTACGGGGGCTCATCAGCCGCCGGTGACCTCGGTGATCTTGTCGGTGATCGCCTCGAAGATGGACTGGCCGATGTCCGTACCCGTGATCGCCAGAACGATCGCCACGACCACCGCGATGATCCCCAGGTACTCGACCGCGGTCTGTCCCTTGTCGTTGCGAGCGGCGCGGGCCTGCAGGTACGAGACGGTGATGTTGATCCAGTTGCTCATGGTGGTGTTCCCCTCCGGTACCGGCCGGCCGCCTACCGGCCGACGTACAAGTCTCTTGGGCACGAATGGCGTTACCGGCTTCCTCCTTGCCGGTGCCGCCTTCGACACGAGAAACGTACGGCGGAACACGCCGTCCGCCAGAGGGTCCCAGGGCCCAATCCAGGGCCCAATCGCGCGGGCCCAACGAACTCTCCCCCCATACCGTCACCGAAGGTCACCCCCGTCCTCGGTGTGAGTCC
Source organism: Streptomyces chartreusis NRRL 3882 (assembly GCF_900236475.1). GTDB lineage: Bacteria > Actinomycetota > Actinomycetes > Streptomycetales > Streptomycetaceae > Streptomyces > Streptomyces chartreusis_D. Next base: position 3,282,438 of record NZ_LT963352.1, read on the forward strand.
GGTGCCGTGCCGAGCCACTTCGCCGCGGCCTCAGAGCGGCTGGTGCTATGGAGCTTGGCGAAGATGCGGTTGATGTGGTTCTTGACCGTCTTCTCGCTGATGAAGCAGGTGGCGGCGATCTGCTGGTTGTTCATGCCGGACGCGATGAGGTCCATGATCTCCGCCTCCCTCGTGCTCAGTTGGAACCGCGACCTGTAGGGAGCAGCCGGACGGCCACTCGTCCACTCAGACGGAGACTGTCCCACATCTGGTTGCACTTGCGAAAGGTTTTCCGGGGAAGTAGGTGAGGTCGGGACGTACGGAAGGCTCATATTGGCTGGTTGAGCCGTTAGTTGGGTTTGATTATGCGGCCATGCGGAAGCGGAATTTCCGTATGCATTCGCATTCGCCTGTCCCAGTCCATCCGGTAGGGCCGGGGCTCCCGGGCCCCGGCTCGAGCCCTGGCCCTGGCCCTGCCGGAGCTGGGCCAGCAGCGCTCCCGCCGCCGTGGGGGTGAAGTGGGCCCGGCCCTGCGTGATGTCTCTGACCGCGTCGACCAGCTGACCGGCCGTGAACTCGCCGTGGACCAGGTAGCCGCCCGCTCCTCTGCGGAGGGCCTCCTGGACGATCTCCGACTCCCTGCTGTAGGTCAGCATGACGACCGGGGCGATCCGCACCAGGTACGGGAGCGCCGAGATGCCGTCCACGCCGGGCATGCGCACGTCGAGGAGGACGACGTCCGGGCGGTGCTGTTGGGCGGCCTCGTAGGCCTCACGGCCGTCGGCCGCCTCCGCCACGACCGTGATGTCCTCGCGGCCGGAGAGCAGGGCGGTCAGGCCGGCGCGGACCACCGGGTTGTCGTCGGCCACGACGACCCTGAGGCAGCTCGGCTGCGCCGGCTGCGGGAAGTCGAACGGGTTCTGTGGCGGTGGCGGCTGTGAGGCGCCGGGGTGAGGAGTCGTCTGGTCCGGCATCGGCTGCCTCCTCTCATGTCGTGGGGGACGTGTGCGGCGTGGTCATGGGCGGTCAGCCGTGGGGTGCGGTCAGAGCCGCCAGCGGTAGCTCCAGGCGGACTTCCGTTCCCTTGGGGTGGCCGCCCCGGCCGATGCGGATGCGGGCGCCCACCGAGGCCGCCCGTTCGACCATGCCGACCAGGCCGAAATGGCCCGCTCGGCGCAGTTGTTCGAGGGTGGTTCCGGGCGGGAGGCCGCAGCCGTCGTCGTAGACGCTGATGCGGAGCAGGTCGCCGTGGACGCCCGCGCGGACGTCGACCCGGGTCGGGCCCGCGTGGCGGTGGGCGTTCTCCATGGCCTCCGAGGCGATGGTGAGGAGCTGACGGGCCACGGCGGGCGGCACCGGGGGTACGGAGTGGTCGCCGGTGGGGCGGTAGACCGCCGGGAGGCCCGTGCGGGCGCTGAAGTCCCTGGTACGCGCGGCCAGCTCGACCAGTACGTCCGTCCCCTGGCCGGGGTCCGATTCGCGGCGCAGATCCGCCAGGAGTTCGCGGGATTCGGCGGCGGCTCGGCGGGCTGACCGGGCGACCAGGTCGGCCTGCTGCTTCACCAGGGCCACGTCCATGTGGGCGGCGCCCGCCGAGCCCGCCAGACCGTCCGCGGCCAAGGCCACGCCGTGCAGGGTCTTGGCGACCGAGTCGTGCATCTCGCGTGCCAGTCGCGCCCGTTCGGCGCCAACCGCCTCCGTGACGGCCAGGCGGGCCTGGACCGTCGTCAGGGCCTGGGTGGCCGCGCCGAAGCGGAGCATGAGGTTGCGGAGACTGGAGCCGACGGCTCCGGCGATGACACAGAGGCCGGGGAGGAGGGACGACTCGGCGATGCCGGGCTGGGGGTCCTGCATCGCCGCCTGGATCAGGAGGAGCAGCAGCGCCTGCAGGGAGGCGAACACGGCTGCTCCGCGCCAGCCGTAGACCAGGCCGGCGAGGAGAGGGGTGCAGACACTGACGTAGGCGAGGGTGCTGCCCGGGCCCGCCGAGATGAGCAGGAGGGCGCCGAAGAGGGTGTCCGCGGCCAGGAGAGTGGGATGGCGCAGCAGGAGGGGGCCGAAGCGTTCCCAGTCCCTGAACAGGACATAGGAGCTCATGAAGGTGACGACCACGGCCGCGCCCACCAGGCGGGTGGGGAGGCCCTCGTTGGCGTTGATGAGGGCGGTGGGGGTGGCCAGGGCGATCATGGCCAGCCGAAAGCCGAAGACCTGTCGGCACATGGCCTGCAGCGCGTTGATCTGGATGGGTATCGCCGGGTGTTCGGGGGCGGGTTTCGCCCGGCCTCCGGCCCGGACCGACTTCCCGGCCGCACCACCCGTACCGACACCACCCGGAGCGCCACCCCCCGTACCGCCCCTGCGGCTTTCGTCGACGGGTGTGGGTGACCCCTGTGGGGGCTGAGCACCGTCGGCGGCCGGGCCACCGTTCGCGGGTACCGGCATGGCCGTGTGCGCCCCACCCACCGGCGCGTCCACCCGCTCCCACCCCGGCGGCAGCGCCGGTGTCGCCGTCGTCACCGGGATGTCGGGGGCGCCTGTGCGGACGTGGGCCGGCAGGACGGTGCCTGCCGGTGGGGTGGTGATCTCCGGTGTTCTCGGGCGGCGGCGCAGCCGCCCGGTGCGTTCGCCCGTCATCGACATGGTGTCGCCCCCTACTCGCCCGTGACAACGCCGAAGTCGGTGCCCGAGCCCAGGATCAGTCCGGCGCCCAGGAGGAGCATCGTGGCCGGGACCATGAAGGTCGTGATCATCATCGTGGCCTTGGGAACGGCGCGCGCGGCCTTGCGGCGGGCGTTCTGGGCGTCCGTACGGCGCATGTCCTTGGCGAGGGCCACCAGCGTGTCGACGATCGGGGCGCCCAGTTCCTCGCCCTGCTGCAAGGCAGTGACGAACATCGCGACCTGCTCGGAGTCGTTGCGGCGGCGCAGTTCCGCGAAGGCCTGGCGGCGGCTCATGCCCAGGTCCATCTGGCGGAGCGTGATGCGGAGTTCGTCGGCCCAAGGGCCCTCGTACTTGGACGCGACCCGGTCCAGCGCCTGGCGGAAGCCGAGGCCCGCGCTGACCACGACCGCCAGGACGTCCAGGAAGTCCGGCAGGGTCCGTTCGATGACGTCCTTGCGGATGCGGATGGCCGACCAGATGCCGACCTCCGTCCAGAACGCGCCGAAGGCGAGCAGCAGGAGGGCGACCAGGAGCTGGCCCCGCATCAGGAAGACCAGGAAGCCCACCCCGCCCAGAGCCCCGTACACCGCCCGCCGGGCCGCGTAGCGGTCGATCGTCAGGCCGCCGGGGTTACCCGCCAGGTCGATCTTGCGGCGGTACTTGGCCACCTGCTTGGGGCCCATCAGGCGCAGCACCGCGGGGGCGTAGCGCATGCCCAGGCGGTCGATGAGCGAGTCCACCGCGCCGGTGCGGGTGGAGCCGACCTCCAGGGCGAGCGCGAGGTCGCCGGGGAGTTTGGCCTCGGCCCGGTACATGCGGATGCCGGCGAAGGCGCCCCAGACGCTGAGGCCCATGACCAGTGCGAGAAGAAGTCCCATGATTCTGCTCCGGCCTTCTCAGACGTCGATGCGGGACAGGCGGCGGATGAGGACGAAGCCGACGGCGTAGAGGGAGAAGGCGATGATGACCGCCGCCTGGCCGAAGGGGGAGCCCGTCATGCGGTCCAGGGCGCCGTCCTTCACCCCGTTCATCAGGAAGAGCGAGCCGACGCCCAGGACGGGGACCGCGTACGACGTCATGTTGACCTGGGAGAGCTGCGTGCGGACCTCACGCCTCGTCTCCTTGCGTTCCTCCAGCGTCTCCGTCAGGTTGCGCAGGGCGCTGACCACCTGGCCGCCCGCCCGGTTCGACAGGACGAGCGTGGTGACCAGGACGACCAGTTCGCGGGAGGGGAGACGGTCCGCCAGTTCGCTCAGGGCGTCGTCCATCGACGCGCCGACGGCCAACTGGGCGGATACCTTGCCGAGTTCCTCTCCCGCGGGGGCCTCCATCTCCTCCGCGGCCATGCCGATCGCGGTGCGCAGGGCGAGGCCCGCCTGGGTCGCGTTGGCGAGGATCCGGGCCATCTCGGGGAGCTGGTTGATGAACTTCTCGATGCGTTTCTGGCGCTGCCAGTTGAGGAACTGGACCGCCACCCCGATGCCCAGCAGGCCCGCCAGCGGGCCGAAGAACGGGGCCAGTGCCGCCTGGCCGATCAGCCACAGGCCGGCGACCGTGGCGAGCATGTAGACGAAGAACTCGCCCGGGGTGATGTCCAGACCGGTGGCCGCCAGGCGGAGTTCCAGTTTCTTGCCGAGCTTCGTGCGCCGCAGGCGGCGGTCGATCCCCCGGAAGTTCCGGCGCCGGCCGCCGACCGGCACCTGGCCGGTGGCGGACAGGCGGTCGACGAGTGCCTGCCGCTGTGCCTTGCCCGTGGCGTAGGAGTGCAGGCCGGCCACCGTGAGGACGCAGGTCAGCAGGGTGATGCCGGTGGTGAGCGTGATGAGCGTGTGCAGTTCCATCGGTCGGTCCTACCTGGCTTCTCGGGTGGCTAGCTGCTCCGCGGACCGGGCGATGCCGAAGGCCTGCGGGATGGGCTGGTTCGCCATGTAGAGGCGGTCGGCGGTGCGGCGTGGGAGCGGGAAGTACTCGAAGGCGCCGTGGATACGGCCGTCGGGTGTCATCGGCTGCGCGTGGAAGCGGGCGACCGTGACCAGTCGGTACGGGTCGCTGCCGTGGCTCTCCAGCAGCGCGATCTCGGTGATGCGGCGGGCGCCGTCCGCGAACCGGGTCAGCTGCACGATGACGTCCACCGCGCTGTTGATCTGGTCGTGCAGGGCGACAAAGGGGATCTCCACGTCCGACATGGAGGCAAGGGTCTGGAGCCGCATCAGCGCGTCCTCGGCGCTGTTGGCGTGGACGGTGGCCAGGGAGCCGTCGTGGCCCGTCGACATGGCCTGGAGCATGTCCAGCGACTCGCCGCCACGGACCTCACCGACCACGATCCGGTCGGGGCGCATACGGAGGGAGTTGCGGACCAGGTCGCGGATGGTGACCTGACCCTTGCCCTCGACGTTCGGCGGGCGCGACTCCAGGCGGATCACGTGGGGCTGCTGGAGCTGGAGTTCGGCGGAGTCCTCGATGGTGATGATGCGCTCGCCCTCGGGGATGAGCCCGGACAGCGCGTTCAGCAGGGTCGTCTTTCCCGTGCCCGTCGCGCCCGAGACGATGACGTTGAACTTCGCCTGCACCAGGCCCGCCAGCAGGTACAGCATGTGCTCGTCCAGCGAGCCCAGGCCGATCAGCTCCTGGAGCGTGAAGGAGCGCGGGAAGCGGCGGATCGTGAGCGTGGCGCCCGTCAGGGACAGGGGCGGGATGATGACGTTGACGCGCTCGCCGGAGGGGAGGCGGGCGTCGACCATCGGGTTGGACTCGTCGACGCGGCGGTTGACCGTGGAGACGATCCGCTCGATCGTCTGCATCAGCTGGTCGTTCGAGGCGAACCGCAGGGGCAGTTGCTCGACCCGGCCGCCGCGCTCGACGAAGATCGCGTCCGGGCCGTTCACCATGATCTCGGTGATGGACGCGTCCTCCAGCAGCGGCTCCAGGATGCCCAGGCCGAGTGCCTCGTCGACCACCCTGCGGATCAGCTGCGAGCGCTCCACCGTCGACAGGACCGGGCCCTCGCGGCTGATGATGTGCCCGAGCACCCGCTCCAGCCGTGCCCGGCGCTCGGCGGCGGCCAGCGAACTCATCTCCGCGAGGTCGATCTCCTCCAGGAGCTTGGCCCGGTAGGAGGCGACCATGTGGCCGTCCTCGCCCCGGTTTCCGTTCTCCTCCGGGGAGTTGATGCGTGCTCGCAGGCTCATGGGTCCGGTGCTCCTTGCTCGGTGCTCAGTGGTCGAGCGGCATCGTGGCGGTCTTGACGGCCGGGTCGAAGTTCCAGCCCGGCACGAGGGACGGGATCTGCACGGTGGCCGTCACCGTGACCTCGTCCCCGCCGTACGACGCCGGGCAACTGGTCCCGTCGGCCAGCCAGTCGCTCACCGCGGCCCGGCAGTCCTGCTCGTGAGGCCCCTCCAGCGACGCGCTGCGCGCCCCCGCCCGGGCCGCCGTGCCCGCCTGCTGGGCCGTGTAGGCGATCAGGCCGAGCTGTACGGCCGCCAGGGCGACGAGCAGCAGGATCGGCAGGAAGCCGATGTACTCGATGGCGACCTGGCCGCGGTCTCTGCGTCCGTGCGGCATCTCAGTCCGCCTCCTCGACCGCGCCGGCGTGGCCACTCACCGGGATCGGGACGGAGAGCGTGCCCGGGAAGAGGATCGGGACCTCCAGGCGCACGTCCGCCGTGACGTAGCCGGAGCCGCCGCAGGTCACCTCGGCACTCCCCCGCCACGCCTCCGACAGATGCTTCAGCCCCGCCGCCTCGCACGCGGCCTGCCGCGCGCCCGGTTCCGTCGCCGTCGCCTTCCGTACCGCCTCGTCCGCGGCGTTCCCCGCGAGGATGAAGGTGTAGCCGACGAGGACGACCTGCCACAGCGCGATCAGCGTCACGATGATCGTCGGGGTCATGCCGAGAAACTCGATGGTGACCTGGCCCCGGTCCCGTAAGGGCGGGGCCGCGAAGGCCGGACGCCGCACGCTCATCCCTCCTTCCTCCGCCGAAAGCTCACCGCTCCCCGGTCGACGCCCCGCAACCGCCCCGCCTTCTGCGCGCCCTCGGGGACCTTGACCAGCCCCAGTTCACCGGCCAGGCCCCACAGGGCCTGCTTCACCGAGCTCTTGTTCTCCAGTTCGTGGATGCGGCCCGCGTCCACGACGCTCTGGAGTTCCTTGAAGTTGGCGGGGATCGCGGTGGCCGCGACCGCCGTGCCGGTGATCCGCTGGATCAGGGGCGGCTGGATCTCCGTGGCGCGGGAGTGCCGGTTGACGACGACGGTGGTCTCCTCGGCCTTTCGGATCTGCAGCCGGTCCCACATCCGTACCGCCCGCTTGGCACCCCGTACGGCGACCACGTCCGGCGTGGTGACGAGCAGGGCCCGGTCCGCCATCTCCACGGCCGCCGCTCCGGCGCCGCCGAGCTGGGCGCCGCAGTCGATGACGACGACCTCGTAGCGGGAGCGCAGGGCGCTGACGATCTGGCGGGCGGCGCGGTCGGTGACGTCCTCGCCGCGTTCCCCCTCGGCCGGGGCGAGGAGCAGGGCGAGTCCGGTGTCGTGGCGGAAGACGGCGTCGGCCAGGACGCGCGGGGAGATGTCCGTGATGGCGGCCAGGTCGACGACGGAGCGGCGGAACTGGACGTCCAGGTAGGAGGCGATGTCGCCGGTCTGGAGGTCCATGTCGACCAGGGCCGTGCTGCGGCCGGAGGCCTGGGCGGCCAGGGCCAGCTGGATCGCGGTCAGGGTGGCTCCGGTGCCGCCCTTCGCGCCGCTGACGGTGACGACGGTGCCGCCGACGCCGGTGAAGACGTCGCCGCCGGCGCCCAGGTGCCGTCGTACGCCGACGGACCACTGGGCGACCGCCTGGACGCGGCTGGCGAGTTCCTCGTAGCTGAGCGGCAGGGCGACCAGGCCGCGGGCGCCGTAGTCCATGGCGGCCTGGAAGAGGCCGGGGCTCGCGTCGGAGGTGACGAGGATGACGCCGACGGCCGGGAAGCGCAGGGCGACTTCGCGGATCAGTTCCAGCGCGGGGACCGGGCCGATCCGCTCGTGCACCACCACGACCTCGGGCAGCTCGTCGACGGACTCGGCGGCCAGCCGTGCGAGGGTGTCGATGAGCTGGGTGGAGTCGACCACCGGGGCCACCGGCTCGGCGTCCGGGAGCTGGCTGAGCAGCGTCGTGATCGACCGGACCGCGTCCGCGTCACCGACTGCCGGGAGGATCCTCGTGGGCATGCGAGCCTCTCACTTGTCCTTCGCGAGTTCGTACGTCCGGTCCTGCTCCGGGACGGTGGTGTCGCTGCCGGGCGCGACCAGGGCGAGCCGGACCCGCTGGGCGAACGACTCGGCGTAGGTGATGCGCTGGGCGTCCAGGGCGGACAGCGCGAAGGTGATGGGGACGGCGTCGGTGGCCTGCTGGGTGCGGTTGTTCTCGTCCGGTTTCAGCGCGGTGAGTTCGCCGACGTCGATGACCTTGGCGTTGGTCACGATGATCTTCGACTGGTCGGGGTCGCCCTCGCGCTTGCCCTCGAAGGTGGCGTAGACGTTGACGGAGGAGCCGGGCGTGATCTTGCCGGCCACGCCGGTCGCCGCGTCGATCATGATGGCGACCTCCTGCTGGCCGGGCTGGAGGGCCGGCTGGCGGACGATCATGTCGGACTGGAGCAGGGAGCCGGCGCGCAGCGTGGTCACGGCGATCTTGCCCTGGATCTCGCGCAGGTCGGTGACCGCGTTGTCCGACAGCCACCGTTCGGGCATCTTGATCTTCTCGAACTGGCCCGTGCTGAGGGTGGTGTAGGGCGGGACGTCGGACTTGAGCCGGTAGGCGGTGACCTCGGGGCCGACCTTGGACTTCACGTCACTGATGACGGACAGCACGCCGGCGAAGGCGCCGAGGGCGCAGACGACCGACAGTAGCAGGAGAATCACGCCGCGGCGCTGACGGGAATTCATGAACCGTACAACCTCGTTGGGGATATCGGTCGAGCGGGATCGGAGCAGTGCTGACGAGCGGTGTCAGGGCTCACCCGACGGCCGTTCGGTTCTCGAGCTGGTTGAGGGGTGGGCCGTCGTGGACGGGGGGCGTGGCCGAGCAGAAGACGCAGCGGTCGCCGATGACGTCGATGCCGCACCAGTGGCAGCGGGTCCTCCGTACGGAGGTGACCAGTTGGTAGAGGACCGACAGGTCGGGCAGGTAGCTGCAGAACTCGATCAGCTTGCCGGTGCCCCACCAGCCCGGTGATTCGGCCGGGAGCGGGGTCTCGCGCAGGCCCTGCACCTTCCAGGAGGGGGCGAGGGTGCCGGTGACCCAGTCGGACTGGAGCTGCCCCTTGGCGACCAGCATCCAGGTGCCGAACTCGGGACCGGGCAGCTCGGCTTCGGGAGTGATCCGCACCAGCTGCGGCTCGGGGTGGGCGAGGACGCCGAACTGGCTGCCGGGCACCCAGGACTTGGCGTGCGACTTCAGGCCGACGGGGACCCGGTCGAGCCGGGCGACGGAGTTGAGCAGCGCCCCGGCGTGGATGTAGTGGACGAGCAGCCGCCCGGCCGAGGCCAGCACGCCGGGGCTGATGTCACAGGACGCGAGCTGTCTTAACTGGCGGGCCAGGACGGCGAGTCCGAGCGGGGGCAGATCGGGCTGGAAGAGGGCGATCCGGTCGGTTTCCATGAGGGAGCGCAGGGTGTACAGCCGTCGCCGCACGGCGTTTGGCGCGGCCTGTGAGCACACCACGATCACATGCCCGTGGTGTTCGACCAGGGTCTGCATGTCGGCGAGCGCCTGCTCCAGCGGGCGCCGGTCGACGTCCCGCAGCACGACGGCGGGCAGGGTGCGTTCGTCCTGTGGCGGCAGCGCCATGTCGGCACTGGTCACGGCGATGGCAGTTGGCACGCGCAGCTCCCCGTTTCCCCATGCCCCCGTCGGCGCGCCGCGTGTGGTTCCGGCACACCGTGGTGACTTCACTGCGTGACTACCTCAGCACTGTATCCACGCCTCTGTGACCGGAGAACAGCGTTTGTGTAGCTGAGGAGCAACTGCCGTTGCACAAGATGCGTCAAAACGGGGCAGGTTGAGCATCTTGCCGGTCGCGGGCGGGGGTTCGGGGGGTCTCAGGCGATGGTCCCGGAGGGCCCAGTGTTGACGGTGGGCCTCCGTTTGGGCCCTGGGACCCACGCCACCCGCCGGGGCGCGTACCTACTCTCGCCGTCCACAGGCACGTGGTTCGGGCAAGGAGGGGTGCCGTATGGCTCGCGGGGGTGGCATACGGACGTACGGACACAGACCGGTCTTCGACGATCGCGGCGCGACCGGCACCGAGTACCTCGGCATGGTCGTGGTCAGCGCCGCGATCGTCCTCGCCGTCTCGGCCACGGGCGTCGGGCAGCTGATCTACGACAGGATCGCCGCGCAGGTGTGCCGGGTGGCGGGCGAGGGGAACTGCGGGGCCGGCGGGACGGGCCGGGACAGGCCGCTGACCGACGCCGACTTCGAGCCGGCGCTGTGCCAGGTCTCCTCCGTCACCGACAAGGCGGGCTCCAAGGCGAAGGTCTTCTTCTGGGAGATCGGCAAGGAGTACGGCTTCCAGGAGCAGCACATCAAGGCGAACACGGACGTCAACGGCGACGGCACGGTCGACGACAGGGACCAGCTCGTCTACCTGACCTTCACGGACGCCGCGTCCGTCGCCGCGAAGAAGGACTTCAAGCCCGGCATGAAGGTGGGCCGGTTCGGCGCCGACAAGGTGGAGCTGGGGCTCGGCATCAAGGTCACGAACGGCGACACCTGGGTCTTCGAGAGCCCCGAGGAGGCCCAGCGGTTCCGGGACGACGTGGAGAAGCTGCAGATGTACGAGATGCGGCGGACCATGCCGGGCGGCGCGGAGGCGAGCCTCGGCGACAGCATCGCCTATCTCTTCGGGACGGGCCCGCTCAAGGACGAGGAGGACACCCGGAACCGGATCGAGGAGCACCTCGGCGACAACCGGAAGATCACCTACGGCAAGGTGGGCCTGGAGGCCTCGGCATCGGCGGGCCTGAAGGTCTCGGCGGGCGACGAGCAGAAGCTGAGCGCCGCGCTCGGCGGCACGTTCAAGTACTCCCCCGACGTCACCTGGACGGACAACTCCTACAAGAACACCAAGTCGTACACGTACTCCTCGTCCATCGAGTACGGCTCCAAGGTGGGCTACGAGGCGGGCCCGCTCAGCGGCGAGTACACGGCGAACACGACGCAGACCGGCACCATCACCGTCACCTACGACAAGAAGACCGGCAAGCTGGTCCGCGTCGACATGACCCGGACCGTCGAGCAGGGCGGCCAGAAGGACGGCGCCAAAGCGGGCGGTGACAACGGCGAGAAGGACGGTGACAAGCGGGGCGGGAACGCCGGCGTCAAGGGCACGGACTCGCAGACCGGCATCGAGATCGTCACCAACACCCTCACCTTCGACCCCGGCCCGGCCGGGGACCGGGACCGGGCCGTCGCCGAGCGCTGGCTGGACAGCGGCAACGAGCAGATCGCCACGCCCTTCCAGTACATGTTCGACGACCACGCCCCGACGTCCCGCCCGGGCGCCGACGACCCCTTCGGGCAGCTGATGTTCGACAAGGGCAGGTCGAGCCGGATGACGTACACGGGCGAGGTCAACGCGGCCGAGTACGGCTTCGAGTTGAATCTCGGGCTCAGTCTGGGCATGACGATCAGCACGGAGAAGAAGTCGGAGACGCTGACCGACGCCCGGTTCCTGGGTGCGCCCCGCGGGAACGGTCGCTCCTATCTTCCCTACAGCTACTGTGCGAACTGACGAGACGGAGTCCAAGCCGATGAAGACCCGCCGTGCCTCCCTGGCCGCCGCCCTGCTGACGGCCTCCCTGGCCCTGACCGGCTGCGGGAGCTCCGACGCGGGCTCGGTGCCCGACGGTTGGGGCACCCTGAAGACCAAGGGAGTCGACGTCTCGTACCCGAAGGGGTACGAGGAGCAGAGCGCGAGCGAACGCGGCGAGCACAACGCGGCAGCGGCGGTGCGCACGGAGGACGGCAGAAGGGTCTCGGTCATCACCGTGCAGCTCGGCTTCACCGAGGCGAACTCCGCCGAACAGGCCGCGATCGCCGCCGAGGCGGGCATCCAGATGGGCGCGGCCGTCAAGGGCCAGAAGGATGTGGAGCTGGCCGGCGCGGACGGGGCGAAGCGGATCGACTTCACCTTCAAGGCGACCGGCGAGGACGGCGGCCCGCCCAAGGGCACCCCGGTCGAGGGCGTGATCCTGGCCGGTCTCGACTCGACCGACTCGGCCTTCGCCGTCCGGGTCGACGCGCAGCAGGGGTCCCTGTCCGACGGTGACCTGGACCGGATCATCGACTCCGTGGAGGTGCACTAGCCATGGAGGTGCCGGGCGCCGGCTACGTCGTCCTCACGCTGCTCGTGGGGCTCTTCGGCGCGCTGTCGTGGAAGTACGCGCGGCGGCTGGTGACGGTGACGCGGGTGCTGCGGCGCGGTGTCCGGGCGGAGGGCGAATGCGTCCGGGTGGAGACGGAGCCGTACCACCGCTCGGACGCCCGGCGGCACTTCTTCGCCTTCCGTGCGGCCGACGGCACGCCGGTCGAGTTCGAGGACCTGGCGGGCTGGTCGACGACGGAGGGCACCCGGGTCACCGTCACCTACGACCCGCGTGATCCGCAGGGCACGGCGACGGTGGCGGGCCGGGGCAGCTGGTCGCCGGTGCTGCAGTCGCTCGCCCTGGTCGCGGGCTGCGGCATGGCCGCTCTGGGCTTCGCGGTCCTTCTCTACGTCGAGATCTTCGGGAGCGGTTGATGGCGCTCGTCCGCTGCTGGGCCGTCGGCATCGTCGTCCTCGTCGTCAGCGAGTACGCCCAGATGACGCTGGTGTACGGCCCGTTGGTCGGCCCGCGGGGCGTCGGCTCGTTCGGTGCCGCGCTGGCGCTGGTGCATCTGCCGAACCTGGTGTGCGTCGTGCTCGCCACCTGGGCGGCGGCGCGGGTGCATCCGGAGCCGTGGCGCCGGGTGCCGGTGCGGCATCTGGCGGCGGCGTGCTCGGCTCCGGTGGCGGCGCAGGTGCTGCTGCTGGCGCTGCGGCCGGGTGTGCTGGACCCGGCGGGGCCGGCGCTGTGGATGTCGACGGGCGTGCTGCTGGCGGGGTGTGCGGTGGGGCTGCTGCTCGACAGGTTGGTCTGGACCTCTTGACAGTGTCGTTGGTCTGGACCATTTTCTTGTCATGTCCAGACACAGACGATCACTGCGGCTGTGGTCGGGCGCCCTCACGGCGGCCCTGGCCCTCACTGTCACGACCGTCGGCCAGGCATCCGCCGCCGACGTCAACAACGCCAGGAACGCCGGCTTCGAGGCGGGCCTGAGCGACTGGACCTGCTCGGCGGGCAGCGGTACGACCGTCTCCTCCCCGGTGCACGCCGGCACGGCAGCGCTGAAGGCGACCCCGGCGGGGCAGGACAACGCCCGGTGCGCCCAGACGGTACGGGTGAAGCCCGGATCGACGTACTCCTTGTCCGCCTGGGTCCGGGGCGGATACGCCTACCTCGGTGTTTCCGGTACGGGCACGACGGACGTGTCCACCTGGACGCCGGACTCCGCCTCCTGGAAGCAGCTGTCGACGACCTTCACGACGGGATCGTCGACGACGTCGGTGACGGTGTACACGCACGGCTGGTACGGGCAGGCGGCCTATTACGCGGACGACGTGTCGGTGTTCGGCCCCGACGGGGGCGGCGGCACGGACCCGGGCCCGACGGTCCCGGCCGCGCCGAGCGGCCTGAACGTCTCGGGTACGACGTCCTCGTCGGTGTCCCTGGCCTGGAACGCGGTGGCGGGGGCGACGGGTTACACCGTCTACCGCGACGGCGCGAAGGTCACGGCGGTCTCCGGAACGTCCGCCACGGTGACCGGCCTCGCGGCCGCGACGTCGTACTCCTTCCAGGTCACGGCGACGAACGCGGCGGGCGAGTCGCCGAAGTCGGCGGCGGTGACGGGGACCACGAACAAGCCGAACGGCCCGGGCCCCGCGCTCCCCGAGCACGCGGTGACCGGTTACTGGCAGAACTTCAACAACGGCGCCACGGTCCAGAGGCTGGCCGACGTCCCGTCCCAGTACGACATCATCGCCGTCGCCTTCGCGGACGCGACCTCGACGCCGGGCGCGGTGACCTTCACCCTGGACTCGGCCGGGCTGAACGGTTACACGGTCGACCAGTTCAAGGCGGACATCAGGGCGAAGCAGACGGCCGGCAAGAAGGTCGTCGTCTCGGTCGGCGGTGAGCGCGGCACGGTCACCGTCAACGACGCGGCGTCGGCGGCGAACTTCGCGAACTCCGTGTACTCCCTGATGCAGACCTACGGCTTCGACGGCGTCGACATCGACCTGGAGAACGGCCTGAACGCGACGTACATGACGCAGGCGCTGCGGTCGCTCTCGGCGAAGGCGGGCTCGTCGCTGATCATCACGATGGCCCCGCAGACCATCGACATGCAGTCGACGTCGAACTCCTACTTCCGGACCGCCCTGAACATCAAGGACATCCTCACGGTCGTCAACATGCAGTACTACAACAGCGGTTCCATGCTCGGCTGCGACGGCAAGGTCTACAGCCAGGGCTCGGTCGACTTCCTGACGGCCCTGGCCTGCATCCAGCTGGAGGGCGGCCTCGCCCCGTCCCAGGTCGGTCTGGGCCTGCCGGCCTCGACCCGGGCGGCGGGCAGCGGGTACGTGTCACCGTCCGTGGTGAACAGCGCCCTGGACTGCCTGACCAGGGGCTCGGGCTGCGGCTCCTTCAAGCCGCCCCGGACGTATCCGGACCTCCGGGGCGCGATGACCTGGTCGACCAACTGGGACGCGACGGCCGGCAACGCGTGGTCCGCCGCGGTGGGCCCGCACGTGCACGGGCTGCCCTAGTGCCCTAGTCACCGCTGGCATCACCGGTGGGGTGAGGGGCGGCTCCTTCACCCCACCGGCCGGTAGTGCCCGAGCACCCACGCCAGCTGCGGGAACCACTCCTGAAGTCGCGACCTCGGCTTGGCCTCCACCACGCACTCGAAGAACCTGCCGTCCATGTGGATCACGGCGACCATCAGCGCCTTGCCGTTGGGGCTCGCCTGGTAGTGGACGCTGCGGATCTCGGGCCAGCGGAACTCGATCGAGAGCCCGGACGACTCGAAGGCGACGCCGGACGCGTCGACGACGACCGCGTTGCGTTTGTCGACGGCCAGGAAGTCCGGGCCGGCCGGCGCCGGCTGGGGCGGAGCCGGGGCATACGGCGCTTGTGGGGGCGCATACGGGAGTGGCCCGGGCGCGTACTGCGGTGGCGGCGGGCCGAAGCCTGGGCCGGGAGGTGGAGGTGGCTGCTCGTTCATCCGTCGATTCTCCCCGCCTAGAAGAACTCCCCCCACGGCTGGTCCCAGATCTGCTTCACGCACAGGACCAGGAACAGCAGGCCCGCGACGGCGAGCATCGCGTTGCTGACCGGGCCGTTGCGCCACTCCCTGGGGGTGCGGGGGGAGTTCAGGAGCCAGATCAGCGTGCCGGCGAGGAAGGGCAGGAAGGCCGCGCCGAGGACTCCGTAGATGATGATCAGGCGGAAGGGCTGGCCCTCGAAGAGGAGGATCATGGGCGGGAAGGTCAGCCAGAGCAGGTAGGCGCGGAAGGGCCAGGAGCGTTCGCGTGTCCCCGAGGCGACCTCCTCGCCCTTCGCCTGGCCCCGGCCCGACAGGCGGGCCACGAAGTCGGCGAACATCAGGCTCACGCCGTGCCAGACGCCGATCAGCGAGGTGAAGGACGTCGCGAAGAAGCCGATCAGGAAGAACTTGGCCGTCGCCGAGCCGTACTCCTCCTCCAGGATGTCGCCCAGCTGGATCAGGCCCTTGTCACCGCTCGCGATCGCGACGTTCGCCGAGTGGAGCAGCTCCGCGCCGACGAAGAGCATGGCGATCACGAAGATGCCGGTCGTGGCGTAGGCGACGCGGTTGTCCAGGCGCATGACCTTCATCCAGCCGGTGTCGGTCCAGCCCTTGGCGTTGACCCAGTAGCCGTAGGCCGCGAGCGTGATCGTGCCGCCGACACCGCCGATGAGGCCCAGGGTGTTGAGGACCGAGTCCTTCTCGTCGGGCAGCACCGGGAGGAGACCCGCGAACGCGTCGGGGATGTTCGGGGTGACGCGGATCGCCAGGTACACCGTCACGAGGAACATGACCCCCACCAGGACCGTCATGACCTTCTCGAACACCGCGTACTTGTTGAACCAGACGAAGACCAGACCGACCAGGCCGCAGGCGATGCCCCACCACTTCAGGTCCATCACGCCGGGGAACAGCGCCTGGAGCGGCAGCGCGCTCGACGACATCGCCGCGGCGCCGTAGACGAAGCCCCAGACCACGACGTAGACGGCGAAGAACCATGTCGTCCAGCGGCCGAGGCCGGCCCAGCCGTCGAACAGGGTGCGGCCCGTGGCCAGATGCCAGCGGCCCGCCGCCTCGGCCAGGGAGATCTTCACCAGGCAGCCGATGATCGCGGCCCACAGGAGGGTGTAGCCGAAGTTGCTGCCCGCGATCAGCGTGGCGACCAGGTCGCCGGCCCCGACACCGGTCGCCGCGACGACGATGCCCGGGCCGATGTACTTCCAACTCGCCTTGCGCATCGCAGGGGGCTCGTGGGCCGCGTTCTCCGTGGTGTTTCCCGTGGTGTCCGCCATGAGGGTCAAGAAACCGCAAACAGGCCGGGCCGACAAGAGGGTGTGTATCGGAATCACCCAAGGGCGCGGGGAACTGCGCGAACGGCCACAACGCACCCGCAGACCGGGAACGGGCCTCGGCGGCTGGGCATACCGCCAAGGCCCGACCAGCGGAGCGTCACGGCTGTCGCCGACCACAGCCGTCCGATCCGCACGTGCCGAGCTCGAACCACACGGTCTTGCCCGGCCCGTCCCGGTGGCAGCCCCAGCGCTGGGCCAGCGCGTCCACGAGGAACATCCCGCGGCCGTTCTCCCCGGTGCCGGCGTCCAGCACCCGGGGCACGCGGCGCTCGGTGTCGGCCACCTCGCAGCGCAGTACGCCGTGCGCGGCGAAGAGGGTGAGCCGGAAGCGGCTCTCGGCGTGCACCAGCGCGTTGGTGGCCAGTTCGCCGACGAGCAGTTCCGCCACGTCCGCCACCTCACCGCGCTCCGCAAGCCCCCATCCCTCCAACTGCCTGCGCACCTCGGCGCGTGCCTCGCGGACGGCGGAGGGCTCGGGGGCGTACTCGACGCTCAGGTGACCCGCTCCCAGGGGTGGTTGCGGGAACGGGCTGCGCCCGGAGAGTTGCAGCATGGCTCCAGGGTGTCCCGGGGACGGGTCCGGCGCAGGGGGAGGACTACCCGATCCCCTACCTGCTTGCGCAGGTGGGCGGGTTACGCGTACTGGAGGCGGACCGTGGCTCCCCCGGCGTCGTCGCGGATGTCCACGTACGCGCAGACCTGCCGCGCGTACCACAGCCCCGGGCCGGGCTCCGGCCCGGCGGGCGGTGGCGGGACGAAGCCGGCGAGCGGATCGCGGACGGGACGGGCCGAGCGCAGTTCGCAGACACAGGCGGGCGCCTCGCCCCACAGCAGGGCGGTGCCGTCGAGGGGCGCCAGGGCCGCCGCCGTCTCCGCGACGGCCGTGGCGAACAACTCGGCGTCGGCGGCGGGAAGCCCCCGGGCTTCCGCCCAGACCTGCACGGCGGCGGCGTGCGGCTCCGCCAGGGGCCGCGCACCGGCCGGGGGCAGCGGCAGCGGTACGGCGTCGAGTTCGGCCGCGAGCCGCACCGGGTCCTCGTACACGTCCGTGTCGGGGTGGGCGCGACGGGCCGCGGCGACGACGGCGGGGCCGGCGGTGCGGGTGTCGTACGCGCACAGGGCGGTCGTGGCCATGGGCGCGAAGAGGAGGTTGGCGAGGGCCTCGTAGCGGATCCACTCGGTGGTCTCGCGGGCCGAGCGGCCGGCCCGGCCGCTCCAGACGGGTTCCATGAGGAGGTGGATCCGGCCGCCGGGGCCGGCGTGGGCGGTGAGGTAGGAGGCCGCCCGGGCGACGGCGTTGGCGGCGGAGCCGGTGTACCAGTCGGTGTGCGGGATGCAGGTGACGTCCTTGGCGTCGCTGCCGAGGGCGTCCCGCAGGAGGTCCAGGTTGCGGGGGTCGGCGATGGCCACGGGGGGTGGTTCGCCGGGGGCGGCGAGGCCTTCGCCGAGGAAGGGCAGGGCGGCGGCCACGAAGTCGTCGTCGGTGCCGAAGACGGCCATGCGGTGGCCGAACGCGGCGGGCGTGGGCGGCTGTCGGGTGGTCATGGGTTCCCCTCGGGGGTCGCGGTACGGACGGGTCGGCGCTGGGCCGTCACCCAGGCGGCGATCTGGCTGCGGTTGCTGAAGCCGAGCTTGCTGAGGATGCGTTCCACATGGCCTTCGGCGGTGCGGCGGGCGATCACCAGACGGTCGGCGATCTGCTGGTTGGCGAGCCCTTCGGCGACGAGGCGGGCGACCTCGGTCTCGCGGCGGGTGAGACGGACCGGGGTGTCGTCGTGTGGGACCCGGGGCTCGCGGGGGTGCGGGCGGGCCGGTTCCTGGAGCGCCTGGCCGACGAGCTCGGCGAGGCCGAGGCCGGCGCCGCGCCGGTGGGCCCGTTCGAACGCGTCCCGGCCCAGGGCCCGGCAGGCCCGCTCCTCGCTGTCCCGGCGTGCGGAGTTGAGGGTGCGCGCGCCCCAGCGGGCGGCGTCGATGTCGGCCCAGACGCGGTCGGCGCCGCCGAGCAGCACGGCCGCGTGCCGGTGGGCGCCGCGTTCGGTGGCGATCGACGCGAGCAGGTCGAGGGTGAGCGCGATGCCGATGACGTCGTGGACGGCGAGCTTCAGGCGCAGGGCCTCGCGGGCGTGCCGCTCGGCCCGGGCCCAGTCGCGGCGCACGGTGTGCGCGAGGGCGAGCATGCGCAGCACGTACGACCGTACCCACTGCTCGCCGTGCCGCTCGCACAGTCCGAGGGCCCGCTCGCACACCTCCACGGCCCGGTCGGCCTCGCCCAGGAATCCCAGCGCGCAGGCGAGTTCGACCTGGTCGAGGCCGACGATGCTGAGGTGCTGGCCGGGCACGGGGCCGCGGGCGACGGTGGTCTCGAAGTGCCGTAGCGCGCCGGGCAGATCGTCGCCGAACAGCCGGAGGACGCCGATGACGTACTCGGCGTGGGCGGCCTCGGCGGCATCGCCCAGGACCCGGGCGAGGGCGAGGGCGTCCCCGGCGTGCCGGCGGCCGCGGGGGAAGTCCTGGGTGGCGGCGGCGAGCAGCCCGGCGACCCAGAGGCCCCGGACCCGTTCCGGGGTCGGCTCGGGGTTGGCGGCCAGGGCCCGGTCGAGCCAGTACAGGCCCTCGCGCGGGGCGCCGCAGGCGTGCCAGTAGAACCAGAGGGTGCCGGCGAGCCGCAGCCCGGCACGCGCCTCGCCCGGGGTGGAGAGGCTGAAGTCGAGGGCGGCGCGCAGGTTGTCCTGGTCGGCGCGCAGCCGGGCGACGGTCTCCGGCTGCCCGGGCCCGAACCAGCCGCGCTCGCACTCCTCGGCCGACCGCAGCATCCAGTCCCGCTGCCGCCGCCGGGCAGCGCCCTCCTCCCCGACGGTCCGCCGCAACTGCTCCAGCCCGTACTGCCGCAGCGTGTCGAGCATCCGGTACCGCACCCCGCCGGGTCCCGGCTCCCGGCACAAAACGGACTTGTCCACGAGCCCGGCGACGGCGTCGAGCACATCGTCGGCACGGAGGGCGGCGCCCGGGCGGACGGTCCAGGCGGCCGGGGCGCCGGCGGTCGGCGGGGGCGCGGCAGGGCCACCCGGGTGGGGCGGGGGCGGTGGCAGGCCCGGACGGGGGGCGAGCAGGGGCTCGGGGCGCATCACGGGCAGCGGCACGATCCCGCCGGGCGGACGGGGCGCGGGCGGCACCACGTTCCCCGGCGTCACGGTCGCCGCGAGCGCCTGCACAGGCCGGGCGTGTTCACCGGAACCGTTCACCAACGGGGCGCCGCCCGACGGCACATCGACACGTCCCCCGCGTGCCCCGCCCGGGACACCGCCCGCGAACGCCCCGCCGGCGAGGTGTCCGCCGCCCGGCAGGAGCGTCTCCGCCGGCGCCGGGGACGTCCCCCACCCGGCGTCCGGCTCCCCGGTGCCGTCCGCGCACACCGCCTCCGCCGTCTCCAGGTCGAAGCCGCCCGCCAGGACCGACAGCCGGGCCCACACCTGTTGCTCGGGACCGGTGCACAGGTCGTGGCTCCAGGCGACCGCCGCGCGCAGGGTCTGGTGGCGGGGCAGGGCGGCGGGGCTGCCGGTGGTGAGGAAGCGGTAGCGGTCGTCGAGGCGGTCCACGAGCTGGTCGACGTCGAGGACGCGCATGCGGACGGCGGCGAGTTCGATGGCGAGGGGGAGACCGTCCAGGCGGTGGCACAGGCGGGCCACGGAGGCGCGGTTGTCCGGGGTGAGGCGGAAGCCGGGGACGACCGCGGCGGCCCGGTCGGCGAACAGCGTGAGGGCCGGATAGCCCGCGGCGGCGGAGAGGTCGCCGTCCGGGTCGGGCACCGGCAGGGGCCGCACCTCCAGCAGGTGCTCCTCGATGAGCCCGAGCCGGTGCCGGCTGGTGGCGAGGACGCGGACGCCCTCGGTGCCGCGCAGCAGGGCCGCGGCGAGCTGCGCGCACGCCCCCGCCAGATGCTCGCAGTTGTCGACGACGAGCAGCAGCCGCCGGTCCCGCACCTGCTCGACGAGGACGTCCAGCGGCGGCTGCGCCGAGTGGTCGTGCAGCCCCAGCGCGTCGGCGGCGGCGAGCGGCACGAGCGCCGGGTCGTGCAGTCCGGAGAGGTGCACGAAGCGCACGCCGTCCGGGAAGGCCCGCTGTACCCGGGCCGCGATGCGCGCGGCGAGCCGGGTCTTGCCGACGCCGCCCGGCCCGGTCAGCGTCACCAGCCGTGCGCGGGCCAACAGTTCGCGTCCCTGGGTCAGTTCGCCACGCCGGTCGATGAAGCTGGTCGTCTCGACCGGCAGCTGGTGGTCCCGTCGTGGCGCTGATCCGCCCATGATCAGCCAGTCCTCTGGGGGTGTGGTTCGAGGATCCGGACATTCCGGCTCCCCTAGGGCCTCACTGTCCCCCGTTGCGTACATATATGCACGCTCGGGTCACACCCGTGGGTGTACTTCGACCAGGACGGCTCAGCCGCCGTGCCGCCCGCGTACACTGCGCGGCCGCTTTCAGCCTTGACCTGCTCATGCCAACGGCAGAACGATGTGCGCCACCCGCACACGTACGTCGCACGGAACAACCCCACCTCCCACAAGGAGATTTCATGCGACTCCGCATACGAGGCTCCGGTGCCCGCGCCGGCAGACGCACCGCCGCCCTCGCCGCCCTCCTCGCACTCGCCCTCGCGGCACCCCTGTCCGCGACGACCCCGGACGCCAGCGCCGACAGCGCCGGCAAGGCGGCCCCGTCGGCCGGCGACGTCCGGCAGTACGAGGTCCACATGCACTCGACGGCCGAGGACCGCACGGCACTTCAACGCACCGGCGTGACCGTGGACGAGGCCCACGGCCACGGTGTCGTCGTCTCCGGACGTGCCGACCAGATCAAGAAACTGCGCGCGCTGGGCTACGAGGTCACCCCGCTCGGCGCGGTGCCCGACCGGTCCGCCGGCGAGGACGACGTCCGGCTCTACGACTTCCCCTCCGCCGACTCGCGCTACCACAACTACGCGGAGATGACGAGCGCGATCGACTCGATCGTCGCGGCCAACCCGTCCATCGTGAGCCGCCGCGTGATCGGCAAGTCGTACCAGGGCCGGGACATCGTCGCCGTCAAGATCAGCGACAACGTGGGCAGCGACGAGTCCGAGCCGGAGGTGCTGTTCACGCACCACCAGCACGCCCGCGAGCACCTCACCGTCGAGATGGCGCTCTACCTGCTGCGCGAGCTGACCTCCGACTACGGCTCCGACTCGCGCGTCACCAGCATGGTGAACAACCGTGAGATCTGGATCGTCCCGGACATCAACCCGGACGGCGGCGAGTACGACATCGCGACCGGGTCGTACCGCTCGTGGCGCAAGAACCGCCAGCCCAACAGCGGCAGTTCGTACGTCGGTACGGACCTGAACCGCAACTGGAACTACCGCTGGGGCTGCTGCGGCGGCTCCTCGGGCTCGACGTCCTCCGAGACGTACCGGGGCCCGGCGGCGGAGTCGGCGCCCGAGGTGAAGGTCGTCGCCGACTTCGTGCGCAGCCGGGTCGTCGGCGGGGTGCAGCAGATCAAGGCCGGCATCGACTTCCACACGTACAGCGAACTGGTGCTGTGGCCGTTCGGCTACACGTACTCCGACACGACGACCGGCATGACCGCGGACGACAACGCGGCGTTCAAGGCGGTCGGGCAGAAGATGGCCGCGAGCAACGGGTACACGGCGGAGCAGTCCAGCGACCTGTACATCACGGACGGGTCGATCGACGACTACCTCTGGGGCACGCACAAGATCTTCGGGTACACGTTCGAGATGTATCCGAGGTCCGGCGGTGGTGGGTTCTACCCGCCCGACGAGGTGATCGAGCGGGAGACCTCCCGTAACCGCGACGCGGTGCTGCAACTGCTGGAGAACGCGGACTGCATGTACAGGTCCATCGGGAAGGAAGCCCAGTACTGCCGGTAGTCGCTCGGCCGGCTACTCGGCGTCTTCCTCGAAGTAGGCGTCCAGTACCGCGTCCAACTGCTCGTCCCACTCCGTGAAGCGGCTCCTGGCCGGCGCCTCGATCTCGATCGGGTACCAGCGCCGGTCAGGGGTGTGGACGGTGACGGTGTACCGCTTGCCGAAGCGGGCGGTCTCCGTCTCCACCGCCCCGATCTCGTCCCAGCGGAACTCGCATTCCTGGTCGTCCAGGGACAGTCGTACGCCTCTGTGGTCGGCGACGATCTTCGCACGGCGGTCGGACGCCTCGAAGACGGGGCCGTCGACTTCGGTGTCCTCCTCCGGCTCGGCGACGGACGCCTCCGCCGTCTCCTCCGGCTCGGGGGCGGACTCCTCGGACCCGGCGACCTCAGGCTCCTTCTCCGGCCCGTCGTCCTCCGTCCTTCCGGACGCGGGTGACGTGAGCCCGGGGATGAAGGCCGGGTCGAATCCGGCGCCTTCCAGGGGCTGGCTGCTCGAACCTATGCGCTGCTCCACAGCGGAGCAGTATGGTCGACAAACCTGTGCCGCACATAGTCGGCCCCCACTTCGTTATCGGACGCCTACACGAACAGGCTCAGTACCGCCGCCACCGCGAACCCCGCCACCGACAGCACACTCTCCAGCACCGTCCATGACTTGAGCGTGTCCCGCTCGCTGATGCCGAAGTACTTGGCGACCATCCAGAAGCCGCCGTCGTTGACGTGCGAGGCGAAGATGGAGCCGGCCGAGATGGCCATGATGACCAGGGCGACGAAGGCCTGGGAGTGGTCTCCCTCGGAGAGCAGGGGCGCCACGATGCCCGCCGTCGTCACGATCGCCACCGTCGCCGAGCCCTGGGCGACGCGCAGGACCACGGAGATCAGGTAGGAGAGGACGAGCACCGGCAGGCCCACGTCGTTGAACGTGTCCGAGAGGGCCTGGGCGACGCCGCTGGCCTTGAGGACGGCGCCGAAGATGCCGCCCGCACCGACGACGAGCAGGATGTTGCCGACGGGCTTGAGGGACGCGGTCGACACCGTCTCCAGGGACTTGCGGGACCAGCCGCGGCGGATGCCCAGCAGGTAGTACGCGAGGAACAGGGCGATGGTGAGGGCCACGAAGGGGTTGCCGAAGAACTCGATCACCGAGCGGAGCGTGGAGGGGTCCAGGGCGATCGAGGAGAAGGTCGCGGCGAGGATGAGGACCAGCGGCGTGCCGATGATGCCGAGGACCGTCCCGAGGGACACCGGCTGCTCGCTCGGCGCGACCCCGGCGGCCCGCTGCTCGTCGACGACGGCCTGCTTGGCCTCTTCCGCCGCCTCGACCATGTCCTGCGGCACGGCGACGAAGATGCGGCGGCCGATCCACGCCGAGTACGCCCAGGCCGCGGCGACGGCCGGCAGACCGCAGACGATGCCCATCAGGATGACCCAGCCGAGGTCCACGTGGAGGAGACCGGCGGCGGCGACGGGGCCCGGGTGCGGCGGCAGGAACGCGTGGGTGACCGACAGGCCCGCGAGCAGCGGCAGGCAGTAGAGCAGGATCGACTTGCCCGAGCGCTTGGCGGCGGCGTAGACGATCGGGGCCAGGACGAAGATGCCGACGTCGAAGAAGACCGGGATGCCGAAGATCAGGCCCGTGAGGCCCATGGCGAGCGGGGCGCGCTGCTCGCCGAACAGGCCGAGGAGCCGGCCGGCCAGCACCTCGGCGCCGCCGCTGACTTCGAGGATCGCGCCGAGCATGGTGCCCAGGCCGATGATGATCGCGACATGGCCGAGGATGCCGCCCATGCCGGACTCGATGGTGGAGACGGCGTCCGACTTCTGGACCGTGCCGAAGAGTTCGGTGACCGACAGGCCGGCCGCGAGGCCGACGGCTATGGAGACCGCGAGCAGGGCGACGAACGGCTGGAGTCTCATCCTGATGATGAGGAACAGCAGCAGCGCGATGCCGAGCGCGGCGGTGAGCAGGAGTCCGGCCGTACCGTCGACCAGGAGGAGCAGGCCTCCGGTGTGGGGTGGGGTCTCGGCAGGGGCGGACGCGGCGAGCGGATGGGACATTTGGGGGTCCTCTGGGTAAAGGCATGCGGTTTCTGGGTAGGGGGGAGCGCGGCGCGGCGCATCGGTGGCGCCGCGCCTCGACAGCGAGGTGGGGTCGGGTCAGCCGAGGACGGCCAGTGCGTCGATCTCGACGAGGAGACCCGCGGGCAGGCCGACGTAGACCGTCGTGCGCGCGGCGGGCGGCCGGGTCAGGCCCTGCTCGTCGAAGTACGCGTTGTAGATCTCGTTGAACTCGGCGAAGTGCGCCACGTCGGTGAGGTAGACGCGGATCATCATCGCGTCGTCCCAGCCGGCGCCGCCCTCTTCGAGGATGGCCTTGACGTTGGCCAGGGTCTGGAGGGTCTGCTCGCGCAGGGTCGGCCCGGCGGGCGTGGGCGGCTTGCCCTCCTCGGCGGGCAGGAAACCGACCTGGCCGGCGACCTGGAGGATGTTGCCCTTCTTCACACCGTGCGAGAACTTCGCCGGCGGGGTGGTGTGGGTCTTGGGGGTGAGTGCGGTCTTGTCCGTCATTCGGTGCCCTTCACTGGTGTTCTGCCGGAGTACTCGCCGCTGATGGCGTCCGCCGTACGGCGCACCAGCGGCAGGAGGGTGAGGAGTTCGTCGGCGGTGACGACGACGTTCGGCGCGGAGACCGACATCGCGGCGACGACCCGGCCGTCGGCGCCGCGGATCGGTGCGGCGACACAGTTGATGGACTCCTCGTGGCCGCCGAGGTCGGTGGCCCAGCCCTGTTCGCGCACCTTCTCCAGCTCGCGCAGGAACGCCGTGGCGTTGGGTGTCGAACGGGCCGTGTACGCGGGGTAGTCGAGCTTCTCCGCCACCGCCCGCCGCTCGTGCTCGGGCAGGTCGGCCAGCAGCAGCTTGGCGACCGCGGCGACGGTGATGGCGACGGGCTTGCCGATGCGGGAGTACATCCGCACCGGGTAGCGGCTGTCGACCTTGTCGATGTAGAGGACCTCGTTCTCCTCGTACACGGCGAGGTGCACGGTGTGCCCGCAGCTCTCGTTGAGACGGACCAGGTGGGGATGGGCGATCTCGCGGACGTCGAGGTTCTCCATCGCCTCCTGGGCGAGGGCGAAGAGGCGGGCGCCCAGCCGGTAGCGCTGGTCGGACTGGCGGTAGACGAGGCCGTGTTCGTGGAGGGTGCGCAGCAGGCGCAGGGCCGTGGACTTGTGCACGCCGAGGCGGTCGGCGACCTGCCCCAGGTCGGCGGGGCCCTCGGCGAGCAGCGGCAGGATGCTGAGCGCGCGGTCGACGGTCTGGCTCATGGCGTACGTACCTCCTCTGGGGCCCGCTGTGTGTCCTCGGTCCAGCCCGGGCCGAGTCGCAGTCTCCCCCATGCCGCGTCGTCCAGGGCGACGAGCCGGTCGGCGTGCTGCCGGGTGGGAGGGGGCGCGAGGTCCCCGGGGACGGTGAGCGCGGCGGCGGCCAGCAGGTGCCCGTGCCGCAGCCGGTCCCGGACGGGCAGTCCGCGCAGGGTGGCGGAGAGGAACCCGGCGGCGAAGGCGTCCCCGGCGCCGACGGCGGCGACGACGTCGACCCGCGGGGCGGGCACGAAGGTGACGTCCCGCTCCTCGAAGACGGTGGCTCCCGCGGCGCCCTGCTTCACGACCAGCACCTCGGGTTCGGGGAGGGCGGCGCGGACGGCTTCGGGGCTGTGCAGCCCCCAGGCCTCGTCCTGCCCGACGAACACGAGGTCCGCGCCCCGCGCGAGGTCCCGCAGCACGTGGGGGGCGTCGGTGTCGCGCCACAGGCCGGGCCGGTGGTTGACGTCGAAGGAGACCAGGGGGCGGCCGGGCCGGCGCGCGGTCAGCTCACGCATCAGGTCCAGGCAGGTCTCGGACAGCGCGGCCGTGATCCCGGACAGGTGCAGCACCCGGCCGGCGCGGACCGCGTCCAGGTCCGTGTTGCGGGCCGACATGGCCGAGGCCGCGGACCCGGACCGGTAGTAGGCCACCTCGTGCGCGCCGGTGGCCCGGTCCCCGGCGGTGCGGAAGTAGATGCCGGTGGGGCGGGCGGGGTCGCGCCGGACGTGTGCCACGTCCACCCCGTACCCGCCGATCGCCTCGACCAGGTGGTCGCCGAACGGGTCGTCCCCCACCCGGCTGACCCATCGCGCGGAGTGCCCGGTGGCGGCCAGCACGCACGCCGTGTTGGACTCCGCGCCGCCGATGCCCCGGTCGAAGGAGGGGACGTCGGCGAGCCGTCCCGGCCGGGACGGCAGGAACGTGACCATGGACTCGCCGAGCGCGACGACGTCCACGACGTCGGGGGCGTTGCGGGGTCCGGTGGGGGTCACGATGCTCGTAGCTCCTGGTTGCTCGGCGGGGGCGGCGTGTGCGGCCGCTTTCGTTGACCCCGGGTGGCCGAGATGTTAGACAGCGTTGAGCGATATACGCAATGAATGTTGCAGCTTATGCAACACCGCTGATCAGGGAGGCTCCATGTCAGCCGATACCGCCGCCGAGTCCCTCGCCCGGCTCGCCGCCGAGCGTGTCGACCACCGCTTCAAGGGCCTCCCGCCGGACGCCGACGGCCTGACCGTGGGCGAGCTGGCCGCCCAGCGCCGGAACCTCTTCACCGGTGGCTTCGCCACGCCCGTGCTCGCGCTGTCCGCCGAGCGCCTGGAGCACAACCTGAGGCTGATGGAGACCTACGCGGACCGGCACGGCCTGGCCTTCGCGCCGCACGGCAAGACCTCCATGGCGCCGCAGCTGTTCCAGCGTCAGATCGACCACGGGGCGTGGGGCATCACGCTGGCGGTGCCGCACCAGGTGCGGGTGGCGCGCGCGTTCGGCACCCGGCGCGTGTTCCTGGCGAACGAGCTGGTCGACCCGGCGGCCCTGCGCTGGGTCTCCGCCGAGCTCGACGCCGACCCGGAGTTCCGCTTCATCGCCTACGTCGACTCGGTGCGCGGGGTGGAGCTGATGGACGCCGCGCTGGGCGAAGCCCGGCGCCCGCTGGACGTCGTCGTGGAACTCGCCGCCGGGGAGGGCGCCCGTACCGGTGTGCGTACGGAGGCGGAGTGCGCGGCGGTCGCGGACGCGGTGGCCCGCACGCGGTCCCTGCGGCTGGTCGGCGTCGCGGGCTACGAGGGCGAGGTGCCGAAGGCCGACCCGGAGCGGGTGACGGCGTGGCTGCGGCGGCTGGTCGCGCTGGCCGCCGGCTTCGACGAGGCCGGACGGTTCTCCGGTGTGGACGAGATCGTCGTCAGCGCGGGCGGCAGCGCCTGGTTCGACGCGGTGGCCGACGTCTTCGCGGAGATCCCCGAACTCTCCCGGCCCGTCCTGAAGCTGCTGCGCTCGGGCGCCTACGTCTCGCACGACGACGGCCACTACCGCAAGCTGACCCCGTTCAACCGGGTGCCCGAGGAGGGCGCCCTGGAGCCGGCGTTCCGGCTGTGGACGCAGGTCGTGTCGCGGCCCTCCGCCGAGCAGGCCTTCGTCAACGCGGGCAAGCGGGACGCGGCCTACGACCTCGACCTGCCCTTCGCCCAGGTGATCCGCCGGGACGGCGCCGAGCGCCCGGCCACCGGCGTGTCGGTGACGGCCCTGTCCGACCAGCACGCCTGGCTGAGCACCACGCCGGAGGCGGATCTGGAGGTGGGCGACTGGGTCGGTCTGGGGCTGTCCCATCCGTGCACGTCGTTCGACAAGTGGCCGCTGATCCCGGTCGCTCAGGCGGACGGCACGGTCGTCGACTACGTCCGTACGTTCTTCTAGGAGGCCGGCGCGATGGAAGAGCTCGTCATCCGGGACGCGGACGTCGTGGACGGCTCCGGCGAACCCTCCTACCGGGCCGATGTCGTGGTCGACGGCGGCCGGATCGTGGGCATCGTCAAGGAGGCCGCCGCGGCCGGCTGCCAGCGGCCGAAGGCGCGCCGGGAGCTGGACGCCGAGGGCCTCGTCCTCGCCCCCGGCTTCGTCGACATGCACGCCCACAGCGACCTGGCCCTGCTGCGGGACCCCGACCACAGCGCCAAGGCCGCGCAGGGCGTCACGCTGGAGGTCATCGGCCAGGACGGGCTGTCGTACGCGCCGGTCGACGACCGCACGCTCGGCGAGGTGCGCCGGGCGATCGCCGGGTGGAACGGCTCCGGCGACGACATCCACTTCGACTGGCGGACGGTGGGCGAGTACCTGGACCGCCTCGATGGCGGCATCGCCGTGAACGCGGCCTACCTCGTCCCGCAGGGCACGGTCCGCGCGCTCGCCGTCGGCTGGGAGGACCGGGAGGCCACCCCGCGGGAGCTGGACCGGATGCGGCAGTTGGTCGCCGAGGGCATGGAGCAGGGCGCCGTCGGCATGTCGTCGGGGCTGACGTACACGCCCGGCATGTACGCGAAGGACGCCGAACTGACCGAGCTGTGCCGGGTGGTGGCGTCCTACGGCGGCTACTACTGCCCGCACCACCGCTCCTACGGCGCGGGCGCCCTGGAGGCGTACCGGGAGATGGTCGCGCTGACCCGGGAGGCGGGCTGCTCCCTGCATCTCGCCCACGCCACCATGAACTTCGGCGTGAACAAGGGCCGCGCGCCCGAGCTGCTGGCCCTGCTGGACGAGGCGCTGGCGGCCGGGGCGGACATCAGCCTCGACACGTACCCCTACACACCGGGCTGTACGACGCTCGCGGCCGTGCTGCCGAGCTGGGCGAGCGAGGGCGGCCCCGAGCAGGTCCTCAGGCGGCTGGCGGACGAGGAGACGGCCGGGCGGATCCGCCACGACCTGGAGGTCACCGGCTCGGACGGCTGCCACGGTGTGCCCATCGAGTGGGACACGATCGAGATCTCCGGCGTGGGCGATCCGGCCCTGGCCGATTTCGTCGGCCTAACGGTCCAGGAGTCGGCGGACGCGCGGGGCGAGGCCCCCTGGGTGACCGCGCGCGGGCTGCTGCTGGCCGACCGGCTGGCGCCGACGATCCTCCAGCACGTCGGCCACGAGGAGAACGTCCGGGCGATCATGCGCCACCGGGTGCACACGGGCGGCTCGGACGGCATCCTCCAGGGCGCCAAGCCGCACCCGCGCGCCTACGGCACGTTCCCGCACTACCTCGGCCACTACGTGCGGGAGTTGGGGGTGCTGTCGCTGGAGGAGTGCGTCGCGCACCTCACCTCGCGCCCGGCGGCCCGGCTCCGGCTGCCGGACCGGGGCCTGGTGCGCGAGGGGTACGTCGCCGACCTGGTGCTCTTCGACCCGGCGACGGTCGCGGCGGGGTCGAGCTTCGCCGAGCCGCGCGTGCTCCCGACGGGCATCCCGTACGTGCTGGTCGGCGGGCGGTTCGTGATCGAGGACGGGCGCCGCACCGACGCCCTGGCGGGCCGGGCGGTCCGCAGGACTCCCGCGTGACCGCCCGACCCGGGGACCTGCCCTGGCCTTACGGCCTGGGCAGGGTGCAGCCGCTCGCGCTCAGGTCGAGCTTGTTGTCGATGCCGAAGCAGGCCGGGATCTGATAGGTCTCCTGGCCGTAGTTGATGCCCTTGCGGACCGTCACGTTGCCGCTCGCGTCGACCTCACAGGGGTTGTTCACCGTGCAGCGCTCGCCGTCCTCGTTGCCGGTGTTGTTGATGGCGACGACCTTGCCGGTGGCCTGGTCGACGACGGGCGAGCCGGACGTGCCGCCGATGGTGTTGCAGGCGGAGGTGTAACGGACCGAGTCCTTCCAGGTCCAGTCGCCCTCCTTCAGGCGGTGCGCGAACCCGTCGATGTCGCAGCTGTAGATCCGCTTCCAGTAGCCGGAGGGGATGCTGATGGCGGTGCCGGCGACCGGGTGCGTGTCGTTCAGCGTCAGCGGGCTGATGCCGTACGAGCTCTTGATCTGCGCGTAGCTGGTGGTGAGCTGGTAGAACGCGACGTCCGTGTCGGTCATCGTGCCGTACGCGAGCTTGGCGGCGCGCAGGGTCGCGACGCGCGAGCCGGAGGCGTTGAGCAGGCCGAAGGTGCGGCTGGAGGCCTTGTCGACGAGCACCTCGCCGGGTGCGGGGAAGCCGCTGTCCAGGCAGTGGCCGTTGGTCATCACCAGCGCCGGGTCGTCGGCCTCGGAGTCCGGCATGCGGACGACGGAGCCGGAGCAGTTGCTGAGCGCGACCGTGCCGGCGAAGTTCACGCCCTTGGGCGCCGGGTTGGTGATCCCGGACACGGTCTCCGCTGCGGACGTGACCACGTCCGAGACGGCGGACGTGACCGCGCCCGTGTCCGCGACCTTGCCGACGCCCGTGGGGGCGGCCTCGGCAGCGGTCGCGGGAGCCGCGCCGGCCCCGGCTATCGCCAGGGCGCAGAACGCGGCTGCGAGAGGTTTTCTCATGGGGGGTCCCCTCTTGCGACGGAGGCGGCCGGAAATCTTCCGGCCGCCCGCACTGTTGTCATGCGCATTGTGATCGTCGCAAGGCGGGTGGGGCAAGGACTTGTTCCGCGACCGGAACCCGTCCGTCCGGTCTGACCCTACTCAACGGCCCTGGCGGGTCGGCTACTTGGGGCCCTTGGTGCCGCCGGGGCCGTGTCCGGGCTTTTCACCGGATCTGCCCGGGGCCGAGGTGCCGGCGGCGGGAGCGGAGGTCGTCGGGGTACCGGCCGTGGGACTGCCGGCCGAGGGACTCGCGGGGTCCGGCCCGGACTCGGACGGGGTGGGGCTCGCCGCGGTGGACGGGCTCCCGGACGCGGCGCCGGACGGCTCGTCACGATCCGTCGGCCCGCCGACGAACGGGGCCTGAGAGGTCGATGCCCGACCGCCGCCGGTGGACGGCGCCGAGGGCGACTCCCCCGCCGTCGGGCCCGTCCGGCCACCCCCGCCCGGGCGCGAACCGCCCTCGCGCGCCCCGCCGGAGGGCGCGTCCGAGAAGCCGAGACCGGCGATCAGCGCGGCCGCCGACACGGCGCCCACGACTCCGGCGGCGACCGCCACGCGGCGGGCACGCCACGGCGCTCGTCTGCGGCGGGAGCGGCGGCCCGCACCGGAACGGCCGTGCGCCGGTACCGCCGGCAGCTCGCGCGTGTCACCCGCACCGCCCGGACCGTGCGGGTCGTCGTGGGCGCCCCGGAGGTCCCGGGTGTCCCGGAGGTCCCGGGCGTCCGTGGGGTCGTACACGTCCTGCCATCCGTGTGCCGCCGCCGGATCCGCGTACGCGTCATAGGCCGGTGGCGGGTCGGCCTGCGGCAGGTACACGTTCGGCGGCCCCTGGGGGCCGCCGTTCGTCGCTCCGTCGGCGTACTCGGATGGCCTGGACATGGCGGCGCATTCTAGGCATCGATGGTGCTGGTGGGACAGCGCGCGGCGATATCCGCCCAAACCGACGCGTCTCACGTGGCGGAAAACACGACCCGTGACGCATTACCGCCCCGTAAGCTCCCAGACATGCAGGTGATCCAGTCGACCAAGCTCGCCAACGTCTGTTACGAGATCCGGGGCCCGGTGCTCGAGGAGGCGATGCGGCTGGAAGCCGCCGGTCACCGCATCCTCAAGCTGAACACGGGCAACCCGGCGGCGTTCGGCTTCGAGTGCCCGCCCGAGATCCTGGAGGACATCCTCCGGAACGTGTCCTCGGCGCACGGGTACGGAGACGCCAAGGGGCTGCTGGCGGCCCGCCGCGCGGTCGTGATGCACAACCAGACACTCGGCATCGAGACGGACGTCGAGCACGTCTTCATCGGCAACGGCGTCTCCGAGCTGATCGTGATGGCGATGCAGGGCCTGCTGGACGACGGGGACGAGGTGCTCGTGCCCGCCCCGGACTATCCGCTGTGGACCGCCGCCGTCTCCCTGTCCGGCGGCACCGCCGTGCACTACCGGTGCGACGAGCAGTCCGACTGGATGCCGGACCTGGCCGACGTCGAGCGCAAGGTCACCGACCGCACCAAGGCGCTCGTGATCATCAACCCCAACAACCCGACCGGGGCCGTCTACGACGAGGCGATGATCAAGGGGCTCACCGACATCGCCCGCCGCCACAACCTGCTGGTCTGCTCGGACGAGATCTACGACAAGATCCTCTACGACGGCGCCACGCACACCCCGACCGCCGCCGTCGCCCCCGACCTGCTGACCCTCACCTTCAACGGCATGTCGAAGGCGTACCGGGTGGCCGGCTACCGGGTCGGCTGGATGTCCATCTCCGGACCCCGCGCGCACGCCGACTCCTACATCGAGGGCCTGACGATCCTGGCGAACATGCGGCTGTGCGCGAACATGCCGGGACAGCACGGCGTCGTCGCGGCGCTCAGCGGACGCCAGACGATCAACGACCTGGTACTGCCGGGCGGCCGGCTGCGCGAGCAGCGGGACGTCGCCTACGAGCTGCTGACCCAGATCCCGGGCGTGACCTGCGTGAAGCCGAAGGGGGCGCTGTATCTCTTCCCGCGCCTCGACCCCAAGGTCTTCAAGATCAAGGACGACCGGCGGATGGTCCTGGACCTGCTCCGCCGCGAGAAGATCATGGTCGTCCAGGGCACCGGCTTCAACTGGCCGGAGCCGGACCACTTCCGGGTGGTGACCCTGCCGACGGTCGGGGACCTGCGGGACGCCGTGGGCCGGATCGGGCATTTCCTGGACGGCTACAGCCAGGCCTGACCGGCGACACCTCGCTCACCGTACGTGTGCATCCAGTCCGGTTTTGCGAACAACTCAACTTTAGACGAAATCTAAGCTAGGATGGGTTCCTGTAAGCACTCAGGAGGCCCTCCCATGTACGAACCGATCCGCGCCAAGTCGGTCCACAGCACGGTGGACGGCCCCAACCCCGACTTTCCCCACCGTTCCCGCGAGGAAGAGCTGGACATCCAGCTCGCGGGTCATCTCGCCGCCCTGCTCGCCGTCACGGACGAGCTGCGGGCGACGGAGACCTCGACCGACCTGGACACCGCGGCGGAGCGGCTCGCGGAGCAGGTGGGCCGGCTGCGGGGAGGGCGTACGCCGGTCCGCGCGCCGATGAGCGGCATCCGGCGGGAGCGCGGCGCGGCAGCCCTGCACCGGAGGGCGCACGCCCTGGCGGGCCGCGCGCTGGTCGTCGCCGCCTCCCGCGCCGACACGGCGGCAGCCATCCTGTCCGCCGAGCGGATGGACGCGCACGCCGCGGCCCTGGAGCCGCGCGAACTCGCCTCCCGCTGAGCCCCGGAGGGGCTCCCCCAGACGGCCCCGGTCCGCGCGCACCCGCAGCGACGCGCGGACCGGGTGCCATGCACTGCGCCGGCTTGAGCCGGTTATCGCCGCTGTGCTTCTTGGCTGTGGGTTAGTGCGGGTCGTGCGTGGCTGGTCGCGCAGTTCCCCGCGCCCCTGAGGACGTGCCCGCCCAGGGCGTTTGAGTGCCTCAGCGCCTCACGTACACCTCCGCCGAGGCCGTTGAGCTCTCGTGCAGGTCGTCGCCCGGCCAGCTGACCGTGTAGGTCACCTCGCGGCGGGTGCGCGGCACGTCGTTGATCGTGAACGTGCCGTCGGCGGCGACGGTCACCGACGACAGCGTGCCCGTGCCGAGCCGGTCCTCGCGTACGACCTCGAGCACGGCCCGCTCGGGCAGCGCCCTGCCCTGGGCGGTGAACGTGCCGGTGATCTCGATGCCGCCCGACATGCTCGCCTCCTCGGGGGCGGTGAGCGCGATCGACGTGGGCGCCTTGCCGACCGTCACGGTGTGGGTGACGTCGGTGGCCGGACGGTGGGTCAGATCACCGAGGTACGACACCGTGTACGTGGCCTCGCCGACCAGGCCGGGCTCGTCGAGGACGGTGAAGGTGCCGTCCGCCTTGACGGTGGCGGTGCCGAGGTCGTGGGTGCCGTCGGCGTCGGTGCGGGTCGCCCTGACCTTCAGCGGCTCGGCGGGCGCGGGCCCGTCCTGCTCCAGCCTGCCGCGCACGGCCAGCGGCTCGCCCGCCACGGCCCGGGCGGGGCTGTGGGTGAGACCGCCGGTGAAGCGGGTCTCGTACTGGACGGCGGGTGGCTTGATGATGTGCAGCCAGTACTGCCCGCCGGCCGCGTTGGTGGTGACCGCGAACAGCCGGGAGCCGTCCGACGACCACTCCATGCCGCGCGGTACGACCCGGTCGCCGTCGAGGCTGCCCTCGAAGACGAACTCCAGCGGGGTGGTGGAGTCGTCCGGGTCGGCCGGCTGCACCAGCAGGTCGGGGACGGCACCGGTGGCGGCGGCTCCGCGCGCGATGTACCCGCCGTCGCCGCTGAAGGCGACCGCGCTGGCGGTGGCACCGTCGGGCAGGGCCTGGTAGCCGGTGACCGCGTCCGACAGGTCGCCGGTGTTCAGCAGCCGGGTGCCGGCGGTGGCGTCGGCGACGGCGACCTTGCTGCCGTCGGCGGACAGCGCCAGGTCCTTGAGGTTCAGGGCACCGTTGCCGGCGCCGTCGGCGAAGCGGCGGGCGGCGCCCCGGACCAGGGCGCCGTTGCCCGTGTCGTACACGGCGAGGAAGGGGTTGGCCGCCTTGGCGTTGAGCGGCTGGCCCATGAGCATGCGGTCCCCGGCGCCGGCCTCCAGCAGCAGATCGCCGTAGTCGTTCCAGCCGGTGCGCGTGTGCACGCCGCGCACGATCCCGTCGAGCTGGGTCTCGGCGGTGGCGCACTGGGAGGTCGAGGCGGCGTTCGGTGTCGTGAAGTAGAGCTGGCCGCCGGACTGGGCGAGCTCCCGGCCGCACGCGTCGGTGTTTGCGGCGGAGACGGTGGTGCGCTGGAACGTGGTGGTGTCGTAGGCCTCGATACGGTCGCGCAGGCCCGCGTACAGCGTGCTGCCGTCGGCGCTGACCGCGAGGCCGGAGACGTGGGCCTGGTTGGTGGTGAGGGTCGTGAGGCGCTCGCCCTCGAAGGTGTAGACGGCGATGGTGCCGGAGTTGAGGTAGTAGCCGACGTTGCTGTCCGCCACGAAGACACGCTGGTGGACGTTGTCGACGGCCAGTGCCGAGTACGAAGAGATCGGCAGTTTGGCCACGGCGTCGGAGGCCGCCGCGTGTGCCGCGGGCGCGGCGGCGACGGTGAGTCCGGTCCCCGCGAGCATCGCGGCGGACAGCGTGGCCGCGAGCCGTCTGGAACGATGTGCAGTATTCAACTGTGCCCCCCACAGGCTGTCTTGCGGGCCTCACCGGGACGGGTGAGGCACCTGCAGAGAGCATGAAACAGGCGTGAAGATCCTGTGAGCAAGGGGGCACGACGGGAACGCCGGAGGCAGGGGCCCGCACGCCGTTGTGCGAACCCCTGCCCCATGTGGTGCTGTCACCGCGGCCGGCCGTGACGATGTTGCTGGTCAGGGCACGATCGGAGCCGGCCGCGGCGTCGGTGGAGGGCTTCTCAGCCCAGGCGCTGCACCAGCGCGCGGTACTCGTCCCACAGCTCCTTGGGCGTGTGGTCACCGAAGGTGTTGAGGTGCTCGGGGACCAGGGCGGCCTCCTCGCGCCAGACCTCCTTGTCGACCGTGAGCAGGAACTCCAGGTCGGAGTCGGCCAGTTCCAGGCCGTCGGTGTCGAGGGCGCCCTTGGTCGGCAGGATGCCGATCGGCGTCTCGACGCCCTCCGCCTTGCCCTCCAGGCGCTCCACGATCCACTTCAGGACACGGGAGTTCTCACCGAAGCCGGGCCAGACGAACTTGCCGTCGTCGTCCTTGCGGAACCAGTTGACGTAGTAGATCTTCGGCAGCTTGGACTGGTCCTTGCCCTTGGCCACGTCGATCCAGTGGGCCATGTAGTCGCCCATGTTGTAGCCGCAGAACGGCAGCATCGCGAACGGGTCGCGGCGCAGTTCGCCGACCTTGCCCTCGGCGGCGGCGGTCTTCTCGGAGGCCACGTTGGCGCCGAGGAAGACGCCGTGGTTCCAGTCGAAGGACTCCGTCACCAGCGGGACGGCGGTGGCGCGGCGGCCGCCGAAGAGGATCGCCGAGATCGGCACGCCCTTCGGGTCCTCCCACTCCGGCGCGATGATCGGGCACTGGGCGGCGGGGACGGTGAAACGGGCGTTCGGGTGCGCGGCCGGCGTCTGGGACTCGGGCGTCCAGTCGTTGCCCTTCCAGTCCGTGAGGTGGGCGGGCGGCTCCTCGGTCATGCCCTCCCACCACACGTCGCCGTCGTCCGTCAGCGCGACGTTGGTGAAGACCGCGTTGCCCCACAGCGTCTTCATCGCGTTGGCGTTGGTGTGCTCGCCGGTGCCGGGCGCGACACCGAAGAAGCCCGCCTCGGGGTTGATGGCGTACAGCCGGCCGTCCTCGCCGAAGCGCATCCAGGCGATGTCGTCGCCGATGGTCTCGACCGTCCAGCCGGGGATGGTCGGCTCCAGCATGGCGAGGTTGGTCTTGCCGCAGGCGCTCGGGAAGGCCGCCGCCACGTACTTGGCCTCGCCGCGCGGCGGGGTGAGCTTCAGGACCAGCATGTGCTCGGCCAGCCAGCCCTCGTCACGCGCCATCACGGAGGCGATGCGCAGGGCGTAGCACTTCTTGCCCAGCAGGGCGTTGCCGCCGTAGCCGGAGCCGTAGGACCAGATCTCGCGGTCCTCGGGGAAGTGCGAGATGTACTTGGTCGTGTTGCAGGGCCAGGGGACGTCCTCCTGGCCGGGCTCCAGCGGGGCGCCCAGGGTGTGCACGGCCTTCACGAAGAAGCCGTCGGAGCCCAGTTCGTCGAGCACCGCCTGGCCCATGCGCGTCATCGTGCGCATGGAGACGGCGACGTACGCCGAGTCGGTGATCTCGACTCCGAGCGCGGACAGCGGCGAGCCGAGCGGGCCCATGCAGAAGGGCACGACGTACATGGTCCGGCCGCGCATCGAGCCGCGGAAGAGGCCGCCCTGGCCCCCGGAGCCCTGGAAGATCTCCCGCATCTCGGCGGGGGCCTTCCAGTGGTTGGTCGGGCCCGCGTCCGCCTCCTCCTCGGAGCAGATGAACGTCCGGTCCTCCACGCGGGCGACGTCGGTGGGGTCGGAGGCCGCGTAGTAGGAGTGGGGGCGCTTGATCGGGTCGAGTTTCCGGAAGGTGCCCTTCTGGACGAGCTCCTCGCACAGTCGCTCGTACTCGGCCTCGGATCCGTCACACCAGACCACGTTGTCCGGCTGGGTCAGCTCGGCGATCTCGTTCACCCACGAGATCAGGCCCTGATGGGTGGTGGGGACGGTGGGAGCCGCGATGTCGCGCGCCACGATTGCTCCTAAATGAGGGATTTTTTTGATGTGGAGGCCCCGTGGGGGCTGCGACCCGGATGCTTCACGGTGAAACTTGGCGCTCATCCGGTGCCGACCGCACTCATTTGATCATCCGATGCCTGCGCCCATCTGTCCAGAGGAGCGCACAGGTGAGCAACGTGAGGATCGCCACGGTTTCTCGCGCCCCTTTACAGACACGTTGGGTTCACCTGACCGACCGTTTGCGTAACCATCGTTCGGCCACGGTGAGAGGATGGCCACTCTTCATCGGCCAATCGACCGGACCCTTAGGTCACTTACGGTTCCGTAGCTACCATTCGGCCATGACTGCGTTCGCCCCCGACGCGCCTACGGACACGCCGGCCGACGGCCGTGGTCCGACGGCGCTCTCACTGCCGCACCCGGTGAAGCCCAAGCTGCGCGGCTGGCTGCACCTCGGTATGTTTCCGGCCGTCCTCGTCGCGGGCCTGGTACTGACCGCCCTCGCCGACTCGACCAGAGGGCGCGTCGCCTGCGGGATCTTCGCACTGACGGCGTGCCTGCTGTTCGGCGTGAGCGCCCTGTACCACCGGGGCGACTGGAGTCCCCGCATGGACGGCGTCCTGCGCCGCCTGGATCACGCCAACATCTTCCTGATCATCGCGGGCACCTACACACCGCTGACCATGCTGCTGCTGCCGGGCGCCAAGGGCCAGTGGCTGCTGTGGGGCATCTGGGCCGCGGCGGCGGCCGGCATCATATTCCGCGTCTTCTGGGTCGGCGCCCCGCGCTGGCTCTACACGCCGTGCTACATCGCGATGGGCTGGGCGGCCGTCTTCTACCTGCCGGACTTCATGCGGACCGGCGGCATCGCCGTCCTCGTCCTGGTCATCGTCGGCGGTGTGCTCTACAGCGCGGGCGGCGTGATCTACGGGATCAAGCGGCCCAACCCGTCACCGCGCTGGTTCGGCTTCCACGAGGTGTTCCACTCCTTCACCCTGGCGGCCTTCATCGCGCACTACGTGGGGATCTCGCTGGTGGCGTACCAGCACGGGTAGCTCCCCCTCACCCCAGCCTCGGCCACGGCTTGCGAGCCGTGGCCTTTTTGCGTGCCCACAGGGCCCGGATATTGACAGTACCTATCTTTTGAGAGCTACTCTCATTTCATGGCTGCTGTCATCACACCCGATCCGCGTCGCTGGTGGGCCCTGGGGGCCTTGGTCGCGAGCATGCTCACGCTCGGTTTCGACATGACGATCCTCAACGTCGCGCTGCCGACCATGGCCGAAGAGCTCGGCGCGACCACCGGCGAACAGCAGTGGATGGCCGACGCCTACGTCGTCGTCTTCGCCGCGCTGATGCTCCCCGCCGGGCTGCTCGGCGACCGCTTCGGACGGCGGTTGATGCTGGTCACCGGTCTCGGGGTCTTCCTCGCCGGCTCGGTCGCGGGCGCCCTGGCCCCGGACGTGACCTGGGTCGTCGCCGCCCGTGCCGTGATGGGTGTCGGAGGGGCACTGGTCATGCCGCTCGCCCTGTCCGTGCTGCCCTCGCTGTTCGGGCCGGAGGAGCGCAGCAAGGCCATCGGCGTCATGTCGGCCGCCTCCGCGCTCGGCATGCCGCTCGGCCCGATCCTGGGCGGCTGGCTGCTCGACCACTTCTGGTGGGGCTCGGTCTTCCTGGTCAACGTCCCGATGGTCGCCATCGGCATCACGGCCTGCCTCTTCCTGCTTCCGGAGACGCGGGACCCGGCCTCCCCCAAGGTCGACACCGTCGCCACGGCGCTCATCACGGCCGGCCTCGGCGCTCTCGTCTACGCCATCATCGAGGCGCCCACCCGGGGCTGGGGCGACCCGGTGGTGGCCGGGTTCCTCGCCGGTGCGGTGGTCCTGCTGGCCGGGCTCGTGCTGCGCGAGCGCCGGGCGCCGCGGCCCATGCTCGACATGGAGCTGCTCGGACACCGCGGCTTCCTCGTGAACGGGCTCACGGCGACCCTGGTCACCTTCGTCCTGGCGGGCCTGCTGTTCCTGCTGCCGCCCTACCTCCAGGCCGTCCTCGGCCACGACGCCCTCGGCACCGGGCTGCGGCTGCTTCCCATGATGGGCGGCCTGATGGTCGCCGCGCGCGGTGCCCAGCCGGTCGTCGCCCGGTTCGGCCCGCGCGCGGTGGTCAGCTGCGGCCTGGTGGTGCTGGCCTTCGCCGCGTTCCTCGGCAGCCGTACGACGGTCGACTCCGGCTACGGCTTCACCGCGCTGTGGCTGACCATCACCGGCATCGGCTTCGGCTTCGCCGTGGTCCCGGCCATGGACGGGGCGCTGGCCGCCCTGCCCGCGGACCGGGCGGGGAGCGGCTCCGGGCTCCTGATGACCCTGCGCCAGGTGGGCAGCGCGATCGGCATCGCCCTGCTCGGCAGCCTGCTCGCGAGCGCCTACCGGGACCGGCTCGACGTCACCGGCCTGCCCGCCCGGGCCGCCGACACCGCCGGGGAGTCCGTGGTCGCCGCGCACCTGGTCGCCGAGCGCACCGGCGCGCCCGGCCTCGCCGCCTCCGCGAACAGCGCCTACGTCCACGGCATGGGCGTCGTCCTGCTGGTGTGCGGCGTCGCGGCCCTGGTCGCAGCGCTGATCGCCGGGGCGTTCCTGCCCGGCGGCCGGACCGCCCCGGACGACGGTGACGGCACCCCGGCCATGGCCGAGCCCGACGCCGATGTCCGACAATGACGCTCATGACGGCCCCACGCACCACCCCCGCCGACCGGCCCCCACTGGGACTCCGCGAGCGCAAGAAGATCAAGACCCGCCAGGCGATCCGCGCCGCGACCTACGCGCTGATCGAGGAGCAGGGCTACGACGCCACGACGATCGAGCAGATCGCCGACCGGGCCGAGGTGTCGCCGTCGACCGTCTTCCGGTACTTCCCGACCAAGGAGGACATCGTCATCACCGACGAGTGGGACCCGGTGATGCTGGCGGAGTTGCGGGCCAGGCCCGAGACCGAGTCGTGGTCGGACGTCCTGCGGCATGTGATGCGCACGGCCCTCGACCTGAGCCTCGCCGAGGAACCCGAGGTGATCCGGTTGCGGACCCGGCTCGGGGTCGAGGTCCCCGCCGTCCGTGCCCGCATGATGGAGAGCATGGCGGCGACCGGCCGGCTGCTCCGCGAAGCCCTCGCCGAGCGCTTCGGACTGGACCCCGACGGCCTGGAGCTACGGGTCTTCGCCATGTCCGTGATGGGCGGGCTGATGGAGGTCTCCCACTACTGGGCCGAGACCGGCCACCGGGACGACATCCGGGAACTGGTCGACCGTGCGCTGGACGTCCTGGAACGCGGCCTGCCGACCGGAAAACCCTGAGGCCGGCGCCCGTCGCCGTGACATCCTGACCGGGTGAACGGTCCCGAGATCCACGTCGAGTTCGCCCCCGAGCTGCACGTGTTCGTCCCCCAGGCCCGGCGGGCGGGCGCCCTGCCGGCCACCACGGACGGCGTCTCCAGTCTGGGCCATGTCGTCGAGTCGCTGGGTGTGCCGCTGACCGAGGTGGGCGCCCTGGTCGTGGACGGACGCGAGGTGCCCTTCTCGCACGTGCCGGCCTCCGGCGAGTCGGTGACCGTACGGACCGTCGCCCGCCCCCAGCGGGTGCCGGGCGCGCCCCTGTGCTTCCTCCTCGACGTACACCTCGGCACGCTGGCCCGCCGGCTGCGGCTGCTCGGCGTCGACACGGCATACGAGTCGACCGACATCGGCGACCCCGCCCTCGCGGCGCGTTCGGCGGCCGAGCGGCGGGTCATGCTGAGCCGCGACCGGGGGCTGCTGCGGCGCCGCGAGCTGTGGGCGGGGGCGTTCGTGTACAGCACCCGGCCGGAGGAGCAGCTTCGGGACGTCCTGGACCGCTTCCAGCCCGAACTGCGGCCCTGGACACGGTGCACGGCCTGCAACGGGCTGCTGCGCCAGGCCTCCAAGGACGAGGTGGCGGATCAGCTCAAGCACGGCACGCACGCGACGTACGACGTGTTCGCGCAGTGCACCGCGTGCGGCCGGGCGTACTGGAAGGGCGCGCACCACGAGCAGTTGGAGGCCATCGTGGAGCGCGCCCTCGCCGAGTTCGGGAGCTAATTCCTCCTCAGGTCCGCCTTGCCGCAGGCGATCCCGTCCCCGTCGCGGTCCAGGCCCAGCGGGTCGTCGCGGCCGTTGACCTTCAGGCGGCCGTAGTCGTTCTCCCTGAGCCACTCGCAGCGGGCGACCGTCGTCTTCTTCACCTGCGCCGGGAAGCCGGTCGGCACGCAGACGTTGATCGAGCCGTAGTGGCGGTCGCAGCCGGAGATCGTCGGGCTGACCTTCTGCGACGTGCGCTTCTTGCCGGGCTTCACGACCTTGCCCTCGGGCGCGCCCGCGAAGTCGTGGACGTGCGCCGAGGCGTCCGTCGCCTTGAGGGCCTGGGGGCCCTGGAGGTGCACCCACTTCGCCACCGACGGCACTCCGTTCGCGTCGACCGCGAAGAGCATGTACCAGCCGGGCGGGGCCAGGTTGGGGTTGCTCGTCACGTTCAGGTCGACGTTGTTGCCGTCGACGGACAGCGGCAGGTCCACGAACCGCTGGTTGGGGTCGGAGGAGTGCGTGACGGCGGCCGGGCGGATCAGCTCGGCCTTGGCGATGGGCCGGTCGACGGTGATGCGCTGGGTGTCGCCGTAGTTCCACTCGGTGTCGATCACCGAGGTGATCGTGGGGCGCGGGCCCTTGAACAGGTAGGGCGGGCTGTAGACCGACACGTCGTGGTTCCAGGAGCCGTTGCCCGGGTTGTCGCCGGTCGTCATGACGCGGCCGTCGGGGAGCAGGAACGCCGACGAGTGGTAGCCGCGCGCCTCGGGGTCGACGGCCACCGGGTCGAAGGTCTCCGACTCCGGGTCGAAGATCGACGTCTCGTAGACCGGGTTGGCACGGTTGTGCAGCGCGCCGCCCGTCTCCAGCACCTTGCCGTCGGGCAGGAGCACGGCGGAGACGTACATCTTGCCCTGGGCGCCGGTCTGCGGCACCGGGCCGTTGCCCAGGTCGACCGTGCCCTGCGGGATCGGCGGCCCGGCCACGTAGGCCGGGGCCGGCTGCTTGAGGTCGATGATGTCGGTCAGGCGGTTCGCCTCCGGGTTGGAGTCGATGTTGCCGCCGCCGAGGGTGAGGACCCTCTGGTCCTGCGCCGGGGGCAGCAGCACGCTGGCCGACTGGTCGCGCTCGTCCTTCTTCTGCAGGCCGGGGACCTGGGTGATGGTGTTGGCGCCGTAGTCGTAGATCGCCGAACCGGTGCCGGGGATGTTGTTGCCGAAGACATGGCTGCCCGAGTAGAAGAGGCGGCCGTCCTGCATGAGGATCATCGACGGGTACAGGCCCCAGTACGACCAGGTCTGGTTGACCTTCCAGGTCGGCTGCCACTGCTGTTCGGCCTCGGAGAACAGCTCGGCGGTGACCGAGCCGCTGGAGTCCTCGCGCAGGCCGCCGAAGGAGATGACGTCGCCGTTGCCGAGGATCGTGGCCGACGGGTACCAGTGGCCGTCGTTCATGTCGTTGGTCTTCGTGTAGGTCTCGGTCTCCGGGTCGAAGATGTACGAGTCCTTGTAGCCCTGGTAGCCGACGCGGCCGTCCGCCGTGGGGTAGCCCTTGTTGCCGCTCATCACCAGCACGCGCCCGTCCTGGAGCTGCACATGGCCGGCGCAGAACATGTCCTTCGGCGTGGGGACGACCTTGTAGGTGCCCTTCTCCGGGTCGTACACCGCCGAGGTGAAGGTGCCCGCCTCGAACATCGACTCGTCGTTGCCGGAGCCCGCGATCAGCAGCACCTTGCCGTTGTTGAGGACGACGGAGTGCATGGAGCGCACCGGGTTCCGCGTGGGCAGCACGTCCCACTTGCCGTTGGCGCACTGATCCGCGCTGCCGGTG
Organism: Streptomyces chartreusis NRRL 3882; assembly: GCF_900236475.1. GTDB lineage: Bacteria > Actinomycetota > Actinomycetes > Streptomycetales > Streptomycetaceae > Streptomyces > Streptomyces chartreusis_D. The sequence goes on from NZ_LT963352.1 coordinate 3,325,801, forward strand.
CACTGCGGGGGCGGGACCGGGTCGGCGACCTGCTCCATCGTGTAGTCGTCGGTCGTGGCCGAGCCGGTGCCGTAGACGGAGACGCCCCAGGAGATGCGGTCGGTGCCGGCCGGGACCTCGGGGGTGCGGACCGTGGCCTCGGTCCAGGTGCCGGCCATGTCCAGCGTCTTGAGGTCGGTCCAGTACTGCCAGCCGGCCGTCGTGTCGTGCCGGAAGAGGGTGACCGAGGCATCCGGGGTGGTCGTCTTGTACCAGAGGCCGAGGTCGTACTGCTTGCCCGGCGTCACCACCGGCGCGCACTCGGCGGACTCGGTGATCAGGGCCTTGCGGTCGCCGTCGACGCGGCGGGTCAGCTCGACCTTCATGGCCTTGCCGCCGGTGTGCGCGTCGGCCGTCGTGGTGAAGGTGAAGTCGTTGTCGCCCCAGCCGGACTTCTCCCAGCAGTACGGCATGTCGCCGGTGCCGGCGGTCTCGAAGCCGGGGTTGCGGATGAGGTTGGCGGCGGAGGCGGGCTGGGGCGCGGTCAGCAGGAGGCCGGCCGTGAGCGCGCCCACGCCGACGAGTGCGGTTCTTCTCCGGTGTCTGTTCACACGGCTCTCCTCGCGGTGCGGCTCTCGCGCACGGGGTTCTCACGTCCCCGGCGCGGCAGGTAGACCAGCGCTTCGGTCCCCACGAAGCGCAGGACGAACGTCGTCACCAGCGCGAGCGCGGTGGCGGACAGCACGCCCAGGTGCAGCTGGTGCACGAACAGGGCGATGAGCGGGATGCGCAGCACCAGATCGGCGTTGGCGAGCAGCGCGAACCGCCCGGCCCGGTCCCACCAGCGCCGGTGCCGGCGCCGATCGCGGAACAGCAGGTGCTCGATGAGCAGGAAGTTCCAGGCGACGCCGAGCTGGTTGGCGAGGATCTCCGCCGGTACGTAGTGCATGCCGACGGCGGTCAGCGCCCACAGCCCGAGCAGGTTCGGCAGGAAGCCGGTGAGCCCGATCAGGCCGAAGCCGACCATGCGCGCGACCGGCGAGGCGGCGCGCAGCCCGGCCAGGTGGCGCAGGAACCGCAGGCCCTCCTGCGCGGTCGACTTGGACTCCCCGGCGAACCGGTCCTGGAAGACGAAGGGCACCTCGGTGACCCGGCGCGGGCGGCTGCGGACGGCGAGTTCGAGGAGGATCTTGTAGCCGAGCGGCTGGAGCACCTCGGCGGTGACCGCGCTGCGGCGGATCGCGAAGAAGCCGCTCATCGGGTCGCTGATGCCGTGCAGCCGGCGCGGGAACAGTGCCTTGGTCAGCCAGGTCGCCCCGCGCGAGACGGCCACGCGGTAGCTGCCCGCGAGTCCGGCCCGGCTGCCGCCCTTGATGTACCGGGAGGCGACGACCAGCCCGGCGTTCGCCCGCTCGCCGGTGGCGACCAGGTCGGGCACGAGGGACGGCGGGTGCTGGCAGTCGCCGTCCATGACGACGATCCAGTCGGACGTGGCGGCCTTCAGTCCCTCGACGACCGCGCCGCCGAGCCCGCCCACCGGCTCCTGGCGGTGCAGGACGGTCACCGGGAACGGGCAGTCCTGCGCCGCCTTCTCGATGACCTCGGGCGTGTCGTCGGTGGAGTCGTCCACGAAGAGGACCTCGCAGGGCAGCCGGGCCGGCACGGCCTCGGTGATCTGGTGCAGCAACTGCCGTACGTTCGCCGACTCGTTGAACGTCGGTACGACGATGGTGACGGCGCCCGGTTCGGGGATCTCGGCGGTCTCGACGACCTCTCCGGGGACGGTGGACTCCTGGCTCATCGCGCGCCTCCGGCGGACGTCTGGATCTGGCGGATCTCGATGCGGTCCTCGCCGGTGCCGAAGGTGGCGACCGGGTCCGAGTGCTCCATGGCGGCCTTGACGTTGGGCAGGTCGGCCGCGTCGCGCCGCACGGTCGGCGAGGCGACGACGTAGTCCAGGTCCTTCCAGCCGCGCGGCATCGTCTTGGTCACCGCCGGGTCGAGGTCGGCCTTGTAGAACCAGATGACGCCGAGGCCCGGCCGGTAGCCCTGGTGCACGAGGTCGAGCCAGAGGGCGTCGTCGACCAGCACCCGGGTGCGCTCCGGGTTCTCGACCTCGGTGGCCAGCCACCGGGAGGCGGCCTTGTAGGGGGCGTTGGCGTCGGTGGTGACGGCGGTTCGGGCGCCGTCGTACCAGTGCGGCACGACGTAGGCGCCGGCGGCGAGGGCGAGGACCGTGGCGAGCGCGTACCGGCCCACGCTGACGTACCGTTTCTCCGCCTCGGAGCGCCAGCGGCTCAGCACCGCGTGGGCGACGGAGGCGGTTCCTCCGGCGAGGACCAGTGCGAGGAACGGCAGGGCCTGGATGACGTACATCGCGGGCAGGTAGCCGTTCGGGCGCAGGGCCAGCGCGGCGAAGACGGCGACGGCCAGGGCCGGTCCGGCGAGGGCGCGGGCGGTGACCGACCAGCGCCAGGTGACGAGGAGGAGCAGGGCGCCCGCGAGGCCGCCGAGGGGCAGGATCCTGTCGTAGTACAGCCACGACTGGAGCACGCCCCAGGAGCCGGAGCCCTGGTCCAGGATGAAGCCGGAACCCGGCCTGGTCATCTGGTACTTGACGCCGTCCCAGAGGGAGACGTGCCCCGCGCCCGGCAGCAGCTCGCCCTTGAGCAGGGCGAACAGCGGATACGAGAAGCCGATCAGGGCGCAGGCCGTGACGGCGCCGGTGAGGGCGAACTTGCGGGTGTCCTTGTGGCTGTGCCGCCACATGGTGAGGAACAGGGCGGGCAGGACGACGAGCATCGTCTCCTTGGTGAGGACGGCCGTCGCCGCCGCGATGCCCGCGCCGAAGTGGTGCCACAGGTGGCGGCTCGGGGAGGCGGCCAGCGTGAAGGCCAGCAGCGTCCACATCACCGCGAGGTTGTCGAGGAAGATCTCCCGCTGGAGGACGACCGCCAGCGGCGAGAGGCCGAAGAACACCATGCCGAGCGCGGCGGCCCAGCGGGGCAGGGCGAGGCGGCGGCCCAGGACGTAGACGAGGACCGCGCTGATGCCGCTGATCACCAGCATCGCCGCACGCATGGTGCCCACCGTCATCGACTCGGGGCTGATCAGCGCCGGGATCCAGGTCAGCACGGCGATCTGGATCCAGCCGAGCGGCGGGTGGTCGTACCAGTAGGTGTAGTGGGCGAGGCCGTTGCCCTGCTGGACCGACCAGGCCTGGGCGAGGTAGGTGCCCTCGTCGTCGCTGAGGGCCGGGTAGTCGGCGATGTTCCAGCCCTGCACGACGAGGATCGCCACGAGGAGGACACCGCACAGGAGCAGGTCGGACCGGGAGGAGCGCAGCCGGCTCGGCGGCTCCGGTCGCCGGTGGGCACCGGTGCGGGGCGCGGGCTGCCGCTGCGCGGGGACCTTCGCAGGGGTCACCGCTGGAAGGGTGGAGGTCACGCGGGAACGTCCTCTCGGGTCACGGGAACGTCCCGCCGGCTCACGGCCGTCTCGTCGAGATGCGCGCCGACGTGGGTCGTCAGCTCCCAGTCGTTGCGGCCGCGCTGCTCACGCCACACGGCACGGACGGCCGCCCCGGCGAGCAGGACCTGGTAGAAGGGGCCGCCCAGGATCAGCTTCAGGTAGTGCGCGAACCGCACGCGCAGCCCGTACTGCTTGCCGAAGTCGTGCAGGCCGACGATCTCGAAGACGAAGGTGACCAGGGCGGTGACGGCCGGCAGGAAGGTGATGAAGGCGATGCCGACGGGCACGTCCAGGAACAGCGCGACCGCCACGTTCAGCGGGATGATCAGGCCGGTGAAGGCCTGCATGAACGGCGTCATCAGGGTGTAGCGGGCGAGCAGCCGCTGCCCGAGGGTGGGCAGTTGCTTCCAGTCCTTCTTCCGGTACACCTGGAGGAACCCCTGGTTCCAGCGGGTGCGCTGCTTCAGCAGGGACATCAGCGAGCCCGGGGTCTCCTCCCGGGTCACCATGTCGGAGTCGTAGGCGACGACGACCTTCTTGCCGATGCTGGAGAGCCGGACGCCCAGGTCGCAGTCCTCGGCGAGGCAGTTCGGGTCCCAGCCGCCGGCTTCCCTCAGGACGCCCGTGCGGACGAAGACGGTGTTGCCGCCGAGCGGAATGAATCCTTTCTGCGCGTGCAGATGGAGCCGCGAGCGGAACCAGAAGAAGTACTCCAGGCAGTTGCGCAGGCTGTACCAGCTGGAGTGGAAGTTGATCAGCTGCACGCCGCCCTGGACGACGTCCGCACCGGTGGTGCGGAAGGCGTGGTCGACGTGGGCGAGGAGCTCGGGGTGGACCTGGTCCTCCGCGTCGAAGACCCCGACGACGTCGCCGCGGCAGTGCGGCAGGGCCGTGTTCATGGCCTTCGGCTTGTTCTTCTTCTCGTGGCGGTCGACGACGACCCGGACCCGTGGATCACGCGCCGCGGCCTGCTCGGCCACGGCGGTGGTCTCCGGGTCGTCGTGCCCGACGATCACGATGATCTCGAAGTCGGTGTGGCTCGACTCCAGCAGCCGCTGGATCGTGTGGTCCAGCACCGCCTGTTCGTGCCGGGCGGGCAGCAGCAGCGAGAAGGAGACGTGCTCGTTCCCGTCCGGGCTGCTGAACCGCGTGGAGGCGAGCACTTCCGGCGTACGCCAGGCGTGCATCTGCCACCACAGGGTGAACGCCGCCATCCAGAACAGGGCCAGTGAAACGGCAGCGATGAAGACAGACGTGAGCAAACAGATCCCCCCAGATCCCAGAACCCCCCGCCGTGACGGTTTATCTCATGCGTCACGGCACTGTGCAGAGATTAAGGGGGAACGGTGAAGCCTGGGGGCCGTTCGTATAAAGAACGTGTTTCCGTTGAATCCCGACTTCAGTCGCTCAAGGTCGCACGCAACCTGTCAGCCTCGGTCGTCGGGGCGTCGCATGTGAAGTTACGGCAGACGTACGCGGCCGGTTCACCGCCGACCAGCGGACGGTCCGCGAGCAGCGGAAACTCGTCGCTCCCGGGGGCGCCGACAGCGACCACCGCGCCGGGCGCGGTGCCCAGAAGTGCCGTGCGGTGCAGGGTCCTTGTCCCCTCGTGCTCGAGGGACGGCCCCACGACGGCGACCTCACGCGGGCCGTCCAGCGCGGCCTCGGCGGCGGCGAGCCCCCAGCCGATGAAGCGGGGCACCCGCGGCCCGAGCGCCTTGACGACGCCGAGGGCCTTCTCCGCGGCGGTGCGGTGGGGCTGCGACCCGGTGTGCGCGGCGTAGCTCAGCAGCGCGCCCGCCGCCGCGGTCCAGCCGGACGGGGCGGCGTTGTCGGTCGGGTCCTGCGGGCGGCGGATCAGCCGCTCGGCGTCGGCGGCCGTGTCGAACAGGGCGCCCGACTCCTCGTCGGTGAAGCGGGCCAGGACGTGGTCGAGGAGGAACCCGGCGAACTCCAGCCAGACGCCCTCCCCCGTGACGGACGCCAGTGCGAGGAAGCCCTCGGCCACATCGGCGTAGTCCTCCAGCACGCCCGCGTTGGCGCCGGCGTGGCCGTCCTTGCTGGTGCGGGTGAGCCGGGCCTGCTCGTCGAGGTGCAGCCGGACGAGGAGGTCGGCGGCGGCGAGGGCGGCCTCGACGAGGTCGGGCCGGTCGAAGTAGGCGCCGGTCTCGGCGAGGGCGGCGATCGCGAGCCCGTTCCAGGCGGCGACGACCTTGTCGTCCCGGCCGGGAGCGGGACGCCCGGACCGTGCTGCCAGCAGGCGTTCCCGGATCGAGGCGATCCTGTCGGCGTCGAACAGCCCGTCCTGCTGCGGAAGTTGGAGGACGGACCGGCCGTGCTCGAAGGTGCCCTCCTCGGTCACGCCGAAGTACCGGGCGGCCAGTTCGGCGTCCTGCTCGCCGAGCACCTCGCGCAACTGCGCGGGCGTCCACACGTAGTACGCGCCCTCGACGTGCTTGCCGGTGCCGTCGTCGCTGTCGGCGTCCAGCGCGGAGGCGAACCCGCCCTCCGCCGTACGCAGTTCGCGCACCATGAAGTCGGCGGTCTCCAGGGCCACCCGGCGGGCCGGCTCGGAACCGGTGGCGCGCCAGAGGTGGGCGTAGACCCGGCACAGCAGGGCGTTGTCGTACAGCATCTTCTCGAAGTGCGGCACGATCCAGTCGCGGTCGACGGAGTAGCGGGCGAAGCCGCCGCCGATCTGGTCGTAGATGCCGCCCCGGGCCATGCGCTCGCAGGTGTCCTGCGCCATCTGGAGGGCCCCCTCGGCGCCGGTGCGGGCGTGGTGGCGCAGCAGGAACTCCAGCACCATGGACGGCGGGAACTTGGGCGCCCCGCCGAATCCGCCGCGCTGCGGGTCGTACTCGCGGGTGAGCGCGAGCAGCGCCTGCGCGAGTTCCTGCTCGCCGGGCGTCTGGGCGTCACCGTAGGAGATCTCCCGCCCGGCCAGGTCCCGGACGATCTTCCCGGCGACCTCGGTGACCTCGTCCCGCCGCTCCTCCCACGCCTGGTGGACACCCTGGAGCACCTGCCGGAAGGACGGCATGCCCTGGCGCGGGGCGGGCGGGAAGTAGGTGCCGAAGTAGAACGGCTCGGCGTCCGGGGTGAGGAAGACGGTCATGGGCCAGCCGCCCTGGCCGGTCGCCGCCTGCACGGCCTCCATGTAGACCGCGTCGACGTCCGGGCGCTCCTCCCGGTCCACCTTCACGCTCACGTAGTGCGCGTTGAGGTACTCGGCGGTCTGCTGGTCCTCGAAGGACTCGTGCGCCATCACGTGACACCAGTGACAGCTGCTGTAGCCGATGCTGAGCAGCACGGGCACGTTCCGCTTGCGGGCCTCCTCGAAGGCCTCCGCCGACCAGGGCCACCAGTCGACGGGGTTGTCGGCGTGCTGAAGGAGGTAGGGGGACGTCTCGTGCGCCAGTCGGTTCGGCATGGTGTCCATCCTGCCGCAGTACCCCACCCGGCACGCGTCAGGCGCCGCGCGGGCGCCGCCCGGGGCGCACGCCCGACGGACGCGCGGCGCCTCGATCCGCCCGTGTCTTCACATAATCGGGCCGGGCACGCCCCCTCGCCCCGATGCGCCGTCGGCAGCACACTTGACCAAGGAAACGAACGGGACGACGACCTGGGTACGCCGGGTGCCGCCGGAGGGGGACGTGACATGCGGGACAGTCATCGGGCGGAAGCCGAGCGGCTGTTGGCACGGGCCGTGGAGGAGGAGGTGCGCCGGACGGGCGGGCGCACGGACGGGAAGGTGCTGCTCGCGCGGGCGCGCGGGGCGCTCGACACGATGGCGCAGAGTGCGGCCGAGGAGTACGAGGCCTACACGCGCGCCCTGGACGAGGCGGCGGCCGGGCAGCTCACCTTCGGGCAGCGTTACGCCCGGGAGGGCGCCGGCACACCGCTGCTGGTGGCCGGGGTCGCGGCGGTCGCGGCCGTCGTCGCCGACATGGCTCTCGGCACGGGCACCGGGACGGCGCTGGGCGCGGGCCTGACCGTCGGTGTCGTGGGCGCCGCGGCGACCGTCGTGAAGGTCGTCGGCTCGCATCTGCCGGCCGCACACCACCGGGCCGGGGCCGCGAGCCAGCCGGGCGGGCCCGAACAACTGCGGCTCCAGTGGCTGACGGCACTGGAGGTGCGGGGCATCCGGCCGTTCCTCGACCAGCAGCGGGTGCTCGCCGCCTCCACGGGGCCGAAGAAGACCGGGCCGCGGCTGCGGGGCGCCGACAAGAGCGCGGCGGCGCGCGGGCGCAACGTGCTGGAGCAGTCCTTCGCGCAGCTCCCGGAACCGGCTGAGCCGTTCGCGGGCCGGCGGCACGAACTGGCGCAGATCCGGCAGTGGGTGCAGGCGGCCCGGGCGAGCACGGAGACCCAGCCGACGGTGGTCGTCCTGCACGGCACGCCCGGCAGCGGCCGGACGACCCTCGCGGTGCACGCCACGCACGATCTGAAGGACTACTTCCGCGGCGCCTGCGTCGTCGACCTGCGCGCCGAGGGCACCGGCGAGTCCCCGCTGTCCACCCGTGACGCCCTGCTGCATCTGCTCAACCGGCTCGGCGCGCCCCGCGAGCAACTGCTGTTCCGCGAGCGCTCCTCCCCCGACCAGCAGGTCAAGCGGCTGAGCGAGCTGTACCACCAGCATCTGACCGGCCTGCCCGTCACCGTCGTCCTGGACGACGCCTCGGACGCCGGGCAGGTCCGCGCCCTGGTCCCCGAGCGGTCCGACAGCCTGGTGCTGGTGACCGCGCGGAAACCCCTGGAGCTGGGCGAGCTGCCCGCGCGGGTGCACCAACTGCCCGTGACGCCGCTGGACGCGGCGGGTGCGGAGGAACTGCTGGGCGCGGCGGCCCAGGACCGTTCCGGGCCGTACGACGCCGAGTCCGCCGACCGGGTCCGGGAGCTGTGCGGCGGGCTCCCGCTGGCGCTGCGCATCGCCGGTTCGTGCCTCGGCCCGCGCTCCCCGCGCGCGCTGGCCACGGACCTCGGCGCGTACGGCCCGGTCGATCCGGTCGAGCGCGCCCTGTGGCTGCGCTACACCGACCAACCGGAGCCCGTACGCCGACTGCTGCGCCGCCTGGCCCTGGCCGGCCGGGCCTCGCTGGGCGCCGCCGCGGCCGCCGCGCTGCTGGCCACCGACGAGGCGGAGGCGAAACGCCACCTCCAGGCCCTGACCCGGGCGGGCCTGATCGACCACGTCCGGGGCGACCGCTACCGGCTGCACGACCTGGTCCGCGCCTTCGCCCAGGCCCGGCTCCTCGACGAGGAGGAACCGGCCGAGCGCACGGCGGCGCAGGAACGGCTGATCGTGAACTACGCCGAGCTGGCCGACTCGGTGCTGCGCATGGTCGACGGCAACATGTCGACCCGCACGAACCGCTTCAGCCCGTACGGCTTCCCCTCCCTCGACGAGGCGCTGCGCTGGCTGGACGACGAGTCGAGCTTCATCACGGCGGCGCTGCGGCACGCCGAGGGCGTGAACCAGGCCGCCGTCCTGAACCTCCTGGGCGCCCTGTGCGACTACTGCCTGCTGCGCGGCGACCTCTACCGCCTGGGCGAGATCAGCGAGCTGGCCCAGGCGGTGGACGAGGGTCTGCTGGTCCGCTCGGTGCAGTGGCGCACCGGCATCGCGGCACGGCAGCTCGGCGAACTGGACAAGGCGCGTACGACCCTCGCCTCGGTCGTCGACCTGTACCGGGAGGCCCATCACGAGGCGGGTGCCGCCCGCGCCCTGTGCTCCCTCGGCATCACCCTGCACCACCAGGGCAATCTGACGGAGGCGTCGGCGAAGCTCCGCGAGGCCCTGGCCCTCCAGTCCTCCGCCGAGCTGGCGACCGACCGGGCCTGGACGATGCACGCCCTGGCGGCGGTGGAGCGGGACCGGGCCCGGCTGGCGGAGGCGCTGGACCTGCTGACCGAGTCACTGGTCCTGCACCGGCGGGGTGAGTCCGTGCACGGCCAGGCCTGGGCCCACTTCCAGCTCGGCCAGCTCGGCCTGCGCATGGGCGACGTCCCGCGCGCCGAGGCCGAGCTGCGCGCGGCCCTGCAGCTGTACGGCCGGACCCGTGACGCCCGTGGCGAGGCCTGGGCCCTGACCCAGCTGGCCCGTGCCCTGCTGGTCGCCGGTGACGCGTCCCCGGCCGTGGAGGAACTGCGCGGGGCCGCCGCCCGGCACCGCGAGAACGAGGACGCGCGCGGCGAGGCGTGGACGCTGTACTACCTCGGCCAGGCCCTGGAGGAGACGGGCAACCTGGACCAGGCGGTCCGCGAACTGGAACGCTCCCGCACGATGTTCTCCCGTATGCGGGACGTCTACGGCCTGGCCTGCGCCCGCCACCACTCGGCGCGCGTCACCCGCGACCAGCGGGCGGCCCAGACGGGCTCCCTGCGCAACTCCGGCTTCGCCCGCCAGCTCCTCGTGGACGCCCGCGCCGACTTCCAGCGGATCGGCGTCGCCCACGGCGAGGCGTGGACCTGCCTGGAACTGGCGGTGGTGGACGCGGGCAACGCACGCACCCAGCAGGCGCTGACGCTGTGCGACGAGGCGGCGGACCTCTTCAGGTCGTACGGCGACCGCCGGGGCGAGGACTGGGCCCGCTTCCTGCGCTGCACGCTGCTGCCGTACGCGGCCCCCGGTGGCATGGAGGTCGGCACGGCCGTGGCCCAGGAGGAACTGGCCCAGCTGGCCCGCGCGAGCCATCCGCTGCGCGACCAGAAACTGGACGACTACCTCGACGCCTACACCCTGCTGCTGGAACGCGGCGTGACCCTGGAGGCGGGCTGGCAGGCCTGGCGCCTGGGCATGGTGCCGAACCGGCATGCGCGGGAGGTGATGGGCGTGGCCGTGGAGTCGAAGGCCTAGGGACACCCTCCGGCGCGCGCGGCGCACCCGTCGGAGGCGAAACGGCCGCCGACGGGTGTTCCCGGGGAGAGACGGCCGCCCCGGGAGGGGGGTCAGCCCCGCTGCTGCTTGCCCTGGCCCGATGCCTCCGCGTCCGCGGGCTCCGGCTCGGCCTGCTCTGCCTGCTCTGCCTTGGGGTCCGGGACCTGGGTGAAGTCGACCCTGTTCATGTGCCGGCTCATGGACTTCATCAGGGCCCACACCGCCAGGGCCATCGCCGCGAAGACGATGAAGCCGAGGACGCCGGGGGTGACCTTGTCCTCGTCGACCTCCTTGGCGAAGGTGACGAGGTGCGTCATTGCCAGGGTTGCGCTTGCGCTCATGTCAGGCATTGTCGCGGACGCCCGCGAAGAGGTCGTCCTCGGGGAGGGAGGTATCGACGAGGGACTTCGCCAGCTCGTACTCCTCCGTCGGCCAGACCTCCTTCTGGATCTCCATCGGCACCTTGAACCAGCCGCCGTCCGGGTCGATCTGCGTGGCGTGCGCGATCAGCGCCTTGTCGCGGATCTCGTAGAAGTCGGCGCAGGGGATGTGTGTGGTGAGCGTGCGCTGCTTCATCCCGAACTCGTCCCAGCGCTTGAGCCAGTCCCCGTAGGGCGACTCCAGACCCCGGTCGAGCATCGCCTGGTGCAGGGCCTCGGTGCGCGGGCGGTTGAAGCCCTGGTTGTAGTAGAGCTTCTGCGGCTGGTACGCGGGGCCGTACTCGGCCTCCGGGTACTTCTCGGTGTCCGCCGCCCCCTCGAACGCCACCATCGAGATCTTGTGGGTCATGATGTGGTCGGGGTGCGGGTAGCCGCCGTTCTCGTCGTAGGTGGTGATCACCTGGGGACGGAAGGAACGGATCTTCCGCACCAGCTCACCGGCCGCGTGGTCGACGTCCTCCAGGGCGAAGCAGCCCTCCGGCAGCGGCGGCAGCGGGTCGCCCTCGGGCAGGCCCGAGTCGACGAAGCCGAGCCACTCCTGCTTGACGCCCAGGATCTCCCGGGCCTCGTCCATCTCCTTCTTGCGTACCTCGTGGATGTGCTCCTCGACGTACTTGTCCCCCTGGAGCTTCGGATTGAGGATGGAGCCGCGTTCCCCGCCCGTGCAGGTCACGACCAGCACGTCCACCCCCTCGGACACGTACTTGGCCATGGTCGCCGCGCCCTTGCTCGACTCGTCGTCGGGGTGGGCGTGAACGGCCATCAGTCGCAACTGGTCAGTCAAGACTCATTCCTCAGTAAGTCGGCGCCCTGTGTGCGTCGGCGCAATCAGCGGCTTCTATAGTGACCGAATCGGGGGGCGAATAATTCCGGGCCCCGGTCCCGGGCCCCTTACGGGACCTTCGTCCCGGCCCCGTCTGGAGGACGATCATGAGTACGGCGAGCACGCGACTGCCCGAGGGGCGTTACGGCCGTTCCTCGGACGAGCGTGCCGACCGCACGCTCAAGATCGTCGGCGCCGTCCTCGCGGTGGCGCTGCTGGGGCTCGTCGGCTGGTTCGGCTACCACTACGTCGCCCAGAGCGAGATCAGCGCCGAGGTGATCAGCTTCGAGCCCGGCAAGGAGTCCGTGCAGGTGCACCTGGAGGTCCGCAAGGACGCCGGTACCGACGGCTACTGCACCGTGCGCTCGCAGGCCGAGAACGGTGCCGAGGTCGGCCGGGCCGATTTCCGCTTCGGCGGGGACGCCACCCGCATCGACAAGGTCGTCACGCTCCGTACGACGTCCCCGGGGACGACGGCCGAGCTGCTGGGCTGCCACACCGGCTGAGACCCCGCCCGGGTCACCTGCAATACGTAGCGCCTGACCTGCGTTGACGTGAATCTGGTGGCTTATGTCCTCCCCCTTCCGCCCCTGAATTGTTAGGCTCGTGGTTTCGCCCATCCGTGAAGGAACATGCTTCTGGGTAGGGCGATGCTTTGTATTCCCAGTACCTACGAGGAGCACCTGTGACCCAGACCAGCGAGAACGTCACCTGGCTGACCCAGGAGGCGTACAACAAGCTCAAGGCTGAGCTTGAGTACCTTACTGGTCCCGCGCGGGCTGAGATCTCCGCGAAGATCGCCGCCGCGCGCGAGGAGGGCGACCTGCGTGAGAACGGCGGGTACCACGCAGCCAAGGAGGAGCAGGGCAAGCAGGAACTCCGTGTGCGCCAGCTCACCCAGCTCCTCGAGAGCGCCAAGGTCGGCGAGGCGCCCGCGGCGGACGGCGCCGTGGCGCCCGGCATGGTCGTCACGATCGCCTTCGACGGTGACGAGGACGACACTCTGACGTTCCTGCTCGCCTCGCGCGAGTACGCGAGCACCGACATCGAGACGTACTCTCCGCAGTCCCCGCTGGGCACCGGCGTGATCGGCCACAAGGTCGGCGAGGACGCGGAGTACGAGCTCCCGAACGGCAAGAAGGCCTCGGTGAAGATCCTCAAGGCCGAGCCGTACGAGGGCTGAACCACCCCGGCCGATGTCCTGACCTGCCCCCGGCGTCCTCGCGGCGCCGGGGGCATCGTCATGCCGTCGCGGACCGGTACTTGCGCACCGCCAGCGTCCGGAAGACGACCAGGATCAGGATCGAGTAGATCAGCGAGGCCCAGACGGGGTGCTGCATGGGCCAGGCCGCCGACGGCGACTGGCCCGGGTTGGCGAACAGCACGCGGCAGGCCTGGACCGTGGCGCTGAAGGGGTTCCACTCGGCGATATGGCGCAGCCACGGGGTCATGTGGCTGGTGTCCACGAACGCGTTCGAGATGAAGGTGACCGGGAAGAGCCAGATCAGCCCGCTGGACGTGGCCGCCTCCGGGGTCCGGACGGACATGCCGATCAGGGCGCCGATCCAGGTGAACGCGTAGCCGAGCAGGAGCAGCAGGCCGAAGGCCCCGAGCACCTTGCCGACGTTGGTGTCGCCGTCCGAGCCGACGCGCCAGCCGACCAGGAGGGCCACCACCGCGAGGACGACCAGGGTGAGGGCAGTCTGCGCGGAGTCGGCGAGGGTGCGCCCGGTGAGCACCGCGCCACGCGCCATGGGCAGGGAGCGGAAGCGGTCGATGAGGCCCTTGTGCATGTCGTCGGCGATGCCGGCGCCGGAGCTGGCGGTGGCGAACGTGACGGTCTGCGCGAAGATGCCCGCCATCAGGAAGTTCTTGTAGTCGACGGCGCTGGTGCTGCCGCCGATCTGCATGGAACCGCCGAAGACGTAGGTGAACAGCACCACGAACATGATCGGCTGGATCAGCCCGTAGATGATCATCTCCGGGATCCGGGACATGCGGATCAGGTTGCGTTTCGCGATGACCATCGAGTCCCGGATGGACTGGCTGACCGGGTTCGCGGCCGGCGCGACCCGCACGGTGTCGGTGACGGCGCTCACTTGACGGCCTCCTCGTCGTTCTCCTCGTTCTTCGCCTCTGCCACGTGTCCCGTCAGCGACAGGAAGACGTCGTCGAGGGTCGGCCGGCGCAGGCCGATGTCGTCGATCTCGATGCCCCGGGCGTCCAGTTCCCGGATGACCTCGGCGAGGAGCTTGGCACCGCCGGTCACGGGCGCCGTGAGCTTGCGCATGTGCTCCTCGACGGTGGTGTCGCCCTTGCTGAAGCCGGCGAGCACCTCGGCGGCGGACCGGATGTGCTCGCGCTCGTGCACCACGACCTCGACGCGCTCTCCGCCGGTGCGGGCCTTGAGCTGGTCGGAGGTGCCCTTGGCGATGACCTTGCCGTGGTCGACCACCGCGATGTCGTGCGCCAGGTGGTCGGCCTCTTCCAGGTACTGCGTGGTCAGCAGCAGCGTCGTGCCGCCGGAGACCAGTTGCTTGATGACCTCCCACAACTGCTGGCGGTTGCGGGGGTCGAGGCCGGTCGTCGGCTCGTCCATGAACATCACGGGCGGCGAGACGACGAGGGCCGCCGCGAGGTCGAGCCGGCGGCGCATGCCTCCGGAGTAGGTCTTGGTGGGGCGGTCGGCCGCGTCCGCGAGGTGGAACTGCTCCAGCAGCTCGACCGCGCGCTCCTTCGCCGCCTTCGCCTTCATCTGGTAGAGCCGGCCGACCATCTGCAGGTTCTCGCGGCCGGTCAGGTACTCGTCGACGGCTGCGAACTGGCCGGACAGGCCGATGGAGCGGCGGACGGCGTCGGGCTGTTTGAGCACGTCGAGGCCTGCGACGACCGCCCGTCCGCTGTCGGGGCGCAGCAGGGTGGTCAGGCAGCGGACGGTGGTCGTCTTGCCCGCGCCGTTCGGCCCGAGCAGGCCGAGGACCGTGCCCTCGGGCACGTCGAGGTCGACACCGTCCAAGGCCCTTACGTCGCCGAAGGTCTTGACCAGACCCTCGGCATAGATGGCGCCTGGCATAAAAGTCTCCACGTATTCGGGGATCGCCGGACAGGGTGGATCAGTTTTCGCACGAACACATCATAACGCGATGTATCGCGTCTCTCAACAAGGTTTCCCATGTTCCGTTTCATGCGACGAAAGGATCTTGAGCCCGGCTCGCCAGGCGGTCAGCCCATGACCGTGTAGCCCGCCTCGCGCAGCGCCTGGCCCACCTCGGCGCAGTGCGCCGGGCCCTTCGTCTCCAGGTGCAGCTCGACCTCCGCCTCCGTGAGCCCGAGCCGTGGGTCGGTTCGTACGTGGCTCACATCAAGGACGTTAGCGTCGACCACTGACAACACGCCCAGAAGCGTGGCCAAGGCTCCGGGCCGGTCCGTCAGCCGCAGCCGGACGGCCAGGTAGCGGCCCTGCGCGGCCATGCCGTGCCGCAGCACCCGCTGCATCAGCACCGGGTCGACATTGCCGCCGGACAGCACCGCGACCACCGGCCCCTCGAAGGAGCCGGGCCGGCTCAGCAGCGCCGCGACCGGGCTCGCCCCGGCCGGCTCCACGACCAGCTTGGCCCGCTCCAGGCACAGCAGCAGCGCGGCGGACAGCTCGTCCTCGCTGACCGTGCGCACCTCGTCGACCAGCTCGCCGACGATCCCGAACGGCACGTCGCCGGGCCGCCCGACCTTGATGCCGTCGGCCATCGTCGCCGGATTCTCGACCGTGACGGGCCGGCCCGCCGCCAGCGAGGGGGGATAGGCCGCCGCGCCCTCCGCCTGGACGCCCACGATCCGCAGATCCGGCCGCAGGGCCTTCACCGACACCGCGAT
This sequence comes from Streptomyces chartreusis NRRL 3882, assembly GCF_900236475.1. Taxonomy (GTDB): domain Bacteria; phylum Actinomycetota; class Actinomycetes; order Streptomycetales; family Streptomycetaceae; genus Streptomyces; species Streptomyces chartreusis_D. The sequence continues at coordinate 3,341,264 of NZ_LT963352.1, forward strand.
CCCGGCGGCCAGCCCGCCCCCGCCGATGCCGACCACGATCGTGCGCGCCTCCGGGCACTGCTCCAGGATCTCCAGGCCGACCGTGCCCTGGCCCGCGATGATGTCGGGGTGGTCGAAGGGGTGGATGAACACCGCGCCCGTCTCGGCCGCGTACTCCTGCGCGGCGGCCAGCGTCTCGTCGACCACCTGGCCGTGCAGCCGCACCTCGGCCCCGTAGTCCCGGGTGGCGCTGACCTTGGGCAGCGGGGCGCCCTTCGGCATGAACACGGTGGAGCGCACGCCGAGCAGCGCGGACGCCAGGGCCACGCCCTGCGCGTGGTTGCCGGCGCTCGCGGCGACGACTCCGGCGGCGCGTTCCTCGGGCAGCAGGCCGGCGATCCGCACATAGGCGCCGCGCAGCTTGAACGAACCCGTCCGCTGGAGGTTCTCGCACTTGAGATGCACCGGCGCGCCGACCAGCTGGGACAGGTGCCTGCTGCCCTCCAGCGCGGTCACCCGAGCCACGCCCGAGAGCATCTTCTGGGCGCCGCGCACGTCGTCGAGGGTGACGGGCCGCAAGGAGTCAGCCGTGCTGTAGCTCATGACTCCAGCATCGCAGTTCACGAGCGGGAACGGCCGTTGTGACCAACCTCCGAGACCCGCTTTGCGCAGCGCCGGTACGGCCCGCCCCCCGGCCGCGTACCCTGTCCCCCAATCAGCCAGCCCTCCACGAAGTGAGCCCCCGGCCATGCCCACAACACCTGAAATGTCGATGGACATGACGACCGTCGGTGACACCGGTCTTCTCGACACCCTCCAGCACGAGGTGGCGGTGTTCGCACGCCGTGCCGAACAGACCCGGCTCGGCGGGGTCGGGCAGGTGCGCAACTCCATGGACCGCGCCGCGTACCTGCTGCTCAACCGTCTCGACAAGGAAGGCCCGATGGGCGTCAAGGCCCTCGCCGCGAGCATGGGGATCGACTCCTCGACGGTCACCCGGCAGGTCGCTCCGCTCGTCGACACCGGCCTGGTCAAGCGCACCTCGCACCCCGAGGACGGGCGTGCTGTGGTGCTCCAGCTGTCCCCGCGCGGGCAGTCTCGGCTGGAGGAAGTGCGCTCGTCCCGGCGGCAGTTGATGGCCGAGCTGACCGAGGACTGGAAGCCGGAGGAGCGTGAGGCGTTCTGCTCGCTCCTCACGCGCTTCAACAGCGCGCTGTCCGCCCGGATGGCGGTACAGGGGGTGCCGGGGCCGGAGGCGCAGTCGCCGTCCTGACCCCGTGGTGCGACGCGGCTTCCGGGCCCGTTGCTCTCCGGGGACGCCTGTACGGTGCGCGGCTCTTGACCTCGGGGCCACCCCTGGCCTGATATGAGACCGGGTCCCCGTCGTACGCGGCCGTCGCGCCCGTACCCGGCCGGGCCCGCATCCTCAGGGTCGCCGTCAGGCGGGAGGCGCGATGCGAGAGCGGCATGCGTCCCAGGCAACCCGTCGAGCCCGGGAGTTCGAGGCGTTCGTCGCGGGCGCGGCCGGGCGGCTGCTGCACGCCGCCACCCTGCTCACTGCGGAGGCCCCGGACGACAACCCCCGCGCGCGGCGCCTGCTGACCCTGTCGCTGGCGCACACGTACGCGTGCTGGGACCGGCTGCGCGGCGAGGATCCGTACGACCGAACCCGGCAGTACCTGGCGACCCGCTTCGCGCGCGGCGCCTGGCACCACTACGGCGGTCCCGGCCGCTCGCGGCCGCACCCGGCGAGTCCCCTGGCCCCGCTCACCCCGCAGGAGCGGCTCATCCTGGTGCTCAGGCTCTACGAAGGCGTCGCCGAGGAGCAGACGGCCGCCCTGCTCGGCCTGTCCACGGAGCGCGTACGGGCCGTCTGCCACCGGGCCACGACGACCCTGCTGCGCCGCTCGCGGGGCGCGGCCCCGGCGGTGACGGCCGCGAAGACGGTGCCGTCATGAGTTGTCGCGGCCCTCTCGACGAGAGCCGCCTCGGCGAGTGCTCTCCCGGCGAACGGAGGCGGGCATGAGCGGGAACGACCGAGACGCTGCGGTACGGCGGCTGCTGGAGCAGGCGTCGTCGCGGCCCGTGCCACCCGAGATTCACGCCGAGGCGGTGCGCCGGGGCAGTCGGATGCTGCGGCGCAGGACGGTCGCTCTGCGCCTGCTGTGGCTGCTGATGTTCGCGGCGGCCGTGGCGTTCACCGTGTGGGCGCTGACGGCCCGCCCGTGGGTGGAGCCGCCGTCGGACACGACTCCACCCCTCACCGGCTGGTGACCCCGCCGGGGCCCGTCCTAGCCGAGCGCCTGCTGGAGGTCCTCCAGCAGATCGTCGGCGTTCTCGATGCCGACGGACAGCCGCACCAGGTCTCCGGGCACCTCCAGGAGCGAGCCGGCCGCGGAGGCGTGCGTCATCCGGCCGGGGTGCTCGATCAACGACTCGACGCCGCCCAGGGACTCGCCCAGCGTGAACACCTTGGCGCGGTTGCAGACCTCGACGGCCGCCTCCTCGCCGCCCGCCACGCGGAAGGACACCATGCCGCCGAACGACTTCATCTGCTTGGCGGCGACCTCGTGACCGGGGTGCTCCGGCAGGCCCGGGTACAGGACGCCCGTCACGCGCGCGTGCCGGGTGAGCATGTCGGCGATCTTCGCGGCGTTCTCGCTGTGCCGGTCCATGCGCACCGCGAGCGTCTTGGTGCCGCGCAGCACCAGCCAGGAGTCGAAGGGCCCGGCGACCGCGCCCATCGCGTTCTGGTGGAAGGCCAGCTCCTCGCCCAGGCCCGGGTCGTTGGTGATCAGGGCGCCGCCGACGACGTCCGAGTGGCCGCCCATGTACTTCGTCAGCGAGTGCACGACGACGTCCGCGCCCAGCGAGAGCGGCTGCTGGAGGTAGGGCGTGGCGAAGGTGTTGTCGACGACGAGCCGGGCGCCCGCGTCCCGGGCGACCTGAGCGACGGCGGCGATGTCCGTGATGTGCAGGAGCGGGTTGGAGGGCGTCTCCACCCACACGGCCTTGGTCTTCGGGGTGATCGCGGCCCGTACGGCGGCCGGGTCGCTGGTGTCGGCGACCGACCACTCCACTCCCCAGCGGGCGACGACCTTGGCGAAGAGGCGGAACGTGCCGCCGTAGGCGTCGTTGGGGATGACCACGTGGTCGCCGGGGCTGAGCAGCGTACGCAGCAGGCAGTCCTCGGCCGCCAGCCCGGACGCGAACGCGAGACCGTGACGGCCGCCCTCCAGGGCGGCGAGGTTCTCCTCCAGCGCGGTCCTGGTCGGGTTGGCGCTGCGGCTGTACTCGTAGCCGCCGCGCAGGCCCCCGACACCGTCCTGCTTGTAGGTGGACACCTGGTAGATCGGCGGGACGACCGCGCCCGTCAGGGGGTCGGCGGTGTTGCCCGCATGGATCGCGAGCGTCTCGAAGTGCTGACTGATATGCCTGTCACTCATGAGCACCGAGGGTAATGCGCCGACGCGATGAGTGCCGGGGGAAGCGCCGGGGAGGAGGCGACACGGCCCCGGGCCGGGGTTTCCACTGGGCGGTGGGTGCGGCTCGGCCGGGTTTTCCACAGGTTCGCGGACCAGGTTGGCCAATTGTCGGCGCGGTCTGGTTCGCTTGTTGCATGGAGATTCTCTGGGTCCTGATCGCTCTGGTCATGCTGGGCTTCGTGCTGCTCCCCTTCCTGCGGCGCAGGCGCGGGGCCGCGATCGGGCTGGTCTCGCCCGACCACCCGGACGCCGCGGACCCGGCGAACTACGGCTTCGTCCGCGAGGAGGAGCTGGACATCCGCATGCCCGGTCCCGACCAGGACCTGCTGGACGTCCTGGACGTGGTGCAGCGCACGCAGGACTACCGCGCGGCGCAGCAGCTCCTCGCCGGCACGGAGAGGGAGGGCGAGCGCCGCTGGCAGCGGGTGCAGGCCTTCGCGGGTGCGGCCTCGCTGGAGCTGCAGCAGCGGCCCGGCGGGGTGAGCGAGGCGCCGGGCGGGCAGTGGCTGCGGGTGTGGCGGGCCGAGGCGCCCAAGGACGCGGGCGGGGCCGCGGTGCACGCCGAGTTCCTGGTACAGCAGGCGTGGCGGACGGCGACGCCCGGGACGGACGAGTTCCGGATCATCATGGAGGAGGCGAAGGCGGCGTGCGGCGAGGCTGCGCTGCTGGCCCCCGGCGACCCGATCCCGTACATCGTGGAGCTGTCGGTGGCCCGCGGGCTGGGCTACTCCCAGAAGGACTTCGAGCAGCTCTGGCTGAAGATCCTGGACCGCGCCCCGACCCATATGGGAGCGCACCTGGCCGCGCTGCACTACTGGTGCGAGAAGTGGCACGGCTCGCGTGAGCTGGCGTACGAGTTCGCCGAGGCCGCGGCGGCCCGCGCGCCCAGGGGCTCCCTGCTGGCGGCGATGCCCCTCTTCGCCGTGTTCGAGCACCTCCCCGAGGTGACCCTGGTCAGCAGCTTCTGGCAGACCGAGGTCGTCACGAAGGCCGTCCACGGCGCGCTGCACGCGGTGCACTCGGCCCGCCCCGACGACCCGATGCTGGCGCACGTGCGGCACATGCTGGTCTTCTTCCTGGTCCGCAGCGAGCGCTGGGCGGAGGCCATGAACCAGCTGGTGCACATCGACGGCCACGTCGGCGCCCTGCCCTGGACCCTGTCCACCGACCCGGCGGCGGAGTTCGCGGTGTACCGGGCCCTGGCGGTGGCAGGCTACGAGGCGAACGGCGGCAGCCCGGCGAGCCTCCCGCACTGAGCCCCTGGCCGGGCGGGCCCCGGCCGGAATTCCCCCCGGTCCCCGCACGTTGAACAGGGTGTCGCCCCGCGTGGGTGTCGCGCCGATTGGAGACCGCATGTTCCTGCACAGCCGTACGCCCCAGCTGCCGACCCCCGAGCAGGCGCTGCCCGGCCGCCCGGAGCCGGCCTTCACGGTCCCCGACCGCCACACCGTCCTCGGCAACGCGCTGCTCGGCCCCTACCCCGAGGGCCTGGAGACCGCCGACTTCGGCCTGGGCTGCTTCTGGGGCGCCGAGCGCAAGTTCTGGCAGCTCCCGGCAGGGGTGTGGACGACCCTCGTCGGCTACCAGGGCGGCTACACCGAGAACCCCACCTACGAGGAGGTCTGCTCGGGCCTGACCGGCCACACTGAGGTCGTCCGCGTGGTCTACGACCCGAAGCTGATCTCGTACGAGCGCCTGCTGAAGACGTTCTGGGAGTCCCACGACCCCACGCAGGGCTTCCGCCAGGGCAACGACGTGGGCACCCAGTACCGCTCGGCGATCTACACCCACACGCCCGAGCAGGCGGCCACCGCCAAGTCCTCGCGCGACTCCTACCAGAGGGTCCTCACCGCTTCCGGCCACGGCGAGATCACCACGGAGATCGTCCCGGCGGAGGGCCGCCCGTTCTACCCGGCGGAGGCCTACCACCAGCAGTACCTGGACAAGAACCCGGCGGGTTACTGCGGCATCGGCGGTACGGGCGTGTCCTGCCCGATCGGCGTGGCCAAGGCAGAGGGGTGACGACGGGCGTCACCCCGACGCCGCGGCGAGCCGAGGTGGCGCCGCCACATCGTCACTGCCGCGTCCACGGTTCGCACCGCGCCGCTACCGTATCGGAGTGATCGGCCGTACCACTGGGACTTCGTGGCAATAAGGTGCCCCCGTGACTGCGCCTTTGAGTTCCACGAAGACCCGTGACGCGCTCCGGATATCCGCCCGCGTCTCCGCAGAGTTGCTGTTGGTGCTTGCGATGCTGGCGGTGACTCTGTGGTTGCTGGGGCGGATGTGGTCGGTGGTCTGGCCGCTCGTCGTCGGGCTGCTGCTGACCACGCTGACCTGGCCCGCGGCCCGCTTCCTCCGGCGGCGCGGGTGGCCGCCCGCGCTCGCCGCGTCGGTCGTGACCGTGCTGTTCCTGCTGGTCGCCGCGGGTGTCGTGGCGCTGATCGCCGTGCCGGTGGCATCCCAGTCCGGTCAGCTGACCGACGGCGTCGTCGAGGGCATCCAGAAGATGCGCGAGTGGGCCGCCGGGCCGCCGTTGAACATCGGTGACGCCCAGATCAACAAGGCCTTCGACACCGCCGTCGCGCGGGCACAGGAGGGCCTCGGCAGCATGGTCGGCGCTGTCGTCACGGGAGTGAGCACCGTGGTGAACGGCTTGGTCACCGCCGTTCTCGCCCTCTTCCTGATGTTCTTCTTCCTCAAGGACGGACCGCGGTTCCTGCCGTGGCTCTCGCGTCAGCTGCCCGGCCGGCTCGCCGCCGACGTCCCGACCGTCTTCGAGCGCGGCTGGAACACGCTGGGCGCCTTCGTGCGTTCCCAGGCGGCCGTCGGCCTGCTCGACGCCGTACTGATCGGGCTGGGCCTGTGGATCCTGGGCGTACCGCTGGTGCTCCCGCTGGCGGTGCTGACCTTCGTGTCCGCGTTCGTGCCGATCATCGGCGCCCTGTTCGCCGGTTTCGTCGCCGTCCTCATCGCGCTCGTCTCCAACGGCCTGACGGACGCGCTGATCGTGCTGGCCATCATCGTCGTGGTGCAGCAGTTGGAGGGCAATGTGTTCCAGCCCATGATCCAGAGCCGGGGGCTGGGTCTGCACGCGGGGGTGGTGCTGCTGGCGGTGACGCTGGGCGGCAGTCTGGCCGGCATCGTGGGCAGTCTGCTCGCCGTCCCCGTCGCCGCGCTGATCGCGGTGGTCTGGAACTACGTGCGCGAGCAACTCGGCGATCCGCCGCAGGAACCGGACGGTACCGATGAACCGGACGGCACCGACGAGCCGGACAGCGCCGCCCCACTCCCGTCGTGACAGTCCCGGACGCACGAGCCCGCCACGGGCGCGCGAACGGACCCGCCCAGGTCGCGGGGCTCCCTCTCGCTTGCGAGCCTGCAGGCGAAGGGAGTGCCGCCCCATGGTTCCTGTCACCGCGTCGCCCGTGCGGCTGGAGGCGTCCGTCGACGCCCGGTTGTCCCGATGGCTGTGGCTGCTGAAGTGGTTGCTCGCGATCCCGCACTACATCGTGCTGTTCTTCCTGTGGATCGCGTTCGTCCTCGTGAGCGTCGTGGCGTTCTTCGCCATCCTGTTCACCGCCCGGTACCCCCGGTCCCTCTTCGACTTCAACGTCGGCGTACTGCGGTGGAACTGGCGGGTGACCTACTACGCCCACACCGCGCTCGGCACCGACCGGTACCCGCCGTTCACCCTCGCCGACGTGCCCGGCTATCCGGCCCACTTCGACGTCGCCTACCCCGAACGGCTCTCGCGCGGCCTGGTCCTCGTCAAGTGGTGGCTGCTGGCGATCCCGCACTACATCGTCGTCGCGATGTTCGTGGGCGGCGGCTGGGGCTGGGACGGGGACGGCTGGCGGGGAACCGGGCTGATGCCCTTCCTCTCGCTGGTCGCGGTGGTCGTCCTGCTGTTCACCGCCCGCTATCCGCGGCACCTCTTCGACTTCCTGCTCGGCCTCGCCCGCTGGTGCGCGCGGGTGACCGCGTACGCCGCCCTGATGACCGACCAGTACCCGCCCTTCCGCCTCGACCCGGGCGGCCAGGAGTCCCCCGACCGAGGGCCCCTGAGCAAGGGCCCCTGACAAAGGGCCGTCACAGCTCCCGTGTCACAGGGCCCTCCGACAGACGCCGCAATCCCCAGCGGAAGCGATTGTTCCCGCTCTACGCTCCTCCGCATGACGGTCAGACGAGCATTACAGATGATCATGGTCGTCGCCCTGGCCCTCGCGGGGGCGGTCCAGGGCGGGGTGAGCTCCGCGCAGGCCGAGGACGGCGGACGGCAGCTCCTGTTCTACAACCACGCCTACGGCGTCCTCGACCGGGAGACCGCCGACGCCATCGAGCACTCCGACTATCTCAGGGACTTCGCCGACTTCCAGGTCCGCACCACGACCGGTTCCGGCGGGCAGACCTGGACCGGCCGATACCTGATGGGCCGCGAGACCTACATCGAGCTGTTCGGGATCGGCGACGTCCCCGGCAAGGACGGCACCCTCGGCGCCACCGGCCTGGGCGTCTCGGCCGAGCGGGAAGGCGACCTGGCGACGGTGATCGCGCGGCTGCGCGAGCTGGGGATCAGCGACCCCGTCGAGTTCCAGCAGACCCGCGACTTCGGCGACGGCGTCCCGGTGCCCTGGTTCGACGCGGTCCTCACCACCGAGGAGTACGACCTCTTCGGCGCCTGGGGCATGGAGTACCGGCCGGAGTACTTCGCCGACCCGCGCAGCAACACCGAGCCCGCCGCACACCCCGGTGACGTGGGCCGGGAGCGCTATCTGCCCGACGCCTACCGCGATCACCTGATGCGGGACGTGACCGGCATCCGGCTCGCGGTGACCGCCCGGGACCTCGCCGGCACGCTGCCGCTGCTGAAGGCCGGCGGGTTCGCCGTCCGGTCCCTGCCAGGTGGGGGCGCCGTCGCGAAGGGCGGCGGCACCACGGTGCGGTTCGACGCCGTGCCGCTCGACCGGGTGGGACTGCGGCAGGTCGAGATGTCGCTGAACAGGCCGGTGTCGTACCGGCACGAGGAGCGGATCGGTCACTCCGCCCTGGTCGTCGGCCCGGGGTCCCGCGCCGTGTGGACCTTCGGCGAGCAGGACCGGCCGACGGCCCGGTAGCACCCGGCCGGCAAGGGTTCGGCCCGGCCGGAAGGATCAGCCCAGCTTCTCCGCGAGGAACTCCTCCCAGGTCCGCTTCCCTGCCTCCGCCCCCTCCAGTGTCAGGTTCGCGCCCGCCCGGTACGCCCGCCCCGCCTTCCCGGGGATGCGCACCGGCAGCATCGGTCGGCGCCGGCCGCTGTGGCGGAGGTAGGGACGGGCCAGGGCGGCGAGATCGTGGACGCGCGGGCCGGTCAGGTCCGGGACCAGGCCGGCCGGGGCGCCGAGGGTCAGGTCCGCGAGGCGGGCGGCGACCTCCCGCGAGTCCACCGGCTGGAGCCGGAGGCCACCGGGCACCGGGAAGACCGGCAGCTTCGTCATCTTCTCGACCACGGTCAGTGCCAGGTCGTGGAACTGGGCCGCGCGCAGGATCGTCCACGGGATGCCCGAGCCGGCGACGGCCCGTTCCGACTCCAGTTTCGTGCGCATCCAGGCCAGCGGGACCCGGTCCGCGCCGACGACCGAGATGTGCACCAGGTGCCGTACGCCGGCCGGCGACGCGGCACGCACCAGGGTGCGGGTCGCCTCGTCGTCGCCCTTCGGTCCGCCCGCCAGATGCAGCACGGTCTCCACACCGTCGACGGCAGTCTCGACGCCCTCGCCCTTCAGCAGGTCACCGGTGACGTACTCGACACCGTCCGTGGCGGGGCGGGGGTGCCGGGTGAGGATCCGCACGTCGTGGCCGGACGCGCGCAACAGCGGGACGACGTGGCGGCCCAGCGTGCCCGTGCCGCCGGTGACCAGGATCGGTGAGGTCATGGCTGCTCCCCAGCTCTTCGCCTTCTGATTCGCCTTCGCCGGTATGACGAAGGGCGGCGCGAAGATGTGACGAGCGGGGTGCGAACACTCGGCCGCCGGCTCGCCGACGGCTCAGCCGCCGCTGCCGTACGGCCGCGTGATGATCTCCAGGCGGTGGCCGTCGGGGTCGTCGAAGTACGCGCCGCGGCCGCCGTCGTGGTGGTTGATCTCGCCGGGACGGCTGTGGAACGGGTCCGCCCAGTACGTCAGACCGGCCTCCTGGATCCGGGTGAAGATCTGGTCGAACTCGTCCTCCGAGACGAGGAAGGCGTAGTGCTGCGGTGTGATGGCGCCGGGGCTGTCCATGTAGTCGAGCGTCACGCCGTTGGGGATCTCGACGGGGAGGAACGGACCGTAGGGCGGGCTCACGTCCAGTCCCAGGATGTCGGCGAGGAACCGGGCCGAGACGCGCTTGTCGTGGGCGGCGACGATGGTGTGGTTCAGCTGCACGGTCATGGTGGGCCTCCCCTGACGTACCTGGCGAACCCCTTGGTGCACTCGTGTACCCCCGCAGGCACCTCCTCGCGCATCACGAACGCCCTGAGGGCCCCGGGCGAGCTGCCGGGGCCCTCAGGGCAGATGCGAAAACCGACCGGTCGCAGATGGTCGCCGTGTCGATCACGAACCGGTAGCGCACGTCGCTGGCGACCACGCGCTCGTACGCCTCGTTGATCTGGTCACCGCGGATCAGCTCGATCTCGGCACCGAGGCCGTGCTCGGCGCAGAAGTCCAGCATCTCCTGGGTCTCCGCGATGCCGCCGATCATGGAACCGGCGAGGGTCTTGCCGCCGCCGATCACCGAGAAGAGGTTGAGGGCGATGGGCTCCTCGGGGGCGCCCACGTTGGCCAGCGTGCCCTCGGTCTTCAGCAGCGAGAGGTAGGCGTTGAAGTCCAGCGGCGCCGAGACCGTGGAGACGATCAGGTCGAAGGTGCCGGCCAGCTCCTCGAAGGTCTTCGGGTCGCTGGTGGCGTAGTAGTGGTCCGCGCCCAGCTTCAGGCCGTCCTCCTGCTTGCGCAGGGACTGCGACAGCACGGTCACCTCGGCGCCCAGCGCGTCCGCGATCTTCACGCCCATGTGGCCGAGGCCGCCCAGACCGACGATCGCGACCTTCTTGCCGGGGCCGGCGCCGAAGCGCTTGAGCGGGGAGTAGAGGGTGATGCCGGCGCACAGCAGCGGCGCGGCGACATCGAGGGAGAGGCCGTCGGGGATGCGGACGACGAAGTTCTCGTCGACGACGACCTTCTGCGAGTAGCCGCCGTAGGTGGGCTCGCCGTCCTTGCCTATGCCGTTGTACGTGGGGACGTTGCCCTTCACGCAGTACTGCTCACGTCCGGCCTTGCAGTTCTCGCACTCGCGGCAGGAGTCGACCATGCAGCCGACGCCCACACGGTCGCCGACGGCGAACTTCGTGACGCCCGGACCGACCTCGGAGACGACACCGGCGATCTCGTGGCCGGGGACCATCGGGAAGATCCCCTCGCCCCAGCCCTCCCGGGCCTGGTGGATGTCCGAGTGGCAGATACCGGCGAACTTGATGTCGATCAGGACGTCGAACTCGCCGACCTCGCGGCGATCGATGGTGGTGCGCTCCAGCGGAGCCTTGGGCGCGGGGGCGGCGTATGCAGCAACAGTGGTCATGCCGGGGGTTCTCCTAGCAGGGTTCCGTGCCCGGCTGCCTTCTGGATGTTCTGACCGGGCACGATCACCAGCGTGCCGGGTCCGCGAGCGTCTACCCAGGCCACGGTTTTGCGTATGCACAGCGTGCGTACCACTGGCGGGGTCAGGCTCGTGTGCGTACGACCGTGAATACTGGAGGCCATGGACGAACAGCCCGAACCCGTACAGGAGCCCGCACCGGAGACCGGCGGGGGCCTGGACCGGCGTGCCGAGCTCAGCGAGTTCCTGCGCACCCGGCGCGCCCGGCTGAAGCCGGAGGACGTGGGGCTGCCCGACTTCGGACGGCGGCGGGTCCCGGGGCTGCGCCGTGAGGAGCTGGCCCAGCTGGCCGGTGTGTCCGTGGCGTACTACACACGGCTGGAGCAGGGCAACGGGCGCAACGTCTCCGCGGAGGTGCTGGACGCGATCGCGCGCGCCCTGCGGCTGACCGGCGCCGAGCACGCCCACCTGATGCACCTGGCGAAGCCGAAGCAGCACAAGAAGAAGCAGGCGGCGCGGGCCCAGCAGGTGCGGCCGGCGTTGCGGCATCTGCTGGACTCGATCGACACCGTCCCGGCGTACATCGTCGGGCGCCGCTCGGACATCCTGGCCTGGAACCGGATGGCCGCGGCCCTCTTCGGCGACTGGGCGGAGCTGCCGGCGCCGGAGCGGAACTGGGCGCGGCTGGTGTTCCTCAGGCCCGACTACCGCGAGCTGTTCGTCGAGTGGGACCAGAAGGCGGCCGACATCGTCGGCTTTCTGCGCATGGACGCGGGCTGCCATCCGGACGACCCGCGGCTGTCCGCCCTGGTGGGCGAGCTCTCCGTGAAGAGCGAGGAGTTCCGCCGGCTGTGGGCCGCGCACGACGTCAAGGAGAAGAGCTACGGCGTCAAGCGGATGCGGCACCCGCTGGTCGGCGACCTGACCCTGTCCTTCGAGACGTTCCGCCTCGTCGACGAGGCCGAGCAGGCCCTCATCACGTACCACGCGGAACCGGGTTCCCCGTCGGCGGAGGCGCTGCGGCTGCTGGCGAGCTGGGGCGCGGACGCGACCCGGGCGGCGACCGGCACACCGGCGCAGTGAACAGGAACGGCCCGCCGGAAGCCGAGGCTTCCGACGGGCCGCTCACTGACGAGCCCTACGGCTCACCCCGCGGGTGAGCCCGGCGGCTCACTTGCCGTAGTACGCGTTGTAGATCGAGACCGTCGACTTGTTGCCCTTCTTGTCGGCGATCTTGGCGTGGAAGGAGATGGCCTTCCCCTTCGCCGGGTTCTTGAAGCTGACCTTGCCCTTCTTGACGTCGAGCTTCTTCCAGGTCTTGCCGTAGTCGTACGACACGTACACCGACAGCGACTTCAGGTTGCTGCCCTTGGCCGCGCCCTCGACGGTGACCGGGATGGTGACCGTCTTGCCGGCCGGGACCTTGCTGTCCAGGCCGGTGGCCGCGTTGAAGCGGACCGTGGAGGCGGGCAACTGCTTGATGCCGGAGCTCTTCTTGGAGCGGAACGTCCAGCTCGCGTCGATGCGGGTGGAGGCCGCCGCGACCTTGACGCTGCGCTTGACCGACGTCGTCAGCTTGTACTCGGCGTCACCGGCCGGGACCTTGAACTGCTTCTCGCCGAACAGCGGGTCGTCGTTGCTGCCGACCTTCTTGCCGTTGCGGTAGAGCGTCGTGTCGACCGAGGAGAAGTTCGAATAGCCCGCGTTGCCCTTGCCGTCCGCGAACAGCGGCAGCGAGCCGTAGAGCTGGTTGCCCTCACGGAAGAGGCCGAAGTCGGCGCTGAGGCGCGGTCCGAAGACGGCCGTGTTGACGGTCTTCGAGTAGGTCTTGCCGGCGGCGAACTTGTGCGTGCCCAGCGTGTAGCCGGCCTCGTCGACCGGGAAGCCGTCCGCGTCGCGACCGCCGTACTGGGAGAAGTCGAACTGCCACTGCACGCCGCCCGCGGTGGACAGGTGCAGCGTCCGGGTGCCGGGCAGGGACTGCTCGATGCCGATCGAGGAGGCGCTGCTGCTCCACGGCATCCAGCCGACGGCGCTGATCGAGCCCTTCTTGCCGCTCGCCGCGGCACCGAGACCCGCCTTCACCGTGGCGAGCTCGCTCGCCTTGTAGTGCTTGGTGTAGCCGGTGGCGAGCTGCTTGACCGGACCGCCGCCGGTGACGCTGTACTGCTCCTTGTCACCCTTGGTCCAGTGGCCGTCCCACTGCTGGGTCACCGAACCGTCGGTGATCTGCGGGCCGACGTGCGCGGTGCGGATGTCGGCGTACGAGTCGAGGAGCCAGCCGAAGCCGTAGCTGGAGTCCTTGGTCTCCACCGTGTAGTCGGCGGTGGCGAACTCCGACTTGGCGGCCTTGTCCGGCACGGTGATGTCCACCGGCTTGGCCTTGCGGGCGTCCAGCGTGATCGTCGTGTTCTTGGTGACGTTCAGCTTGGGCTGGGCGAGCCAGTCGGCGCCCTGGAACTTCTCCGGGTCGTCACCCACGTAGACGTTGGTGTTGAGGACGTAACCGCCCTTGGGCACCCGGGTGGTGACGGTGCCGTCCGCGTCGTACGGCGAGTAGAACTTGCCCTTGCCCACGCCCGAGACCGCGGCCAGGTCGGCGCTGTAGTTCTTGGCGGGCTTGCCGTCACGGTCGAGGAACTTCAGCGTGACGTCGTACGACTCGACCTCGCGCTGCACCGCTGCGGCCGTGCGGACGGTCTGGCCGCCGCCCGTCGCCGTCACGTAGGACGAGTAGGCGCCGTCGAGCGTGCCGCCCAGCTTGGTGTTCACGGTGAACGGGACGGAGGCCTTGCCGCCGGCCGGGACGGTCACCGAGGTGGCGCCGAGCTTGAAGAAGCCGGCCGGGGCGGCCTGGCCCTTCGGGTTGGTGGCGGTCGACGTCAGCTTCAGCGTGACGTCCTTCGTACCGAGGTTGCGGTACGTCAGTTCCTTGGTGACCGGCTTGTCGTCGGTGTGCGGCCACTGCTGGACGCCGAAGCTCACCGACGCCGGGTCGGCGATCACGGACTGCGTGATGGCCTTGTCGACCTGGATACGGCCCGAACCCTGCTGGAACGGCGTGTACTTGCCGCCCTTGGTGGAGCCGGTGAGGGCGCCCTTCAGCTCGGGGTACTTCCAGTCCGGGTGCTGCTGCTTCAGCAGCGCCGCGGCGCCCGCGACGTGCGGGGTCGCCATCGACGTACCGGAGATCGTCATGTAGCCGGCCGGCTTCTCGCCGACCTCGGCGGCTATCTGGTTGCCGGGGGCGGAGGCCGCGGTGATGTCCACGCCGGGCGCGGTCACATCGGGCTTGAGGGCGCCGTCCAGGCCGGGGCCGCGGCTGGAGAAGTCGGCCAGCACGTCCTTGTCGTCGACCGCGCCGACGGTCAGGGCCGCGGCGGCGCTGCCCGGGGAGCCGATGGTCTGCTCGCCGAAGTCGCCCTCGTTGCCGGCCGCGATGGCGAACAGGATGCCCTTCTCCTCGGACAGCTTGTTCACCGCCGCTTCCAGCGGGTCGATCGCGGGCGTGTCGCCGCCGCCCAGGCTCATGTTGACGACGTCGACGCCCTCCGCGGCGGCCCACTCGATGCCGGCGAGCACCTCGGAGTCGCTGCCGAATCCGCCGTCGTCGAGCACCTTGCCGTTGAGGATCTTCGCGCCGGGCGCGACACCCTTGTACTTGCCGCCGGACTTCGCGCCGGTACCGGCCGCGATGGAGGCGACGTGCGTGCCGTGGCCGACCTTGTCGGAGGTGTCGGGCGAGGTGGTGAAGTTCTTGGCGCCGATCACCTGGCCCTTGAGGTCGGGGTGGGTGGCGTCGACACCGGTGTCCAGGACGGCGATCTTCACGCCCTTGCCGTCGTAGCCGGCCGCCCATGCCTTGGGGGCGCCGATCTGCGGGACGGACTTGTCGAGGCTGGCCTTGCGGACGCCGTCGAGCCAGACGTGCGCGATGCCGGAGGCCGTCTTGTCGCCGTTGGTGACGGCGTCCCACAGCTCGGGCGCGTCCTCCTGCGGCGTCTGCACCGCGTCGGCGTTCACAATCTTCAGAGAGTGGCTGAGCCGACCGGCGTCGCGGACGTCGGCCTTGGTGGCCGCGGCGCTGCCCTGGTAGCCGACGATGACCTTCAGGCCCTTCTTCTGGGCCTTGCGGGTCGCGGACTTGTTGAGCTCGGTGACGTCGAAGAGCCGCTGGTCGAGCTTGCCGGTGGCGACCAGGCGGGCCGCGTCGGCCGGGATCACGAGCGTGTGGCCGTCGAGCTTGCGGACCTGGACGGGTATGTCCTCGCGTCCCTTGGCCCGCTCGAGGCCGATGACACGGCCCTTGGCGTCCAGGACGACCCGGTCACCGGTGATCAGTGTGATGCGGTGCTTGGCGGTGACCGACGCCTGCTTCGCGGCTGCGGTCGTCTGCTCGCCGTTCGCCGACGCCGGGCTGGTCATACCCGCCGCCAGGGCCACGGCTGCAGCTGTGGCGACCGTGGCCGCGCACGCTCTTTTCACTTGTCTGCGCAAGTTTCCCCCTTGCAGAAGTACCGGGCGAATTCCCCGTTCACCCGGCCGGGGGTGGTCTCGTACACATGGGCGTACACCCCCCGGAATAGGCAGTATGCCGACGGGTGATCAGGTGCTCAATAGATGAGAGCGAGGTAAGAAATCCGTCGGCAGGCTGTTACACGGCTGCCGGAACTCCGTTACAGGGGTGGACGGTTGCGCACGCGTGTTCTCCTTGACACGCCCGTACGCAAGGCGAGCCGCCGCCCGCCCCGGGATCGGGGCAGGGCGGCGGCTCGCCTGGGTGCGGCTACGGAATACCCGTCAGACCGCCGAACCGGCCTTCCAGTCGGCCCAGCTCATGTTCCATCCGTTGAGGCCGTTGTCCGGCGCGATGGTCTTGTCGCCGGTGTTCTCGACGACCACCACGTCACCGATCATCGAGTTGTTGTAGAACCACGCGCCCGGGGTGTTCGGGTCGTTCGCGCCCTTCGCGTCCTGGAGGCCGACGCAGCCGTGGCTCGTGTTCACGTTGCCGAAGATGGACTTGGCGCCCCAGTAGTTGCCGTGGATGAACGTGCCGGAGCTCGACAGGCGGATGGCGTGCGGCACGTCCTTGATGTCGTACTCGCCCTTGCCGTCGTCGTCCGTGAAGCCCACGGTCGCGCCGTTCATGCGCGTCTCCTTGAACTTCTCGGACATCACCATGATGCCCTCGTAGGTCTTGTTCGCCGGCGAGCCGGCGGAGATCGGGATCGTCCGGACGACCTTGCCGTCCTGCGTGATCTTCATCTGCTTGGTCTTCGCGTCGACGTACGAGACCTGGTTGCGGCCGATCTTGAAGGTGACCGTCTTCTGCTGGACGCCGTAGACGCCCTCGGCACCCTGGACACCGTCGAGCGCGAGCTTCAGCGTGACGGTGGAGCCTTCCTTCCAGTAGTCCTCGGGGCGGCAGTCCATGCGGTTGGCGTTGAACCAGTGGCAGGCGACCTCCTGGCCGCTGGTCGTGCTGACCTTGATGCCCTTCTGGACGGCGGCCTTGTTGGTGATCGCCTTGTCGAAGTTGATCGAGACCGGCATGCCGACGCCCACGGTGGTGCCGTCGTCCGGGGTGAAGGTGCCGATGAAGCTGTTGGCCGGGGAGACCGTGGTGAACGAGGCGTTCTCGTGGGCGACGCGGCCGTCGGAGTCCTTCGCCTCCGCCGCCAGCTTGTAGGTCGTGGAGCGCTCCAGCTGCGTGCTGGGCTTCCAGCTGGTCTTGTCGGCGGATATCTGGCCGCTGACCTCCGTGCCGTCGGCCGTCGTCATCTTGACGCTCGTGAGCGTGCCCTTGCTCACGGTGACGGCTGCGGAGTTGTTGATGGAGGCGTTGTCGGAGCCGTCCTCGGGTGTGATCTTGATCTGGGCCTTGGAGGCCTTCTTGGCCGCGGCCTCGTCGACCTTCGACTGGGAGCTGCCGCCGCCGTCGCTGCCGGAGGCGTTGTCGTCGCCGCCGGAACAGGCCGAGAGCACCAGCACTCCGCCGAGCAGTGCGGACGCGACCGTCAGGCCCTTGCGCCGCTTACTGACCGTCATCACACGCTTCTCCATCGTTGCCGATTTCCCCAAAACCCCGAGTGTCCCCGTCAAAGTCCAAGTGCCCCCGTCAGGACTCGTGAGTCCTCGCCCGGAACTTTCAACGCTACGACCGGTTCATCCGGTTCCCCATGCCGCGCACGTGTGGGGATCACCACGTCCGCGCACGTCCGCGGCGAACGGGCGCGGACGGTGCGGCTCAGGGCGGTGCGCCGCTTGAGACGCAGTGACCCCGGACGACGGTTGCCGCCCGGGGTCACTGTTTTCCCAAGTGCCTCAGCTGTCGCTGTCGTCGTCGACATCATCCTCGTCGAGGTCCCAGTCCGGCGAATCGGGGTCGTACTCGATCCGCTCGCTGCTCCAGGAGGCCTGCTGGAGCTCCACCCCCGGCACCTTGCTGACCAGGTCGAACGGATCCACGAGGTACGCGAGGGCCTCGGCAGTGTCTTCCGTCACAGCGGCTTCGCCGTGGGCCCGTTCCGCGGCCGGCATCTCGCCGTCGTCGGCGATCCGGCGCAGCGCGGCCTTGGTGATCCCGTCCGCGTCCTCGACCTCGAGAACGAGTTCCACCCGAAGCCGGACAAAACGTGATGTCTCTGGAGTGCTCATGGCGCGAGCGTACGTCCAGGCCCTCCCGTGACTTTCCCGTGACCCGCGACTTTCACTAACATCGCCCCACACGGCCAATTCGCCAGCGCCACAAGGGGATCGATATTCCGTGTCATCCGCTCGCCGTCCGTTGCTGACCGCCACCGCCGCAGCGACCCTGCTGGGCGCCCTGTGGTTCGTCCCCTCCGCCAACGCGACGTCGGACTCCCCGGTGAGAGACGCGGTCGCGGCGAGCCCGTCGCCGCAGGTCACGGAGCAGGCGCGGATCGCGGCCACGACCGCGGGCGACTCCGTCACCGGCACCCGCCTCGCCGACACGGGCAGCTTCGACAGCACGCCGTACGTCATCGGCGGCACGCTCTTCCTCACGCTGGGCGCGGGCTTCGTCGCGTACTCGGTCCGCCGGGAACGCCTCGGTTTCTGAGGTCGGCTTCCGACGTCACGCGGCCGGGGCCCTGCCACGCGGCGGGGCCCCGGCCGGCCTTCCCCTCCTGACCGCCTACTGAAGCGGGCCGGTGACCGTCTCCACCGCGGCCAGCAGCCGCCCGTCGCGCACGAACGCGTCCGCCGCGGCCAGGTCGGGCGCCAGGAACCGGTCCGGGCCCGGGCCCTGGACTCCGGCTTCGCGCAGGGCGTCGATGACCGCCCGCGTCGCCGGCGCCGGGGTCAGCCCCTCGCGCAGTTCGATCGCGCGCGTGGCGGCGTACAGCTCGACGGCCAGGACCCGGGTGAGGTTGTCGACGGCCGTGCGCAGCTTGCGCGCCGCCGACCAGCCCATCGAGACGTGGTCCTCCTGCATCGCGGAGGAGGGGATCGAGTCGGCGGACGCCGGTACGGCGAGCCGCTTCATCTCGCTCACCAGCGCGGCCTGGGTGTACTGAGCGATCATCAGGCCCGAGTCCACACCGGCGTCGTCGGCGAGGAACGGCGGCAGGCCGTGGCTGCGGTTCTTGTCGAGCAGCCGGTCGGTGCGCCGCTCGGCGATGGAGCCGAGGTCGGCGACGGCGACGGCGAGGAAGTCCAGGACGTAGGCGACCGGCGCGCCATGGAAGTTGCCGTTGGACTCCACGCGCCCGTCGGGCAGTACGACCGGGTTGTCCACCGCGGAGGCCAGCTCGCGGTCGGCGACGAGCCGGGCATGGGCCATGGTGTCCCGCCCGGCCCCGGCGACCTGCGGGGCGCAGCGCACCGAGTAGGCGTCCTGGACGCGCGGCGCGTCGTCCTGGTGATGCCCGGTCAGACCCGAACCCTTCAGCACCGCCAGCATGTTGGCGGCACTGGCGGCCTGCCCCGGGTGCGGCCGGATGGCGTGCAGTTCAGGGGCGAGGACCTTGTCGGTGCCGAGCAGGGCCTCCAGCGACAGAGCGGCCGTGACGTCGGCGGACCGGTAGAGCGTGTCCAGGTCGGCCAGGGCCATGACCAGCATGCCGAGCATGCCGTCGGTGCCGTTGAGAAG
This sequence comes from Streptomyces chartreusis NRRL 3882, assembly GCF_900236475.1. Classification (GTDB taxonomy): domain Bacteria; phylum Actinomycetota; class Actinomycetes; order Streptomycetales; family Streptomycetaceae; genus Streptomyces; species Streptomyces chartreusis_D. Next base: position 3,360,455 of record NZ_LT963352.1, read on the forward strand.
GGCGAGGCCTTCCTTCTCGCGCAGTTCGACCGGCTGGATGCCGTGCTCGGCGAGGAGTTCGGCGGCCGGGCGCACGGCACCGTCGGGCCCCTCGGCGTCTCCCTCGCCCATGAGCGCGAGCGCGCAGTGCGACAGCGGCGCCAGGTCGCCGGAGCAGCCGAGGGAGCCGTACTCGTGCACGACCGGGGTGATACCGGCGTTGAGCAGGTCGGCCATGGTCTGCGCGACCTCGGGCCGTACGCCGGTGTGCCCGGAGCAGACGGTCTTCAGCCGCAGGAACATCAGGGCGCGTACGACGTCCCGCTCCACCCTCGGTCCCATGCCGGCGGCGTGCGAGCGGACGATGTTGCGCTGGAGCTGTGCGCGCAGCTCAGGGCTGATGTGCCGGGTCGCCAGGGCCCCGAAGCCGGTGCTCACGCCGTACACGGGATCGGGCTTGGCCGCCAGCGCGTCCACGATCTCGCGGGCCGCGGCGAGGGCGGCCAGCGCCTCCTCGGAGAGCTGGACGCGGGCGCCGCCGCGCGCCACGGCGAGCACGTCGGACGCGGTCACCCCGGACGTCCCCACCACCACAGTGTGCATATCCATATTCAGGAGCGTACGCAGTGAATTCGATGATGTCACCACTGGGGGCGGGGTTCACCCCTTACTGATGCGTCACACGGCCGGCCCGCTTCAGGGCGCGTGCCGCCCCCGGAAGCGCCGGCGCTCACCGTCGGCCTCCTGGGACGGCTCGTCCGCGAGCCGCACGACGGGGTCGTCGGGGCCGGCCCGCCCGGCGACGACCGGCCGCGTGGCCCGCTCGGCCTTCGCCCGGTACTGGGCCGCGTCGGCGAGCCGGAACAGCCGCCGGGCCGAGCGCACGGGCCCGATCGGATCCTCGGTGGACGCGACCCCGCAGGCCACACCGTCCCCGAGCTCCAACTCCGCCGCCCTGCGGCACAGTTCACCAGCCGCCTTCACGACCTGGTCGGCGGGCGGCCCGACCGCGAGCAGACAGAACTCGTCCCCGCCGAGCCGCGCCGCCAGGGCCCCCGGCAGCATGGCCCCGCACAGCGACAGCACCGAGCCGAAGCGCTCCAGGAGCCGGTCGCCGGCGGCGTGCCCGTGGGTGTCGTTGACGCGCTTGAGCCCGTTCAGATCGCAGACGACGAGACTGACGACGGCTCCGTCCCCGCGGTGCCGCTCGATCGCCTGCTCCAGGCGTACGTCGACGGCACGGCGGTTGGCCAGTCCCGTCAACGCGTCGGTGAACGCGAGGCGCCGGGCCTCCTCCAGCCGCTCGGTCTGGGCGATACCGGCGGCGACGACGGCGGCCAGGACGGTGGCGAAGTCGGCGTCGGCCCGCTCGAAGACGGGCTCCCCGACCGGCCGGGCGACGTACAGCTCGCCCCAGGCCCGGCCGTGCAGCACGATGGGCGCGACCACGCAGCAGCCGCGACCCCGGCGGCGCAGGGCGGCGACGCGCTGATGGCAGTACCCGGGACGCCGCCCGGCGGCGGGCCCCTCGGCGGTCTCCACCCAGGCGTCCGGCTCCCCGCCACCGGCGGCCCACCGCTCGTGCAGGAATTCGGTGATCTCCGCGAACTGGTGCACCGGGTAGGACTCGTCCTCCGGGAACTCCTCTTCCCCCTCGGCCAGCTCACCGACGTTCACGAGGACCTTCAGCCGCCCGAGCTCCCGCTCCCACACCGACAGCGCGGCGAAGCTCCCGCCCAGCGCCCGGCACGCCCCGACAGCCGCCGCACGCCACGCCTCACGCGACCCGTGCGCGGCCGCCATCCCCTGAGCCAACGCGACGACAGCCACAAGCCGTCTGTCCTCACCCATCACCCCAGGCTAGGCAGTTTCCAGCCATTTGGTTCTGTTGACGGGGCGAACGGGGAGGACCGGACGCCCCCAGCGGCCTCGGCTCACTCCCCCGGCCACTGCGGCCTCCGCTTCTCGTTGAACGCGGCGACCCCCTCCGCCCGATCCCCCGAGAACGCCACAGCCCGCCAGGCCGCGTCCTCCACCTCGAGCCCGGCCCGCAGGTCCAGCCCCTGCCCCAACCGCAAGGCCCGCTTCGCCGCCCGCAGCCCCACCGGCGAGTTCCCGGCGATCCGAGCAGCCAGCTCCAGCGCCGACTCCCGATCCCGCCCCTCCTCCACCACCTGGTCGACCAGCCCCAACTCCCCCGCCTCGACGGCCTCCACCCGCCGCGCCGAGAAGATCAGCTCAGCCGCCCGCGCCGCCCCCACCCGCCGCGGCAGCAACTGCGTCCCCCCACCCCCGGGAATCACCCCCACCGAGACCTCCGGCAACCCCACCACCGCCGTCCGGTCCGCCACGATCACGTCACACGCCAGCGCCAGTTCGAACCCGCCCCCCAGCGCGAACCCGTGCACCGCCGCCACCGTCGGCACCGGCAGTTCGAGCACCCCGGTGTACGCCCCCCGCGCGACGGGCCGCTGCCGCACCAGCTCGGCATCGCTGAACGAGTTCCGCTCCTTCAGATCGGCCCCGACGCAGAACGCCCGCTCATGCGACGAGGTCAGGACGACCACCCGTACGTCCCGGTCCTCACCCAGCGCCGCACACGCCCCGGCGATCGACCGCGCCATCTCCGTCGACACCGCGTTCATGGCCTTGGGCCGGTCGAGGACGAGCTCCGCGACATGCCCCTGCTCATGCCGCCGCACCAGCACGAACTCCCCGAACCGTTCCTCACTCATGACACCCTCCGGTTAACGCGGGTTAACACCTTCACCGCTCCGATCATCGCAGCCCCACCCCACCCGCGGAAGAGCGGACGCGTCCGGTTCCGGCCCCGCCACCCCGCCCACCCGTTCGAGTGACATCACCCCGACTCCGGCCCGATCACCCACGGCAGCGCATAGCGTGCGTTGGCCACGGCGCGCTGGGGGCGCGTGCGTACCGGGGAGGGACCATGACGACGACGAACACGCCGGCGAGGCCGCAACGGAACACCGACCCGGCCACGCCGTACGCCCCGGCCCCCACGGAAACGGAAACCGGCCCCTCCTCCCCCCGCACCCGAGGCCGCCACCGCAAGCCCCGTCCCCGCAAGGCCCTGCTCGCCGCCGGCGGCCTCGCCCTGGCAGCCGGCGCCCTGAGCCTCGTACGCCTGACCTCCGGCCCCGGCACCGACAGCGTCGGCACGGTCGAGGCCGAGCCCCGCCCGGACCCCGTCACGACCGGCACGGACGACGCCACGAACACCGCCGCCACCGCACCCGCCACCCCCGAGGCGAGCCCCTCGTCACCCACCGCCCTGGGCGGCCTGACCCCGTCGCCGGGCACCCGCGGCCAGGCCAAGGCCTCGCCCACCCCGTCCACGCCGCCGTCCGCCGACACCCGGGGGGCACATTCGGCCGCGGCTCCCCAGCCCACGACCATCCCCGACACGCCGAACCCCCCGGCACCGTCGGCGACGGGCAAGGCCCCCCGCCCGGCCCCGCCCCAGTCCTCACCACCGAGCCGGACGGCCCCAGCCCCGGCACCCGAGCCCGAGAAGCCGAAGAAACCGCAGGACCCGGGCCTGTGCGTGCCGGTCATCGGCGTGTGCGTGGACCTACCGGGCTGAGAGCACCCGTCGGCCCCGGCCGGCCTCCGCCGGCCTCCGCCGGCCTCGTCAGGCGCTGTCCCGCCGTGTGAGCAGCCACGGCTCCACGACGCCCAGCCCACGCACCGGCCGCTGCCACATCGGCTGCAACGCGAACCGGTACGACGGCGGCTCCTCGCCCTCCTTCTCCGCCGCCGCGGCCTCCTCGGCCGCCTCCGCCTCCGAGGAGGGGGCGTCCTGCGTGCGGATCAGCTCCTCGGCGAAGGCGGTGTCGACGAGTACGGCGTCCTTCGGAGCTATCGAGGTGAGCCGGGAGGCCAGGTTCACGGTCGTACCGAAGACATCACCCATTCGGGTGGTCACCGTGCCGAACGCCATGCCGACGCGCAGCTCCGGCATCGTCTCGTCGTGCGCCATGGTCTCGATCAGCCGGAGGGCGATCTCGGCGGCCGTGCCCGCGTCGTCGGCGGCGTACAGCACCTCGTCACCGAGGGTCTTGATCAGCCGACCGCCGTTCGCGGCGACCAGGTCGGCGGCGGTGGTCTCGAAGGCCTCGACCAGCTCGCCGAGCTCCTCCTCCTCCATCCGGCGGGTCAGCCGCGTGAACCCGACCAGATCGGCGAAGCCGACCGCGAGCCGCCGGTCCACCATCTCCTCGTCGTCGGCGGCCTGCACGACCCGTCCGGCCGAGGCGGCGAGCTGCCGCCGCCAGACGTAGACCAGGAACTCCTCCAGCTCGGGCAGGAGCAGCTCGACGATCGGGTACGTCACCTCGGTGCGCGTCATGCCCGGCTCGGGCGGCTCGGTCAGCCCCTCCAGGAAGGAGTCGATCTGCCATTCGGCGAGCCGCGCCGTGGTCTGCCCGGTGGACCGGGCCACCTGGACGGCCATCGCCTCGCTCAGCAGCCCCGCCTCGACGAGACCGGCCAGGCGCCGCAGTGCGAGGACGTCCGCCTCCGTGAGCGCCTTGGCCTGCCCGATGTCGGCGAAGCCCATGGCCCGCCAGAAGCGGGAGGCCAGTTCCATGGAGACGCCGGCGCTGCGGGCCGCCTGGAACGGGGTGTAGCGGCGCTCGGCGCCCAGGATCAGGTGTTCCAGACGCAGGGCGAGCGGATCCTCGCCGGGGTCGGCGCCCTGCGCGTCCGTGCCGGAACCCGAGTCGTCGACGGTCACGCGTGCTGCCCTTCCGATCTGTCACGGCCATGTATCGACCGGCCTCAACTCTACGGCAGGTGTGCGCCAGCTCACTCCGTCAGGTTCAGCCGTGGGATGAGGCGCCCGGCGTCTCCAAGGCACCCGGCGCTGCCCCACCGTCCCAAGGGGCCTCAGTCGCCGGACGGGCTGAGCGGGCTGATCGACTCGCCCAGCTGCGGGCAGTCGTGCCGCTTGGGGCGGCACGGGTGGGCGCAGCGGCACCCCGCAGCGCCGGGTTGCGCGCCCACCCCACCTCAGCTCAAGCAGGCCTCAGGTGCACGATGTCCCCCGCGCCGACAGGCTCCTGCACCCCCTCCTCCGTCGCCAGCACCAACCGCCCGTCCCCGTCCACCGCAACCGCTTCCCCCACCACGGCCCGATCGCCCGGCAACTCCGCCCGCACTTCCCTCCCGAGCGTCGCGCACCCCGCCGCATACGCCTCCAGCAACCCACAGGCACCCGCCTCACCCGCGGCGGCACGCCACTTCCCGTACCACTCCTCCAGAGCCCGCAGCACCCCCCGCAGCAACGGGTCCCGGTCCGTGCTCACGGCCCCGGCCAGCTCCAGCGACCCCGCCGTGGGCACCGGCAGCTCGTCCTCCTTCAGCGTGACGTTGATACCGACCCCGATGACGACCCCGTCGTCGCCCGCCCGCTCCGCCAGAATCCCCCCGGCCTTGCGCTCCTCGCCCCGCACGGTGACCAGCAGGTCGTTCGGCCACTTCAGCGCCGTGTCGACGCCCGCCGCCCGCGACAGCCCCGTCGCCACCGCGACACCCGTGAGCAGCGGCAGCCACCCCCACCGCGCCACCGGCACCTCGCCCGGCGTGAGCAGCACGGAGAAGAACAGGCCGGAACGGGGCGGTGCCGTCCACTGCCGGTCGAGGCGCCCGCGCCCGGCCGTCTGCTCCTCGGCGACGAGCACCGCGCCCTCGGCGGCCCTGCCCTCGGCAGCCCGGGCCACCAGGTCGGAGTTCGTGGAGCCGGTGCGCTGCACGACGTCCACCTCGGACCACAGCCCGCCCTCATGCACCAGTCCCCGGCGCAGGGCGGTGATGTTGAGGGGCGGACGGTCCAGGTCCGACCAACGGCTACCGTTCGGCTCTGATGCATCTCGCGGCGTCATGCAAGCCACCCTAGGTGTGGTAAACGCCGCACTGCCGATGTGGAGGGCCCCCACTACTCTACGGATGAGTAACCGTCCCCCCTTTTGAGCAGGCAGGGAGCCGCATCCCGATGTCCGAGCCGGAAGAGCAGCAGCAGCCTGACATTCACACGACCGCGGGCAAACTCGCGGATCTGAAGCGCCGCATCGATGAGGCGACGCACGCCGGCTCCGCACGCGCCGTCGAGAAGCAGCACGCCAAGGGCAAGCTGACGGCCCGTGAGCGGATCGAGCTCCTGCTCGACGAGGGTTCCTTCGTCGAACTCGACGAGTTCGCCCGGCACCGCTCCACCAACTTCGGCCTCGACAAGAACCGGCCCTACGGCGACGGCGTCGTCACCGGGTACGGCACCGTCGACGGCCGCCCCGTCGCCGTGTTCTCGCAGGACTTCACCGTCTTCGGCGGGGCCCTCGGCGAGGTCTACGGGCAGAAGATCGTCAAGGTCATGGACTTCGCCCTGAAGACCGGCTGCCCGGTCATCGGCATCAACGACTCCGGCGGCGCCCGGATCCAGGAGGGCGTCGCCTCCCTCGGTGCCTACGGCGAGATCTTCCGCCGCAACACCCACGCGTCGGGTGTCATCCCGCAGATCAGCCTGGTCGTCGGCCCGTGTGCGGGCGGGGCCGTCTACTCCCCCGCCATCACCGACTTCACGGTCATGGTCGACCAGACCTCGCACATGTTCATCACCGGCCCCGACGTCATCAAGACCGTCACCGGCGAGGACGTCGGCTTCGAGGAGCTGGGCGGGGCCAGGACCCACAACTCGACGTCCGGAGTCGCCCACCACATGGCGGGTGACGAGAAGGACGCCATCGAGTACATCAAGCAGCTGCTGTCGTACCTGCCGTCCAACAACCTCTCCGAGCCGCCGGCCTTCCCCGAGGAGGCCGACCTCGAGGTCACCGACGAGGACCGCGAACTGGACGTGATCGTCCCGGACAGCGCGAACCAGCCGTACGACATGCACACGGTGATCGAGCACGTCCTGGACGACGCCGAGTTCTTCGAGACGCAGCCGCTGTACGCGCCGAACATCGTCACCGGCTTCGGGCGGGTCGAGGGCCACCCGGTCGGCATCATCGCCAACCAGCCGACGCAGCTCGCCGGGTGCCTCGACATCAAGGCCAGCGAGAAGGCCGCCCGCTTCGTGCGGACCTGCGACGCCTTCAACGTCCCGGTGATCACCTTCGTCGACGTCCCCGGCTTCCTGCCCGGCGTCGACCAGGAGCACGACGGCATCATCCGGCGCGGCGCCAAGCTGATCTACGCCTACGCCGAGGCGACCGTCCCGCTCATCACCGTCATCACCCGCAAGGCCTTCGGCGGCGCCTACGACGTCATGGGCTCCAAGCACCTGGGCGCCGACCTCAACCTCGCCTGGCCCACCGCCCAGATCGCCGTCATGGGCGCCCAGGGCGCGGTCAACATCCTGCACCGCCGCACGATCGCCGAGGCCGAGGCGAACGGCGAGGATCTGGAGGCGGTCCGGGCCCGGCTGATCCGGGAGTACGAGGACGCCCTCCTCAACCCCTACGTCGCGGCCGAGCGCGGTTACGTCGACGCCGTGATCCTGCCGTCCGAGACCCGCCGGCACGTCGTACGGGGTCTGCGTCAACTGCGTACGAAGCGGGAATCCCTGCCCCCGAAGAAGCACGGCAACATCCCCCTCTAGTCCCGGCGAGCCCAGGAGGCCCACATGACGATCAAGGTCGTACGGGGCAACCCGACCCCGGAGGAGCTGGCCGCCGCCCTGGCGGTGGTCAGGGCCCGCGCCGCGGCGGCGGCCGCAACGCCGCCCGGCGCGCCGGTCACCCGCGACTCCTGGTCCGACCCGTCCCGCATCGCAGCCCACCGCCTGCCCCAGCCGGGCCCGGCGGCATGGGGCCGCACCTATTGGCCGAGCTGAAGCTCCCGGGGCGCGGGGAACCGCGCACTGCGGAACAACGCGGGGCGCCGATTTGAGTACCCCTACTCAGGCGCCCCGCCCCGGGAAGCCGCACGCTGGTGTCATGCTGTGGTCCGACCCCGAGAACGAACCGCCGAAAGAGCTGCGCGACACGCAGGACATGCTTCGGCGGCTGGGCGTTCTCATGGCGTTGGCCATGGTGCTGGCGATGATCGTGATCGGCGTGAGGTGAGAGGTGACAGGTGACGCCGATACGCTGAACGCATGACAGATCAGCCGCGCCGCCGACTCGTCCTCGCCTCCCAGTCCCCCGCCCGGCTCGGGCTGCTCCGCCAGGCCGGTCTCGCCCCCGAGGTGATCGTGAGCGGCGTCGACGAGGACGCCGTCACCGCACCCACCCCCGCCGAGCTGGCGCTCGCCCTCGCCGAGGCGAAGGCCTCCGTCGTGGCGGCCCGGCCGGAGGCCAAGGGCGCGATCGTGATCGGCTGCGACTCGGTGCTCGACCTGGACGGCCAGGCCCTCGGCAAGCCCGCGGACGCCGAGGAGGCCACCGCCCGCTGGAAGGCGATGCGCGGACGCGCCGGAACCCTCCAGACCGGCCACTGCGTCTACGACACGCTCTCCGGCCGCTACACCTCCGCCACCGCGTCCACCGTCGTCCACTTCGGCGATCCCACCGACGAGGAGATCGCGGCCTACGTCGCCTCCGGCGAGCCCCTCTACGTCGCCGGGGCGTTCACGCTGGACGGCCGCTCGGCCCCGTTCATCGACGGCATCGACGGCGACCACGGCAACGTGATCGGCATCAGCCTGCCCCTCGTACGGCGTCTCCTCGCCGAACTGGGCGTCGGTATCACGGAGTTGTGGGAGCCGGCGGAGAAGTGACCGGGGAGCCGTCGCCGCCCGTCCCGTCCTGGGGCGCGGCGTCGGCGGGCCCGGCCGGACGGTCGTACGTCATCAGCAGCAGCACGACCAGGCCGAGCACCAGCACCATGAAGAGGAACGCGGGCCAGCCGACGAGTCCCCAGGTGAACGCGCCGAGCAGCCCGTGCACGACGGCCGTGCTGATCAGCAGCACCCGCCCGAAGCCCGCCGGGGGCCGGTCCCGCAGCGCCACCAGCAGGGCGACCAGGCCGCACAGCGCGAAGTAGAGGCCGAAGGCGATCCCGCCGATCTTCGACGACACGGCCATCATGTGCGGGTCGAGCCCGGCCAGCGACATGTCCTGCCGGTCGACGACGACGCCGAGGAACCAGTTCAGCGCGGCGATGCCGAGCGCCTCACCGAAGAGCACCACCGCCACGATCCACGCCACCGGCCTGCGCACCACCGGGCCCACCCACTTACCCCTAGTACGTTCGAGACATCGCGAACGCTACTAACGAGTAAACCCTGGGACAAGGGTTCTGCGGCGGGCAAAGAATCATTGGGCCATTCGTAGGGACTCCACAAAGAAACAGAGTGGCCCGCAGCACGTGATGACAGAGACCTTGACCACAGGAGAGGGCTAGGGTTTCCCGGAGTAGTACTGCGTACCGCGGTGCGACAAGGGATTTCGCGGGTCGAGCGAGCCTCGCATCACGCTCCGTGTGGGCAAGCTCACCACTGGGGACGGGTCGAAGTGCCGTGTCGGCAGTCCCTAAACTCGGCTTGTTTCAAGGAGGGAGCCTCATCGTGCGCAAGGTGCTCATCGCCAACCGTGGCGAAATCGCTGTCCGCGTGGCCCGGGCCTGCCGGGATGCCGGCATCGCGAGCGTGGCCGTCTACGCCGACCCGGACCGGGACGCTCTGCATGTCCGCGCCGCGGATGAGGCGTTCGCCCTGGGCGGTGACACGCCGGGCACCAGCTACCTCGACATCGAGAAGGTGCTGAAGGCCGCTCGCGAGTCGGGCGCGGACGCGATCCACCCCGGCTACGGCTTCCTCTCCGAAAACGCGGAGTTCGCGCAGGCGGTGCTGGACGCGGGCCTGATCTGGATCGGCCCGCCGCCGCAGGCGATCCGCGATCTGGGTGACAAGGTCGCGGCGCGGCACATCGCGCAGCGCGCCGGCGCCCCGCTGGTGGCGGGCACGCCCGACCCGGTGTCCGGTGCTGAGGAGGTCGTCGCCTTCGCCGAGGAGCACGGTCTGCCGATCGCCATCAAGGCGGCGTTCGGCGGTGGCGGCCGTGGCCTGAAGGTGGCGCGGACGCTGGAAGAGGTCCCGGAGCTGTACGACTCGGCGGTCCGCGAGGCCGTGGCGGCCTTCGGCCGGGGCGAGTGCTTCGTCGAGCGCTACCTCGACAAGCCGCGGCACGTGGAGACCCAGTGCCTCGCCGACCAGCACGGCAACGTGGTCGTGGTCTCGACGCGTGACTGCTCCCTCCAGCGCCGGCACCAGAAGCTGGTCGAGGAGGCCCCCGCCCCCTTCCTGTCCGACGCGCAGGTGGAGCAGCTGTACTCGGCCTCCAAGGCGATCCTGAAGGAGGCCGGCTACGTCGGCGCCGGCACGGTGGAGTTCCTCGTCGGCAACGACGGCACGATCTCCTTCCTGGAGGTCAACACCCGCCTCCAGGTCGAGCACCCGGTCACCGAGGAGGTCGCCGGCATCGACCTCGTCCGCGAGATGTTCCGCATCGCCGACGGCGAGGAGCTCGGCTACGACGACCCGGCGCTGCGGGGGCACTCCTTCGAGTTCCGCATCAACGGCGAGGACCCGGGCCGCAACTTCCTGCCGGCCCCCGGCACGGTCACGGCGTTCGCCCCGCCGTCCGGCCCGGGTGTGCGGCTGGACGCGGGCGTGGAGTCCGGGTCGGTCATCGGTCCGGCGTGGGACTCCCTGCTGGCCAAGCTGATCGTCACCGGCCGCACGCGCAAGGAGGCGCTGGAGCGGGCCGCGCGTGCCCTGGAGGAGTTCCAGGTCGAGGGCATGGCGACGGCGATCCCGTTCCACCGTGCGGTGGTGAAGGACCCGGCGTTCGCGCCTGAGGTGCATGGCCAGGACGGGCCGTTCACGGTCCACACCCGCTGGATCGAGACGGAGTTCGTCAACGAGATCAAGCCGTTCACGGCGGCTGCGGACGCCCTGGAGGCGGACGAGGAGCCGGGTCGCGAGACGGTGGTCGTCGAGGTCGGCGGCAAGCGTCTGGAGGTCTCCCTCCCGGCGTCCCTGGGCATGTCCCTCGCCCGCACGGGCCTCGCGGCCGGGGCCAAGCCGAAGCGCCGCGCGGCGAAGAAGTCGGGCCCCGCAGCCTCCGGGGACACCCTCGCCTCCCCGATGCAGGGCACGATCGTCAAGGTCGCGGTGGAGGAGGGCCAGGAGGTCAAGGAAGGCGACCTGATCGTCGTCCTGGAGGCCATGAAGATGGAGCAGCCCCTCAACGCCCACAAGTCCGGCACGATCAAGGGCCTCAGCGCGGAGATCGGCGCGTCGGTCACCTCGGGCGCGGCGATCTGCGAGATCAAGGACTGAGCGGGCGAGACGAACACCGCCTACGGCGCGGCCCCTGCTGGGGGCCGCGCCGGGGGTTATCAGCTGAGCTGCGGGCAATCGTGCCGCTAAGGGCGGCACGGGTGGGCGATGGGGGTACCCCCCTGCACGAGCGAAGCCGAGAGCTTGGGGGAGGCACCCCGTTCCGCCGGGCTGCGGACCCACCCCGCCCCAGCACGAGCGCCGGGTACCTGACGACCGACAGCAGTTGGACCGACGCCCGGCGCTCTCAACGCCGCCGCAGGTCCGCGACCCTGGCCCGCTCCGTCCCCTGGCCCTGCTCACTCAGCATCGAGGTGGACCGCAACCCACCCCCACCACCCCCCGGCACCTGCCGCCGAGGCCCGGGCAACGGCACATCCCGACGCTGCTGACGCGCCGGCACGGCATCACCCCCGGGGCCTCCCGCCCCGGCCGAACCCCCCGGCGCCCCCGCGACAGCGATCTGCACTCCCTGATCGGCAAGCGCCTGAAGCTCCGTCGCCGCACGGTCGTCGTGGGCGGGCGGCTCGTCCGTCACGAGGCGGGTGATGAGATCCGTCGGCACGGTCTGGAACATCGTGTCCGTCCCGAGCTTGGTGTGGTCCGCGAGGACCACCACCTCCGCGGCGGCCTGCACCAACGCCCGGTCGACCGACGCCGACAGCATGTTGGACGTGGACAGCCCGCGCTCCGCGGTCAGGCCGCTCCCGGACAGGAACGCCCGCGACACCCGCAGCCCGTGCAGGGACTGCTCGGCACCGCTGCCGACCAGGGCGTAGTTCGAGCCGCGGAGCGTACCGCCGGTCATCACGACCTCGACCCGGTTGGCATGGGCCAGCGCCTGTGCGACCAGCAGTGAGTTGGTGACGACGGTCAGCCCGGGCACCCGGGCGAGCCGACGGGCCAGCTCCTGGGTCGTCGTACCCGCCCCGACCACGATCGCCTCGCCCTCCTCCACGAGATTCGCGGCGAGGTCGGCGATGGCGGTCTTCTCGGCGGTCGCGAGATGAGACTTCTGCGGAAAGCCGGACTCCCGCGTGAAACCGCCCGGCAGTACCGCACCGCCGTGCCGGCGGTCGAGGAGTCCTTCTGCCTCCAGCGCGCGCACGTCCCGCCGTACGGTCACTTCGGAGGTCTGGACGACGCGGGCGAGCTCACGGAGCGACACGGCCCCGTTCGCTCGCACCATTTCGAGGATCAATTGGCGACGTTCTGCAGCGAACACGAAACTGACAGTAACGCCAGCGACCGTCTGCTTTCAGCAGTTTGCGCTGAATAGCAGAAGATGTTCGCACGGAGCAGCGGGAAGTGGTATAGCGCCTAGTCCCGCCGCCTATGCCGTACGAATGGTCGAGCACTCCCCGTGACCAGCGAGGATCCGGATCCGGTCTCAGCTCTCGCCGGTCTCCTTGCGGGTGTGCAACTGCCGTGCCACCTCGGCGATCGAGCCCGACAGCGAGGGGTAGACGGTGAAGGCGTTCGCAATCTGTTCGACTGTCAGATTGTTGTCGACCGCGATCGAGATGGGGTGGATCAGTTCCGAGGCACGCGGCGCCACGACCACACCACCGACCACGATCCCGGTCCCCGGCCGGCAGAAGATCTTGACGAAGCCGTCGCGGATGCCCTGCATCTTCGCGCGCGGGTTGCGCAGCAGCGGCAGCTTCACGACCCGGGCGTCGATCTTCCCGCCGTCGACGTCGGCCTGGGTGTAGCCGACGGTGGCGATCTCCGGGTCGGTGAAGACGTTCGACGAGACGGTCTTCAGGTTCAGCGGGGCCACGGCATCGCCCAGGAAGTGGTACATGGCGATGCGTCCCTGCATGGCGGCCACGGAGGCGAGGGCGAACACGCCCGTCACGTCACCGGCCGCGTACACGCCGGGAGCGGTCGTACGCGACACCTTGTCGGTCCAGATGTGACCCGACTCGCGCAGCCTGACCCCGGCGTCCTCCAGCCCCATGCCCGCGCTGTTGGGCACGGCACCGACGGCCATGAGGCAGTGCGACCCGGTGATGACCCGCCCGTCGGAGAGAGTCACCTCGACCCGGTCCCCCACCCGCTTGGCGGACTGCGCCCTGGAGCGTCCCATGACGTTCATGCCGCGCCGCCGGAAGACGTCCTCCAGCACGGCGGCCGCGTCCGGGTCCTCGCCCGGCAGCACGCGGTCCCGCGACGACACGAGCGTCACCCTCGAACCGAGGGCCTGGTAGGCGCCGGCGAACTCGGCACCGGTCACACCCGACCCGACCACGATGAGCTCCTCGGGGAGCTCGTTGAGGTCGTACACCTGCGTCCAGTTCAGGATCCGCTCACCGTCCGGCAGGGCGTCGGGCAGCTCACGGGGATGCCCGCCGGTGGCGATGAGCACCGCGTCAGCCGTGAGCGTCTCCTCACTCCCGTCGGCGGCGCGCACCACGACCTTGCGCGACCCGTCGAGCGCCTGCATGCCCTCCAGCCGCCCGCGCCCGCGCAGGACACGCGCCCCGGCACGCGTCACGGAGGCCGTGATGTCGTGCGACTGGGCGAGCGCGAGCCGCTTCACACGCCGGTTGACCTTCCCCAGGTCGACCCCCACCACCCGGGCGCTCTGCTCCAGGGGCGGGGTGTCGTCCGCGACGATGATCCCCAGCTCCTCGTACGACGAGTCGAAGGTGGTCATCACCTCGGCCGTGGCGATCAGGGTCTTGGACGGCACGCAGTCGGTCAGCACCGACGCCCCGCCCAGACCGTCGCAGTCGACGACGGTCACCTCCGCACCGAGTTGTGCGGCGACCAGCGCCGCTTCGTATCCGCCGGGTCCGCCACCGATGATCACGATCCGAGTCACGTACTCCATTGTCCCGCACCCCTCAACCCGGCACCGCCCCGGGGCCCGCCCGATGCGGCACCGTTACGCGAGTGACTCCGGGGCACCTGCCGTACCCTCTCCCCATGTCGCTCTACGCCGCGTACGCCGGCAACCTCGACGCGCGGCTGATGTCCCGCCGCGCCCCGCACTCGCCGCTGCGCGCCACCGGCTGGCTGAACGGGTGGCGACTGACGTTCGGCGGCGAGCACATGGGCTGGGAGGGCGCCCTGCCGACGATCGTCGAGGACCCCGTCTCCCAGGTCTTCGTCGCGCTGTACGACATCGCCCCCATGGACGAGGAGTCACTCGACCGCTGGGAGGGCGTGGGGTTGGACATCTACCGCCGCACACGCGTACGGGTGCACACCCTGGAGGGTGACGAGCAGGCGTGGGCCTTCACCCTCAACGCCTACGAGGGCGGCCTGCCGTCGGCCCGCTACCTGGGTGAGATCGCCGACGCGGCCGAGTCGGCCGGCGCCCCGCACGACTACGTGATGGAACTCCGCAAGCGCCCCTGCTGAGCCCGCTTCGTCGGAAACGACAAGACAACGATCATCACCCCGTGAGCTCTGCCATCTACGCGCGTAGGCAATCACCGGCTACCCTCGTCGGCGTGAACGCATCTCTTCTTCCGGACGACATCCAGGGCGACCCCCACGCCGCCGCCGACGCCGCCGCGGCCCGCCTGCGCGAACTCACGGGCGCCGAGACCCACGACGTCGCCCTCGTGATGGGCTCCGGCTGGGCTCCGGCCGTGGACGCCCTCGGCGCTCCCGAGGCCGAGCTCCAGGTCACGGAGCTGCCCGGCTTCCCGCCCCCCGCGGTCGAGGGCCACGGCGGCAAGATCCGCTCGTACCGGATCGGCAACAAGCGCGCCCTGGTCTTCCTCGGCCGTACGCACTACTACGAGGGCCGGGGCGTGGCGGCCGTAGCCCACGGCGTCCGTACCGCCGTGGCGGCCGGCTGCAAGACGATCGTCCTCACGAACGGCTGCGGCGGCCTGCGCGAGGGCATGCGCCCGGGCCAGCCGGTCCTGATCAGCGACCACATCAACCTCACCGCCACCTCCCCCATCATCGGCGCCAACTTCGTCGACCTCACCGACCTCTACTCCCCGCGCCTGCGGGCCCTGTGCAAGGAGGTCGACCCCACGCTGGAGGAGGGCGTCTACGCCCAGTTCCCCGGCCCGCACTACGAGACTCCGGCGGAGATCCGTATGGCCCGGGTCATCGGTGCGGACCTGGTGGGCATGTCGACGGTCCTGGAGGCGATCGCCGCGCGTGAGGCGGGTGCGGAGGTTCTGGGCATCTCCCTGGTGACCAACCTGGCGGCCGGCATGACGGGAGAGCCCCTCAACCACGAGGAGGTCCTCCAGGCCGGCCGGGATTCGGCAACGCGCATGGGCTCACTGCTCGCCCAGGTCCTGGGACGCCTGTAAGCACCCCGGCGTCGCTGCCGAGGCCGGGTGGGCCCGCAGCCGGAGCGGGGTGCCGCTGCGCCCACCCGTGCCGCCCTTAGCGGCACGACTGCCCGCAGCTAGGGCGGCCCGCATCTAGGGCAGCCACGACGCACCCGCAGCCGCCGACGCACGGAAGGGGACGTGTCGGGGGGTGTCCGCCCGCAGCGGTTGGCGCGTCAACGGACGGTTAGCCGGTATCCGACCCCATCGCGCCGTTCCGAGGACGGACACCCCCCGGCGCGGCCCCGCCCCACCGCACCCCGGTAGGCGCTACGCGCACCCCCACGGCCCCGCACAGGCCGCCGCAGGCATCCGCACACCCACGAACCGAGAGGCTGACACAGACCGTGCACGACGAACTCATCGCACAGGCCCAGGCGTGGCTCACCGAGGACCCCGACCCGGAAACCCGCACCGAGCTCGCCCGCCTCATCGACGCCCAGGACCACACCGAACTCGCCGCCCGCTTCAGCGGCACGCTCCAGTTCGGCACCGCCGGCCTCCGCGGCGAACTCGGCGCCGGCCCCATGCGCATGAACAGCTCGGTCGTCATCCGCGCAGCCGCCGGGCTCGCCGCGTACCTCAAGAAGCAGGGTCACCACGACGGCCTCGTCGTCATCGGCTACGACGCCCGCCACAAGTCGCACGACTTTGCCCGCGACACCGCCGCCGTCATGACCGGCGCCGGCCTCCGCGCCGCCGTCCTCCCCCGCCCCCTCCCCACCCCCGTCCTCGCCTTCGCGATAAGGCACCTCGGCGCGGTCGCCGGCGTGGAGGTCACCGCCAGCCACAATCCGCCCCGGGACAACGGCTACAAGGTCTACCTCGGCGACGGCTCCCAGATCGTCCCCCCGGCGGACATCGACATCGCGGCAGAGATCGCCGCCGTCCCGTCCCTCACCACCGTCCGGCGCCCCACCGAAGGCTGGGAGACCCTCGACGACAGCGTCCTCGACGCCTACCTCGCCCGCACCGACGCCGTACTGTCCAAGGATTCCCCCCGCACCGCCCGCACGGTGTACACGGCGATGCACGGCGTCGGCAAGGACGTCCTCCTCGCCGCCTTCGCCCGCGCCGGCTTCCCGGAACCGGCCCTCGTCGCGGAGCAGGCCGACCCCGACCCGGAGTTCCCGACCGTCGCGTTCCCCAACCCGGAGGAGCCCGGCGCGATGGACCTGGCGTTCGCGCGGGCCCGCGCGACCACGCCGGCCCCCGACCTGATCATCGCCAACGACCCGGACGCGGACCGCTGCGCCGTCGCCGTACCGGACGGCGCCGACTGGCGCATGCTCCGCGGTGACGAGGTCGGCGCCCTGCTCGCCGCCCACCTGGTCCGCCGCGGAGCGACCGGCACCTTCGCGGAGTCGATCGTCTCGTCGTCCCTCCTCGGCCGTATCGCCGAGAAGGCCGGCCTCCCCCACGTCGAGACCCTCACCGGCTTCAAGTGGATCGCCCGCGCGGAAGGCCTGCGCTACGGCTACGAGGAGGCCCTCGGCTACTGCGTCGACCCGGACGGCGTACGCGACAAGGACGGCATCACGGCAGCGCTCCTGGTCACGGAACTGGCTTCGCAGCTCAAGGAGGAGGGCCGCACCCTCCTCGACCTCCTCGACGACCTGGCCGTGGAACACGGCCTGCACGCCACGGACCAGCTCTCGGTCCGCGTCGAGGACCTGTCCCTGATCGCGGCCGCGATGCGCCGCCTGCGCGAACAGCCCCCGACCGAACTCGCCGGCCTGCCGATCACCCGGACCGACGACCTCACCCAGGGCACGGACACCCTCCCGCCCACGGACGGCCTGCGCTACACCCTCGACGGCGCCCGGGTGATCGTCCGCCCGAGCGGCACCGAGCCGAAGCTGAAGTGCTACCTGGAGGTCGTGATCCCGGTGGCGACCCACGCCGGCCTCCCCGAGGCCCGCGCCCAGGTGACGGCCCTACTGGAGTCGATCAAGCGCGACCTGTCGACGGCGGCAGGCATCTGACCGCGCCCCCGCCCTGAGGCTGACAGGCCGGCCCCGCCGAAACCCGAGCACCCCCGGGGCCGGCCCCCTCAGCCCACCAACCCCTCAACCCCTCAACCCCTCAACCCCTCAACCCACCAACAGCAGAATCAGCACCAACACCGCCCCGGCAACCGCCGGCCCCATCACCTCGTACGCCCACCGCACGGTCACCTCCCCCTGCGCCGTCTCCGCCCGGCGCCGCGCCTCGTGCAGCCCCCGCAGCTCATCCATGATCCGGTCGGTCTCCGCCCGGACGGGCCCGTCCGCCACATGGCCCGCACCGAGGCCCTGCCCCAGCCCGGCACGCATCCCGAGCGCACTGCCGCGCCCCTCGTCCCGGCCCATCTCCCGCCGCGCCTGCGCGGTCGCCCGCATCTCTCGCCGCGCGGCCTTCTTGCGGGCGCGCAGTGAGACGGGTACGGCCCACAGCTGGTACTTCGCGCCGGACTCGGTGAGGACCTCGTTGGAGTAGGCGGACTTCAGCGCGGCGACCTGGCCCCACGGCACCACGATGACGCGGAACGGATTGCGGATACGCAGCCGGTCGTCACCGGCGTACACGGCGGGCCGCAGCGTGAAGGCGGCGACCAGCGGCACGATCAGGATCAGCACGGCGAGCGCCAGCCACGGCGTGCGCCCCTCGCCCGAGATCACCGCGTCGATGCCGAGCCACCCGGCGATGGCGAGCAGCAGCGCGCCACCGGCGATGGCCGGAACCGACCGGTACACCCGGTCCTTGGACTCGGGCTCCGGAGGCTGCGGCGCGGGCGACTGGGACTCGGGGCTCGTCATGCCTCGATTCTGCCGGACCGGACGTCCACCACCCCCACCACCCCCACCCGCCCACCACCCCGACCCACCCGAGCAAAGCCAGGGGCTGTACAGCCGCTACGCGCGTAGATATGCTCGTCTGGTGACCATGCCCAGTTCTGCACTCACCGCAGCTCACCCCCTCAAGGACGTCACCGCGTCCGACAGCTCGCTGCGCCGCTTCCTCCACGGGCTCCCCGGCGTCGACGCGGTCGGGCTGGAGGGCCGTGCGGCTTCCCTCGGCACCCGTTCGATCAAGACGACCGCGAAGGCGTACGCCATCGACCTCGCCATCTCGATGGTCGACCTGACGACGCTGGAAGGCGCGGACACCCCGGGCAAGGTCCGGGCGCTCGGCGCGAAGGCGGTCCGGCCCGACCCGACCGACCGTACGACGCCGACCACGGCCGCGGTCTGCGTCTACCCCGACATGGTGGCCGTGGCCAAGGAGGCCGTCGCCGGTTCCGGCGTGAAGGTCGCCTCCGTCGCCACGGCGTTCCCGGCCGGCCGCGCCCCGCTCGCCGTCAAGCTGGCCGACGTCCGTGAGGCCGTCGCCGCGGGCGCCGACGAGATCGACATGGTCATCGACCGCGGGGCGTTCCTCGCGGGCCGATACTTGAAGGTGTACGACGAGATCACCGCCGTGAAGGAGGCCTGCGGCACGTCCGCGCGCCTGAAGGTCATCTTCGAGACGGGCGAGCTCTCGACGTACGACAACATCCGCCGCGCCAGCTGGCTCGGGATGCTGGCGGGCGCGGACTTCATCAAGACGTCCACCGGAAAGGTGGCCGTCAACGCGACCCCGGCGAACACGCTCCTCATGCTGGAGGCGGTGCGTGACTTCCGTGCACAGACCGGGATCCAGGTCGGTGTGAAGCCGGCCGGCGGCATCCGCACCTCCAAGGACGCCATCAAGTTCCTCGTCCTGGTCAACGAGACCGCCGGCGGGGACTGGCTGGACAACCACTGGTTCCGCTTCGGCGCCTCCTCGCTGCTGAACGACCTGCTGATGCAGCGCCAGAAGCTGGCCACCGGCCGCTACTCCGGCCCCGACTACGTGACGGTGGACTGACCCCCATGAACAGGGAAAACGTGTCATCGGTATTCGAATACGCCCCGGCCCCCGAGTCGCGCTCGATCGTCGACATCGCGCCCTCGTACGGCCTGTTCATCGACGGCGAGTTCGTGGAGGCGGCCGACGGCAAGGTCTTCAAGACGGTCTCGCCGAGCACCGAGGAGGTGCTCTCCGAGATCGCCCAGGCCGGCGAGGCTGACGTGGACCGCGCGGTGCAGGCCGCCCGCAAGGCCTTCGGGAAGTGGTCGGCGCTGCCCGGCTCGGAGCGCGCCAAGTACCTGTTCCGCATCGCGCGGATCATCCAGGAGCGCTCCCGCGAGCTCGCCGTGCTCGAAACCCTCGACAACGGCAAGCCGATCAAGGAGACCCGCGACGCGGACCTCCCCCTGGTCGCGGCGCACTTCTTCTACTACGCGGGCTGGGCCGACAAGCTCGACCACGCCGGCTTCGGCGCGAACCCGCGGCCGCTGGGCGTGGCGGGCCAGGTCATCCCCTGGAACTTCCCGCTGCTGATGCTGGCGTGGAAGATCGCGCCCGCCCTCGCCACCGGCAACACGGTCGTGCTGAAGCCCGCGGAGACCACGCCCCTGACGGCGCTCTTCTTCGCGGACGTCTGCCGCCAGGCGGGCCTGCCGAAGGGCGTCGTCAACATCCTCCCCGGCTACGGCGGCGCGGGCGCGGCGCTGGTGGCCCACCCGGACGTGGACAAGGTCGCCTTCACCGGCTCCACGGCCGTCGGCAAGGAGATCGCCCGCACGGTCGCCGGCACCCGCAAGAAGGTCACGCTCGAACTGGGCGGCAAGGGCGCCAACATCGTCTTCGACGACGCACCCGTGGACCAGGCCGTCGAGGGCATCGTCAACGGCATCTTCTTCAACCAGGGCCAGGTCTGCTGCGCGGGCAGCCGCCTGCTGGTACAGGAGTCCATCCAGGGCGAGCTGCTGGAGTCCCTGAAGCGGCGCCTGTCGACGCTGCGCCTGGGCGACCCGCTCGACAAGAACACCGACATCGGCGCGATCAACTCCGAGGAGCAGCTCACGCGCATCACCTCCCTCGTCGAGCAGGGCGAGGCGGAGGGCGCCGAGCGCTGGTCACCGGCCTGCGAACTGCCCGAGAGCGGCTACTGGTTCGCCCCGACGCTGTTCACCAACGTCACCCAGGCGCACACCATCGCCCGCGACGAGATCTTCGGCCCGGTGCTGTCGGTGCTCACCTTCCGCACGCCGGACGAGGCGGTCGCCAAGGCGAACAACACGCCGTACGGCCTGTCCGCCGGCATCTGGACGGAGAAGGGCTCGCGCATCCTGGCGGTCGCGAACAAGCTCCGCGCGGGCGTCGTCTGGTCCAACACGTTCAACAAGTTCGACCCGACGTCGCCGTTCGGCGGCTACAAGGAGTCGGGCTTCGGCCGCGAGGGCGGCCGCCACGGCCTGGAGGCGTACCTCGATGTCTGACACGCGACTCAGTGTCCTCAAGACCTACAAGCTGTACGTGGGCGGCAAGTTCCCGCGTTCCGAGAGCGGCCGGGTGTACGAGGTGACCGACTCCAAGGGCAACTGGCTGGCGAACGCGCCTCTGTCCTCCCGCAAGGACGCCCGGGACGCCGTCGTCGCGGCCCGCAAGGCGTTCGGCGGCTGGTCCGGCGCGACGGCGTACAACCGCGGCCAGGTCCTCTACCGCGTCGCGGAGATGCTGGAGGGCCGCCGCGACCAGTTCACCCGTGAGGTGGCCGACGCCGAGGGGCTGTCGAAGTCCAAGGCGGCGGCGGTCGTGGACGCGACGATCGACCGCTGGGTCTGGTACGCGGGCTGGACCGACAAGATCGCCCAGGTGGTCGGCGGCGGCAACCCGGTGGCGGGTCCGTTCTTCAACCTCTCCTCCCCCGAGCCGACGGGCGTTGTCGCGGTTCTGGCGCCGCAGGAGTCGTCCTTCCTGGGCCTGGTGTCGGTGCTCGCCCCGGTGATCGCGACCGGCAACACGGCGGTCGTGGTGGCGAGCGAGAAGGCCCCGCTGCCCGCGCTGTCCCTCGCCGAGGTGCTGGCCACCTCGGACGTCCCCGGCGGCGTGGTCAACGTCCTGTCGGGCCGTACGGCGGAGATCGCGACCCCGCTGGCCGCCCACCAGGACGTCAACGCGATCGACCTCGCGGGCGCCGACGAGGCCCTCGCGAAGGAACTGGAGATCGCCGCGGCCGACAACCTCAAGCGCGTCCTCCGTCCACAGCCTGTGGATTACACGGAGACTCCCGGCATCGACCGCATGACGGCGTTCCTGGAGACGAAAACGGTCTGGCACCCCACCGGGTCGCTGGGCGCGTCCGGTTCCTCGTACTAGACCGCCCCTCACAGCGGAAGCCCCGGCCCTCCTCCGTCCGGGAGGGCCGGGGCTTCTCTCCTGCGCGCCTGTCGCGTACGAGGCCTACCGCGAGAGCAGTCCCGCCGCCTGCCCCGCCACCGGCACGCTCTCGACCGACTGGGCCTGCGCCACCGGCCCCGTCAGCTCCTTGGACTTCACCGGCTTGAAGTCGGCGACCTCGGTGCCGACGCTGTTGTCGAGCGGGTCGACTCCCGTGCCGGCGAGGGGGTTGGGCTTGAGGCCCGTGACCGGACCGGTGGTGTGACCGACGGCCTGGGTCGCGGTCCGCAAGCCGGTCTGGGGGTCGGTCCTGCCGAGGGAGGTGTGGGCCACGTCCAAGATCGAGCCGGTGCCCGCCGCGGCCGTCGCCGTCCCCGCTCCGAGCGCCACTCCCGCGGTCGCGAGCACGGCCAGGGCACGCCTGACGGTCGGCTTCTTGGGCGAGTCGTGTCGGGTCATCGCTGCCACCTTCTGATGCACTGGGTAATCGATTCGACACAAAGGGTAGTTGAGGTGTGACGCGCGCATCAAAGGCGACCCGCGGGGTCGTACGGCCCCCGATGGATGCCTCACACTGGTGTCCCGTGAGTTCCCCTCTGGCCATACCGACGCGAGTCGTGCTGCTCTGCGGCCCATCCGGCTCCGGCAAGTCCCTCCTCGCGGCCCGCTCCGGCCTCCCGGTGCTGCGGCTCGACGACTTCTACAAGGAGGGCGACGACCCGACGCTGCCGCTGGTGGCGGGGAGTTCGGACATCGACTGGGACCATCCTGCATCGTGGGACGCGGACACGGCCGTCGCCGCGATCACCCGGCTGTGCCGCACGGGCCGTACGGACGTTCCCGTCTACGACATCGCGCAGAGCGCCCGCACCGGCACGGAGACGGTGGACATCGGGCGGACCCCGCTGTTCATCGCGGAGGGCATCTTCGCCGCGGAGATCGTCACGCGCTGCCGGGAGCTCGGCGTCCTCGCCGACGCGCTGTGCCTGAGCCGCGGCCCGGTGAGGACGTTCCGCCGCCGCTTCCTGCGGGATCTGCGGGAGGGCCGCAAGTCGGTGCCGTTCCTGCTGCGCCGCGGCTGGCGTCTGATGCGGGACGAGCGCAAGATCGTCGCCCGCCAGACCGCGCTGGGCGCGTACGCCTGCGACCGCGACGAGGCGATGGGCCGGCTGGCGGCCGCGGCGGCGGGCCGCTGTGCGAGCCTCGGTACGGCGGCCTAGGCAACGAGAGAAGCGGGACTGGACGGACCCCCCGGCCCTCCAGTCCCGCTCTTGTGCTCCCCCGTTGTCCTCCCCCGTGTTTCCCCCACTTCCTGAGGAGACGCCCCCCAGCGTCTCCGCAGTTCCCCCGTGGGCCCCGGTTCCAGTCCCCCGTGGGGCCCCTTTGGTGCTCCCCCCCGACCTTCAGGCGACGAGCTCGCCGAAGGCGTCCTGCTCGTCACGGCCGAAGCTGAGGACCTCGTCCTCGCGCAGCCGGCGGAGCGACCGCCAGATGCTGGACTTCACCGTGCCGACACTGATGTCGAGGATCTCCGCGATCTCCGGGTCCGTGCGGCCCTCGTAGTAGCGCAGGACCAGCATGGTGCGCTGGAGCTCGGGCAGCCGGGCCAGCGCCTGCCACAGGACCGCGCGCAGTTCGGTGCCGCGCATCGCGTCCGTGTCGCCGGGCGTCTCCGGCAGTTCCTCGGTCGGGTACTCGTTGAGCTTGCGGCGCCGCCAGGCGCTGATGTGCAGGTTGGTCATGGTGCGGCGGAGGTATCCGCCGACCGCGGCCTTGTCACTGATCCGGTCCCACGCCCGGTACGTCGAGAACAGCGCGCTCTGGAGCAGGTCCTCGGCCTCGAAGCGGTCGCCGGTGAGGTGGTAGGCGGTGGCGTACAGGGAGGCGCGGCGCTCCTGGACGTAGGCGGTGAACTCCGCCTCCGACAGCGAGCGGCGCTCCCCCGAGTCCTCCCCGTACGCGGCTCCCCCGTGAACCGCCCCCGTCCCCTTGTTCTCCCCCGTGTGCGCGTCAACCACCGTCATGAACGCGGTGTGCTGACGCCCGGTGCCGCGAGCGCACCCCCGCCCGCTCACGGCACCGGACTTCTCGGAACCCCGGTTCACGTCGTGCAGACGCGTGACCACTGCGCTGGTGCTGGTGCCGTGCAGCGTGTTCATCTCGCGCCCCCCGTCGTGGACTTCCGGTGTGCGGCCCGCCGGTCGGGCGGGCTTTCCTGCGTGTGCCGAAAAGCTTGCCGCGGCACTTTCATGGCCGTGTCCGCCGACTGTCACAGACCTGTCACAGGGGTCTGCGACAGGACGGCCATGGCCCGTGCACAGGCGTCGGCGCTACGCGCGGCCCTCATCTCGGCCCACAGGTCGAACCCCGGCCCCTCCATGGGCCAGAATGTGCCCGTGCCTTCCCTGTTGCTGATCGAGGACGACGACGCCATCCGGACGGCCCTGGAGCTCTCACTGACGCGCCAGGGTCACCGGGTGGCGACCGCTGCCAGTGGTGAGGACGGTCTGAAGCTGCTGCGCGAGCAGCGGCCGGATCTGATCGTGCTGGACGTGATGCTGCCCGGCATCGACGGGTTCGAGGTGTGCCGGCGCATCCGGCGCACGGACCAGTTGCCGATCATCCTGCTGACCGCGCGCAGCGACGACATCGACGTGGTCGTCGGTCTGGAGTCCGGCGCCGACGACTACGTCGTCAAGCCGGTGCAGGGGCGGGTGCTGGACGCCCGGATCCGGGCCGTGCTGCGGCGCGGCGAACGGGAGTCCAACGACGCGGCGACGTTCGGCAGCCTCGTCATCGACCGCTCGGCGATGACCGTGACGAAGAACGGCGAGGACCTCCAGCTCACGCCGACCGAGCTGCGGCTGCTGCTGGAGCTGAGCCGGCGGCCGGGGCAGGCGCTGTCGCGGCAGCAGCTGCTGCGGCTGGTGTGGGAGCACGACTACCTGGGCGACTCGCGGCTCGTGGACGCCTGTGTCCAGCGGCTGCGCGCCAAGGTCGAGGACGTGCCCTCGTCCCCGACGCTGATCCGTACCGTGCGGGGTGTCGGTTACCGGCTGGATCCGCCTCAGTGAGACAGCGGCACCACCAAGGGGGGGACCGCGGCTGGACCGCGGCGCGCAAGGGAGTCCTGTCGCGGCTGCGCTTCACCAGCCTGCGGCTGAGGCTGGTCGTCGTCTTCGGCCTGGTGGCGCTGACGGCCGCCGTGTCCGCGTCCGGCATCGCGTACTGGCTCAACCGCGAGGCGGTGCTCACCCGCGCCCAGGACGCCGTGCTGCACGACTTCGAGCAGGAGATGCAGAACCGGGCGGGTGCGCTGCCCGAGCATCCGACGCAGGACGAGCTCCAGCACACCGCGGGCCAGATGGCGGGCAGCGACCAGCGCTTCAGCGTGCTGCTGGTCGCGAGCAACGCCGACGGCAGGACCGTCTACGGCAGCTCCGGCGGGCTGAGCGGCTTCTCGCTGCAGGACGTGCCGGTCTCGCTGCGCACGGCGGTGAACAAGAGGCAGAAGGTCGACGGGGCCGACAAGCACCCGTACCACCTGTACTGGCAGCGGGTCGTCGACCACGACACGCCGTATCTCGTGGCCGGTACGCGGGTGATCGGCGGCGGTCCGACCGGTTACATGCTGAAGTCGCTGGAGCCGGAGGCGAAGGACCTCAACTCGCTGTCCTGGTCGCTGGGGATCGCCACCGGGCTCGCGCTGATCGGCTCGGCGCTGCTCGCGCAGGCCGCCGCGACGACCGTGCTGAAGCCGGTGCAGCGGCTCGGGGCGGCCGCGCGGCGGCTCGGCGAGGGCAAGCTGGACACCCGGCTCAGGGTGTCCGGGACCGATGAACTCGCCGACCTGTCGCGGACCTTCAACAAGGCGGCCGAGGCGCTGGAGAAGCGGGTCGCCGACATGGCCGCGCGGGACGAGGCGTCCCGGCGGTTCGTCGCCGACATGAGCCATGAGCTGCGGACGCCGCTCACCGCCATCACCGCCGTGACGGAGGTGCTGGAGGAGGAGCTGGAGGCGGAGACCGGGAGCATGGACCCGATGATCGAGCCGGCCGTCCGACTGGTGGTCAGCGAGACGCGGCGGCTGAACGACCTGGTCGAGAACCTGATGGAGGTCACCCGCTTCGACGCGGGCACGGCCCGGCTCGTCCTGGACGACGTCGACATCGCCGACCAGATCACCGCGTGCATCGACGCCCGCGCCTGGCTGGACGCGGTCGAGCTGGACGCCGACCGCGGCATCCACGCCCGGCTGGATCCGCGCCGTCTGGACGTCATCCTCGCCAACCTGATCGGCAACGCGCTCAAGCACGGCGGCTCCCCGGTGCGGGTGTCCGTCCGCGAGGCCGACGACTCGCTCGTCATCGAGGTGCAGGACCACGGGCCCGGCATCCCCGAGGACGTCCTGCCGCACGTCTTCGACCGTTTCTACAAGGCCAGTGCCTCCCGGCCGCGCTCCGAGGGCAGCGGCCTGGGCCTGTCCATCGCCCTGGAGAACGCCCACATCCACGGCGGCGAGATCACCGCGGCCAACTCGCCCGACTCGGGCGCGGTGTTCACCCTGCGGCTCCCGCGCCACACGTCCGGGCCGGGGGAACAGCCCGCCGAGGGCGAGCGGAAGCCAGGGGACGACACCGGCCAGGACCGGGGCGCGGACTCGAAGGGGGACGCCTGATGACCACACGTCTCGTGTCCAGGGCCCGGATCGGTGCGGTGTCCGTGCTGGCCCTGCTGCTCGCCGGCTGCGGGATCCGGGCCACGGAGGTGCCGACGAACTTCGGGCCCGCGCCGTCGCGGGTGCGCTGTTCGCTCGCCGAGCCGGACGTGTCGACGCAGACCGCCCGGGGGCTGCCGGTGCAGGTGTTCCTGCTGTGCGGGTCCTCGCTGGTGACCGTCGACCGGACCGTGCGGGTCCCGGACGGCGCGGCCGACTCCGAGCGGCGGATGCTGGTGGCGCAGGGCCTGCTGGACCAGCTCGCGGCGTCGCCGTCGCCCGCCGAGAAGGAGGCCGGCTACAGCACGGACGTACGCGGCGGCATCACCGTGGGCGGGCCCCGGCCCGGCGACCCGGAGGACACACTGCGGCTGAGCACGGCGCCGGACAGCCTCACCTCGTACGCCCTCGCCCAGATCGTCTGCACCTTCTCCGACTCGGCGGCCGCCGAGGGCGACGGCTCCGTGGTCCTGGGCGGCCCCGGCGCCGGCTCCCCGCGCCGCTACGAGTGCACGGACGAGGTGCGGGCCCGCCCGGGCAGCAAGGAACCGCCCTCCAAGGAGGCGGCCGGGGCGTGAGCGGGCCGGGCACCGCCGGGCTGTGGCGCACGCCTCACAGGCCGACCGGGGCCCGTCCCGGAACCGATCCTGCCGGAGGCCGCGTCTTGAGGGGCGTGCGTCAAGGCTCCATCGGCGGCAGCGCCGCGTTCCGCATCCGTGTGACAGGAGGTGTCCTCCTCGTCGCACACCTCGCGTTCGTCGCCTGGCTGACGCTGCGGCCGCTGGACGTGCCCTGGGTGATGCCGGCCAATCTGCGGCCGTTCGACGGCATCCGGGCCGATCTCGCCCTGGGCTGGCCCGAGGCGGCCCGCCGGATCTGTGAGGGGCTGGCCCTGCTCGCCCCGCTGGGCGTGCTGCTGCCGATGGCGAGCGGCAGGCTGTTCGTCTCGCCGCTGGCGTCCCTGCTGAACACCGTCACGGCCGGCGCCCTGCTGTCACTGGGCATAGAGCTGCTCCAGACCGGCGTTCCCGGTCAGGTCGTCGACGTCGACTCGCTGTTCCTCAACACCGCGGGCGTGGCCCTCGCGCATCTCGCGCTCGTCCCCGCCGGCCGCTCCTGGCTGCGCCGCCGGACCACGGCGCGCCCGCCCCGTGCGCCCCTGCCCCCGGAGGAGCCGGCTCAGGGTCGGACCCCGACGATTCCCAGGGTCGGGATCGCCCCGTGGAGCGACGCTTTGCCCCCTTCGTCTCCGTAGCGTGGAGTGCAGATGGGGTACTCGGACGAGAGGCCTCACGACACCTCACGAAGGAGCCGCACATGTCACGCCTCGCCCGCCCCACCCACGGCCGCATGATCGGCGGAGTGTGCGCCGCGCTGGCACGGCGCTTCGGCACCTCCACGACGACGATGCGGGTGATCTTCCTGGTCTCGTGCCTGCTGCCCGGCCCCCAGTTCCTGCTGTACATCGCGCTGTGGATCCTGCTGCCCTCGGAGAGCAAGGTGCAGAACAAGGCGCAGACGGCCTGGTAGCCACCCGTCGCGGAAACGCCGATGGGGCGCACCCTGTGTCCAGGGGTGCGCCCCGTCGGCGTGTGTCCGCCCGTGGCGGGAGGGTCAGGCCGGAAGGCCGTTCACCGGGAGCCCGCCGAGCAGCTTGGCGGCCGGGCCCGTCGGGCCCTGGGCGAGCAGCTGCCCGGCGACCGGCTGGGCTGCGGCGAGACCGGTACCCGCCAGGGTCTGGCCCTGGCCCACCGCTTCACCCGAGCCCGCCGGCAGCGTCTGGGAGAGCTGTTCGGCCGGGAGCGCCTGGGTGACGCTCTCCAGCGCCTGGGCGGTGTCGGGGACGGCCGGGGCGGCCTGGGCGGCGCCCGCACCGGTGGCGGCGAAGGCGGCACCGAGAGCGGCGACACCGAGGGACTTGGCAGCAGACTGCTTCATGAAAGTGCGTCCTCGCAATGAGATGAAGGGGTGTGTGAGCGGTGCGGCGACCGTATTCACGCGGCGCCATCCGCCGCAAACATCGAAATGCGGACGGCTTGTGAAAACCGTCCGCATTCCCTGTGTGCCGATGTGCCCCGGATCAGCCTTCCGAAGCCCCGGAACCGCTGGTGGAAGCGGTCTGCCGGAACAGCCATTCGGATTTCAGCTCGGCATAACCCGGCTTGATCACGTCATTGATCATGGCCAGCCGTTCATCGAAAGGAATGAACGCTGATTTCATCGCATTGACTGAGAACCACTGCAGGTCGTCGAGCGTGTAGGCGAACGCCTCGACAAGGTGCTCGAATTCCCGGCTCATGCTCGTGTGGGACATCAGGCGGTTGTCCGTGTTCACCGTGGCCCGGAAGTGCAGCCGCCGCAGCAGCCCGATGGGGTGCTCGGCGTACGAGGCCGCCGCCCCGGTCTGGAGGTTGGAGCTCGGGCACAGCTCCAGCGGGATGCGCTTGTCCCGGACGTAGGAGGCGAGCCGCCCGAGTTCGACGGTGCCGTCCTCGTGGACCTGGATGTCGTCGATGATCCGCACCCCGTGCCCGAGCCGGTCGGCGCCGCACCACTGGAGGGCCTGCCAGATGGACGGCAGCCCGAAGGCCTCCCCGGCGTGGATGGTGAAGTGGTTGTTCTCGCGCTTGAGGTACTCGAAGGCGTCGAGGTGCCGGGTGGGCGGGTAGCCGGCCTCGGCACCCGCGATGTCGAAGCCGACGACGCCCAGATCGCGGTAGCGGTTGGCGAGTTCGGCGATCTCCAGGGCGCGGGCCGCGTGCCGCATGGCGGTGAGCAGGGCGCCGACGCGGATGCGCAGGCCCTTCTCCCGGGCGCGGCGCTCCCCTTCCCGGAAGCCCTCGTTGACGGCCTCGACGACCTCTTCGAGGCTCAGACCGCCTTCGAGGTGCTGCTCGGGGGCGTAGCGCACCTCGGCGTAGACGACGCCGTCCGCGGCGAGGTCCTCGGCGCACTCGGCGGCGACCCGCACCAGGGCGTCTCGGGTCTGCATGACGCCCACGGTGTGGGAGAAGGTCTCCAAGTACCGTTCCAGGGAACCGGAGTCGGCGGCCTCGCGGAACCAGATGCCCAGTTTCTCCGGATCGGTCTCCGGGAGCTGGGAGTAGCCCGTCGCGCGGGCGAGTTCGACGATGGTGCCGGGGCGCAGACCGCCGTCGAGGTGGTCGTGCAGCAGAACCTTGGGCGCCCGTTGGATCTGGTCCGGTGTCGGGGTGTTCGCGATGGTCTGGCTCGTCATTTCCGCACTCTAACTCCTACGCGCGTAGATGGCGTGCCCTCGGATCCTTTACATTTCCGTCGATACGTAACGGTGACCGCAAGGACGGGTCGAGTACACCCGCGCTTCTGACACTGTTCTGTCATGGCACACCAACCGACGCCGGTTCGCAGGGCCCGGCTGGGCAGGACATTCGGTCCGGGGCCGTCGGCGGTCAGCGGCGTGGTGCTGCTGCTCCCCGGCGGCGACGAGGTCTCCGGCCGCAGGCCGTCCCCCATGGTGGCGACCGCCTCCGTACGCGCCCTGGGCCGCCGCCTGGCCCGCGCGGGCCGGGACGAGGGTCTCGTCACGCACGTGGTGCACTACCGCTACCGCGGCTGGAACGGCAGCGAGGCCAACCTCGCGGCCGATGCGGCCTGGGCGGCGGACGAGGTCGTGCGGCGTTACGGGGACGTTCCCGTCTGCCTCGCCGGCATCGGCATGGGCGGCCGGGCCGGGTTGCGCGCGGGTGGCCACGAGGCCGTCAACTCCGTGCTGGCCCTCGCTCCTTGGCTGCCGGAGGAGGATGTGGCCGCGCCACCCGAACCGGTGAAGCAGTTGGTGGGGCGGCAGGTGCTGATCGTGCACGGCACGAACGACGGGCGGACGGATCCCGAGTTGTCGTTCCGGCTGGCGGCGCGGGCGAAGAAGGCGAATCGGGATGTGTGCCGGTTCGAGGTGCATGCGGACGGGCACGGGCTGAATCAGTACCGGGACGAAGTGCTCGCGCTGGCCGAGGACTTCGTGATGGGGGCGTTGTTCGGGCGGGCTGTGTCCCGTCCCGTGCGGGACGCTTTTGCGGCGCCGCCGCCGTTGGGGTTGCGGATGCCGTTGGCCGCCGGGTTCAGTCCTTCGAGGCGGTAGCGCCGTGGGGGTGCTTGTCAGTCGGCCAGTGCGGGTCGTTTACGGCTTGTCGCGCAGTTCCCCGCGCCCCTTCAGGTCGGCAACAAGCTGCCTCTTCTTGAGAGCAGGAACCTTTTGAAGGCTGCCACCGGGGGTGTGTCCGGGTGGCCCTCCAGCCAGGCCACGCCGATCTCTCGGGCCGCGCGTGGGGCCGTCACCGTCAGCTCGACCACCCCTGGGCGGGGGACGGCAGGTGGTGGGAGGAGGGCTACCCCCAGGCCCGCCGCCACCAGGCCCCTCAGGGTTTCCGCCTCCTCTCCCTCGAAGGCGATCCGCGGCTTGAAGCCGGCCTCCTTGCAGAGGTCGTCGGTGATGCGGCGGAGGCCGTAGCCGGGTTCCAGGGTGACGAACATCTCGTCCGCGGCCTCGGCGAGGCGGATGCGGCGGCGGCCCGCGAGGGAGTGGTCGGCCGGGACGACGAGGCGGAGTTTCTGTTCGTCGAGGCGGCGGGCGACCAGGTCGGGGGCGTCGGGGACGGGGGACGTCAGGCACAGGTCCAGTTCGCCGGCGCGGAGGCGTTCGAGCATGGCCTCGCCGTAGTTCTGGACGAGGCTGAAGCGGACGCGCGGATGGTCGGCGCGGAAGGCCTGGAGGAGGCCCGGGACCGTCTCGGCGCCCATGGTGTGCAGGAAGCCGAAGGCGACCTTGCCGGTGGTGGGGTCGGCATCGGCCCGCACCTCCTCGGCGGCGCGCTCGACCTCGGCCAGGGCCCGCTCGACGGAGGTGAGGAAAGTGCGCCCGGCCGGGGTGAGGGAGACCGTGCGGCCGTGGCGGGCGAAGAGGTCGACGCCGAGGTCCTGCTCCAGGCGGGCCATGGACCGGGAGAGGGTCGACTGGGGGACGTTCATCTCCTGGGCGGCGCGGGTGACGTGCTCGGTACGGGCGACGCCCGCGAAGTACGCGAGGCGGGGCGCCAGCACCTTGGACATCTCTGCCATGTCTTCTGTGTCACTGGATGGTGACAGCCGAGCCGCTGAGCTGTGTTGATGCGCCATGGGAACGATTATGGCGGTTCCATGCATTGGACGGATCAGTGGGCGCGTACGTAGGTTCGAGGCATGTCTCCCGCCAGTACCGGGGCGTCCACGATCGTGGGCGCCGATGCCGCTGTCCCTGCCGCCGACTCACGTATGTCCCCGGGCGGGCCCGGCTACCGCCGGATGAGCCTCGCCCTCTTCCTCGCGGGTGTCGCGACCTTCGCGCTGCTGTACTCCACGCAGGCGCTGCTCCCGCTGATCTCCGGCGAGTTCGGGGTGGCGGCGAGCGACGCGAGCTGGACGGTGGCCGCCGCGACGGGCGGGCTGGCGCTGTTCGTCCTGCCGATGAGCGCCCTGTCGGAGCGTTTCGGACGGCGTACGGTCATGACCGCCTCGCTGGCCGTGGCGGTGACCGTCGGGTTGCTGGTGCCCTTCGCACCGTCGCTGGGGGTCCTGGTCGTGCTGCGGGCGCTCCAGGGCGCGGCCCTGGCCGGGCTGCCGGCGTCGGCGACGGCGTACCTCGCGGAGGAGGTCAGCCCCAAGGCGCTGGTCACCGCGATCGGACTGTTCGTCGCGGGCAACAGCGTCGGCGGGATGAGCGGCCGGGTCATCACCGGCTGGGTCGCGCAGGAGTGGGGCTGGCGGGTAGCCGTCGGTGTGATCGGCGCGATCGCCGTGGCGTGCGCGGTGGCCTTCCGGCTGCTGCTCCCCGCCCCGAAGAACTTCAAGGCCGGTTCGCTGCGGCCGCGCGTGCTGGCCCGGACGGTCCGTGACCATCTGTCCAACCCGCTGCTGTGCCGGCTGTACGCGATCGGCGCGCTGTTCATGACGGTGTTCGGCGGCGTGTACACGGTCATCGGCTACCGGCTGACCGAGGCCCCGTTCTCGCTGCCGCAGGGCATCATCGGCTCGATCTTCCTGGTGTACCTCGTCGGTACGGTGTCCGCGTCGACGGCCGGCCGTCTGGTGGGCCGGCTGGGACGCCGGGGCGCGCTGTACGCGGGCGGCGGTACGACGGCGGCGGGCCTGCTGCTGTCCCTGGCGGGCTCGCTCCCGCTGGTCCTGCTGGGCCTGGTCCTCATCACGGCGGGCTTCTTCGCGGGCCACGCGGTGGCCTCCTCCGCGGTCAGCAAGACGGCCACGACCGGCCGCGCACAGGCCTCGGCGCTCTACCAGTCGGCCTACTACATCGGCTCCAGCGCGGGCAGCACGGTCGGCGCCATCGCCTTCCACGCGGGCGGCTGGGCCGGGACGGTCGGCGTCGGGCTGCTGGCGGTCCTGGGCGTCGTGACGATCACGGTGTTCGGGACGCGGGCGGCGCGGATGCAGCGCCGCCCGGCCACGGCCGCCTGAGCCTCGAAGCCTGACTCCTCCCCCTGGTCGGGGCCGGTTGTCAGTGGCCGCGGATAACGTCCGCGTCTACTGACCACCGGATTCGACCAGGGGGATCTTTCATGGAGTTCCGCATCGACCGTACGGCGTTCGCCGAGGCCGTGGGCCGGGCCGTACGGGCGCTGCCCGCGCGGACGCCGGTGCCGGTGCTGGGCGGGCTGCTGCTGGAGGCGGACGCGGGGCGGCTGGCCGTGACGGGGTTCGACTTCGAGGCGGCGGTACGGGTGGAGGCCGACGCCGAGGTCGCGGTGCCCGGGCGGGCGCTCGTCCTGGGGCGGCGGCTGCTGGACGTCTGCCGGGTGCTGCCGGACGGGCCGGTGAGCTGCGCCCTGGAGGCGTCGCGGTTCACGGTGGAGGCGGACGGTACGCGGTTCGGGCTGTCGACGCTGCCCCTCGCCGAGTACCCGGCCCTGCCGGCGCCGCCCGCGCCGTACGGCACGGTGGACGGCGCCGCGTTCGCGACGGCCGTCTCCCAGGTCGCCGTGGCGGCCGGGCGCGACGACACGCTGCCGCTCCTGACGGGCGTCCAACTGCGTCTGGACGGTGGTGAGATGACGCTGGCCGCTTCGGACCGCTACCGGTACGCCGTGCGGCGGCTGGAGTGGCGGCCGGGGGCGGCGGCCGACGGGGTGGTGGACGCGTTGCTGCCCGCGCGGCGCCTGCTGGACGTCGCGCGGTCGCTGGGCCGCGGCGGGGACGTGCTGATCGGGTGGGACCCGGCCGGTGGCGGCGGGCTGATCGGCTTCGAGGGCGGGCGGACGCGGACGGCGCTGCGGCTCCTGGACGGGCGGCTGCCGACGTACAGGTCGCTCTTCGACATGGCGGGGGCCGCGGTCGCCGAGGTGGAGTGCGAGGGGCTCGCGGAGGCCGTCCGGCGGGTCGCTGTGGTGGCGGAGGCGAACAGTCCGGTGCGGCTGGACTTCTCGTCCGACGGGTCCGTCATGCTCCGCGCCGGCTACGGCGACGACGTGGCGGTCCAGCGCCTGCCGGCCACGCTGACCGGTGCCGACGAGATGCCCGTGGCCTTCAACCCGGCCTATCTGCTGGACGCGCTGACGGCCTTCGAGAGCCCGCGCGTGCGGCTGGAACTGCTGGGGGCGGGGCAGCGGGCGCTGCTGCACGCGGTGCCGGACGGCGGGGCCGCCGAGGCGGCCGGGGAGCACCGGCATTTGCTGATGTCGGTGAAACAGCTGGTCTGAAGCGCCGCTTCCACCTGCGCTTTTGCGTGCTCGGGGGGCCGTTGTCAGTGGGCTGCGGTAGCTTCCGAAGTGCTGGACGCGATGGCGCGTGACAGAACTTCCACAGGGGTGGGTGGACGATGACGAACGGCACGGCGACACCGACAGACCTGGACACCAGACTGGAGGCACACCGGACCGAGCTGACGGGGTACTGCTACCGGATGCTCGGCTCCTCCTTCGAGGCCGAGGACGCGGTGCAGGACACGATGGTCCGCGCCTGGCGCAGCTACGACAAGTTCGAGGGCCGCTCCAGCCTCCGCTCCTGGCTCTACCGCATCGCGACCAACGTGTGCCTGGACATGCTGACCGCGGGCAACAAGCGCGCCAGGCCCATGGACCTGACCGAGTCCACCCCCCTCGCGCAGGCGGCCCTCTCCCCCCGCCCGGACAACACCTGGCTGGAGCCCATGCCGGACGCCCGCGTGCTGCCCACGACCGACGACCCGGCGGAGGCGGCCATAGCCAAGGAGTCCGTGCGGCTCGCCTTCATGGCCGCCCTTCAGAAGCTGCCGGCCAAGCAGCGGGCCGTGCTGATCCTGCGCGAGGTGCTGGCCTGGAAGGCCAGCGAGGTCGCCGAGCTGCTGGGCACGTCGGTGGCGTCGGTCAACAGCGCCCTCCAGCGGGCCCGTGCCACCCTGGCCGAGCAGCCGGAGCCGGGCGCCGACGCGACCGTGTCCGACCCGCTGGACGAGGACCAGCAGAAGCTGCTGGACCGCTATGTGGCGGCCTTCGAGGGCTACGACATGACGGCGCTGACGGCTCTGCTGCACGAGGACGCGGTCATGACGATGCCGCCGTTCGACCTGTGGCTGACCGGCGTCAGCGACATCACCGGCTTCATGACGACGCTCGGCGCGCCCTGCGCGGGCTCCCGGCTGGTGCCGGTCCAGGTCAACGGCCTGCCGGGGTTCGCCCAGTACAAGCCGGACCCGGAGTCCGGCGGCTTCACGCCGTGGGCGGTCCAGGTGCTGGAGATCTCAGACGGCCGGATCACCGGGTTCCACTGCTTCCTGGACACCAAGCGCTGGTTCCCGCTCTTCGACCTGCCCCTCCACCTCGAAGCGGAGACCGACCAGGTCGAGGAGGGCGCGTAGGGCCGGGTCGGGGTCGCGCAGCCGTATCCGTCCCCCGGCCCGGCGGGCGGCCAGCTGGAGTCGCGCGAGCAGGTCGACGGCGGCGAGCCCGGGCGGCCCGAGGCCTCCGACGTCGCACACCACGACCCGGGCACGGCTGGTGTGCAGCAGTGCCCTGACGTCGTCGCTCAGTCCGCTCACCTCGTCCCGGGCGACGGGACCGGCGAGCACGAGCACGGGGGGTGTCATGGCGTCCACGATCGGTAGACCGGGCGGGCGGCGGTAACTCATCGCGGCTTGTCCGTCCTGTCGGCGCCGTGAGGATCACATTGACCTCGGTACGGCCTTCCCCGGAGGGTTGGCTGTATGCCCCATGCATCTGCCCGTCCCGCGCTGTCCGATGCACGTGTCGCCGGTGAGGGGACGTCGTGCAGGGGGTGCTGAGCGGCTTCGCGGTCATCGCGGTCGTCATCGGGGTCGGCTATCTGATCGGCCGCCGGGGACATCTGGGCGACGGCGGGCGCGAGGTCCTGACCAGGCTGGCCTTCCATGTGGCGTCTCCCGCCCTGCTCTTCACGACTCTCGCCCAGGCCGACCTGTCGGTGATCTTCTCCGACCGGCTGCTGGTCACGGCGGTGAGCACGGCAGCGGCGGCGGGTGTGTTCGTGGCGGTGGGTGCCGTGCGCGGCTGGGGAGTGGGCCGGACGACGATCGGCGCGCTGTGCTCCAGCTACGTCAACTCGGGCAACCTCGGCATCCCGATCGCGGTGTACGTGCTGGGCGACGCGTCACTGGTCGCGCCGGTGCTGCTGTTCCAGCTGGTGGGCGTCATGCCGGTGGCGCTGACGGTCCTGGACCTGGCGAGCGGCGGGGAGAAGCGCCCGTTGTGGCAGCGGCTGCTGACGCCGCTGCGCAATCCGATAGCGCTGGGCTCCCTGGCGGGTGTGGCGGCCTCGGCATCGGGCTTCCAGGTTCCCGGCCCCCTGATGGATCCGCTCACCCTCATCGGCAACATGTCGGTCCCGGCGGTGCTGCTGGCCTTCGGCATCTCCTTGCGCGGCAGCACGCTCCCGCTGCGCGGGGCGGAACGGGCCCCTGTCCTGCTCGCCGTGACCCTCAAGGCCGTCGTCCAGCCCCTGGCCGCCTGGGCCCTGGCAGCGGGCGTCTTCGGCCTGCACGGGGCTTCCCTGCTCGACGTGGTGGTGACGTCGGCGCTTCCGGCGGCGCAGAACCTGTTCACGTACGCGAGCAGCTATCGGGTGGGCGAGGTGCTGGCGAGGGAGGCGATCTTGTTGTCGACGGTGGTGTCGGTGCCGGTTCTGGTCGTGGTGGCGGCGGTGTTGGGGTGACTCAGGCCCCGGCGAACTCGCCTGTGTCGAGTTCGAGGTCGAAGGGCGGTGGAAGCATGAGCCGTTCTCCGAACTTGCCTGCGCGCAGGAGGCGGTACACGCCTTCCTTCGGCTCCCCGTACAGCGTCACTGTCGGCCCGCCGGGCGCCATGCCGTCCACCAGGAGATAGAGCGGCACACCCGCCTCGGCGTACCCCATGGCCTTCGCACCGCGGTCATGCCGGGCGGTGGCCCTCGAGGTGACCTCAACCGCGAGCTGGGCAGCGGAAGCGGGCACGAAGTGGTCGCCGCCCTCGTTCGGCAACTCCGGTACGACGACGAGGTCGGGCACATACAGCCCGAGCCGCGCCGGAACGGCCGTGCCCAGCCGCTGGAAGATGTTCCAGTGGCTGGGGATCACCTCGAAGAGGCGGCGCTGGACACGCTCGACGACGCGGTGATGCCTGTTTGTGCAAAGTGGTGCCACGGTGACGAGGCCCTCGATGATCTCCACCTTGCACCCCTTGGGAGCATCCGTCTGCTCCCAGATCCAGACCAGCTCGTCCCACTCGTTGTCAGTCAGGATGTAGTCGCCGCCCAGCACGCTCATGGCGCCCTTCAACACGCGGAACGGGACCGGCGGAGGTCCACCGGTCCCGTTCACCCGGACGGTGAACCGCCTGGTCAGGCGATACGTTCCAGCACCACCGGCGACGCCGTGAAGTCCGTCCCCGGCGCCGCGATGTCGTACGAGCCCTCGACCGCGTCCAGCGCGTACGCGAAGCGTTCCGGCGTGTCCGTGTGGAGGGTCAGGAGGGGCTGGCCCTCGGTGACCTGGTCGCCCGGCTTGGCGTGCATCTCGATGCCCGCGCCCGCCTGGACCGGATCCTCCTTGCGCGCGCGGCCCGCGCCCAGGCGCCAGGCCGCGACGCCGATGTCGTAGGCGTCGAGGCGGGTGAGGACGCCCGAGGACGGGGCCTTGATCACGTGCTGTTCGCGGGCCACCGGGAGCGCCGCGTCCGGGTCGCCGCCCTGGGCCGTGATCATGCGGCGCCAGACGTCCATCGCCGAGCCGTCGGCCAGGGCCTTCGCCGGGTCGGCGTCCCTGATGCCCGCCGCGTCGAGCATCTCGCGGGCCAGGGCGATCGTCAGCTCGACCACGTCCGCGGGGCCGCCGCCCGCCAGGACCTCCACCGACTCGCGGACCTCCAGCGCGTTGCCGGCCGTCAGACCGAGCGGGGTCGACATGTCGGTGAGCAGCGCGACCGTCCTCACGCCGTGGTCGGTGCCCAGGCCGACCATCGTGGAGGCCAGTTCACGGGCGTCCTCCAGGGTCTTCATGAAGGCGCCCGTGCCGACCTTCACGTCCAGGACCAGCGAGCCCGTGCCCTCAGCGATCTTCTTCGACATGATCGAGGAGGCGATCAGCGGGATCGCCTCGACCGTGCCCGTGACGTCGCGCAGTGCGTACAGCTTCTTGTCGGCCGGTGCCAGGCCGTCGCCCGCCGCGCAGATCACCGCGCCGGTGCCGTCCAGGACGGACAGCATCTCCTCGTTCGACAGGAGCGCGCGCCAGCCGGGAATCGACTCCAGCTTGTCCAGAGTGCCGCCCGTGTGGCCGAGGCCGCGACCCGAGAGCTGGGGGACAGCGGCGCCGCAGGCGGCGACCAGGGGCGCCAGCGGCAGGGTGATCTTGTCGCCGACGCCGCCCGTGGAGTGCTTGTCGGCCGTCGGGCGGGACAGCGACGAGAAGTCCATGCGCTCGCCGGAGGCGATCATCGCGGCCGTCCAGCGGGCGATCTCGCGCCGGTTCATGCCGTTGAGCAGGATGGCCATCGCGAGGGCCGACATCTGCTCGTCGGCCACCTCCCCGCGGGTGTACGCGTCGATGACCCAGTCGATCTGCTCGTCGCTGAGTTCGCCGCGGTCCCGCTTGGTGCGGATGACGGAGATGGCGTCCATGGCCATGGCTTGGGCTTCCTTCCGAAGGATCCAGAAGCCGTACGGCCCCTCCGATCCGGTCGCTGAGCGACTCGGAGGGGCCGCACGGGAGTTACGTGCTGAGGTGGTCCGGGCCGAAGGCCTGGGGCAGCATCTGCGACAGCGGCAGGATGCCCGCCGGCGTCTCCAGCAGCAGGTCCGGGCCGCCGAACTCGTGCAGCAACTGACGGCAGCGGCCGCACGGGACGAGCGTCTCGCCGTTCCGGTCGACGCACGTGAAGTGCGTCAGCCGGCCGCCGCCGGTGTTGTGCAGCTCGGACACCAGGCCGCACTCGGCGCACAGTCCGAGCCCGTACGAGGCGTTCTCGACGTTGCAGCCGGAGATGATCCGGCCGTCGTCGACCAGGGCCGCCACGCCCACCGGGTAACCGGAGTACGGGGCGTACGCCCGGGACATGGCGTCCCGGGCCACCGCGCGCAGCTTCTCCCAGTCGACGTCCGGGCCGGCGCCGGTCACTTGCCCTGCCCCTTCCGGTACGGCAACCCGTCCGCCTTCGGCATGCGCAGCCGCTGGGCGGACAGAGCGAGGACGACCAGGGTGATGACGTACGGCGTGGCGGAGACGACCTGGTTCGGGACCTCGTTGGTGGTCGCGTACCAGGTGAACACCAGGGCGCCGGCGATCAGGGTGGCCACGGCCGGGACGTACTTCCTGCGGACGACCAGCCAGATCGCGCCGATGACCAGCAGCAGCGCGCCGAGCAGCAGCAGGGCGTGGACGTTCGCGGAGCCGCCGCGCAGGTTGAGGCTGTCGGTGTAGCCGAACAGGCCCGCGCCGAGGGCGAGGCCGCCCGGCATCCAGTTGCCGAAGATCATCGCCGCGAGACCGATGAAGCCGCGGCCGCTGACCTGGCCCTCCAGGTAGAAGGGGTTCGCGACGATCGACAGGAACACACCGCCGAGGCCGGCCAGACCGCCGGAGATGATCACGGCGATGTACTTGTACTTGTAGACGTTGACGCCGAGGGACTCGGCCGCGACCGGGTTCTCGCCGCAGGAGCGCAGCCGCAGGCCGAACGCGGTGCGCCACAGCACCCACCAGGTGCCGGGGATCAGCGCGACGGCGATCAGGGTCAGCCAGGAGACGTTGGTGACCAGGCCGCCGAGCAGGCCGGCGATGTCGGAGATGAAGAACCAGCCCTGGTTGTTGAGGTCCCGCAGCGCGTCGGACAGGCCCGGCACGGTGAAGTTGCCGAGGGAGTCCACCGCCGGCGACTGCTTGGCGGAGCCGCCCGTGTGGCCCTCGAAGGCGAGGGGCGCGAGGTAGCGGGTGGCGCCGAGGGCGAGGATGTTGATGGCCACACCGGAGACGATGTGGTTGACGTTGAAGGTGACGGTCACGAAGGCGTGCAGCAGGCCGCCGATCGCGCCGCCCGCGATGCCCACCAGGACACCGGTCCACGGGCCCCACTGGAAGCCGGCCCAGGCGCCGAACCAGGTGCCGAGGATCATCATGCCTTCGAGGCCGATGTTGACCACGCCCGCGCGCTCGGCCCACAGGCCGCCGAGACCGGCGAGGCCGATCGGCACGGCGAGTTGGAGCGCGGTGGACATCTGGCTGACGTTGGTGATGCCGTCGGCGCCGGTGATGAGGCGGACGATCGAGGTGAGCGCCAGTCCGCCGGCGATGATCAGCAGCAGGACGGGCCACGACAGTCGGCGGCCGGTGGGCGCCGCGGGCTGCAGCGTGGGCTGGTTGAGGTCGGTCGCGGTGGTCATCGGCCAGCCACCTCCTTCGTGGTGTTGTTGGTGCCGAGGACGTGACCGGCGGCCAGTTCGGCGCCGACCCGGCGCTGCTGGCGGCGCAGGCCCCACTCACGGACGGCCTCGTAGGAGACGACGACCGAGAGCACGATCAGGCCCTGCATGATGACCGCGATCTCCTTGTCGTAGCCGTGGAAGTCCAGCTCGGGCGAGGCCTTGTCGAGCCAGGCCCACAGCAGGGAGGCGAACGCGATGCCCACGGGGCTGTTGCGGCCGAGCAGGGCGATGCCGATGCCGAGGAAGCCGATGCCGGTGGGGAAGTTCAGGCTGTAGGTGTGGGTGTCGCCGAGCAGGATCGGCAGGCCGGCGAGGCCCGCGATGCCGCCGGAGATCAGCATGGCGCTGAGCACCATGCGCCCCGGGTCCACACCGCTGGCCGCGGCGGCGGTCTGCGAAGCACCGGAGGCGCGCAGGTCGAAGCCGAAGCGGGTGCGGTTGAGGACGACCCAGTAGCCGATGCCGAGCAGGACGGCCAGCAGCACCAGGCCGTAGATCTCGCCGGCCGCGCCCATGCCGATGCCCGGGATCCAGCCGGACTCGTGCATCTCGCCGGTGGTGTTGTTGTTGCCGACCTTCACGCCGAAGACGTTCGGCAGCCACAGGTAGGCGATCACGGAGGTGGCGATCGCGTTGAGCATGATCGTGGCGACGACCTCGCTGACGCCCCGGGTGACCTTGAGGACACCGGCGATGCCGGCCCAGAAGGCGCCGGTGAGGACGGCGGTCAGGAGCAGCAGCGGGACCTGGAGGGCGGCCGGCAGGGCGACGTGGGCGCCGACGACCGCGGCCAGCATCGCGCCGAGCTGGTACTGGCCGTCCACGCCGATGTTGAACAGGTTCATCCGGAAGCCGATGGCCACCGCGAGCGCGGCGATGTAGTACATCGACGCCTGGTTGATGATCAGGACCTGGATGTCGGAGAAGCTCAGCTGCTCGAACATCAGGGCGAACGGCTCGACGGGGCTCTTGCCCGACGCGAGCAGCACGATCGCGCTCAGGACGAAGGCCACGGCGAGCGCGATGACCGGTCCGGCCACCGCGAGGAGCACGCGCTCCCTGTCGAACTTCTTCATCAGCGGGCCTCGTCTTCCGGAGACTCGGGGGCGTCGGCCTTCGAGGTCTCGGGGGTCTCTTCGTGCTCGAGGTGCCCGGTGGCGGCACCGGTCATGGCCGAGCCGAGCTCCTCGGGGGTGATGGTGGCCGGGTCGGCGTCCGCGACCAGCTTGCCGTTGTAGATCACGCGCAGGGTGTCGGACAGGCCGATGAGCTCGTCCAGGTCGGCGGAGATCAGCAGGACGGCCAGGCCCTCCCGGCGGGCCTCGCGGATGTGGTCCCAGATGGCGGCCTGGGCGCCGACGTCCACGCCCCGGGTGGGGTGCGCGGCGATCAGGAAGCGCGGCTTGTGGCTCATCTCACGGCCGACGATCAGCTTCTGCTGGTTGCCGCCGGAGAGGGAGGCGGCGGTGACGTCGATGCCGGGGGTGCGGACGTCGTACTCCGTGACGATCCGGCGGGTGTCCTCCTGGGCCGCCTTCGGGTCCAGCCAGACGCCCTTGGCGAGGGGCTTCTCGGTGACGTGGCCGAGGATGCGGTTCTCCCAGAGGGGTGCCTCCAGGAGCAGGCCGTGGCGGTGCCGGTCCTCGGGGATGTAGCCGATGCCCTGCTCGCGGCGCCTGCGGGTGGGCCAGGCGGTGATCTCCTCGTCGGCGAGCC
The DNA here is from genome assembly GCF_900236475.1 of Streptomyces chartreusis NRRL 3882. Taxonomy (GTDB): domain Bacteria; phylum Actinomycetota; class Actinomycetes; order Streptomycetales; family Streptomycetaceae; genus Streptomyces; species Streptomyces chartreusis_D. The sequence continues at coordinate 3,402,660 of NZ_LT963352.1, forward strand.
GGATGGTGCCGGAGTCGGGGGACCGCAGGCCGATGAGCGCGTCGACCAGCTCGGTCTGGCCGTTGCCCTCGACACCGGCGATGCCGAGGACCTCGCCCGCGTGGATGGTGAAGCTGATGTCGTCGAGGAGGGCCTTGCCGCTGGGGGCGGCCAGCCGGAGCTGGTCGACGCTGATGACCGGGCGGTCGGTGACCGTGGACTCGGCCGTCTCGGGCGTGGGCAGTTCGCTGCCGACCATCATCTCGGCGAGCTGGCGCGGGGTGGTCTCGGCGGGGACGGCCGTCCCGACGGTGGTGCCGCGGCGGATGACGGTGATCTCGTCGGCGACGGAGAGCACCTCGCCGAGCTTGTGCGAGATGAAGATGACCGACAGGCCCTCGGACCGCAGTTCGCGCAGGTTGGCGAAGAGGGCGTCGACCTCCTGCGGGACGAGCACGGCGGTCGGCTCGTCCAGGATGAGGGTGCGGGCGCCGCGGTAGAGGACCTTGAGGATCTCCACGCGCTGGCGGGCTGCGACGCCGAGCTCCTCGACCATTAGGTCGGGCTTGACGTCGAGGCCGTAGCGCTCGGAGAGTTCCTTGATCTTGCGACGGGCCTTGGCGCCGATGCCGTACAGCTTCTCGCTGCCGAGCACGACGTTCTCGAGGACCGTGAGGTTGTCGGCGAGCATGAAGTGCTGGTGGACCATGCCGATGCCGCGGGCGATGGCGTCGGCCGGCGACGAGAAGCTCACCTGCTCGCCGTCGACGGCGATGGTGCCCTCGTCCGGCTTCTGCATGCCGTAGAGGATCTTCATCAGCGTCGACTTGCCGGCGCCGTTCTCGCCGACGAGGGCGTGCACGGTGCCCTTGCGGACGCTGAGGTGGATGTCGTGGTTGGCCACGACGCCCGGGAAACGCTTCGTGATCCCGGCGAGCTCGACGGCGGTCACCGATTCCTTGACCGCCGCTCCGGCCGGAGGGCTGCTGGACGCGTTGATGGCGCACTCTCCTGGGGACGGGGGCCGTCTACGCGCGTAGCGCCCCTACGGCATACAAAGGGGCCGACGCACCGCGACAACGGGGTACGAGGAGCGACCTCCCCGTACCCCGTCGAGCGGACGTAACCCCGGGGGTTACCGCCTGCTTCGAGGCAGTCGGTCGTCAGCTGCTCTTGACCTTGATCTCGCCGCTGATGATCTTCTCCTTGGCCGTCTTGATGGCTTCCTGAAGCTCGGCGTCGTCCGCGAACTTCGGGTTGGAGTCCGACAGGCTCACCTCGCCGGTCTTCAGATCGCCACGAACGATACCGGTCTCGGGCTTGCCGTCCTCGACCGACTTCGCCAGGTTGTACACCGCCTTGGCGACGTCCTTCATCGCCGAGGTCAGGATGTAGTCCTTGTACTTGGCGAGGGCCTCCTGCTTGTACTGGTCGGAGTCGACGCCGATGGCCCACACCTTCTTGGTGGCGGCGGCCTCGATCACGCCCTGGCCGGACAGACCGGCCGCCGCGTAGACGACGTCGGCCTTCTTCTCGATCTGGCCCTCGGCAGCCGTCTTGCCCTTGTCGGGGCTGGAGAAACCGCCCTCCTCGGCCGTCTGCGTCAGGTACTGCGACAGGACCTTCACCTTCGGGTTCGTGTCCTTGACGCCCTGCTCGAAGCCCGCCTGGAACTTGTGGATCAGCGGGATGTCCACGCCGCCGACGAAGCCCACGACGTTCGACTTGGTGCTCTTGGCGGCGGCGACACCGGCCAGGTACGAGGCCTGCTCCTCGCTGAAGACGAGGTCGGCGACGTTCTTGGTGTTGATCGTGGCGTCGTCGACGATGCCGAAGGTGGTCTTCGGGAACTTCTCCGCGGCGCCCTTGACGGCCGCGGCGTACGCGTAGCCCACGCCGATGACCGGGTTGTAGCCCTGCTTCGCCAGCGAGACCAGGCGCTGCTCCTTGTCGGCGTCCGTCTCGCCCTCGGTGGGCTCCAGGTCGGCCGTCTGGTACCCGAACTCCTTCTTCGCCTGCTCCAGGCCCGCGTACGCGGCGTCGTTGAAGGACTGGTCACCCTTGCCGCCGACGTCGTACGCGATGGCGAGGCCCTTGTTCCCCTTCGAGTCCGACGACCCGGAGGTCGAGGTGCTGCCACAGGCGGAGAGAGCGAGGGCCAGGGAGGCGGTCGCTGCGCCTGCGACCGTGATCCGGGAAATCCGGCGCATGTGTGGGTGCTCCTGTCGTACTACCGGGGCCGCATAGCGCCGGGACGGTTCAGCTTCGGCGCTGGCTTCGCCGCAGATTAACGCGCGTAGACCTGCCTGAAAACCCCTTCTGTCCACCTTGTTATGCGCCCGTGGCCAAGCCATCACCCGGTCTTGGCCGGGGCGTTGCCGACTGCGAACGGAGGGTGGCGCTGGGTGATCCGGGGACCCGGGGTGCCCCGGGAACGTCGGAGCGGGCGGGCACCCGGGGTGCCCGCCCGCTCCGACGGCCTCACAGCCGGACGGCCTACTCGGTCTTGACCTTGATCGAGCCGTTGTCGATGCCTTCCTTGGCCTTGTTCACCGCGTCCTTGAGCCCCGGGATCTTGGCGTACTCCGGGTTGGTCTCGGAGAGGCCGACGCCGTTGACCTTCAGGTCGAAGGTCTGGACGCCGGACAGGGGCTTGTCGTCGTGGACGGACTTGGCCAGCGCGTAGACCGCGCCGCCGACGTCCTTGAGGGCGGAGGTGAGGATGTAGTTCTTGTACGGGGCGAGGGCGGCCTGCTTGTACTGGTCGGAGTCGACGCCGATCGCCCAGACCTTCGCCTTGGCGGCGGCCTCGATGACGCCCTGGCCGGACAGGCCGGCGGCCGCGTAGAGCACGTCGGCCTTCTTCTCGATCTGGCCCTCGGCGGCGGCCTTGCCCTTGTCGGGGCTGGAGAAGCCACCCTCCTCGGCCGTCTGCGTCAGGTACTGCGACAGGACCTTCACCTTGGGGTTGGTGTCCTGCACGCCCTGCTTGTAGCCGGCCTCGAACTTGTGGATCAGCGGGACGTCGACACCGCCGACGAAGCCGACGATGTCCGACTTGGTGGCCTTGGCGGCGGCGACACCGGCCAGGTACGAGGCCTGCTCCTCGGCGAAGACGAGGGAGGCGACGTTCTTGCCCTCGACCACGGAGTCGACGATGCCGAAGGTGGTGTCGGGGTACTTGGGTGCCACGGCCTTCATCGCAGGACCGTAGGCGAACCCGACGCCGATGACCGGGTTGTAGCCCTGCTTGGCCAGCGAGGCGAGGCGCTGCTCCTTGTCCGCGTCGGTCTCGCCCTCGGTGGGCTCGATGTCGGCGGTCTTGTAGCCGTACTCGTCCTTCGCCTTGGTCAGGCCGGCGTAGGCGGCGTCGTTGAAGGACTGGTCGCCCTTGCCGCCGACGTCGTACGCGATGGCGAGGCCGCGGTCCTTGCTGTCGCTGTCACCACTCTCACCGCTGGTGCCGCCACAGGCCGTGGCAACGAGCCCGAGCGACGCGACCCCCACCGCGACGCGGGTCAGTTTGGAAATCCGACGCATCTTGAAGCTCCCCATTCTCCAAAGCCCCGCAGCGGGTGCTCGGTTCGGCGCACATTAACGCGCGTAGACACTCCTGGGAACGGTTCGCAGCGGGGCCGTTATCCATTCGTGCCGATGGCCGGTTACGCCCTTGTGAACCACGGGTTCGAACGGGGTCGAAAGGTGTACTCGGGCACACGGCGCATGCCTGCTCGTCACGCGCACCAGGGTGACCCGGGTGCACCCGGGCCGCAACCGGAGGCTGCGCCGGGCGGGGGCGGGGGCTCCGCCCGGGCTGAGGATCCTCCGGGTGGGGGGCCCGCCGGGCGGGAGGGGCAGAGCCGCCGGGCGGGGAGCCGTGGGGCGGGGAGCCGTGGGGCGGGGACGACGGGAGGCTGCGCCGGGCAGGAGGGGCCGACACCCGCGGGAGGCTCCGCCGGGCAGGAGGGGCCGACACCCGCGGGAGGCTCCGCCGGGCAGGGGACGGGCGTCGGCCGGAGGCCCCCACCGGGCAGGGGACGGGCGCTAGCCGGAGACTCCGCCGGACAGCGGGCCGACACCAGCGGGAGGCTCCGCCAAGCCGGGGCGGGCGCCAGCCGGAGACTCCGCCCGGCACAGGCCGACACCAGTGAAAGGCTCCGCCAGGCCAGGGCGGGCACCAACCGGAGACTCCGCCAGGCAGACGGCCGGGCGTCAGCCTTGGTCGGTCAGCCGGGGGAAGCCGTCGCTCGGCGATGTGCCGGGCTGGGCTGAAGGAGCTGCTGGGCGGGCCGGGGGCCACGGGGCCGTCGGTCTCGCGGGCGGCGGGGGTGCGGACTCGGACGAGCTGAAGGCATGCGGCCGAGGGGCCACATAGCTACGCCGGATGAGTTCCCACGTCGCGTGGCCGACCGCCGGGCGGTCAAGCGGCCGAGGGACCCGTAGAAGGCGAAGCCGCCCGCCGGACCGCCCAGCAGCCACACGACCGGGGACCGGGCCCGCGCCCGTAGACGGGGAGCCGCGCGCCGGACCGCCCAGCAGCCACACGGCCGGGGACCGGGCCCGCACCCGTAGAAGGCGAAGCCGCCCGCCGGACCGCCCAGCAGCCACACGGCCGGGGACCGGGCCCGCACCCGTAGAAGGCGAAGCCGCCCGCCGGACCGCCCAGCAGCCACACGGCCGGGGACCGGGCCCGCACCCGTAGAAGGCGAAGCCGCCCGCCGGACCGCCCAGCAGCCACACGGCCGGGGACCGGGCCCGCACCCGTAGAAGGCGAAGCCGCGCGCCGGACCGCCCAGCAGCCACACGGCCGGGGACCGGGCCCGCGCCCGTAGACGGGGGAGCCGCGCGCCGGACCGCCCAGTAGTCACGCGGCCGACCGACCCCGAGCTGCTCTCATGAGAAGCCCGCGGCCGACCGGCCCGGGCCCGGCGGGGCGACGCGCCGAGCGGCCCGAAGGGCGGGCGTGCTGTATCAGGCCCCGTGCCCCCCTGGCGGTAGCCCTCAGCGCAGGCCGTCGACCAGGGCTGCGGCCGTGAAGAGTTCCACTCCTACCTTGATCGCGGACTCGTCCACGTCGAAGTCGCCCTGGTGGAGGTCGCGTACGTGGCGTTCGCCGGGGGTGCGTACGCCCAGGCGGGCCATCGCGCCGGGGACGTGTTCCAGGTACCAGGAGAAGTCCTCGCCGCCGAGGCTCTGCTCCGTGCCGACCACCGAGTCGACGCCGCGCCGGGCGATCATGGCGTCGCGCAGCAGCTCGGTCACGCCGGGCTCGTTGACGACGGGCGGGACGCCGCGGACGTAGTTGATCTCCGACTTGGCGCGGTAGAGGTTGGCGATCTCGTCGATCGCGGCGACCACGACGTCGGGCGCCTGCCGCCACGCCTCGATGTCGAGGCACCGCACGGTGCCGGAGAGCTCGGCGTGCTGCGGGATGACGTTGGGCGCGTGCCCGGACTCCACGCGGCCCCAGGTGATGGCCAGCCCGCTGCGGCTGTCGAAGCGCCGGCCGACCAGGGCGGGCACGTCCGTTACGACACGGGCGGCCGCGGTGACCAGGTCGGTCGTGAGGTGGGGGCGTGCGGTGTGCCCGCCCGGGCCGTTCAGGGCGATCTCCAGCCGGTCGCAGGCCGAGGTGATGGGCCCCTCCCGGAGTCCGACCTGCCCCGCGTCCACCCGGGGGTCGCAGTGCACCGCGATGATCGCGCCGACCCCTTCCAGCGCCCCGCACTTGATGACGTCGGCGGCACCGCCGGGCAGTACCTCCTCGGCCGGCTGGAAGATCAGCCGGACGGGGCGGGGCAGCAGGCCCTGCTTGTGCAGTTCGGCGAGGACGAGACCCGCGCCGAGGACCACGGTGGTGTGCACGTCGTGGCCGCAGGCGTGCGCGCGGTCGGGCACGGTCGAGCGGTACGGGCACTCGCTCTTGGTGTCGGGGATGGGCAGGCCGTCGATGTCGGCCCGCATGGCGAGCATGCTGGGGCCCCCGTCCCACTGCTCGCCCTCTACGCCGATGTCACAGACGAGTCCTGTCCCGACGGTGAGTACGCGCGGCTTGAGGCCGGCCCTCTCCAGCCGCTCCTTGATCGCGGCTGTCGTGCGGAACTCCTGGTTGCCCAGCTCCGGGTGCATGTGCAGGTCGCGTCGGAACGCGATGAGCTCGGCGCGCAGAGCGTCGGGCAGCGCACCGGGAAGTACGGCTCCCCCGGGAAGATCGACCTCGGACTCCAGTGACATCAATTGCTTCACCCTCTGAAGGGTAGGGCGCCAGGGCGGTCGGCTGACCCTCGATCAACAAAACTTCAACCCGTTAGGGGCAGAAAATATGACCGCCGAACGAATAGCTATCCAGTGAGATGGGTAAACTCGCCCGCCTTTCGGGCCGAGCCGGTCACCACGACCCACACAGTGTGACATCCACCACACCTGAGCCACAGCGCCGTCATCCACCCATCCTCCTCCACGGATACCACGCCCTGCGCGGGGAACACGGCCTTGTTCGTCTGGCGGACGCCCGGCCCGGGCAGTGTGCGCCCGCCGGGTTCCCGGACAGGCTCGCCGGGAGGCCGCTGGAGCGGGCCCTCCGAACGGCCTTCGTCGATCGTCGCCGACCTCGGCAGCGGGCCCGGTACGTCGCGGCCGGCTGCACGACCTGGCCGCCGGTGTTCGGGGTGGGCGTCTCTCTCTCTCCCCCCCCCGCATGATGCCCCTGGCCCGCCGAGCCACCCGACAGTCCGCCGATCCGGTCGACCCCGCCGGCTCCCGGGACGCCGCCGGCACGTCAGCCGGCAGCCACCGCCCCCGCAGTACCCGCCGCCCCGGCCGCGCCCGCCGAGCGGGGCGTCCCGGCCGAGCCCGTCGTGCCCGTGGCACTCCCCGGGCCGGGCGGGCCCCCGGCAGCCGCCGAGCCCATCGGTCCAGCCGGTCCGGCCGTACTCGCCGGACCCTTCTGACCACCCGGCCCCTCCCCCGGCCCCGCCGTGGACAGCCGGTGCACGTCCCGCGCCGCCCCCGTCACCCCCGACAGGAAGCCCTGGGCGCGGGGGGAGGCGTGGTCGGTCAGCCAGGACGGGTCGATGTCGCAGACCGCGACGCGGACCTCGGTGCCGGAGAGGGCGAGCGGGAGGGTGTGGACGACCGTGGAGGGGAAGCTGAGGATCGTCCGGCCGATGGGGCCGCGGCGGGCGATCAGTTCGAGGGGGAGTTCGGGGCGGACGATCTCCAGGCCCGTCTCGACCGCGAGCCGGTGGAGCTTGTCCGTGCTCTCGCGGCGGTGGGCGAAGTAGCGGGTCGCGCCGTGGGCCCGGGCCAGCGCACGGACGGCCTCCAGGTAGCGGTCGTCGTCGACCACACCCGTCTCCACCAGGGACGTGCCCACCATGTCGGCACCCTTGGTGATGCGGGGCGGGCCGAAGCGGGCCCGTGTCCACGCGAAGTCGTTGGCGCTGACGGTGACGCCCGCCGGGGTCTCCTCCATCGGCATGGAGGAGAAGATCTCGACGTGGCGGTCGCCGCCGGGGGTCAGGCGGCGGCGGGCCGACGACGACACCGGCGCGAAGATCAGGTCGCGCGGGCCCGGGCGGCCGCCCTTGCGGTGCCAGCGCACCAGCCGTTCGCCCCGGGCCAGCTGGCCGACGAACTCCATGGTCGCCGTGCCGTCGTCGACGACGACCAGGTCACGGGCCCGGGTGATCGTCAGCAGCAGTTGGACGTAGCGGGAGAAGGGGTCCCCCAGTACGACCCGGCGCGCCCTGCGGAGCAGGCCGGCCAGGCCGCCGATGGTCTGGAAGGGCGCCAGGGGCCCGCCGCGGGCTTCCTCCCAGCGGACCTCGTGCCCCTCGTCGCGGGCCAGGTCGGACATCCGCCGCAGCTGGCCGCGCGTCATCGGGTCGACGGGCGACAGCACCACGAGGGTGAGCCCCACGCCGGGCGCATGCGCGTGCGCCCACTCCAGCACGTTCAGCAGCTGTACCGGACTCTCGACGAACGCGAGAGTGTGGGGGCCGGCGTTCCCGGCGCGGGGGCTCATCGACGTACGACCGTCCCGTCGTAAGGGGGGTTGTGGGGGTGGTGCGCTCAGACGCCTACCGGCTCGCCCGCCGCGTCGGCGATCTCCGCCTCGGCGACCACACCGGCGACGCGGCGCAGCTTCTTCATGGGGGCCAGCTCGGACTCGTAGACCTTCTTCACGCCGTCGCCGAGGGAGGCCTCGATGGTGCGGATGTCGCGGACGAGGCGGGTCAGGCCCTGCGGCTCCACGGAGGCGGCCTGGTCCGAGCCCCACATGGCGCGGTCGAGGGTGATGTGACGCTCGACGAAGGTGGCGCCCAGGGCGACCGCGGCGAGAGTGGTCTGGAGGCCGGTCTCGTGGCCGGAGTAGCCGATCGGGACGTTCGGGAACTCCTTCTCCAGCGTGTTGATCACACGCAGGTTGAGCTCCTCGGCCTTCGCCGGGTAGGTCGAGGTGGCGTGGCACATCAGGATGTTGTCGGAGCCGAGGACCTCGACCGCGTGGCGGATCTGCTTCGGGGTCGACATGCCGGTGGAGAGGATCACCGCGCGGCCGGTGGCGCGCAGGGCGCGCAGCAGCTCGTCGTCGGTGAGGGAGGCGGAGGCGACCTTGTGGGCGGGGACGTCGAACTTCTCCAGGAAGGCGACGGCCTCGGTGTCCCACGGGGAGGCGAACCAGTCGATGTTCTTCGACTTGCAGTAGTCGTCGATGGCGCGGTACTCGTCCTCGCCGAACTCCACGCGGTGGCGGTAGTCGATGTAGGTCATCCGGCCCCAGGGGGTGTCGCGCTCGATGTCCCACTGGTCGCGCGGGGTGCAGATCTCGGGGGTGCGCTTCTGGAACTTGACGGCGTCGCAGCCGGCCTCGGCGGCGGCGTCGATCAGCTTGAAGGCGTTCTCGAGCTCGCCGTTGTGGTTGATGCCGATCTCACCGCAGACGTAGACCGGACGACCCGGGCCGACCTCGCGCGAACCGAACCGGCGGATACGGGAGTTGGTGCTCATGGCAGAGATGTCCTTACTTGGTGAGGGAATCGAGAGAGGGGCCGAGGATCCAGCTGGCGATCTCTCGGATCGCGCCGTCGCCACCGGGGACGGTGGTGACCGCGCGTGCGGCGCCGCGCACGACGTCGTGGGCGCTCGCGACCGCCACGGGCCAGCCCACGAGGGCGAAGCACGGGAGGTCATTGACGTCGTTGCCGACGTAGAGCACGCGCTCCGGCGCGATGCCCTGCTCCTCGCACCACTGCTTCAGCGCGAGGTCCTTGCGGTCGATGCCGTGCAGCACCGGGAGCTTCAGCTTCCGGGCCCGGGCGGCGACCACAGGGTTCTGTTCCGTGGACAGGATCAGCATCTTCAGGCCGCTCCTGCGGAGGGCCGCGATACCGAGTCCGTCCCCGCGGTGCACGGAGACGAACTCCCGTCCGTCGGAGTCGACCAGCACCCGGTCGTCGGTCTGGGTGCCGTCGAAGTCGAGGACGACCGCGTCGATGTCGTCGGCGGTCGGCAGCGCGCCGGGGCGGTCCGCGTCGAAGAGCGGCGCGAGGGCCCGGGCGCGGGCGAGGTCGTGCGGGTCGTCGATCTCCAGCACGCGCGCGGCGTCGGTGCGGACCAGTTCGGTCCGGCCGAAGAAGCGGTGCTGGTGCTTGCGGAAGCCGGCCGCCTCCATGGCGTAGGCGGCGCCGGTCTCCAGCAGGTCCTGGGGGCGGTCCTGGCGGCGGGGGCGGAAGGACTTGTCGTGGTTGACGCCGTAGCCGCCGCCGACGGCCGCGTCGGCCTCCGCGACGGTGCCGGCGGTGACCTCGTCCTCCGCGTCGCGCCAGACGAAACCGTGGAACGGGGCCACCGTGAGGGCCGTGTCGGCGCCGTTCTCGACGATGGCCGCGGCGACGCCGTCCACGTCCTCGCGGGTGATGAACGGGCTGGTGCACTGCACCAGCAGCACGACGTCCACGACCGCGCCGTGCAGGGCCTCGTGCGCGTCCATGGCGTGCAGGACGGCGGCTTCGGAGGTGGCCGTGTCGCCGGCGATGGCGGCGGGCCGCAGTACGACCTCGGCGCCGGCCTGACGGGCGGCGGCCGCGATGGCCTGGTCGTCGGTGGAGACCACGACGTCCGTCACGAGCCGGGCGGCGCGGCACTCGCGCACCGCCCGCGCCACCAGCGGGACGCCGCCGACGGGGAGGAGGTTCTTCGCGGGCACGCCCTTGGAGCCGCCGCGCGCGGGGATCACCGCGAGCACGCGGCGCACCGAGGCGCCTCGGCCGGCTTCGGGGTGGGACATGGGGTCTACTCCTTGGGCTCCGTGGGCGGTGGGCTCGGGGCGGCTCACAGCTCCCCCATCCGCCGGATGACGGGCGCCACGCGCTGCACGCCGTGCCGGTAGGCGCCGCGCGCCGCCCTGCGCACGATCTGCCGGACCGGGCCGGGCTCCCTGTCGGCGGCCGGCGCGCCGGGCAGCGGGGTGCCGTCCGGGCCGAGGTGGTGGCGGGCGAGGATCCCGGGCAGATAGCCGGGCGCGGTGACGGGTGTGTAGTACGGGGTCAGCGGCGGCAGGCCGCCGGGCCGGTCGAGCAGCTTGGCGATGCGTTCGCGCGCCGCGTCGAAGGCGGAATCGTAGGAGCCGTCCACCGCGACGCCCTGCCGGGAGACCCACTCCTCGTCGGGCGTGGGGCGGTGCTCGGCGTCGAGCTGGTCCCAGGAGGCGAGGCAGCCGGAGCCCACGAAGTGGTGGTTGCCGAGCGACTCGCGCACGCCCAGGTCGGTCAGCACGACGGTCGGAATGCGGCGGTGCAGCGACTCCAGTGCGGCCGTGGAGCTGACCGTCACCAGCAGGTCGGTGCGGTCGAGGACCTCGCCCATGTTCCCGTAGACCAGGCGGAAGTTGGCCGGCGGATCGAGGCGCTGCACCAGCTTCTGGTACGGCAACTCCTCGATGTGGGTGGTGTGTTCGCCCGGCTTGGAGCGCAGCTTCAGCAGCACCTCGCGCTCGGGGTGCTTGCGGGCGTGCTGCACCAGCCGGTTCAGCAGGTACGTACGGTCCCTGCGGTTCTCCGGCACGGAGGGCTGGGCGGCGAAGACGACCGTGTAGGGGTCGTGTTCACCTTCGTACGGCGCACCGCCGAGGAACGGCAGGGCCACCTCGGTCACCGACGTGGCGTCGGCGCCCACCCCTTCGTAGACGGCCCGGAAACGGTCCGCGTCCTGACGGGAGTTGGCGAGGACCAGGTCCGCGCCGTGCCGCAGCAGCAGGCCGTCGGCGAGCTTCTCGTAGACGACACCGACGTAGCCGGTGACGACGACGGGCCGCGAAGTCCGGTTCTCCCAGACGCCCCTGAGACCGTGCAGCATCGCCTGCACACCGCCCCCGACGAGGGCCAGGACGAGGATGTCGTAGGACTCCTCGGCCATGGTGCGCAGGAACTCGACGGCGGTGACCTCCCGCAGCGAGTCGGCGCGCACGCCCACCTCCTCCAGCTGGCGCGGCGTGGGCGTGGCCCGGCCGCGCAGCAGGAATCCGTCGAGGACGGGGCCGACTTGCGCGCCCTCGCGCGGTCCGGCTTCCATGGACTGTCCCGGGGCGATGCGATGCGCGGTGAGCGCACCCCATTTCCAGCGGGTGTCGGAGTCCGCGAGGACGGCGATTCGCGGGCGCTTCGGTGTACTTGCTGGCACGTCGAAGACGCTAGGAAGCAATTCCTAGGTATGGCGGAACCACGACTCAACGAAAAGTTAACAACACCCCACCGGGAGCCGAACTGGCCCGTGGCAAGCGGGGAAGTACACGGGGTGCACCGTTCTGACACATTGAGTTCACCCAGTGTATGTTCACCGGAAAGTTCCGGAGCCGGACGGCCTCCTAACGTTTTGCGGGTGCCTAAGCTTTCCGTGATCGTGCCGTTCTACAACGTGCAGCAATACGCCCCGGACACACTCAGAAGCCTTCGGTTGAACGCCGACCGCGATTTCGAGTTCATCCTGGTCGACGACCATTCGAAGGACGGGACTCCGGCCATTCTCGAACGGGCGGCCGAGGACCTTTCGGATGTCGCGCAGGTGCGTTACATCCGACACGAGGAGAACGGGGGGCTCGCCACCGCCCGCAACACCGGCCTGGACGCGGCGCAGGGCGAGTACCTGACGTTCCTGGACGGCGACGACTGGCTGGCCCCCGGCTACCTCGCCGAACTGGTCTCCGCGCTGGACGAATTGGGCTGCGACTTCATCCGCACCGACCATGTGCAGGCCACCGCGCGCGCCCGTTCCGTGCACCGGGTCCCGGTCGGCCGTCGCTGGGAGGCGATCAACCCGCGGGACGCGATCCTCCCCTCCCACCGCTCGACCTCGGTGGACTACGCCTACGCCTGGGCCGGCGCCTACCACCGCCGCCTCCTCGACCGGGGCGTGCTGCACTTCACCGACGGCCTGCGCACGGCCGAGGACCGGCCGTGGATCTGGAAGCTGCACCGCGAGGCGGAGTCGTTCGCCGTGGTGAGCCTGCTGGGCGTGTTCTACCGGCGCGGGGTGGCCTCCTCCCTGACCCAGATCGGCGACGTGCGCCAGCTCGACTTCATCCGCGCCTTCGACCAGGTGATCGAGGAGACGGCCGCCGACCGTGAGGCCGACCGGCTGCTGCCCAAGGCGGTACGGACGTACTGCGCGATCATCGCGCACCACCTTTCCCATGAAGACAGGTTCGAACCGGCCGTGGCCAGGCAGCTGCGGTCGATGAGCGCGGCGGCCATCAAGCGCATGCCGCAGGACGCGCTCGGTGACGCACTGGAGGCCATGGACATGGACCGCTCGTCCAAGCTGCGGCGGCTGCGGCGCAGGGTCACGCCGGCGGGAGCGGCCGCCTGATGCCCGGGACCACACAGATCTTCTGCGCCTCGACGCTGTACGGCGTCGCCACCCTGGCCGCCGCGATCGACTCCGATCTCTTCGAGGAGCCGGACCGCCGGGTGCTGCTGGTGTTCAACAACTCCGCGAACCCGGAGACCACCCCGGCCCTCGACGAGATGCCGGGCTTCGCGCCGCTGCGCGAGCACTTCGACGACGTGCTGTCCTGGAACGACGCCATCCGCCCGTTCCACCCCGGGGCCTGGACGCCGCGCTCCGACGACATCCCGCTGTTCGAGCGCTATCTGCGGATGCTGTGGGGCCTCGGCGACGACCGGGTGAGCCTGGTCCTGGAGTCCATCCAGGTGGCGCCCGCGCTCACGGTGGCGCAGTTGTTCACCGACGCCCCCATCGACGTCTACGCCGACGGGCTGATGAGCTACGGCCCCACGCGCAACAAGCTCGACCCGCTGGTCGGCACCCGCGTACGGCGGCTGCTGCACCTCGATCTGGTGCCGGGGCTCACGCCGATGCTGCTGACCGAGTTCGAGGTGCCCGCGCATCTGGTGCCGTCGCCCGCGTTCCTCAAGGTGCTGGGCGAGATCACCGAGACGGTCCCCGAGCTGCCCGACCTGCCGGGCGACGCGGCGCTGCTGCTCGGCCAGTACCTGTCGGCGCTGAACATCCTCTCCCCCGAGGAGGAAGAGGACCTGCACGTGCGGATGATGCGGGGCGCGGTCGCCCGCGGCCACCGCACGGTCGTCTTCAAACCGCACCCGACGGCACCGGCCCGCTACAGCCGCGCCCTGGAGACCGAGGCCGAGAAGCTCGGCGTGGACCTCACCGTGCTGGACACGCCCGTGCTGGCCGAGGTGCTGTTCGACCGGGCCCGGCCCGCACTGGTGGTCGGCTGTTTCTCGACCGCGCTGTTCACGGCCTCGGTGTTCTACGAGCTGCCGGTCGCGCGCATCGGCACCGAGCTGCTGCTGGAGCGGCTGACGCCGTATCAGAACAGCAACCGGATCCCCACCACCCTGGCGGACGCGCTGCTGCCCGACCTGGACGGCGGCAAGGACGGCGACCTGCTGCGGGCCGAGTTGCTGTCCGACCTGGTGACCGCCGTCGGATTCACCATGCAGCCGCAGATCTATCCGGACCTGCGCCCGCAGGCGGAAGCGTTCCTCTCCCGCCACCTCGGTCCGCGTACCCGGCGGTACTTCAAGAAGCGCCGTCTCACCTCGCTCGGACTGCCCGGCGGCATTCCGCAGCGGCTGGCGTTCCTGCCCCGCAATTCCACGGCGCGCCGGGTCGTCCGGCGGGCGCGGGCGCTGCGCAAGGCGGTGCGCCGCTGAAAGGGGGCGGTTCCGCGACCGGCCCCGGCGACATCCAGGTGAACCCATGGAGACCGGCAGGCGAAGCCTGTTGCCATCGAACGTAATTACGTCAATTCACGCCCTAGGGTGACAGGCGCCCTGCCCGCCCCACAGGCGGCTCAGGTAAAGGACATACGAGCCACACAGAGGTTTTCAGCGTGACCGAGACGGTCGTCAGCACCCGTAAGCCCCGGCCCGAAGTCGCCGTGCTGGTCGAGCCACCGGGCGCCACGACCGTCCCACGGCGCCGGAAGGACTCCGGCGGCCGGCTGCGTGCCCTGGACGGACTGCGGCTGGTGGCCGCGCTGATGGTGGCGGCGTACCACTACGGCGGGCGCGACGGCGAGGTCTCCGAGGCCTGGGGCACCTCGCCCAAGGAGCAGTTCCCGACGCTGCACGAGTACTTCGCCTACGGCTGCCTCGGCGTCCAGGTCTTCTTCGTGATCAGCGGCTTCGTGATCTGCATGAGCGGCTGGGGCCGGCCGCTGAAGTCGTTCTTCGCCTCCCGCGCCTCCCGGCTGCTGCCGGCCTACTGGGTGGCGGTCGTGCTCGTGACGGCGGTGTTCGCGCTGCCCGTGGTGGCCTACAAGGCGGTCTCGCCGAGCGACGCGCTGGTGAACCTGACCATGCTTCAGATGCCGCTGGGCGTCGACCGCGTGCTCGGCGTGTGCTGGACGCTGTGGGCGGAGGTCCGCTTCTACGCGCTGTTCGCGCTGTGCGTCGTGCTGCCCGGGGCGAACCGCCGCCGGGTGATCATGTTCTGCGCCGGCTGGATGCTCGCGGCGGTGATCGCGCAGAACGCGAAGATGCCGCTGCTCGACATCGTCGCGATGCCCGAGTACGCCCCCTTCTTCATCGGCGGTGTCGGTCTCTACCTCGTCCACCTCGACCGCCGGGACGCCTACGGCTGGGGCATCGTCGCCGTCAGCTGGCTGATCGGTCAGCACTACGCGGTCCAGAGCCTGTGGCACGCGCCCGACGCGGGCGGCTTCTCGTACCGCTCCTCGGTCGGCATCATGCTCGTCGTCACCTTCGGCTTCGTGGCGGTCGCGGCGATCGCGCTGGGCTGGCTGCGCCGGGCGAACTGGCGCTGGCTGACGGTGGCGGGGGCGCTGACGTATCCGTTCTACCTCGTCCACGAGCACCTCGGCTGGGTGGTGATCCACGCCCTGCACCGCGGTCTGGGTCTGCCGTCCGCGGCGACATTCGCCCTGACCGCGGGCTCAATGCTGCTGCTGGCGTGGTTGCTCAACCACTATGTGGAGAAGCCGCTGACGCCACGGCTGCGAGCCTTGCTGGCCAAGGCCCGCTGAGCTGTTCACGGGACGTTCAACCAACCGTCGGTTTGGGCATCGCTCAGGGAGAAGGCTCGTCTCATGACCAACGCACAAGCGACCGACACGTACCCCGGCGAACTCGCCGACGTCCCGGGCTGGTTCCCGCCGCTGGACCAGATGCTGTTCACCTGGTTCCTGGAGCGGCAGCAGAAGCAGGGCATGCGCGGAGACCTGCTGGAGCTCGGCGTCTACATGGGCAAGAGCGCGATCCTCCTCGGCCACCACCTCCAGGACGGTGAGAGGTTCACGGTCTGCGACCTGTTCGAGGGCGACGCCCCCGACGGGGCCAACCAGGCGGAGGCGACGAAGTCGTACGCCTCGCTCACCCAGCAGGCCTTCGAGCGGAACTACCTCTCCTTCCACGACACCCTGCCGACGGTGATCGCGGCCCCCAGCTC
Source organism: Streptomyces chartreusis NRRL 3882 (assembly GCF_900236475.1). Lineage (GTDB taxonomy): Bacteria > Actinomycetota > Actinomycetes > Streptomycetales > Streptomycetaceae > Streptomyces > Streptomyces chartreusis_D. Next base: position 3,418,593 of record NZ_LT963352.1, read on the forward strand.
GGTGGTGGCCGAGAAGGTGGCCCCCGGCACCTGCCGTTTCGTCCACGTCGACGCCTCGCACCTGTACGAGCACGTCTACGGCGACATCGGCGCCGCCCACGACATCCTGCTGCCCGAGGGCATCGTCGTGCTCGACGACTTCCGTTCCGAGCACACGCCGGGTGTCTCGGTCGCCGCCTGGGAGGCCGTCCTCAACCGCGGTCTGCGCCCCGTCTGCCTGAGCACGCAGAAGCTCTACGGCACCTGGGGCGACCCCGAGCCGCTCCAGGAGGAGCTGCTCGACATGCTGCGACAGCGCACGGACTGCGGGCTGAGCGTGCAGGAGGCGGCCGGGCACCGGCTGGTCCGCGCCCGGTCCAGGGGCATGAAGCCGCCGCCCTTCCCGCCCTCCCGCCACTACGTGGCACCGGTGCCGGCCGGCGCCCCGGCCGCCCCCGTCGCCGAGTCCCGCGCGGCGCGCCCCGCCCGGCCCGCCCCGTCCCGGGCCCGCCGGCTCGCCAAGGACCTGCTGCCCCCCGTGGTCACCCGGGCCGTACGGCGGGCACGCGCGACCCGGGGGTGAGACCCGGGGGCGTCACGCGACCCCGTACCGCGTCCCGATCCCCTCGATCAGGAGCGCCAGCCCCTCCTCGAAGTGCCCGTCGTAGTCCTCGAAGATCTCCGCGCCCGCCTGGGCCGACAAGGGAAAGTCGGCCATCAGGCGGGCGCGTTCGTTCATGTCGAAGCCCTCGCGCCGCTCGCCCGGCAGCGGCTGGACGCCCTGTTCCTCGGTGACGAAGCCCAGCGTGTACAGGTACGTCGTGGTGAGCGCGCGGACCGCCTGGGCGAGGGTGAAGCCGGCGGCCGTGAACAGGCGCAGGTTGTCCTCCATCTGCCCGGCGTGCTCGATCCCGGTGAAGCGTGAGCCGCTGAACACCTTGGCGCCGTCCCGGTAGCCCTGCAGGGCGGCACGCAGGCCCCGGTTGGCCTTCAGCAGGCGTTCCCGCCAGGTGTCGGCAGGGTCGAGCGAGGCCCCGGCGGCCATCCGGCGGTACATCTCCGTCGCCATCTCGTCGAGCAGCGCCTGCTTGTCCTTGAAGTGCCAGTAGAGGGCGGGCGCCTTCACGTCCAGTTCCCGGGCGATGGCGCGCAGGGTCAGGCCGTCCAGGCCCACCTCGTTCAGCAGCCGCAGCGCGGTGTCCGCGACCCGGCGGCGGTCCAGGGGCGCGCGTCGTTCCGTACTCACGCTTGACAACTTAACACCGTTAAGGCGACGCTCGGAAACGGCAGCACTTAACAACGTTAAGGAGGGGGTGGCCCATGGACACGGACGTACTGGTGGTGGGTGCGGGCCCGACCGGTCTGGCGCTCGGCATCGATCTCGCCCGGCGGGGCGTGGCAGCGCTGGTGGCCGAGCGGGCGGAGGGGCTCTTCCCCGGTTCGCGCGGCAAGGGCGTCCAGCCGCGCACGATGGAGGTCTTCGACGACCTGGGCGTGCTCGACGCGATCCGCGCGGCGGGCGGGCCCTGTCCGGTAGGGGTGATCTGGCAGGACGGCAGGCGGACGGGCGAACACCGGATGTTCGACCCGGTCGAGGAGAGCGAGGACTCCCCGTACACCGGGCCGTGGATGGTGCCGCAGTGGCGCACGCAGGAGATCCTGGCGGCGCGGCTTGCGGAGCTGGGAGGGGCGGTGGCCTTCGGCCGGGAGGTCGTCGGCCTGACGCAGGACGCGGACGGGGTCCACGCGGAATTCGCCTCCGGTGAGCCCGTCACCGCCCGGTACGCCGTCGCGGCGGACGGCGGCCGCTCGACGGTTCGCCGGCTGCTCGGCATCGGCATGACGGGCGAGACCGTCGACCCGGACCCGATGCTGGTGGCGGACGTCCGGATCAGCGGCCTGGACCGGGACCACTGGCACATCTTCCCGCCGCTCGGGGAGGGTGACGGTTTCCTCGCGATCTGCCCGCTGGCCGGCACGGAGGACTTCCAGCTGGTGGCGCAGTTCCCGGACGGGACGCCCCCGGACGCCTCCCTGGAGGGCCTACGGAAGGTCGTCGCCGCCCGCTCGCACCTCGCGCCGGAGGCCGTGACCCAGGTGCGCTGGGCCTCGGACTTCCGCCCCCGGGCGGCCTTGGCGGACCGCTTCCGCTCCGGGCGCGTCTTCCTCGCCGGCGACGCGGCACACGTGCACTCCCCGGCCGGCGGCCAGGGCCTCAACACCAGCGTCCAGGACGCCTACAACCTGGGGTGGAAACTGGGCGCGGTACTGACGGGCGGTGCACCGGCGTCGCTCCTCGACACCTACGAGGAGGAACGGCGCCCGATCGCCGCGGACATGCTCGGGCTGTCGACGAGCGTCCACCGCGGACAGACGCGGCGCGGCGCGGCGACCCGCCAACTGGGGCTGGGGTACCGGAAGTCGTCCCTCACCCAGGAGACGCGTACGGTCCCGGGCGCCCTACGGGCCGGCGACCGCGCACCCGACGGCACGCTGGACGGCGTACGGCTCTTCGACGCCTTCCGGGGACCGCACTGGACGCTGGTGGCGGTGGGGACGGCGGCACCGGCGCTGCCGGAGTCGGTGCACACCATCAGCGGGGCGCAGCAGGCGACGTACGGGAAGGGCCTGTTCCTGGTACGACCGGACGGCTATGTGGGCTGGGCGGGCGAAACGGGCGCCGGACTGACGCGGTACCTGGAGCGCGCAGGTCTCTAGCGGGCTCCTGAGGGATCTCCGGGGACGTCACGCACGCGCGTCCGCCGGTACGTACGTCCCCCACACCTCCCGCAGGGCGTTGCACACCTCGCCCACCGTCGCCCGGGCCTTCAGCGCGTCCTTCATCGGATAGAGGACGTTGTCCTCGCCCTCGGCGGCCTTCTTCAGGGCGGCCAGGGCCGCGTCCACCGCCGGCTGGTCGCGCTCCGCGCGGAGCTTGGCCAGGCGTTCCGCCTGCCGGGCCTCGATCGCTGGGTCGACGCGCAGGGGCTCGTACGGCTCCTCCTCGTCGAGCTGGAAGCGGTTGACGCCGACCACGACCCGCTCGCCGGAGTCGGTCTGCTGGGCGATGCGGTAGGCGCTGCGCTCGATCTCGTTCTTCTGGAAGCCGCGCTCGATGGCCTCCACCGCGCCGCCCAGCTCCTCCACCTTGGCCATCAGCTCGACGGTCGCCGCCTCGACGTCGTCCGTCATCCTCTCGATGACGTAGGAGCCCGCGAACGGGTCGACGGTCGCCGTCACGTCCGTCTCGTGGGCGAGGACCTGCTGGGTGCGCAGGGCGAGGCGCGCGGACTTGTCGGTGGGCAGCGCGATCGCCTCGTCGAAGGAGTTGGTGTGCAGGGACTGGGTGCCGCCCAGGACCGCCGCCAGGGCCTGGACCGAGACACGGACCAGGTTCACCTCCGGCTGCTGGGCCGTCAGCTGGACGCCCGCCGTCTGCGTGTGGAAACGCAGCATCAGCGACTTGGGGTTCCTCGCGCCGAACTCCTCCCTCATCACCCGCGCCCAGATCCGGCGGGCGGCGCGGAACTTGGCGACCTCCTCCAGGATCGTCGTACGGGCGACGAAGAAGAAGGACAGGCGGGGCGCGAAGTCGTCGACGTCCATGCCGGCCGCCACCGCCGTGCGGACGTACTCGATGCCGTTGGCGAGAGTGAAGGCGATCTCCTGCGCCGGGCTCGCGCCCGCCTCGGCCATGTGGTAGCCGGAGATCGAGATGGTGTTCCACTTCGGCATCTCGGCCTGGCAGTACTTGAAGATGTCGGCGATCAGGCGCAGCGAGGGCTTCGGCGGGAAGATGTACGTCCCGCGGGCGATGTACTCCTTCAGCACGTCGTTCTGGATCGTCCCGGTCAGCCGGTCGGCGCCGACGCCCTGTTCCTCCGCGAGGAGCTGGTAGAGGAGCAGCAGCAGGGCCGCGGGGGCGTTGATCGTCATCGAGGTCGAGACCTGGTCCAGCGGGATGCCGCCGAACAGCACCCGCATGTCGTCGATCGAGTCGATGGCGACGCCCACCTTGCCGACCTCGCCGTGCGCGAGCGGGGCGTCGGAGTCGTGGCCCATCTGGGTGGGCAGGTCGAAGGCGACCGACAGGCCCGTCGTGCCGTGGGCGATCAGCTGCCGGTAGCGGGCGTTGGACTCGGCGGCCGTGCCGAAGCCCGCGTACTGGCGCATCGTCCAGGGCCGGCCGGTGTACATGGTCGGATACACGCCACGGGTGAAGGGATACGCCCCCGGTTCCCCCAGCTTCTCCGCCGGGTCCCAGTCCCGCAGGTCGTCCGGCCCGTAGACCGGTTCGATGGGCAGTCCGGACTCCGACTCGCGCGCCATGGTCTGATGCCTCCCGCAGGACCGACTGTAGGGACCGACTGTAGGGACCTCGCTCACCACCATGCCCCGTGGTTCGCGCCGGGTCACCCCCGGGGAACATCTCAGGTGACATCCGGACACACCGGTGAGACGACGGAGGGCCGCTTGCGTACCACGGGCATGGGGAGAGCAGCGATCGCGGTGGCAGTCGCCGGGGCGGCCGTCCTGGCCGGCTGCAGCGTGCAGGCGCCCGACGGCGACGGGAAGCGCCGCTCACCGGTGCACATCGAATTACCCGGGGACACTCCGTCACCGGCCCGGACCCCCGCCGACGGCGGCGGACCGGGCAGCGCTCCCGCCCCGCCCGGCGACGACAAGCCGAGCGCCGCCGCCGTGCCGCCCCGCGTGCTGTGGTCCCGCGGCGACACCGGCCGGGACGTCCGCGAGTTGCAGGCCCGGCTGCGGCAGGTCGCATGGCTCTTCGACGGGCCGACCGGCACGTACGACGACTCCACGGAGCGGGCGGTCAGCGGCTTCCAGGGCAAGCGGGGGCTGCCGCGCACCGGGAAGACCGACACCGTCACCTGGCAGCGGCTGCTGCGGATGACCCGTGAACCGGGCACCTGGGACCTGTACCTCATGGGCGGCCAGCCGGCCGATCCACCGGATCCGCGCTGCCGGACCGGACGGGTGCTGTGCATCGACAAGACCAGCAGGACGCTGCGCTGGATGATCGACGGCCGGACCGTGTCGACGATGGCGGTCCGCTTCGGCTCACGCGGCACACCGACCCGGGAGGGTGTGTTCTCCATCTACTGGAAGTCCCGCGACCACGTGTCGACGCTCTACGACTCGCCCATGCCCTACGCGATGTTCTTCAGCGGCGGCCAGGCCGTGCACTACTCCCCGGACTTCGCGGCCCGGGGCTACGCGGGCGCCTCGCACGGCTGTGTCAACGTACGGGACGAGGGGGCGATCGCGGAGCTGTACGCGCAGGTCCGTAACGGCGACAAGGTCGTCGTGTCCTGGTGAGGACAGGAAGGGGAATTGGGGCGCGGGCGGGACCGGGGGAACGTGTCCCGCCCGCGCTCAGGTGCACGAGCCGTAGGTACGGGGGGAACCCCGGCTCCGTGCGACGGCCGATGACCAGTCGGCTCACTCATTACTGCGCCGGGGCGGCCGAAAACGTCACACCCTCGGCGAGGAGATTTTCGCGGAGTACGAAATCGCAGGTCGCAGGGGTGTGAGAGACCGCGTGGAACGGCCGCGGTCCGCGGCTGCGTCCTCGCCGGCCTGCCGCTCGGCCCGCTTCCCGGCCTTCCGCTCGGCCCTCTTCTGGGCCTTCTTCTCCGCCTCGTCCCGCTCGCGGCCCTGCTTCCCGGACCTGTCGTCGCGATCACGCCGGTCCGTGTCCTCGTCGTGCCGCTGCGCCGAGCGGCCGCCTGCCCCGGACCCGGACAGGACGCCGTTGCAGTACTTCCAGACCCGGGAGCCGCCCGCCGCGTCGCGCAGGGCGCGCCTGCGGTCGGCGTCCAGCCGCTTGCCGTCACGGAGGTCGCGGCAGGCGGCAGCGATCCCCCTACGGCTGTCGCCGGAGCTGTCCCCGCGGTCGCCCCGGTCGCCGGAGCCGGGCTTCGGGGCGGGGTCGTCGCCGGCCGCGTCCCGTCCGGGGTCGCCGCCACCCGGGTTGTCGTCGGGCGTGGACCCGCCCTGCACGGCGTCGCTCGGCGAGGGCGACACCAGCGGGCGCTCGGGCGGAGTGACAGCGGCCGAGACCGAGGAGCCGGGCTGGGGCTCGTCGTTGCCGAACGGTGCCCTCAAGGCTCCGGTTCCGGCCACGAGGGCGGCACCGCCCGTCATCCCGACAGCCAGCACGGCGGCCAGGGCGAGGCGCGCGGGACGAGCCCAGCGAGGCCGCCGGACGTCGCCCGAGCCGCTGCCGCGCGGGGTTCCGATCCGGACCAGCCCGGCGTCGGCGGTCTCGGTACCGGCCCGTCCGCCGTCGGCCGCGGGGGCCGCCGCGGTGTCGGCGCGTTCGGCGCGCGCCTTGCGGAAGGCGGCCATCGCCGCGGCCTCACCTGGGAGTTCCTCGCTGGTCAGCGGGGGTGCGGCGGAGAGCGCGCGGAGCGCTGCCGCGAGTCGTTCGGCCTCGCCCCGGGCGGCGCCGTCGACAGCTTCGGGTGGCTCTCCGCTCAGCAAGCGCTCCGCCGTTTCGCGGTCCAGCCACCTGTACTGCTCGTCGGCCATCACACATCCTTCTGCGTCCGCATGACGCTTTGCGTCACACGTGCGGACGCCATGGCACCGCCGCGCGGTTCTCGCTGGGGCGGCAACGCGTCGAGGACCCCGGCCGATTCCGGATCGGCCTCCGGATCGTCGCCGAGGAGTTCGGCGAGCCGCTTCAGGCCCCGGTGGGCCGCCGTACGGACGGCGCCCGGGCGCTTGCCGAGGGTCTCGGCGGCGGTCTTCGCGTCGAGCCCCACCACCACGCGCAGCACGACCGCCTCGGCCTGGTCCTGCGGCAGCCGGGATATCAGGGAGAACGTGCCGTCGGTGGCGAGCGCCTCGATGGCCTCGTCGGCGGTGTCGGACTCGGCGGCCCGGCCGGTCAGTTCCGTCTCGTCGCCGCCGATCGCGGGCCGGCGCCCGCGCATGCGTATGTGGTCCAGCGCGCGGTTGCGGGCGATACGGGCGGCCCAGCCGCGGAAGCGGTCCGCGTCACCGGTGAACCGCTCCAGGTCCCGGGCGATCTGCAACCAGGCCTCGGACGTCACGTCCTCGGCGTCGGGGTCGCCGACCAGCGTCCGTACGTACCCGAGCAGCCGCGGGTGCACGGCCCGGTACACAGTCCGGAACGCGGTTTCGTCTCCGTCCTGTGCCGCGCGCACCGCGGCGGTCAGCTCCGCGTCGTCCCCCAGCACCGCGCGCCCTTCTGCGCCTAAGCCGGCACCGCTTTCGCGGACCGGTTCTCGCCGTCGTGGTTCCTCAATTGGTGGTTGCGGTAACGAGACCGCAGGTGGTTGCGGTGGTCTTGGTGCCTCCGCGTGGCGCGAAAGGCACGTTACGACCTGAAACCACTCCCCGTCCATGTCCGCCCAGGATGCAACTAAGCCGTGACACGGTGGGGTGTGACAGAAAACGCTCCCCGGGCGCTGTAGGGAGTACGGGCCGCCGCGCGGCCCGTGCCGCGCGACGGCCGGGGCCTCTCCTGTGGGGGGTGGCGGCCCCGGCCGTCTCGCGCATGACCCCGGGCAGCCCCCCGGTGCGGTGCGGAGCCCCCTCACCGGCACGGGCAGTGCGCCCGGCACTTCTCCCTCATCCGCACCTTTGCGCGGTCTGCGCCGCCTTGCGAGACGTGACCCGGACAACACCCTTCGAGTCCCGCCGCTGGGGCTTGCACGCGGAAACCGGTCGGTTTACGGTGGTGAAACTGATCGGTTTCTCGCCGGGGGAGGCGAGTCTCACACCCCACTCATGAGGAGCATCGGATGACTGCCGCGCGCGACGCCGAGGGGCAACCGGCGGCCCCGGCCCCCAGGCTTCCGGCGAAGCTGGCCGCCCACCCGTCGGTCCAGGCCGTACTCGCCCGGCGCAGGGCCGGTGACGCGGTGCACCCGCCCTCGGTGATCGACGCGGCCTGGCTGCGCGAACTGTGCCTGGCGGCCGGCGCGGACGACGCCGCCGCGGTCAGCCTGGACCACCCCGACCTGGCCGGCGAGCGTGAGCACGCGCAGTCCGCACTGCCCGGCACCCGCACGCTGATCGCGATGGCGTTCCGGATGAACCGCGACAACTGCCGCTCCCCCGCCCGCAGCGTGGCCAACCAGGAGTTCCACCAGACCGACGAGCAGGCGAACCACGCCGCCCGCAGTGTCACCCAGGCGCTCCAGGACGCCGGTCACCGCGCACTCAACCCCTCCGTCGGCTTCCCTCAGGAGATGGACCGTTTCCCCAGCGAGCGGATCTGGGTGGTGGCGCACAAGACCGTCGCGGTGGCAGCGGGGCTCGGCGTGATGGGTCTGCACCGCAACGTCATCCACCCGAAGTTCGGCAGCTTCGTGCTGCTGGCCACCGTCCTGGTGGACGCGGAGGTCAGCGCGTACGGACAGGCGCTGGACTACAACCCCTGCATCGACTGCAAGTTGTGCGTCGCCGCCTGCCCGGTCGGCGCCATCAGCAAGGACGGGGCGTTCGACGCCCTGGCCTGCACCACGCACAACTACCGCGAGTTCATGAGCGGGTTCACCGACTGGGCGCAGACCGTGGCCGACAGCGAGGACGCCGCCGACTACCGCTCCCGGGTCACCGATTCCGAGAGCGCCTCCATGTGGCAGAGCCTGAGCTCACCCCCCGGCTACAAGTCCGGCTACTGCCTTGCCGTCTGCCCCGCGGGCGAGGACGTCCTCGACCCCTACCTGGACGACCGCAAGACGTTCATGGACACCGTGCTGCGACCGCTCCAGGACAAGAAGGAAACCCTGTACGTCCTGCCGGGCTCCCACGCGCAGGAGTACGCCCGGCGCCGCTTCCCCCACAAGCCCGTCAAGGAAGTGACCGGCGGCTGGCACCCCCCGGCGAAACGCGCCGCGCCCCCCGACCGAGAGACACGTACGGCATGAGCGGCATCGGTCTGGTCAACGCCGACAAGGGAGTGACCGGCACCGCGACCAACGGGGCCCCGGTCCGCCCGACACTCACGGTTCTGACCAACCAGTCCGCCGGCAGCGTGGACTCGAGCCTGGCCCGGACGGCGACCACGCAGGCGGCCCAGAACGCCTCGCTCGTCGTGCGGTCGGCATCTTGGGCATGGACGCTTCCGGTCTTCATCGGCATGGCGGTGCCGACGGCCGGTGCCACCACCCCCATCGAGTGGGCGACGCGGTCTGACGCGGGGCTGGGTCATGAGGGCCGCCGGCCTCGTGGCGGCCGCGCTGTTCGGCTTCTGCGTACTGGGGTGGTACGACCGCAGCGGGCTGCACCGCATCCCGGTGGAGACGAACCCCGAGAAGACCGCCGCGCCGGCGCAACGGAGAGCGGAAACCGATCAGTTTTTATCGGGGCGGAATCGCGTTAGTCTCGCAGCATGACCACCGAGGCGAAGCCAAGCCCCAGAGAGCGGCTGCTGAACGCGGCGGCGACGCTCACCTACCGCGACGGTGTCGGCATCGGCGTCGAGGCCCTGTGCAAGGCGGCCGGGGTGTCGAAGCGTTCCATGTACCAGCTGTTCGAGAGCAAGGACGAACTCCTGGCGGCGAGCCTGGAGCAGCGCACTGCCGACTTCGTGGCGGCGCTCCTGCCCGCGGCGGACGACGGCCGGTCACCCCGCGAGCGGATCCTGCACGTCTTCGGGCAGGTGGAATCGCAGGCGGGTGCGCCCGAGTTCCGCGGCTGTCCGTACCTGGCGGCGCAGATCGAGCTGAAGGACGAGAACCACCCCGCGAGCCGGGTCGCCCACCGGGTCAAGGAGAACCTGACCGCCTTCTTCCGCGCCGAGGCCGAACAGGGCGGCGCGAGCCGTCCCGACCTGCTGGCCCGGCAGCTCAGCCTGGTCTTCGACGGTGCCAGTGCCCGCGCGGGAATCGGAGCGGACAAACTGACGGGGCTCGTCGCGCCCACGGTGACCACCCTGCTCGACGCGGCGGGCATGCGCTGACGCATCGCCGTTCCCGAACGCCCCCTCACGGTCACGGGGTGCGGATGCCGTGCGGCGGCTCCTGCGGCGCGAGGAAGTCGCGGGTGACGCCGGCGATCGAGGACGCGCCGGTGAGTGCCATCGTGAGGTCGAGTTCGGCGACGACGTTGGCGATGACTTCTTCGACACCCCGTTGCCCGGCGATGGCGAGCCCGTACAGGTAGGGGCGCCCGAGCAGCACCGCGTCCGCGCCGAGGGCGATGGCGGTGAACACGTCGGCGCCGGTCCGGATGCCGCTGTCCAGCAGCACGGTGGGGTCCGGCCCGACCTCGTCCCGGATCCGGACGAGCGCGTCGAGTGAGGCGACGGAGTTGTCGATCTGCCGGCCACCGTGGTTGGACACGACGATGCCGTCGACGCCCATCTCGAAGGCGCGTCGCGCGTCGTCGGGATGCAGGATGCCCTTGAGCACGACCGGGAGCCGGGTGCGGTCTCGCAGGGTGGCCAGATGGTCCCAGCCCAGGCCGGGGTTGGAGTAGGTGTCCAGGAAGGTCTGTACCGACGCGCGCGGCACCGGCGAGCGCAGGTTGGCCAGGAAGCCGCCGGGATGGTTGCGGGTGATGGACAGCAGGCTGCGCAGCGCGCCGAGGGTGACGTCGGTCCTGCCGACGGCCGTCTCGCCCAGTCGCTCCCGGACGAGCCGGCTGAACGACGCGTCGGAGGTGTACTGGGCGATCCCGACGCCTTGGGTGAACGGAAGCGATCCGAGGTTGAGGTCCTGGGGCCGCCAGCCCAAGCTGGTGGTGTCCAGGGTGACGACCAGGGCGCCCGCTCCGATGGCCTCGGCGCGGTTGATCAGGCTGTCGACCACGCTGTCGTCGGTGCTCCAGTACAACTGCATCCAGCGGGGCGTCCCGCCCATGGCGGCGGCGCACTCCTCCATCGGGTTGCAGCCCTGGTTGCTGAAGACGTACGGGGTGCCGGTCGCCGCCGCTGCCCGGGCGATCTTGACGTCGCTGTCCTTGCCCATCAGCGCTCCGGCGCCGACCGGCGCCAGCAACACCGGGGCGGGCATCGGTGTGCCCAGGACGTCCGTGGTCAGGTCGCGCTCGGTGACGCCGTGCGCCATGCGGGGCACGATCGCCCACCGGTCGAACGCCGCCCGGTTGTTGCGCATCGTCCGGCCCTCGCCCGCGCCACCCGCGACGTAGGCCCACGCCCTCGCGCTGCTGGATCGGCGGGCGGCCCTCTCGAGGCCGGCGAAATCCGCAGGCACGGCCGGGCGGCGCCCCAGCACGCCGTCGCGGTAGACGACCGCCTGGCGTTCGCGCCCGGGCCCGGCCTTCCGAACGTTCATGGCGGAGAACCTCCCTCGTGGCCGGCCCGTCCGTCAACACGTCGAGCCGAACCTGTTTCACGTCGGGCGAGTTGCGCACGCGGGTCGACGGGCAGGGCGCGGCAGCGCCTGCACACCGGGATCAGTGCTGCCCGTGACCGCTCGTGATCTCCCGGTACTCCTCGGCGGTCGGCTTGGCGATCTGCCCCTCCGCGCCGAAGTACGCCTTGCTGAGCCTGGCGCGGAGCCTCTCGGAGCCCTTGGGCCTGCGCTCGCCGCCGTTCTCGTCGACGGTCGGGCCGTTCTCGGCCGGCCGGTACTGCTCGTGCGCGGTGAGGGTGTGCAGCGCGTCCTGGCTGAGCGGGGCGTGGACCTCGATGAACTCGCCGTGCGGGAGGCGCTTGACGATGCCGGTCTCGCGGCCGTGCAGCACCTTGTCGCGGTCCCGGCGCTGCAGGCCGAGGCAGATCCGCTTGGTGACGACGAACGCGATGACGGGTCCGGCGAAGAAGAAGATCCGGGAGAACCAGGTGATGGGGATGTCGTTGCCGCCCGCGATCATCACCACGAAGTACGCCGTCAGCCAGCGACGCCGAAGGCCGTGCGGGTGGGGGCGTTGCGCGGGCGGTCCAGGATGTGGTGCTCGCGCTTGTCTCCGGTGACAGCGTGTGCCCCCAGAAGTTGCCGAGCGGCTGGCGGCCGTCTGCCGCGCGATGCGCTCCTGGGCCGTGGCCCACCCCTTTGAGTTCGAGTGGATCTTCGCGAGCCCTGTCGGCAGCACGCAGCACCAGCCCGACTCCGCCCGGTACCAGGCCGGCCTGCGCTTCGCGTACGTCTTCCTCGACATCATCATCGAGCTGTGGAACACCCAGCCGTTCCCGGTGCCGGACCTGGAGGACCAGCCCGAGTCCCTGCGCGAGCAACTGCGCGCGTACTCCCGCCTGATCGACGAACGCCTGCCCCCGGAAGCACTGCACGTGTAGGTGACCTGCTGGAGCAGGCTCTACGGACTGCTGTGCCTGGAAGTTCTTCGCCAGTGGGACTTCGTCCTGACCGACATGGAGCCGTTCTTCGAGCAGTGCCTCGGCGAACTGACCGTGGCCCTCGGCCTGAGCGTGGAGTCCTGACTCCTTCCTGAACTCCGCTACGGGCGGCGGTCGTCGGGCTGGACGGTCCTGCCCTTGGCCCCGGACGCCCCGGACGTCCCCGATGAGGCGCCGTCGGCGGCGTCCCCACCGCTCTGCGCGGCCCCGGATCCGGGGTCCGCGTTGCCGGCGCCGCTGTCCGCGCTGCCGGCGCCACTGCCGGAGTTACCCGCGCCCTTGTCGGCGTTGCTCGCGCCGTTGTCGGCGCCGGCGGAACCGGGGGCGTCCGCACTCTTCTCCGGTCGGGCGGTGCTGCCGGGCTTCGCCTCGGCCCGGGCCAGTTGCTCGGCGCAGTACGCCGTGACCTTCCTCTCGCCGCCCGCGGCCTCGACGAGGCGCTTCCAGGCTGTCGCGTCCATGGCCTTGCCCCGGCCGTCGACCTCCTCGTAGGCACGGCAGTGGGCTTCGGTGTCCCGGGAGGGGGCGGGACGGTCCGGGCGCGCGGACGCGGAGCCGGTCGCGACACCGGACGGAGTACCGGTGGGCTCGCCCGCCGAGGCGCCGGGGGCGCGGGTGGAGGCGGGCGGGCGACCGCGGTCGTCGGCACCGTCCGTGGATCCCACCGAGCCGATCGCCGCGACCGCGACCCCGCCCAGCGTGAGGCTGGCGAGCAGCACGGAGAGCGTGGCCTTCAGCGAACGCCCCGGATGCCGCCGCTCCCGGGGCCGCCAGTCGTCCCGGCGGCGGGTGCGGGCCCGGTGCGCGCCGGCGTCCCGGGCGGCCAGGAAGGCGGCCACCGCCCGCTGTTCGGCCTCGGCGTCGATCCGGTCCCGGATGAGGGCGGCGACGAGCAGCGCCTCCAGCTCGGCTTCGTCGAGGACGTGCCGAGTGCCGAGGCCAGGGCTGCCGCAGCCGGCCGTCCCGCGGTGGCCGGGCCACCGGCCGTCGGCGTCCCGCGCCGCCCGGTGGCCGTAGGCGGAGTCCCCAGGGTGCACACGCCGACGGCCCGGGACGCCGCCGCTCTGATGTTCACCCATGTCCTGTTCCGTCCCTGCTCGATCCATGCGTCCCGCGGCGCCCGCCGGGTCCGTACGACCCGGCCGGCCCGGCCGACCGGCCCGGCGATCCGGGGCCGATCCATACGTCTCGTTCGTCCGCCCCGTTCAGGGCACCGGACCCGGCGACTCCGCCCGGCCCGCCGGCATCGTTCATTTCGACTCCCCCAGCGTCCGGGGAACCTCATCCGTCACACCTTCGGCGCCCAGCCGGGTGGCGAGGCGTTTCAGACCCCGGTACGCGGCTGTCCGCACGGCCCCCGGCCGCTTGCCGAGGACACGGGCGGCGGCGGGCCCGTCCAGCCCCACCACGACGCGCAGCAGCACGGCCTCGGCCTGGTCCTGCGGCAGGCCCCTGACCAGCCGCAGCGCCTGCTCGGTGGACATGGCCTCCAGCGCCTGGTCGTGCGTGCTGTGCGGTCCGGGCAGGTCCAGGACGTCCTGCTCCAGCGCGGACGACCTCGGCCGGACGCGCTGGCGGCGCAGATGGTCCAGCGCCCGGTGCCGGGCGATGGTCGCCGTCCAGCCGCGGAACCCGGCCCCGTCGCCCTTGAACCGCCCCAGGTCCCGGGCGATCTCCAGCCAGGCGTCGGAGGCCACGTCCTCCGCGTCCTCCCCGACCAGTCCGCGCAGATAGCCCAGCAGGCCGGGCTGCACGATCCGGTAGGCGACCGCGAAGGCCGCCTCGTCACCGTTCTGGGCCCGCTCGACGGCCGCGCCCAGTTCCCCGTCGCGCGCCTGCACGCGCCGGGGTTCCCCTCCCTGGCCCAAGAACCGTCCTCGTCCGTACCGGGTTCGCGGCGGATCCGCACCGCGGGGAACGCGTCCGTGCCACGTCCTCCACGATCATCAGCGCCGGGCTCCGGAGAAATGTCACAGCAGGCGGAGTGCTGCGTCCCTCCCGAGGCAGTGGCAGCGCGCCTGCACGGCGGCATCGACACAACCGGGTGATGTTTGGCCACAGATGTGCGCTGGGTGAGTGCCACCTGTGTGACTGCAGGGGCGGATGTGTCCAGTTCTAGGGGTGGGGTAGTTGAGTCCTCGCAGCACGCGTGCGTACAAACCGCTCAGTCTGAAGAGACGGGCGTGGCTGACCATCGGCGCCGTCGTCCTGAGCGCGGCAGGGGTGGTCACCTATGCGGTGGCCGATCCGCCCGGCGGTCCCGACGGCGCGTCCCAGAGCCGCAAGCCGGCCGTCCACACCGTGAAGCTCAAGGACGAGGGCTCCGGGCGCAAGGGCCTGGCCAAGCAGGACACGGACCGGTTCAGCGCGGTACTGGTGACCTGGAACGACCCGGATGCCCGACTCCGGGGCACGGCTGAGGTGCGGACGAGAGACCTGGAGAGCCGGCGCTGGTCCGGCTGGCAGAAGCTGTCGGCCGAACCGGGCCAGGCCGACGGCGCGGAGGGCGAGCGGGCCGCGCTGCGCGGCGGCACCGAGTCCCTCTGGACCGGCGACGCGGACGGCGTCGAGGTGCGTGTCGTGAACGCGGACGGCACGGAGGCGGGCGGCCAGCCCGCCGGCATGGACGTGAGGCTCCTCGACCCGGGCACCGACCCGAAGGGCGCCATCCGGACCGCGGCCTTCACCGAGGAGACCCCCGCCCCGACGACGGAGCCGACGGCCCCCACCCAGACTCCGCCGACTCCCACCCAGACCCCGGCGGAAACGGGCACCCCGGCGGAAACGGCCACCCCGACCGAGACGAGCACGCCGAGCGGCACCCCCGGCGACACGGCGTCCCCGACGGCCTCCCCCTCCCCGACCCCCACGGCCCCCGCGCCCCGCCCCTCCACGGTCGTCAAGCCGCCGATCATCACGCAGGCCGAATGGGGCGCCTCCACGGACTACGACGGCACACCGGCCTACGGCACCGAGATCAAGGCCGCCGTCGTCCACCACACCGGCATGGACAGCGACAACACCCTGTCCTGCGCCCAGTCCCGCGCCCGGATGCGCTCCATCCAGCAGGAGCACTTCGCACGCGGCTACTACGACATCGGCTACAACTTCGTCGTCGACAAGTGCGGGCAGATCTTCGAGGGCCGCAGCGGCGGCATGGACCTGCCGGTCACCGGCGCCCACGACATCGGCTTCAACACCGACACCGTCGGGATCTCGTACATCGGCAACTTCGAGAAGGCCCGGCCGAGCCGCGCCGCGCTCGACGCGATCTCCCGGCTGGTCGCCTGGAAGTTCGGCATGTACGGCATCGACCCGACCGGCAAGGTGACGCTCACCTCCGGCAGCCCGGCCGGCCAGGACGGCAACAAGGTCGACAAGGGCGTCTCGATCACCCTGCCCCGGGTCTTCGGCCACCGCGACACCAACGCCACCGCCTGCCCCGGCGCGAACCTCTACTCCCAGCTCTCCCGGATCGCCCAGGTCGCCAAGACCCCGGGCATCTCACACGCCCTCGCCACCTCCGACGTCAACCGGGACGGCGTCACCGACCTGGTCGCGGGCACTCCCAAGGCGCTGAGCGGCGGCGGCACCGTCACCGTCGTCCCGGGCGGCATCGACGGCCCGGTCACCGCCGCCAAGGTGACGCTCAGCCAGAGCAGCCCGGGCGTCCCCGGCTCCCACGAGACCGGTGACGGCTTCGGCACCTCCACCGCGTGGGGCGACGTGAACGGCGACGGCTACGCCGACCTCGCGATCGGCGCACCCGGCGAGGACGACACCAGCGGCCACGCCGACCGCGGCTCGGTCACGGTGATGTACGGACCCGCACTCGACACCGGCTTCTCGTACACCACGTCAGGGGTCACCTCGACGGGCGCCAGGCTCGGCTCCACGGTCGCCGTCGGCGACTTCGACGGCGACGGCAAGGCGGACGTCTTCTCCGCCGGCACCGGCAGGGGCGGCAACTGGAACGCCCGGCTGACCGGCGGCGCCACCAAGTACGGCACGCTCACCACGGCCACGGGCGCCGTCTCCTACCTCGACGCCGCGACCGGCGACTTCAACCGGGACGGCTACGCGGACATCGCCCTGAACTACCGCGACACCGGCGGCATCGGCCGGGTCGTCCGCTTCGCGGGCTCCGCGACCGGTCTGACCAAGGTGGGCGTCATCTCCGTCAAGGGCGGTCGCTCCCTCGCCGCCGGTGACGTCAGCGGCAACGGCTACGACGACATCGTCATCGGCCAGCCGGCCGCGTCGGAGTCCGGCGGCAGGTCCGGCGGCCAGATCACCATGGTCCCGGGCACGGCCACGGGCTTCACGACCACCGGCATGACCGTGATCCACCAGGACACGGCGTACGTGCCGGGCGGCAACGAGTCCGGTGACGCCCTCGGCACCTCCGTCTCGGTCGGCGACTACAACGCCGACGGTTACGCGGACGTCCTCGCGGGCGCCCCGGGCGAGGACCTGACCCGGGACGGCGTCAACCGCGCCGACGCGGGCAGCGCGATCCTCGTCAAGGGCACCGCTTCCGGTCTGACCGGCTCCGGCTCGGTCGGGATCTCGCAGGACACCTCCGGCGTCCCGGGCTCCACGGAGACCGGCGACCGCTTCGGCTCGTCGGTGTCACTGACGGACCTGTCCGGCTACGGCCGGGCGGACCTCACGTTCGGCGCCGACGGCGAGGACGGGGGCGACGGCGTCCTGCTGTACCTGCCGAGCAACAGCACCGGCCTCGGGTACGCCGACTCCGTCGTCTTCGGCAAGTCCACGCTGGGCACCCCGACGGACGCCCACCTGGGCCAGACGCTGACGCCGTGACGACTCGTCCGGTCCTCGGCCGTTTGCCGGATTTCTCCGGCAGACCGAACGGACGGGTGGGCAAGGGGGAAAGACTCCCCCATCGCCCCCAAGAGGACCGGAAGCGAGCCACGCATGACACGCCTCCTGCTGCACACCGCCGTCGCCACCGCCCTGGCCGCCGGCACGCTCGGCCTGACCCAGCCCGCCCGGACCTCCTCCGCCTCCTCCTCGGACGGCGTGCACACCGTCCGGGTGCCGGACGGTGACCCGCACGAGCGGTCCCTCGCCCCGCGCACCACCGAGCCGTTCAGCATGGTCGGTGTCACCTGGGACGACCCGGACGCGGCCCTGGACGGCACCGCGCACGTGCGCACCCGCTCCCGCCAGAGCGGCGAATGGAGCGCGTGGCGCGCACTCGACACCGACGTCCGGACGCCCGAGACCGGCCCCGACCGCCACCGCGCCGGAGTCCGCGGCGGCACCCAGCCGCTGTGGACCGGGCCTTCGGACGGCGTCCAGGTGCGGGTGTCGGGCGGACGGCTGCCCGACGGGCTGCGCGTCGAACTGGTCGACCCGGACGGCGGATCGGACGCCGTGCACACCACGGTCGTCGAACCGGACCTCGTCGAACCGGAGGTCGTCGGGCCGGCCGCCGGTGCGCCGCACGCCGAACGTCCCGCCGTCAGGTCACGTTCCGCCTGGGGCGCCGACGAGTCCCTCGTGAAGGACCCGCCCACCTACACCACCGGCACCCGTGCGATGTTCGTCCACCACACGGCGGGCACCAACGACTACACCTGCTCCGAGTCGGCGTCGATCGTGCGCGGCGTGTTCCTCTACCACGTGCGGAGCAACGGCTGGAACGACATCGGCTACCACTTCCTCGTCGACAAGTGCGGCACGGTCTTCGAGGGCCGTGCGGGCGGCATGGACAGGCCCGTCCTCGGCGCGCACACCTACGGCTTCAACACCGCCACCAGCAGCGTCTCGGTGCTCGGCGACTACAGCAAGACGACCCCGAACACCGCCGTACGCGAGTCGGTCGCCAAGGTCGCGGCCTGGAAGCTCGGCCTGTACGGCATCGACCCGACCGGCACGGTGGTGCTGACCGCCGGTGCCGACAACGGCAAGTACAAGGCGGGCCAGAAGGCCACGCTGCACCGCGTCTCCGGCCATCGCGACGGCTACCCGACCGAGTGCCCCGGCCGGCACCTCTACGACGACCTGCCCGAGATCCGCACCCTCGCCGGGAGGGCCGCCAAGCTCGACGAGCCGGCCCCGGAGCAGGCCGGTCCCGGAACCGGGGACGCCCCGGTGGGGCTCGCGCGCTGAGCTACCGCGGGGGCGCGGCCGTCGTCGCGTCCCGGCACAGCAGCCGCAGCGAGCCGTGCCCGGCGTAACAGCGGCGGGCCTCGTCGATCGGGTCCCAGAGGCGTCCGTCGGGGGTGCGGATCCAGTGGTCGCCGCCCGTCGCCCACCACTCGGCCCCGGTCTGACGCGCCATCACCTCACCGGCGTAGGCCCCGAACCCGCGCAGCACCTCCTGCACGGCGGCGTACGGCGCTCCTTCCCGCCGTATCCCCTCGATCATCCGGTCGATGCTCCACAGACTCTGTGCCGAGTAGTCGAGGCGCAGCCGTGCTCCCTCGCGCATCGTCGCCACCGTGTCCGCCGCCCACCGCAGCGGCTTCGCCGCGGCCGAGGGCCTGGTTTCCGCTTGAGTCGTCACACCCGGGAAAGCGCTGCGGCATGACGTTTCGTCACACGGAATCGGCGACTTCCCCGAAGCGGCGCAGGACCGCCCCACCTCACCCAAGGGACCGTCACAGGACTCTCCCAGGAATGGGGTTTGGGCCGGTCAGGGGCTCGGCGCCCGGTCCGTCAGCCCTGTTGCCGGCTCCGGCGCGAGACGACCGCGCGCAGTACCCGACGTCCCTCGGTCGACACCTCCAGCGCCCGCCGCAGCCCGGCCGGACCGTGACCGGCCAGGACCTCCAGGACGGTGATCTGGCGGCGCAGTTCCGCGGCGACGAGCGGCGACATGCCCTCCGTACGGCCCTCGCGGCGCACGGTGACCGACGAGGCGTCGTCCTCGGCGGTGTCGAGGAGGCGGTGGATCTGGAGGGAGGCGACGGAGCAGGCGTCGGCCCACACCCGTACCCCCGCGGGGGACAGCTCGGCGGGAGCGGCCTCGAGCATCCGGTGGGCGAGCACGGCCGCCTCGTCCCCGGTGCCGGCCGCGTCCAGCTTTCCGCGCGCCTGCTCCAGCCCCTCACCCCAGTCGCCGGTACCGGCGCCGTCGGTGAGGCTCGCCCACAGCGGCCGCAGGATCTCGTCGTCGCCGCCCAGCAGGGGCACGCACCGATCCAGACAAGCCAGCCCGCTCGCGGCCAGCCCGCGTTCGTCGGCCTGTGCGATCAACTCCACCAGGCTCATCCACGCCTCCCTCCGCGGGCCTTGCAGGGGCCCTACCAGGCCGCTTCCAGCCCTCACCCCTCACGGAACCCGCACTTCCCCTTACTGCGCGCAACGGCCCCGGAACGTCACAGGGGCACGACGCCCAGTCGGTCGAGGAAGCGGAAGAAGAGGTTTTCAGCCAGAGGATCAGGGTCTGAAGTGAGTACGTCCACCAGCGTGTCGGCGTTCACTTCGTGCCCGGCCTCGGCGGCCCAGCGGACCGCGTGCTCGGCGGCGTCGCGGGGTTCGAGGAAGTAGTCCTCCAGTGTGAGGCCCTCCCGGCCGGCGCCCAGGTACCCGGCCATGGCGGCCCGGGCGAGGCAGGTCGTCCACGTGCCGCTGTCCGGC
Organism: Streptomyces chartreusis NRRL 3882; assembly: GCF_900236475.1. Lineage (GTDB taxonomy): Bacteria > Actinomycetota > Actinomycetes > Streptomycetales > Streptomycetaceae > Streptomyces > Streptomyces chartreusis_D. The sequence goes on from NZ_LT963352.1 coordinate 3,438,505, forward strand.
GCCGCGGCCTCCAGCACCACGCACTCGCTGTTCATCACGTACCCGAACAGCGCGGGCGCCCCGGTCTCCCGGGCGAGGGCGTTCATGTTCCCGACGTCGCCGTCGCTGCTCGGGTACTCCCAAACCTGCCACCCGCCCGGTGCCGAGGTGCGCCGCACCATCCCGTCCGTCGCCCCCGCCAGTGCGTCCAGCTCCGCCAGCGGCCGCTCCCCACGGCCCACGACGAAGTACCCCCAGTAGCCCATGCTCCGGTTCCCCCCGGCATATTCGATTCGGCTCGCGTCAGAAGACCACCACACCCGTACGGCAGTTCGCAGCCGTACGGGCCAATTCGTGTGCGGTCAGCCGAGCCTGTCCGCAAGCGCCCGGAACTCCGCCCAGGACAGCTCGGGCCGGCCCGGGTCCCACAGCTTCTGGACGGTCGCCCGCAGCGGCATGCGGATCCCGGCCGCCACCTGGTCCTGCGTCTGCGCGTCCGGGACGTCGCCCCAGACGGCGAAGGACCCGCCGAGGATCTGCCCGTCGTAGCGCTCCGGCACGGCCGCCGTGCCGCGCAGCACCCGGGGCGTCCACTGCTCGTAGATCCGCTGCCCCGTCGGATAGACGAAGGTCTGCGGCTCGCCGAGCACGTAGTACAGGAACTCGTCGTTGTAGTTGATCACCTTCCGGCCCTCGCCCAGGTACTCCGCGGGCTGCCGGGCGCCGATCTCCTTGCCGGTCCAGTAGGCGACCTGGATGTCCCTGGCGGCCTTGACGGAGGTGTCCCGGAAGAAGCCGTCGTTCCACGCGCGCGGGGTGCGCTGGTGCTTGCGGACGGTGGCGGCCCGGTCGTTGAGCCAGCCGGTGGTGAGGTCGGCGACCGTCGCCCCGGAGCCGTACTTCTCCCGCGCGGCGGCGGCCAGCTGCGGGAACGACGCCTCCGGGTCGGAGCGCACCAGTGCCTGGTACTCGTCGCCGCCGAGGTGCCACGGCCCGCCCGGGAACAGGTCGGCGTACTCGTTCAGCAGATCGTCGACGATCGCGGCGCTCTCGCTCTCGGAGATGTCGATGGCCCCCTGCACCGCCGATCCCCGCCCGGTGCGCAGCTGGAGGTCGGGGTGGGCGGCGAGGACCGCGCCGAGGTGCCCCGGGGAGTCGATCTCTGGCACGACGGTGATGTGGCGGCTCTCCGCGAGGTCGACGATCTTCCGCACCTGCGCCTTGGTCAGATGCTGCTCGGACACGATCTCCGGATGCGAGTCGGACTCGATCCGGAATCCCTGGTCGTCGGAGAAGTGCAGACCGAGCTGGTTGAACTTCAGATCGCCCAGCTCCCGGATCCGGTCCTCGATCCAGCCGGCCGTGTAGTTCTTGCGGGCGATGTCCAGCATGAACCCGCGCTCCGGCTTGGCCGGCTCGTCCCGCACCACGCCCTCGGGCGCCGTGCCGCCGTCGTGCACTTCCTGCTTGAGGGTGCGGGTGCCGTAGAAGACGCCCGCGTCGGCGGGCCCGCTGATCTCCACCCGCCCGTCGCGCACGGTCATGACGTACGACTCGGGATTCGCCTTCTTGCCGTCGTCCAGCGTCAGCCGTACGTCCCCGGCGCGCCGGTCGTCCTTCTCGCCCTCGTACGTCAGCCCGAGCTCACCGGCGATCAGCCGGCCCTCGTCGGCCAGCGCCGGGTCGTCCACGACGACGCGGTCCCCGCTCGCGGGGCGCCAGCCCGGGCCGCGGGCCGCGGTGTGCTCGCGCACGGCGGGGATCGTCTGCGGCGCCTGGGACAGGGCGTACGAGCGGCTCGGACTCGGGCCGTCCTCCGGGGAGGTGCCGTGCGGGGCGGCCGCGGTCCGGTCCTGGGAGGGTCTGGCCTCCGGCCCGGTGGTCCCGCCGTCGCCGCCCGAGGCCGCCCAGAGCCCCAGACTCACCCCGGCCGCGACCACGACCAGGGCGACGGCCGTGGCCACGACCAGCACCTGCCACTGCTTCCCCGGCTTTCCCTGCTTCGCCGAACCCCGGCGCTTGTGCTGACTCACATCGCCAACCTAAGACCCCCTGCCACCCTGCGCGCGTCCACCACGCGTGCCGAAACTCTCTCTCCCGGGTGAAATTCGGGCATCCGTCGGACACGTCATGGTCGTACTCGATAGCGTGACGTCACATCCCTCACAACATGCCCTGCCGACACACGTGACGCCCACGAGGACCCACGCTGCCTGCGCACCGTCTCCCAGACCTCCCCGGCCGACTCGCCATACCGGTGGAGCGCTTCAACGCGGCCTCCGAGGAGGCCCTGGAGCAGACGCTCCTCTCCTGCCTGCGCAGCCCCCGCTGGTCCCGGCGTGTCGCGGAACACCGCCCCTATCCGGACCTGGCCTCCCTGCTGGCCGCGGCGGACGAGGCGGCCTACGACCTGACCTGGCCCGACCTGACGGAGGCCCTGGCAGCCGAGTCCCTGCCGCCCCTCCCGCCCGGCACGTACTCCGCGGCCCACACGGCCCTCAGCGCGGCCCACGCCGCCTATGAGGCCCGCTTCGGACACGTGTTCGTCATCTGCCTGGACGGTGTGCCCCCGGCCGAGACCCTGGACCGCCTCCTGGAGGCCATCCGGTCACGATTGACCAACGATCCGGAGGAGGAGCGGGCAGTGACGGCGGACGAACTCCGGCGCCTCGCGAGGGGACGTCTGCTGACCGCCCTCAGGGGCGCGGGGAACTGCGCGATCAACCACTGACGGCCCGCACCCGGCAGGCCCCGGGGAACCCCGATACCCCCTGCCCGCGCTAGCCCACCTGTACCTCTTTGCATGCCAGTTTGATCACACCCCGGGACCCCGGCTCAGCCCAGCGGCAGCGCATCGCTACGATGCTGGGGGCCGGTGGACCGTACCCGGCCGGGCCCGACCGACACACCAAGCCGGCGCGGCCCCAATCCCCGCTCCCGGAGGAAACTTCCGTGCCGGCTGGAACGCTGTACCGCGGCCGGGAAGGAATGTGGTCCTGGGTGGCTCACCGAGTCACCGGCGTCCTCATCTTCTTCTTCCTGTTCGTTCACGTGCTGGACACCGCTCTCGTCCGCGTGTCCCCTGAGGCCTACGACAACGTCGTGGCCACGTACAAGACGCCGATCGTCGCGCTGCTGGAGTACGGCCTCGTCGCCGCCATCCTCTTCCACGCGCTCAACGGTCTGCGCGTCATCGCCGTCGACTTCTGGATCAAGGGCGCCCGGTACCAGAAGCAGATGCTCTGGACCGTCGTCGCCCTGTGGGTCGTGCTGATGCTCGGGGCGATCTACCCCGTCCTCGGCCACGCCGCTCGTGAACTGTTCGGGAGCTGACGCCAATGTCCACGACTGAGAAGACCGCCGCCGGCGTCGGCCCCGTCGAGGGTGGCGCCGTCTACACCGTCGACAACCCCGCGCCCTTCATCGAGGCCCCGCGCAAGCGCACCAAGAAGACCCCGAAGTCCACCCGGGGCAACTTCGAGCTGGCCGCCTGGCTGTTCATGCGCCTGTCGGGCGTGGTGCTGGTCGTGCTGGTCCTCGGCCACCTGCTGATCCAGCTGGTGCTGGACGGCGGTGTGTCCAAGATCGGCTTCGCCTTCGTGGCGGGCCGCTGGGCGAGCCCCTTCTGGCAGGTCTGGGACCTGCTGATGCTGTGGCTCGCGATGCTGCACGGCGCCAACGGCCTGCGCACGGTCATCAACGACTACGCGGAGCGCGCGAACACCCGGCTGTGGCTCAAGGGCCTGCTCTACACCGCCACGGTGTTCACCATCCTGCTGGGCACGCTGGTGATCTTCACCTTCGACCCGAACATCCGCTAGGCACGGGGCTGCGAAAATCATGAAGATCCACAAGTACGACACCGTCATCGTCGGCGCCGGTGGCGCCGGTATGCGCGCCGCCATCGAGTCGACGAAGCGCAGCCGCACCGCCGTGCTCACCAAGCTCTACCCCACCCGCTCCCACACGGGCGCCGCGCAGGGCGGCATGGCCGCCGCGCTGGCCAACGTGGAGGAGGACAACTGGGAGTGGCACACCTTCGACACGGTCAAGGGCGGTGACTACCTGGTCGACCAGGACGCCGCCGAGATCCTGGCGAAGGAGGCCATCGACTCCGTCCTCGACCTGGAGAAGATGGGCCTGCCGTTCAACCGCACTCCGAACGGCACCATCGACCAGCGCCGCTTCGGCGGTCACAGCCGGAACCACGGCGAGGCCCCGGTCCGCCGCTCCTGCTACGCGGCCGACCGCACCGGCCACATGATCCTCCAGACGCTGTACCAGAACTGCGTCAAGGAGGGCGTGGAGTTCTACAACGAGTTCTACGTCCTGGACCAGCTGATCACCGAGGTCGACGGCGTGAAGCGCTCGGCCGGTGTGGTGGCCTACGAGCTCGCCACCGGCGAGATCCACGTCTTCCAGGCGAAGGCCGTGATCTACGCGTCCGGCGGCTGCGGCAAGTTCTTCAAGGTGACGTCAAACGCGCACACGCTGACCGGTGACGGCCAGGCGGCCGTCTACCGCCGGGGCATCCCGCTGGAGGACATGGAGTTCTTCCAGTTCCACCCGACCGGCATCTGGCGCATGGGCATCCTCCTGACGGAGGGCGCCCGCGGTGAGGGCGGCATCCTCCGCAACAAGGACGGCGAGCGCTTCATGGAGAAGTACGCGCCGGTCATGAAGGACCTGGCGTCCCGTGACGTCGTGTCCCGCTCCATCTACACGGAGATCCGGGAAGGCCGCGGCTGCGGCCCCGAGGGCGACCACGTCTACCTCGACCTCACCCACCTCCCGCCGGAGCAGCTGGACGCCAAGCTGCCCGACATCACGGAGTTCGCGCGGACGTACCTCGGCATCGAGCCGTACACGGACCCGATCCCGATCCAGCCCACCGCGCACTACGCGATGGGCGGCATCCCGACGAACGTCGAGGGTGAGGTCCTGGCGGACAACACCACCGTCGTCCCGGGCCTGTACGCGGCCGGCGAGGTCGCCTGCGTGTCGGTGCACGGCGCGAACCGCCTCGGCACGAACTCGCTCCTGGACATCAACGTCTTCGGCAAGCGGGCCGGCATCGCCGCGGCCGAGTACTCCCAGACGGCGGACTTCGTCGAGCTGCCGGAGAACCCGGCCGAGTTCGTGATGGAGCAGGTGGAGCGGCTGCGTGACTCCACCGGCACCGAGCGCGTGACGACGCTGCGCCGTGAGCTGCAGGAGACCATGGACGCCAACGTCATGGTGTTCCGCACCGAGCAGACCATCAAGACGGCGGTCGAGAAGATCGCGGAGCTGCGCGAGCGCTACAAGAACGTCTCGATCCAGGACAAGGGCAAGCGGTTCAACACGGACCTGCTGGAGGCCATCGAGCTGGGTAACCTGCTCGACCTCGCCGAGGTCATGGCGGTCTCCGCGCTCGCCCGCAAGGAGTCCCGCGGCGGTCACTACCGCGAGGACTACCCGAACCGCGACGACGTCAACTTCATGCGGCACACCATGGCGTACCGCGAGGTCGGCGCCGACGGCTCCGAAACCGTCCGTCTCGACTACAAGCCGGTCGTCCAGACCCGCTACCAGCCGATGGAGCGTAAGTACTGATGGCTACCCCCGTTCTGGACAAGTCGGACGCGGCCGGAAAGCCCGAGCCCGGCTTCGCCGACTCCCCCTACATCACGGTCACCTTCCGCATCCGCCGGTTCAACCCGGAGGTCGCGGCGGAGGCCAGCTGGGAAGACTTCCAGCTGGAGATCGACCCGAAGGAGCGCGTCCTCGACGCCCTCCACAAGATCAAGTGGGACCTCGACGGCACGCTGACGTTCCGCCGCTCCTGCGCGCACGGCATCTGCGGCTCGGACGCGATGCGGATCAACGGCAAGAACCGCCTTGCCTGCAAGACGCTGATCAAGGACATCAACCCCGAGAAGCCGATCACGGTCGAGGCCATAAAGGGCCTGACGGTCCTGAAGGACCTGGTCGTGGACATGGAGCCGTTCTTCCAGGCGTACCGGGACGTCATGCCCTTCCTCATCACGAAGGACACGAACGAGCCCACGCGCGAGCGTCTGCAGTCGGCCGAGGACCGCGAGCGCTTCGACGACACGACGAAGTGCATCCTCTGCGCGGCCTGCACCACGTCGTGCCCGGTCTTCTGGAACGACGGCCAGTACTTCGGCCCGGCCGCGATCGTCAACGCGCACCGCTTCATCTTCGACTCGCGTGACGAGGCGGGCGAACAGCGCCTGGAGATCCTCAACGACCGCGACGGCGTCTGGCGCTGCCGCACGACCTTCAACTGCACGGACGCCTGCCCGCGCGGCATCGAGGTCACGAAGGCGATCGCCGAGGTGAAGCGAGCGCTGATCACGCGCCGCTACTGAGGCCGTCTGCCGTACGGCTGTGAGGGCCCTGTTTCCGCTGGAAACAGGGCCCTCGGGCATATGCCACACTCACGGGTGAACATGGCTGCGAAGGACGCAATGACGTCGTCCGACCTACGATGATGCTCTCGACACCAGCCCCCAGGAGGCACCTGATGTCCGCAGCTTCCGTCGAGCAGCCCTTCCACCAAGAAGAGCCGGTCACCCTGACGACCATCGCCGACGAGATCATGGAGCGCCATCCGGGCTACCGCGTCGAGATCATCGCAGGCCATCTCCTCGTGACCCCGTCCTCGGATGCTCCCCACGCCCGTGCACTGACCAAGCTCATGCGCCCGTTCATCGCGGCAGGACTGGACGACGGCGAAACCGAGGTCCTTCAGAACGTCGGGCTCTGGCTGCCCACCGGCGCCGAGGACTACGCCATCCCGGACCTCGTGGTGGTGGACGCCGACATCGACGACCACTTCGTCGAGAACAACGCGTACGACCCGGCCTGTTTCCGTCTCGTCCTGGAGGTCACCTCCGGGAACTGGAAGGACGACCTCAAGACCAAGGTCGCCGCCTACGCCGACGCCAAGGTGCCCGTCTACGTCATCGTCGACCGCAAGCACCAGCGCCTTCACGTCCTCACCGACCCGGCCGGGAATGGGTACGAGAACCACCGTCCTCACGCCCCTGGCGAGATCGTCACCCTCCCCGACTCCATCGGCGCCAAGGTCACCTTGGACGTTGCTGAAATCCTGAAGGCAGGCCAAGCGAAAAAGGTCGCGTGACCCGATCCGGACAGAAACGGAACGTGACCGGCCACTTAAGGCTCGGCACCTGTCACGGCTGTAACTCCCGTGGCCAGACTGCCGCATGGCATACCTCAGAAGGGCCGCCGCAGCGCTGCTGGCCACGGCTTCCGCGCTGCTCACGGCATCCCCCACCGCCTCGGCGGCACCCTCCCCGGTCCTCGCCCGGGAGAGCTTCGACCGCCTCCCCCTCGGCCCGGTCGCCCAAGGCCGCGACTGGACCTCGGACACCTCCGACGGCACACTGACCGTCACCCGCGCCTCCACCGGCCACGGCCGTGAACTCCGCATCCGCACCGAGGGCAACGGCCGCGCCTTCCTGGTGTTCCCACACCTGGCTCCCCCCGGCAACAGCTTCTGGGCCCGGATGCGGCTGAGGGTGGACGCGTTCCCGACCGCCCCCGACTGGGCGCACTGGACCCTTGCGGAGGCCTCCGGCCGGGACTCCCCGACCTTGGTCCGTCCGCTCGGCGGCCAGTACGTGCCCACGGAGAAGCGCAACTTCTACGGTGTCGGCTCCGACCTCGGACCGACCGGGGACTGGACCGCGTGGAAGACCTCCGCGCCGGCGACGGCGGGTAAGTGGAGCTGCGTCGAGTTCCATCTGGACGCCAGGGACAACCGCGTCACGGTCTACTTCGACGGCGTACCCCAGCCCGACCTGACCGTCTCAACCGACCAGCACGGCGGTACGTCCGGTCCGTTCGTCTTCCCTGCCTTCGAACAGCTCAAGCTGGGCTGGCAGTTGTACCAGGCGGACCCGAGCCCGTCGTCGTACGAGGTCCGGCTGGACGACATCGCGCTGAGCACGCGGAGGATCGGGGGCTGCGCGGCCTGAGGGGCCGGCCCACGTGTTGAACATGTTCAAAAACAGGTCTAGAGTCATCCCCGACAGCGTTTTGAACGTGTTCAAGAAGGGTGGGGGCAATGGACCGCACGGTCATCGCCTACGTCATTTACCTGCTGGTCAGCATCGGTCTGACCATCTGGGTGGCCCGCACGCTCAGCCGGAACGGGAGGATCTTCCTCGCCGACGTACTGCACGGCAACGAGAAGCTCGCCGACGCCGTCAACCACCTCCTGGTGGTCGGCTTCTACCTCGTCAACCTCGGGTTCGTCGCGCTGTATCTGAGCGGTGACGAGACCATCACCGACACGCGCGGCGTCTTCGAGGCCCTGTCGACCAAGGTCGGCGTGGTGCTGCTGGTCCTCGGCGTGATGCACCTGGGCAACGTCTACGTGCTCAACCGGATCCGGCGGCGCGGTGCCATGGAGCGCGAGCAGGTACCGCCGGTGCCGCCGCAGGGCTGGGCCGCCCCGCAGGCGCAGGCCTGAGCGGAGAGCGGCATGAACGCCACCGCACCGGTCCGCCGGCTCACCGTCCTGTACGACGCCGAGTGCTCCCTGTGCGCGTTCCTGCGGGACTGGCTCCTGCGGCAACCGAAGCTGGTGCCGCTGGAGCTGGTCCCGGCCGGTTCCGAGGAGGCCCGGGGGCGGTTTCCCGGCCTCGACCACGGCGCCACCCTCGACGAGATCACCGTCGTCGGCGACGCCGGGCAGGTCTACCGGGGCCCCGCCGCCTGGATCGTCACCCTGTGGGCGCTGCGCGAGCACCGTCCGCTCGCCCACCGGCTCAGCACCCCGTCCGGCGCCCGGCTCGCGAGGGGCGCGGTGCTGGCCGCCGCCAAGTGGCGCGGCGCGCAGTGGAACCGGGGGCAGGGAGGCAGGGCGCCGGGAGGCGGGGCGCAGTGGGGCCAGGCTCAGTGGGGCGGCCGGGTGTACCGGCGGGCGGACGGGTGGGCGTACCACCCGGACCTCGGCTGGACCTACACCGCGCCGGGCTGCGCCGACGGCACCTGCGCCCCTCGCCGGGCGCCGGGGCGCTGACGTTAGGCTCTCTTCCCGTGTCCGCGAAGAACGACGGCCCCGACGACGGCGCCACCCCGACCAAGTCCGAGCAGACCCGCGCCCTGATCCTGGAGACGGCCATGCGGCTGTTCCAGGAGCGCGGCTACGACAAGACGACGATGCGGGCCATCGCCAAGGAGGCCGGGGTCTCCGTCGGCAACGCGTACTACTACTTCGAGGGCAAGGAGCACCTGATCCAGGGCTTCTACGACCGGATCGCCGCCGAGCACCAGGTGGCGGTCCGGGAGATCCTGGACCGGGAGAGCGATCTGGAGGCCCGGCTCGCGGGTGTGCTGCGGGCGTGGCTGGACATCGCCGCGCCGTACCACGAGTTCGCGGTGCAGTTCTTCAAGAACGCCGCCGATCCGGACAGCCCGCTCAGCCCCTTCTCCCCGGAGTCGGAGCACGCGCGTGAGGAGGCCATCAGCGTCCACCGGGAGGTGCTGGCCGGGGCGACGAAGACCAAGGTGGCCGAGGAACTGCGGGACATCCTGCCCGAGTTGATGTGGCTGTCCCAGATGGGCCTCGTCCTGTACTGGATCTTCGACCGGACCGAGGGCCGGGAACGCAGCTACCGGCTCGCCGAGCGCGGGGCCCGGCTCACCGCGCGTGGAGTCGCACTGGCCCGCTTCCGGGTGCTGCGGCCGCTGGTGCGCGAGGTGCACGAACTGTTCACGGACTTCCTGCCGGGGATGACCCGGGCGATCCCGGACCCGGCCGCGCGCCGGACCGACTCCCAGAGCACCGGCCCTGGAGCGGCGTGAGGCTCCCTAGAGCCGCGTGAGGCTCCAGAGGCGGAACACGCCCGTGCCGTCCGACAGGTACTGGCCGCCGCCGATGTCCTCGGTGGTGACGACGTACTCCTTCGCCTGCCACAGCGGCAGCACCGGCACGTCCTGGGCGACGGTCTGCTGCACCGACTGGAAGTCCCGGTCGGCCTCGCCGCGGTCGGCGTAGCGCTGGCTGTCCTGGATGAGCCGGTCGACGGTCTTGCTGCTGTAGCCGGTCTTCATGGCGCTGCCGGTACCGACGAGCGCGGCTCCGAAGGTGTCCGGGTCGGGGAAGTCGGCGACCCAGCCGACGGCGTACGCGTCGAGCTTGCCGCTCGCCCAGCGCTTCTGGAAGTCGGTCCACTCGTAGCCCTTGAGGGTGACCTTGAACAGGCCGCTCGCCTCCAGCTCCCGCTTGATCTCGGCGGCCTCCTGCGCACCGGCGCCACGGCCCTTGGCGTAGCCGTAGGTGAAGCGGACCGGCAGGGTCACGCCGGCCTGGGTGAGCAGCTGCCGTGCCTTCTTCGGGTCCTGGCGCGGGTAGTCGTCGAAGAATGAGGCGGTGTGCCCGGTGAGGCCCGCCGGGATCAGGGAGTACAGCGGGTCGACGGTGCCGTCGTAGACGTTGGCGGCCAGCCGCTCGCGGTCGATGAGCCAGGCCATGGCCTGCCGGACCTTCGGGTCGTGCAGGGGCTTGCCCGCACGGGTGTTGAAGTACAGGTTGCGGGTCTCGGAGCTCTCCGACTCGAAGACGCGCTGCGCGGGATCGCTCGGGTTCAGGCCGGCGAGGACCGCGGGCGGCAGCTGGTCGGTCGTGACCTCGACGCGCTTGTCCTGCCACGCGGCGTCCAGGGCGGCGGGGGTGGGGTAGTAGCGCAGTTCGACGGGCCGGCCCGCGCCGCCCTTGACGGCACCCTGGTAGCGGCTGTTGGGCGCGAGGACCGCCGAGGCGTCCTTCGTGTAGGAGGTCAGGGTGTACGGGCCGGTGCCGTCGACACCGCTGCCGGTGCGCAGCTTGTCGGCCGGGTACGCGGTGTGGTCGACGATCGAGCCCGCGCCGGTCGCCACCTTGAACGGGAACGTGGCGTCGGGCGAGGACAGGTGGAAGGTGACGGTCAGCCCGTCGGCGTCCACGGAACGGAGGGTGTCGAGCAGGGGGGCCGGGCCGACCGGGGAGTTGATCTTCATGATCCGGTCGAAGGAGTACTTCACGTCCTCGCCGGTCATCTTCCGGCCGCTCGGGAAGGTGAGGCCGGAGCGCAGTTCGCAGCGGTACGTGGTCAGGTCGCCGTCGGCGAACGCGCAGCTCCTGGCCGCGTCGGGTACGGGTGCGGTGCCGCCCGGGGCGAAGGTGAGCAGCGACTGGAAGACGTTGCTGAACAGCGCCCAGGAACCGGCGTCGTAGGCGCCGGCCGGGTCGAGCGACGTGACGGCGTCCGTCGTGCCGACCGTGATGGTCGTGCCGTCCTTCTTCGACGGCACGAGCTGCCAGGCGCCCACCCCCGCTGCCGCCAGGACGAGCAGTCCCGCGAGTATCCGCATGCGAACCGATCGCATCGGCCTTGCCCTCCCAGGCCCGTGGGCCCTTGTGCCAGTGCCACACCCCTTTGTGGCGGCCTCACCCAATCACAGGTGTTTGAGCTGGCGGAAGGGAGATCTGACGAGTTGGGAAAGAACTTACCGATGGGCGTTTCCGTCCGGTTTCACAGCGCTCTCACAGGGTCAGGCCTGTCGCGACGCCAGCTCGATCAGGGTGATGTCCGACGGTGCCCCCACCCGGGTGGGCGGGCCCCAGGCGCCCGCGCCGCGTGAGACGTAGAGCTGGGTGTCGCCGTAGCGCTCCAGGCCCGCGACGGTCGGGTTCGCGGCGGCCGCGATGAGGTTGCCGGGCCAGAGCTGGCCGCCGTGGGTGTGGCCGGAGAGCTGGAGGTCGACGCCGTGCTCGACGGCGTCGTGGATCTGCACGGGCTGGTGGGCGAGCAGCACGCACGCGCGTGCCGTGTCCCGGTCGCCGAGGGCCCTGGCGTAGTCGGGGCCCTGGCCCTCGTCCTCGCCTGCGACGTCGTTGACCCCGGCCAGGTCGAAGTACGGCATCTCCCTGCGGGCGTTCTCCAGGGGGGTGAGGCCGAGGCGGCGGACCTCCTCGACCCACTGCTCGGCGCCGGAGAAGTACTCGTGGTTCCCGGTGACGAAGTAGGACCCGTGACGGGCCTTCAGCTGGGCCAGCGGGGCCGCCGCGGGGCCAAGGTCCTTCACGCTGCCGTCGACCAGGTCGCCGACGACCGCGATCAGGTCGGGCTGGGTCGCGTTGATCGTGTCGACGACCTTCTGTGCGAAGCCGCGGCCCAGGACCGGGCCGAGGTGTACGTCGCTGACCACGGCGATCCGGTACCCGTGCGCGGCGCGCGGCAGTTTGGCCAGCGGCACGGTGACCCGCTTCACCTTGGGCCCACGCAGCACGCCGTACGTCCCGTACCCCACGGTCCCGACAGCGGCGGCCGCGGCGGCCCCGGCGACGACCCGGGAGACGAAGAGACGGCGGGACGGGCCGGTGGGGGTGGAGACGGTGGTGTCGGGGGTGGCGGGGGCGGGGTCGTCCTGGGGGTGCGGGGCGGTGGCGGAAGCGGTAACCGCACCGCCGGACGCACCGGCGCCGGGCGCCCCGGCGCGTTCGGCCTGCGGCACGGCCGCCGTCGTCGAAGCCGTCACTCCGCCAGGCACACCGGCAACGTCCGGCCGTGGCCCGGCCTCCGGCGAGGCCGTCACTCCGCTTCGCACGCCGGCGTCGCTCTCCGCCCGCTCCCCAGCCGCCGTCGTCGCCGAAGCAGTCGTCCCGCCGGGCATCCCGGCACCGTCCGCCTGCGGCACGGTCGCAGTCGCCGAGGCCGTCGCTCCGCCGCGCGCACCAGCGACGCCCTCCCCCGGTGAACCGGCGGCTGTCGCGGAAGCCGTCACTCCGCCAGGCACGCCGGTGCCGCGGTCCGTCCCCGGACCAGTCGCCGTCACCACCGGCCCGTGCTCCGGGCCCGCCGCCTTCGTCCTCGCCCGCCGCGCCAGGAACCACCGCAGCAGCGGCCGTACGAACTCTCCCGCCACGACCGCCAGCAGCAGGTATATCGACAGGGCCAGCCACAGGAAGCCCGGCCAGGCGAGGACCTGCTGGAGCCAGAAGGGGACGCCGGTGCGTTCGGCGACCAGGGCCGTGATCGCGAGGAGCCAGCCGCCGGCGATCAGGGCCGCGCCCGCGCGGCGGGTGAGGCCCGGGCCGCGGGTCGTGTCGCGGAAGAGGCGTCGCCACACGTACCAGTTGGCCGTCACGATGACGGCCAGGACGAGGGTTGCGACGAGTACGAAGACGATGGCCACGGTGTCGTGTCTCCCGATTGCCGTTATGACGTCCGGCGCAGTGCGCGCAGACCACGCAACCCGATGGCCCCGATGGCCGTCCCCAATACGAAGGAAACGACAGCGAGCAGCAGGTGCACCCAGAAGTACGCCGTGGGATGACCGTCGTCGAAGGCGAGCCCACTGCTGTCCTTGACGAGGTTTTTGACGAAAGTGATCCAGATGACCCAGCTCCACACCCCGAAGGCGAGCAGGAACCAGGAGACGGGGCGGCTGAGCTTCATGCACCCAGTATCGCCAGAGCGTGTCCGGTTCCGTTCGCGGGGTGGGGGCGCAGGCGGGACTTCCCTGCGTACTGCATGTACGTTTCCGACCGTGCCCGCACCGAAGAAGACCGCCAGGCGATACCTGCTGGTCACCTCCGCCGTCCTGTCGTCCCTCGCCCTGGCCGCGCCCGCCGCCGTCGCGGCCCCGAGCCCCTCGGGCAGTCCGTCGGCGAGCCCGTCGGCCACTCCCCCGGCGTCGATGTCGACCGTGGGCGGCGCCCGGCTCGGACAGCCGGGCACGCAGGTGAACCTCGCGAGCGGCGTGCCGGTGCTGCCGAAGGACGTGAGCGCCCGCTCCTGGATCGTCGCCGACGCCGAGTCCGGTGACGTGCTGGCCTCGCACAACGCGCACTGGCGGCTGGCCCCCGCGAGCACGCTCAAGATGCTGTTCGCGGACACGCTGCTGCCGAAGTTCCCGAGGACGTCCAAGCACAAGGTCGTCCCCGCCGACCTGGCGGGCATCGGCTCGGGGTCCAGCCTGGTCGGGATAAAGGAGGACGAGACCTACACCGTCCACGACCTGTGGCTCGGCGTCTTCCTGCGCTCCGGCAACGACGCCGTGCACGTGCTGTCGGCGATGAACAAGGGCGTCGACAACACCGTCAAGGAGATGAACGAGCACGCCGAGGAGCTCCAGGCCCTCGACACGCACGTCGTCAGCCCGGACGGCTATGACGCCGAGGGGCAGGTCTCGTCGGCGTACGACCTGACGCTGATCGCGCGCTCGGGGTTGCAGAAGAAGGACTTCCGGGAGTACTGCTCGACGGTCCGCGCGAAGTTCCCGGGCCAGACGAAGAAGGGCAAGAAGGGCAAGACGGTCCGCGAGTCCTTCGAGATCCAGAACACCAACCGGCTGCTGAGCGGCGACGCGGACCTGCCCGTCTACCAGGGCATCGCCGGCGTCAAGAACGGCAACACCACCAACGCGGGCGCCACCTTCACCGGTGTCGCCGAGCGGGACGGCAAGGTGCTGCTGGTGACCGTGATGAACCCCCAGAAGCCGGAGCACAACGAGGTCTACAAGGAGACCGCGCGGCTGTTCGACTGGGGCTTCAAGGCCGCCGGGAAGGTGCAGCCGGTGGGCGAGCTGGTGCCGCCGAAGAGCGCCGCGCAGGCCAGTTCCCAGCCCGGCGTGAACCCCTCCGGTGAGTCCGGCGGCTCCGGGAGCGGCGCGGGCGGCACGGCCGGGACCGGTTCGAAGCCGGTGGCCAGCGCCCCGGCCGCGGACGGCTCCAGCGGCATCGGTATCGCGCTCGGCATCACCGGCGGGGTGCTGGTACTGCTCGCGGGCGGCGCGTTCCTGGTCAACCGCCGTTGGCCGCTGCCGGATCTGGTGCGCCGCCGGACTCGCCCGTGACGCCCGGGACTTCGTCCTCCTCCTTGCTCTGCGTCGCCGTCCAGGAGGCGCAGAACAGCACCAGTTTCGAGGTGAAGTTGATCCACAGCAGCAGCGCGACGGGCACGCCGAACGCGCCGTACATGCTCTTCCCGGCCACGCCCTGCAAATAGCCGCTGAGCAGCAGCTTCAGCAGCTCGAAGCCGACCGCGCCGGTCAGCGCCGCGACGAGCAGACGGTGACGCGTGGGCTCCACGCCGGGCAGCAGTGTCAGGACGTAGAGCAGGAGCAGGAAGTCGGCGAGTACGGCGATCAGGAACGCGGCGATGTGCAGCAGGACTCCGCTCCAGCCGCCTTCGTCGATGCCCAGGTGCCGGGTGATCCAGCCGATCATCGCGGAGGCGACGGTGGAGGCGGCGATGGTGACGAGGAGCGCGCCGCCGAGGCCGATCAGGACGCCCGCGTCCTTGGCGTAGCGCAGGACCGGGTTCTCCTCCTCGGCGGGCAGCTCCCACACCGCGCGCAGGCACTCGCGCATCGAGCCGGCCCAGCTGACGCCGGTGAAGAACAGCAGGGCGCCGGCGATGAGGCCGATCGTGCCGGCGTTGTCCACCAGGCCTGCGATGTCCAGCTGGTCGGAGATGCCGGGCACCTGCTCGGCGAGCTTGTCCTGCAGCTTGTGCTGCTGCTCCGTGCTGAGCGTGGCGGCGGCGATGGTGGCGGACACCGTCAGCAGCGGGAACAGCGCGACGAAGCTCGTGAAGGTCATCGCGGCGGCCAGCCGTGTCCACTTCACGCGGTCCAGTCGCTCGTACGACCGCCACGCGTGGGTGATCATCAGCCGCTCCGCGAACGGCCCGACGACCGGGAGCCTTTTCAGCCAGTCCATGATCCGACTCTGCCCTCCGCCCGGAAGACCCATGTACGGGTACCCCAGAACCGCAGAATCGTGGCCAGTGCCATGCCGATGACCGCGCCGGAGACGGTGTCCGCGCGCTGCGAGGTGAGTCCGAGGCCGTAGTGGCTGACGGCCAGGCACAGCAGTTGTACGGCGGCCCCGGCGAGGTTCACCAGGAAGAAGACGGCGTACGGGCGCAGGCCCCGGACCCGCGTGTTCCGGTAGGTGCCGAGGGCGTTGCCCGCATAGGCGACCGAGCAGGCGGCCAGGAAGGACAGGGCCTTCGCGGTGAGCGGGCCGAGTCCGGCGGGCCCGCGCAGGCATGTGAAGAGGGCCAGGTCGACGGCGTAGGCGAGGAGACCGACGGCGGCGAAACCCAGGAGCTCACGGCGGCAGGGGGCCGTGGGGCCCGACCACGCGCGCGTGGTCACCAATTGGCCACCGCCAGGCCGTACATCGCCACCCATACCAGGCCGATGAGGGCGAGTGCCCGGTCGCGCAGGACGACGTCCTCGGGTTCGCCTGCCGTGCCGCGGTCGGCGAAGACGGCGTACCGGAGGATCGCGAGGACGAAGGCGACCATGGACAGCTGCCGCCAGGGCAGCACGCTGGTGTGCGGGACGCCGCCCTCCTCCATGGCCCACAGGCAGTAGCCGAGGACGGCGACACCGGCGGCGAGCTGCCAGACGAAGCGGAGGTAGCCGGTGGTGTACTCGGTGAGCAACGCGCGTGTGGCGCCCGCCGTTCCGGCCATCTGCACGGCTTCGGAGTAGCGCTTGGCCGACACCATGAACAGCGCGCCGAAGCCGGTCGTGATCAGGAACCAGCGCGACAGCGGGATGCCGAGGGCGAGCCCGCCGATCATCGCCCGCATCAGGAAGCCGGTCGTGACGACGACGAGGTCGACGACGAGGACGTGCTTGAGGCTGACGCAGTAGGCCAGTTGCATGCCCAGGTAGGCGGTCAGCAGGGCGGCGACGGCCGGGGAGCAGACCCAGAGCGCGGCGGCGGGCGCGAGGACGGCGAGGCCGCCGCCGACGGCGTAGGCGAGAGGCACGGGGACCTGCCCGGCGGCCACCGGGCGGTGCCGCTTGGTGGGGTGGACGCGGTCGGCGTCGGCGTCTCGGGCGTCGTTGACGAGGTAGACGGCGGCGGCGCAGGCGGTGAAGAGGAGGAAGACGAGGGCGAGTTGGATCAGGGCGTGCCGGGAGAAGAGCTCGCCGGCGGCCGCCGGGGCGGCGGCCACCAGGACGTTCTTCACCCACTGCTTGGGACGCGCGGTCCGGAGGAGGCCGGCCAGGAGACCGCCCTTGCGGGGTGCCGCGGGCCGCTCCTCGTGGCCGCGCTGCCGCAGGATGGCCGTCTCAGTCATGGTGGGCCGCTCCCTTCATCCAGCGGGCGCCGAGCCGGGCCGTGAGCGCGCCGAGGGCCGCGCCCGCCGCGACGTCCGAGGGGTAGTGGACGCCCGCCACCAGCCGCGAGACGCACACGGCGGCGGCGAGCGGCGGGACGGCGCGCGCTCCCAGGGCGCCGAAGGCGACGGCGGCGGCAGCGGCGGAGGTGGCGTGCGAGCTGGGGAAGGAGTGCCGGCCGGCGGTGCGCACCAGGGGCTCGACGTGTGCGGGGCGCGGGCGGCGCACGACCCGCTTCACCCCCATGCTGACGAGGTGCGCCCCCGCGGTGAGCGCCGTCCCGCGCAGCCAGGCGCCGCGTCTCCTGCCGTCGACGGCGGCTCCGGCGAGCCCCGCCGCCAGCCACAGCGCCGCGTGCTCACCCGCCCAGGACAGGGCGCGTGCGGCGCCTGCCACGCGCGGGTCGGTGCCGCACGCCCTGAGCGCCGAAACGATCCGGTGGTCCATGTCGTGCAGGTCGTCGAGGTCGTCCATGTGGACTCACTGTTCACGCCCACCTGGCCTGAACTCCGGCAATATTGAGCGACATCCCATTAATCACCCGTTTCGGGGAGGGCTGCCATGTTCTCTAACTAATAGCTCACATGGGGGCGATACGGTCACGAACATGTCTGCCGACACCGATTCCGTCCCGGACGTCACGGGCCTGGACCACACCACCGTCACCGGCTGGGGCCGCACCGCTCCCACCGCCGCCCGGCTGATCCGCCCGCGGACGTACGAGGAGGCCGCGGCGGCCGTCCGCGACTGCGGGGCGCGCGGCGGGATCCCCCGGGGCCTGGGACGGGCGTACGGGGACGCGGCGCAGAACGCGGGCGGGTCCGTGCTCGACATGACGGGCCTGGACCGCGTCCACGCGATCGACGCAGACGGCGGCACCGTGCTGTGCGACGCGGGCGTCTCCCTGCACCGGCTGATGGAGGTGCTGTTGCCGCTCGGCTGGTTCGTGCCGGTCACCCCGGGCACGCGCTACGTCACCGTCGGCGGGGCGATCGGCGCCGACATCCACGGCAAGAACCACCACGTCTCGGGCTCCTTCGCGCGCCACGTGCTGGCCCTCGAACTGCTCACCGCCGACGGCGAGATCCGCACGGTGATCCCCGGCACGCCCCTGTTCGACGCCACCGCGGGCGGCATGGGACTGACCGGGGTGATCCTCACCGCGACGATCCGGCTCCAGCCGGTCCAGACCTCGCTGATGTCGGTCGACACCGAACGCGCGGCGGATCTCGACGACCTGATGGCCCGGCTGGCGGCCACCGACCAGCGCTACCGCTACTCGGTCGCCTGGGTCGACCTGCTGGCCCGGGGCGCCGCCACCGGCCGCGCGGTGCTCACCCGCGGCGACCACGCCCCCCTGGACGCCCTCCCCGCCCGCCTGCGCCGGGACCCGCTGTCCTTCCGCACGCCCCGCTTGCCGTCCGCCGCCGTCCTCCCCGAGGGCCTGCTCAGCCGCACGACCGTGGGCCTCTTCAACGAGCTCTGGTACCACAAGGCCCCCCGCTCGCGGTCCGGCCAACTCCAGCGCATCTCCGCCTTCTTCCACCCCCTCGACGGCGTCCCCCACTGGAACCGCGTCTACGGCCGGAGCGGTTTCGTGCAGTACCAGTTCGTCGTCGGCTACGGCCAGGAGGACGCCCTGCGCCGCATCGTGCGCCGCATCTCGGAGCGCCGCTGCCCGTCCTTCCTGGCGGTCCTCAAGCGCTTCGGGGAGTCCGACCCGGGCTGGCTGTCCTTCCCGGTCCCCGGCTGGACGCTGGCGCTGGACATCCCGGCGGGCCTGCCCGGCCTCGGCGCGTTCCTCGACGAACTCGACGAGGAGGTCGCCACCGCCGGCGGACGCGTCTACCTCGCCAAGGACGCCCGGCTGCGCCCGGAACTGCTCGCGGTCATGTACCCACGGCTGGACGACTTCCGGGCGCTGCGGGCGGAACTGGATCCGCACGGGGTCTTCACGTCCGATCTGTCCCGCCGCCTCAGCCTCTAGCGCAGGCACAGGCACCGGCACACCAGGCAACCTCTAGGAGCTGTCATGAAGGACGCCTTCGGTCTCCCCCAGTCCCTGCTCGTCCTCGGCGGTACGTCGGAGATCGCGCTGGCCACCGCCCGCCGGCTGATCGCCCGCCGTACCCGCACGGTCTGGCTGGCAGGCCGCCCGTCGCCCGCGCTGGAGGAGGCCGCAGGGCGGTTGCGCGGGCTGGGGGCCGATGTGCACACCGTCGCCTTCGACGCGCTCGACCCCTCCTCCCACGAGGCCGTGCTGGGCAAGGTCTTCGCCGAGGGCGACATCGACATGGTGCTGCTCGCCTTCGGCCTCCTCGGCGACCAGGCCCGCGACGAGCGGGACCCGGAGGCGGCGGTGCGGGTCGCGCAGACCAACTACACCGGCGCGGTCTCGGCGGGCCTGGTGTGCGCCCGCTCGCTCCAGTCCCAGGGGCACGGCTCGCTGGTCGTCATGTCCTCCGTCGCGGGCGAGCGGGCCCGCCGCGCGAACTTCATCTACGGCTCCAGCAAGGCCGGACTCGACGCCTTCGCCCAGGGGCTGGGCGACGCGCTGCACGGCACGGGCGTGCACGTCATGGTCGTACGCCCCGGGTTCGTCCGGACGCGGATGACCGCCGGACTGCCCGAGGCACCCCTCGCGACGACGCCCGAGGCGGTGGCGACGGCCGTCGAGCTGGGGCTGCGGCGCCGCTCGGAGACGGTGTGGGTGCCGGGCGCGCTGCGCGTGGTGATGTCGGCGCTGCGGCACATGCCGCGCGGGGTGTTCCGGCGGCTGCCGATCTGACCTACCGGCGGATCACCAGGTCGGGACCGAGCCGCGCTCCACGTGTCCGGCCTGGGGCGGGACGACCGAGCCGCCGAAGGGGAACTCGCGGAGCTTGCGCCAGACGCCGTCGGCGCCCTGTTCGTAGAGGGCGAAGCCGGTGCACGGCCACTCGGCCTCGTAGCCGGCGAGTTCCTCGAAGGCGCGGTCCATGGCCGCCTCGTCGATGCCGTGCGCCACGGTGACGTGGGGGTGGTACGGGAACTGCAGTTCGCGTGCGACCGGCCCGGCGGGGTCGCGGACCTGATCCTGGAGCCGCGTGCAGGCCTCCGCTCCCGCGACGACCCGGACGAAGACGACCGGGGACAGGGGCCGGAAGGTGCCGGTCCCCGACAGCCGCATCGGGAACGGCCGGCCGGCCGCGGCGACCTCGGTCAGGTGCGCCTCGACGGCCGGCAGGGCGGACTCGTCGATCTCCGTCGGCGGCAGCAGGGTGACGTGCGTGGGGATGCCGTGAGCCGCGGCGTCGCCGAAGCCCGCGCGCAGCTGCTGAAGCCGGCTGCCGTGAGGCTCCGGGACCGCGATCGAGACACCGATCGTTACGGTCCCCACGTCGTCTCCTGTCGTTAAGTTTGCGGGTCGCTGATACGACCACCCGGTTATCGACTGTACGGCCACGACCCGGTTACAGGCAGGCGCAACCGGAGTGATGTACAGCGCTGTGCGGTGGTACGGCCGTGCGCGGGAGCGGGTTCAGTGCTTGGCGGGCAGGAAGCCGACCTTGTCGTACGCCTGGGCGAGGGTCTCCGCGGCGACGGCACGGGCCTTCTCGGCGCCCTTGGCCAGGATCGAGTCGAGCGTCTCCGGGTCGTCCAGGTACTGCTGGGTGCGCTCCCGGAACGGCGTCACGAACTCGACCATGACCTCGGCGAGGTCCGTCTTGAGCGCGCCGTAGCCCTTGCCGGCGTACTTCTCCTCCAGCTCCGCGATGCCCTCCCCGGTGAGGGTCGAGTAGATCGTGAGGAGGTTGCTGATGCCCGGCTTGTTCTCGACGTCGTAGCGGATCACCGTGTCCGTGTCGGTGACCGCGCTCTTGACCTTCTTGGCGGTGGTCTTCGGCTCGTCGAGGAGGTTGATGAGGCCCTTCGGCGTGGACGCCGACTTGCTCATCTTGATCGACGGGTCCTGAAGGTCGTAGATCTTCGCCGTCTCCCGCAGGATGTACGGCTTCGGGACGGTGAAGGTCTGGCCGAAACGGCCGTTGAAGCGCTCGGCGAGGTCGCGGGTCAGCTCGACGTGCTGGCGCTGGTCCTCGCCGACCGGGACCTCGTGCGCCTGGTAGAGCAGGATGTCGGCGACCTGGAGGATCGGGTACGTGAACAGGCCGACGGAGGCGCGCTCGGCGCCCTGCTTGGCGGCCTTGTCCTTGAACTGCGTCATCCGGCCGGCCTCGCCGAAGCCGGTGAGGCAGTTCATGACCCAGGCGAGCTGGGCGTGCTCGGGGACGTGGCTCTGGACGAAGAGCGTGCAGCGGTCCGGGTCCAGCCCCGCGGCGAGCAGCTGGGCGGCGGCCAGGCGCGTGTTCGCACGCAGGTCCTTCGGGTCCTGCGGGATGGTGATCGCGTGCAGGTCGACGACCATGTAGAAGGCGTCGTGGGTCTCCTGGAGGGCCACCCACTGGCGGACGGCGCCGAGGTAGTTGCCGAGGTGGAACGAGCCGGCGGTGGGCTGGATACCGGAGAGCACGCGGGGTCGGTCAGAGGCCATGTTGCTTATTGTCTCAGAGGCCCGCGGGTGGTTCCGGCGGTGGGGAACTGCGGACCCGTCGTGGCAGGTCGCGCAGTTCCCCGCGCCCCTTACGGGGCGCTTCAGCCGAGGTCGATCTCGGGGTACAGCGGGAAGGCCGCCACCAGGTCCGTCGCGCGGTGGCTGATCTCGTCGGCGATCTTCGCGTCGAGGACGTGGGCCGCCTTGGACGGGGCGCCCGACTTGGTCGTGCCCGGCTCGGTGGTGGTGAGCACGCGGTCGATCAGGCCGGCGACCTCGTCCATCTCCGCCGTGCCGAGGCCCCGGGTGGTCAGGGCCGGGGTGCCGATGCGGATGCCGGAGGTGTACCAGGCGCCGTTCGGGTCGGCGGGGATCGCGTTGCGGTTGGTGACGATGCCCGACTCGAGCAGGGCGGCCTCGGCCTGGCGGCCGGTGAGACCGTAGGAGGAGGCGACGTCGATCAGGTTCAGGTGGTTGTCCGTGCCGCCCGTCACGAGGGTCGCGCCGCGGCGCATCAGGCCTTCGGCGAGGGCGCGGGAGTTGTCGACGATGCGCTGGGCGTAGTCGCGGAAGGACTCCTGGCGGGCCTCGGCGAAGGCGACCGCCTTGGCGGCCATCACGTGCGGGAGCGGGCCGCCGAGGACCATCGGGCAGCCGCGGTCGACCTGGTCCTTCAGGGAGTCGTCGCACAGGACCATGCCGCCGCGCGGGCCGCGCAGCGACTTGTGCGTGGTCGTCGTCACGATCTGGGCGTGCGGGACCGGGTCGAAGTCGCCGGTCAGGACCTTGCCCGCGACCAGCCCGGCGAAGTGCGCCATGTCGACCATGAGCGTCGCGCCGACCTCGTCGGCGATCTCGCGCATGATCCGGAAGTTCACCAGACGGGGGTACGCGGAGTAGCCGGCGACGATGATCAGCGGCTTGAACTCGCGGGCCGAGGTGCGCAGGGCCTCGTAGTCGATGAGGCCGGTGGCCGGGTCCGTGCCGTAGGAGCGCTGGTCGAACATCTTGCCGGAGATGTTCGGGCGGAAGCCGTGGGTGAGGTGGCCGCCGGCGTCCAGGGACATGCCCAGCATGCGCTGGTTGCCGAAGGCGCGGCGCAGCTCCGCCCAGTCGGCCTCGGAGAGGTCGTTGACCTGGCGGGCGCCGGCCTTCTCCAGGGCCGGGACCTCGACGCGCTGGGCGAGGACCGACCAGAAGGCGACGAGGTTGGCGTCGATGCCGGAGTGCGGCTGGACGTAGGCGTGGCGGGCGCCGAAGAGTTCCTTGGCGTGCTCGGCGGCGAGGGACTCGACGGTGTCGACGTTGCGGCAGCCGGCGTAGAAGCGGCGGCCGATGGTGCCCTCGGCGTACTTGTCGCTGAACCAGTTGCCCATGGCCAGGAGGGTGGCCGGGGAGGCGTAGTTCTCGGAGGCGATCAGCTTGAGCATCTCGCGCTGGTCGGCGACCTCCTGGCCGATGGCGTCGGCCACGCGCGGCTCGACGGCGCGGATGACGTCGAGGGCGGCGCGGTAGGCGGTGGAAGCGGTGGAGAGGGGCTCGGCTGGCATGTGTGGACCTCCGGACGTTGCGTTCAGCGTTCACGGTACGGCCCAGGCGCACGGCACGGTTCCGGTACCCGGCGTTCAGCCAGGTCCGGGGGCCGCTCCCCGATGGTCGGTCCCATCCCAGCACGCCAGTCACGGCCCGGGGGCAGCCTACCCGGTGAGGGGGCGGGGGAGCATCTGCCGGGGGTCGGCTAAAGGATCACGTGGGGCAGGAAGCGGGCGTACTCGTCCGTGATCAAGCCCGATGATTCGCGGATGCCCAGGCCCGCCGACTCGTTCTCCACCACCCACGCGCCCAGGACCACGTGGTTGCCGTCGAAGTCGGGCAGGGGAGCCAGTTGCTGGTAGCAGCAGGGTTCGTCGCGGAGGGTGGGAGGGGATCCGGGGTCGTGGATCGTGACGCCCGCGCCCTCTCGGCCCAGGAGGGGCTTGGCCACCCAGCCCTTCGTGGACAGGTCCCGGGGGCCGTCGAGGTAGGCCGGGAGGAGGTTGGGGTGGCCGGGGTGGAGCTCCCAGAGGATCGCGAGCAGTGCCTTGTTGCTGAGGAGCATTTTCCAGGCCGGCTCGATCCAGAGGGTCGTGCCCGTGCCGCCGCCGTTGTCGAGGGTGTCCAGGACGTGGTCGGCGAAGCGGTCGGTGGTGAGCCACTCCCAGGGGTAGAGCTTGAAGATGCTGCGGATGAAGCGGAGGCGGTTGTCGACGAAGCGGCCGGAGAGGCGGTCCCAGCCGATCTCCTCCATGGAGATCCAGTCGGTGGCCAGGCCTGCTTGCTCGGCCGTTTCCTTCAGGTAGGCGACCGTCATCATGTCCTCGCCGAGTTCGTCGGCGGAGGAGTACGCGAAGTACAGGGGGCTGCCCGGCGGGAGGAGGGCGGCCTGTTTCCTCCAGGCGTCGATCAGTCGCTCGTGGAGGGAGTTCCACTGGTCGGCGCCGGGGAAGCGGTCCTCCATCCAGAACCACTGGGGGGACGCGGCCTCGACCAGTGAGGTGGGGGTGTCGGCGTTGTACTCCAGGAGCTTGGCCGGGCCGGTGCCGTCGTAGCGGAGGTCGAAACGGCCGTAGACGGAGGGGAGTTCGGCACGGCGGTGCCAGGACTCGGCGACCGTCCGGGCCACGCGGGGATCGGTGATGCCCAGGTCCGCGAAACGGTCTTCCGTGACGATGTGGTCGGCCGCCGCCAGGCACATGCGGTGGAGTTCCTCGACGACCTCTTCCAGGGCCTCGATCTCCTCGAGGGTGAAGGCGTAGTAGGCGCTTTCGTCCCAGTAGGGGCGCAGGGAGTCGTCGGGGTAGCGGGTGAGGGGGTAGATCAGGCCCTGTTCCTCGACGGTCTGCTGCCAGCCGGGGCGGGGGGTGATGGTGCGGCGTTCCATGCGCGTACGGCCCGGTCAGCCGCCGCCGCTGCCGGAGCCGGAGCAGCCGAAGCCGCCCCGGTCGACGGCCTCGCTGCGGCTGAAGGTGCCGTTGTCGGCGTAGCGGCCGCTGACGTCGGCGTCGTAGTACCAGTCGGCGTTCGTGGTGCTGGTCTTGCCGGTCTTCTTGCGGCCCTTGCCGGAGGAGGAGGACGAGGAGCCCGACTTGCAGTTCTTGTCGGCGACGATCTTGTAGCCGTTGATGTAGTCGTAGCTGTCCCGGTCCACGCAGCGGCGGTCCGGGTCGGAGCCGCATGCGGACAGGGCCGCCGCGAGGACACCCATGCCGCCCAGCACCACCGTGCTGGAGCGCAGTCGTCGCCGTGTTTCAGCCATTGCGTGTCTCCCCGTGTCCCCGTGTCCCCGTGCACTGCGTGTCTCTGTCATGTACTGCCGAGCGGCCAGCCTAGAGACCGGTGTGAACGGACGTACATGACCCCCCGGTTCACGCCCCCTCCCCTACTGTCGTTTTGTGATCTTTGGATTGGTGTGCGCCCTTGATGCGGCGGTCTGCTTCGGTACGGCGACGGTGTTGCAGGCGATGGCCGCGCGGGCGGTGGCGAGCGGCCCGGGCGGGGACGTGGCGCTGTTGTGGCGGGCGCTGCGGCAGTGGCGGTATCTGGCCGGGCTCGGGATGGACGGGCTCGGCTTCCTGCTCCAGATCGTCGCGCTGCGGTCGGTGCCGATCTACGCCGTGGGGGCGGCGCTGGCCGCGAGCCTCGCGGTGACGGCCGTGGTCGCGGCGCGGCTGCTCGGGGTGCGGCTGAGCCGTATGGAGTGGGCGGCGGTGGGGGTGGTGTGCGCCGGGCTCGCGCTGCTGGGGTCGGCGTCCGGTGCGGAGGGCGACGAGGGCGGGCCGGTCTGGCTGAAGTGGGCCATGCTCGCGGCGGCGGGCGGGGTGCTGCTGCTCGGGTCGGTGGGCGGGCGGTTGCCGGAGCGGGGACGGGCGCTCGCGCTCGGGTTGGGCGCCGGGCTCGGGTTCGGGGTGGTGGAGGTGGCGGTGCGGCTCATCGACGGGCTGGCGCCCGGTGCGCTCGCCACGAACCCGGCGGTGTACGCGCTGCTGCTCGGCGGCGGGGCCGCGTTCCTGTTGCTGACCTCCGCCCTCCAGCGCGGGTCGGTGACGACGGCGACCGCCGGGCTGGTGCTCGGGGAGACCGTCGCGCCCGCGCTGATCGGCGTGGTGTGGCTCGGGGACCGTACGCGGCCGGGGCTGGGCTGGCTGGCGGTGTTCGGTTTCGCGGTGGCGGTGGCCGGGGCGCTGGTGTTGTCGCGGTTCGGTCAGGCGCCGGTCGAGCAGGGCGCGAGCACGGTTACGCCCAGGTGATCGGGGAGCTCACGCCCAGGTGATCCGGGGTGTTTCCCACGTGCCGGAAAGCTTCACTTTCCGGACGATCGGAAAATTGTTTGTTGAATCTTGAACGCGGGTGAACCGCTTTCCGTATGGGACGGCGTGACCAGTAATCCCGTCACGGTCACCGTGGCCTATCGCGTGACGCCGGGCCGTGCGGCCGACTTCCACTCCTGGGGGTGGGCCATGCTGGGCGCGACCGCGCGGCAACCGGGGTTTCTGGGGGGTGGGGTACTTGTCGACGGAGGGGCGGAGTGGCATGTCGTCTATCGCTTCGCCAGCGAGGGTTCGGCCCTGGCCTGGGAGGCATCGCCTTCCCGGGCACAGTGGGACGGCCGGCTGGACGGGCTCGCCCAGGAGACGGAGCGCAGGCGGGTACCGGGGCCCCGGGCCTGGTTCGAGGCGCAGACTCTGACACCCGCGCCGCCGGCTCCGCCGTCGAAATGGAAACTGTGGTTCGTGAATATGAGCGCGGTTTTTCCGCCGGTGCTCCTGTTCAATCTGACGGTGCTTCCCTATCTCGGTGACCTCAATGCGCTGATCCGCACGTTGTTGTTGTGTCTGTGCGTGACGGCCCTTGTCACCTGGATTCTCATGCCGCGGCTCCAGCGTTTCTTCAGGAAATGGCTGTACCCGTCGCTCCAGGCGCTCCGCGGACGGCACAAACGCCGGGCCACGTAGGCCCGCGAACGAACAGAGGGAGGTGGGCGGGTGAAGACCCTGCTCATCGACAATTACGACTCGTACACGTACAACCTGTTCCAGCTGATCGCCGGGGTCAACGGCGAGGAGCCGGTGGTCATCCGCAACGACGCCGCGGTCGAGGCGGTGCCGGATCTCCTGGAGTTCGACAACCTGGTGGTCTCCCCGGGGCCCGGGCACCCGGCGGACGCGCGTGACTTCGGCATCGCGGCCAGGCTGGTCGCGACCTCCCCGGTCCCGGTGCTCGGCGTGTGTCTCGGTCATCAGGGGATCGCGCTCGGGGAGCGGGGGGTGGTGGGGCCCGCGCCGGTGCCGCGGCACGGGCACCTGTCCACGATCCGGCATGACGAGCGCGACCTGTTCCAGGGCCTGCCGCAGCACTTCACCGCCGTCCGCTACCACTCGCTGTCCGTGCGCGAGCCGCTGCCGGAGATGCTGGAGGCCACGGCCTGGGCGGAGGACGGCGTCCTGATGGGACTGCGGCACCGCACCCGGCCGCTGTGGGGCGTGCAGTTCCACCCGGAGTCCGTCCTCACGGAGTTCGGCCATCGCATGCTCGTGAACTTCCGCAACCTGACCGCGGAGCGGGCCGGCAAGCTGCGGACGAAGAACACGGCGGTCCCGGCACCGGAGGCGGTCCGACGGCGCGTGGTGGTACCGGAGTGCGAGGTCAAAGTCGCCCGGTCGTCGGCGAGGGGCGGTCGGCCTGCGGCCGTGGGCCGGGCAGCGGTGATCCGGTCGGCCGGGGCCGCCTGGTTCGGTGGTGCCGTGCCGTCCGGAGCGGCCGATCCGTCCGCAGCGCCTGGTCGGCCCGGCGGGGCCGACCCGTCCACAGCGTCCCGTCGGCCCAGCCGGGCCGACCAGTCCACCGACACCGGGATGGCCGACGGGATGGTGCCGACCGACGAGACAGCGCCCTCCTCCGGAGCCAGTCCCGCCGGCGCGGCCGGACCGTCCGCCGGGGCCGGGCCGTCCGCCGGGGCCGGGGCTTCCTCCGGTACCGGTCCATCCGCCGGGGCCGGGTCGGCCGTAGGGCCTGGTCAGTCCGGTGGGGCCGGTCCCTCCTTCGGCCCCGGGACGGCCGACGGGATGGTGCCGACCGACGAGACAGCGCCCTCCTCCGGAGCCAGTTCCGCCGGCGCGGCCGGGCCGTCCGCCGGGGCCGGACCGTCCGCCGGTACCGGTCCATCCACCGGGGCCGGGTCGGCCGTAGGGCCTGGTCCGTCCGGTGGGGCCGGTCCGTCCTTCGGCCCCGGGACGGCCGACGGGATGGTGCCGACCGACGAGACAGCGCCCTCCTCCGGAGCCAGTCCCGCCGGCGCGGCCGGGCCGTCCGCCGGGGCCGGACCGTCCGCCGGTACCGGTCCATCCACCGGGGCCGGGCCGTCGGCGGGGCCTGGCCGGTCCCTCACGGCCGGGCCGTCCGCCGGGGCCCAGTCGTCCAGAGGCCCTGGCCGGTTCGGCGGGGCCGGTCCATCCGCAGGACCCGGGCCGTCCGGTCGGGCCGATCCGTCCGCAGGGCCCGGGCCGTCCGGTGGGGTCGACCCGTCCCCCGGCTCCGGGATGGTGCCCGAGGTTGGCACGGCCGCGGGGCGTGAGCCGTGTGGTGAGGCCGGGGCGGTCGTCAGCCCTGCCTCCGCCACCATCCCCCGGCCCCGTCGCCCCCACCGCGTCGGGTATCGGCTGCACACTCGGCGGATCGCCGGGGCCGTGGATGTCGAGGCGGCCTTCGTGCGGATGTGCGCGGGGGCCTCGCCGGCGTTCTGGCTGGACAGTTCGCTCGTGGAGCCGGGGCGGTCGCGGTTCTCGTTCTTCGGGGACGGCAGCGGGCCGCTCGCCGAGTTCGTGCGGTACGACGTCGAAAGCGGGCGTTGTGAGATCGAGCGGGCGGGGCGGCCGGTGCGGAAGGTCGCGGCCAGTGTCTTCGACTACCTCAAGCGGCAGTTGACCAACCGCCGCGTGGACGCGACCGGGCTGCCGTTCGACTTCACCGGGGGCTACGTCGGCTACTTCGGCTACGAGGTGAAGGCGGACTGCGGGTCGCCCAACCGTCACCGCTCCCCGGTCCCGGACGCCGCCTGGCTGTTCGCCGACCGGGTGATCGCGGTGGACCACCAGGAGGGCTTCACGTACGCCGTCTGCCTCGCGGAGGACACCCCGCAGGCCGCCCGGGAGGCCGCCGACTGGCTGGAGAGCGCCCTGGCCGACCTCACCTGCGTGGCGACGGAACGGCCGCCGCTGCCCGCGCCGCCGGCCCCGGCGGACCCCGGCGCCGCCGAGCCGTGGCTGGTGCGCGACCGGGCGACGTATCTCGCGGACATCCAGGCGTGCCAGCGGGAGTTGCGCGCGGGCACCAGCTACGAGGTCTGCCTGACCAACGCCGCCCGCTTGCCCGCACCGCCCGACGCGTTCGCGTTCTACCGGACGCTGCGCCGCGACAACCCGGCCCCCTACGCGGCGTTCCTGAGGTTCGGGGAGCTGGAGGTGGCCGGGTCCTCGCCCGAGCGGTTCCTGCGGATCGGTCGGGACGGCACCGTCGAGGCCAGGCCCATCAAGGGGACCGCGCCGAGGGGCGACGGGCCGGAGGAGGACGCCCGGCTGCGGGACGCTCTCGCGTCGGACGCCAAGACCAGGGCCGAGAACCTGATGATCGTCGATCTGCTCCGCAACGACCTGGGCCGGGTCTGCCGGACGGGGTCGGTACGCGTCCCCAAGCTCATGGACACGGAGACGTACGCCACCGTGCACCAGCTCGTCTCGACCGTGGAGGGCAGGCTGCGGGCGGAGACGGACGCGGTGGACTGTGTCCGGGCCTGTTTCCCCGGCGGCTCGATGACCGGCGCGCCGAAGCTGCGCACGCTGGAGATCATCGACTCGCTGGAGTCCGAGGCCCGGGGCGTGTACTCGGGCGCCCTCGGTTACTTCGGGTGCGGCGGCGGAGCGGATCTCAGCATCGTCATCCGTACCGCCGTGTTCGCCGACGGCCAGATGCACCTGGGTGCGGGCGGGGCGATCGTCCTCGGCTCCGATCCGGACGCGGAGTACGAGGAGATGCTGCTGAAGACCGCGGCCCCGATGCGGGCCCTGCACCAGCACACGGCCGACCGGATCCGGCGGCAGGCCCCGCCCGGTGACCGGGCCGGGGCGGCCGGGGAGGCCCGGCGATGACCAGTCCGCAGGTCGCGCCGCACCCCGTCGAGGCCGAGGCTCCCGGGAACCTCGCGGCCCAGCTCGAAGAGCTCGCCGAGCGGCGCGGGTGGGGCGGGCGGACCGCCTTCCACCAGGGACACCGGGCCTGGACCCACGGCGAGGTGCACGACCTCGCGGCCCGGGCCGCGACCGTGCTCGCCGGGCACGGGGTGCGCCCCGGGGACCGTGTGCTGCTGGCGCTGCCCGACTCCCTCGCCTGGGTGACGGCCTTCCTCGCCACCGCCCGTCTCGGCGCCGTCGCGGTCCTGGTCAACCCCGAACTCCCCGCGGCCGACCACGCGTTCCTGGCCGAGGACACCGGGGCCGGGCTCTGTGTGACGGGGCCGGGCCTGGAGGAGCGGTTCGCCGGACGAGCCCGTCTGGGCGCCGACCAGCTCATGGCGCTCGCCCCCGCCGCCGAGCCCGCGCCCGTCCACCAGGCCCACGCGCACACCCCGCTCTACGTCCAGTACACCTCCGGCACCACGGGCCGCCCCAAGGGCGTCGTGCACACGCACGGCGACCCACGGACGTACCACGACCTCGTCGGCCGGCGGGTGCTGCGGATCACCGCGGAGGACGTCACCCTGTCGGTGTCGAAGCTGTTCTTCGCCTACGGCTTCGGCAACGCCTTCGTCTTCCCGCTGTTCTCCGGCTCGTCCGTGGTGCTGGTGGACCGGCGCCCCACCCCGGCGACCATCGACGAACTCGTCGCCCGGCACCGGGTGACGCTGCTGTACTCCGTGCCGTCCGCCTACGCGGCGCTGGTGGCCGAGCGGGGCCACGGGCACGAGGACTGCTTCGCCTCGGTGCGGGCCGCGGTGTCGGCCGGCGAGGGGCTGCCGGAGGGGCTCGCCCAGCAGGTGACCGCGTTGCTCGGCGCCCCGGTGCTGGAGCAGATCGGCTCCACGGAGGCCGGTCACGCGTTCTGCGCCAACGGTTTCGCCCACAACCACCCGGGGACCGTCGGCCGTCCCGTGCCCGGCTTCGAGGTGGAGCTGCGCAACCGGGACGGCCACCCGGTGCCGGAGGGCGAGGAGGGCGAGATGTGGGTGCGCGGGCCGACGGTGACGCCCGGCTATCTGAACCGGCCCGAGGAGACCGCCCGGACCCTGGTCGGCGGCTGGCTGGCCACCCGCGACCGGGCGTGCCGCGAACCGGACGGCTCCTACCGGCATCTGGGCCGGGCCGACGACATGGAGATGGTCGGCGGTATCACCGTCTCCCCGCTGGAGGTGGAGGCCGTGCTGCGCGGCCATCCGGCGGTGCGGGAGGTGGTGGTCGCGGCCGTGCCCGACGGGCGGGGCGCGAACCGGTTGCGGGCCTTCGTGGTCCCCGACCCGCCGGTGCGGGACGGCCTTGGCGGACGAGCTCATCGGCCTGGCCCGGGAGAGCCTCGCCGCGTTCAAGGTCCCCCGCAGCGTCAGCTTCGTCCCGTCGCTGCCGCGCACCCCGACCGGGAAGCTGCGCCGCCATCTGGTGCGACGGGGCGCCTGGTGAACCCCGCAGAGAGGAACGATCCCGTGCGACCACCCCTGTTCACCGACCGCGGCTTCTATCTGGGACCGGTCTTCCGCCGTGCGGCCGACCGGCACGGGGCCGTCTTCGTCACCCTGGACCGGCCACTGGACGTCGCCCCCTCCCTCGGGGTCGACCTGAGTTACACCGTGCTGGCCGACCTGGTGGAGGACCTGTCCGGGCGGCTGTGGGAGGCCGGGGTGCGGCCCTCGGAGCAGGTCGTCGTGCACAAGGCGGACAACGTCGACATCGTGCTGCTGACCTGCGCCGTCTCCCGTATCGGCGCCGTGCCGGTGCTGCTGTCGCCCGCGCTGGCACCGGCGGTGGCCGGGCAGCTCCTTCAGCGGCTGCGCCGGCCCTGGCTGCTCACCGACGGCGCCACGCTGGACGGCCTGAGGGAGCTCGCCCGGTCCGGGCTGGTGCGGCGGACGCTCTGCGTGGACGACGCGCCCGGGGCGGAGCCCCTGGCGAAATACGCCGGCGCCGAGCCTCCCCCACCGGTCCGGCTGCATCCTCGCGAACCGGCCCTGATCACCCACAGTTCGGGCACGACCGGCGTGCCCAAACTGGCCGTGCACTGCGCGCACACCATGTGGAACCGGCTGGTGCCGCAGCAGGCACTGGGCCGGCCCACGCGGGGCGAGCCGGCGGCGCTGCACATGTCGTTCGTGCACTCGCGCTTCTACCATCTGCTCGGCGTCCTGCTGCACTTCGGCAGCCCGCTCGTGCTGATCACCGACCCGGATCCGGCCGCGGTGGGTCCGCTGCTGGCCCGGCACCGGCCCGGCATCGTGGAGACACACCCCAACACGTTCGTGCTGTGGGAGGAACTGGCCGACGCGCCCGGTGCCCCGCTGTCCCGGGTACGGGCGTACGGCTCCACGTTCGACGCGATCCATCCGCGCACCGTACGGCGGCTGCTGGGCGCCTCGCGGCGCCGTACGCCCTGGCTGATCCAGCTGTACGGGCAGAGCGAGACGGGCCCGGTGGCGTTCCAGGTGGTGACCCGGCGCAGTGCGGCCCGCGCGGACGGCCGCCGCGTCGGGTTCGGGATACCGGGCTTCACCCGGGTCCGGGTCACCGGCGCCGGGGGCCGGCGGGTCCCGCCCGGCACCCCGGGCCGGATCGAGGCCCGCACCCGGGGCCGGATCCTCACCTACCTCGGCATGCCGGAGCGCTACGACCGTCAGCTCACCGACGGCTGGTGGGAGATGGGCGACATGGGCTACCGGAGCCGACTGGGCGCGCTGTACCTGATCGACCGCGAGGTGGACCTGATCGACGCCGTGCACAGCAATCTGGAGGTCGAGGACGTGCTGATGTCCCGGCTGGAGGAACTGCGCGAGGTCGTCATCGTGCCGGGCGCGGACCGGGAGCCGGTGCCGGTGGTGTGCGTGCGCGGCGAGCGGCCCCTGGACCCGGAGCGCTGGCGGCGGGCCACGGCCGGGCTGCCGGCGATGGCCGAGCCGCGGCAGTGGCGGTTCGAGGACCTGCCGATGACCGCGACCTGGAAGGTGAAACGGGTGGAGATCGCCCGGATGCTCACCGAAGGGGCCCGGGCATGACCCCGGTCCTGGTCGTGGGCGCCGGTCCCGTGGGCCTGTCGGCGGCTCTGGCGCTGCGGGCGCACGGGCTGCCGGCCGTCCTGCTGGAGGCGGAGCCGGAGGACCGTGAACGGCCGGGCAGCCGGGCCCTGTTCGTGCACCGGGAGACCCTCGGCCTGCTGGACGCGATGCGGCCCGGCCTCGCCGCCGAGATCACCTCGTACGGGCGGACCTGGCACACCAGGCGCACCCTCTACCGGGGACGTGAGGTCTACGCGCGCTCCTTCCCGCCCCCGTCCGGCCCGCCGCCCTTCACCAGCCTGCGCCAGACGGACACCGAGCGGTTCCTGCGGGCGGCTTGTGCGCAGGCCGGGGTGGAGTTCGTGTGGGGTGCGCGCGTGACGGGCGTGCGCACCACCGGGACGGAGGTCCGGGTGACGGACGAGGACGGGCGGGTGTGGGCCGGCGCGTTCGCGATCGCCGCCGACGGGGCCCGCTCCACGGTCCGGCGGGAGCTGGGCATCGCCCTGGAGGGCACGCGCGGCGAGGGCTTCCACGTCGTCGTGGACGTCGCCGACGTACCGGGCGCGGAGCTGCCGCTGGAGCGGGTCTTCCACTACGAGCATCCCGGGGTGGGCGGCCGCAGTGTGATGCGGGTGCCGTTCACCGGGGGTTTCCAGGTCGACCTCCAGTGCCACGACGACGACCGGCCGGAGGAGTACGGCACCGAGGAGGCCGTACGGCGCTGGCTGCCCTCGGTCGTGGGGGACGGCTACGGCGAGCGGATCCTGTGGGTGTCGACGTACCGCTTCCTGCGCAAGGTGGCGGCCTCGTTCACCGATCCGCACCGGCGGGTGCTGCTGGCCGGCGAGGCGGCGCATCTCTTCCCGCCGTTCGGGGCACGCGGGATGAACAGCGGGATCGCGGACGCGGCGGCCGCCGCCGAGGCGATCGCCGCGGGGACCGGCGAGGCGGTCGCCTCCTTCGCCGAGGTGCGGCGGGCGGCGGCCCTGTTCAACAGTGCCGCCGCCGGTGCCGCCCTGGACCACCTGCGGCCGCGCCGCCGCACCGTCCGGGTCGGACAGCGGGCGGCTGCGGCACTGGCGCCCGTGGTGCCGTGGTGCGGGTCTTGGCTGGAGCACGCGCCGTACGGGCCCCGGCACGGGGCGTCGGCCGTCGCGGGACGCACGTACTGACGCACGTACTGAGGAGGCTGTTGGTGACAAGACCGGCGGTGGCGGAAGGCCTGTGGACGTGGGCGCCCGGCCGTGGCCTGGTCCCGGCCCCGGACCGGGCGGCCGGGGGGCGGTTGCTCGCCGCGGACTCGTGGCTGGTGCGCGAAGGCCGGGTGCGGGCCTACGACCGGCACCAGGAACGGTTCGCGCGGGCCTGCGGTGACTGCGGCGGACCGAAGCCGCGCCGGCTCGTCGCGTTCTGGCAGGACGTGACCGCCGTACTGCCGCGCACGGGTGCGTGGTTCCCGCGGGTGGAACTCGCGGCGGGTTCACTGGAGTTGCGGCTGCTGCTGCGGCCCGCTCCGCCGCTCGGCACGGGGGTGCGCCTGTGGGCGGCGGGCCAGTCCGATCCGCGGACCGTGCCCCGTCGCAAGGGCCCGGACCTGGACACCCTGGCCCGGGTGCGCCGCCGGGCGTCCGGCGAGGGCGCGGAGGAGGCGGTGCTGATCGCGCCCTCGGGCACGGTGCTGGAGTCGGCCACCGCCAGCGTCCTGTGGTGGGAGGACGACACCCTGTGCCTGCCCCCGCCCCGGCTGCCCGTCCTGCCGGGTGTGACGTCCGGGCTGGTCCAGGAGCGGGCGCTGCGGTCGGGGATCCGGATCGCGCACCGGGAGCGGACCGTGGCCGAGCTGGACGGCCGTGAGGTGTGGCTGGTGAACGCGCTGCACGGGATCCGGCCGGTGACGGGCTGGATCGGGCGGCCGATGCGGGTGCCTCCGGCTCAGCGGGCCGGGGAATGGCGGGATTGGCTCGACAGCATGATGGAGCCGCTGCCGGTCGACTGAATTTCCGGTCGGCTGAATTTCCGGTCGGCTGAATTACCGGTCGGCTGAACGGAGAAAATGGCGACGTCGGGTCGAATTCGACCCGACGCACCGCTTTTCCCGTTCTCTCAGCTTTTCGGTGTCATACGTGTCGCTATCGCGATCCGGTTGTACGCGTTGATGACCGTGGCCGACCAGATGAGCGCCGCGATCTGGTTCTCGTCGAACACCCCGGCCGCCTCGGCGTACACCGCGTCCGGGACGTGGCCGTCGTGGACGAGCGTCACCGCCTCGGTCAACGCCAGTGCGGCACGCTCGCGTTCGGTGAAGAACGGCGTCTCCCGCCAGGCGTTCAGGGCGTAGATGCGCTGCTCGGTCTCGCCCTGGCCGCGGGCGTCCCGGGTGTGCATGTCGATGCAGAACGCGCAGCCGTTGATCTGCGAGGCGCGGATCCTGACCAGTTCCAGCAGTTCCGGTTCGAGTTTGGCGTCCTGGGCCGCGGAAACGGCGGCGGTGTGCAGGGAGCCCATTGCGGCGGACACGTCAGGTGTTGTTTTCTTCAGGGCCACGCGGGACGGAGAAGTGCTTTCGCTCATGGGGTGACCATATCCATTGAGCGGCATTCCGGAGGGGAATTCACGCGATTATCCGGGCAGTACCGCGCACAGCGCGTCCAGCGCCCCCGACCACGCGTGGTCCGGCGGTGTCCCGTAGCCGACGACGAGGGCGTCGGCCGGCTCGGCGACCGCGGCGGCGTGCCGGTAGCGGGCGAGTCCGTGGACCGCCAGACCCTGCCAGTGGGCCGCCTGGACCACCGACTGCTCGGTGCCGGGCGGCAGCCGCAGCAGGACGTGCAGCCCGGCCGCGATGCCGGTGATCCGGGCTTCCGGGGCCCGGGCCGCGACGGCGGCGACCAGGGCGTCGCGGCGGCGCCGGTAGCGCAGGCGGGTCGCGCGCACATGGCGGTCGTAGGCCCCGGACGTGAGGAACTCGGCCAGGGTCAGCTGGTCCAGTACCCCGCACGTGTCGACACCGCCCTTGGCCGCGGCGGTCTCCTCGGCGAGGCCCGGCGGCAGCACCATCCAGGCCAGCCGCAGCCCGGGGGCCAGGGACTTGCTCGCGGTGCCCAGATAGACCACCCGGTCGGGGTCCAGGCCCTGGAGCGCGCCCACGGGCTGCCGGTCGTAGCGGAACTCGCCGTCGTAGTCGTCCTCCAGCACCAGCCCGCCGGTGCGGCGCGCCCAGTCCACGACGGCCGCTCGGCGGTCGCGGTGCAGGGGGACGCCCATCGGGAACTGGTGGGCGGGGGTGAGGAGGACCGCGTCGGCGGCGGACAGCCCGCCGGGGTCGGTGCCCAGCCCGTCGAAGGGCAGCGGGACCGTGTGCAGACCGGACGCGGCCAGGATCCTCCAGTGCACATCGAGCCCGTACGAGTCGACGGCGACCGTCCGCGCCCCGCGCGCTCGCAGGGCCGTGCCGAGCAGCTTCAGGCCGTGCGCGAACCCGGAGCACACCACGATCCGTTCGGGGTCGGCGCGCACGCCCCGGGACCGGCTGAGGTAGCCGGCGAGCGCGGCGCGCAGTTCGGGACGGCCCCGGGGATCGCCGTAGTCGAGGGCGTGGTGGGGGGCGGCGGTCAGGGCGCGGCGGGCGGCCTTGAGCCACTCCGCGCGCGGGAAGGAGGCGAGGTCGGGGCTGCCGGGGCGCAGGTCGTAGGCGGGACGGGCGGGTTCGCGGGGGTGGGGTGCGGTGCCGGCCGGCGGTACCACCGTCCGGTCGGCGACCCGGGTCCCCGAGCCCTGCCGGGCGCTGAGCCAGCCCTCGGCGACCAGGTCGGCGTAGGCGTCGGCGACCGTGTTGCGGGCGATGCCCAGGTCGGCGGCGAGCGCGCGGGAGGAGGGCAGCCGGGTGCCGGGCGCCAGCCGGCCGGAGCGCACCGCCTCGCGCAGGGCGTCGGTGAGCCCTCGGCGCAGGCCCGGGCCGGTCGGCTCCAGGTGCAGGTCGATGCCCAAAGTGGCCCGTGGTTCCGCCATGGAAATGGACCATACCCCTGGGCTGCTTCCCTCCTAGGGTCGAGGGCATGACGACACACACCGAGGACACGACCGACCCGACGACCGTGGAGTACGCCGCCGAGCAGCCCGCCCGCCTGGACTGGGCCAAGCACGCGCCCGAGGTCTACAAGGCGATGGTCCGGCTGGAGATGGCCGCCCGGCAGGGTCTCGACCACAAGCTGTACGAGCTGGTGAAGATCCGCGCCTCCCAGATCAACCACTGCGCCTTCTGCATCGACATGCACACCAAGGACGCCCTCGCGGCGGGCGAGAGCGTCGAGCGGATCGTGCAGCTCAGCGCCTGGGACGAGTCGCGGCACTTCTACACCGCCAAGGAGCTCGCGGCCCTGGAGCTGACGGAGGCCGTGACGGTCCTGACGGACGGGTTCGTGCCGGACGAGGTGTACGAGAACGCCGCCAAGCACTTCGAGGAGGCCGAACTGGCGCAGGTGATCGCCGCGATCACGGCGATCAACGCCTGGAACCGGTTCGGGGTGACCTGCCGTATGGCGCCGGGCCACTACCAGCCGGGGCAGTACAAGTGACGGCTCGGACCCGCCTGCTCGACCCGGCGGTCGGGCGGGCCCTGTCCACGCTCAGCAAGGTCGCCAAGCAGGGCCTGGGCGACCCGGCCCTGGCCGAGCTCGTCGTGATCCGCGCCTCGCAGCTCAACCACTGCGCGTTCTGCCTCGACATGCATCTGGCGATCGCCCGCGAGTACGGGGTGAGCGAGAAGCAGCTCGATCTGCTGGCCGCGTGGGGGGAGGCCGAGGACGTCTTCGACGAGCGGGAGCGGGCCGCGCTGGCGCTGACGGAAGCGGTGACCGTGCTGACGGACGGGTTCGTGCCGGACGAGGTGTACGAGCAGGCCGCGAAGCACTTCGACGAGGCTGAACTCGCCCATCTGATCGGCCTGGTCGTCGCCGTCAACAACTGGAACCGGGTGATGGTCGGCCGCCGTGTTCCGCCAGGGGGTCACACGCCATGAGCAAGGCCGATGTGTTCCGCGCCCTGCACCACCACCGGGCCCCGGGTGATCCCCTGGTGCTGCCCGGGCCGTGGGACGCGGCCAGTGCCCGGGTGTTCGCCGAGGCCGGGTTCCCGGCGCTCGCCACGCCCAGTGCCGGGGTCGCCGCCTGCCTCGGCTACGAGGACGGGCAGGTCCCGGCCGACGAGATGTTCGCGGCGGTCGCCCGGATCGTCCGGGCCGTCGACGTGCCGGTCTCCGCCGACGTGGAGGGCGGTTACGGGATCGCGCCGAAGGAGCTCGTGGAGCGGCTGCTGGAGGTGGGGGCGGTGGGCTGCAACCTGGAGGACTCCGAGGGCGGGGTGCTCAAGGATCCGCGCGTGCACGCCGACTGGCTGGCGCAGGTGCGCGAGGCGGCCGGCGACCGGCTCTTCGTCAACGCCCGCGTGGACACCTTCGCCCGCGGGGTCGCCGATCCCGAAGCGGCCATCGAGAGGGCCGCGTTGTACGTCGCCGCGGGCGCCGACTGCGTCTACCCGATCGGCGCCCCGCCGGAGGTGCTGCCGCTGCTGCGGGCCGGTATCCAGGGGCCGATCAACGTGGTCGCGGTCCCGGGGCAGGGCCCCTCGCCCGCCGAACTCGGCGCGCGAGGGGCCACCCGGATCACCTTCGGGCCGGGGCTCCAGCGGCGGGCCACCCGCGCGCTGCGGGAGATCGCCGCCGGGCTGCGACCGTAGGGATGCTCAGGACAGCCACTTCTTCCACGTGGACCTGTGGCTGTCCACCCACTTCTTCGCCGCGTCCTCCGGCGTCATCTTCTTGTCGGCGATCATCAGGGAGACCTCGTTCTGGTCCTCGGTCGTCCACTTGAACTTCTTCAGGAAGGCCGCCGCCTTGCCGCCGTTCTTCGCGAAGCCCGAGTTCAGGTACTTCTGCAACGGCGTGTGCGGATAGGCGCAGGCGACCTTCTCCGGGTCCGCGTCGCAGCCCTCCTTGTACGGCGGCAGCTTCACCTCGGTCATGGGGACCTTTTTGAAGAGCCACTGCGGCGAGTACCAGTAGGTGAGGAAGGGCTTCTTCTCCTTGGCGAACTGCCTCATCTGGGTGATCTGCGCCGCCTCGGAGCCCGCGAACACCACCTGGTAGTCCAGCTTCAGGTTCTTCACCAGCGCCTTGTCGTTGGTGACGTAGGACGGCGAACCGTCCATCAGCTGGCCCTTGTCGCCGCTCTCCGGGGTGCGGAACAGGTGGGAGTACTTGTTGAGGTTCTTCCAGTTCGTGATGTCCGGGTGCTGCTTGGCGAGGTACGTCGGGACGAACCAGCCGATGTGGCCGGTGACGCCGAGTTCACCGCCGGGGGCGATCGTCTTCTTGTCCTTGACGTACCTCTGCTCCTGCTCGGGGTGGCCCCAGTCCTCCAGGATCGCGTCGACGCGGCCCTGGCTGAGGGCGTCCCAGGCGGGCACCTCGTCGACCTGGACGGTGTCGACGCGGTAGCCCAGTTCGTGCTCCAGGATGTACTGGGCGACGGCCACGTTGGCCTGGGCGCCCACCCAGGACTGCACGGACAGGGTCACGGTCTTGGCGCCCTGCGCGTTGGCGAAGGGCGAGGCCTGCTTGGTCATGTCGGCGGCACCGCAGCCGGTGAGCAGCGCCAGGGAGCTCACCGCGGCGACCGCGGCTGTCGTACGGACTCGCATGTCAGGCCCCCTTCTTCGCGCGGCGTTCGGTGGGCTGGGTCACCCGGTCGAGCATCAGGCCGAGGCAGACGATCGCCGCGCCGGCCACCAGACCGGTCGCCAGATCGCCCTGGGCGAGGCCGAAGACGACGTCGTAGCCGAGCGCGCCACCGCCGACCAGGCCGCCGATGACGACGACGGCGAGGACCAGGACGAGGCCCTGGTTGACGGCGAGCAGCAGGGCCGGGCGGGCCAGCGGGAGCTGGACCTGCCGCAACTGCTGCCAGCTGGTCGCGCCCAGCGAGCCGGAGGCCTCCAGGGCGGCCGGGTCGACCTGGCGCAGGCCCTGGGTGGTGATGCGGACGACGGCCGGGAGCGCGTACACGATCGCGGCCGCGACGGCCGGGGCGCGGCCGACGCCGAACAGGGCGACGACCGGGATCAGGTACACGAACTGCGGCATCGTCTGGAAGACGTCCAACACGGGCCGCAGGGCCCGCTCCAGGCGGTCGCTGCGGGCCGCGGCGATACCGACGGCGAACCCGACGACGAGGGTGACGACGACGGCCGCGAGGACCTGGGAGAGCGTGTCCAGCGAGGGCTTCCAGACGCCGAGCACGCCGATGGCGGCCATGGCGAGGACGGCGGTGAGCGCGGTGCGCCAGGTGCCGATGACCCAGGCCAGGGCGGCGACGATCAGCAGGACACCCCACCAGGGCAGCGACTGCAGGCCGTCGCGCATCGGGTCGAGGACCCAGGTGGTGAAGTGGCCGGCCCAGTCGGCGGTGCCGCCGACGACGGGAACGCCCGAGTACAGGTGCGCGGTCATCCAGTCGACGGCGCGGTTGACGGGCTCGGCGATGCCGACGACCCAGGCGTCGGGCCAGTCGAGGCGGCCCGCGAGCCGCCCGGCGACCGCCACGGCGACGACACCGGCGAGTGCGATGAGCCAGCCGCGCCCGCTGCGCGGCTCCGGTTCGGCGCCGAGCTTCTCCCCCGCCGCGCCGGTGACGCGGTCCAGGACGACGGCCAGCAGCACGATCGGGATACCGGCGGCGAGCGCGGCACCCACGTCGACCGAGGCCAGTGCCTGGTAGACGCGGTCACCGAGACCGCCCGCGCCGATGACGGCCGCGATGACGGCCATGGACAGCGCCATCATGATCGTCTGGTTGACGCCGAGGAGGAGTTCCTTGCGGGCCAGCGGGATCCGGGCGGTCAGCAGCCGCTGGCGTGCGGTGGAGCCGAGCGACTCGACGGCCTCCAACACCTCCTTGTCGGCGCCGCGCAGACCGAGCGAGGTCAGCCGGGCCATGGGCGGGGCGGCGTAGATGACGGTGGCCAGCACGGCCGCCGGGACGCCGATGCCGAAGACCAGCACGACCGGCAGCAGGTAGGCGAAGGCGGGCAGCACCTGCATGGTGTCCAGGACCGGGCGCAGGACGCGGTCCATCCGGTCGGACAGCCCGGCGGCGAGTCCGAGCAGCAGGCCGACCACGACCGACGCGAGGACCGCGACGACCATCAGGGCGAGGGTCTGCATGGTCGGCACCCACATGCCGAGCACGCCGCAGGCGAGGAACGCGACGGCCGTGCCGAGCGCCAGCCTGACGCCCGCCACGCGCCAGGCGACGAGCGCGCCCAGTGCGCTGACGCCCGCCCAGCCGATGGCGAGGAGGGCGAGGTAGACGGCCCGTACGGCGATGACGACGACGTTGCTGACGTGGCCGAAGAAGTACAGGAACAGCGGGTGGCTGTCGCGGTTGTCGATGATCCAGTCGCTGGCCTTGGCGAGCGGCTCGGAGAAGTCGACGGTAAGCGCGCCCGGCCAGCTGCCGCTGGCCCAGCGGGCACTGGCCAGCGGGACGAGGATCGCCGCCGCGACGGCCAGCAGGAGAAGCTTCTGGACGGCCCGGTTCCGCAGCAGCCCGGGAAGGCCCAGGCGGGGCGGGTTCGCGGTGATGGTCGCCATCACACCGCCTCCTTGGGCTGCTCGGTCCCCGGCGGAGCGGGCTGCTCCGTGCCGGCGACGACGCCGAGCAGTGTGTCGGAGTCGACCACGCCCACGCAGCGGCCCTTGTCCATGACACGGGCCGGTGAGCCGGCGCGGGCGACCGCCTCGATCGCCTCGGAGACCGTCGCCTCGGGCCGGACCGCCGGTCCGCTGCCGTCCTGGTCCGCCGACGGGCGGCGCATGGCCGTACGGACGGTCATGACCTGCTCGCGGGGGACGTCCCGGACGAACTCGCGGACGTAGTCGTCGGCGGGCGAGCCCACGATCTCCTCGGGCGTGCCGAGCTGGACGACCCGGCCGTCGCGCATCAGGGCGATGCGGTCGCCCAGCTTGAGGGCCTCCTGGAGGTCGTGGGTGATGAAGACCATCGTGCGGCCCTCTTCCTGGTGCAGCCGGACGACCTCCTCCTGCATGTCGCGCCGGATCATCGGGTCGAGCGCGCTGAACGGCTCGTCGAACAGCAGGACTTCGGGGTCGACGGCGAGGGCGCGGGCCAGGCCCACGCGCTGCCGCTGGCCGCCGGAGAGCTGGCCGGGGCGGCGGTGCTCCATGCCTTCCAGGCCGACCTTGGCGACGACCTCGGCGGCCCGCTCACGCCGCTCGTTCTTGCCCATGCCCTGGATCTCCAGGCCGTAGGCGACGTTGTCGAGGACCGTGCGGTGCGGCAGCAGGCCGAAGTGCTGGAAGACCATGGCGGCGCGGTGGCGGCGCAGTTCGCGCAGCCGGGAGCGGTCCATGGCGCGGACGTCCTCGCCGTCGATGGCGATGGTGCCGGCCGTCGGCTCGATGAGCCGGGTCAGACAGCGCACCAGCGTGGACTTGCCGGAGCCGGACAGGCCCATGACGACGAAGACCTCGCCCTTGCGCACGTCGAAGCTGACGTCCCGGACGGCGGCCGTGCAGCCGGTGCGGGCGCGCAGCTCGGCGGGGTCGAGGGCGGTGAGCTCGGGGTCGGCGGGAACGCGCTCGGCCTTGGGGCCGAACACCTTCCACAGGCCCTCCACCGAGAAGACGGGGGCGGTGGTGTCCATGGTCTGCTCCGTCGGGGGTTCGAGGGTCGCGGTCACTTGGCACCACCACCGATCAGCTCGGCGGCCTTCTCCCCGACCATGAGCACGCCGATCATCGGGTTCACGGTGGTCATGGTGGGGAACACGGAGGCGTCGGCGATGCGGATGCCCTCCAGGCCGCGGATGCGCAGTTCGGGGTCGACGACGGCGAGCCGGTCGTCGGCGGCGCCCATCTTGCAGGTGCCGGCCGGGTGGTAGACGGTGTGGGCGACCTTGCGGGCGTACTCGCTGAGCTCCTCGTCGCCGGTGACGTCCGGGCCGGGGGCCACCTCGCGCTTGAGCCAGCCGGCCAGGGGCTCGGTCTTGGCGATCTCGCGGGCGATCTTGATGCCGTCGACGAGGGTCCTGCCGTCGTAGTCGTCCGCGTCGGTGAAGTAGCGGAAGTCCAGGGCGGGCTTGACCTCGGGGTCGGCGCTGGTCAGGTACAGCCGGCCGCGGCTCTTGGGCTTGGGGATGTTCGGCGTCATGGAGACGCCGAACTCCGGCCGCTGGTAGCCCAGTCGCTCCGGGTTGTCCGTGAAGGGGATCTGGTAGAAGTGGAACATCAGGTCGGGGTGCGGCAGTTCGGGGTCGCGGCGCACGAACAGGCCCGCGTCCGAGTCCATCGCGGAGTTCTCCGGGATGGGGCCGTTGGTCTCCCACACGATGACCGACTCGGGGTGGTCGAGCAGGTTCTCGCCGACGCCCGGCAGGTCGTGCGCGACGGGGATGCCGAGCTTCTCCAGGTCCGCCTTCGGGCCGATGCCGGAGTGCATCAGCAGCCGGGGCGAGTCGACGGCGCCGGCGCACAGCAGGACCTCATTGCGCGCCTTGACGAGGATCTCCTCGCCGTCCTTGGTGCGCACGTGCACGCCCTCGGCGCGGTCGCCGTCCAGCTCCAGCTTGTACGCCCAGGTCTCCAGCAGGATCGTGAGGTTGGGGCGCTCGTCCATCACCGGGTGCAGGTACGCCACAGACGCCGAGGACCGCTTGTTGTTCTCGGGGTGGTAGGCGAGGTCGAAGAAGCCGACGCCCTCGGTGAACGGCTTCCGGTTGAAGCCCTCCACGCGCGGCACGTCCAGCGCCGCCTGGGCCGCGTCGACGAAGTCACGGGCGATGGCGTTCCGGTCCCGCTCGTCGACCGGGACGATGTTGTTGAGCAGGCGCGCGAAGTACGCCTCCATCTGCACCGCGCCCCAGCCCTTGGCGCCGGCGGCCTCCCACTCGTCCCAGTCGGCGGGCAGCGGCTTGAACGCGATCAGCGTGTTGTGCGAGGAGCAGCCGCCCAGGACCCGGGCCCGGCTGTGCCGGATGTGCGAATTCCCGCGTGGCTGCTCCGTCGTGGGGTAGTCGTAGTCGAGCTCGCCGCCCAGCAGGCCCATCCAGCGGCG
This sequence comes from Streptomyces chartreusis NRRL 3882, assembly GCF_900236475.1. Lineage (GTDB taxonomy): Bacteria > Actinomycetota > Actinomycetes > Streptomycetales > Streptomycetaceae > Streptomyces > Streptomyces chartreusis_D. The sequence goes on from NZ_LT963352.1 coordinate 3,482,600, forward strand.
CAGGGTCAGCACGTCGTCGCGGCCGACGTCGCTGGGGCCGCCCTCGATGACGGCGACGGAGACGTCGGGGTTCTCGGTCAGGCGGGAGGCGATGACGGAACCGGCGGTTCCGCCGCCTATCACGACATAGTCGTACTCATGGGTGTGGGACATGGCGTACTTGCTCCAGAGAGGATGAACCAGAGGGGACGAAGGGATCGGGCTCGAAGGGCGGGGGCAGCGGGGGGCAGTGGGGGGCGGCGAGCAGGTCAGCCCGCGAACCAGCGCACCGGCTTCGGCGCGAGGTTCTGGTAGACGTGCTTGGTCTCGCGGTACTCGGCGAGCCCGGCCGGGCCGAGTTCGCGGCCCACTCCGCTCTTGCCGAAACCGCCCCATTCCGCCTGCGGCAGGTAGGGGTGGAAGTCGTTGATCCAGATCGTGCCGTGCCGCAGCCGGCCGGCCACGCGCCGGGCGCGGCCCGCGTCGGCGGTCCAGACACCGCCCGCGAGGCCGTACTCGGTGTCGTTGGCGAGGGCCACGGCCTCGTCCTCGGTACGGAAGGTCTCGACGGTGAGGACCGGCCCGAAGACCTCCTCCCGCACGACACGCATCTCGCGGTGGCAGTGGTCGAGGACGGTCGGCTCGTAGAAGTAGCCGTTCTCCGGGCGCTGCGGGGAGGGCTCGGGGCGCTTGCCGCCGGAGCGCAGCACCGCGCCCTCCTTGAGGGCGGACTCGACGTACATCTCGACCTTGGCACGCTGCTGTTCGGAGACCAGCGGGCCGCACTCGACGCCGTCCTCGGTGCCGCGGCCGAGCCGGATCTTCTCGGCCCTGCGGGCGAGCTCGGCGACGAAACGGTCCCGCACGGACTCCTCGATGATGAGGCGGGCACCGGCCGAGCAGACCTGGCCGCTGTGGATGAAGGCGGCGTTGAGGGCCTGGTCGACGGCGGTGTCGAAGCCCTCCTCGGTGGCGCAGGCGTCGGCGAAGACGACGTTGGGGTTCTTGCCGCCGAGTTCGAGGGCGACCTTCTTGACGCCGGGCGCGGCGGCCTGGGCCACCTTGGTGCCGCTGATCAGGCCGCCGGTGAAGGAGACCAGGTCGACGTCGGGGTGCTCGGAGAGCCGGGCGCCGACCGAATGACCCGGCCCGGTGACGATGTTGGCGACCCCCGCGGGCAGTCCGGCCTCGACGAGCAGCTCGATCAGCGCGATGGTCGTCATCGGGGTGATCTCGCTGGGCTTGATGACGAAGGTGTTGCCGGCGGCCAGGGCCGGGGCGATCTTCCAGCTGGCCTGGAGCAGCGGGTAGTTCCAGGGCGTGATCATCGAGCAGACGCCGATGGGCTCGTGGACGACGACGCTGTGGATGTCGGGCGAGCCGGCGTCCACGACCCGGCCCGGGCTCTCGGCCGCGATCAGGTCGGCGAAGTACCGGAAGGCGTCGGCGACGCAGTCGATGTCGACGCGCCCTTCCTCGACGGTCTTGCCGGCGTCACGGCTCTCCAGCAGCCCGAGCTGCTCGCGGTCGCGCACGAGCAGGTCGGCGACCCGGCGCAGCAGCGCGGCCCGCTCCCCGGCGGGCGTCCGCGGCCACTCCCCCTCGTCGAAGGCGCGCCGGGCGGCGGCGATCGCGAGGTCGGTGTCCTTCTCGTCGCCCTCCGCGACCACGGCGAACGGCAGGGCGTCCGCAGGGTCGAGGATCTCGCGCGTGGCGCCGGAGACGGCCGCACGCCATTCCCCTCCCGCGTGGATGGTGCTGCGCGCCTGGAGTTCGTTGCTTTCCGCCATGATCGCTTTCGCCTTCCGTTCCTGATCAGCGCCCCTGTGTCACACATGTGTCACTAAGAGACCGAGTGCGCCTGCCCTGGTCCCCCGGATGCATGCGCGATCCGTGGCCGAAAGTGCGCCGCGTCACTGGAGATGCGGGCAATCAGGGGCAAAGCGGGCGCCGATCAGGCGCGGAGACGTCAGATCGTCCGAGGTCGGAAGTCCTCCGGCGGGTCCTCGCCCACCCGTCCGTCGATCGACTCACGTATGAGGTCGGCGTGGCCGACGTGGCGGGCGTACTCCTCGATGAGGTCGACGAGCAGGCGCCGCACGCTCGGGGACCGGCCGTCGCGGGTGGTGTACGCGGCGAGCCGGCCGGCGTCGCCACCGGCCAGTGCCTCGCGCAGGTTCGCCCGGGACCGGGCCACCGTCCGCGCCCACAGGGCGTACAACTGCTCGGGGGTGTCCCCGGCCGAGCTCCACTCTTGGTCCGGCTCGGTGTCCCGGTCCACCGCGTCCCACGGCGGCGCTGGCTTCTTCCCCAGCAGTCGCACGGACAGGTACTCGTCCTCGACGTGGGCGAGGTGTTTGAGCAGGCCGCCCAGTGTGAGAGCCGAGGAGGCCACCCGAGCGCTCAGGCCGACCGCGTCCAGCCCCTCGCACTTCCAGGCGAACGTCCTGCGCTGGCGCTCCAGCGAGCCGACGAGCGTGTCCGACTCGTCCCCCGCGACCGGCGGCTCGAACGGTACCGCTTCCACATCCTGTGTCATGCGGCGAAGACTACGACCCGGGTCTGACAACGCCACGCCGCAGCGGCTACGACCCCGACCACTCGGCGAGGATCTCCCGCATCGTCCCCCGAAGCCATCCGTGCGCGGGATCGACGTCGTGGCGTGGGTGCCACGCCAGTCCGACCCGGACCGGGGGCAGCCAAAGGGGGACATCGAAGGTGGCCAGGCCCAGGGCCCGCGCCAGCGGCACGCTCCAGGAGCTGATCAGACCCGCCAGGTCGGTGGCCCGGACGACGAAGAGGGAGGCGGGGAAGGTGCCCACCGACCCCACCACCCGCCGGGCCAGGCCGAGTCCGGCGAGCGCCTCGTCCACCGGCCCGTGCAGCTTCCCCCGCCGGGAGACGGTCAGGTGATCGGCCTCAAGAGCGAACCGCTCGGGCGTCAACTCACCCTCCAGCAGCGGATGCCCGGCCCGTACGACCCCCACCATCCGGTCCTCGTACAGCGACTCCACCCGCACCTCCGGCGCCACCGTGTCGATCACCCCGACCTCCAGATCGGCGGTGCCCTCGCGCAGGAAGGGCGCGTCCACATGGCTCTCGGTGAGGAACCGGAGGCGGATCCCGGGGGCGTCGCGGGCCGCCCGGGTGAAGAGGTCCGGGCCGCAGGCGGCGGCGACGGCGTCATGGCAGAGGACGGTGAACGTGCGGGTCACCGTCCTCAGGTCGGTGTCGGTGGGTGCGAACAGCGCCCGGGCCCGCTCCACCACCGCGCTCACCTCGGCCCGTACGGCCAGCGCACGCGGCGTCGGCACCATCCGCCGCCCGGCCCGCACGAGCACCGGGTCACCGAGCGCCTTGCGGATGCGGCCCAGGGTGCGGCTCATCGCCGGCTCGGACAGATGCAGCCGCCGCGCCGCACCGCCGACGCTCTGCTCCTCCAGCAGCACGTCCAGGGCGACCAGCAGATTCAGGTCCAGGCCGCTTGATTGCGTCACACGCATCGATCCCTTGCAAAGGTTGCACTGGAGTACGGGTACGGGCCGAGCCTACGGTGACGAGGCGATCCCCCGTCCACCGAGCTCCCGGGAGGAGCCTTGCCCTCGCACGCCCTGAAACGGCGGACCCTGCTCGCCCTGTGCGCCTGCGTCCTGGTCGCCCAGAGCATGGTCGCCGCCGTCAACCTGCTGATTCCCCAGCTGAGTTCGTCGTCCCTGCACCCCTCGTCCAGCGAGATCCTGTGGACGGTCGACGCGTACGTCATCGTCTTCGCCGGGCTCCTCATCCCGGCCGGCACCCTCGGTGACCGGTACGGCCGCAAAGGCGCCTTGCTCACCGGGCTCGCCCTGTTCGCGGCCGGCGCCGCCCTCAGTGCCCTCGCCCGGGACCCGGCGCTGCTCGTCGCCGGGCGCGGTGTCTCGGGAGCCGGGGCCGCGCTGATCACACCGGCGACGATGTCGATCCTGCTGCACCTCGCCGGACCGCACGGGCGCGCCCGGGCGATGGCCTCCTGGACGCTGGCGATCGGCCTCGGCGGCCTGGCCGGCAATCTCGGCGGCGGTCTGGCCGGCCAGTTCCTGTCCTGGCGCGCCCTGTTCGCCGTCATGGTCCCGCTGGCCGCGCTGCTCGCCCTCGCGGTGGCCGTCACCACCCCGCGCACCGACCGCTCCCCGCACAGCCACCTCGCCCCGGCCGGCACCCTGCTCCTCACGGCCGGGCTGGTCGCCGCGCTCTTCGGCATCATCGAGGGCCCGGAGTACGGCTGGGGCGCACCGCGGATCCTGTTCGCGTTCGCGGCGGGCGCCCTGCTCATCGCCCTGTTCACGGTCCAGTCCCTGCGCTCGCGCACCCCGCTGTTCGACCCGCGCGTCTTCGCGGCGCCCCGGCTGCGCGCGGCCACCCTCGGCATGGCGACCGGCTTCTTCGGCCTGTTCGCCCTCTTCTACCTCAACTCGCAGTACCTCCAGGGCGTCAAGGGCTACGGCCCCGCCCGCGCCGGCATCTCCATCGTCCCGCTGATCGTCGGCATGGCACTGGTGCCCCGGCTGGCGGCACGCTGGGCCCCACGTCACCCCCGGCCGGTCATCGGCGGCGGCCTGGCCCTCATCGGCGTAGGCCTGCTCGGCGTGTCGACGGCCGGCGCGGGCACGCCCTACGCGGTGTACGCCTGCTGGCTGCTGGTCATCTCGGCGGGCACCGGGCTGTGCATGCCGACGCTGACCCTGGGCGTCGTCACGTCCCTGCCGCCCCACCAGGCGGGTCTCGGTTCCGGCCTCGGCACCGCCGCCCGGGAGATCGGCGCGGCGCTCGGCGTCGCGGTCACCGGCACGGTCCTGGCCTCCCACGACGGCCTCCCGGGCGGTATGGCCCCGGCCCTGCGCACGGTCGCCCTGCTGGTCCTGGCGGCGACGGTGGCGGTGGTCGCCGGGTACGGCGGCTCCCGGAAGGACGCCGGAGAGCCCGCGGGCCCCGCACCGGACGGAACCGGTACGGGGCCTGCGCACAAACGCGGAGGGGCTCCGGTCAGATGAGGCCGAGGCCGCGGACCGCCTCGCGCTCCTCCTCGAGCTCCTTGACGGAGGCGTCGATCCGGGCGCGGGAGAACTCGTTGATCTCCAGGCCCTGGACGATCTCGTACTTGCCGTCCTTGCAGGTGACCGGGAAGGAGGAGATCAGGCCCTCCGGGACGCCGTAGGAGCCGTCCGACGGGATGCCCATGGAGACCCAGTCACCCTCGGCGGTGCCGTTGACCCAGGAGTAGACGTGGTCGATGGCGGCGTTGGCGGCGGAGGCGGCCGACGAGGCGCCGCGGGCCTCGATGATGGCGGCGCCGCGCTTGGCGACGGTCGGGATGAAGTCCTCGGTCAGCCACTTCTCGTCGTTCACGACCTCGGCGGCGTTCTTGCCGGCGACCGTGGCGTGGAAGATGTCCGGGTACTGGGTGGCGGAGTGGTTGCCCCAGATGGTGAGCCGCTTGATGTCGGAGACCGTGGAACCGGTCTTCTTCGCGAGCTGGGTCAGGGCGCGGTTGTGGTCGAGACGGGTCATGGCCGTGAACCGCTCGGCGGGTACGTCGGGCGCGGCGGCCTGCGCGATGAGCGCGTTGGTGTTGGCCGGGTTGCCGACGACGAGGACCTTGACGTCGTCCGCGGCGTGGTCGTTGATGGCCTTGCCCTGCGGCTTGAAGATGCCGCCGTTGGCCTCCAGCAGGTCGCCGCGCTCCATGCCCTTGGTGCGGGGGCGGGCGCCGACGAGCAGGCCCACGTTCGTGCCGTCGAAGGCGACGTTCGGGTCGTCCGTGATGTCGATGCCCGCCAGGAGCGGGAACGCGCAGTCGTCCAGCTCCATGGCCGTGCCCTCGGCCGCCTTCAGGGCCGGCGTGATCTCCAGCAGGCGCAGCTTCACCGGCACGTCCGCGCCGAGCAGCTGACCGGAGGCGATGCGGAAGAGCAGGGCGTAACCGATCTGGCCGGCCGCGCCGGTGACGGTGACGTTCACGGGAGTGCGGGTCATGGCGTTCTCCGTATGACAGCTGGCGGTGGGGCGTCCCTGCCCCGGACGTTTGATCGATCTCTTGGCGTCAAGAGATCGATCCAGCGGTCAGGCTATCGCGCATCCGGGATCCCGGACGGCCGGGGCGGTGTGGCCCACCCCACAACCCACCCCGCACCCGTACAAAAAGGCGGCCGCCCGTCCGGGAGAGGAGGACGAAGGCGGCCGCCGGGGGGAACCGACCAAGCCGGACTCCCGTGGGGGTACGGTTCGCGTGCCCCCGATTCCGCCGACCATGCCACCCTCTCGGAAATTCATCGCCACCCGGCCCTACTGCCGCCGCCTCCGACGCCATCCGGACGCTGCGACCAGGCCCGATACCCCCCGCGTTCCACCGGACGCCCGCGCCCCCGGGACCTCCGGCCGAAGGCCAGGCACCCCACCGGACACAGGCTGCCCGCCACGCGCCAGGCACCACCCGATCCCACCCCCGGCCGGAACGCACACAGCCCGCCAGGGCCAAGACGCCCCGCCCCGCGCAAGGCACCCTGCCGGGCCCCGGTCCCCGGCCGGAAGCAAGCCGCCCCGCCCGGGCAGCACTCGTCGGGCACCACAGCCACGTACCGGCCTCCACCCGACGCGAAGCCCCCCGCACCCCTCGGGCACTCACCCAGCCCGAACGACTCAGCCGCAAAACAGGCACCCGCCGGACACATGACGCCCCGCCGGGTACCGGGCCACCACCACGCCAGAAGCAAGCCGCCCCCGCCCGGACGGCTCTCGTCAGGCGCCTCGGCCACTGCTGGACCCCACGCGAAGCGCCGCGCGGCCCCTCACCAGCCCCGATGACTCGACCGCAAACCAGGCACCCGCCGGGCACAGGACGCCCCGACGGGTACCGGGCGCCACCGGATCCGATCCCCGGCCACACGCCACGGGCGCCCTCAGAGACAAGCCCCCGGCCAGGAACCCCCGCCCCCAGCCCCGGCCAGAGGCCACGCGCCCCGTCGTGTGCCAGGCGCCCGCCCGGCCCCCCGGCCGGAAGCCAGGCGCCCCGCCGGAGGCCAGGCGGTGGTCGCCTACTCCGTGCAGCCCTGCCGGCCGGACGCCAGGGTGGCGCAGGCCTTCGCGTCGGCGGCGTTCTCGACCGAGACCATCGGGGTGTACGCGATCGTGTCGCCGGCGGCGGTGATGCTCCCCGTCTGCTTCGCCTTGCCCGCGCTGACCTGCACCTCGTCGCCCTGAGCCGCCTGGGTGATACGGCCCCAGGCCGCCTTGCAGGTCTCGCTGTAGCGGACCTCGACGACGGTCGTGCCGACGGTCGCGGTCTGGGCCGTGGTCACCAGGTCACCACTGCACCCCATGTTCTCCGCGTCCTTGCCCGTGCAGCTGTCGCCGCTGCACTTCACGCCGGGCGGCAGCTCCTGGTTCGTGGCGGCGGTCGGCGCCGGCGACTTGCCGCCGCCCTTGGCCTCGTCGTCGCCACCGCCACCGGTGAGGTAGAACGCACCGGCGATCACCACGAGCACGCCCACGACACCCGCGAGGAACATCGCGGTCCGCCGCTTGCCGCCCGAGCCGCCCGAGCCGGCAGAGCCGCCGGAGCCACCGGCGCCACCCGCACCCGCACCCGCCGGGACGGCGTCCCGCGGCGGTGCGTCGTACGAGCCCGCTCCGACGCCCGGCATCCGGGCGGTGCCGGGGCCCGAACCGGGCGTGGAGCCGGTTCCCGTGCCGGCGGGACGCCCGCGGCCCTGGGACGGGCCCTGGTACCCGGCCACCCCCCACGAGTTGACCCCGGTCCCACCGCTGCCGGTGGAGTCCTGGACCTCGGGGGCCGTCGGCTGCGGCGGCACGGTCGGGGCGACGCCCGCCGGCCCCGCGATGCCCGGCGTGACCGTGGCGCTGCCGCTTCTGCGGGCGGTCCGGCTACCGCCCGCGGAGGCGGCCTTGCCGTCGTCCTTGGAACCGGCCGACGGGCTCCCGAAGTCCTGCCCGCCGAACTCACCGAGCGCGGCGCGCGCCTGGGAGATCCGGATGGCCTCCATCGTCATGTCGTGCCGCATCTCCGAGCGGCTCCAGGCGCGCTCGGCGAGCTCCCACATGGTGGTGAGGTGCACCGGGTTGGTCCCGGTGACCTCGGCCAGCGCCACGATCGCGCCCTTGGGCGCGAGCAGCCGGCCGTTCAGATAACGCTCCCACGACGTCTTGCTGTAGCCCGTGCGGTCCGCCACCGACGCGATGCTCAGACCACTGCGGTCCACGAGCCTGCGCAGCTGGCTGGTGAACTCCCTGATCTGCGGATCGAGCTCATCCGGCAAGGCCCTCCAACGAGGCATTGCTTCCCCCCTCTTCCCCCCGGTACGTGCTGTTGTTTCCCGCGCTGTTCGCCCCGCGTTGGCGGCCTAGGCCGAGTCCCCGTTCTGCTACCCACAGGGATGCGCCCACTCAGGATCTCAGTTCCCTGACCGGGGGCGCACAGGAGCACAGACCCCGCGCGCGATACACCCTGGACCGTCCCGATTGTCCATGCCAACCCCGTGGTTGCACCACTTCATGCCGAATCTCCGGCGGACGTACCGGAACCGTCACTTCCGTGCCACAGCGTTCTGACAGCCGTTGAACAGGCCGTTCGCCGTGCAGGAGGGTTGGCCGTGACGGCGGCCCGTCCTTCCTCGGGGGAGAGGACGGGCCGCCGTCCGGTCACTCGCTGGTGACCGTGAAGTGCAGTGTGTCCTTCAGGAACGGGATCTGGAGCCAGGGATTCGGCTGCGCCATCATCGCCAGCAGGACGATCGCCAGGCCCATGACGCCGTACGTGACGATGTCCGTGAACCGGGAGCGGACGGCGAGCATGCCGACGTCCGGCAGCAGCCAGCGCATCGCGCCACCGCCCAGCAGGGCGATGCCGATCAGCAGCGTCCCGAGCCGGAACTGCCCGAACGCGGTCACCAGCAGCCCGAGTCCGACCACACCCAGCACGGCGAGGACGGGCCACTGCCGCGCCGGCGCGAACGCGTCCCCGGGCGCCGCCCGGCCACCGCCCTCGGGCCGCGCGGTGTCCTTGGTGAACAACGGAAACCGCCGGGTGACCCGCCGCGGCCGCCCCTCGGCGTCGGGGGCACTGACGGGATCCCGCACGGTGAGATCGCCGTCCTCGTCGCGCACCACAGCATCGGAGTCACCGTCGACCGCACTCGGCGCGTCGTGCTCCCCCTGCACGGCCTGCGCACGGGTACCGGCCGGGGCGCTCTCCGTGTCCCCGGCCTCCGAGGCGCTCGCCGCGCTCCCCGCGTTCCGTTCAGCCGACACTGCGCTCCGCCGCCTCGACCACGTTGACGAGCAGCTGGGCGCGGGTCATGGGGCCGACTCCGCCGGGGTTCGGGGAGATCCAGCCGGCGACCTCGGCCACGTCGGGGTGGACGTCGCCCACGATCTTGCCCTCGGCGCTGCGCGAGACACCGACGTCGAGGACGGCCGCGCCCGGCTTGACGTCCTCGGCGCGGATCAGATGGGCGGAACCGGCCGCGGCGACGATGATGTCCGCGCGCTTGAGGTGCGCCGACAGGTCACGCGTACCGGTGTGGCACTGGGTGACGGTCGCGTTCTCGCTGCGCCGGGTCAGCAGCAGCGGCATCGGCCGGCCGATGGTCACACCCCGGCCGACCACCACGACCTCCGCGCCCTTGATCTCCACGCCGTACCGGCGGAGCAGCGTGAGGACGCCGTTGGGGGTGCAGGGCAGCGGGGCCGGCTCGTTCAGGACCAGACGGCCGAGGTTCATCGGGTGCAGGCCGTCCGCGTCCTTGTCCGGGTCCATCAGCTCCAGGACGCGGTTCTCGTCGATGCCCTTGGGCAGCGGCAGTTGCACGATGTAACCCGTGCAGGCCGGGTCCTCGTTCAGCTCGCGGACGACCGCCTCGATCTCCTCCTGCGTCGCCGTGGCCGGCAGCTCGCGCTGGATGGAGGCGATGCCGACCTGCGCGCAGTCACGGTGCTTGCCGGCGACGTACTTCTGGCTGCCGGGGTCGTCCCCGACCAGGATCGTGCCGAGGCCGGGCGTGACGCCCTTCTCCTTCAGCGCCGCCACGCGGGCGGTCAGGTCGGACTTGATCGCGGCTGCGGTGGCCTTGCCATCGAGAATCTGGGCGGTCATGGCCCCATCCTCGCGGATGACCCGCCCCCGGTTCCAATCCGGCCGCAATACGGGCACCGCGGGGCCCCTCCTCCCGTATCCGTCCATGATCAGTGATGTTGCACTTGCACAACACATCGGGAATGCGGCTGGACAACCCCGTCAGTGGTGAAGAACGATGACCTGACAAGTGCCGCGGGCAGCTCAACGGGGGGACGGTCGCTGTCTGAAGAACTCTCCTCCGTGGCGGTGCCACGCGCGTCCCCGCACTCGGAACAACGGAGGAAAGTCCCCCATGAGCTACGGCGATCCGAACAACCCCTACGGCGCTCCCCAGGGGCAGCCGCAGCAGCCGCAGCAGGGCTACGGCTACCCGCAGCAGCAGGGGCAGGCGCCGGGTTACGGCTACCCGCAGGCCCCTCCGGTGTCCCCGTACGGCGGTCCCGCGGCGCCGACGACGATGCCGGGCTCGGTGGGCGCGGCCCGCGTGATGATGTGGGTCATCGTCGGTCTCCAGGTCGTCGGCGTGGCGTTCTTCGCCTTCGCCGCCGCGGCCCTCAACGCCGCGAAGGACGACGAGTCCCTCAAGGACAACACCGCTTTCCAGGACCTGGTCGGCCAGTCGACCGGCGTGATCTGGGGTTACGTCGTGTTCGGCCTGGCCTGGCTGGTGTTCGCGGCCGTCCTGGCGACCAAGTTCAAGAACGGCGGCAACGGCGCCCGCGTCACCATCCTGGTCTTCGCCATCATCACCGCCGTCCTCGGCATCTACCCGTTCATCCTCGTGGGCCTGGTGCACACCGTCCTGGCCATCCTGGTCGCGGTGTTCGTCGGCAACGCGAACGGCAAGGCCTGGTTCAACCGCCCCCGTTACTGAACGGACCCCGGCGAGCGGACCAGTTCACGCCAATCACATCCAAGGGCCGTGTCTCACCCGTACGAGGGGGGCACGGCCCTGGTGCGTCGCCCTAGTCTGGCGGTGGTAGCTGTCAGGCACGGGGAGAGCACCTTGTACAGCATCATCGTGGTACCTCCGCCGACCACGGAGGACGAGCGAAACCTCAGCCAGATCAGACTCGCGCCCGGCGAACGCCTCACGTTCGGCCGGTCCGCGCACGGCAACGACCTCCGCATCGCCCACGACGGAGTCTCCCGCCGGGCCGGTGAGATCACCGCGCAGGGCGCCTTCTGGATCCTCAGCAACCTCAGCCGCGAACAGACCTACGTGGTGGAGAACCCGGAGGGCGCGGGCGAACACGTCAAGGTCGCGCCGGGACGGCTGGACGCGCCGATCCCCTTCGAGTTCTCGCGGATCGTGCTGCCCGCCGCCGGTGACCTGCTGGGGCTCCAGGTGTGGGCGCCGCGCCACGACTACCTGAGCGGCACGGGCGGCCTCGACGGCGCCACGACCGCGCCGGCCTTCTCCCTCGACCGCACCAAGCGCTACTTCGCGGTCCTGGCGGCCCTGTGCGAACCGCGCCTGCGCGGCGCCCCGCACGCCCCGCTGCCCACCGTCGACCAGGTCGCCGACCGCCTGCGCCCCACCTGGCCGGCCGCGTCCCGCACGTCGGTGCAGTGGAACATCGACTACCTCGCCGTGAAACTGCGCCTCAAGCCGGGCCCGGAGAGCGCGGACACCGGCCCGCGGCTCAACGGCAAGAAGGAGTCCCTGGTCTCCCTGGCGCTCCGCTTCGACCTGGTCCGCGAGGACGACCTGGGCGTCCTGGCCGGCCCGTCGGGCCGGGCGGCCCGGTGACCGAGCCCTACGCCGTTCCGGTGCCGAAGGGCTACCGGGTCGGCGTCTGGGAGGTGCGCGAGCCCCTCGCGACCGGCGCCTTCGGCAGTGTGTACGCGGCCCGGCGCACCGGGGAGGGCCCGGAACTGCCCCGGACGGCCGCCCTGAAGTTCCTGCCCACCGGCACGGCCACGCCCCGCCGGCTGACCCATCTGCGCGAGCTGATCGAGCGGGAGGTCGAGCTGTACCGGCGGCTGAAGCAGCCGAGGCTCGTGCGGATGTACGAGACGCTGACCGTCGACGACCCGCACCGACCGGAGCTGGACGGCGCCACCGTCCTCGTCCTGGAGCGGGCCAAGGGCTCCCTGGCCGCCCTGCTCACCGCCACGCCCCGGCCCGAGGCCGGTCCCGTGCTGCTCGCGCAGATCTGCGAGGGCCTGGCCCAGTTGCACGGCGCCGGCTGGGTGCACGGCGACCTCAAGCCGGCCAACGTGCTGCTGATGGACGACGGTTCGGTCCGGCTCGCCGACTTCAACATGGCCGCCGAACTGGAGGGCACCCACGCCTACACCCCGGCGTTCTCCACGCCCGACTACACCCCGCCCGAGCTCCTGTGGACCGAGATCGGCGAACGGGGGCGCCGGATCCGCCCGTCCGCCGACGTATGGGCCTTCGGGGTCCTGGCGCACCTCGTCCTCACCGACTCCTTCCCGCTGCCCGGCGCGACTCCGACGGCCCGCCGCGACGCGGCCGCCGCCTACGCCCGCGGCACCGACGATTTGCGTCTGTCGCCCGAACTGCCCGACGACTGGCGGCGGATCATCTCCGCCTGCCTCACCCGCTCCCACGAGGACCGCGTGTCCGGTGCCACCCTGCTCGGCCGCGTCCGGGCGGCCGCCGGCACCGGGCACCGCTCCTTCCGCCTGCCCCGCCTGCGCCCGGCCCGCCGCCGCTCCCGTCGTACGGCGGTCCTGGCGGCCGGTGCCGCCGTCGCCGCCCTCGGCTACGGCGTCGCCACCTGGGCCGATTCCGGCGACGACGGCGGGAGCAAGGGCGGCGAGACCCGCAAGGTGACGCCCGCCACCTACGGCGCCTCCGAACTCCGCACCGACAAGGGCGTCCCGGTCGCCTACCGGCGGCTCATCGTCGACTCGGCCCACGACTGCGTGCAGCCGGAGATCACCCCGGCGCTCATCGCCGCGATGCTGAAGGTGGAGAGCGACTTCGACCCCGATCTCTCGGACCCGGACGCGGGAGAGGAGGGCGAGTACGGCATCGCCCGCTGGACGCCGAGCATCCTGCGCTGGTGGATCCGCGCCGACGGCGTCCCCGCGAAGGAGACCCCCAGGCCGCCGCTCACCCCCTCCGAGTCCATCCCGGCCATGGCCCGCTATCTGTGCTTCGCCGAACCGCGCCTGGAGGCCGGGCTGAGCGGCGACCGCCGGGTGCTGGTCGCCGCCGCGTACCGGACGTCGTACAAGAGCGTGAACGACGCGGGCGGTGTTCCCCCGAAGTACCGCGACTACGCCGCCCGCATCGCCCACTACCTCAAGGAGTACACCCCGGCCGCGACGAAGTGACCCTCAGAGTTCACAGGTACTGCCCGTCGCACACACGTCGGTCCGGCAGCCCGCCTCGGGTACCGTTTCCGGCGTCGCTGCCAGGACCACGGCCGGGGGATCCATGTCAGACGCCGCGTTCACGCAGACCGGTGCGGTGCCGCTGCGGCCCGCCGATCCGGTGCGGGTCGGACCGTACGTACCGCTGGGACTGCTCGGCAGCGGCGGCATGGGCCGGGTCTACCTGGCGCGCCAGGGGGACGGGACGCCCGGGCTCGCCGCGGTGAAGGTCATCCGGCCCGAGTACGCCGAGGACGCGCCCTTCCGGCGGCGGTTCGAGCGGGAGGCCACCGTGCACGCGCGGGTGGGCGCGCCCTACACGCCGGAACTGCTGGGCACGGGCTTCGAGCCGGACACCGACCTGCTGTGGATGGCGACCGTGTACTTACCCGGTCTCAACCTGGCGGAGGCGGTGCGGGAATGCGGTGTCCTGCCACCGGAAGACGCCTGGCGGCTGGTCGCCGATCTCGGGCGGGCGCTCGGCGCGCTGGCCGCGACCGGGATCGTGCACCGGGACTTCAAGCCGTCCAACGTTCTCCTGACCCCACAGGGTGCGCACGTCGTCGACTTCGGCATCGCCCAGGCCGTCGACGCCAGCGCGATCACCACGACCGGCAACCGCGTCGGCACGCCCGCCTTCATGTCCCCCGAGTACCTCAGGGACGGCCGCTGCGACACGGCCTCCGACGTGTTCTGCTTCGCGAGCACGGTCGTCCACGCGGTCACCGGGCACGCCCCCTTCGGCGACGGCACCGGCGTGGACGTCCTGCACCGCATCGCCTCGGAGGAACCGAACGCGGAGGTCATGGCGGAGGTGCGGAAGGCCGACCCGGACCTCGCCGCCCTCCTCACGGCCTGCCTCTCCAAGGACCCGGCCCTGCGCCCCGGCCCCGGGGACCTGGTCGAGGCGGCCTCGGCCCGGCCCCGGTCCGTCTCCTGGCAGGAACCGCTGGGCAGCCGCATCCTGGCCCGGCAACAGGCTTACGAGGCGCTGAGGGACAGTCCGTTACCGCCGCCGCGGGTGCAGCGGGCGGTGGGGCATCCGGCGCCTGCGGGGCCGGGATTCGGACCGGCCGGACCGGCGCCCGTGGCCGGCGTACCGGCGGCGGGGCAGCCGGGCTTCGGGCCGCCGGAAGCGGGAGGTACGCCGGTGGCGACACCGGCGGCCGGGACTTCCGCCAGGCGGCGGCTGGCGCCGTACGCCGCCCTCGCCGCCGTACTCACCGTGTGCGCCGTCGCCCTGACGGCCTTTCTGGCCACCCGCCCTTCGTCGGCCGGCGACACCGGCTCCGCCGCGCCCACGGCCCGTGCGTCCCGCGACGGTCACGTCCAAACGTCCCCGCCGGGCTCCGACCGCCCGGATTCCCCCTCACCGTCCAGGCAGGTCCCGCAGAGCGAGGGGACGACGACGGGCACCACGCCGAGCCCCTCGGGCAACGGGGCCGAGGCGGACACCCGTACCACCGCCCCCGCTCCCCCGCCGAAGACGACGAAGCCCCGGCCCTCCGCCACGGAACCACCGAAGACGCCCACCGCCCCGGTCGGGCCACCGTGGCTCACCGACTGCAGCTACTACTCCGGCACCGAACTCACCCGGCGCGGCGACCGCGGCCAGCGCGTCGTGCAGGTGCAGTGCATGCTGACCAAGCGCGGCTACGACGTGGGAGGCGCGGGCTTGGACGGCCAGTTCGGCAAGGACACCGCCGCGGCGGTACGCGGCTTCCAGCGTGACAAGGGGCTGGACGCCGACGGCAAGGTCGGCCCCAGGACGTGGGCGGCGCTGCGCTCCTCGACCTGAGAAAAGGCGCGCCTCGCGCGCCGGGGAATGTGAGGATGTCCGCACCGGGCCCAGGCACCCGCCTGGCAGCACCCGGCCTCAGCAACTCCCGCGACCCTTAGGCAGGTTCACGCATGAGACCCACCCGCGGTGCCCTGATCGTCGCCGCCGTCCTGACGCCGGCCCTCCTGCTCGCCACCCCGGCCCTCGCGGCCGGCGCGGCCCCGGCGGCCCCCGCCGTGACCGCCACGGCGGGGACGGACGGCACGCCGGTGGACGAGATGTCGGAGGACGATCTGCGGATCGCGATCCTCCGCATCATCGCCGACGAGGACAGCGGACGAGGCGTCGTCAGGGAGGCCAACGAGGCCCTCGACGGCACCGTGGAGGACATGCGGGAGTTCCTGAAGACGGGCTACCGCCTCGCCCAGGCCGAGGACGACCGCGTCGCCATCGCCCGCATCCTGGCCGACCCGGACTCCGGCCGGGGCGTCAAGCGGGAAGCGGGCAAGGCCCTCGACGTGAACACCCCGGAGGCCCTGCGGGCGTTCCTGGAGACCGGCTACCGCCTCGCCCAGGCCGAGGACGACCGCGTCGCCATCGCCCGCATCCTGGCCGACCCGACGATCAGCGACGCGCTCCGGGCCGCCGCGGAGGACGCCATCGACGGCACTCCGGAGGAGCTTCGGTACTTCCTGGAGGTCGGGCGGTACGAGGTCGACGGCTGAGTCGTACGGAGGGGGCCGGCGGCGCCGCCGGCCCCCTCCGCCGCCGCTCTCAGTGGAAGAAGTGCCGCGTCCCGGTGAAGTACATCGTGATGCCGGCCTTCTGCGCGGCCTCGACGACCAGTTCGTCACGGACCGAACCGCCGGGCTGGACCACGGCCTTCACACCGGCCTCGGTGAGGATCTCCAGGCCGTCCGGGAAGGGGAAGAACGCGTCGGAGGCCGCGTAGGAGCCCTGCGCACGCTCGGCGCCCGCCCGCTCCACCGCCAGCTTCGCGGAGTCGACCCGGTTGACCTGCCCCATGCCGACGCCCACCGAGGCACCGTCCTTGGCGAGCAGGATCGCGTTGGACTTCACCGCGCGGCAGGCCTTCCAGGCGAAGGCGAGCTGCTGGATTTCGTCGGCGTCCAGCGCCTCGCCGGTCGCCAGCGTCCAGTTGGCCGGGTCGTCGCCGTCGGCCTGGAGCCGGTCGGTGACCTGGAGCAGCGCGCCGCCGTCGATCGGCTTGACCTCGACCGGGGCGGAGGGCCCGTCGGGGCAGCGCAGCACGCGGATGTTCTTCTTCTTGGTGAGGGCCTCCAGGGCGCCGTCCTCGTAGTCCGGCGCGACGATGACCTCGGTGAAGATCTCCGCGACCTGCTCGGCCATCTCCTTGCTGACCGGGCGGTTGACCGCGATCACACCACCGAACGCCGACAGCGGGTCGCAGGCGTGCGCCTTGCGGTGCGCCTCGGCGACGTCCGCGCCCACCGCGATGCCGCAGGGGTTGGCGTGCTTGATGATCGCGACGCACGGCTCGGCGTGGTCGTACGCGGCACGACGGGCGGCGTCCGTGTCCGTGTAGTTGTTGTACGACATCTCCTTGCCGTGCAGCTGCTCGGCCTCGGCGAGGCCGCCCGTGCCGGAGACGTACAGCGCGGCGGGCTGGTGCGGGTTCTCGCCGTAGCGCAGGGTGTGCTCGCGCTCCCAGGTGGCGCCGAGGAAGTCGGGGAACTGCGACTCGTCGACGGGCGCGTAGGAGGAGGCGAACCAGGAGGCGACGGCGACGTCGTAGGCGGCCGTGTGCTGGAAGGCCTCGGCGGCGAGCCGCTTGCGGGTGGCGAGGTCGAAGCCGCCGCCCCGGACGGCCTCGAGCACGTCGGCGTAGCGGGCGGGGCTGGTGACGACCGCGACGGACGGGTGGTTCTTGGCGGCGGCCCGGACCATCGACGGACCGCCGATGTCGATCTGCTCCACGCACTCGTCGGGCGAGGCGCCGGAGGCGACGGTCTCACGGAACGGGTAGAGGTTGACGACGACGAGGTCGAACGGCTCGACACCCAGCTCGGCGAGCTGCCGCTGGTGGTCCTCCAGGCGCAGGTCGGCGAGGATGCCGGCGTGCACGCGCGGGTGCAGTGTCTTGACCCGGCCGTCCAGGCACTCGGGGAAGCCGGTCAGCTCCTCGACCTTGGTGACGGGGACGCCGGCGGCGGCGATCTTCGCAGCGGTGGAGCCGGTGGAGACGAGCTCGACCCCGGCCTCGTGGAGCCCGCGCGCGAGCTCCTCGAGACCGGTCTTGTCGTAGACGCTGACGAGCGCCCGGCGAAGGGGCCGCTTGTTGCTCTCGGCGGTCACTGGATAACTACCTTTCGTCCCTCAATGCGATAGCCGTTGCGGGCGAGGCGCCCCACGACCTCGACGAGCAGCCTTCGCTCGACTTCCTTGATGCGCTCGTGCAGAGCGCTCTCGTCGTCCTCGTCCCGGACCTCGACCACGCCCTGGGCGATGATCGGGCCGGTGTCGACGCCGTCGTCGACGAAGTGGACGGTGCAGCCGGTGACCTTGGCGCCGTACGCGAGCGCGTCCCGTACGCCGTGGGCCCCCGGGAAACTGGGCAGCAGTGCCGGGTGCGTGTTGACGAACCGCCCGCCGAACCGCGCGAGGAACTCCTTGCCGACGATCTTCATGAACCCGGCGGAGACCACGAGGTCGGGCTCGAAGGCGGCGACGGCCTCGGCGAGCGCGGCGTCCCACTCCTCGCGGCTGCCGTGGTCCTTGACCTTGCACACGAAGGTCGGCAGCCCGGCGCGTTCGGCGCGGGCCAGCCCCTCGATGCCCTCGCGGTCGGCGCCGACGGCCACGATCTCGGCCCCGTACGCCTGCGCACCGGCGGCGTCGATCTCGTCGAGGAGCGCCTGAAGGTTGGTTCCGGATCCGGAGACCAGCACGACGAGGCGCTTGGCGCGCTGGGCCACGGGCTTGGCGGCCACGGTGGGGGCCTTTCTCGGGGGAGTGTCTGTCCAGGCGGCCGGACCTGGCGTAGCGCCATGGCGTTTGTACATTCATACGAATGCTTCGCGCCCCCGGATACGGGGAAGCCTACGAACCGGCCGACCGTCAGCAACGATACCGGCACACCGGGCGGCCCCCACGGGACGGGGGCATGGCCGGAAGGTAGCGTCTGGGCGGAGCCGGTTCGGGAACGCCGTCCGCACGTGATGCGTTCAAGAGGTGTCGGACCCGGGTCCGACACCGTTCAGTTCTGTCCACCCATTCCTGCTCACCCACTCGTTCCTACTCATCAACGGGAAGACGCTCACTTGATGCCGGACCGCAGCCTGCGACTCCTCACGTTCCCCCAGCTGTCGGCGCAGGGAGGGGAGCGCGGCAGCGTGCTGCTGCGGGAGCGCCCCAGCTCACCACCCGACGCGCCGTCGGACGGCGACCGCGGCGACGAGCGACGGCGCGGCTCCCAGGAGGACAATCCGTTCGCCCCGCCGCCCGAGGGCACCCCGGACCGGCCCTGGCAGCCGCGCCGCCCGTCGGGTGACGACTCCCAGGACGACGGCGAGGACGACCGCGCGCCCTGGGGCAGGCAGTGGAGCGACCGGCAGCCCGGCCGCTCCTCCGGCGGCTTCGGCGAACGCCCCCGCGGCGGACCCGAGGGCCAGGGCGGCGGCCCTCAGGGCGGACCGAACCCGCGCTGGGACCCGACGGACCCCGCCCAGCGCCGCGCGCGCTATGCGCTGCTGTCGGGCATGTGGGCCTTCTTCTTCGCCCTCTTCAGCTGGCCGTACGTGGCGCTGCTGCTGGGCGCGCTCGCCCTCTACTGGGGCATCAGCGCCCTGCGCGCCAAGCCCCGCAGGCCCGACCCGGACTCCCCGGCCCCCGAGCAGCAGGGCCGCCCCCAGACGACCGCCGCGGTGAGCGGCCTGGTCACGGCGTCCCTGGCCATCGCCCTGGTCGCCGCGTCCTTCACGGCCCAGCTGGTCTACCGCGACTACTACACCTGCACGAACGACGCCCTCACGAACGAGGCGAAGCAGTCCTGCACCGAGCTTCTGCCGAAGGAGCTGCGGGGCTTGCTGGGCACGAACGGCTGACGGGCGGCCTGCTGCTTCAGGGGGTGTCCGGCCCGGCGGTGGGGTCGGGCGGGGGCAGGACGTCGTAGGGCTCGGGGGCCGGGTCGGCCGGCAGGAAGTCGTACGGTTCGAATGGGGTGTCGTCCTGGTCCCGGAGGCCGTGGAAGGCGTGGAGGGCGTCCGGTGTGGCGGACGAGGTCCTCGGCTTGGCTGGCCCGTCGGGCGGGGAGGCACCGTCCAGGGCGCCCCCGGCGACTCCGGCGATCCCGGCGATTTTGGTATGGGTGAACCAACCCCGGCGGTGCGAGCCCTTCCGTAGGTGTCCGCCCCGCGCGGCGCCCCCGGCCGGTTCGTCCCGCTGTTTGCCGATACTCGGCCCGTCCGCCTGGGGCGCCCGGCATCGACAGGCCCGTACGGTCATCGCCGTCGGGACGGCCACCAGCACCAGCCACGCCAGTGTCGCCGTACCCACCTGCCACCACACCGGCCCGAAGCGGGCCAGGACGGTGACCCCGAGCGGCCCGCCCGCCAGCGCGGCGAGCCCCGCGAGCACGGCCGCGCACAGCACGGCCGCGAGGGCGGCGGCACGGGCGGTGCGCCCCGGCGACCAGACGACACCCCGCCCGCCGCCCGGCCGCGTCCCGCCGCCCTCCCCGGAGGCCGCCTCCTGTGCCACGACCCAGCCGACGACCACCCCGGCGACCACCGGCACGGTCCCGGCCGCCGCCCAGTGCACCAGCCGCCCCTCACCCGCCTCCGGCACCGCCGCCAGCAGCGGGAACGGCGGCAGGAACGGAGCCGGCGCGGAGGACAGCGGGCTGACGACATGGCCGACGCCGAGGGCGAAGCCGGGGCCGAGGGCGTAGGCGGCGCCCCACACCGCCGCGTTCGGTACCAGGGCCGCACACAGCAGCAGCACCGCGAACCGCCCCGACCACCCCTCCGTCAGCCGCAGCAACGCCGCCTGGGCCGCCGCGCCGTGCCCCACCAGCGACAACGCCACCAGCAGCGCACCGCCCGCGAGGAGTACCGCCGTCCCGGCGGCCGCCGCCCTGGCGGCGACACCCGGGCGCCCGTCCGGCCCGAGGACCAGCGGCCGTACCCGCGCCGGCAGCACGCCCAGCAGCAGCCGCAGCGGCCCGCCCGGACGGCCGTACGCCGACCACACGCCCGCTCCGGCGGCCACCACGGCGACCAGCGGCACGTACACCCCGGTCCACAGCCACGACGGCCGCAGCGCACCGCCGGCGGCGTACAGGGCGGCGGGCGCGGCGACGGCGAGGTAGCCGAGGACGACGCCCGTCCAGGCGATGCGGGCCGAGACCGGCGGCGGTTCCGCGACCACCTCGATGTCCGCCGGCTCCACGATGTCCTCGGCGCTGCCGTCGGCCTCGCCCCCCGCCCCGCCGTCCGTGGCATCTCTCGCCGCCCGGTGCAGCAGCCACACCGGCAGCGCGAGCAGCAGCAGCGGCGGGACGCCCACGGGGGCGGGGACGCCGGCGAGCGTGTCGGCGCGGACGAGTTCGGCTCCGTGGGCCAGCAGCCACAGCGCCGCCGCCACGTGCAGCGCGCCGCCGGGCCCGCTGTCCGGGTACGGCGAGGTGATCCACAGCAGCATCGCCGGCACGGCGAACGACGCGAGCCCGAGGCCCGCCGCGACCGCACCACCCGTGAGGGCGCCGGTCAGTCCGGGCGAACGGTCGCGCATGCGGGTCAACAGGGGCGAGGCCGGACGTCGGCGAGCGGTCATGTCGATCACGCCCGCCATGCTCCCAACGACACGCGCTTTCCCGTCGTAACAGGCGAACCATCGATGTGTCGCTCAATATACGTTTATGTATTTTTCCGTACGGAGGGGCGCCCTGTGACACAGAGCCCAGCCATCCCGCTCCCGCCGCCCAAGGAACGCCGACGCCTGCGCGAGGCCGCCTCGATGACGCGGGCTCAACTGGCTTCCCAGGTGGGCGTCACCAGCGAGACGGTGCGCGGGTGGGAGACCGGCCGCTCGACGCCGCGCGGCCGGAAAGGGGAGAAGTACGCGAAGCTGCTGAACTCACTCGGGACGGAGGCGGAAGTGACACCGCCTCATGCGGAGCGCGGGGGCGACGCCGCGAGCGATCTGAGCCGCCCCTCGGCCTCAGACCACGACCGCGCCTCCGGCAGGAACCGGGGCCGCACCTCCGGCACGGACCAGGACCGCACCACCGTCGGCCACCGCAGCCGCACCTCGGCCATCGAACACAGCCGCGACCCCGGCAGCGTTCACAGCCGCGCCCCCGCCGCCGGCCATCGCCACACCACCGTCGCCGACCACCGCCACACCACTGCCGTCGCCGTCGCCGACCGCAGCCACTCCACCGTCACCGACCGGCGCCCCGGCCCCGACCGGGCAACGGCCCTGCGGCGGCCGGACGATGTGACCGCTGCGCTGAGCCCCGAGCAGGCCTTCGACGCGCTGTACGCGTTCTGCGCGCCCGCGCTCGTCCGGCAGACCTACCTTCTGACCGGCCGCCGCGAACTGGCGCGGGAGTCGGTCGAGCGGGCCTTCCACATCGCCTGGCAGCGCTGGCCGGAGGTGGCCCGCGACCCCGACCCGGCGGGCTGGGTGCGGGCGGTGGCCTACGACTGCGCCCTCTCTCCGTGGCACCGGTTCCGTCCTCGCCACCGGTATCCCGAGCCGCCGCCCCCCGACGCGGTCGACCGCGCGCTGCTGGAGACGCTGCTGAAACTGCCGCCCTCGTACCGCCGCACGCTGCTGCTGTACGACGGTGTCGGTCTCGGCCTGCCGGAGACGGCGGCGGAGACGGAGGCGAGCAGCCGCGCGGCCGCGAACCGGCTGATGCACGCGCGGGAGGCGGTCGCCGAGCGGCTGCCGGAGCTGGCGGACCCGGAGGTGCTCCACTGGCGGCTGGTCGGACTGGCCTCCATCGAGCGGCTGCGGGCCGCCAAACCACTGGTGGTGCGCCGGGCCGGGGAACGCCGGGCGCGTTTGTGGACCCGGGCAGCCATCGCCTTCACGATCACCCTGATCGCAGTCACGGCCCTCACCGCCCGCACGGCCCCCGCCCGCTACGAGCCACCGGTGCCGCAGGGCGAGACCGTCCAGGACGTGCCGCCACCGGCCGCGCCCGGGCCCCTGTCGGAGTCGGAGCGGGAGCTGCGGGCGAAGCTGCGCGAGGAGGAGCAGCGAGGGGCGGGCCGGCTGATGCCGCAGCCTCGGTAGCACGACAGCGGGCCCGCTCCCCGTACGGGGAGCGGGCCCAGCAGTGCGCGTTACGGCGTTGTTCAGCCGGCGAGGATCGCGCGCGCCAGCTTCGCCGTCTCGGTCGGCGTCTTGCCGACCTTGACGCCGGCGGCCTCGAGGGCCTCCTTCTTCGCGGCGGCCGTGCCGGAGGAGCCGGAGACGATGGCGCCGGCGTGGCCCATGGTCTTGCCCTCGGGCGCGGTGAAGCCCGCGACGTAGCCGACGACCGGCTTCTTCACGTTCTCCTTGATGAAGGCCGCGGCCCGCTCCTCGGCGTCGCCGCCGATCTCACCGATCATCACGATCAGGTCGGTGTCGGGGTCGGCCTCGAACGCGGCGAGGGCGTCGATGTGGGTCGTCCCGATGACCGGGTCGCCACCGATGCCGACGGCGGAGGAGAAGCCGATGTCCCGCAGCTCGTACATCATCTGGTACGTCAGCGTGCCGGACTTCGACACCAGGCCGATGCGGCCCGGCTTGGTGATGTCGCCCGGGATGATGCCGGCGTTGGACTGGCCCGGCGTGATGAGGCCGGGGCAGTTCGGGCCGATGATGCGGGTCTTGTTGCCCTTGGACACGGCGTAGGCGTAGAACGCGGCCGAGTCGTGGACGGCGATGCCCTCGGTGATGACGACCGCGAGCGGGATCTCGGCGTCGATGGCCTCGACGACGGCGGCCTTGGCGAAGGCCGGCGGGACGAAGAGGACGGATACGTTCGCGCCCGTCTTCTCGATCGCCTCGGCGACCGTGCCGAAGACCGGGATCTCGTTGCCGTCGATGTCGACCGACGTGCCCGCCTTACGGGGGTTCACGCCGCCGACGATGTTGGTGCCGTCGGCCAGCATGAGCTTGGTGTGCTTCATGCCCGTGGCACCGGTCATGCCCTGGACGATGACCTTGCTGTCCTTGTTGAGGAAGATAGCCATGGCTGTTTAGTCCCTCGTCCCTTACTTCGCAGCCGCGAGCTCGGCGGCCTTGTCGGCCGCGCCGTCCATGGTGTCCACGCGCTGCACCAGCGGGTGGTTGGCGTCGGAGAGGATCTTGCGACCCAGCTCGGCGTTGTTGCCGTCGAGACGGACAACGAGGGGCTTGGTGACTTCCTCGCCCTTGTCCTTGAGCAGCTGCAGCGCCTGCACGATGCCGTTGGCGACCTCGTCACAGGCGGTGATGCCACCGAAGACGTTGACGAACACGGACTTGACGTCCGGGTCGCCGAGGATGATCTCCAGGCCGTTCGCCATGACGGCGGCGGAGGCGCCACCACCGATGTCGAGGAAGTTGGCGGGCTTGACGCCACCGTGCTTCTCACCGGCGTAGGCGACGACGTCCAGGGTGCTCATGACGAGACCCGCGCCGTTGCCGATGATGCCGACCTCGCCGTCGAGCTTGACGTAGTTGAGGTTCTTCGCCTTGGCGGCGGCCTCGAGCGGGTTCGCCGCGTCCTTGTCCTGGAGGGCCTCGTGCTCCGGCTGGCGGAACTCGGCGTTCTCGTCCAGGGAGACCTTGCCGTCCAGGGCGATGACGTCACCGGAGGCGACCTTGGCCAGCGGGTTGACCTCGACCAGGAGGGCGTCCTCCTTGATGAAGGTGTCCCACAGCTTGACGAGGACGTTCACGACCTTGTCGGCGACCTCGGCCGGGAACTTGGCGGCCTCGACGATCTCGCGGGCCTTGGCCTCGGTCACGCCCTCGTTGGCGTCGATCGGCGTCTTGGCGACGGCCTCGGGGCGGGTGGCCGCCACCTCCTCGATCTCCATGCCGCCCTCGACGGACGCGATGGAGAGGAAGGTGCGGTTGGCACGGTCCAGGAGGAAGGAGACGTAGTACTCCTCGACGATCTCCGGGGCCGTCTCGGCGATCATCACCTTGTGGACCGTGTGGCCCTTGATGTCCATGCCGAGGATGTTGGTCGCGTGCTCGACCGCCTCGTCGGGGGTGGCGGCGAGCTTCACGCCGCCGGCCTTGCCACGGCCACCGACCTTCACCTGGGCCTTGACGACGGACTTGCCACCGAGGCGCTCGGTGGCTGCGCGGGCCGCCTCAGGCGTGTCGATGACTTCACCGGCCAGCACCGGTACATCGTGCTTGGCGAAGAGGTCCCTCGCCTGGTACTCGAACAGGTCCACGCGCTTCCGTCCCTATCAGTGATCTCGCGGTTCGTTGTCTGCGTGGGCGTGCCGCGAGGGCAACGTGACGTCCGCTGTCTGTCACAAGGGAGGCGCACACGGTGTCCGAGCGCGCGGCATGTCCGTCTCGCAGGTTATCGCTGCTTGCGGGGGGCCTCTAAATCGAGGGTCACACCTGAGCGGTGATACCTGTCACATGATGCCGCGCTCTCTGGCACGGCGTGCCGGA
Organism: Streptomyces chartreusis NRRL 3882; assembly: GCF_900236475.1. GTDB lineage: Bacteria > Actinomycetota > Actinomycetes > Streptomycetales > Streptomycetaceae > Streptomyces > Streptomyces chartreusis_D. The sequence goes on from NZ_LT963352.1 coordinate 3,507,502, forward strand.
GGTGAGGGACCTCACCGGGCTGGGGTTGACCCGGTGAGGCCCTTCTGACATCCCCGAAGGAGCACAAAGGCCCAGTTCAGGCCCCGGCTCTGCGGGGTGCGGGGTGGCTGGTCCCCACCCCAATGGGGACCAGCCGACCCCATCCACGAGGTTTCGGCCTCGGACGACCGACGGTTTTCGACCGCCCGGAGGCGATGTCTCGTGGAGTCGGTGGGGCGAGCGTCCGGAGTCCGGAGTCCGGAGTGCGGGAGGTGTCCGAGGAGCGACACCGAGAGCGGCTGGCCGCTCGTGCTAGCCGGGGAAGACGGGGATGTCCCGGTGCACGTCCCGGGTGCCGACCGTGCGGGAGCGGGCCGCGGCAGCGGGCAGGAGTCTCAGCGGGGCCCGGTGGCTCAGAGTGACGGCGTACGCGTCGCCGTGGCGCGACGTGCCGCTGTCGGCCGTGGACCGGTTGCCGAGCGTGCCGTCAGGCCGCCCTGCGGGCACGTACCCGCCCGAATCGTGTCCGGCGTGGGCGGACGGGCCGGCGTGGTCCGCGCGTCTGGTGTGGGCCGCGTGCTTTGCTCGGCCGGCGGCGTGCTGGTCGCCGCCGCGCACCACGATGTCCGACCCCGCTGCGACGACCTCCGCCGCGCCGGTCCGCCCGACGGGGTCAGGGATGTCGACCGGGGGCGGCGCCGTCCTGCCCGGTTGCGGGTCGGCCGAGACCGGGGCGGTGGGGAGGGGGTGACTGGGGAGTGCGGGGGAACTGGGCAGGCCGGGAGAACCGGGAAGACCGGGCACTTCCGGGAGGGTGACTTCGCCGGTAGGGGGCGGGGGCAGGAGGTCCGACGGTCCTGGCAGGGCGGGAAGGCCTGGCAGGACCGGGAAGTCTGGCAGATCCGGGAGGTCGGGCAGATCCGGGAGGTCGGGTAGGTCCGACAGCACTGGCAGCTTGGGCAGTGCGGGCAACTCGGGCGGTGCGGGGAGATTCGGCAGCGTCGGCGGCTTCGGTTGGACCGGCGGCTTCGGTTGAGCCGGCGGCTTGGACAGTGCCGGTGCCGTTGGTGGGTCGGACAGTGCGGGCGGCTCTGAGAGCACTGGCAGCTTGGGCAATGCCGACGCCAGCGACGGCGAGGGCAGCGACAGTGGCGGCGACGGCAACGACGAGGACGAGGACGAGGAAGGCGCCGAGGACGGATCCTTCGCCCGCACCTCTGCCCGCCCCTTGCGCACCACCGCGCCCGTATCACCGGCCATCCGCACGACCCGCTCCCCCGCGGGCGCCGCGTCGACCCCCGCGAGGGAAGCGCTACCGGCTCCGGACACGGAGCCAGGGCCTGGCGAGCCGATCCGCCCGGCCGTGGCGTCCGTCAGCGCCCGTACGCCGTCCGCCGCGTACGCCCGTTGCCCGCACAGGAGCCCGATGACGAGCACTCCGCCCACCAGCAGTGCCACCCGGAGCACACGCCACCCGGCCGCCGTGCGCGGCATGCGCACGGCGGCACCGGGCAGGGCTGCTGACCAGATCAAGAGGGGGAGCTTCCTCCCGTGCTACGGAACAAGTGCCGAACGCATCACGCGTCACGGGCAACGAGTCGGCACAACGCGGTACCGCCCGGCGCAGCGCGACGCACCGCCGAGCAGGCGCCGATCCTCGCACGGGAGTGCGGAGGTTACGCAAGCCCTTCCCCACTGATGGTCAGTCATATCCCTTTTGCCGACCGAAGTGGGACGACGATGCGTCGACAAGTCGCCGCCCCGTCACGCCGCATCCGGTATCGGCAGCGGACGCTTCTCGATCGCCGCCGCCATCACCTCGGGGAACAGATCGGGCGTGCAGGCGAACGCCGGTGCTCCCAGGGCGGCGAGCGCGGCCGCGTGCTCCCGGTCGTACGCCGGTGCCCCCTCGTCGGAGAGGGCGAGCAGCGTCACGAACTGCACCCCCGAGGCCTTCATCGCCGCGACCCGCTTGAGCATCTCGTCCCGGATGCCTCCCTCGTAGAGGTCACTGATCAGCACGACCACCGTCTCCGCGGGCCGGGTGATCTGCGACTGGCAGTAGGCGAGCGCCCGGTTGATGTCCGTGCCGCCGCCGAGCTGTGTCCCGAACAGGACGTCGACGGGGTCGTCGAGCTGGTCCGTGAGGTCGACGACCGCCGTGTCGAAGACGACGAGTCGCGTGGAGATCGTCCGCATCGAGGCGAGCACCGCTCCGAACACCGATGCGTACACGACCGATGCCGCCATGGATCCCGACTGATCGATACAGAGGATGACCTCCTTCTTCGTGGACTGGGACGCCCGCCCGTACCCGATGAGCCGCTCCGGCACGATCGTTCGGTACTCGGGCAGGTAGTGCTTGAGGTTGGCCGCGATCGTGCGGTTCCAGTCGATGTCGTGATGGCGGGGCCGGTTGATCCTGGCGCTGCGGTCGAGGGCGCCGGTGAGGGTGGCGCGGGTGCGCGTGGCGAGCCGCTTCTCCAGGTCCTCGACGACCTTGCGCACGACGGCCCGTGCCGTCTCCTTCGTCGTCTCGGGCATGGCCTTGTTGAGCGACAGCAGCGTGCCGACGAGGTGCACGTCGGCCTCCACCGCCTCGAGCATCTCCGGCTCCAGCAGGAGCGTGGCGAGACCGAGCCGGTCGATGGCATCGCGCTGCATGACCTGTACGACGGAGGACGGGAAGTACGTCCGGATGTCCCCGAGCCAGCGCGCCACGGACGGCGCCGAGGCCCCGAGCCCCGCCGAACGGTCCCGGCCCCCCTGCGGCTTCTCCCCCTTTCCGTAGAGCGCGGTGAGCGCTCCGTCCATCGCCGCGTCCCGCCCGGAGAGTTCGCACCCGGTGCCGTCCGCCGCGTCGCCTCCGAGTACGAGCCGCCACCGCCGCAACCGCTCCTGCGCCGGATCCGTCACCTCGGCCGTCATCCGTGCCCTCCCTTGCGAGGCCGTTCCCACAGTGGGATCACCGGCACGGCCGTCGTCGGCCGTCCTTCCGCCCGCACCCCGTCCCCGTCGGTGTCTCCCGCTTCCGCGCTCGGCGTCGGCCGCCTCAGTCCGTCGGTCGTCATCCCGCCACCCCCACCAGGTCGTTGCCGATGTGTTCTGCCCCTTCGTCCAGCCCGAGCAGCAGCCGCAGGACCGGCAGCACGGCGTCCGCGCGCACCGGGTCGAGCTCCGCCGCGAAGCCGGGTATGCCGGAGCCGGCCCCGGTCGCGCCGCTCCCGGCCCCCGGCCCGCGCCGGACCAGTTCGCCGAGGGTCCGCCGCACCCCGGGCTCGTACGCCGAGAACGTCCGCCGCAGCAGGGGCAGCACGTCCGTGAACGCCTCCGCCGGAACCCCGGTGAGCCACGCGTCGACCAGCCCGAGCAGCCGCTCGTCGTGCACCAGGAGCATCCCGCCCCCGGAGCCTCCTCCGACGAAGCCCTCGATCCACGCGGCCGCGTCCGCCGGTGGCGTGCCCGGCGACAGGACGAGCCCCATGAGGCGCGCCGCATCGTCCTGCGCCAACTCCCCGTCGTCCAACAGGAGACGCACGGCCCGTCCCCTGATCACTCCGGGTACCGTGTCCCGCCCGCACAGCACCCGCAGCACCGACTGCCAACGGGCTCTCAAGTGACCCTGCCCGGCCGCGGGGGCGTCCCCCAGGAGCCCCACTGCCCCGTGCACGGCGTCGACATGACGCCGCATCTCCTCGGCGCCGTCGGCGTCGAGTGCCGCGCAGGCCGGGGGCAGGCCGACGAAGACCCGCTCGGCCAGCCCCGCCGCGACCTCTCCCAGGGCCCCGGTGTCCGTGCCGCGCACATCGCCGTAGCGCAGGGAGCGGACCAGGGCCGGCAGCGCCCGGGCGAGCTGTCCGACGTCCGTGCCGAGGGCCGCCCGGTCGGCGAGGATCCGCATCACCGTGGGCAGGGCCTCGGGCAGTTCGGCCAGCAGGCAGCGCTCGGCGAGTGCGGTGACGTCGGCGAGGCCCTGCGCCGTGACGGCGTCGGCCTCGGCCTTGGCGGTCGCGGCGGACAGGACGGTCGTCCCCCAGACGCCGGCCTCGGCGACCCGCACCGACAGCTCGGGCTCCCAGCGCAGCCGCCAGGTCTCCCGGAAGGTGCCCGTGCTGCCCCGCGAGGCGGCCGGTTCGCCCCACGCGACGCCGAGCAACCGCAGCCGGTGCAGCAGCCTGCTGCGGGCGGCGTCGGTCTCCTTGCGCAGGTCGAGCTCCAACTCCCGCTCCAGCGCCTCCGGCTTCAGCCGCAGTCGGCGCTGGAGCCGGGCGAGGTCCCGCTGCAACGGAACCGCCGGTGCCGTCGACGGCACCTCTCCCAGCACGTCCCCCACGACCAGCCGGTCCTGCACCAGCGCCAGCGGCACGTCCGAGCCCTCGCACATCACCGCCCGCACCGCGTCGGTCGTCTCGCTCAGGCCGGGCAGCGGACGGCCGCGCATCGCGGCGAGCGTCTCGGCCAGCCGCACGGCCTCGATGACGTGCGCGGAGGACACGAGCCGGTCCTCGGCGCGCAGCAGCCCAGCCACCTTGGTCATCCACCGCTCGACCGGCCGGTCCGGGGCGCTGAACAAGTGCCCGTACCAGCCCGGCGAGTCGATGCCGGCGCCATAGCCGCTCACCCGGGACAGCCGACGGTGGGTCCACGGCACCCACGTCATGTCCGTCTTGACCTTGGGCAGCCCCTTCAGCAGCGCCTTGTCGGCGGCGACGGTGGTCTTGCGCCGCAGGGCGGGCACGTGCCACGCCCCGCACACGACGGCCACGCCGTCCTCGAAGTCCCGCTGCGCGGCCCGGACCTGGAGCCGCATGTACGCCTCGCGCACCAGGTCCCGGTCGTGTCCCCCGCTGCCGTAGGTCTCCCGCAGCGCCCCCATCGCCTCCTCGAGCACGGTGAAGGGCGCGAGCGCGTCCCCCTTCCCCACGCCCCGGTGCTCCACGACGTCCTCCCACCACCGCTCCGGGTCGTCGTAGCCGGCGGCCTCGGCGAGCACGCCGAGCGGATCGATCCGCACGTCGGCGGGTCCGGGTTCGGGCCCCGGTCCGGCTCCGGGGCCGGAGTCGTCCTCGCTGTCCGCCGTCTCGGCGTCCAGAGGGGATTCCCCCTCCGCTCCGGCCTCGCCCTCCTGCCTCCCCCAGGCCAGCGTGTGCGTGGCCGGCAGGTCGATGAAGCGGGCCGGGACGTCGTGTTCCAGGGCCCAGCGGATGGCGACCCACTCCGGGGAGAACTCGGCCAGCGGCCAGAACGCCGAGCGGCCGGGTTCGTCCACGGCATGGGCGAGCAGGGCGACCGGCGGCCGCATCTCCTCGTCGGCGGCGAGCGGAATCAGGGCATCGGCCTCGGGCGGCCCCTCGATCAGCACGACCCGCGGCCGGGCCTCCGCCAGCGCCGCCCGCACCGCCCGCGCCGACCCCGGCCCGTGATGCCGCACCCCGAGCAGCAACGGCCCTGCCCCGGCCGCCCGGCCCACGGCCCTTTCCTCGCCCGTCATGTCGCCCCCCTCCCGATCCACGCCCACCTCTGACGGCCGCACCCCGTGCCGCCACCGACCGCGCCGTCGAGCACCCCGCCCGGCAGCTCGCGCCCCGTGTCGCTCACACGCTCACCTCCCGGCAGGCCCGGTAGAAGTCCTTCCAGCCGTCCCGCTCGCGGACCACCGTCTCCAGGTACTCCTGCCAGATGACCCGGTCGGCCGCCGGGTCGCGGACCACCGCGCCGAGGATGCCCGCGGCCACGTCTCCCGGCCGCAGCACGCCGTCGCCGAAGTGGGCCGCCAGGGCAAGTCCGTTGGTGACGACGGAGATCGCCTCGGCCGTGGACAGCGTGCCGCTCGGCGACTTCAGCTTCGTCCGGCCGTCGGTCGTGACCCCGTCGCGCAGCTCGCGGAAGACCGTGACCACCCGGCGGATCTCGTCGAGGCCGTCCGGCGCGGCCGGCAGGTCGAGGGAACGGCCGATCTGGTCGACGCGGCGCGAGACGATGTCGACCTCGGCCTCGGGGCTCTCCGGCAACGGCAGCACCACCGTGTTGAACCGGCGGCGCAGGGCGCTGGACAGGTCGTTGACCCCGCGGTCGCGGTCGTTGGCCGTGGCGATCAGGTTGAAGCCGCGGACCGCCTGCACCTCCTGGCCCAGCTCAGGTATCGGCAGCGTCTTCTCCGACAGGATCGTGATGAGCGTGTCCTGCACGTCGGCCGGGATACGCGTCAGCTCCTCGACGCGGGCGGTCATGCCCTCGGCCATGGCCCGCATGACCGGGCTGGGCACGAGGGCGTCGCGGCTCGGGCCGTGGGCGAGCAGCTGCGCGTAGTTCCAGCCGTACCGGATGGCCTCCTCCGGTGTGCCGGCGGTGCCCTGCACCAGCAGCGTGGAGTCGCCGCTGACCGCTGCGGCCAGATGCTCGGAGACCCAGGTCTTCGCCGTGCCGGGCACGCCGAGCAGGAGCAGGGCGCGGTCGGTGGCGAGCGTGGTGACGGCGACCTCGACGATGCGGCGCGGACCGACGTACTTCGGTGTGATCACCGTGCCGTCCGGCAGCGTGCCGCCGAGCAGGTACGTCGCGACGGCCCACGGCGACAGCTTCCAGCGGGCCGGACGCGGCCGGTCGTCCTGCGCGGCCAGCGCGGCGAGTTCACCGGCGAAGGCGTCCTCGGCGTGCGGCCGCAGTGCTTCCGCCTCAGTCACGTCCGCGGGTGCGGCCGTACCCGCGTTCGCGGGCGCGGACCCGTTCTGGCTCGGGTCGACGGACGTCGGTTCTACGGACACAGGCATGGCTGAGTCCCCCTCCAGCTCGGCCGGTTCGGATCTGGCATCCACGTTGCACCACACCACTGACAATCCGTTCTGACCTGCGCAAACACCCAGCCGGAGCCGCTCGCGGACCCGATTGTCAGTGGTGGGACCTACCTTCGATGGCATGACTCAGCAGGGGGTGCGCTGGACCGCGGACCAGGTGCTGGCACTGGCGCCTGACGCCGCATCACGCAAAGCGGGAAGCAAACTCGGCGCGGCGGGCCCGTGGTCCGAGGCGGGGAGTTCCGACGAGGGGACGGTGTGGGGGCTGTGCAAGGGCAGCGGAAGCAAGCCGTATCAGACGGTCGTGGACATCGCGGACGCCTCCGGGCCCGCGTACAAGTGCAGTTGTCCGAGCCGCAAGTTCCCGTGCAAGCACGCGCTGGGGCTGCTGCTGCTCTGGGCGGGCGGCGACGCAGCGGTGCCGACGGGAGAGGCGCCGGGGTGGGCGGGGCAGTGGATAGCGGGGCGGCGCAAGCGCGCGGAGGAGAAGAAGGCCGGGGACAGCTCCGGTTCGCCGTCCGGGTCCGCTGATCCGGAGGCGGCGCGCCGCCGGGCGGAGCGGCGGGCCGAGCGGGTCACGGCGGGCGCGGTGGAGCTGGAGCAGCGCCTGACGGACCTGTTGCGCGGGGGCTTGGCCTCGGCGGAGCACTCGGGGTACGGCCTGTGGGAGGAGACGGCGGCCCGCATGGTCGACGCCCAGGCACAGGGCCTGGCCTCGCGCGTCCGGGAGTTGGGGGCCGTACCGTCCACCGGCCCGGGCTGGCCGGTGCGTCTGCTGGAGGAGTGCGCGCTGCTGCATCTCCTCGGCCAGGGCTGGCTGCGCCGCGAGCGGCTGCCCGATGCCCTCGCCGCCACGGTCCGCTCCCGCATCGGTCTGCCGGCCGCCGCGGACGGACCGCCGGTGCGGGACCGCTGGCTGGTGCTCGCCCAGTACGACACGGCGGACACGCGCCTGACGACCCGCCGTATCTGGCTGTACGGCGCCGACTCGGACCGCACCGTGCTGCTCCTCTCCTACGGTGCAGCGGGCCGCGCCCCGGAGCTGGCGCTGCCGGTCGGGCTGACGCTGGAGGCCGAGGTGTCCGCCTACCCCGGCGCCGGGCAGCTGCGGGTGGCCCTGGGCGAGCAGTTCGCCCCGCCCGCGCCGACGGCGATCCGCCCGCAGGGGATGACGACGTCCCAGGCGGCCGCCCGTTACGGCGACGCCCTGCGCGACGACCCCTGGCTGGAGTCCGTCCCGGTGACGCTGGACCGGGTCGTCCCCACCCCGGACGGCGACTCCTGGCAGTTGGCGGACGCTGACGAGGACGCGGCGCTGCCGCTCACTCGCGCCGCGCGTTCCCGGCCGGGCCTGTGGCGGCTCGTCGCACTGTCCGGCGGCGCCCCGGTCCGGGTCTTCGGCGAATGCGGACACCAGGGCTTCACGCCGCTGACGGCCTGGCCCGATGGCCCGGGCGAGGCGATAGCCCTGTGCTGAGCGGGTGCCGACTCCGACGCCGGCGCTGACGCCGACGCTCGGCACCGGCGACCCGGCCTCTCCGATCCGCCCCGTCTTCCCCTCAAATCCACGAATCTTTCAGGCATCCCGGGACAACCGGTAAGGGTGAGCCTTCAACCACCCCCGGGCGCCCCACGGAAAGGAAGCTCATGACCAGGACATCCGCTCCTGTGGACGCGCCCGCGACGGGCGCCTGGGAGGGGCTCGTCACCACGGCACTGCTGGGCACGGACCGGCGCACCCCGCCGGGCACCGGTCCGGGCCCGGACGCACCGGTGGCCCTGCTGGACGCGGCGGCCGTGGAGACCGTACGACGACGGGCCGGTCTGCGTCCGGCCCGGGCGGCGGAGCGTCCGCAACCGGCTCCGAAGGACCCGCGTCCGCCGCTGCCGCAGGCGGCGGCCCGCAGACTCGCGATCCTGCTGGCCGACCGCCCCGGCGGGTCCGGCGGCGGCCGCCGGGGCGCCGCGCCCGATCTGACGGAGCTGCTGCCCCAGTGGCTCGCCGCGGCCAACGCCCGTGGCTTTGCCCCGCCTCCGCAGCTGCTGCCCGCGTTGCTGGACGCGGCCCGGGGGCGTACCGATTTGCGTCCGGCCGCGCTGGAGTTCGGGGGGCCGCGGGCCCTGTGGCTGGCCCGGCTGAACCCGGACTGGCGGTTCGCCCTGCGCTCGACACCGGGCGGCGGAGCGGCCCTGCCGCATCTCGATGACGACGCCGGCATCCGGCAGCTGTGGCAGGAGGGCCTGTTCGCCGAACGGGTCGCCCTCCTGTCCGCCCTGCGCTCTCGCGACCCCGCCGCGGCGCGCGAACTGCTCGCGACGACCTGGGCGACGGAGCGGGCCGAGGACCGGCTGATGTTCCTCGACTCCCTGCGCGCGGGCCTGGGCCCGGACGACGAGCCGTTCCTGGAACAGGCCCTGGCCGACCGCAGCCGCAACGTCCGGGCGACGGCGGCGGAGCTGCTGTCGGCGCTGCCCGGTTCGGCGCTCGCGGCACGGATGGCGGTCAGGGCGGAGGCGTGCGTCGCCATCGACCACATGCAGCCCACCCGAGCCACCACAGCCACCGCCGCTCCGAGCACCACGGGGGCTGCCACCGGACCGACCATGGCCACGCCGACGATCACCGTCGAAGCACCGCACGAGTGCGACCCGGGCATGGAGCGCGACGGCGTCGTGGCGAAGGCGCCGGCCGGCCGGGGTGAACGGTCGTGGTGGTTCGGCCAGTTGGTGGAGGCGGCTCCGCTCGGTACCTGGTCGCGGCGACTGGGCGGGCGGACCCCCCGGGAGATCGTGGCACTGCCGGTCACGGACGACTGGCAGGGCGAACTGCACGCGGCGTGGTGCCGGGCCGCGGTGCGCCAGCGGGACGCCGAGTGGTCGCGCGCGCTGCTCGGGGAGCCCTCGGCACCGGAGGCGGGCGGCCCGGGCGCGGTGTCACTGGCCGAACGCGCCAAGCTGCTCGGCACCCTGGGCGCAGCCGAGCGGGCCGAGTGGGTGGCCGGATTCATCTCGACGCACGGCCTGTCCGAAGCGTTTCAGCTGCTCGGGGTGTGCGCGGTGCCATGGGCGCCGCCGCTCGGCCGGGCGGTCGTGGACGCGCTCAACATCGCGCGGGACGCGGGGAGTTATCCATGGAGTTTCAGCGGAGTCATGGGCCTGGCGGAGCGCTGCCTGGACCCGTCCGAGGCCGGGCGCCTCGACGCCCTGCTGGCCGTACCGGACGAGCCGGAGAACGCGTCTCCGGGCGCCGGTGGCTACTGGGCGGAGGCCTTCCAGCGCCTGGTGACGACGTTGCGTCTGCGCGCGGCGATGACCGAGGAGCTGAACACTCCCTGACCCCGGCCCGCGTCCCGGAGCCGACACGAGCCCCAGCGGCCGGGCACGTTGCGGTCACCGCAGAGGGCACCCACCCGCCGACGGCGCCCCGGGCGACCGGCACGCAAGCCGGCGCCACCGCCGGAGGCCTACGCTCCGGCCGGCTGGCGCACGTTCGCCCGGACCCAGTCCACGATCGACGCCGTCGTCGCGCCGGGCGTGAAGATCTCCGCGACGCCCTTCTCCTTCAGCAGGGGGATGTCCGCCTCGGGGATGATCCCGCCGCCGAAGACCAGGATGTCCTCCGCCTCCCGCTCCTTGAGCAGGTCGATCACCGCCGCGAAGAGCGTGTTGTGCGCGCCGGAGAGGATGGACAGCCCGATCGCGTCGGCGTCCTCCTGGAGTGCCGTGTCGACGATCTGCTCGGGCGTCTGGTGGAGCCCCGTGTAGATGACCTCCATACCGGCGTCGCGCAGGGCCCTCGCGATCACCTTGGCTCCGCGATCGTGGCCGTCGAGCCCCGGCTTGGCCACCACCACGCGGATCGGACCGGCTGCCACACCCATCACTGCCTCCATGAAGCGACTACATCCATCCGTACCGACAAGTACCGCACACATCGCTCACGCCGTACACGCCGCACCGCACGGACACCTCGCCCCGTTTCGTCCGGGCAAGTGAACGAACGTTATCTCCAGGATCCCGCAACCGGCAGTTTCGCGTTGCGGACCGAGGGGGAAATCACACGATGGGACAAGCGCAAGGGGAGCCGCGGCGAGGTCGCCGTACCGCCGCCCCACCCACCACGCACGGCGGCGGTACGGCACTTCGGCGAAGGCACGCGGGACACGCAGGGCACGCACAGCACGCAGGGCAGACACGGCGCAACAGCGGGGAGCCTCGTCGCCGCACCGGCAGGAGACCTCGTCGTACCACCGGCGTCACACGCGCCACATGCCGCGCTCAGTCCCCGCGGCTCACGCCGCTCACGCAGTCATCGGCCGTCTTCGCCGCTGCTTTCCACGAGGGCACCCGGGGGGCGGCTGTCCTCCCGCGTGCCGACAGGAGGTCGGCCATGAAGGTCACCAGGGCTGCTCTGCCCTTTCTTCCGTTCTGCCAGCGCCTGCTGCCGAGCCGGCTGGCGGGACTCTCCCTGGCTCTCCTGAAGGCCACCGCCCTGGAGATCGCGATCCTGGCCGGGCATCTCCTCCTCTACCCCTCCGGCATCACCCAGGAGCGCCGGGCCCCCGCCCCTGCACTGCCCACGGGCGGCGCCGCCCAACTCCCCACGGAGGCCAAACCCCCGGTCGTCCTGCTGCACGGCTTCATCGACAACCGCTCGGTCTTCGTCCTGCTGCGCCGCAGCCTCGCCCAGCACGGCAGGCAGCAGATCGAGTCCCTCAACTACTCGCCGCTGACCTGCGACATACGCGCCGCGGCCGAGCTGCTCGGCCGCCACATAGAGGAGGTCTGCGAGCGCACCGGAGCCCCGCAGGTCGATGTCGTCGGGCACAGTCTCGGCGGCCTGATAGCGCGTTACTACGTGCAGCGACTCGGCGGCGACACGCGCGTGCGGACCCTCGTGACACTCGGCACGCCGCACTCGGGCACCCGAGTGGTGCCCCTGGCCGACGCGCACCCCATCGTGCGCCAGATGCGCCCCGGCTCACCGGTGCTCGAGGAGCTCACTCGGCCGGCCCCGGGCTGCCGTACGCACTTCGTCAGCTTCTGGAGCGACCTGGACCACGTGATGGACCCGCTGGAGACGGCCTGCATCGACCATCCGGATCTGACGGTGCAGAACGTGCGGGTGGCCGGCATCGGTCATCTCGCCCTGCCCGTGCACCCCGCCGTCGCCAACGGAATACGGCAGGTGCTCGACACGGCCCGCGCGGGTGAACCGTCGGCCGGCCGGACCGATGGCCTGACGGTGGCCTGAGACTCGTCATACAGCCGCCACACAGCGTCGAAGCACCGATCACCCTCGAACAAACCTCGAACACAGGGCCAAGCCCGTGCCCGCAGTCCGCCAAAACACGGCCGAATGCCCGTTTCCTGCGCGCGCGAAACCTGCCGAAGATTGTCGTGCCCGCGTACCGCCGGGTACAGTCGCCGCACTGCTCTGGCAGCCCCTGTTGTCGAGGCGAAAGAGAAGTTGGTGAACGACCGTCACCCGTCGGGGACCATGACCCCGGCCCCGGCTTCCGACGCCGACTCGGCGCACTACGCGTCGTACGGCACCCAGGAAGCCCAGTACGGCGACTTCACCACGTACGGCGACTACGCCGCCACCGGATTTGATTCCACCGGTACCGACGGCACCGGTTTCGGCGCCACCGGCCACACCACGGCGACCTTCGCCACCGACCCCCTCTTCGGCGACCTCCCGGGCAGCGGCCACGACACGGGCACGTACGACACCGGCCACTGGCCCACCGGCGCGCACGAGAACCCGCACTACGACGCGTACGCGGCCCAGCACCACGCCGCCTACGACACCGGCGTCTACGACACGACAGCCTGGACGGCCGAGCAGCAGCTACTCTCGGTCATCCCGCCGCAGGCCACCTCCCCGGACAGCACCGGGCAGTGGGACGCCGGCGCCTGGCTCCACCCCGACCAGTCCGGCAATCCGGCCGACCAGACCCAGCAGTGGGAATGGGGCACGCAGGCCTTCGACACCGGTGCCTACGACGCCACGCAGTGGAACACCGACGGCGTCGCGCAGGCCCCCGACGAGTACGAGCAGCGCGGCGAAACCTTCGAGCAGCACGAGACCGCGTCGTTCGAGCAGGTCGCCTACGACGAAGCCACCGGGGCCGCCTACCACGACCCGGCCGCGGACGGCGGCGAGCCGGCCGCCACCGGCGAACTGCCCGCCGTCGCCCCGCTCCTGGACGGCCAGGAAGAGGTCAACCCGCGTGCCGGCTCACGGGCGGCCTCACGCGCCGGGTCCCGTTCCCGCCGCCGTACGCCGCCCAAGCGCTCGGCACTGCTGACGATCGCGGTGCCCTCGGCGTGTGTGATGGGCGTCGCGGGGATCGCCGCCGCCTCCGTCGGCAGCTTCACCGACGACGGCGCCGCGGAGGCGCAGACGACCGCGGCGGACGCACAGCCGGTGAAACCGGCCGCCGCCAACAACAAGCTGGACACACAGCTGCAGAGCCTCGCCGCCGGCGCCGACGACTTCGCCGACCGCGCCAGCCGTACGCAGGAGCGCATCGACCTCAAGGCCCAGCAGGCGGCCGAGCGCAAGCGCGCGGCGGAGGAGGCGGCCCGCAAGGAGCGGCTGCGCCCGAAGTTCGCCCTGCCGGTCGCCCGGCACGGACTCAGCGCCTACTACGGGCAGTCCGGCATCAACTGGATGTCCCTGCACACCGGCATCGACTTCCCCGTCTCGTACGGCACGACCGTGATGGCCGCGACCGACGGCACCGTCCGCACGCAGTGGAACAGCGCGTACGGCAACATGATGATCGTGACCGCGAAGGACGGCACGGAGACGTGGTACTGCCACCTCTCCACCTACACGGTGCCCTCCGGTACGACCGTCAAGGCCGGCGATCCGATCGCGCGCTCCGGCAACTCCGGCAACTCGACCGGCCCTCATCTGCACTTCGAGGTCCGCCCGGCCGGCGGCTCGGCGATCGACCCGCTCCCGTGGCTGCGCAGCCACGGCATCGACCCGACGTAACGTCCCGGCAGCCCCCACCGGACATCCGGCAGGGGCTGACCCCGCTGGGCTACAGCTTCTCCACCGGCGCGTACCGCAGCAGCAGCCGCTTCGGCTTGGTGTCCCCGAAGTCGATGGTCGCCTCGGCGTTCCCGCCGGTGCCCTTCACCGCGACGACGGTCCCGAGCCCGAACTGGTCGTGTGTGACCCGGTCCCCGACCGCCAGCGACACGACCGGCTTCTCGGAGGTCCGGCGCGTGGCGAAACCGGACGCGCCCGACGCCGACGAACGCGAGCGGGACGACGACAGCGAGGCCGCCACCCCGGAGACGGGGCCGGAGGACGCGGGCGCGGTGGCTCCCGTCCGCTTCCACTCCACGTAGGCCGGCGGGATCTCCTCCAGGAAGCGGGAGGGCGGGTTGTACGAGGGCTGGCCCCAGGCGCTGCGCAGGGTGGACCGCGTCAGATACAGCCGCTCCCGCGCACGCGTGATGCCGACGTACGCCAGGCGCCGCTCCTCCTCCAGCTCCTTCGTCTGGCCGAGGGCGCGCATGTGCGGGAAGACGCCGTCCTCCATGCCGGTCAGGAAGACGACCGGGAACTCCAGGCCCTTGGCGGTGTGCAGGGTCATCAGCGTGATGACGCCGTCGCCGTCCTCCTCGTCGGGGATCTGGTCGGAGTCGGCGACCAGGGCGACCTGTTCGAGGAAGTCGGACAGCGTGCCCCGCTCCTCTTCGCCGCGCTCCTGCTCGAACTCCATGGCGACGGCGGCGAGTTCCTGGAGGTTCTCGATCCGGGTCTCGTCCTGCGGGTCGGTGGAGGCCTGCAACTCGGCGAGGTACCCGGTGCGTTCCAGGACGGCCTCCAGCACCGTGGCCGGTCCGGCGCCGGACTCGACGATCGTGCGGAGATCCTCCATCAGCGTGTTGAACCGCTTGACGGCGTTGGTGGAGCGCGCGGCCATGCCGTACGCCTCGTCGACGCGCTTCAGCGCCTGCGGGAAGCTGATCTTCTCCCGCTGGGCGAGGGCGCCGATCATCGCCTCGGCGCGGTCGCCGATGCCCCGCTTGGGGACGTTGAGGATCCGGCGCAGCGGCACCGAGTCCTCCGGGTTGGCCAGCACGCGCAGGTAGGCCAGGACGTCCCGGACCTCCTTGCGCTCGTAGAAGCGGACACCGCCGACGACCTTGTAGGGCAGGCCGACGCGGATGAAGACCTCTTCGAAGACACGGGACTGGGCGTTGGTGCGGTAGAACACGGCGACGTCGCCGGCCTTCGCCTCGCCGGCGTCCGTGAGCCGGTCTATCTCGTCGGCGACGAACTGCGCCTCGTCGTGCTCGGTGTCGGCGACGTAGCCGGTGATCTGCGCGCCCGTGCCCGCGTTGGTCCAGAGGTTCTTGGGACGCCGGGACTCGTTGCGCTCGATGACCGCGTTGGCCGCGCTGAGGATCGTCTGGGTGGAGCGGTAGTTCTGCTCCAGGAGGATCGTCGTCGCGTCCGGGTAGTCCTCCTCGAACTGGAGGATGTTGCGGATCGTCGCGCCGCGGAAGGCGTAGATCGACTGGTCGGCGTCACCCACGACGCACAGCTCGGCGGGCGGGATCTCGGCCTCGGGCGGCACGTCGACAGGGTGCTCGGAGGTGCCGACCAGCTCGCGGACCAGGGCGTACTGCGCGTGGTTGGTGTCCTGGTACTCGTCCACCAGGACGTGCCGGAAGCGGCGGCGGTAGTGCTCGGCGACGTCGGGGAAGGCGCGCAGCAGGTTGACCGTCGTCATGATCAGGTCGTCGAAGTCGAGGGCGTTCGCCTCGCGCAGCCGTGACTGGTACATCGCGTAGGCCTGGGCGAGGGTCTTCTCGAAGCCGTCGGAGGCCTGGGCTGCGAAGTCCTCCTCGTCGATCAGCTCGTTCTTCAGGTTGCTGATCTTGGCGCTGAAGGACTTGGGCGGGAAGCGCTTGGGGTCGAGGTCCAGGTCGCGGCAGACCAGGGCCATCAGCCGCTTGGAGTCGGCGGCGTCGTAGATCGAGAAGGAGGACGTGAAGCCGAGCTTCTTGCTCTCGCGCCGCAGGATGCGCACACACGCGCTGTGGAAGGTCATCACCCACATCGCGTTCGCCCGCGGGCCGACGAGCTGCTCGACGCGCTCCTTCATCTCGCCCGCGGCCTTGTTGGTGAAGGTGATCGCGAGGATCTGGCCCGGGTGCACGCCCCGCTCGGCGAGCAGGTGGGCGATGCGGTGCGTGAGCACGCGGGTCTTGCCGGAGCCGGCGCCGGCCACGATGAGCAGCGGGGAACCTGAGTGCACGACGGCGGCGCGCTGGTTGTCGTTCAGCCCCTCCAGGAGGGCGGCGGTGTCCACCACCGGGCGCGGGGCGCCGTCGCGGTAGTACGCGTCCCTGTCCGGGGGCACGTCGAACTTCCCGCCGAACAGATCGTCCGGAACCGGCTCCGGCACGTGATCGTCCTCGGGTGGCGGCGGGGGCTCGTCCGCGGGGCCCCGCTGGGCCTGGAGGTCCGCCAGGAAGCTGTCGTCAAAGAGGCTGCTCATCGCTCTCCGAGTCTAGGGCGCCCCACTGACAGCCCGCCGCCGCCCTGAGAACATCGCCCGAACGCCCCCCTCGTCACCGTGCATCCCCGCATGATCACAGCCTGCTATGACCGTCATGATTATGGACGACTCGTGACCAACCCCCCTCGACCGATCACGCTCGGCGACGCTCCGGGACAAGGTCACGAAAATGTATCGGGCATATCACCCATCAACCTTCACAAGGGCCACACGAGTTGGCTACCGTGCGGGCAGGCCGCACGACCCCCACCGGCGAACGTCGCCGGGCCGCGCGGCCTCCGCCGAGTCCGGTGTGCCGCAGCGGCAGCCGGAGCCGGGGACCCAACCGAGAACTCCGGGGTGAATCGGCCCGACTCCCTTCGCGGAGATGGCCGTAGGGCAACCCTTCCGATGTACCCGCCCGAACCCGACAGCTAACCCGGTAGGCGGAGCATGGAAGGAGTCGCCTCCCTTGGCGTCGCACCGCAAGTCGCGTCCCGCTGGTACGCGCGTCGCAGGCATACGGACCCCCGCCCTCGCAACGGCGGCCCTCACCTCCGTGGCCCTGCTGTCCCAGTCGGCCAACGCCGCCCCCGAGGCCGACGACAAGCCGAGTCTCGAGGAAGTCGAGAAGAAGGTCGACGACCTGTACCGCCAGGCCGAGTCGGCGACCGACAAGTACAACTCGGCCAAGGAGAAGACCACCAAGCAGCGCAAGCGCGTCGACACCCTCCTCGACGACGTCGCCAAGCGCACCCAGAAGCTCAACGAGGCACGGGAGGAACTCGGTTCCTTCGCCGCCGCCCAGTACCGCACCGGCGCCTCCGCCCCGGACACGGCGACGTTCCTGCTCGCGGACACCCCGCAGGACTACTTCGACCAGACCCAGCTGATGAACCGGATGACCGGCCGCCAGAAGGTCGCGGTCGACGACTACGTCACGCAGCAGTCCGAGACGATGAAGAAGCGCCAGGAGGCCACCGAGAGCCTCGAGACGCTCACCGAGACGCAGGGCGACCTGAAGACGGCCAAGGCCACCGTCCAGCGGAAGCTCGCCGACGCGCGCGAACTGCTGTCGAAGCTGACCGCCGAGGAGAAGGCGCGGCTCGCGGCGATCGAGAGGGAGAAGCAGCAGGAGGCCGCCCGCAAGGCCGACGAGCTGGCCCGGCAGCAGGCCGCGCAGCAGAAGGCGCAGGAGGAGGCCGCCCAGCAGCAGGACAGCGGTTCCGCGTCGGCGGGCTCCGGCTCGTCCTCCTCGACGGCCCCCGCCGACTCCTCGTACGCCACCAAGGCCGAGAAGGCGCTCGCCTTCGCCCGCGCCCAGATCGGCAAGCCGTACGTCTGGGGCGCCGTCGGCCCCGGCTCCTACGACTGCTCCGGCCTCACCCAGGCCGCCTGGAAGGCCGCGGGCGTCACCCTGCCGCGCACGACCTACGACCAGGTCAACGCCGGCACCACGGTCTCTCTGACCGACGCCCAGCCCGGTGACCTGGTCTTCTTCTACGACGACGTCACCCACGTCGGCATCTACATCGGCAACGGCATGATGATCCACGCCCCGAAGCCCGGCACCTACGTGCGCGAGGAGTCGATCTACTACGACGGCGAGTCGGCCATCCACAGCGTGGTGCGGCCGGCCTGAGGGCGCTCGCGCGTTTTTGAGGCGCCCGCGCGCGTGCCCCGCTCATATCGCGCGCGGCGCCTCCTAGCATCGGGCCCATGCCGGGCCCCTCCCCCTCCACCGACTGGTGGGCGCAGCGTGCGCCGTCCGCCGGCGCTGCCGTGCTGGCGACCGGCACCCTGTCGGTCGGTATCGATCTGGCGGGGTACGCCGTCCTCTCCCGTGTCGCCCTCGGCCTGGCCTGCGCCGCCTGGCTGGTGCTCGCCGCGGACTTCACCCTGCGGCTGCTGCCGGCCGGCACGAGAGGGCGGGCGTACGCGCGGGTGCCGGGCCTCGTGGACACCATGGCGACGGCCGCTCTCATCACCGTGGCGGCGACGGCCGTCCTGGGCGCGGGCTTCTCGGCGGCCGGCTCGCAGGCTACGGCCGCGGCCCTGCTGGTGCTTGCCGTGCTGCTCTGGCCCGTGCCGCTGGCCATCCCCGCGCAGGACGGGGAGCGGCGCAGACCGGGGACGGTGTTCGCGCGCTGCACGGCCACGCAGGGGCTCGCCGTGCTCGGCGCCACGCTCGCCGCTGCCGAGTCGGCGGCCTGGCTCGCCCACGCGGCGCTGGTGCTGTTCTGGCTGGGGCTCGTGCTGTACGTCCTCGCCCTGGCCCGT
This sequence comes from Streptomyces chartreusis NRRL 3882, assembly GCF_900236475.1. GTDB lineage: Bacteria > Actinomycetota > Actinomycetes > Streptomycetales > Streptomycetaceae > Streptomyces > Streptomyces chartreusis_D. Next base: position 3,526,091 of record NZ_LT963352.1, read on the forward strand.
TTCGACGTGCGGCAGGTGGCCGAGGGGCGCGGCGACCACTGGCTCGCGGGCGGGGCGCTCGCCATCTCGGCGCTGGCCGGGGCACGGCTGATCAGCGCCGACAGCGCGCACCTGTACCTGTGGAACGTCGACGACCGCGGCATCCTGCGCCATGTGACCGTCGTGCTGCTCGTGCTCACACTGGCCTGCTGCGCCGTCCTGCTCGCCGCCGAGCTCCTGCGGCCCCGGCCCCGCACCGACATCCGCCGCTGGGCGACCGTGTTCACCTGGGCCAAGACGGCGGCGGCGGCACTGGCCGTCGCCGCCGCCCTCGACGTCTCCTGGCTCGACGGCCTGGGAGAGGTACTGCTGTGGGTCGCGGTGGCCGCGTGGCTCGGGGGTACCGCCTGGACGGCCGCCTCGGCCCGGGCCCGCGTCGTGCCCGGCCGGGTCAGGTCCAGAGCACGGCGATGAAGACGTTCGCGGTGGTCAGCGCCCCGACCAGGCCGAACAGGCCCTTGTCCACCTTCTCGTCGTCCCGTTTCACGTAGACGAGGCCGAGGATCACGATCAGCAGGGCCAGTTTGACGCCGATCTTGATGTTGTTCACGGACTGGTCGTCGGCCTGGTTGAGGCCGACCAGGATCACACCGGTGACCAGCATCGTCAGCGCGCCGTGCAGCATCGCGGGGGTGTAGCGGGCGGTGCCCTCGCCCATCGCCTTCATCTGGGTGAGGAAACCGCCCAGCAGGGATGCGATGCCGATGATGTGGAGGCCGACGAAGAGGTGGATGAGTACGTCCATGAGGCCGGAGCCTAATCAGGGGCTCCACAGCCGCCCGACACCGGCCCTTCGGATGCACATATGCGCCCATAGCACCCGCCCGCCGCCTCGCGCCCATGATTCGGCGCATCGGTCATCACGCTGAGTTAATTCGACGGCGGCGAGATGGGATCACGGTCGCATACGGTCACCACCGGTCCTCTCGGGACACTTCCGCGCACCCGCCACCGGGCCGCCGCGGCGAGGTTTAGCGTCCTCCACCAGGTGCCCGGCTCCCCACCGCCGCCCGGGCCAGGGGCGGCAGTCGGACACCACCGCCGAAAAGGTCCGGCGGCGGTCCGCTTCCCCTGTGCGGGCCGCCGCCGGACGCGCAGGCCGCCCGTCCGCTCCCCCTGGCGGCCGTACGCACCCGTCGGCGGTCGCAGGAAAGGACGTGGCCCCCCAGGTGGCAGCGCACCGCAAGCCCCGCCAGCGCTCCGCGAGCGGCAACAAGGCCCGTACGGCCGCCACGATCGCCCTCGCGGGCGCGGCGACCGCGACGGGCCTCGACGGCACCGGACACGCCGAACCCGAGCTCACCCCCGGCCAGGTCAAGGCCAAGGTGGACGAGCTGTACCAGGAGGCGGAGGTCGCCACCGAGAAGTACAACGGCGCGAAGGAGAAGGCCGAGGCGGCCGGAAAGCGGCTGAAAAACCTCCAGGACCAGGCGGCACGCAAGGAGGAACGGCTCAACTCCGCCCGTGAGGCACTGGGTTCGGTCGCCGCCGCCCAGTACCGCGGGGGCGGCCTGGACCCCGCGCTCCAGCTCGTCCTGTCCGACGACCCCGACCGGTACCTCGACAACGCCGAGTTCGTCGAGCGGGCCGGCAACCGGCAGCGGGCCGATGTCTCGCGCGTACGCCGGCAGCTCCGGGAGATCGAGCAGCTGCGCGGGGCCGCCCACATCGAGCTGACCTCCCTGAGATCGCGGCAGACGGAGCTGAGACGGCACAAGAAGACGATCACCGGCAAGCTGGGCACCGCGCGTCAGCTGCTGTCCCGGCTGACCGCGCAGGAACGTGCCCTCATCGGCGACACGAGGGGCACGGACCGTGCCTCACGCTCCTCCACGGGTGCGCGTGACAGCCTGACCGCCCCCGGAGCCGGCAGCAGCGCGCAGGCGCCCAACTCCCGCGCGGCCGCCGCCGTGTCCTACGCCTACCAGAAGCTCGGCAGCCCCTACGTCTGGGGCGCGACCGGCCCGAACGCCTTCGACTGCTCGGGCCTCATCCAGGCCGCGTACCGCTCCGCGGGCGTCTCCCTGCCCCGCACGACGTACTCCCAGATCGACGCGGGCCGCCGCGTCGCCCGCTCCGAACTGCTCCCCGGGGACCTGGTGTTCTTCTACGCCGGCATCAGTCACGTCGGCATCTATGTCGGCAACGGCCGGATGATCCACGCCCCGAACCCCTCCGCCCCGGTCCGGGTCGCCCCGCTCGACGAGATGCCGTTCACGGGCGCCACCCGGGTGGTCTGACCGGGGCGGTGCCGGGTCAGACCAACCGGCGAGCCGTCGCCCAGCGCGTCAGCTCGTGCCGGTTGGAGAGCTGGAGCTTGCGGAGGACCGCCGAGACATGCGACTCGACCGTCTTCACGGAGATGAACAGCTGCTTGGCGATCTCCTTGTACGCGTATCCCCGGGCGATGAGCCGCAGCACCTCGCGCTCGCGCTGGGTAAGACGGTCCAGGTCCTCGTCGACCGGCGGCGCGTCCGTGGAGGCGAAGGCGTCGAGGACGAACCCGGCCAGCCGCGGGGAGAAGACCGCGTCGCCCTCCTGGACACGGAAGATGGAGTCCACGAGGTCCGTGCCGGTGATCGTCTTGGTGACGTACCCGCGGGCACCGCCGCGGATCACGCCGATCACGTCCTCAGCGGCGTCCGACACGGAGAGCGCGAGGAAACGGACGGGCTGCTCGGCGTCGCCCATCAACGCGGCGCAGCGGCGGAGCACTTCGACACCGCCGCCACCGGGCAGGTGCACGTCGAGGAGGACCACCTCGGGCCGGGTCGCGGTGATGACCGTGACCGCCTGGTCGACGTCCGCGGCCTCGCCGACGACCTCGACACCGGTCTGCTCGGTCTGCCCGATCTCGGCCTGGACCCCCGTACGGAACATGCGGTGGTCGTCGACGAGGACCACGCGCACACGGCGACCGCCGGTACCGCCGTCCGACTCCGCGGGCCCGGCCGCCTCCGCCGATCCCGCCGTACCGTTCGCCTCGGTCGGGTCGCTCATGACGTCTTCTCCGCCCTCTCCATCTCCAGCTCGACCTCCGTGCCGCCGTCCGGCACCGCGCGCAGCCGCGCCGTACCGCCGTTGCGCTCCATGCGGCCGATGATCGATTCTCTGACACCCATCCGGTCGGCGGGTATCGAGTCGAGGTCGAAGCCGGGGCCGCGGTCCCGGACGGACACGAAGACCGTCTTCCCCTCGACCTCGGCGAAGACCTGTACGGCTCCGCCCTCGCCACCGTACTTGGCGGCGTTCACCATTGCTTCGCGCGCGGCCTGCATCTGTGCGCCGATTCTCTCGTCGAGCGGGCAGTCGCCGACGACCACGACCTCGATGGGCACGCCGTGCTTGTCCTCCACCTCGGCCGCGTTGCGCCGCACGGCGTCGGCGAGGGTGGTGGGTTCGTCGGCCTCGTCCTTGCCGGTGCCCTCGGGCTTGTACAGCCAGGTGCGCAGGTCACGCTCCTGGGCCCGGGCGAGGCGGCGCACCTCGTTCGCGTTCTCCGCGTTGCGCTGGATCAGGGTGAGGGTGTGCAGCACCGAGTCGTGCACATGCGCGGCGACCTCCGCGCGCTCCTGGGCACGGATGCGCATCAGGCGCTCCTCGGAGAGGTCCTGCGTCATGCGCACGAGATACGGCCCGGCCAGAAGCGTTATCCCGACGAGGACCGCGAGTGCCGCCTGAAGGACGGAGCCGAGGTGGGCGGCGGAGCCCTGCATGACGAAGATGCCGGAGACGCCGGCCGTCACCAGCAGCACACCGCCCACCGAGCGCAGCAGCGTGACCGTGCGCCGGCGGCGGCCGACCTCGGCCCAGCGGGCCCGGCGGGCGTTGTCCGCCTGCCGCCAGACCAGGGCGACGCCCGCGCCGACGAGCACCGCCGGCCAGAGATACGCCCTGGCCCCGCCGCTGAGGTTCACATTGCCCACGAACACCAGGGCCACGACGACCATGAGGAGCAGGGCCACTATCTGGCCCTTGTCGGGCCTGCGGGCGACGAGTCTGCGGCGGCCGTCGGGCGAGGTCTCCGAGGCGACGAGCGACGGCGGCTTCTGCGCCTCGACTCCGCCGACGCCGAGCGGGACGAAGAACCAGAACGCGGCGTACAGCAGCGCACCGAGGCCGTCGGCCATGAACAGGCCGACGAAGACGAGCCGCACCCAGATCACGGGCAGCCCGAGATGCCCGGCGAGCCCCCGCGCCACCCCGCCCAGCCAGCGTCCGTCACTGCTGCGGTAGAGCTTGCGCGGCGGCCGCGGTCCGGCGACTGGCGCTGCTGCGGCTTCCGACATGCCATTGATGGTCACACGCCCGGACGGCCGGAGCATCAGGGTCGACCCCGGAGACTCCCCTGATCTCCGAACCCCGGCCTTCGAACGCTTCCCGCGCCGTCCCTCAGGGCCGATATCAGGGTCGGGCCAGGGTCATTCAGGCTGCCGCCGCGCCGCCGCGCCCGTCACCATGGACCCATGACCGATCACGAGCACGCCGCGACGGGTCCGGGACCCGGCTCCGGCCCGCGCCCCGCACCGGGCGCCGGGCCGCCGGATGCCGCGCCCCCGCCCGCGCCCGGGCACGCGGACGCGGGAGAACAGGGAGGAGGCACGCCCGGCGTGGCCGACCCGGCCGGGGAAGCCACCCCGCCCGGACCGCCGCACAGGTTCCGGCGCGACCGCCGCCACAAGGCCCTGGCCGGCGTCTGCGCCGGGCTCGGGCGGCAGTGCGACATGGACCCGGTCATCTTCCGGATCACCCTCGCGGTGCTCTCCGCCACCGGCGGCATCGGCCTCCTCTTCTACGCGTTCGCCTGGCTCGTCGTCCCGTACGACGACGAGGACGAGAACGAGGTGCGCAAGCTGCTGACCGGCCGCGTCGACGGCCAGGCCCTGACGGCGGTGCTGTTCGCGCTGGTCGGCTGCGGAGTGTTCCTGACCATGCTGAACAACGGCGGGGTGCTGACCTTCGCCGTCGTCCTCTCCCTCCTCCTCGCGGGCTCCGGTTACTGGTCACGCCAGCGCGGCGCCCCCAGCCCCGACCCGCTGGCCGCCCAGGCGGCCGCCGACGCCCCGCCGGAACCGCAGGCGCCGCCCGTGCCCGCCGCCTTCCCCTCCTGGTGGCGCGACCCCATCGTCAAGGACGGCACCCACATCGGCGGCACGGGTTACCTCTGGGGTCCGCGCGACTCCCGCGACCTGGACGTCGCGGCCGCCATCAACATCAGCCTCGGCGTCCAGCCCCGCGACCGCGAGGACACACCAGCGCCGCACACCCGGCCGCCCAAGCCGCACGGTCCTCGCTGGATCGGCGGCTGGGTCTTCCTGCTGGCGCTGCTCGCGGGCGCCCTGGGGACGAGCCTGACCTGGGACCGGCACCCGCTCGGCACGAGTCTCCAGACCGGCCTGGCCTGCGCGCTCGCCGTTCTGGGCCTGGGCATGGCGGTCAGCGCCTTCCTGGGGCGGACCGGTGCCGGCTCGATCCTCCTGGCGATCATCACGGCCGGCCTGCTCGCCGGTTCGGCGGCGCTGCCCAAGGACATCGGCACGCAGTGGACCCGCACGACCTGGCAGCCCACCGCGGTGGCGGACGTACACCGGAAGTACGACCTGGGCACGGGCGTCGGCACCCTGGACCTGACCCGGGTGGACATAGGCCGGAACCAGACCGTCACGACCCGCGCCGACGTCGGCGTGGGCCGGGTGAAGGTGCTCGTGCCCGAGGACGTGACCGTGCGGTTGAGCGTCGACGTGGGGATCGGAGACCTCCAGCTGCCGGGTGACGACGAGAAAGACGTGGACGTGAAACCGGGACAGCACAAGGAGATGACCCTTTCCCCCGCCCAGGGCGTCAAGAAGTCGGGCACCATCGACCTGGATCTCCAGGTCGGCATGGGACAGGCGGAGGTGGCCCGTGCTGCGTCATGAAGTCCAGCCCGGAAAGCTGGTCGCCGGCACCGTCTTCGCCCTGGCGGGCGTCCTCTACGCCGGTGACGCCGGCGGCGCCTGGGAGACCCCGTGGTTCGTGGCGGTACCGCTCGTCATGGGCGGGCTGTGCCTGGCCGGCGCGGTGGCGATCGTGACGGGCCGGATGCGTCGGCGCCGGGCGTCGGGCCGCACCACCGACGAGCCCGGCCCGGACATGGCCGCCTGACGACCGCCACGCCCGCCGCTCAGCCCAGCCACGCAGCCCACGGGCACTACCGGTAACCCGCCGTCCTCTGCCGTCGCCGGGACCGCAGGGCGGCGTCCACGGAGAGCAGGGGAGCGCCCGCGAGCACGAGGGGGATCCAGGCCATGAGGTAGGCGAGGTCGTTGCCGTAGTAGTACGGGTCGGAGGCCCAGCTCACGGTCAGCCACAGGCTGAGGGAGATCAGCGCCCCGCCGAGTGCGGCCAGCCGGGCGAGGAGGCCGAGCAGGGTGCCGATGCCGACGGCCAACTCGCCGAAGGCGATGGCGTAGCCGAACCCGACAGGGCTCTTCAGAGAGAGGTCGACCAGGGCGGGGATGGCGGAGGAATCGCGGACGGCGCGCATCATGTCGCCGATCGAGCCGGCACCGGCGTCCTTCATGAAGGCGCTGTCGGTCATTTTGTCCAGGCCGGCGTAGATGAAGGTGACGCCGAGGAAGACCCGCAGGGGAAGGAGGGCGTAGCGGACGGCGGTGTCCCGCCAGTCTCCTCCGCTGCCGAAGTGGGGGGTGTGCGTGTCCGTTCTCATACTGTGAGTCATCGCTGCTAGCCGCCTCTCCCGCCGGTGCCGAGACCCCCTCAACGACCATACGTACGACGAACCGACCCCGCTCAACCCTGTGCGGCGGCTTTTGTTACCGGGGCCGTCATTCCGTCACGTCGACCGCGTACCGGTTCGTCTCCACCCCCGCCGCCGTGACCACCTGCACCTCCACCCGCCCCGGCTCCACATCCGCGGGCACCGGCACGGTCAGCAGCGTGTCCGTCGGGTTGTCGAAACCCCCGGGCACCGGCACCAACGGGACGTGCACATGCACCGCACCGACCCGGACGACCATCCGGGCCAGCCGGTCCGCCCCCTGCGCACCCGGCGGCACGAACCCGGCGCCCCGGATCTCGATGTCGTCGCCCGTGCGGATCGGCCCGTCCAGGTCGCCCGCCTCCCGCGACCGCACGACGGACAGGATGACCGGCCGGCCTCCCTCCGCGTACTTGCCGGCCAGGTACGTCGCCGCCGACACCAGGACCACCGCCGCCAGCCCCCACGGCAGATCCGGCAACTGGTCCGGCCGCCGGGCCAGCCGTACGGCTGCGAAGACCAGGGCGACGGCGCTGACCACGACGTACTGGATGTCGGCGAAGGTGCCCCGGCCCGCGTCGTCGGTCAGCAGGTCGGCGGCCCGCGGCCGGTCGGCGGGTACCTTCTGGAGCCGCTGCCCCCGCACCCGCAGCCCGACCACCCGCCGTACGAGCACGGCGATCCCGCACACCACGGCGAGCACGGTCACGACCCCCGCCCCGCGGGCGAGTTCCAGTCCGGACAGCAGCGCGTCCCGGTCCGCGTGCCGGGAGGCGCCCGCCAGCCGCCCGGCCAGCACGAGCACCGCGTAGGCCACGAAGAGCACCCACGCCCCGGCGACCGTACGGGAGGTGGACAGCCGGTTGTCCTCACCGATGACGGGCGCCAGCGCACCGCCCTTCGCCCGGTGGAACCACGACGCCGCCGTCAGCGCGCCGGCGACCACCAGCGCGGCGGCCAGCCCGGCCGTACGCGCCGAAGTCCAGCCGGCGCCGACCGCGGCGAGGGACTGGCCGAGCAGCAACAGCACGACGGCCGCCCACACCACACCCACCGTGCGGCGCCACAGGCCGGCCAGCCAGGCCTGACTCTCGGCCCGGCCGCGCTCGGCGACGAGTTCCGCGGACTGCGCCAGTTCCTCCGAGACCCACTGGCGGGAAGCCGAGGCGGAGTGGGCCACCGCGGCGGGCAGCCCCAGCCCGGCCGCGAACTCGTCGCGCCTGCGCAGAAACGCGGCGACGGCCCGCCGATGCCCCTCACGTGCCCCGTGCGGACAGTCCCCACAGGCGCACCCCCCTCCGTGCACACCGCTGTGCGCACCACCGTGGCCACCGCCGTCCATACCTCCGGGCACACCGCCACGCCCACCCGCGTACCCGCCGGCATACGCCCCCGCGGCCCCACCGGTGTACCGCCCCGCATACGCACCCCCGTCCGCATACGCACCCCCCTCCGCATACGCACCCGCGTCCGCACCGCCCTGTCCCGCCTCGCGCACCGTCACGCCCGACGCCCGCCTTCCCGCGACCCAACCACCGTCGGTCTTCCGGACCCCGGAAACACCGCTGTACAACTCCCGTGCGACGACAGCGGATTATCCCTTCACCACCTGTCCCGCGTCCGCCCCGTCTGGTCAACACGGGTGAAGTTCGGCGCCCCGTGTTGACCCGGCTGCGAGAATTCCCTTATGGCCGAGATCATCCAGCGTGACGGGACCTGGGCCTTCGACGGCAGCACGGTCCGGATCACGCCCGGTCTGCACCGCTCCGTGCCGCTGTTCCGGCAGACGTACGGAGAGGTCTCCGTGCCGCTGGAGGCGGTCTGGGGTGTCGTCCTCGAACCGGAACGCAGGCGCGGACGGCTCCGGTTGCGGCTGCGGGAGGGCGCCGACCCGCTGCTCCAGGCGACCGGCGGGCGGCTGCCGGACGCGGCCGATCCGTACCGGCTGGCGGTGGACGCCGACCGGACGGGGGTCGCCGAGTACGTCGCCGAGGAGATCCGCCGCGCGCTGCTCCTCGACCAGGTCCCGAGGGGGCCGGCGAAGGCGTATCTGCTGCCCGGGCCGCCGGTTCCGGTCTCGGTGCGCTCGTCCGACGGGACGGTCTCCTTCGACGGGACCCGGGTCCGGATCGACTGGGCCGACACCTCCGAGCGGGTCAAACGCGCCACCGGCCCGCGCATCATCGACCTGCGAGACCTGGTGCAGGTCGAGTGGCTGCCGAACTCCGGCCACGAGGACGGCTTTCTGCGTTTCGTGACCCGCGAGACGGTGCTCTCGAAACTGCCGCCGGAGAAGGATCCGTACGCCCTGGACCTGTGGGGCAGCGCCCGCCGAGACCTGCTGACCGCGCTCGTCGCGACGGCGGTCACCGCCCGGCTGCCGCACCCGTCCACCCGCACCGTGGCGGGGAACCAGGCGGCCGGCGCGCCGGGACCCCGCCCGGCCTCCGCCCTACCGCCCGCGGCCGACCACCACGACGTACTGCTGCGCCGCCTCCGCGAGTGGGGCGAGCTGCACCGGGACGGTGTGCTCACCGACGAGGAGTTCGCCAGGACGAAGGCCGTGGTGCTCCGCGGCTTCTGACGGGCCGGCCGCTCAGCTCAGCAGATCCGGCTCACTCCGGGTGACCTCCTGCCACATCGGCTGGTAGTTGATCCACGCCACCAGGTCGCCCCCCAGCTGCTCCCGTGTCGCCACCGCCATCCGGTGGTCGATGCGGACCGGCCGCCCGGCGGCCTGCGCCGTCAGCTGCACCTGGCAGGACCGTTCCATCGACACGAACCACCAGGCGGCGGCGTCCACCGAGTCGCCGACGGTCAGCAGCCCGTGGTTGCGCAGCACGAGCGCCTTGCGGGAGCCGAGCGTGGCCGCGATGCGCCGTCCCTCCTCGGCGTCGACGGCGACACCGGTGTAGGCGTCGTAGAGGGCGTGGTCCTCATAGAAGGCGCAGCTCTCCTGGGTGATCGGCTCCAGCAGCTCGCCGAGGGACGCGAGCGCCCGGCCGTGCACCGAGTGGCAGTGGGCGACGGCGACGACGTCGGGGCGGGCGGCGTGGACCTGGGCGTGCACCGTGAAGGCGGCCTGGTTGACGTGGTAGCCGCCCTCGACGACCTGGCCGTCCTGGTTGGCGAGCACCAGGTCGCTCACGGTGACGTGCCGGAAGGGCATCCCGAACGGGTTGACCCAGAAGCAGTCGCTGTACTCGGGGTCGCGGGCGGTGATGTGCCCGGACACGCCGTCCTCGTAGCCGAGCCGCCCGAAGATCCGCAGGGCGCCCGCGAGCCGTTCCTTGCGGTGCCGGCGCTCGTCCTCGACCGACTCGTGCATCGGCGGCATCGCGAACCGCAGCCTGTCGGTGGGCAGTGGCAGGGGCGGGGTGGGCCCGTGCATAGGTCCTCCAGCGCTGGTTCTACGTACGGGGCGGAAGCTACCGCTGGTCGGGTCGGAAAGACAGAAGCGTTTGGTGAAGATGAGGCGAGCGCCCCGGCGAACGCCCCGTGAGCGCCGGTGAGCACCTGTGCGCACCCCTTTCGCCCCCGGTCTCCCCGATCCCACGAATAGCCGACAGAGGATGTCGGGTTTCGGCGCCAGACTCTCCGTATGACAGCGAACTGGGCGGCTTTCGTCACCGCCGAACCGGACCTGGCCGGCACCGTCGAGAAGCGCTTCGGCGCGTACACCCACCACGTCCTCGCCACTCTCCGGAAGGACGGCTCGCCCCGCACCAGCGGTCTGGAGGTGCGGTTCCTCAACGGCGAGCTGTGGCTCGGCATGATGCCGGACTCGCTCAAGGCGCTCGACCTGCGCCGCGACCCGCGCTTCGCGCTCCAGGCGAACCCCGGGGAGGGTACGGGCATGGGCGGCGGCGACGTCCGGATCAGCGGGCGGGCGATCGAGGTCGACGACGTGGAGACGAAGGCCGGATACGTGGAAGAGGTGGAGCCGCCGGAGCCGTTCCACCTCTTCCGTACCGAGCTCACCGAGGTCGTGCGGACCTCCATCGAGGACGACAAGTACCTCGTCGTCCAGATCTGGACACCAGGCGAGCCCCTGCGCACGATCAAGCGCACCTAGGGGGTGGGAACTACTCCCACTCGATCGTCCCCGGCGGCTTGGAGGTGACGTCGAGGACAACTCGGTTGACGTCCTTGACCTCGTTGGTGATGCGCGTGGAGATCCGGGCGAGGACGTCGTACGGCAGGCGGGACCAGTCGGCGGTCATCGCGTCCTCGGAGGAGACGGGCCGCAGGACGATCGGGTGGCCGTACGTGCGGCCGTCGCCCTGGACGCCGACGCTGCGGACGTCCGCGAGCAGGACCACCGGGCACTGCCAGATGTCCCGGTCGAGGCCGGCCGCCGTGAGCTCCTCGCGGGCGATGGCGTCGGCCTCGCGCAGCAGGTCCAGGCGCTCCTTGGTGACCTCGCCGACGATCCGGATGCCGAGGCCGGGGCCGGGGAAGGGCTGGCGCTGGACGATCTCGTCCGGCAGGCCGAGCTCCTGGCCGACCATCCGGACCTCGTCCTTGAAGAGCTTGCGCAGCGGCTCGATCAGCTGGAACTCGAGGTCCTCGGGGAGGCCGCCCACGTTGTGGTGGGACTTGATGTTGGCGGTGCCGGTGCCGCCGCCGGACTCGACCACGTCGGGGTAGAGGGTGCCCTGGACGAGGAACTCCACCGCCGGGCCCTCGTCCGCGATGATCTCGGCCTGGGCCTGCTCGAAGACCCGGATGAACTCGCGGCCGATGATCTTCCGCTTCTCCTCGGGGTCGGAGACCCCGGCGAGCGCCTTGAGGAACCGCTCCTCGGCGTCCACGACCTTCAGCTGCACGCCGGTCGCGGCCACGAAGTCCTTCTCGACCTGCTCGGTCTCGCCCTTGCGCATCAGGCCGTGGTCGACGTACACGCAGGTCAGCTGGGAGCCGATGGCCTTCTGGACGAGGGCGGCGGCGACGGCGGAGTCCACGCCGCCGGAGAGTCCGCAGATGGCGCGCTTGTCGCCGACCTGCTCACGGATTGCGGCGACCTGCTCCTCGATCACGCTGCCCGTGGTCCAGGACGGGGTCAGGCCCGCGCCCCGGTACAGGAAGTGCTCCAGCACCTGCTGCCCGTGCGTGGAGTGCATCACCTCGGGGTGGTACTGGACCCCGTACAGCTTCTTCTCGTCGTTCTCGAACGCGGCGACCGGCACCACGTCCGTGGAGGCCGTCACGGAGAAGCCCTCGGGGGCGGCGGAGCAGGCGTCGCCGTGCGACATCCAGACGGCCTGCTCGGCGGGGGTGCCCTCGAAGAGGGTGGAGGACGACTTGGAGACGTGCAGGTCCGTGCGGCCGTACTCGCGGGCTCCGGTGTTGTCGACGGTGCCGCCGAGGGTCCGCGCCATCAGCTGGAAGCCGTAGCACATGCCGAAGACGGGGACGCCGGCCTCGAAGATCTCGCGGTCCAGGCTCGGGGCGCCCTCCTCGTACACCGACGAGGGGCCGCCGGAGAGGATGATCGCCGCGGGGTTCTTGGCGAGCATCTCGGCGACCGGCATGGTGCTCGGCACGATCTCGCTGTAGACCCGCGCCTCGCGGACACGACGGGCGATGAGCTGGGCGTACTGCGCGCCGAAGTCGACGACCAGGACGGTGTCGGCGGCGCTGGCAGCGGGATTCGCTGATGACACAGGGTGCCTTCCGGCGGTGGGGCGGGGGTCTTGTGCCACCCGATTCTACCGGGGTGGAGCGGGACGCCGTCCGGGCGGCGGGGACCGGGGCCGTCTCAGGATGCGAGCCGGGTTGGATACCCCCGGGGAGCGGGGCATACTGGCCCCATGCTCCAGCACCAGACGTTCCTCTTTACCTATGGCATCCGGCCCGCCGGCTGCCATGGTCGTGCTGCTTGAGCAACTGACAAGCGACTTCCCAGGCGCCCCGGGCCGACAAGGTCCGGGGCGCCTGCCGTCGTCCGGGCCTTGCCGCTCCGGGGCACCCCTCGACGACAAGGAGCCCCCATGAACGCCACCGACGTGACCGGCGCCCGCACCCCCGAGGCCGTCGGCGTGATCACCGGCGCGCGTGAGCGCATCGACGCGCTGGACGACCGGATCATCGGCCTGATCCAGGAACGGGCGGCCGTCTCCGCCGTCATCCAGGAGGCCCGGATCTCCTCCGGCGGCCGGCGCGTGAACCTCTCCCGCGAGATGGAGGTCCTCGGCCGCTACCGGGAGGCGCTGGGCAAGCCGGGCACGGCCCTCGCGATGACCCTGCTGGAGCTGTGCCGGGGCAGGATCTGAATCCCCGTTCCCGGGACAGACGTGCGCCCCCTTCTCACCCGTACGGCGCGTGACCGTGCCGCGAGCCGCTTCGTTGGTCCCGGTGTCCGTGCCAGCCAGGCGCGGGCCCGAGAGAACCACGCGTGGCTCGCTGGAGCGATGAGACGTACGGATCGTGCCGTGTGTCGTGGGACCTCGCTCCAGGGAAGTGACCGGACGGCAGGGGACAGCAGCCCGGTCACCCAAGAGAACGGTCGGCCCCGGGGACGCCCGGGGCCGACCGGCGGACCTTGCAAAAATGCACAAGCCTGGGTCAAACGGTTGCGGGCGCCGCGTTCATCCAGCACGATGCGTAGACAGCCCAAGTCCCCCGTGCGGACACCTGCATGGCCCGACCGCCAAAGGTCGAGACCAGCGGCGCAACCCCCCGGCGCCGCTTCCAAGGCACCGGCGCTGCCCTGACGTCGGTGCTGACGAGAAGAAGGGCCCCGCGGCTCCACCCCGCGGGGCCCTTCGCTCTGCCGTCAGGTGCGCGACACCGTGCCGCACGCGTCCTGGTCGTGGTCGATGTCCTTGCTCCGGTCGTACGGATCCGTCGTCGGGCCGCTCGGCTCCGCGCCCGTGGGCTCGCTCGACGGGAACTCCGGGTGCAGATAGCCGTCGTGGACGTCGCAGGAGGAGTTGCCGATCTCCTGGTCGTACTCCATGAGCAGCAGCCGGCCTTCGGTGACCCGGTACCGCGCGGGGTCGGCGAGTTCGACGTCGAGCACCCGGCGCACGATCGTGCGGGTGACCTCGGTGGGACCGTCGGCCCGTACGACGGGGTAGACGAAGGTGTAGTCGGCGTGCACGGCCACGCCCCCCTGCGATCCCTTCTCGAAGGTCATGCGCCCGCGCGTCTTGATCACGTCGCCGACCGGACGCACCTCGTCGGGGTCGAAGCGGCTGAACAGCGTCACCGGGTCGTGCTCCCTGCTCGGGGAGCGCAGTGCGGTGTCGAGGTCGTCGATCACGTCCGGCTGCTTGGGGTCGAGCACGGAGAGCGCGGCCTCGGGGCGGGCACCCCGCACCGACTTCGGGTCGAGGTTGGCGCCCACCAGCAGCTTCTTCGTCAGTTTCAGCGCCTGCTCCACACGGTCCTTCGGGACCGGTCCGACGGCTTTGGCCTCGGGCAGCACGATGCCGGCCTCGCCGTCGGCCCAGCGCAGCGCCGGGGAGCCGGCGAACGGCTCGTCCAGGGTGGGGATTTCGGGGTCCGACGCCCCGGGCGCGGCACTGGGGGCCGCGGTCTCGGCAGGCAGCGGTGAGGCCGCGGCGCGTGACTCGTCCGTACCGAAGGGGTCACCGGGCAGCAGCGACGGTTTCAGCGCCACCAAGGCCACGGCCACGGCGACGGGCACGCCGAGCACGGCCCACAGCTTGCGGCGCCGCGCCACCCGGCCGTTCATCTCCTGCCAGGCCGGACCGGTGCGCCAGCCCGGAGGCACCTCCCCCCGGGCCTCCTGCTGCCGCAGCCGCTCGGTCACCATGCGCGCCCGCGCTGACGGCTCCTTCGGGGCTGAGGCGTGGATGTCCCGCTCGGTGTCGCGGATGAACTGCTCCCAGACGTCGTCGGGGATCTCCGAGGCCGACGGCTGATCGTCGGGCGGCTTTTCAGACACGAAGCCCAGATCTAAGCGGGTGGGAAGCGCGTTCACAAGAAGGTCTTGGATGTGACCCAGCCCACATAAGAATTCTGTGAATGCCAGCACAACCATTCACAGGTTTCACGGATCAAACCTGGCGAACCAAGGGCCACTCCCGCGCCCCACACGCGGAGGCCTCCCCCAACGTTCGTACCGCGCACCGCGGTACGCCCGGACTCTCCGAGGTCTTCATGAAGCTTCGCCGCGCCATGGCAGCAGCGGCCGCCACGGCGGTCATAGCCCCGGTGGCACTGCTCGCGGCACCGGCCGCGTACGCGACCGACGAAACGACGCCCACGCCGAGCGCGTCCGTGAGCGAGTCCGCTCCCGAGACGTCCAGCTCGCCGTCGGCGAGCGAGTCCACGCCCGAGACGACGCCGCCCGCTCCGAGCACGTCCGCGAGCGAGTCCGCTCCCGAGACGTCCAGCTCGCCGAGCGCGTCCGCGAGCGAGTCCTCCCCGGCGCCCACCGCGTCCGAGCCCGAGGAGTCGGAGTCCCCGGACCCCGAGCCCTCGGTGTGCGAGGACACCAAGGTCGACGTCAGCATCTCCGGCCTGCCCGGCAAGATCGCGGCGGGCAGCGGCTGGCACAAGTTCTCGCTGAACGTGCTCAACAACTCCGACTCCACGCTCAACGACCTCGACTTCTTCGCGGGGGCCTCCCCCGACAAGAACGGCGAGGAGCTGTTCACCAGCAAGCAGGTCAAGCTCCAGGCCTGGGACCCCCAGGACAAGACCTGGGTCGACCTCAACGAGGGCGGCTACGCGGTCGGCTACGTCGGTTACACCGACGAGCTGAAGCCCGACTACGAGGTGAACATCCCGCTGCGCCTCAGCGTCAGCAAGTCCGCCCCGGTCGGCGCCGGCTTCTCGCTCGGCGCGACGATCTACGGCGACAACGACGACGAGTGCACCGGCTTCGGCGACGTGTCGTACAAGTTCCAGATCGTCGCGGCCGGCACGGACACCGGTGGCACCAAGCCGACCGAAGGCGGCAAGGCGCCCGTCACCGACGAGAAGCCGAGCGGCAACACGCCGGAGGTCACCGGCAGCCTCGCCGAGACCGGCTCCAGCTCCGCCCTGCCGATGATCAGCCTCGTCGGCGGTGCCGCGGTCGTCGCCGGTGCCGGTGCGATCTTCGTGGTCCGTCGCCGCAAGGCCGGCGTCCAGGCGTAAGCCATAGCGGCCGATGGGCCGTGGCACCAAGCAGAAGAGGGACCTGCGCTCGGAGGGGGGCGCAGGTCCCTCTTCTGCTTCCGGCTGTCGGTCAGTTCTTCGGCGGTACCGCCGGCACACCCAGGAACGGCAGCCGCAGCGCGCCGAACGCGTCCGCCGGGACCGCCGGGGACTTCGGCTCGACCGGCTGGAGGCGCTCGTAGGCCGCGCCCTGCCGCGGGCGCGGGTCGGGCTCGCCCTTGTTGGGCCAGAACGACATCGCCCGCTCCGCCTGGGCGGTGATGGTGAGGGACGGGTTGACGCCGAGGTTGGCGGAGACCGCGGCGCCGTCGACCACCGAGATGCCGGGGTGGCCGTAGAGGCGGTGGTACGGGTCGATCACGCCGGTCTCCCGGGAGTCGCCGATCGGGCAGCCGCCCAGGAAGTGGGCCGTCAGCGGGGTTCCCATCAGTTCGCCGACGTTCGAGCCGGCGAAGCCGTTGATCTCGGCGGCCAGTGCCGACGCGCTCTCCGTGGCCGCCTTGATCTGCTTCGGGTTGGGGGCGCCGTGACCCTGGCGGGCGGTGAGCAGGCCGCGGCCGACGCCCGACGGTTTCAAGTACGTCGTCAGGGAGTTGTCCAGGGACTGCATCACCAGGCCGATGATGGTCCGCTCCGACCAGCGGCGGTTGGACAGGGAGCGCAGCACCAGCAAGGGGTGTTTCGCCGCGTGGGCGAGGAAGCCCAGGACCCGTGAGGCGCCCGAGTCGCTCCCTGCGTAGGGGACCTGGAGGATCGACAGACTGCCCATCGAGTTGGAACCCTTGCCGTAGCGGACCGGCTCGATGTGGGTGTTCTCGTCCGGGTGGATCGAGGACGTGATGGCCACGCCCCGCGTGAAGTCGGCCTTCGGAGCGCCGTGCGCCTTGCGGTAGCGCCGGTCGTCGGTCTGGGCGCCGACCAGGGCCTCGGAGTTGGTGCGGGTCAGCCCACCCAACTTGTCCGATACGTACGGCAGCTGGCCACCGGCCTTCATCCGGTGCAACAGCGTCTGGGTGCCGTACGTGCCGGCGGCGAGGACGACCTGGCGGGCCGTGTAGGTCCGGCCCCTGGCCTTGCGGCGGTCGTCGGTGGGCAGGGTGGCGACCGCGTATCCACCGCGTGAGTCGTCGGTGACCGAGACGACGGTCGTCAGGGGGTGGACGACAGCGCCGGCCTTCTCGGCGAGGTACAGGTAGTTCTCGTTGAGGGTGTTCTTCGCGCCGTGGCGGCAGCCGGTCATGCACTCGCCGCACTCCGCGCAGGCCCTGCGGGCCGGGCCCGCCCCGCCGAAGTACGGGTCGGGCACCTCCTGACCCGGTTCGGCCTTGGCCGTGCCGTCGGCGTCCTCGCCGTCTCCGAAGAAGACGCCGACCGGGGCGAGGTGGAAGGAGTCGCCGCAGCCCATGCGCTCCGCGGCGGCCTTCAGGTGCACGTCGGACGGGGTCATGGTCGGGTTGAGCCGTACACCGAGCATGCGGCGGGCCTGGTCGTAGTACGGCTTCAGCTCCTCCTGCCAGTCCGTGATGTCACGCCACTGGGGGTCCTCGAAGAACGGCTTGGGCGGGACGTAGAGGGTGTTGGCGTAGTTGAGGGAGCCGCCGCCGACGCCCGCTCCCGCCAGGACCATGACGTTGCCCAGCAGGTGGATGCGCTGGATGCCGTACATGCCGAGCTTCGGCGCCCAGAGGTAGTTCTTGAGGTCCCAGGAGTTCTTCGGGAGGGACTCGCGGGTGAAGCGGCGGCCGGCTTCCAGGACGCCTACGCGGTAACCCTTCTCGGTGAGGCGAAGGGCGGTTACCGATCCGCCGAATCCGGAGCCCACGACGATGACGTCGTAGTCGTAAGCGTCCTCGGGCACGTGCCGTCTCCTCTTCGAGTGTGCAGTGCGGGTGGGTCCAGGCGTCTAAGGAAGGCCGGTCACCGGAACCTCAGTGCCTTCATCAGACGCAGACTGCGGCTCATGAACTGGGCGTACCTCTCGTCGTCCATGCCCAGTGAGGGGGCCATGGGGAGCACGCGCTGGTGGGCGACAGTCTGGGCCTCGGTGTACTTGAGGATGCCCTCGCTGCCGTGGCGGCGGCCGAGGCCGGAGTCCTTCATGCCGCCCATGGGTGCCTGGACGCTGCCGTAGGCGGGGGCGTAGCCCTCGTTGATGTTGACGGTGCCGGTGCGCAGGCGGGCGGCGACCTCCTGGCCGCGGCGGGCGTTCTTCGTCCAGACCGAGGAGTTCAGGCCGTACGCCGTGGCGTTGGCGCGCTCGATCACCTCGTCCTCGTTCGTGAAGCGGTAGACCGAGACGACCGGGCCGAAGGTCTCCTCCGTGCAGACGGACATGTCGGTGGCGACCCCGTCGAGGATCGTGGGCTCGAAGAAGTACGGGCCGATGTCCGGCCGCGCCACACCGCCCGCGACGACCTTCGCGCCCTTGGCGACCGCCTCCTGGACGTGCCGGGTGACGGTCTCCAGCTGGCGTTCGCCGACCAGGGAGCCCATGTCGGCGCCGTACGCCAGGGACGTCCCGAGGCGCATGGCCTTCGTGCGGGCGGCGAAACGCTCCAGGAAGGCGTCCGCGATCGACTCGTGGACGTAGAGCCGCTCGATGGAGATGCACAGCTGGCCCGCCGAGGAGAAGCAGGCCCGGACGGCACCGGCAGCCGCCTTCTCGATGTCGGCGTCCTCCAGCACCAGCATGGCGTTCTTGCCGCCCAGTTCGAGGGAGACGCCGACCAGCCGGGCGGCGGCGCCCTGCGCGACCTCGCGGCCGGTGCGGGTGGAACCGGTGAAGGACACGTAGTCGGCGTGCCGGACGACCTCGGGGCCGACGACCGGGCCGTCGCCGAGGACGACCTGGAAGACGTCGGCGGGCAGGCCGGCCTCGATGAGCAGGTCACGGGCCCACAGGGCGGTCAGGCAGGTCTCGGTGTCGGGCTTCATGACGACCGCGTTGCCCGTGACGAAGGCGGGGAGCGCGTCGCCGACCGACAGTTCCAGGGGGTAGTTCCAGGGCGCGATCTGGCCGACGACGCCGCGCGGGTGGCGCAGTTCGGTGACCTTGGTGAGGGTCGGCATGGCGCCGGCGTGCCGCTTCGGGCGGAGGTAGGCGGGGGCCTTGCGGCCGTAGTGCCGGGCGGCGACCGCGACGGCCTGGACCTCCTCGTGGGCGTGCAGCCGGGCCTTGCCGGTCTCCAGCTGGATCAGGTCGAGCACCTCGGCCTGGCGCTCCAGCACCAGGTCGTGGAAGCGCAGCAGGACGGCGGCGCGCTGCCGTACCGGGGTCTGTGCCCACACGGCCTGGGCGGCGCGGGCCAGTTCGAAGGCGTTCGCCACGTCCTCGGGCGTCGACTCGGGGAGGTCGGCCAGCTTCTCGCCGGTGAACGGCGTGTGGTTGGCGGTCCGGCCGGAGCCTGCCACGCCCTTGGTGAGCTGGGCGACCAGCTCGGGGGTGACCACGTCGGCGGCGGTGCGGGCGCCCGCCGGGGCGGGGGCGAGGGGGTTCGTGCCGGTCTGTGCCGTGCCGGTCTTCTCCGGGGCGTGCGCGTCCGTCATGAGGCGCAGGGTATGCCCCGGCGGAGCCTTTGGGTACCCGTCGGTAATACGGCTTCACCGAGTACACACAAGGCGCCAGCGGCTGCTGGCACGAACGCCCTGATCAGGGCGTTGTGCGGTGACCAGTGGGTGTGATTCAGCCTTTTACGATCCTGAGCCGGTCCCGTGCGCCCTTGAACACCGAGGTGCCCTCAGTCTCCTCGGGCGTGCCCTTGGGCATGTCGACGCGCAGTTCGTACATGCGGTCGTCGTCGGTGCGGATCACCACCCGCATGACCCGCCGGGGGTCCTCGTCCAGGTTGTAGGTGGTGTCGGCGAGGGCGGCCTCGAAGCCCTGGACGCTGGTGCGGGTGTACTGCGTGTGCGCGTCCTCCTCGGCACCGCCCCGGACCACCCGCGCCTTCCTGGCCTGGGCCATCGGGGAGCCCGGCGCCTTGTCCCAGACGAGGAGGCGGACCTGGATCGAGCCGCCCCGCTCGCTGCCGTAGAGCGCCGTCCGGGGCTGGTCGGTCGTGCTGCCGGCCTTGTCGAGTTCGCGGTAGTGGCTCGGGAGCCGGAGTACGGCCGCCATGTCCTGGTCTCGGTGCGGGGTCCAGGCGCCGTCAGGACTCGGGCCAGGGGCGGTGGGGGCCGGGCTTTTGCGGGCGGCCTCTTCGGTCGTCTCCGCGCTGCTGGTGTCGCCGAGGTGGGTGGCGGCGCCTATGCCGCCGGCGAGGAGCGCGCTCATCAGGGCGAGGGGGCCGGGGCGGAGGAGGCCTTGACGCTTCGGCGGTACCGTGTCGTCCGCGGACTCCTGCATGCTCGCAGAGTCACGTATGTCGACAGAGTCGCTCATCCGCGCAGAGTCCCGTACGTTCGCAGACTCCCGTGTATGCGCGGCCTGCTGAGGCTCCTTCGGTGTCTCGTCCGACGCCGGCCGCTGCCCGGCCGCCGCCTCCAGCGCCTTCGCGACCTCCTCTGCGCCCGGCCGCTGTTCGGGTTCCTTCACCAGCAGGCGCGCGATCAGCGGCCCGAGGGGTCCGGCCTGCTTCGGTTCGGGCGGCTCGGCGGCGAGGATCGCGGTGAGCGTGGCCTCCGGCGTGTCCCGGCGGAACGGGGACGCCCCCTCGACGGCCGCGTACAGCAGTACGCCCAGGGACCACAGGTCGGAGGCGGGCCCGGCGATGCGGCCGGTCATGCGCTCGGGCGCGACGAACTCCAGCGAGCCGATGGACTCCCCGCCGGTCGTGAGCGACTCCTCGCCCTGCACATGGGCGATGCCGAAGTCGGTGAGGACGACACGTCGGTGCGGGCCGAGCAGCACATTGGCCGGTTTCACGTCCCGGTGCACGATGCCGACGGAGTGCCCGGCACGCAGCGCACCGAGGACGGCGAGGCCGATCCGGGCGGCTTCGCGCGCCTCCACCGGGCCGCGCCGGAGCACCTCGTGCAGGGACCCGCCCGGCACCAACTCCATGACGATCCAGGGGAGTCCGTCGAGCGCCGCGTCGACCGCGTCCAGCCCGTCGCGTCCGACCCGGCCGTGGCGAACGGTCCGCCCGGCCCGTGCCTCCGGCTGCCGCTCCGGTTCGACGACCACGTCGTGGATGGTGACGGCGGCGGGATGGTCGACGCGGGCGGCGGCGCGGGCCTCGCGGTAGAGCCGGTGGGCCGCACGCCGGCGGCTCTCGTCCTCCGGGTCGCCCGGATCGCCCGGCAACCGGGGCTGCTTCACGGCGACTTCCCGCTGCACGAGTTCGTCGTAGGCCCGCCAGACGGTGCCCGACCCGCCGGAGCCGATGCGCTCGATCAGCCGGTACCGCCCACCGATCGACCGGCCCTGGGCGCCCGTCCCACCCCCGTCGTTGCTCATGCCCCATCAGTACCCCGCGGGGCGGCCGCTTGTCGACGCGAGGCCCTGGCCGGACGCCGGTTCACGTTCCGTCGATGTCCGGGTCAGGGCGAGGGTGAGGCGGCCGCGGTGGTGGTGGCGCTGGTCGCTGCGGGAGTGCTCGGAGTGCCCGACCGGTGGGCGGAGGGTCCGGCCGAGGGCGTCTCCGGCGCCGAACTCTTCGGCGTACGGCCGCCGTCGCCGCCGCCCTCGTCCATGAGCAGCGCCGCCGCCGACACGCCCGCCCCGGCCATCGCGGCGACCAGCAGCGCGGCCACGAGCACCCGGCGCGTGGGCTGCCGGAGCAACTGCTCGTGCCGCTCGTCCGGCCCGGGCAGGTCCGTCGGCGGCACCGGCGGTTGCCGATCGGCGCTGTCCTGCGGCCGTCCGTGCGAGGCACCCCGCGCCGTCGGCGCGTACCCGGGCGGCGGAGCCTGCGGCGTGCTGCCCGTCTCGCGGAACGCCCGCAGCATCCGCTCCGCCCGGTCCGCGTCCAGCCGCCGATCGGGATCGCGTTCCAGCAGGCCCTGTACGACGGGCAGGAGCGGCCCGGCCTGCGCGGGCGGGCGGATGTCGCCGACGACGACCGCGTGCAGGACGCCGCCCAGCGAGTCGCGGTGGAACGGCGACTCGCCGCTGAGGGCCGCGCACAGCAGCGCGCCCAGCGACCACAGGTCGGATTCTGGCCCGGTCCTGACCCCGGACATCCGCTCGGGCGCGGTGTACTCGGGTGAGCCGACGAAGGAGCCGTTCTCGGTGAGCGTGGGGGCGCCCGCGACCTGGGCGATGCCGAAGTCGGTGAGGACGACCCGGTCGGTACCGGCCTCCAGCAGCACGTTGTCGGGCTTGAGGTCGCGGTGCAGAACCCCGGCCGCGTGCGCGGCGCGCAGCGCGCCGAGCAGGGCGATGCCGATCCGTGCCGCCTCGGCGGCGTCGACCGGGCCCTGGGTGGCGAGGCGGTCGGCGAGGGAACCGCCCTCGATCAGCTCCATGACGATGTACGGGCGTTCGTCGTCCTCGACGACGTCGTGGACGACGATGATGTGCGGATGGCTCAGCTGTGCGACCGCCCGCGCCTCGCGCAGCGTACGGTCCCGCTGCCGGCGCGCTTCCGCCGCGGAGAGCGTCTCGTCGAAGGGGAGCTCCTTGACGGCCACGCCCCGGCCGAGCAGCTGGTCGGTCGCCCGCCAGACCACGCCCATGCCACCGCGCCCGAGCCTCGCCTCGAGCCGGTAACGGCCCGCGATGACACGCATGCTGTGCCCCTCGGTCCCCATGCGGCAATCATGCCCCACCGGAGGGAGGGGCTCCGGGGCAGCGACCCGCGGGTGGCCGAAACACATGGCCCTGCGTCAGAGGGCTCCCACGTCAGGGGGTCTTCTCGTGCCAGCCCTGCAGCAGCGACGTGAACTGCTTGCGCGCCTTCGCCCAGTCCCGCGCGGGCGCCGACATGTAGAGCGCGTACTCGGTGCCGTCGCGGGCGACGTACGTCTCCTCGATGGCCCTGCGCGGACCGGGGAACTTGGTGTCCTTCGGCTGCGCGGTCCAGGTGTACTCCCACAGCGCGCCGTCCCGGTCACGGTAGACGTTGCGCTCCAGCTTCACTCGCTTGTAGTCCACCAGCCGCTGCAACTGCTGCTCCAGGTCGAGCTGGTGGGCGTACGGGTCGGCGAAGTCCGGGGAGGTGTCGACGGCGATCCGGACGAAGTGCCGTCCGCCGTCGGGCGTGTAGTCGATCTGCTTGAGCTCGCCCTGCGGGCCGAAGGTCTGGCGCTTCCATCCCTTGGGCAGGTAGAGGCTGAAACCCGCGGGGTCGTCGCGGCGGGTCCAGCCGGCGGGAACCGAACTCCCGGGCTGCTCCGTGCTCGTGGTACCGGACGAGCCGGCTGCGCCGCTCGCCGTCTGCCGGCTCTCGTTCCACTGCTGGAGCGCCACGGCGGTGCCCCCGCCGATGATGGCCGCGAGAGCGACGACGAGGGCGAGGGTACGAAGCCGGCGGCGTCGCCCCGAACCGGCCGGCTGCGGGCCCGTCGCCATCGGACCGAGCCGGGTGGGACCGGGCGTCCCGTGGCCGGTGGCAAAGGCCCCGGCCGCCGGCGTGCCGGCCGTGGCGGCACCGGCCGTCGGCGTGCCGGCCGTGGCGGCACCGGCCGTCGGCGTCCCGCCGGCGGGCGTCCCGGCCAGCGGCGGGAGCGGCGTCCGGGTGTGCGATCCCGAGCCGTTACCGACCGCGCCCGTGCCGGACGAGTTCGTGCCGGACGGATTGGTGCCGGACGCGCTCCTGCCGCTGTGCGCGTCCCGGTACGGCGACGATCCCCCGTACTGCGTCGGCACATAGGCCTGCGCCCCGTTCGGCCGCCGCCCCTCCGCCGCCTCGGCGAGCATCTGCTCGGCCTCGGACGCGTCGGGCCGGGCGGCCGGATCCTTGCGCAGCAGGGCGGTGATGACGGGCGTGAGCGCACCCGCGTGCTGAAGCTCGGCGGCCTCCTCCTCGACCACCGCCTGCATGGTGGTCAGCGGTGTGGTGCGGCGGAACGGCGAGCGGCCCTCCACCGCGGTGTAGAGCGTCGCGCCGAGCGCCCACAGGTCGGAGGACGGGCCCGGGTCGTGGCCGCGCACGCGCTCGGGCGCCAGGTAGTCGACCGAGCCGACGACCTCTCCGGTGCGGGTGATGGTGGTGTCGCCCTCGATCTGGGCGATGCCGAAGTCGGTGAGCAGGACGCGTCCGTCCCGGCCGAGGAGGACGTTGCCCGGCTTGACGTCGCGGTGCAGGACGCCGGCGGCGTGCGCGGCGCGCAGGGCCCGCAGCACCCACATGCCGATGCGCGCCGCCTCGCGCGGCTCGACACGCCCGTCCTCCTTGACCGCGTCGGCCAGGGAGCGGCCCTCGACCAGCTCCATCACGATCCACGGGCGGCCGTCGTGCTCCAGCACGTCGTGCACGGTGACGACCGCGGAGTGGTTGATCCGCGCGGCTGCCCTGGCCTCGGCCCGGGTGCGCGCCAGCAGGATGGCCTGCTCGCTCTCGGAGACGTAGAGGGCGGCCGTCAGCTCCTTGATGGCGACGGACCGGTGCAGCACCTCGTCATGTGCTCGCCATACCCGGCCCATGCCGCCACTGCCGATGGAGTCGGCGAGCCGGTAGCGGCCCGCGACGAGCAGGCCCTGCATCTGATTCACGTTGCCCCGCAATGGTCTTGACAGGGTCAGCGTAAGGACCCGCCCATCCCCAGGGAACAAGCGGGGTACCACGGTGACCGCACTGTGACGGTTGTCGGTGTCCGGGACGGAAGGGAACCGGGAGGTGAACTCCGGCGCACGACAGCCGGCTCAGAAGGTCATTTCGTCACCCGGTACGTCGCCGCCGCCTGCTCGTACAGCCGCGTCACCTCGTCCCGTTCGGACTCCGGGCCGCGCACCTGGACCACGTGGTACCGCCCGGCGACCAGCATCGCCAGGTTGCGCACGTACAGCTCGCCCCCGTCGTCGCCGGTCCAGGTGAACTGCCCCTCGGCCATGGTCCGCCCGCCCACCTCGATCGTCTTCAGCCCCGTGGAGGTGGCCCAGCTGGAATCGCGGTACGGCTGCAACTCGCGTTCCCTCTCCCGCTGGTAGTCCATCGGATCGCTGCCGTACTCCGACGCGCTGTCCCGGCCGGGTACGACGATGAGCTCGAAGTCGCCCTTCGCGTAGACGACCTGACCGCTGCCGCCTCGTGGAGTGCGGTCCCAGCCCTTGGCTACGGCGACCTGGAAGCCCGCCGAGTCCTTGCGCAGGGTGAAGCCGTCGGCGACCTCCGGGCCGGTGGTCTGCGTCTGTGTGGAACCGGCCGATGTCGACGGGCTCTTCTCAGGCTCGGGCGACGCCCGGTCGGGCCGGGGCTCGCCGCTGGCGTCCGCCTCGGGCGCCTGACTGACCTCACCGGCGGCACCGGTGCGGTCCGTGCCCTGCGCGCCGTCGCTCTGCGACTTGGGCATGAAGAGCATGGCGTAGGCGATCGCCGCGGCCATGACGAGCAGGACGAGCAGGAGCAGGGTCCGGCCGAGTCGGTGCGGCGACCGGGACTCCTTCTTGGCCCGCTTGTGCCGCCCGTGGTGCGCGGGCAGCCCGGCCCGCCGCCTGCGCACGAGCTCGCCCCGGCGCCGTACGACGGGCAGCCGGCTCGCGTCGGCGGGCGGCGCCGCGACGACGTGCACACCGGCCTCCGGCTCGGGCGCCGAGCGCACGAGCGAGCGCAGCCAGCCGCGCAGTTCCTCGAAGTCCAGGCGCTCGGTCGGGTCCTGACGCAGCAGCGACTCCACGACCGGCCTGAGCGGCCCGCACTCCTCGGCGTACGCGGGCGGTTCCCCGCACACCATCTGCACCAGCTCGGCCGTCGACTCCTCCGGGTAGGGCGCATGCCCCTGCACGGCCCTGAAGAGCAGCGCGCCCAGCGCCCACAGGTCGGTGGCGGGACCGATCGGCGCGGCCAACTGCCAGTTCTCGTGCACGGGTCCGGCCTGCTCGGGCGCCCAGCGCTCCGTCACGGGCCCCATCACGGCCATCCGCGCCTGCCGCGCCCGCTCGGCGGCCAGGGCCGTGGCCGGGCCGCGCCGGGGTGCCGGGGTGTGGGCGACCAGGTCGTCCCACCGGGTGGACTCGCCGGGGGCGACGGGGTCCGAGGCCGGGGAGACAGCCGTCTGCTCCTGTTCCTGCGGTGCGGGCGCGCTGCCGGTTCCGCCGCGGGGTGTGGCGCCGTGCCAGGCGGTCGTACGGGGGGCGCCGCCCACGCCGTAGGGGTCGGCTATCCGCCCTGGCGGGGGCGCCCCGGGGCCTGTGCTCTGCCCGGGGACGTACGGCGACTGCACCGAGCCGTTGCCGTGGGGCCCGGGTCCGCCGTCCGGGGCGGGCCGGGCACCGGGCAGCGCGGCCCGGCCGTTCTGCTGCGCCTCCTGGACCCGGGCCGCGGCCCGGGCACCCGCCCGGTAGGCCGCGATCGCCCCGGCCCGCGCGGCCCGCGGATCCTCGCTGTCCTCCACGCTCCTGCGGGCCGGCACGGGCGAGCCCGCGCCTCCCGCGCCGGCACCGGCCGTCGGCAGCCCCCGGGCTTCCCGGGCCTCTATGGCGGCCCGCCGCGCGGCCTCGGGATCACCCGCGCCGCCGACGCCTCCCGGGCCCCCGGCACGCCCCGGGCCTCCGGCGCCATTGACCATCGCGGCGCCACCGGTCTCCTGGCCGGGCTCGTCGAGGGCCGGAGCCGGAACGGGGTCGTACCCGCACAGCGCCTCCTCCGCCGCGCCCACGGCCAGCCCGGTCAGCATCACCCGGCCGTCGTCGCAGACGAGGACCGTCCGCGCGGTGATGTTCCGGTGCACCCAGCCGTGCGCGTGCAGCACCCGCAGCGCCATGAGGACGTCGGAGGCCACCTCGGCCGCCCGGTACGGCGTCAGCGGCTTCTCGGCGAGCAGCGCCGCCAGCGGACGCGCGGCCACCAGCTCGCTGACGATCCACAGCGAGCCGCCCTCGGCGAACACGTCGAAGACCTGGTCGAGTCGGGGGTGATCGGGAATGGCCGCCGCGGCCTGCGCGGCCTCGACCGCGCGCCGTACCACCGGATCCGTCGGCCGTCGGGTGCCCGGACGGGCGCCGGGCCGCCGCGCGCCACCGTCACGTGCCGTGAAGCCGTCGGGCAGCCCCTCCGCGTCGAGGACCTCCGCCTCGACCACCTCCGGCAACGGCACCTGTCTGACCAGGACTTCCTGTCCGCTGTAGGTGTCGAAGGCCCGGGATTCGGTGAGTTCGTACTCGTCGGACGGCGGCAGCGGCAGGCGGTAGCGGTCGGCGAGCACCCGTCCCGCATAGTCGTCCACGATGCCTCCCCCGGCAGCCTGGTCGGTCACATCCGTTCGCCCCACGGTCCGTTCCGGCTGCGCACGGTCCGCAAACATTTACGATACGTGCCGCAGGCAACCCGCAATGGGGGGATGCCAGATCTCACTCCCCAAACCCGGGGCCGCTCATGCTCAGGACTTGGGTTCGAAGGTCTTGGTCAGCGTCCGCCAGGTCTCCTTGCGCAGCTCACCGTCCCAGTCGGCCGCCTTCGCCGTGTACATGAGCGCGTAGCCCTGCCGGTCGTCGACGACGAAACCCCGGTCGATGGTCCGGTACTCGGTGCCGCTCTCCACGTAGGTGAACTCCCAGTCGGCCGTGTTCCAGTCGCGGTAGTCCACCTGCTCTATTCGGATCTTCTTGTACTGCGCGCGCTGCATGTAGCGCTCCTGGCTCTTCCAGTCCGCCACCGGGTCGCCCTTGGGCGTGGACGTCCAGGCGATGAGCAGCTTCTGCCCGTCGGGCCCGGTGAACCGGTCGCCCGCGCCCCCCGTGGACTGGTACTTCCACCCCTTCGGCAGCCCGATCGAGTATCCCTGGCTGCCCTGGTGCGTCGATTCCGCGGCGGTGCCCTTGCCGCCACCGGAAGACTCGCTCGCGCGGCCGTCGGGCGTGCTGTTCGAGGCGGACCCCGACTGCGCGGGCTGCGTCGCCGCGCTGTCGGTGCGCGTGCCGTCGCTCGCGTCGCCCTTGGTGTCGGCGCTGCCCGACGCGGTGGCGACGGTCTTGCCGCCGCGCTCGCCGGCGGCCCCCTTCGAGTCCTTGTCGTCTCCGCTGAGCGCGATGGCGAGCACCGTGCCGATCACGGCGAGCACCACGACCGCCGCGATGATCATCATGGTCCGCCGCGGCACCACGTCGGTGAGCGGCGCCCTGGGCGCGGGCCGTGGCGGCAGGTCCGGCCGCGGCATGACGGGCCACCCCGAACTCCGGCCCCCGGGCTCGCCCTTCGTCCCGTGCGCACCGGACCCTGCACCAGCCCCGGCAGCCGCCCCCGAGGCCGACGCCGCCGCCGAACCCGGCTCCGGCACGGACGCACCCGCGTCCCCGGCCCCGGCCTTTCCGCCTTCCGGTCCGGATGCGGTCGTACCGTCCTCGGCCCGGGTCCGGGACGCGGCCGACGCCCCGGCCGTTCCGGCGGCGGCCTTGCGCACGGAACGCAGCGCACCGCGCAACCGCTCCCCGGCCTCCTCGCTCCGCTTGCTCCCGGACCCCGCCGAACTGCCCTTGCGCGAGGCCTTGTCCGGCTGCGCCGGCAGCGGCACGACCTTCGTCGCGTCCATCGGCTCCGGCTCGGCCGTCACGGGTGCGTGGATGACGGAGTTCAGCATCGCCCGCGCGCCCGCGTCGTCGAGCCGCTTGGCGGGGTCCTTGGTGAGCAGCCCGTGGATGACGTCCCTCAGCGGGCCGGCGTTCTTCGGCTCCTCCAGCGGCTCGGTCATCACCGCCGTGAGAGTCGCTATGGCCGACCCCTTGTCGTACGGCGGCGCGCCCTCCACCGCCGCGTACAGCAGCCCGCCGAGCGACCACAGGTCGGCCGCCGGGCCCGGCTTGTGCCCGCGTGCCCGCTCGGGGGAGATGTAGGAGGGCGCGCCGACGAGCATGCCGGTCGAGGTGATGGACGGGTCGCCCTCGACCTGGGCGATGCCGAAGTCCGTGAGCACGACCCGGCCGTCCTCGGCGATCAGCACGTTGGACGGCTTCACGTCGCGGTGCAGGATGCCCTCGCGGTGCGCGGAGCGCAGCACGTCCAGGACGGCGAGCCCGACCTCGGCGGCCCGCTTCGGCTCGAGGAGGCCGTCCTCCCGGATGACCTCGGCGAGCGACTTGCCCTCGACGAGTTCCATCACGATCCAGGGCCGGTCGTCCTCCTGGACCACGTCGAAGACCGTCACGGCGCTGTTGTTGCGGATCCGCGCGATCGCCTTGGCCTCGCGCAGCGTCCGCGTGATCAGCCGCCGCTTCTCCTCCTCGTCGATGTTCGACGGGAACCGCAGCTCCTTGACGGCGACCGTCCGCCCCAGCGTCTCGTCCTCGGCCCGCCACACCGTGCCCATGCCCCCGCGGCCGAGCACCTTGCCCAGCCGGTAACGCCCCGCGAGGAGACGCTCCATGTTGTCCTGACGAGTGTCCTGACGAGATGTGCCCGCCCGCTCCGCCTCCGACATGCGTCCCCTCATACAACCCGCCCTGACAGAGCCTCCATTGTCTCTCACCCGACAAGTGCCCAGCGCCCAGGGGCCCCCTGGCGGAACGCCCCGGCGGGCCGCCCACCCGGAACCCGGGTGCTGCGCCCAGCGCGCCGCCTTGCATGATGGGCCCCCGACGCCCCGACCAGGGAGGAGCCGGTGTGCCGCCCTTTCGGACCTTGCTGGCCCTGCCCGTGTCCGTCGCCGTCCTCGGCCTGCCTCCGGCCGACTCGTCGGCTCTCTCCGCTCCGCCCACGGACGCGGTGCTCCCCCTGCTGGTGACCCAGGGCAGGGCTCCGGCCGCGGCCCTGCTCGCCCAGGAGGGAACCACCACGCGCTATGCCCACGCCGGGCAGGGAATCTCCCGGGCGGACCACTTCCGCGCCGGCAGCGTCACGAAGACGTTCATCGCGACGGTCGTGCTGCAACTGGCCGCCGAGCACCGGCTGTCGCTGTCCGACACCGTGGAGCAGCACCTGCCGGGCCTGGTGCGCGGAGCGGGCAACGACGGCCGCGCGCTGACCCTGCGCTCCCTGCTCACCCACACCAGCGGCCTGTACGACTACACCGCGGACACCGGCGGAACCGCACCCGTCACACCCCGTCAGGCCGTACGCATCGCACTCACCCACCCCCCGGCCGAACGCGGCCGCTTCTCCTACTCGAACACCAACTACGTCCTGCTCGGCATGGTCGTCCAGCAGGTCACCGGCCACTCGTACGCCGCCGAGGCCGAGCGGCGCATCATCACTCCCCTGAAACTGACGGGCACCTCCTTCCCCGGATCCCGCTCCTCGCTGCCCTCTCCGCACGGCCGCGCCTACGCCGCCGACGGCACCGACGTCACCGATCTCGACCCGCGGGTGGCCGGCGCCGCGGGCGAGTTGGTGACCACGCTCGCCGATCTGGACCGCTTCTACTCGGCCCTGCTCGGCGGCCGGCTGCTGCCTCCGCGCAGGCTGCGCGAGATGCTCGACACCCGTGCCGCGCACGGCGCGTACGGCATGGGCCTGTTTCCCGAGAAACTGCCGTGCGGCACCACGGTGTGGGGGCACAACGGGCACATATCCGGCAGCTACGTGCGCGCCGCGGCCACCGTCGACGGCCGGCGTGTCCTCACCTTCCGCGTGAACACGGACGCGATCGCAGATCCCGGTCTCGAACCCGCGGTGCTCGCGGCCGAGTTCTGCCCCCGCACCTCGTAGAACGAGCGGGTTCCGAACGAAGGTCCCACTTCCCCGCACCCGTTCGGGTGACAGCGTCCTACAACGGCACGATGTCCGGCGCCCCCAGCCGCGCCGCGTCCGCCGTGAGGTCGTCGGGCTGGCGCTGCGACTCCCGCTCGGCCTCCACCCGCTTCTCGTAGTGCTGCACCTCGCGCTCGATCTGGTCCTTGTCCCAGCCGAGGACCGTCGCCATCAGCTCGGCGGCGTCGCGCGCGCTGCGCGTGCCCCGGTCGAAGGTCTCGATGGAGATGCGCGTCCGCCGGGTCAGCACGTCGTCCAGATGCCGCGCCCCTTCGTGCGAGGCCGCGTACACGATCTCCGCGCGCAGATAGTCGTCGGCCGCCGGCAGGGGCTCACCCAGGGAGGGGTCCTCGGCGATGAGCGCGAGGAGCTCCTCGGTCATCGTCCCGTACCGGTTCAGCAGGTGCTCCACCCGCACCACATGCAGTCCGGTCCGGGCGGCTATCCGTGCCCGCGCGTTCCACAGCGCTCGATAGCCCTCGGCGCCCAGCAGCGGCACGTCCTCGGTGACGCACTCGGCGACCCGCATGTCGAGCCCGTGCACCGCCGCGTCCACCGCGTCCTTGGCCATGACCCGGTAGGTGGTGTACTTGCCGCCCGCCACGACGACGAGCCCGGGCACCGGATGCGCCACGGTGTGCTCGCGCGACAGCTTGCTGGTGGCGTCCGACTCACCCGCGAGCAGGGGCCGCAGGCCCGCGTACACGCCCTGGACGTCGTCCCTCGTGAGCGGTACCGCGAGGACCGAGTTCACGTGTTCCAGCAGGTAGTCGATGTCCGCGCTGGACGCGGCCGGGTGGGCCTTGTCGAGGTCCCAGTCGGTGTCCGTCGTGCCGACGATCCAGTGCCGCCCCCAGGGGATGACGAACAGCACGGACTTCTCCGTGCGCAGGATCAGCCCGGTCGTGGAGTGGATCCGGTCGCGCGGGACGACCAGATGGATGCCCTTGGACGCCCGGACGTGGAACTGGCCGCGCTCCCCGACCATCGCCTGGGTGTCGTCCGTCCACACGCCGGTCGCGTTGACGACCTGCTTGGCGCGGATCTCGTACTCGCCGCCGGCCTCGACGTCCTGCACCCTCGCGCCGACGACCCGCTCGCCCTCGCGCAGGAAGCCCGTGACCCGCGCGCGGTTGGCGGCCTTGGCGCCGTAGGCCACCGCCGTGCGCACCAGGGTCGCCACATAGCGAGCGTCGTCCATCTGGGCGTCGTAGTACTGAAGCGCCCCGACCAGCGCGTCCTTCTTCAAGCAGGGCGCCACCCGCAGGGCGTGAGAGCGGGTCAGGTGGCGGTGCATGGGCAGGCCCCGGCCATGCCCACGGGCCATGGACATGGCGTCGTACATCGCGACGCCCGACCCTGCGTACAGGCGCTCCCAGCCCTTGTGCTGCAAGGGGTACAGGAACGGCACGGGCTTCACCAGATGCGGGGCGAGCCGCTCCAGCAGCAGGCCGCGCTCCTTCAGGGCCTCCCGTACGAGCGCGAAGTCGAGCATCTCCAGGTAGCGCAGGCCACCGTGGATCAGCTTGCTGGACCGGCTGGAGGTGCCGGACGCCCAGTCGCGCGCCTCGACCAGGCCCGTGGACAGGCCCCGGGTCGCGGCGTCGAGGGCGGTGCCCGCACCGACCACGCCTGCGCCCACCACCAGCACGTCCAGCTCGCGCTCGGCCATAGATGCGAGTGACTCGACGCGCTGCGCCGGCCCGAGTGTCGCTGTCCTCACCGCTGCCTCCCGCTCATCGGTCGCGCCGGCCGCACCCGTCGGGTGAGACCCCGTCCGTATCCCCCATGCCCAAATTCTGACCGTGTTGCCCGACTTCAGCCACCACGGGCCGTCAGCCTGTGGACAACGTCCACGGGACACTCACCGAAACTCGGGCGAGCAATCCCGCATATCGGTCATATTTACTCCTAGTCTGACATTGCGCTCGCCCGTCCTGTCCACAGGGCTTGCGCACCTGTCCCACTTCGGCTATCGGGAAGGACGGCCACGCCATGCCCGCAGATCTCGCCGTCATCGGACTCGGCCCGTACGGCCTGCCCCTGGCCCAGGCCGCCGTCGCCGCCGGCGTCGCCACCATCGGCTACCGGACCGGCCCCGAGGCCGGCTCCCTCAGCCCCGCCGAACAGCGCCGGATGCTCTCGGGGGGCTTCCGGCCGACCACGAACGCAACCGAGCTCGGCCGGGTACGCACCGCGGTCATCTGCGCCCCCACCCCGCGGGGCGCCGACGGCGGACTCGACCTGAGCCAGCTGGAGGCGGCCGCCCGCACCCTGGCCGCGCACCTGCGCCCGCACACCACTGTGATCCTGGAGTCACCTGTGTACCCAGGGACGACAGAGGAATTCCTGCGTCCCCTCCTCGAAGAGGGATCGGGTCTGCGCGCCGGCCGCGACTTCCACCTCGCCTACTCCCCCAGCCGCGTCGACCCCGGCAACCGCGACTTCACCCCCGCCAACACCCCCAAGGTCATCGGCGGCCTCACGCCGGCCTGCACGGAGTCGGCCGCCGCCTTCTACGGACGGCTCACCGACAAGGTGGTACGCGCGCGTGGACCCCGCGAAGCGGAGACCGTGCAGCTCCTGGAGACCAACTACCGGCACGTCAACATCGCCCTCGTCAACGAGATGGCCGTCCTCTGCCACGACCTCGGCGTCGACCTGTGGGACGTCGTCCGCTGCGCGGAGACCAAGCCGTTCGGCTTCCAGGCCTTCCGCCCCGGTCCCGGCGTCGGCGGCCACGCCGTCCCGCAGGACCTGACCGCCCACGGCGGCCGCACCCTGCGCATGGTGGAACTGGCCCAGCAGGTCAACAACCGGATGCCCGGCTACGTCGTCCAGCGCGGCGCCACGCTCCTCAACGAGCACGGCAAGTCGGCCCGGGGCGCACGCGTGCTCCTCCTGGGCGTCACCTACAAGCCCGACCTCGCCGACCTGCACGGCACCCCCGCCCAGGAGGTTGCCCTGCGCCTGCTGGAACTGGGCGCCTCGGTCAGTTACCACGATCCGCACGTGCCCGCCTGGAGCGTCCTCGACCGCCCCGTCCCCCGCGTGGACTCCCTCTACGAGGCGGTCGCCGACGCGGACCTGACCATCCTGCTCCAGCAGCACCGCACGTACGAC
The DNA here is from genome assembly GCF_900236475.1 of Streptomyces chartreusis NRRL 3882. Taxonomy (GTDB): domain Bacteria; phylum Actinomycetota; class Actinomycetes; order Streptomycetales; family Streptomycetaceae; genus Streptomyces; species Streptomyces chartreusis_D. The sequence continues at coordinate 3,559,868 of NZ_LT963352.1, forward strand.
CTCCAGGGCCTGTCGGTGAAGGCCCAGCTGCTGCTGGACACGCGGGGGGCGGCGCCCACGGGGGCGGCGCATCGGTTGTGAAGAGGGGCGCGTGGGGGCGCCGAGCCCTCTGGGCTGGTGGCGCGGGGCACCCCGCCGCCAGTACCTTGGGAGACGGCGGAGCCCACCGCAGAGTGGTCGCTGAGGCAGGCTCCTGGATGGATCACGGAGTGTCCGCCCCTAGTCTTCGTGGGGGCGGCCGCTCGCCATCCGAAAATCCGCAAGATCCACCTCCTCCGGCACTGCACCATCCGAAGACGGAGTCGGTCCCAGCGGGTGGGCTTGCGGTGGCGTCCCATGGGCGCCCCCTAGAAGAACCTGGGGCGCCGACCACGGACACCGGCGCCTCGAAACCGCCCTCCACGGGGCCGAACGGCCCAAAGGCAACCGCGCCTCCGTACGGCAACAAGCGCCCTGTCAAAGCCAGTTGGACATGCGAAAGGGCCCAGCCACTCACACGAGTGACCAGGCCCTTCCCGTCCTGTGCTCTCCGGCCTACCGCCGATGCTGCGAGTCCGCCACCGTCACCTCGACCCGCTGGAACTCCTTCAGCTCGCTGTACCCGGTCGTGGCCATCGCCCGGCGCAGCGCGCCGAAGAGGTTCATCGAGCCGTCGGGGGTGTGGGACGGGCCCGTGAGGATCTCCTCGAGGGTGCCGACCGTGCCGAGGGCGACCTTCTTGCCGCGCGGGAGCTCCTCGTTCACCGCCTCCATGCCCCAGTGGTGGCCCTTGCCCGGGCCGTCGGTCGCGCGGGCGAGCGGGGAGCCCATCATGACCGCGTCGGCGCCGCAGGCGATCGCCTTGGGCAGGTCGCCGGACCAGCCGACACCGCCGTCCGCGATCACGTGCACGTACCGGCCGCCGGACTCGTCCATGTAGTCGCGGCGGGCCGCGGCCACGTCGGCGACCGCCGTGGCCATGGGGACCTGGATGCCCAGCACGTTGCGCGTGGTGTGCGCGGCGCCGCCGCCGAAGCCGACCAGCACACCGGCCGCACCGGTGCGCATCAGGTGCAGCGCCGCCGTGTACGTGGCGCAGCCGCCGACGATCACCGGGACGTCCAGCTCGTAGATGAACTGCTTCAGGTTCAGCGGCTCGTGCGAACCGGAGACGTGCTCCGCCGAGACCGTCGTGCCGCGGATGACGAAGATGTCCACGCCCGCGTCGACGACGGCCTTGGAGAACTGGGCCGTGCGCTGCGGGGAGAGCGCCGCGGCCGTGACCACGCCCGAGTCGCGCACCTCCTTGATGCGCGCGCCGATCAGCTCCTCCTTGATGGGCGCGGCGTAGATCTCCTGGAGGCGCCGGGTCGCCGCCTCGGCGGGCAGCTCGGCGATCTCGTCGAGCAGCGGCTGCGGGTCCTCGTACCGCGTCCACAGACCTTCGAGGTTCAGCACGCCCAGGCCGCCGAGCTCGCCGATGCGGATGGCGGTGGCCGGGGAGACGACCGAGTCCATGGGAGCGGCCAGGAACGGCAGCTCGAAGCGGTAGGCGTCGATCTGCCAGGCGATCGAGACCTCCTTCGGGTCCCGCGTACGGCGGCTGGGGACGACGGCGATGTCGTCGAAGGCGTACGCCCGGCGGCCGCGCTTGCCGCGCCCGATCTCGATCTCAGTCACGTCTGTGGCCTTTCCCTGATGCGTTTCAGCGTCTTCCAGTATCGCCGACGGGCACGACGAGGGCGGCCCCGGATGCTCCGGAGCCGCCCTCGGAAGGCCGGGCCGCTACTTGCTGCGGCTGTAGTTCGGTGCCTCGACCGTCATCTGGATGTCGTGCGGGTGGCTCTCCTTGAGGCCCGCGGAGGTGATCCGGACGAAGCGGCCCTTGGTCTCCATCTCCTCGATGGAGGCGGCGCCCACGTAGCCCATGGTCTGGCGCAGACCGCCGACGAGCTGGTGCAGCACGTTGGCCAGCGGGCCGCGGTAGGGCACCTGGCCCTCGATGCCCTCGGGCACGAGCTTGTCGTCGGAGGCGACCTCGGCCTGGAAGTAGCGGTCCTTGGAGTAGGACCGGCCCTGGCCGCGGGACTGCATCGCGCCGAGCGAGCCCATGCCGCGGTACGACTTGAACTGCTTGCCGTTGATGAACTGAAGCTCGCCGGGGGACTCCTCACAGCCCGCGAGCAGGCTGCCCAGCATGACGGTGTCGGCGCCCGCGGCGAGCGCCTTGCCGATGTCGCCCGAGTACTGCAGACCGCCGTCGCCGATCAGCGGCACACCGGCCGGACGGGCGGCGAGGGACGCCTCGTAGATGGCGGTGACCTGCGGGACGCCGATGCCGGCGACCACGCGGGTGGTGCAGATGGAGCCGGGGCCGACGCCCACCTTGATGCCGTCGACGCCGGCGTCGATCAGGGCCTGGGCGCCGTCACGCGTGGCGACGTTGCCGCCGATCACGTCGACACCGACGCTCGACTTGATCTTCGACATCCAGCTGAGGGCGTTGCTGTTGTGGCCGTGCGAGGTGTCGACCACCAGGAAGTCCACACCGGCCGCGGCGAGCGCCTGGGCCCGCTCCAGGGCCTCGGGGCTGGCGCCCACGGCGGCGCCGACGATCAGCCGGCCCTCGGCGTCCTTGGCCGCGTTCGGGTACTGCTCGGCCTTGACGAAGTCCTTGACCGTGATGAGGCCCTTGAGGACACCCGCGTCGTCGACCAGCGGAAGCTTCTCGATCTTGTGGCGGCGCAGCAGCTCCATGGCGTCGGGGCCGGAGATGCCGACCTTGCCGGTCACCAGGGGCATGGGGGTCATGACCTCGCGCACCTGACGGGAGCGGTCGGTCTCGAAGGCCATGTCACGGTTGGTGACGATGCCGAGCAGCTTGCCGTTGCCGTCGGTGACGGGGACGCCGCTGATGCGGAACTTGGCGCACAGGGCGTCGGCCTCGGCGAGCGTCGCGTCGGGATGCACCGTGATCGGGTCGGTGACCATGCCGGACTCGGACCGCTTCACCAGGTCGACCTGGTTGACCTGGTCCTCGATGGAGAGGTTGCGGTGCAGTACGCCGACGCCGCCCTGGCGGGCCATGGCGATCGCCATGCGCGACTCGGTGACCTTGTCCATGGCGGCGGACAGCAGTGGGATGTTGACCCGGACGTTGCGCGAGATGCGGGACGAGGTGTCGACCGCGTTGGGGAGCACTTCGGATGCACCCGGCAGCAGCAGCACGTCGTCGTAGGTCAGCCCGAGTGTCGCGAATTTACCGGGCACTCCGTCGACGTTGGCAGTCATGACACCTTCCCCAAATGGCCTTGATCGGTGCGGATGTCCATGCTAACGGGAAGCGCGGCTGTCTCATTCCACGGTTCCGGTCGGCTCCGGGCTTCGTATGTTCGTACGGAAGCGGCCCACCGCCTGTTCAACAGAGGGGTTGTTCAAGCAGGGCTACTGCTCGGCCAGCGCCCGCAGCCGGCTCAGCGCCCTGTGCTGCGCCACCCGGACCGCGCCGGGTGACATTCCCAACATCTGGCCCGTCTCCTCGGCCGTGAGGCCCACCGCGATCCGCAGCAGCAGCAGCTCCCGCTGGTTCTCGGGCAGGTTGGCCAGGAGTTTCTTGGCCCATTCCGCGTCACTGCTGAGCAGGGCGCGCTCCTCCGGCCCCAGGGAGTCGTCGGGCCGCTCGGGCATCTCGTCCGAGGGGACGGCCGTCGAGCCGGGGTGACGCATCGCCGCGCGCTGAAGGTCGGCGACCTTGTGGGCGGCGATGGCGAAGACGAACGCCTCGAAGGGGCGCCCGGTGTCCCGGTAGCGGGGCAGCGCGAGGAGCACCGCGACGCAGACCTCCTGGGCGAGGTCCTCCACGAAGTGCCGGGCGTCGCCCGGGAGGCGGGACAGACGGGTGCGGCAGTAGCGCAGGGCCAGGGGGTGGACATGGGCGAGCAGGTCGTGCGTGGCCTGCTCGTCCCCGTCGACGGCGCGGTGGACGAGCGCGCCGATCGCCCCTTGGGCATTGACCGCCTCGTCGTCGCGCATCGGTCCATGGTGCCTTGCGGCCGCCGGGTCCGTGGCACCGCGCCCGTTGTTGTGCACCGAAGCGTTATGAGCAGGTGCGCCGGAACTCATCCCCTGCGCCCTCCCCTTCCGCTCGACCGACTCGTCCCCGAGGAACTCCACACCCTCAAGGATGCGGCATCCGCGGCGAAACGAGCAGCGGGCACCCTGCGGACCCGCGGTCCGCCCCCGCCGACCTGGCTTTCCGTGCCCTCACCACGACCGCTGGGGCCTGCCGTTCGGATCATCCCGGGGCCGTGGGTCCTCGCGTGCACCCTGCCGAGCTCTCGACCTCGCTCGGGCAGGGACGGATCCCCGCCGAGGCTGTCGTCGGCCGCCGGCTTCGGCACACGCGGGTACGGCTCGCGCGGGGGCATCCGCGTGCCCCCGCTCTCCGGCCCTGGCCGGAGCCCGCGCCTCGAAGCCGACCCGATCCGAAGGACAGGCCCTAGCGCACCAGACCCCACCGGAAGCCGAGCGCCACGGCGTGGGCCCGGTCCGAGGCGCCGAGCTTCTTGAACAGGCGCCGGGCGTGCGTCTTGACGGTGTCCTCGGAGAGGAACAGCTCACGGCCGATCTCCGCGTTCGAGCGGCCGTGGCTCATGCCTTCGAGCACCTGGATCTCACGCGCCGTGAGCGTCGGCGCGGCGCCCATCTCGGCCGAGCGCAGCCGGCGCGGGGCGAGCCGCCAGGTCGGGTCGGCCAGGGCCTGGGTCACCGTCGCGCGGAGCTCCGCGCGGGAGGCGTCCTTGTGCAGATAGCCGCGGGCACCGGCGGCGACCGCGAGGGCCACGCCGTCCAGGTCCTCGGCGACGGTGAGCATGATGATGCGCGCACCGGGGTCGGCGGACAGCAGCCGCCGGACCGTCTCGACGCCGCCCAGGCCGGGCATGCGTACGTCCATCAGAATCAGGTCCGAGCGGTCGGCCCCCCAGCGGCGGAGGACTTCCTCGCCGTTGGCCGCCGTCGTCACGCGCTCTACGCCGGGCACGGTTGCGACCGCGCGACGGAGCGCCTCTCGGGCAAGCGGGGAGTCGTCGCAGACGAGGACGGAAGTCATGGCCGCCCTCCGCAGCTGATGCGCGTCACCTTGAGCCTCCAGGCTGGTACGAAATCGTCACCTGTGCGGTCGACCGCCTCGGACGCCTGCCCGAGCGCTTGTTCCTTCAACCGCCTCGCACTCTCAACGACGGTCACTCGAAAGAGTTACGGGGTCGGCTGACATCTTCGGCACTCTACGTGAGGGACCGGACACGGTGCAGACATGCGCAACAGACCCTCGAACTTTCATCACAACCTATGCCCCATTCAGACCCATTTCTTCCGCTTTGCCGGTGTCTGGAGCTAGATTCGCAATGAGTCATATTTTCATCTCCTTAGATCGTAGTTGTACGGTCGTGGACACCGGATCCGCCCAAAACGGCTACAAGGGGTCACGTAATGGCAGATTTCTCCCGCCTTCCCGGACCGAACGCGGACCTGTGGGACTGGCAACTGCTGGCTGCCTGTCGCGGAGTGGACAGCTCGCTCTTCTTCCATCCGGAGGGTGAGCGCGGTGCGGCTCGGAGTGCTCGCGAGAACTCGGCCAAAGAGGTCTGCATGAGGTGCCCGGTGCGTGCCGAGTGCGCCGCCCACGCGCTGGCGGTGCGGGAACCGTACGGCGTGTGGGGCGGGCTGACCGAGGACGAACGCGAAGAGCTGATGGGGCGGGCGCGCAACCGGCTGGTGCCGGCGTCGACATCCGGCGGGCACGCCGCCTCGAACAACTGAAGGAACGTTTCTGCGAGTCAGGCACGCGCACGCGTGCCGTTCATTTCTGACGCGCTGCGCTGCGGCTAGCGGTGGGCGGCGCGTGCCAGTTGGTCGAGCGTCGCCGCCACCGCCGGGACCTGTGCGAGGTCGGGCAGGGTGAGCGCGACGATCTCCCGGCGTACCGCCGGTTCCAGCGTCACGGTCCGTACCCCCCGTGGCCGTACGGACTCGATGGCCAGCTGGGGCAGCACAGCCACGCCCAGACCGGCGCCGACGAGGCCGGCGACCGCCGGGTAGTCGTCGGTGGCGAAGTCGATGCGCGGTGTGAAGCCGGCCGCCGCGCACACCTCGACGAGCTGGCCCCGGCAGCGCGGACAGCCCGCGATCCACGGATCCCGCGCGAGTTCGCCGATGGCGACGGACTGCGCGTCCCCGAGCCGGTGCCGTTCCGGCACGAGTGCGACGAGCCGGTCCGTCAGCAGCGGCCGTACGACGAGGTCCTCCCACTCCTCGGCACCCGCCGCCCCCTCGTAGCGGAAGGCGAGCGCCACGTCGCAGTCGCCCTCGCGCAGCATGCCGACGGACGCCGGCGGTTCGGCCTCCTCCAGGAAGACCCGGGTGCCGGGGTGCGCGTCGCGCAGGGCGGCGAGGGCCGTCGGCACGAGGGTGGAGCTGCCGCTGGGGAAGGAGACGAGCCGGACCCGGCCCGCGCGCAGCCCGGCGATGGCCGCGACCTCCTCCTCGGCGGCCGTGAGCCCGGCGAGGATCCCGGCGGCGTGCCGCACCAGGGCCTCGCCCGCCTGGGTGAGGCGCATCTCGCGACCGGTGCGGATCAGCAGCGGGGTGCCCACGGATGTCTCCAGGGCCTTCATCTGCTGGCTGACGGCGGGCTGCGTGCAGCCCAGCTCGCGCCCCGCGGCGGAGAAGGAGCCGGTGGCGGCGACGGCGCGCAGGACACGGAGGTGGCGAGCTTCGATCACCCTTCGAGGATAAGTGAGTCTTTGATGCTCCTGCGAATAATGCGTCGACGCTTTGGGGAAGGCTCGCTTACCGTGCGGGCATGAAGCTTCTGTCAGTGAATCTGGGCCGTGCCGAGGCTGTGCCGTACACGGACAACCCGGAGGGTGTGACCGGGATCGACAAGCGGCCTGTGGAGGGGCCCGTGCGGGTGTCCGCGCCCGGGCCCAAGGGCGTCGGCGGGAGCGGGCTGGCCGGGGACGCGGTGTGCAAGCTGGAGCACCACGGCGGCAACGACCAGGCGGTGTACGCGATGGCCCGCGAGGACATGGACGCGTGGGAGCGCGAGCTGGGACGGACGCTGGCGGACGGCGCGTTCGGCGAGAACCTCACGACCCAGGGCCTCGACGTCTCGGGCGCGCTGATCGGGGAGCGCTGGCGCATCGGGCCCGAGGTGGTGCTGGAGGTCACCTCGGGGCGGATACCGTGCCGCACGTTCCAAGGCCACATGGACGAGAAGGGCTGGGTGAAGCGGTTCACCCGGCGGGGCGCGCCCGGGGCGTATCTGCGGGTGATCGAGCCCGGTGAGATCCGCGCGGGTGACGCCGTCGAGATCGTGCACCGACCCGGCCACGACGTGACGGTGGCGCTGCAGTTCCGGGCGGTGACGACCGAGCGGACACTGCTGCCGCGCCTGCTGGCGGCGGGCGAGGCGCTGCATCCGGAGCTGCTGAGGACGGCGCGGGAGTACGAGGAGAAGTACGGGGGCGGCGGCGGGGCCTGACGTCACGTCACCCCGGTCTGTCCGGCCGGGCCGGCGGCTCTGCGGTGCCCGGCTCCGGGCGGGAGGAGTCCGGGCCTGCGGACGGCAACCCCGACGGCGTCCGGCCCGGTGCCCCTGGGGGGAACCCCGGGCGGCGGGCCGGGGTCGCCTCAGGGGCGGGTCAGGGCAGCTCCCCGATGCCCGACGGGGCAGGGCCCGGCCACGCTCGAAGCATGTCTCGCCACACATCTCGCAGCGGCCCGACCGGCGGTCCTCTGGAGGGTTCCACCGACGCGTCCCGCGAGGGTCCGCGGGCCGCCTCGCGACGCCCGTTCCGCTGGAAGCGCCTCGTCCTCGTGCTCGGGTCCTCGGTCACCGCCGTGGCGATGGCCGTGGGCGCTCTCTTCGCCTGGCTGTGGACCGACGCGAAGGTCAGCACCGTGGGCAAGGAGCCGTTCGGCAACGCCCTGGCCATACCACCGCAGGCCGAGTCGTCCGTGGACAAGGACGGCACACGTGTCTTCGACCTGCGCATGCGGGCGGGCGAGACGGAGTTCCGCGCCGGTGTGAAGACGCCGACCTGGGGTTTCAACGGCTCCTACCTGGGTCCCACGCTGCGTGCGCGGCGCGGCGAGAAGGTCCGGGTCCGGATCAGCAACGCCCTGGACGAGGCGTCCACCGTGCACTGGCACGGCATGCACCTGCCGGCCCGGATGGACGGCGGCCCGCACCAGATGATCGCCCCCGGCGGGACCTGGAGCCCGCACTGGACGGTGGACCAGCCGGCGGCGACGCTGTGGTACCACCCCCATCCGCACGGCGGGACCGCGCGACATGTCCAGCGGGGCCTGGCGGGCCTGTTCCTCCTCGACGACGAGAGGTCCGGGCGTCTTCCGCTTCCGAAGCGGTACGGCGTCGACGACCTGCCGGTGATCGTGCAGGACGTCCGCTTCGACGGCGCCCGGCTCGCTGGTGACCGCGGCATGTTGCAGAACGTGGGTTTCCTGGGCGACCGGACGATGGTCAACGGAACCCTTCGTCCGTTCCGGCAGGTGCACGACGAGCTGATACGGCTCCGGCTGCTCAACGCCTCCACGGCACGTACCTACGCCTTCGGTTTCCCGGACGGCCGTTCCTTCTCCCTGATCGCGACGGACGGAGGTCTGCTGGAGCGGCCCGCGTCCATGGAGCGGGTGCAGCTCTCGCCGGGCGAGCGGGCCGAGATCGTCGTGCGGATGCGGGCGGGTGAGCGGGTGATGCTGCGCAGCTTCCCGCAGGGCAACTACGGGGACGGCTGGCAGCGGCGGTTCGGCGGCGGCGACGACTCCTTCGACGTGCTGGAGTTGCGGGCGGCGGCGCGGCTGCGCCCGTCACCCGCGCTGCCGGCCACGCTGGGGAAGCCGGAGACACCCGACGGGAAGGGTTCGGTGCGCGGGCGGCACTTCGACCTGAAACGGTCGGGGATCAACGGGCGCTCGATGGACATGGGCCGTGTCGACGAGACGGTCACCCGGGGAACGACGGAGGTCTGGACGGTCCGCAACAGCAACGGCATGCCGCACAACTTCCATGTGCACGACGTGCAGTTCCGGGTGCTGGAGGTGAACGGTTCGGCACCGCCGCCCGCCCTGAGCGGGCCGAAGGACACGGTGTTCGTGCCGCACGGGACGACGGTGAGGCTGGCGCTGCGGTTCACCGGGCCGGCGGACCCGGACACGCCGTACATGTACCACTGCCATCTGCTGTACCACGAGGACGAGGGAATGATGGGCCAGTTCGTGGTGACGGAGAAGGGGGAGCCGGGCGCGCCCCGGGAGCACCCGGGCCACGGGGCCGGACACACCCACCGCTGAGCCACCCTGGATCGAGACCGGCTCCGGGGCCACCGCGCTGAGCGGACGCACGCAGTCCGGGTAACTACCCTTGCGCCATGACAACGGCTCTGATTACGGGATCGACGGCAGGCATCGGGGCCGCGTTCGCGCGGCGACTGGCGGCGGACGGGCACAACCTCGTGCTGGTGGCCCGCGACACCAAGCGGCTGCGGGAACAGGCGACCGAGCTGCACGACCGGCACGGCATCGAGGCGGAGGTGCTGACGGCCGACCTCGCCGAGGACAAGGGCATCGAGGCGGTGGCCGACCGGCTGGCCGACCGCAAGAACCCCGTCGACCTGCTGGTCAACAACGCCGGCTTCGGCAACAAGGGCCGTTATCTCGACGTCCCCATGGCCGACGAGCTGCGGATGCTGAAGGTGCACTGCGAGGCGGTGCTGCGGCTGACGTCGGCGGCGACGGAGGCCATGCGGGAGCGCGGCCGCGGCGGGGTCGTGAATGTCGCGTCGGTGGCCGCGTTCGTCCCCCGGGGCACCTACGGCGCGTCCAAGGCCTGGGTCGTGCAGTTCACCCAGGGCGCGGCCCGCGACCTGGCCGGCAGCGGCGTACGCCTGATGGCGCTCTGCCCCGGCTTCGTGCGCACCGAGTTCCACGAGCGGGCCGGCATGGGCACGGACAACATCCCGGGCTGGATGTGGCTCGACGCGGACAAGCTGGTGGCGACGGCCCTGCACGACCTGGCCCGCGGCAAGACGCTGTCCATCCCGGACCCGCGGTACAAGGCCCTGATGGGGGCGGCGAAGCTGGTGCCGCGGGGGATGCTCGGGGCGGTGTCGTCTAGGACGGGGCGGAAGTACGGGCCTCAGTAGGCGCCCCAGGGTGCTGCGCGCAGGCGGACTTCATCGCGTCGGCGGCCTCCACCACGAGCGGAACCACGTCCGGTGCCTGCCTGAGGAGGGCGGGCAGGGCCGACACCCACTCACCGCCCTGGAGGGCCAGGGCAGCCAGTCGCCGGGCCTGTTCGTCGTCGGTCGTCGCGGCCGCGATGCGCGCCCAGGCCCGGGACAGCATCGCCGGGACGGGGACCGTCCGGGCGAGTTCCTCGGCGCGGGCGCACTCTCCCGACCCGGCCAGCACGTCGACCAGGCCGAGCGTCCCATGAGCGCGGTCGTACGGGTCCTCGATGGTGCGCAGCGTTTCCATGGCCCGCTCGTGGTGCCCGAGGGCGGTCAGGGCCTCGGCGAATGCCGTGACCCCGATGTACCGCGCGGACCCGCTCAGCCGGTCCGGTGGTGTCATGGCGTCGAGCGCGGCCCGGGCGGCATCGCCCTCCCCCGCTGCGGCCAGGGCCCTGACCAGAGCGCTCAGGTCCATCATCGAGGGGCGGTCGTACCCGCTCTCGATCGCGATCAGTTCGTCGACGATGCGCCGCGCCCTGTCGGTGCGACCCGTTTCGGTCATCGTCACCGCGAGCGCGCAGAGTGCTGAGGTACCGTTCCCGGGCTCGGCGGCCTCGCGCACATGGGCCTCGGCCGCTTCGACGTCGCCGGCTTCGGCCAGACCGCGGGCGAACGGCACGACCAGCGACGACAGGATCCCCGCGAGTGCGGGGTCCGCTTCGGCCTCGGCCGTCGTCACCGCTGCGGCCCGGTCCACCTCACCGGATCTGGCCCATCCCCGCACCACCGGGGCCAGGAGGTCTCGTCGCTCGAAGTCGTCAGGTGCCCGCCCTGCCCATGTCTCCGCCCGGTCCAGCTGTCCGGTGGCCGTGCAGGCGGCGACCAGCGCCCGCAAGGACGACATGTACTCCCCTGGAGAGGCGTAGGGCTCGCTGCGGCGGTCCGTGAGCAGCGTCTCGGTCCCGTGGAGCACCGCGAGCGCCGCTTCCCGGTGCCCCGCTTCGGCCAGCGCCGTGGCGGCGGCGCCGAGTTTCCGGGCGGCCGTCAGGGGATGGAGCACTCGGGTCCGGCTCTCGACGGCCAGCAGGACCCGGACGGCCTCCTCGCGCCGTCCGGCCCGCACCAGGGCGGCAGCCACCTCGAGAGACGCATGGTTCTGCTCCACCGGGTGGGCCAGGGAATCAGCGAGAGCCCGGGCCCGGTCCGGGTCTCCGGACTGCGCCAGGGACTCGACGACCTCGTAGAGGGCCGACGGGACCTCCATCCGCGGTCCCAGGGCGCGTGCCAGCGACTCGGCCCGGTCGACCTCGCCCGCGTCCGCCATGATGCGCACGATCGAGCACAGTGCCGACCACGCGATGTCCGCGGCCGGGATCTGCCGGACCAGGGCCTCGGCCTGCTCGTAGCGCCCGGCTCTCGCCCGGGCCTGTGCCACGTCCCGCAGCGCGCGGTGGTGTCCCCGCGGGCTGAGCGTGGCGAGCAGGGCCTCGGCCCGGTCGAGCTCCCCGGCCCACGCCAGCCACCCGGTCAACTCCCCCGCGGCCTCCTCGTAGTCCACTTCGCCGTACAGGCCGGCCAGGAACGACTCGGCCCGGTCGAACTCGCCGGCGTCGGCCAGGAGGCTCACCACCTCGTCGTCCTCCGCACGGTCCCGCGCCCACGCCACGGCCTCGGCACAGAGGGCGTCAGCGCGCTCGTGCTGCCCGGACTCGCGCAGTGCGGAGGCCAGCGTGATCAGCGCGGCGGCGCGGGCGCCCGGTTCGGTGGCTCTCGCCATCATCTCCGCCTCGGCGTGCCGGCCTGCTGTCGCGTGGGCCGATATCACGACGTTCCCCATACCGGTGCGGCACGCCTCGTTCGGTGCGCCGTCGACCAACTCCTGTGCGAGATCCCACCGCTGGGCCGCGAGGCAGGCCTTGCCGATCTGAACGTACGCATGGACGTGGAAGTACTGCGTGCCGACCGTCCTCGCCAGCGCTGCCGCCCTGTCGAACTGCCCGGCCCGGGCGAAGAGGTCCGCGATCGTGCAGCGCGCCAGGTCGTCCCGGCTGTGGCCCTCGCCCTGACGCGCGGCCTCCGCCGCCTCGACGAGCAGGTCCACCGCCCCGTCACGGTCGCCCTGCTCCAGCAGCACATCGGCGACGGCGGCCAGGCCCATGCCCCGGCGATGACCGTTCGGGAGGCTGCGGGCCAGTGCGACGGCCCGGCCGGTCTGCCCTGCCAGGGCCCAGGCGTGCGGCAGGGAGTCCGGGGCGCCGGCACTGCGGTCGACCAGCCGTTCCCGGTGGATCGCCAGGCGCAGTGAGTCGAGCGGCCGTCGCGCACCGCGCTCGATGATCAGGTCCTCGGTGAGGTGGATCTCGTTCACGGCGGACGCGTCACTGCCGGTGAGGACCAGCATGCGCTCCTGGCGCCGGGTGTCCGCCCCGTACCGGAGCATCCGCTCCAGGTCACCGGTGGACCGGAGCATCCGGAAGTATCCCCGCAGCAGATACTCCGGCGTCTCCTCCGGCCAGCCGCGCGCACGCCACTCCTCCGCCCAGGCGTGCAGTTTCGCGCGGTAGAGGTCCATCCGGGACGTGCCGAGCATCTCCTCGGCCTGGGCCTGCAACTCCTCGTGGCCGAGCAGATAGACGTCGACTCGCAGGCCGAAGGTCCGCCCCGCCCGGGTGCTCAGGACGTCCCGCACCCGGTACGGAACCGCTCCGGTCAGCGCGGCCAGGTCCTCGGCCGTCAGGCCGCCGCCCGCCACTGCCACCAGGCCCAGCAGGTCGTGCTCCAGGCCGCCCGCCTCGATCAGCCGCTTCAGCTCGCGTTCCGCCTCCGCGCGGATCGCCCGGGCGTACGGGGAGGGCGACAGCGTCCGTACGATCGCGGGGTCGCGCAGCGGATGGTCCTCGGGTACGTCACCGGGCAGCGGCGGGTTGAGCCGCCCCGCGACCAGGACCCGCATCCCCGCCTCCGGGCGGGTGGGCAGCAGGCTCGCGATGCTGTGGGCGTCCGGGCCGGTCGTGACGCCGCGGTCCTCGTCCAGGCCGTCCACCAGGAGGACCAGACGTTCACCGCGCTCTGCGCAGGCGCGGGCGGCGGCACCGTACAGGTACAGGAGGTGGGCCTCGCGGGTCGCCACGGTCAGGTGGGCGGGCAGGGCCTCTCCGGACAGCTCCGCCAGCTGTTCGAGTACGACGTCCACGTAGGCCACGACGTCGTTCTGCGCGCCCAGCCGGGCCGTGATGAAGAACGGGACGATCCGTACGCCCCGCGGAGGGTGCAGGGCGAACCAGGACAGCAACGCCGTCTTGCCGGCCCAGGCGCCGGCCCGCCACCAGGCGTACGCCGGGCCGGAGTCGGCCGTGCAGAAGGCGGACAGCTCGGCCGACTCCGCCTCGCGGTCGACGAGTCGGGGCGGGGCGATGCGGCGGACCTGCTCCCAGTACGCCGAACGCACCGCCGAAGTGAGCAGGATCCGGTTGTGATCGCCGGTGACGGCCACCGCGATGTCACCGCCCGCGGCCACCGACCGCTCCGCCCGCTTCCCCCACCAGCGCATGGCCTCATGATGCCAAAGGGCCGGGAGGCGACGAGCGGCTCCGGTGGGGACAATGGAGCTGTTCAGCCGGACCCAGGGGGGCCGGAGGCGAGGCCATGACCTTCGTACAGCTCATCGAATGCAGGACCAGCCGGCTCGACGAGATGAACCGGCTGATGGACAGGTGGGTCGAACAGACCAAGGGGAAACGGACCGCTACGCACAGTGTGGTGGCGAAGGACCGGGCCGACGCCTCGCACATCGTCGAGATCGTGGAGTTCCCGTCGTACGAGGAGGCGATGCGCAACTCCGGGCTTCCGGAGACCGACCGGATCTTCCAGGACATGGTGGCGCTCTGCGACGAGGCGCCGACGTTCACGGACCTGGACGTGGTGCGGGACGAGCAGCTGAACTCGGCCACCGCGCGCAGGTTCTTCGAGCTGGCGCCCGGGCAGGGTGCGGCGCCCGCGTTCAACGACGTGTTCATCGAGGACTACCACGACCACGATCCGGCCAATGTGCAGGACGTCATCGGGCTGGACGCGCTGCGGCGCGAGGTGGAGGTGTGGCGGGGCGGGTTCGACTTCTCGTTCACCATCGAGGACCAGCTCGCCGAGGGCGACCGGGTGTGCACCCGGTGGACCTGGAGGGGGCACCACAAGGGTGACTTCCTCGGGATTCCGCCGACCGGGAAGGACGTCACCATGACCGGGACGACCGTCCACCGCTGCACGCCGGACGGGAAGCTCGCCGAGGGCTGGTGGCAGTACGACCGGCTGGGGCTGATGCAGCAGCTCGGGGTGCTGGACCCGCTGGAGTTGTGACGGGTCCCCGCATACGGGAGAAGCCCCCGTTCCGCGCGAGGCGGGGCGGGGGCTTCTCGCAGAGGTCGGTGCCTCAGTGGGCGTGGCCGTGGCCGTGACCCGCGGCGGCCGGCTCCTCCTCTTCCTTCTTCTCGACGACCAGGGTCTCGGTCGTGAGGAGCAGGGAGGCGATGGAGGCGGCGTTCTCCAGGGCGGAGCGGGTGACCTTGACCGGGTCGATGACGCCGGCCTTGATCAGGTCGCCGTACTCGCCGGTGGCGGCGTTGAAGCCCTGGCCCTTGTCCAGCTCGGCGACCTTGGAGGTGATGACGTAGCCCTCCAGGCCGGCGTTCTCGGCGATCCAGCGCAGCGGCTCGACGACGGCGCGGCGGACGACCGCGACACCGGTGGCCTCGTCGCCGGACTTGCCGAGGCTGCCCTCCAGGACCTTGGCGGCGTGGACGAGAGCGGAGCCACCACCGGAGACGATGCCCTCCTCGACCGCGGCGCGGGTCGCGGAGATGGCGTCCTCCAGACGGTGCTTGCGCTCCTTCAGCTCGACCTCGGTGGCGGCACCCACGCGGATGACGCACACGCCGCCGGCCAGCTTCGCGAGGCGCTCCTGGAGCTTCTCGCGGTCCCAGTCGGAGTCGGTGGTCTCGATCTCGGCCTTGATCTGGGCGACGCGGCCCTGCACGTCTTCCTTGTTGCCGGCGCCGTCGACGACCGTGGTGTCGTCCTTGGTGACGGTGACGCGGCGGGCGGAGCCGAGGACCTCGAGGCCGACCTGGTCGAGCTTGAGGCCGACCTCCTCGGAGACGACCGTGGCGCCCGTGAGGACGGCCATGTCCTGCAGCATCGCCTTGCGGCGGTCGCCGAAGCCGGGGGCCTTCACCGCGACGGCGTTGAAGGTGCCGCGGATCTTGTTCACGACGAGGGTCGACAGGGCCTCGCCCTCGACGTCCTCGGCGATGATCAGCAGCGGCTTGGAGGCGTTGGCCTGGATGACCTTCTCCAGCAGCGGCAGCAGGTCCGCGATGGCGGAGATTTTGCCCTGCGTGATGAGGATGTACGGGTCGTCCAGGACGGCTTCCATGCGCTCCTGGTCCGTCACGAAGTACGGCGACAGGTAGCCCTTGTCGAAGGCCATGCCCTCGGTGAAGTCCAGCTCCAGACCGAAGGTGTTGGACTCCTCGACGGTGATGACACCGTCCTTGCCGACCTTGTCCATCGCCTCGGCGATGAGCTCGCCGACCTGCTGGTCCTGGGCGGACAGCGCGGCGACGGCGGCGATGTCGGACTTCTCGTCGATCGGGCGGGCCGAGGCGAGCAGGTCCTCGGAGACGGCGGCGACGGCGGCGTCGATGCCCTTCTTCAGGGCGGCCGGGGAGGCACCGGCGGCGACGTTCTTCAGGCCCTCGCGCACGAGCGCCTGGGCGAGCACGGTCGCGGTGGTCGTACCGTCACCCGCGATGTCGTTGGTCTTGGTCGCCACCTCCTTGACCAGCTGGGCACCGAGGTTCTCGTACGGGTCCTCGATCTCGACCTCGCGGGCGATCGTGACACCGTCGTTGGTGATGGTGGGGGCGCCGAACTTCTTGTCGATGACGACGTTGCGGCCCTTGGGGCCGATCGTCACCTTGACCGTGTCGGCAAGCTTGTTGACGCCGCGCTCGAGGGCGCGACGGGCGTCCTCGTCGAACTTCAGGATCTTCGCCATGGGAGCGTGAGCCCTCTTCCGGAATCTGGGTTAACGGCACTGCGCCCCGGGCGCCCGGCTTCTTGGTGATCGCGGGGGGCCAGGGGCGCAGCTCAAAGCAATGTGCTTGGGGTGAATTACTTCTCGACGATCGCGAGGACGTCGCGAGCCGAGAGGACGAGGTACTCCTCGCCGTTGTACTTCACCTCGGTGCCGCCGTACTTGCTGTAGAGCACGACGTCGCCGACGGAGACGTCGAGCGGAAGACGGTTACCGTCCTCGAAGCGGCCCGGGCCGACGGCCAGGACGACGCCCTCCTGGGGCTTCTCCTTGGCGGTGTCCGGAATGACCAGGCCCGAGGCCGTGGTCTGCTCCGCGTCCAGCGGCTGGACCACGATGCGGTCCTCGAGCGGCTTGATGGCAACCTTGCTGGCGGTCGTCACGATCCGACCTCCCCCTTCGGAGATCTCACGGGGTTAACTGTCTGAGGTGGCGACCAGGTGGATCCGTCGTCGCGGGTGCCGGACCTGCCCGTCGCTGTGTTGGCACTCTCCATTGGGGAGTGCCAGAGCCGAGACTATGACTGCGATTAGCACTCGGTCAAGCGGAGTGCCAATTGCCGGGCGGCGCGTCGGCCAGGTGCTCTCTACAGGTGGTCCTCCAGTCGCCCGACCCGCAGCCCTCGCGCCTCGATCTCCAGCAGCAGTCGCACGGTCCGTTCCGTCAGGGTCAGGGACGTGGGCTCGCCCGACGGTACGGAGACGATGTCACCGGGACGCAGGCCGGGCTTGCCACGGGTGTAGGTCAGGTCGCCGTCGGGGCCCAGGGACGCCCGCCAGAGGACGACTGCCCGGATGCCGCAGTCGGCGGCGGCCCGCAGGGTCGTCGTGTCGTACGTGCCGTAGGGCGGGCGGAAGAGGCGGGGGCGGATGCCGAAGCGGGAGCGGAGTTTGAACTGCTGGCCGCAGATCTCGGCACGCTGGCCGGCGTAGGGCAGGCCGCGCAGGGCGGGGTGGTCGAGGGTGTGGTTCTGGATGGACGCGCCGACCGCGCGGAGCCGGGCGAAGTGGCCGTAACCCGGCCCCACGACGCTGTCCGTGAGGAACATGCTGACCGGAAGCCGCCGTTCGCGGACGAGGCCGACGAAGCGGGGGTCGCGCTCGGCGCCGTCGTCGTAGGTCAGGAAGACCACCCGGTCGCGGGTGCGGACGTGGTCCACGACGGGCGGGAGGCCGCCCCGGTCCGGCCCGCGGGCGTCGCTCGACGCGTGCGTCGGGGGCCGGCCCCGGGCCTCCGCGCCCGCGCGCTCCCCCACGGTCCCGGCGCAGCCGGCCAGCAGGATCGCTCCCGCGCACACCACCGCGGCCGGCGACCGCCGCCTCACAGGTAGTCCTCCAGCCGGCCCACCGCGTACCCCTCGGCCGTGACCTTGTTCAGGAAGCGGCGGATCATGTCGGGCATCGTGCCCTGCCACTGGGCACGGCCGCGGAAGTGGGTGAGGACGATGTCGCCCGGGCGGAGTCTGTTGTCGCCCTCGCGGTACTCCCAGTGGTCGGCGAAGACCTCCTCGTTCCAGAGGGGGACGTACTCGATGCCGCAGGCCTTGGCGGCGCGCAGGGTCGCCCTGTCGTAGCTGCCGAAGGGCGGGCGGAAGAGGGTCGGGCGCTTGCCGTAGCGCCTCTCGAGGAGGCGCTGCATGCCGCAGATCTCGCGCTTCTGCGTGCGGTACGGCAGGCCCCGCATGTAGCGGTGGCGGAGGGTGTGGTTGTTCAGGGCCACGCCCAGGCCCTGCATCCTCTCGAAGTAGCGGTAGTCGTCCTTGATCAGGTAGCCGCTGAGGAAGGCGCTGTACGGGACCTTCAGGTCGCTCATCATCCGCAGGAACGCCCGGTCCTTCTCGACGCCGTCGTCGACGGTGAGGAAGACGACCTTGTCCCGGGTGGGGACGGTGGTGAAGACGGGCGGGAGGTTCAGCCTCCGGTGACCGTCCACCTCGAAGCCCTCGCGGGTCCTGATCCTCGGCTTCCTCGCGGGGGCCGACGGGGCGGTCAGCGGGACTGTCCGCAGCCCCCAGCGCTGCGCGGCGGCGACCCGGACGGCATGCGCGCCGCGCAGCTTGGAGGCGTAGGAGTCGAGCGCGCGGGCCGGGGGCGCGTCCAGGGGCTGCTGGCCGCCGGCCGCGGGGATCCGGCCGCTGTCGTCCTGCGCGCAACCCGACGCGATGGCGGCGAGGGTGAGTACGGCGAGGCCGATCCGCATGCCGCCAGACGCCCGGCTTTTGTCATTTTGTACGACTACTCCCATGATGCGGGATCCTCGCAGCCGGTCACCCCGGATCGGCCCCGACACCGCGACCGACGGCGCACCATCCACCAGGTGGCCCACAATGATCCGGTGAACGACCTCGCCCTCCTCCTCACCCCCGAAGGCCGCGTCCTCCTCGACGAGGTGCGGGACACCGATCCGGCGCGGGAGCTGGCCGTCGCGACCCGGTTGCGCCGTGAGCACCCCGCCGAGCTGGTGTCGGCGGCGCTGGGCCAGGCACGGCTGCGGCAGCGGGCGGCGGTGAAGTTCGGGGCCGAGGACGCCGGCCGGATGTTCTTCACGCCGAACGGGGTCGAGCAGTCGACCCGGGCGAGCGTGGCGGCCCACCGCGCGCGGCGCATGGCCGAGTCGGGCGTGACCTCGGTCGCCGACCTGTGCTGCGGCATCGGCGGCGACGCGATCGCGCTGGCCCGGGCCGGGATCCGGGTCCTGGCCGTCGACCGGGACCCGGCGACGGCCGCGGCGGCGCGGGCGAACGCCGAGGCGCTGGGGCTGGCCGGCCTGATCGAGGTGCGGGAGGCGGATGTCACGGACGTGGACACGGCCGGTTACGACGCCGTGTTCGTCGACCCGGCCAGGCGCGGCGGCCGGGGCCGGATCTTCGACCCGGAGGCGTACTCACCGCCCCTGTCCTGGGCGGTGTCCGCGGCCCGCCGCGCCCCTCGCGCCGCCGCGCTGAAGATCGCCCCCGGCATCCCGCACGAGGCGGTCCCCGAGGACGCCGAGGCCGAGTGGATCTCCGACGGCGGCGACGTGAAGGAGGCGGTGCTGTGGTTCGGCACCGCGCCCGGGGCGGTACGGGCCACCCTGCTGCCGGGCCCCCGCACCCTGCTCTCCCGCGGCCTGCCCGACCCGGAGGTCCGCCCGCCCGGCCGTTACCTGTACGAGCCCGACGGCGCCGTCATCCGGGCCCACCTGGTCGCCGAGGTGGCCGACGAGGTCGGCGGCGGGCTCCTCGACGCGACCATCGCCTACGTCACGGCCGACGCCCTGCACCCGACCCCGTACGCCACGGCCTACGAGATCACCGACCACCTCCCGTTCAACGTCAAGAAGCTGAAGGCCCTGCTGCGGGAGCGGGAGGTCGGCAACCTCACGGTGAAGAAGCGCGGCTCGGCGGTCGAGCCGGAGGAACTCCGCAAGAAGGTCAAGCCCCAGGGCCGGCACGCGGCCACGGTGTTCCTGACGCGGGTGGCGGGAGCACCGGCGATGCTCATCGGGCACCCCGCCCAGGCAGGAGCCGTCAGCTCTGCTCCGCCGCCCGCCTGAGCAGCAGGTGCCTTTCCCGCTCGTTCCGCGTCAGCGACGCCGCCCGTTCGAACTCCGCCCGGGCCTCCGTCGTGCGGCCGAGGCGGGACAGCAGGTCGGCCCGGACGCTGGGCAGCAGGTGGTAGTCCCGCAGGGCGGGGTCGTCCGTCAGGGCGTCGACGACGGCCAGGGCGGGGCCGGGGCCCTCGGCCATCGAGACGGCCACCGCGCGGTTCAGTTCCACCACCGGGGACGGGGTACGGGCGGCCAGGAGGCCGTACAGGATGGCGATGCGGGGCCAGTCGGTCTCCTCGTACGTGTACGCGTGCGCGTGGCAGGCGGCGATGGCGGCCTGGAGGAGGTACGGGCCCGGGGCGCCGGAGGAGATGGCCTCGGCCCTGCCCAGCGCGGCGACGCCGCGCGCGATGAGCATGCGGTTCCAGCGGGCGCGGTTCTGGTCCTTGAGGAGGACCGGTTCGCCGGAGGGACCCGTGCGCGCCGCCGTGCGGGACGCCTGGAACTCCAGGAACGCGGTCAGGCCGTGCACCTCGGATTCCTTCGGCATGAGGCCCGAGAGCACACGGGCCAGGCGCAGGGCGTCCTCGCACAGGGACGGGCGGAGCCAGTCGTCGCCGGCCGTGGCGGCGTACCCCTCGTTGAAGACGAGGTAGATGACGTCCAGGACCGAGCCGAGGCGGGCCTCGCGGTCGGGGCCGTAGGGCACCTCGAAGGCGATGTTGCGCGTCGCCAGGGTGCGTTTGGCGCGGACGATGCGTTGCGCGACGGTCGGCTCGGGGACCAGGAACGCGCGGGCGATCTCGGCCGTGGTGAGGCCCCCGACGAGGCGCAGGGTGAGGGCGGTGCGGGCCTCGGTGGACAGGACCGGGTGGCAGGCGGTGAAGACCAGGCGGAGCAGGTCGTCGTCGATGTCGTCCGGGTCGGCGGGCTCCTCCGGGGGAGACACCGCCGACAGGTCCCGGCCGATCTCCGCCAGCTTGCGGGCGTAGTTCTCACGGCGGCGGACCAGGTCGACGGCGCGGTTGCGGGCGGTGGCCATGAGCCAGGCGCCCGGGTTGTCGGGCACCCCGTCCCGCGGCCACTGCTCCAGCGCGGCGACCAGCGCGTCCTGCGCGAGTTCCTCGGCGATGCCGACGTCCCGGACGACCCGGGTGACGCCGGCGATGATGCGGGGCGACTCGATGCGGAAGACCGTTTCGATGGCCTCGGCGGTCCGGTCGGGCCGGGGCGCCGGGGAGGCGGTGGGCTGCGGGGTCACAACCCACCATCAGACACCCCTGGCGCCGCCCGGCCAAGGAGGACCGGTCAGCCCTCGGCGATCTGCCGGACCTCGGCGGTGATCGTCCAGTAGTCCTCGTGCAGGGACAGGAACCGCTTGGTCCACTCGATCGCCTCGGCCTTGTCCTTGCACTGGCTGATCGAGTAGCCGCCGATGACCTCCTTGGACTCGGTGAACGGCCCGTCGGTGACGGACAGCCGCCCGCCGTCCCAGGTCACCCTGGTGCCGTCCGAGGTCGGGGTGAGACCGGCCGTGTCGAGCATGACCCCGGCCTTGGTGATCTCCTCCAGGAGCTTGCCCATCCGCTCCTGGAGTTCGGGACTCGGACCCTCGGCGGGGGCGTTCTTCTCGTCGATGCGGATCAGGGTGAGAAAGCGCGGCATGGTGACTCCTCGGGACTCTGCGGAGCGAGGTCCTTCCTCGCTCTCACCCCTGCGTCGATCGGGAGACCTCCGGATCGACACGCTCCCGGTCTTTTTCTCCGGGAACTTTCCCGGAGCGCGTTTGCGCAGGTCAGCGCAGTGACTCCCACAGCTTCCGGGCCTTCGGCTCCTCGGCCACCACCCGGTTGGGATCCGACGGCGCCCGCACCACCGGCATCGTCACCGTCCGCACCTCGCTCGCCGACAGGCCCTTCAGGCTCTGCCCCAGCCGGGTCAGCTCGCCGAGGGAGTCCAGGCCGGTGTCGGTGGTGAGGCCGGCGGTCACGGCGTCCGCGACGCGGTACAGCTTCGCCGGGTCGGTGAGCAGGTCCTGCGCGGCGATCTGTTGCAGCAGTGCCTTCACCAGCTTCTGCTGGAGGCCGATGCGGCCCAGGTCGCTGCCGTCGCCTATGCCGTGCCGGGTGCGGGCCAGGGCGAGGGCCTGCGTGCCGTCCAGGTGATGGGTGCCCGCCTTCAGGTGCAGATGGCTGTAGTCGTCGGCAATGTCCTCGTCCGTGGCGACGGTGACGCCGCCGAGCGCGTCCACGAGCTTCGCGAAGCCGGAGAAGTCGATCTCGACGTAGTGGTCCATGCGGACGCCGGTCATCGACTCGACCGTCTTCACCGCACAGGCCGGACCGCCCACCGCGTACGCGTCGTTGAACATGGAGTCGTACGCGACACCGGTCGTCCCGCCGGACGGCCTCGGGCAGGAGGGGCGGGTGACCAGGGTGTCGCGCGGGATGCTCACCACCGTCGCGCTGGTGCGCCCGGCGTCGAGGTGGACGACCATCGCCGTGTCGGAGCGGGCACCTGAGCTGTCGCCGCCGCCGAGCCTCTGGTTCTCCTCGCCGCTGCGCGAGTCGGAACCGAGGACCAGGATGTTGAGGGCCTCGCTGGGCAGGGCCGATGCGGAAGGAGACGGCGTGACCACCGGCTTCGGCGGGCGGTTGTCGCCCAGCGCGTTGTTGATGTCGACGCTCTTGATGTTGTCGTTGAGATGCCAGTAGGCCCAGCCCGCCGAGCCGATGCCGAGCACCAGCGCGCCCGCCAGGGCGAGGCCGGCGATCCGCAGCGCTCTCGACCGCCGGCCCACGGCTCTGCCCTCGTCCCCGTTCCCGTCACGTCCCGTCACGGGCAGGAACGTAAGTCCGAATTATTACGAGCAGGGCCCCCCGGGCGATTTTCTTCGGAAATTCTCAGACTTCTCGGTCCGCCCTCACCCCAGGGTCACCACGGGCACCGGGTTGCTCCCGCTCCACGAGCCGTTGAAGCCGAACGTGACCGAACCGCCGTCCGGCACCGACCCGTTGTACGAGGCGTTCGCGCAACTGACCGCCGCACCCGACTGCGTGCAGCTCGCGTTCCAGGCCTGCGTGATCCGCTGCCCGGCGCCGAACGTCCAGTTCGCCTTCCACGACGACAGCGAGGCGCCCGAGCAGGCGATCCGCACCTGGCCCGTGTAGCCCGTGCTCCACTGACTGGTGACGCTGTACGTCGCCGAGCAGGCGCCCGTCGGCGGCGTGGTCGTCGTCCCGCCGAGGGCCTGCGCGATGGCGTGGTACGCCGGTTTCGGCCGGTAGTTCTCGTCGTACGGGGTCGCCGCGCCCTGGCCGGGGAAGGTGTCCGGGATCCAGGAGTCGGAGTCGGTGAAGCCCCAGACGGTGACACCGGTACAGCGCGCGACCGCCACGCAGGCGTTCATGACCGCCTTGTAGTCGGCGGCCTGCTGGGTCAGCTTCGCCTGCGTCGCCGGCAGCTGCATCCGGATGTCCAGCTCCGTGATCGCCACGTCGACGCCCAGGTCGGCGAAGCGCTGGATGTTCTGCTGCATCGTCGAGGGCACCTGACCGACGATGAGATGGGCCTGGAGCCCGACCCCGTCGATCGGAACTCCGCGCTCCTTCAGCGACTTGACCAGGTTGTAGAGAGCCGTGCTCTTCGCGTTGACGCCCTCCACGTTGTAGTCGTTGATGTACAGCTTGGCGCCCGGGTCGGCGGCCCGGGCCCAGGTGAGGGCCTGTGCGATGTAGTCCTGGCCGAGGGTGTCGTGGAAGAGGGTCGGGCGGTAGGTGCCGTCCTCGTTGAAGGGCTCGTTCACCACGTCCCAGGCGGCCAGCCGGCCCTTGTAGCGGCCGACCTCGGTGGCGATGTGATCCCGGACGATGGCGCTGAGCTGGTCCCGGGTCCAGTTGCCGTTCGTCAGCCAGCCCGGGTTCTGCTGGTGCCACAGCAGGGTGTGGCCGCGCACCTGCTGGTCGTGGGCCTCGGCGAAGTCCACGATCTGGTCGGCCTCGGCCCAGTTGTAGCTGCCCCGGCTCGGCTCGACGGAGCCCCACTTCATGGCGTTGCCGGGGGTGAGCCAGTTGAACTCGCGTCCGGCGATCTCGCCGTAGGTGCCGGTGAGCTTCGAGCCGGTGACCGCCGTGCCCATGACCTTGCCCTTGGCCTCGGCCAGGTCGCGCAGCGGGGAGTCGGCGGCGTGCGACGCGGGGGCCGCGGCCAGCAGGGAGCCGGCCGCGACGACACCGGCCAGCAGGGATGTGAGTAAGCCCGATCTCAGCGATCTCATTGCGGGTGCCTCCGAAAGTTTCGGTTGTGCAACCGATTGGCTTCGGTGCAGTGTGGAGGCGCCCGGAACACCCGTCAATACAGCCCCAACGGTCAACCGCCCGCGGGCGCCGCCGTACTGCTGCGCACCACCAGGCTGGTCGCCAGCTCCACCCGGGTCGCCGCCGGAGTGCCCGCCTCGCGGCCGAGGTCGAGGACCAGCTTGGCCGCCGCCTCGGCCATCTCCGTCAGCGGCTGCCGTACGGTCGTCAGCGGCGGCCCGACCAGGGGCGCCAGCGGCAGATCGTCGAACCCGACCACGCTCAGGTCCTCGGGGATGCGCAGCCCCAGCTCGCGCGCGGCCTCGTACAGCCCGAGCGCCTGGAGGTCGTTCCCGGCGAAGACGGCGGTCGGCCGGTCCGGGCGACGCAGCAGCTCCAGGCCGATCCGGTAGCCGGCCTCGTGGTGGAAGTCGCCGTTCGCGATCAGCGCGGGGTCGACCGGCAGACCGGCGGTCTCCAGCGCGGCCCGGTAGCCGTCGACCCGGGCGCGGCTGCACATCATCTGCGTCGGCCCGCTGATCGCGCCGATCCTGCGGTGTCCCAGGTCGACCAGGTGCCGGGTGGCCGCGAGACCCCCCTGCCAGTTGGTCGCGCCGATCGACGGCACGTCGGCCCCCGGGTCACCGGCCGGGTCCATCACCACGAACGGGATGGAGCGGCTGGTCAGCAGCGCCCGCTGCGACTCGTCGAGTCCGGACAGGACCAGGATCACGCCGTGCGGGCGGCGCGCGGCGACCTGGTCGGCCCAGGTCCGCCCGGGGGTGAGCCGCCCGGCGCTCTCCGACAGCACCACGCTGAGCCCCGCGTCCCGGGCCACGTTCTCCACACCCCGGATGACCTCCAGCGCCCAGGCGCTCTCCAGCTCGTGGAAGACCAGGTCGATCAGCGGCGAGCGGGTCGCCTCGGCACGGCGGCGCCGGTAGCCGTGGGCGCGCAGCAGATCCTCGACGCGGGCCCGGGTGGCGGGGGCGACGTCGGCCCGGCCGTTGAGGACCTTCGAAACAGTCGGCGCCGACACACCGGCCTCACGGGCGATCTCGGCGAGCGTCGCGGTCTGCGCGCTGCGCCCCTGCGTCCGGGTTTGCGTCCGGCTTTCAACCGGCTCCGGGGATGTCATGGCGGCGATCGTATCCCTGCGGGCCCCCTTGACGAAGTCCCCGCGGCGCCATAGGTTCCCGGAACATTCGACATACTTACCGAAACATTCGTGGAAGCGGGCGTGAGAGACGCTCGTGAGCACCGTTCGTGAGAGGGCCGTCCGTCCACCCGACAGGAGCTTCATGACCACCGCGCCCTGGCGTGACCCCGCCCTGCCCGCCGCCGCCCGCGTCGACGACCTGCTCTCCCGGATGACCCTGGAGGAGAAGACCGCCCAGCTGTACGGCGTGTGGGTGGGCGCCGCGACGGACGGCGACGGGGTCGCTCCGCACCAGCACGACATGACCGTGGACTACGAGTGGGACGAGCTGATCACCCGCGGCCTGGGCCAGCTCACGCGCTCCTTCGGCACCGCCCCCGTGGACCCGGCGCTGGGCGCGCAGGCGCTGGCCCGCGCCCAGCGCCGCATCACCGAGGCCGGCCGCTTCGGCATCCCGGCGGTCGCCCACGAGGAGTGCCTGGCCGGCTTCACCGCCTGGCAGGCCACGGCCTACCCGGTCCCGCTGGCCTGGGGCGCGACCTGGGACCCCCCGCTGGTCGAGGAGATGGCCCGGCGCATCGGCGACGACCTGCGCTCGGCCGGCGTGCACCAGGGCCTCGCGCCCGTCCTGGACGTCGTACGCGATCCGCGCTGGGGCCGCGTGGAGGAGACGATCGGCGAGGACCCGTACCTGGTCGGCACGGTCGGCACGGCCTATGTGCGGGGCCTGGAGTCGGCCGGAGTCATCGCCACGCTGAAGCACTTCGCCGGGTACGCCTCCTCGGCCGGCGCCCGCAACCTGGCGCCCGTACGGGCCGGCACCCGCGAGTTCGCGGACGTCACCCTCCCGCCCTTCGAGATGGCGCTGCGCGAGGGCGGCGCCCGTTCGGTGATGGCCGCCTACACGGAGCGGGACGGCGTCCCGGCCTCGGCGGACCCCGAGCTGCTGACCGGACTCCTGCGCGAGGAGTGGGGCTTCACCGGCACGGTCGTCGCGGACTACTTCGGCATCGGCTTCCTCCACACCCTCCACCGGGTCGCCGGCACCCCGGCCGAGGCGGCCCACGCGGCCCTTCAGGCCGGCATCGACGTGGAACTGCCGAGCCTCAAGTGCTACGGCGATCCGCTGGTGGACGCGGTCCGCTCGGGCCGGGTCCCCGAGGAGCTCGTGGACCGCGCGGCCCGCCGCGTCCTGCTCCAGAAGTGCGAACTGGGCCTGCTGGACGAGGACTGGACCCCCGAGCCGGCCGCCACGGTCGACCTCGACTCCACGGGCAACCGGATCCTGGCCCGCCGCATCGCCGAGGAGTCCGTCGTCCTGCTCGACAACCCCGACGGCCTGCTGCCGCTGGCCCCCGACACCCGGATCGCGGTGGTCGGCCCCCGGGCGGCCGACGCCCTGGCCATGCTGGGCTGCTACTCGTTCCCCTCCCATGTCCTCACCCACCACCCCGGCGTGCCCACCGGCATCGAGATCCCGACGGTCCTCGACGCCCTGCGCACCGAACTGCCCGACGCCAAGGTGACGTTCACGCAGGGCTGCGACGTGACGGACCCGGACACCTCCGGCTTCGAGGAGGCCGTCGCCCGCACCGCCGAGGCGGACGTGTGCGTGGCGGTCCTCGGCGACCGGGCGGGCCTGTTCGGCCGCGGTACCTCGGGCGAGGGCTGTGACGCGACGGACCTCGCCCTGCCGGGCGCCCAGGGCGAGCTGCTGGACGCGCTGGTCGCCACCGGCGTCCCCGTGGTGCTGGTGCTGCTGACCGGCCGTCCCTACGCGCTCGGCCGCTGGCACGGCCGCCTGGGCGCGGTCGTCCAGGCGTTCTTCCCGGGGGAGGAGGGCGGCCCGGCAGTGGCGGGAGTGCTGTCGGGCCGCGTGAACCCGTCGGGCCGTCTCCCCGTGAGCGTCCCGCAGGCCCCCGGCGGCCAGCCCTGGACGTACCTCCAGCCGCCCCTCGGCCTCGCGGGCGAGGTCAGCAACCTCGACCCGACCCCGCTGTACGCCTTCGGGCACGGCCGCTCGTACACGACGTTCGCCTGGGAGGACGGCACGGGCGGCGAGGAGCCGGCGGAGATCGGCACGGACGGGACGTACGACGTCTCGGTGACCGTCCGCAACACGGGCGACCGCGAGGGCGCGGAGGTCGTGCAGCTGTATCTGCACGACCCGGTGGCGTCGGTGACCCGCCCCGACGTGCGGCTGATCGGCTACCAGCGTGTGACGGCGGCCCCGGGCGAGGCGGTGCGGGTGACGTTCCGCTTCCACCCGGACCTGTCGTCCTTCACCGACCGCTCGGGCCGGCGCGTGGTCGAACCGGGCGCCCTGGAGCTGCGGCTGGCGGCGTCCAGCGCGGACGTACGCCACACGGCACGCCTCATCCTCACGGGCCCGCTCCGGGTGCTCGGCGCCGACCGGCGGCTGCGCTGCGAGACCGAGGTGACGGACGCGGGGTGACGGCGGGGGTCAGCCGGAGCCCACCGACTCGAACCGCCAGCGGTGCACGGCCCGGGTCACCAACTCCCCGTCCGGCTCCGGCAGTTCGGGCAGCTCTGCGCCGTACGGGGCGTCCCACCAGGTGATGACGAGGACCCGGTCCTGGGGAGCGCGCAGGGTCTCCCGGCGCAGGGGCTGAGCGGGGAGCTCCTGCGCCCGCGCCCAGGCCAGCAGGTCCTCGCCCCGCCCTGGCACCGCCCGCGCCTCCCACATCAAGGCGACCGTCACGAGTAGAGGTTCTCCTTGCTGATCTCGTGCACATGGTCGTGGCCGTGCCCGTGGCCCGGCACGTGCGGCTCCGTGACCGGCAGCGAGGAGTCCGCCGGCAGGTCCCAGCTCGACGCGGCCCGGTTGCGGGCCACCATCTCGGCGCCGAGCGCGGCGACCATCGCACCGTTGTCCGTGCACAGCTTGGGCCGCGGCACCCGCAGCCGGATCCCGGCCGCCTCGCAGCGCTCCTGGGCCAGGGCGCGCAGCCGGGAGTTGGCGGCCACGCCGCCGCCGATCATCAGGTGGTCGACACCCTCGTCCTTGCAGGCCCGGACGGCCTTGCGGGTCAGTACGTCCACGACCGCCTCCTGGAAGGAGGCCGCCACGTCCCGCACCGGGACCTCCTCCCCCGCCGCCCGCTTCGCCTCGATCCAGCGGGCCACGGCCGTCTTCAGCCCCGAGAAGGAGAAGTCGTAGACCGGATCGCGCGGACCGGTCAGGCCGCGCGGGAAGGCGATCGCGTCCGGGTCGCCCTCGCGTGCGTACCGGTCGATGACCGGGCCGCCCGGGAAGCCCAGGTTCAGCACACGGGCGATCTTGTCGAAGGCCTCACCGGCCGCGTCGTCGATGGTCGCGCCCATCGGGCGGACGTCGGAGGTGATGTCCGAGGACAGCAGCAGCGAGGAGTGGCCGCCGGACACCAGCAGCGCCATGGTCGGCTCCGGCAGCGCGCCGTGCTCCAGCTGGTCGACGCAGATGTGCGAGGCGAGGTGGTTGACGCCGTACAGGGGCTTGCCGAGCGCGTAGGCGTACGCCTTCGCCGCCGAGACGCCGACCAGCAGGGCACCGGCGAGGCCGGGACCGGCGGTGACGGCGATGCCGTCGAGGTCGCGGGCGCTCACTCCCGCTTCCTTCAGCGCGCGGTCGATGGTGGGGACCATCGCCTCCAGATGGGCCCGGGAGGCGACCTCGGGCACGACACCGCCGAACCGGGCGTGCTCGTCGACGCTGGAGGCGACGGCGTCGGCGAGCAGGGTGGTGCCGCGGACGATACCGACACCGGTCTCGTCACAGGAGGTCTCGATGCCGAGAACGAGAGGCTCGTCGCGTGAGTCAGCCATTGATCTGGGTTCCTTGTACGGAAGTCGAACCCGCGGCGGAGCCGCTGTCGGGTTTCGTGGTCAGTCGCATCACCAGGGCGTCCACATTCCCCGGCTGGTAGTAGCCGCGCCGGAAGCCGATGGCCTCGAAGCCGAAGCGCTCGTACAGCTTCTGCGCGCGGACGTTGTCCACACGGCACTCCAGCATCACTTCGGCGCATTCGAAGGCGGTCGCGGCCCGCAGCAGTTCGGCGAGGAGACGGCCGCCCAGCCCCGTCCCCCAGTACTCCCGGGTGACGGCGATGGTCTGGATGTCGGCCTGCTCGCCGGAGGAGGCGACACCGGCGTACCCGACGATCCGCTCCCCCGCCTCCGCCACGAGGTACTTCCGGCTCGCCTCCGGCCCGCGCGCGTGGGCCAGCTCGGACCAGAACATGCCCCGCGACCAGGCGTCGTCGGGGAACAGGTCCCGCTCCAGCTCCAGCACGGGGTCGATGTCCCACCAGCGCATCTCGCGCAGCACACACGTCTCGGACCCGGTCACTTGGGGGTGACCACCTTGTAGTTCTTGGGGACCTGGGCGTCGGGGCGGCGCAGGTACAGCGGCCGGGGCGCGGGGAGGTCCGCGCCCGCCGCCAGCCGTTCGGCGGCCAGCCGGGCGAGCGCGGCGGCGGACACGTGCTCGGGTTCGTGCGCCTGGGGGAAGGTGTCCGGGTACAGCAGCGCGCCCGCGCCGACCGCGGGCAGGCCCGCGACCTGCCCGGCGATGTCGGCGGGCCGGTCGACGGCCGGGTCGGTGACACGGGTGCGGGAGTCGGCGTAGCGGGCCCAGTAGACCTCCTTGCGGCGGGCGTCGGTCGCCACGACGAACGGGCCCTCCAGGTCGGCGGCGTAGGCGAGGCCGTCCAGTGTGCACACGCCGTGCACGGGGACGCCGAGCGCGAGTCCGAAGGTCTCGGCGGTCATCAGGCCGACGCGCAGTCCGGTGTACGGGCCCGGCCCGATGCCGGCGACGACCCCGGTGACGGCGTCGAGCTTCAGACCGGCCTCGGCGAGCACCCGGTCGATCGCGGGCAGCAGCAGTTCACCGTGCCGGCGCGCGTCCACCTGACTCGACGAGGCGATGACGTCCCGGCCGTCGTGCAGCGCGACGGTGACGGCGGGTGTGGCGGTATCCAGAGCGAGCAAGAGCACGCAAACAGCCTACGGCTCCCCGGGGCCCGTGTCGGACGTACCTGTCAGGCCGTCACCTGCTGCTACCGTCACCTTCCGTCACGGCGCGGTATGCGCACCGTGCACGACAGGGACGTACGACGTGGAGGTGGGCGCCGGTGGCAGTCAGCAGCTCGGGGATCGTGGCCGGGCTCACCGCCGCGGCCCTGGCGACGGTCGGTTACCTCGCCCACCAGGCGGCACAGACCCTCCCGGCCGGCCTGGGCCGGGCGCACGCGGGCACCACACCCCCGGCCGGCACCTCGAAGGCGCCGCCCCGGGCCAGGAAGGACCCCGCCGCGCTGCCCGCCGGCTCCGGCGAGGGCGCACGGGTCGTGTACTCCCTGCACGGCGACCGGGTGTGGCTGGTCGGCGGTGACGAGGTGGTCACCCGCACGTTCGAGGTCACCCCGAGCGCGGTGGATCCGGCCCCGGGGAACTACGCGGTCACGTCCCGCTCGAACGCGGTCACCGGCTCCGACGGCGTCCCCGTCGAACACGTCGTGCGCTTCACCAGCGTGGGCGGTGTGGTGATCGGCTTCAGCGCGGCCGTGAACGACTCGGCCCCGGCACCGGCCCCGAAGGAACGCACGGGCGGCATCCGCGAGTCACGCGCGGACGGCGAGGCGATGTGGACGTTCGCGACGATCGGCCGCAAGGTCGTGGTCGTCCGCTAGCACCCACGTCCGCGATCCGATCCGGACGACGGGCCCTAGGCGGCTTCCCGGTGGTCGGCCACCGGATCGACCGGCCCGGCGAAGTCCGGTTCCGGAACCCGCGGTGGCGTGGAGATCAGCGCCGCCGCCTCGCCCGCCGCCAGCAGGTCACGCATGGACACCCCGGCGACCGCGAACGGCAGCGGCTGCCCCTTGCTCTCTGTAGCCGACATGGACGCCTCCCGAAGGCGGGGCGGGCGTAGTTAGGCAGACCTAACTACGGACTGGATACCATGTGACCACGCACAAGACGCCGAACGCAACATTTTGCCGACGCCTTGTCGGAACGTTCATCAAAACACCACGCGCCGGGAGCTACGCCCCGAGCACGCTCAGGTCCGCCGAAGCCCAGCGTTCCCCCACACCGGTGATCGTCATCTGCCGGACCTCGTCGGTCGTGTCGCCCACCGCGCGGTGGATCACCACCTGGAGCCGGTCCTCGGTCAGCTCCTCGACCTTGCCCTCGCCCCACTCCACGACGACCACGGACTCGGGCAGCGAGACGTCGAGATCGAGGTCCTCCATCTCGTCCAGCCCGCCGGAGAGCCGGTAGGCGTCGACATGGACCAGCGGCGGCCCGTCGCCCAGCGAGGGATGCACCCGGGCGATCACGAACGTCGGCGAGGTGACGGCCCCGCGCACGCCGAGTCCCTCGCCCAGCCCACGCGTCAGGGTCGTCTTGCCCGCTCCGAGCTCTCCGCTGAGCATCACCAGGTCACCGGCGCGCAGCAGTTTCGCGAGTCGGCGGCCCAGCTCCCGCATCTGCTCGGGGGAGGTGACGACGATCTGGACGGAGGATCCCGGCTCAGCCGGGTTGTGCGGTGCTGCTGGTGCTTCCATAGCCCTTCACGGTAGCCCCTGCGGGCACGGCACCCGTGCGGGTGAGCAGGTCGGCGAGGCGGTCGGTGACCACTTCCGGGTGTTCCAGCATCACCAGGTGCCCCGCGTCCGGCACCAGCACCAGCTCGGCGTCCGGCAGCAGATCCGCGATGGCCTCGCTGTGCTCACTCGGCGTGACCAGGTCCTGCACCCCGGCCAGGACGAGGACCGGCACGTCGGCGAAGTGGGCGAGCGCCTCGGTCTTGTCGTGGTCGTTGAACGCCGGGTAGTACTCGGCGACCACGTCGATGGGCGTGCTCTCGATCATCCGCTCGGCGAACCGGGCGACGGCCGGGTCGACGTCCCGGGACGCGAACGAGTACCGCTTGATGACCCCGGCGAAGAGGTCCGCGGTGGCCCGGCGCCCCTTCTCCACCAGCTCGGCCCGCTGCCCCATCGCCTTCAGCACGCCGGGCAGCACCCGCCGCACCACGTTGACCCCGGCGACCGGAAGCCCGTAGTTGACCTCGCCGAGCCGCCCCGACGACGTCCCCACGAAGGCCACCCCGACGACCCGCTCCCGAACCAGTTCTGGGTACTGGTCGGCCAGCGCCATCACCGTCATGCCACCCATCGAGTGGCCGACCAGCACGATCGGCCCCTCGGGCGCGGCCGCGTCGATGACGGCCTTCAGGTCGCGGCCCAGCTGCTCGATGGTGACCGGCTCGTCCCGCCCCTGGGCCACGCCCCGCCCGGACCGGCCGTGGCTGCGCTGGTCCCAGTGGACCGTCCGTACGACACCTCTGAGCGCCGCCCGCTGGAAGTGCCAGGAGTCCTGGCTGAGGCAGTAGCCGTGGCTGAAGACGACGGTGACGGGGGCGGGGGCCTTGCGGCCGAAGAGCCGTCGGCGGCGCGGGCCGATGGCGGCGGGGGCGGCCTCCGGGTCGAGGTCGTCGACCTCGTAGTACAGCTCCGTGCCGTCGTCGGCGAACGCCTTGCCGGGCATGCCGCGCAGCGAGCCGTAGGGTCCCGCGGAGTCGAGGGCGAGCCGGGCCTTCTGGCGCATGCCCCGGCCGACCGTCATCCGCTCCAGGGCGACACCGGCGGCCGCTCCCGCGGCCACCACGCCTATCGCGACACCGGCGATGCCGGTCGCCCGGCGCCAGCCTCCCGCCGCCCCCGCGGCGGAGGCCGCGACGGCCGCGGTGGCGGCGTTCGCGACGACCTCCGCACTGCTCTCGCTCACGTACCGCTCCTCTTCGCCGGGGTGCTGCTGCCGATGCTGGTGCTGCTGCTCGTGGTGCTGGTGTTGTCAGGGTGCCTGTCGTTGTGCGTGACCGGTCCTGTGCGAGTTACCCGTCCTCTTCGTCATTCACATAGACGCGAGGAACGCGCGTTCCGATCCGGGTCACGATCTCGTAGGCGATGGTTCCGGCCGCCTGGGCCCAGTCCTCGGCGGTGGGCTCGCCGCGGTCCCCGGGCCCGAAGAGCACCGCCTCGGCGCCCGGTGGGGGCTCGTCGCCGCCCAGGTCGACCACGAACTGGTCCATGGCGACCCGCCCCGCGATGGTGCGCCACTTGCCCTCGACCAGGACCGGCCCGGCCGAGGACGCGTGCCGCGGGATGCCGTCGGCGTAGCCCAGCGGAACGAGACCGAGGGTGGTCTCGCCGGGCGTCACGTACCGGTGGCCGTAGCTGACGCCGTGCCCGCCCGGCACGTGCTTGACCAGGGCGAGCGAGGCGGACAGCGTCATCACCGGGCGCAGCCCGAAGTCGGCCGGGGTGCCCAGCTCGGGGCTGGGCGAGATGCCGTAGGTGGCGATGCCGGTGCGGACCAGGTCGAAGTGGCTCTCGGGGAGCGTGAGCGTGGCCGGTGAGTTGGCGATGTGCCGGACCTCGGGGCGGACGCCCTGCTCCTCGGCGTAGGCGACCATCTCCCGGAAGCTGCCGAGCTGGGCGGCGATGGAGGGGTGGCCGGGCTCGTCGGCGCAGGCGAAGTGCGACCACAGCCCCGTGACCCGCAGGAGCCCGTCGGCCTCGGCGCGCAGCGCCTCACGGACCAGCTCGGCCCAGTCCTCACCGGGCTGGCAGCCGCCGCGTCCGAGCCCGGTGTCGGCCTTGAGCTGGACCCGCGCGGGCCGGTCCGCCCGCCGGGCGGCCGCGGTGACCTCCCGCAGGGCCCACATCCCGCTGACGGACACGTCGACGTCCGCCTCGATCGCCTCGCGCCACGGCCCGCCTGGCGTCCACAGCCAGCACATGATGCGGCCCGGCAGCCCGGCGGCCCGCAGGGCGAGGGCCTCCTCGGGCGTCGCCGTGCCCAGCCAGTCGGCCCCCGCGGCGACGGCCGCGCGGGCACACGGCACAGCCCCGTGGCCGTACGCCTCGGACTTCACCACGGCCATCAGGGCCGCGCCCGGCGCGTGGGCACGCAGCGCCCGCACATTGGCCCGCAGGGCGGCCAGGTCGATCTCCGCGCGGGCCCGCAGGGGCGCGGTCCGCGGGGCTGTTCTCTCGCTCATCGCGCCCAGTGTCTCAGAGGGCCCCGACCCACCCGCGGCAGCGGCCCCCGACCAGCCGCTTCCGTCCCGGACCTGCGCACCCACACGAACGCCCGGTCCCCCTTCTCCACACCGGGCACGGCCGGCCGCACTCCAGCCCGTCCGGCGCTTGCGGACGAGGCCGTCCAGGCCGAAGCGGGGGCCCGGGGACGGCAGCCCCCGGACTCGGGACGGGATGGAGGGGGCGACCCGCCCCACAGCGACCCCCGCCCACTCCGCCCGCACCCTCACTCGGCCGAGAACACTCCCTCACTCGGCCGAGAACACTCCGTCACTCGGCCGAGAACATCCCGCCTTCACTCAGTCGAGAATCATCCCGCCCTCACTCAGCGAGAACATTCCGCCACGCCTCCGGAACGGCCTCCGCCACGTCATGCGCCCCGACCGGCGCCCCGTCCGCCGCCAGCCTCCCGGCCAGCCCGTGCACATACGC
This sequence comes from Streptomyces chartreusis NRRL 3882, assembly GCF_900236475.1. Classification (GTDB taxonomy): domain Bacteria; phylum Actinomycetota; class Actinomycetes; order Streptomycetales; family Streptomycetaceae; genus Streptomyces; species Streptomyces chartreusis_D. The sequence goes on from NZ_LT963352.1 coordinate 3,594,721, forward strand.
CCCCACGCTCCCCGCGTCCACCGTGGAAAGCCCCGCCGCCAGCAACGACCCCGCCAGCCCCGACAACACGTCCCCGCTCCCCGCCGTCGCCAGCCAGGCCGTCCCCGTCGGATTCACCCGCACGGCACCGCCCCCCGAGTCGGCGATCAAGGTCGTGGACCCCTTCAACAGCACGGTCGCCCCATACCGCCCGGCCAGCTCCCGCACCGCCGCCAGCCGCCCGCCTTCGACCTCCGCCCGGTCGACCCCGAGCAGCGCCGCCGCCTCCCCCGCATGCGGCGTCATCAGCGTCGGCGCCCGCCGCGCCCGTACGACCCCCGCCTCGGCCAACCGCAACCCGTCCGCGTCGACCAGCACCGGGACATCCGCCGCCAGCACCTCCCCCACCGTCGCCGCGTCGTCCCCGGCCCCCGGCCCGACGACCCACGCCTGCACCCGCCCGGCGTGCTTCGGCCCCTGGTCCGACACGAGCGTCTCGGGGAACCGGGTGATGACGGCGTCCCCGGCCGGCCCGACGTACCGCACGGCCCCGGCCCCGCCCCGCAGCGCTCCCGCGACGGCGAGCACGGCGGCCCCGGGGTAGCGCGCCGACCCGGCGGCGATGCCGACGACACCCCGCCGGTACTTGTCGCTCTCGGCCCGCGGCACCGGCAGCAACCGCGCCACGTCCGCGTGCTGCAACGCCTCCAGCTCCGGCTCGACCGGCAGCTCCAGCCCGATGTCGACCAACCGCACCGACCCGGCGTACTCCCGCGCCGGATCGATCAGCAGCCCCGGCTTGTGCGCCCCGAACGTCACCGTCAGATCGGCCCGGACCGCGACGCCGCGCACCTCCCCGGTGCCGGCATCGACCCCGCTCGGCAGATCGACGGCGACGACGGCGGCCCGCGACCGTTCGGCTGCGGCGGCCAGCGGCACCGCGTCCGGCCGCAGCCCGCCCTTCCCGCCGATCCCGACGATGCCGTCGACGACGAGATCCGCCCGCTCGATCAACTCCTCGACGCCCGCCGCGCCCCCGCCGGCGCCTTCGGCCCCACCGGCGCTCACGGCCCGCCCCCCGGCACGCCGCAGCGCCGCGAGCCCCCCGGCGTGAGCCCGCTCCGGCGCGAGCAGCACCGCGGTGACACCGGCCCCCCGCCGGGCCAGCCGGGCACCGGCGTACAACGCGTCACCCCCGTTGTCCCCGCTCCCGACCAGCAGCACGACCCTGCTCCCGTACACCCGCCCCAGCAGGTCGGCGCAGGCCGCGGCGAGTCCGGCGGCGGCGCGCTGCATCAGCGCCCCCTCCGGCAGCCGCGCCATCAGCTGCCGTTCGGCGGTCCTGACCGTCTCCACGCTGTACGCACTACGCATGCGGTCGAGTTTCCCGTACGACCGCCCGAGCACTCCCCCGTAGCTCACGCAACTGCGAACCGTGTCGGATCCATTGACGCTTTGCCTGCCCTTTGCCAGACTCACCGGCCGCGCAGAAAGCGCTTGCACACCCCCCACGTTCGACGAAACCGAGGCCCCCATGGGACGCAGAGCCGCATTCCTCGCCGCCGCCGGTGCCACCGCCGTCCTCACCGCCGCCGGCACCCTGACCGCCCCCGCCACCGCCGCCCCGACGCGAGTGACTGCCTGCGGGGACGGCTCGTACCAGGCAGAGGCCGTGCAGAACGGCGGCAACTGGACCACCCGGCGCGGCAGCAGCACCGTCTACACCGGCACCGACATGCGCGCCGCCGTCCAGGCGGCCGTCAACAGCCTCTCGTCGGGCCGCACGTCGAAGGAGCGGGTCGTGGTCCGCGGCTCGGGCTCGGTCTCGGCGGGCTCACGCATCTCGCTCCCGAGCTACACCGTCCTCGACGTCTGCGGCACCATCAACGTCACCGGCAGCGGCTCCGGCGACCAGGCGCCGGTCTACTCCCGCGGCACCCGTGACGTGGAGGTCCAGAACCTCAAGCTCACCGGCACCCCGCTCTACGGCATCTTCATGCGCAACGTCCAGAACGTCGTGCTCGGCCAGATAGACATGCGCCTCTCCCGCGGCCTGGGCGTCCGCATCGACAACCGCGGCGACACCAGCCAGTGGACGCGCAACGTCCGCATCGACAACGTCTACGTCTCCGGCGCGTCCAGCCACGCGGTCGAGACCTACGGCGTCGACGGCATCACCATCGGCACGGTCACCGCCCGCAACGTGGGCGAGTCCGGCCTGCTGCTCAACCAGACCATCAACGCGAGCGTCACCAAGGTGGACGCGGAGAACGCGGGCACGGGCACCGGCTACGCGGCCTTCCGCATGGCCAACCGCAACGGCCGGGTCGGCAGCGGCTACCCGACCAACATCCGGGTCGGCGAGGTCATCGCGCGCGGCGGCGGACGCGGGGTGTTCTGCGTCTCGGAGAGCGGCGGGGCGACGATCGACAAGGTGACGATCTCCAACACCGGCAACAACTCGGTCCTGATCGAGAACTGCTACAACGTCAGCCTCGCGGCCCGGAGCGGCACGATCTCGGGCGGCGGCGAACTGCGCCTGGCCGCCCGCTCGGAGTTCCCGAACAACAAGGACATCACCATCCAGAACCTGACGGTCACCAACTCGGCCATCAGGGAGAGCCCGTGCGGCGAGAACACGACGTTCCGCAACATCACGCGGGTGAACAGCAGTCAGACGATCTGCTGACGCCCCGGCACTCCCCGAAGCCTCCGCACTCCTCGAAGCCCTCGCCCTGAGGCTCACCCGGCGAGGGCTTCACCCCGCAGGCGGCTCAGTGCCCGCATGGCCTCGCGCTCGATGCGCGCGACTTCGGACAGGGCGGCACCGGCCCGCACGAGGCACTGCCCGTCACCCGATTCGCCCGCTCTCGCGATGAGTGCCGCGACATCCGTCCACAGGGTGGCTGCCTCGGCGTACAGCCTGTGCCCGGTCCGCAGATGGCCGCTGTCGAGCCACTCGGCACACTCGGCGAGGAAGTCGCGGTACAGGTTCCGGAACAACGCGCCGCCGGTGCCGGCCTTCTCCATCAACTGCGCGGCCTGCGGCAGGTCCCGCCGCGGATCGTCGGTGCGCCGGAGCCATGTGCGCACCAGCTTGCCGGCCTTGTCGATGCCCCGGTGGCCGAGGTTGGCGATCGGCGGGTCGAGGAAGGCGTCGGCGCAGGCGGTGACGGCCGGGACGATCCGGCTCCGCGGGTCGGGCGCCTTCTTCGGAACGGTGAGCGTGAAGGACCGGTGCCTGGCGGTCATCGGCCCGCGCGCGGCCCTGGCCCGGGCGAGGCTGCTCAGGCTGGTGGACACGGCTCCGCCCTGCTGGTCGGTGTCCACCAGGTGGGCGTCGTGCTCGTCGTAGCCGTACAGGGCGACGACGTGACCGCCGAAGTGCACCCTCGAGGTGAAGTAGTCCAGGTGGTAGCTGTCGAGCTGGAGCCCGACGGGCCGGCCGGCGTCGATCGCGGTCGCCGCGTTCTCCCACGCCTTGCGGGCGGAGCCGGTCTCCCGCACCGCGAGCTCCAGGCCCAGCGTGGCGGCCAGGTTCCTGGTGAGCTCGAAGGGCTTGACGCGCCCGCCGAGGAAGGGAAAGTCCATGTTCTTGCTGTCCCAGTAGATGAAGGACAGGCCGGACCCGAGGCCGAAGAGCATGGGCTCGGACAGATCGAGTCCCTGGTGCCGCAGCAGCACGCCCAGAGCCGACGTCTCGCAGTGCTGCGTACCGCGAAGGTCGACGCCCTTTACCGTGGTCATGCCGTGCCCTCCTGGACAGGGGTGATCAACCGGTCAGCGGGCCACGCTCCTGTGGTCCATGTCGTCACTCCCCGGCCCCGGCTCACCCTTCCGCGATCACCACGGCCGAGGCGACACCCGCGTCATGGCTCAGGGACACGTGCCAGGACCGCACCCCGAGCTCGGCGGCCCGCGCGGCCACGGTCCCGGTCACCCGCAGCCACGGCTGTCCACTGTCCTCGACGCACACCTCGGCATCGGTCCAGAGCAGCCCGGCCGGAGCCCGGAGCGCCTTGGCCAGGGCCTCCTTGGCGGCGAACCGGGCAGCCAGGGAGGCGACCCCCCGGCGCTCCCCACTGGGCAGCACCAACTCCCGCTCCACGAACAGCCGTCCGGCCAACGCGGGCGTACGCTCCAGCGACGCCGCGAACCGATCGATCTCGGCGACGTCGATCCCGACCCCGATAATGCTCATGCGCAGCACCCTACGGTCCTGCCGGGGCGTTCCCCGCCGACACGGCTCCGTTCCCGCCTCCTAGCATGATCCACATGGAATGGGACGGCCTCACCGACCGCGGGCACTACAACGACTGGTATCTGAAGGACCGGGACCGGTTCTCGGACCTGGCCCGGGACGCCGACTGGGACGGCCTGTTCGCGGAGTTGGGGAAGCACCCCGAACGGGTCAACTTGGCCCGGCCCGGGAAACGCAGCGGATTCGCCCCGCTGCACCAGGCCGCCTGGCACGGTGCCGGCATCGCCGTCGTCTCCCGGCTGATCGCGCACGGCGCCTGGCGCACCCAGCGCACCCGGGACGGACTTCGCCCCGTGGACATCGCGCGGGAGCGGGGTCACACGCACCTGCTCGAGCTCCTGGAGCCGGTCGAGGTGCGGCGGCTCCCCGCCCCGTCCGACGCGCTGGAACACCACTTCCACGCGATGCTGCGGGAGCGGACGGGCAGTTGCTTCGACGAGACCGAACACCTGCTGCCGCCGCTGTCCCCGCTGACGGAGAGTCTGAGCGGACAGATCTTCTTCCGTGTGGTCGGCATGATGGGCGGCTTCCACTACCGCCTGCACGCGGACGTCGTGCATGTGAACGGCCGCTCGCGGATGGACGGCGACAACGGGGACTTCTACCAGGTGACCCCCGACGGCTGGACCAAGCTGGCGTACAGCCCCACGCCGCCGCCACCCTGGAGCTACCCGTACTGAGGCGAACGGCGACCGGCCGTTCGCCCCTCTCCGTCGCTCCGCTACTCCACCGTCACCGACTTCGCCAGGTTCCGAGGCTGATCCACCTCGTTCCCGCGGGCCGTCGCCAGCTCACACGCGAACACCTGCAGCGGCACCGTGGCCACGAGCGGCTGGAGCAGCGTCGGCGTGGCCGGCACCCGGATCAAGTGGTCCGCGTACGGCACCACCGCCTCGTCCCCCTCCTCCGCGATGACGATCGTCCGCGCACCCCGCGCCCGGATCTCCTGGATGTTGGACACGATCTTGTCGTGCAGCACGGACCGCCCGCGCGGCGACGGCACCACGACGACCACCGGCAGATCCTCCTCGATCAAGGCGATCGGCCCGTGCTTCAACTCCCCCGCCGCGAACCCCTCGGCGTGCATGTAGGCCAGCTCCTTGAGCTTCAGCGCGCCCTCCAGCGCCACCGGATACCCCACGTGGCGGCCGAGGAACAGCACCGTGTTCTTCGAGGCGAGCGTGCGCGCCAGCTCCCGCACCGGCTCCATGGTGCCCAGCACCTGATCCACCGCACCGGCGATCGAGGACAGGTCACGGATCACCGCCCGGATCTCGTCGCCCCACTTGGTGCCCCGCACCTGGCCCAGATACAGGGCGACCAGGTAGCACGCGACGAGCTGCGTCAGGAACGCCTTGGTGGAGGCGACGGCCACCTCCGGCCCGGCGTGCGTGTACAGCACCGCGTCCGACTCACGCGGGATCGTCGAGCCGTTGGTGTTGCAGATCGCCAGCACGTTGGAGCCCTGCTCACGGGCGTGCCGCAGCGCCATGAGGGTGTCCATGGTCTCGCCGGACTGGGAGATGGCGATGACGAGGGTCTGCGCGTCCAGGATCGGATCCCGGTACCGGAACTCACTGGCCAGTTCCACCTCGCACGGCAGGCGCGTCCAGTGCTCGATGGCGTACTTGGCGATCATCCCGGCGTGGAAGGCCGTACCGCACGCGACGATGACGACCTTGTCGATCTCCCGCAGCACCCCCGCGGGGATCCGCACCTCGTCCAGGGTCAGCGAACCGGAGCCGTCGATCCGGCCCAGCAGCGTATCGGCGACCGCCTTGGGCTGCTCGGCGATCTCCTTGAGCATGAAGTAGTCATAGCCGCCCTTTTCCGCGGCCGACGCGTCCCAGTCGACGTGGTACGAGCGGACGTCGGCCGGGCGGCCGTCGAAGCCCGTCACCGTCACGCCGTCCCGGCGCAGCTCCACCACCTGGTCCTGTCCCAGCTCGATCGCCGACCGGGTGTGGGCGATGAACGCGGCGACGTCCGAGGCGAGAAAGGCCTCGCCCTCCCCGACGCCCACCACCAGGGGCGAGTTCCGCCGTGCGCCCACCACCACGTCCGGCTCGTCGGCGTGCACCGCGACCAGCGTGAACGCGCCCTCCAGCCGCCGGCACACCAGCCGCATCGCCTCGGCGAGGTCGGCGCACGAGGAGAACTCCTCGGCGAGCAGATGCGCGACGACCTCGGTGTCCGTCTCGGAGGTCAGCTCGTGCCCCCGCTCCTCCAACTCGGCCCGCAGCACGGCGAAGTTCTCGATGATGCCGTTGTGCACCACCGCGACCCGTCCCGCGTTGTCGATGTGCGGGTGGGCGTTGGCGTCGGTCGGGCCGCCGTGTGTGGCCCACCGGGTGTGTCCGATGCCCGTCGTGCCGGCCGGCAGGGGCCGGCCGTCCAGTTCCTTCTCCAGGTTGAGGAGCTTGCCGGCCTTCTTCCCCGTCGCCAGCCCGCCGTCGGCCAGCACGGCGACGCCCGCCGAGTCGTACCCCCGGTACTCCAGCCGCTTCAGCCCGGCCATCACGACCTCGAGCGCCGACTGCGGCCCCACGTAACCCACGATTCCACACATGGGCGGCAGCTTAGGGTCGTTTCCCGCGCCGAACCTGCCGCAGCGTGCCCGAAATCGGAAATTACCACCGGGGTACGAAGCCCTGTCGGCCTTCTCCCCGCAGAGGAGGCCCCGAGGCCCCTGCGTGACGGATCCCACCTCACCGTCCGTTCGTACGCCCGTAACAATGGACTGTGATCTCTCCGGTCTCCTCGATCCCCCGGAGCGCCCACCGGCAGCGGCCGGAGGCGACTCCCTACGTCGACCTCACCCGAGCCGAGTGGAGCGCGTTGCGCGACAAGACGCCGCTGCCGCTGACGGCCGAGGAGGTCGAGAAGCTGCGCGGTCTCGGCGATGTCATCGACCTCGACGAGGTGCGGGACATCTACCTCCCGCTGTCCAGACTCCTCAACCTCTACGTCGGTGCCACGGACGGCCTCAGAGGCGCGCTCAACACCTTCCTGGGCGAGCAGGGCTCCCAGTCCGGCACCCCGTTCGTCATAGGAGTCGCCGGCTCGGTCGCCGTGGGCAAGTCGACGGTCGCCCGGCTCCTCCAGGCCCTGCTCTCGCGCTGGCCGGAACACCCGCGCGTCGAGCTGGTCACCACCGACGGCTTCCTGCTGCCCACCAAGGAGCTCCAGGCCCGCGGCCTGATGTCGCGGAAGGGATTCCCCGAGTCCTACGACCGCCGCGCGCTGACCCGCTTCGTCGCCGACATCAAGGCCGGCAAGGACGAGGTCACGGCTCCCGTCTACTCCCACCTGATCTACGACATCGTCCCCGACAAGAAGCTCACGGTCCGCCGCCCCGACATCCTGATCGTCGAGGGCCTGAACGTCCTCCAGCCCGCCCTTCCCGGCAAGGACGGCCGCACCCGGGTCGGCCTCGCCGACTACTTCGACTTCAGCGTGTACGTCGACGCCCGCGTCGAGGACATCGAGCGCTGGTACCTCAACCGCTTCCGCAAGCTGCGCGCGACCGCCTTCCAGGACCCGTCCTCGTACTTCCGCAAGTACACCCAGGTCTCGGAGGAGGAGGCCCTCGACTACGCCCGGACGATGTGGCGCACGATCAACCGGCCCAACCTGGTCGAGAACATCGCCCCCACCCGCGGCCGCGCCACCCTCGTGCTGCGCAAGGGCCCGGACCACAAGGTGCAGCGCCTCAGCCTGCGCAAGCTGTGACGCCGGGGAAAAGCCCGGTTAGATGGTCGTCATGCTCCACCTGCGCCTGATCACCCCGCCCGAGCAGACCGACGACGTGGTGCGGCTGATCGAGAAGACGGTCGGCACCACCCACCTCGTCGTGCTGCCGGACACCGCACGCAACCCCGCCGGGGACGTCGTGATGTGCGACGTGGCGCGGGAGGCGGGCGACGAACTGCTCACCGGCCTGCGCGAACTCGGCATCGACACCAGCGGTTCCATCGCCGTCGAGAACATCGACCTGTCGCTGTCCGAGCGGGCCGACCAGGCCGCGGCCGACGCACCCGGTGAGGGCGCCGACGCGGTCCTGTGGGAGCACCTCAGCGACGCGACGCACGAGGAGTCGACCCTCTCCGTCACGTACCTCGCGTTCATCACCCTCGCCACGATGATCGCGGCCTGCGGCGTGGTCCTGGACAACGCGATCCTGATCGTGGGCGCCATGGCGGTCGGCCCGGAGTTCGGCCCGCTCGCCGGCATCTGCACCGCCATCGTCCGCCGCCGAGCAGGCCTGGCCCTGCGCTCGGTGATCGCCCTCCTGGTGGGCTTCGCGGTGGCCATGGCGGTGACGGTCGGCTTCAGCCTCTTCATGGACGCGGTCGACCTGTTCAGCGAGCGGCAACTCATGGGGGACCGCCCCAACACGGGCTTCATCTACGCCCCCGACTGGTTCTCCTTCGTCGTGGCGGTCCTGGCCGGCATCGCCGGCACGCTCTCCCTGACCTCCGCGAAGTCGGGCGCCCTGGTGGGCGTGGCCATCTCGGTGACCACGGTCCCGGCCGCCGCGAACGCCGCCGTGGCCCTGAGCTACGGCGACACCAAGCAGACCTGGGGCTCCACGGAGCAGCTCCTGCTGAACCTGCTGGGCATCATCGTCGCCGGCACGGTAACCCTGCTGCTACAGAAGTGGCTCTGGTCCAGACAACGCCAGCAGGTCAGCAGGCTTTAGGGGTGCGGGGAACTGCGCGACCAGCCACGAAGCACCCGCAGCCCGCCCACCACAGAATTCCCCACCCCCCTACCCGGTTCATCAACCGAGCGCAGACTTCACCGCATCCGCAAGCCGCCCCGCAACGGACCGAGCCTGCTCGATATCAGCCGCCTCCACCATCACGCGAACCAACGGCTCGGTCCCCGAGGACCGCAACAGCACCCGCCCGGTGGCGCCCAGCTCCCGCTCCGCGTCGGCGACCGCCGAGGACAGCTCGGCCGACGTCGTCACCCGGGACTTGTCGACGTCCGGCACATTGATCAGCACCTGCGGCAGCCGCTCCATCACAGAGGCCAGCTCCCGCAACGAACGCCCGCTCTGCGCGACCCGCGCCGCCAGCAGCAGCCCGGTCAGCGTGCCGTCGCCCGTCGTCGCGTGGTCGAGGATGATCACGTGCCCGGACTGCTCGCCCCCGAGGGCGAACCCGTGCTCCTTCATCTCCTCCAGCACGTACCGGTCGCCCACGGCGGTCTGCACGAGCCGGATGCCCTCACGCTCCATGGCGAGCTTGAAGCCCAGGTTGGACATCACCGTCGCCACGACCGTCTCGGCCCGCAGCGTGGCAGCCTCCCGCATGGCCAGGGCGAGCACGGCCAGGATCTGGTCGCCGTCCACCTCCGCGCCGGTGTGGTCCACGGCGAGGCACCGGTCGGCGTCCCCGTCGTGCGCGATGCCCAGGTCGGCCCCGTGCTCGACGACGGCGGCCTTGATCTTGTCCAGGTGGGTGGAGCCGCACCCGTCGTTGATGTTGAGCCCGTCCGGCTCGGCCCCGATCGTCACGACCTCGGCACCGGCCCGCTGGAACGCCTCGGGCGAGACCCGGGCGGCGGCGCCGTGTGCCTCGTCGAGGACGACCTTCAGCCCGTCGAGCCGGTTCGGCAGGGCGCGCAGCAGATGCTCGACGTACCGGTCGAAGCCCTCCTCGTACTCGCGCACCCGGCCCACCCCGGCCCCGGTCGGCCGGTCCCACGGGGCGCCGGTGCGGTGCTCCTCGTAGACGGACTCGATCCGGTCCTCCAGCTCGTCGGCGAGCTTGTGCCCGCCGCGGGCGAAGAACTTGACGCCGTTGTCCGGCATGGCGTTGTGGCTCGCGGAGAGCATCACACCGAGGTCGGCGCCGAGCTCTCCGGTCAGGTACGCCACCGCGGGCGTCGGCAGCACGCCGACCCGCAGGACGTCCACGCCGGCGCTGGCGAGGCCCGCGACCACGGCGGCCTCCAGGAACTCCCCGGACGCGCGCGGATCACGCCCGACCACCGCGGTCGGCCGGTGTCCCTCGAACGTGCCCGCCTCGGCCAGTACGTGCGCCGCGGCCACGGAGAGGCCGAGGGCCATCTCCGCCGTCAGATCCGCGTTGGCGACACCGCGCACGCCGTCCGTGCCGAAGAGTCGTCCCACTGTGGTGTCCTCCGAATTACGAGAGAGTGCGGCTCCGGTACGACCCCTGAGACTGCCCGGCATGTGCAGGGGTTGTGTACGGGAACGCCCCGGCGGCACGGAATGTGCCGCCGGGGCGATTGTTGCGAAAACCGTCGCAACGTTGCGAAGACAGTCGCAAGAACAGCGACGCGATTAGCGCTTGCTGTACTGCGGGGCCTTGCGGGCCTTCTTCAGACCGGCCTTCTTGCGCTCGACCGCACGGTCGTCGCGGCGGAGGAAGCCGGCCTTCTTGAGGGCGCCACGGTTGTTGTCGACGTCGGCCTCGTTCAGCGCGCGGGCGACACCGAGACGGAGCGCACCGGCCTGACCGGAGACACCGCCACCGGCGATGCGGGCGATGACGTCGTAGCGGCCCTCGAGCTCGAGCACCTTGAAGGGCTCGTTGACTTCCTGCTGGTGCACCTTGTTCGGGAAGTAGTCCTCGAGGGTGCGACCGTTGATCTTCCACTTGCCGGTGCCCGGGACGATCCGGACGCGGGCGATGGCGTTCTTGCGACGGCCCAGGCCGGCGGCCGGCTGGGGCTCGCCGAAGCGGGAGGCCATGGACTCCGAGGTGTACTCACCCTCGACGGGGACCTCGGACTCGGTGGTGTAGCTGTCGATGTCAAGCTCTTCGAGCGGCTGCTCGGCAGTGGTCTCGGCCACGATTCTCCTCAGATTCTCTTCAGTCTTAGGGGGTGGCCGGACTTACTGCGCGACCTGGGTGATCTCGTACGGCTGCGGCTGCTGCGCGCCGTGCGGGTGCTGGTCACCCTTGTAGACCTTCAGCTTCGAGAGCATCTGACGGCCCAGAGTGTTCTTGGGGAGCATGCCCTTGACGGCCTTCTCGATGGCCTTCTCGGGGTTCTTGTCGAGCAGCTCGTCGTAACGGACGGAGCGCAGACCACCCGGGTAGCCGGAGTGGCGGTACGCCATCTTCTGGGTCCGCTTGTTGCCGGACAGGTGCACCTTGTCCGCGTTGATGATGATGACGAAGTCACCAGCGTCGACGTGGGGGGCATAGATCGGCTTGTGCTTGCCCCGGAGGAGGGTCGCTGCGGTGGTGGCGAGACGACCCAGGACAACGTCCTGAGCGTCAATGACGTGCCACTGGCGCGTCACATCGCCGGGCTTGGGGCTGTACGTACGCACGGTTCGTAGCCTTCGCTTCGAGTGAATGGTCCTGAACAGGTCACCGAAACGATCACGACAGCCTTGACCGCACTGCGGTGACGCAAACCGCGTGCTGGTCGCTGGTCATCGGCCCGGTGGACCGGTGTAAGGGCCCGTCCCGTGAGAATGAGCAAGCCAATACACAACGAACAAGCAGAATACCGGTGCTCACCACAAGGGTCAAAACGCGGGATCACCGCCGGCGATCGGCTACGGAGACGCACAGGCCGGCACAGAGAGTCACGGCCTTCCGCAGCGTCCGGCGCCGCGGCGGCCGCACGTACGGGAACACCGTCGGCAGCAGCACATCGGCGAGCACCGCGACGCACCGGCGCGGCAGTGAGCCGCCACCGCGCGGACGACGCAGCGCCCGCAGCACCCCGACCGCGACCGACGGCCACACCCCGACCGCGGCCGCGGCCGAGGGCCAGGACCGCAGGCACACCACCAGCACCACGGTCGGCAGCAGTCGCCCCAACCACCCGCAGATGTCGCCTTTGCCCGTCCGCATGGGAGGAACGCTAGGTGCTCCGGAGCCCATCCAGGCGGACCAGCACGCCCCATGTCCCGTCTAAGATGCGCCCCATGAGCTTTGGGCAGGGGGGACCTCAGTCCCAGTGGGATCCCTGGAAACCGCAGTCGCAGCAGCCCTGGAACAGCGGGGGCGGCCAGTCTCCGGACTGGGCCGCGCTCGCCGAGGCGTCCGAGGCCCGTAACAAACGACGCCGGCTGCTCCTGGTCGGCGGCGGCGCGCTCGCCACCGTCGCGATCGGCGCCGCCGTCGCCGTGGCCGTGGTCTCCGCGGGCGGCGACAACCAGGCGAACAGCCCGACCTCCCAGGTGCCCTCGGCCGACATCCCGAGCGAGTCGGCCTCGGCCCCGTCGTTCGCCCCGACCAGCGCCCCGCCCCCGCTGGACCCCAAGGACTTCATCGCCAGCGCGAAGAAGGACACGGCTCCGCTCAGCCCGGACACCCTCTTCCCCGGCACGCAGCTGACCATGGGCGAGACGACGTACAAGAAGGGCCCCACGGCCGACACCAAGAACTGCGCCTCGGCGTCGGGCGGCACCCTCCCGAAGATCCTCACCGCGAACGACTGCACCCGCCTGATACGCGTCACCTACTCCGCGGACGGCATCGCCGTGACGGTCGGCGTGGCGGTCTTCGACACCGAGGCACAGGCCGCCAAGGCCAAGGGCGAGACCAACAAGAAGAGCTTCGTCAAGTCGCTCTCCGGCGGCGGCGTGAAGCCCTTCTGCGAATCCGGGTTCTGCCGTACGACCAGCAACTCCTACGGCCGCTACGCCTACTTCACCAACGCCGGCTTCACCAGCGGCAAGGACGTGACGGAAAAGGACACCGAGGTGTTCGCCACGGGCGACAACCTCCAGCTGTTCACGTTCCGTCAGATCCACCGCCGCGGCCAGGCACAGGCGTCCGCCGCGGCCGACGAGTAGGCGTCAGCAGCACCCCGCCGGCGGCAGCGACCGCTTGTTCCGCGCCTCCTTGCTGCGCGCGGCGAGCAGTTCGTCGGCCGGGTAGCCGACCTCCTCCAGCGTCAGCCCGTGCGGCCGTACGACGTGCACGGCCGAGTCCCGCACACCGGCCGCCAGCACCTTCGCGGGCCAGTCCGGCGGCCGGTGCCCGTCGCCCACGAACAGCAGCGCCCCGATGAGCGAGCGCACCATGTTGTGGCAGAAGGCGTCGGCCCGCACGGTCGCGGTGATGATGCCGTCGTCGCCCTTCACGAGCCGCAGTTCCTGGAGCGTGCGGATCGTCGTCGCGCCCTCCCGCTTCTTGCAGTAGGCGGCGAAGTCGTGCTCCCCGAGCAGCCGCCGTGCGGCCTCGTTCATGGCGTCGACGTCCAGGGGCCAGTCGTGCCACAGCACATGGTTCCGCAGCAGCGGATCGACGCCCCCGGGATTGTCGGTGACCCGGTACGCGTACCGCCTCCAGATCGCCGAGAACCGCGCGTTGAAGCCACTGGGCGCCTCCCTGAGGGCCCAGACCCGTACGTCCCTGGGCAGCCGCCCGGCGAGCCGCTTCAGCAGCTTCTGGTTGTGCTCGGCCCAGACCTCACGCGGCAGATCGACGTGCGCCACCTGCCCCCGGGCGTGCACCCCGGCATCGGTACGCCCCGCCACGGTCAGCTCGTACGTCTCCCCCGACCGCGTCACGGTCCGCAGGGCGTCCTCGATCTCCCCCTGCACGGTACGCCGCCCCCCGGCCTGCTTGGCCCACCCGGAGAACTCACTCCCGTCGTACGACAGGTCGAGACGCACACGAACGTAACCGGCTGCTGCTTCATCACTCACGTACAGATCCTCTCAGCAACACAAAAAAGCGGGCCCGCCCCTCATAGAGGAACGGACCCGCCGACGCCCCCTCAGGGGCGCGGGGAACTGCGCGAACAACCACGGCGAAGCCGCAGCCGCCCGTTCACAGCCCCCGGCAGACGCTCAGGCGTCCTTGGACTCCTCGGCGTCCTCGGCCTTGGTCGTGTCGACCTGAGCCTCGGCGGCCTCGGCGTCCTTGGCGGCACGCTTGGTCGCGGCCTCGGCCTCGCCGGTCGCCTCCTGCGCCACCGTCAGCGCCTCGACCAGCTCGATGACAGCCATGGGCGCGTTGTCGCCACGGCGGTTACCGATCTTGGTGATGCGGGTGTAGCCACCCGGACGGTTCTCGTAACGCGGGCCGATCTCGGTGAAGAGCGTGTGGACGATGCTCTTGTCCGTGATGACCTGGAGCACCTGACGGCGGTTGTGAAGGTCGCCCTTCTTCGCCTTGGTGACCAGACGCTCGGCGTACGGACGCAGCTTGCGCGCCTTCGCCTCGGTGGTGGTGATCCGGCCGTGCTCGAACAGCGACTTCGCGAGGTTCGCGAGCATCAGCTTCTCGTGCGCGGCGCTGCCGCCCAGACGGGCACCCTTGGTGGGCTTCGGCATGGTGTTTCTCCTAGGTGTCTGCCCCGGCCGTATCAGGTACCGGGGTCAGTATCCGAGCAGACGGGTTTGCCTGTCGGAGATCCGGGGTCCGCTGACGCGGACCCCGGAAGCAGAGACTCAGTACTGCTCGGTCTCCACGAACCCGGCGTCCGCGTCGTCATCGGCACCGAACGCGTCAGCCGCAGCGGTCGGGTCGAATCCGGGCGGGCTGTCCTTCAGGGCCAGGCCCATGCCGGCCAGCTTCGCCTTGACCTCGTCGATGGACTTCGCACCGAAGTTGCGGATGTCCAGGAGGTCGGCCTCGGAACGCGCCACGAGCTCGCCCACGGAGTGGATGCCCTCGCGCTTGAGGCAGTTGTAGGAGCGGACCGTGAGCTCCAGCTCCTCGATCGGCAGCGCCAGATCGGCGGCAAGGGCGGCGTCCGTCGGGGACGGGCCCATGTCGATGCCCTCGGCGTCGATGTTCAGCTCGCGGGCGAGACCGAACAGCTCGACCAGGGTCTTACCGGCGGACGCCATGGCGTCACGCGGGCGCATGGCCTGCTTGGTCTCGACGTCGACGATCAGCTTGTCGAAGTCGGTCCGCTGCTCGACACGCGTGGCCTCGACCTTGTACGTGACCTTGAGCACCGGCGAGTAGATCGAGTCGACCGGGATCCGGCCGATCTCCTGGCCGACCTGCTTGTTCTGCACGGCGGAGACGTAACCGCGGCCACGCTCGACCGTCAGCTCCATCTCCAGCTTGCCCTTGCCGTTGAGCGTGGCGAGGACGAGGTCGGGGTTGTGCACCTCGACACCGGCCGGCGGCGCGATGTCGGCGGCGGTGACCAGACCCGGGCCCTGCTTGCGCAGGTACATCACGACCGGCTCGTCGTGCTCCGAGGAGACGACCAGCTGCTTGATGTTGAGGATCAGGTCGGTGACGTCCTCCTTGACGCCCGGCACGGTGGTGAACTCGTGCAGGACACCGTCGATGCGGATGGACGTGACCGCCGCACCCGGGATCGAGGAGAGGAGGGTCCGGCGGAGGGAGTTGCCGAGGGTGTAGCCGAAGCCCGGCTCCAGCGGCTCGATCACGAACCGGGAGCGGAATTCGTCGACGACCTCTTCGGTCAACGAGGGACGCTGAGCGATCAGCATGTGTGGATCAGATCCTTCAGTCGGGGGCGCCCGCTATATGACGCCCGACTCGACCGTCCCCGACATAAAGGGACGGGTACTGCAAGGGTACGGGCGATACGGCCCGAAGGAGCCGTACCGCCCGAAAACCGAGAACCCGAAGGCGTCGCGTCAGACGCGGCGGCGCTTCGGCGGACGGCAGCCGTTGTGCGGGGTCGGGGTGACGTCCTGGATGGAGCCGACCTCGAGACCGGTCGCCTGGAGCGAACGGATGGCGGTCTCACGACCGGAACCCGGGCCCTTGACGAACACGTCGACCTTGCGCATGCCGTGCTCCTGGGCGCGGCGGGCAGCCGACTCGGCGGCCATCTGCGCGGCGAACGGCGTGGACTTCCGGGAGCCCTTGAAGCCGACGTGGCCGGCGGAGGCCCAGGAGATCACGTTGCCGGACGGGTCCGTGATCGAGACGATCGTGTTGTTGAACGTGCTCTTGATGTGCGCGTGGCCGTGAGCGACGTTCTTCTTTTCCTTGCGGCGCACCTTCTTGGCAGCGCCCTGACGACCCTTGGGGGGCATCTATAACTCCTACGGGAGGTGGTCGGTCCTGCAGCGAAGACCGCTGACGAGCGTCCGCTGAGGACTACTTCTTGCCCGGCTTCTTCTTGCCGGCGATGGCGCGACGCGGGCCCTTGCGGGTGCGGGCGTTGGTGCTGGTGCGCTGACCGCGGACGGGCAGACCGCGGCGGTGACGCAGACCCTGGTAGGTACCGATCTCGACCTTGCGGCGGATGTCGGCCTGGATCTCGCGACGGAGGTCACCCTCGGTCTTGATGTTGTTGTCGACGTACTCGCGGATCGCGACGAGCTGCTCCTCGGAGAGGTCGCGAACGCGGGTGTTCGGGTCGACGCCGGTGGCGGCCAGCGTCTGCTGCGAGAGGGTCCGGCCGATGCCGAACACGTAGGTGAGGGCGATCTCCACGCGCTTGTCGCGCGGGATGTCAACACCGGAAACGCGTGCCATTCAATGGCTCCAGTTACTTGTCGGAGGTCTTCCGCAGAACCGACTCCCAGCCGCCGTACCAGGTACGAACTGGGTCCCCGGCCTCCGAACCGGGGGTGTCAGGCCGACCGCGGCCAGCCTGGATCCTGCGTATGAACATATTCAGCTTGCGTCGCGCGAATCTCTGCGATGGATGCAGAGGGATCGGTCGTGCGTCAGCCCTGGCGCTGCTTGTGGCGCGGGTTATCGCAGATGACCATGACCCGGCCGTGACGGCGGATCACCCTGCACTTGTCGCAGATCTTCTTGACGCTCGGCTTGACCTTCATGGGTGTGAGGTTCTCCGGGTCAGTGCCGGCGGCCCCAGTCGCACACGGCGCCCGGGGCACAGGCAAGATCTACTTGTAGCGGTAGACGATCCGGCCACGCGTGAGGTCGTACGGAGACAGCTCCACCACGACCCGGTCGTCAGGGAGGATGCGGATGTAGTGCATACGCATCTTGCCGCTGATGTGTGCCAGGACCTGGTGGCCGTTCTGGAGCTCGACCTTGAACATGGCGTTCGGAAGAGACTCGACGACAGTGCCCTCGATCTCGATGGCACCTTGCTTCTTGGCCACGCTTCGCCCTTCGAATCGACTACCTTGATCGACTCAGTGCGGGCCGCATGCAGACATGCGGGTACACAAGAGCCGACGAGTCAGTCTACGACAGGGCCCTCAGAAACACGAATCGGGGAAGTCTGCCCCGCCGGAGACGGCTTTAAGCGCCCCGAGAGGGGCGCGGGGAACTGCGCGACAAGCCACAGCGCACCCGCAGCCGCCGACGTGCACGGCACCCCACCGCGGAATGCGCTCAGCCCAACGGATCCGGCGCGGCAACGATCCCCAGCTCGGCGAGCTTCGCCTTCCCCCCGTCGGGAGACGTCAGCACGAGCGGGCCCTCCTCGGTCAGCGCCACCGAGTGCTCCCAGTGCGACGACCACGTGCCGTCCGTGGTGACGACCGTCCAGTCGTCCTGGAGGACCTCGGTCTTCGGGGTGCCGAGGGAGACCATGGGCTCGATCGCGAGGCAGAAGCCGGGCACCAGCTTCGGGCCCTTGCCACGCCTCCGGTCGACGTAGTTCAGCAGGTGCGGGTCCATGTGCATCTCGGTGCCGATGCCGTGGCCGCCGTAGTCCTCGATGATCCCGTAGCGGCCGCCGCCGGGCTTCGGCTGGCGGCGGATGTACGTCTCGATCGCCCGGGAGACGTCGACCAGCCGGTTGCCGAGCTTCATGGCCGCGATACCGGCCCACATCGACTCCTCGGTCACCCGGGAGAGCTCGACGAGCTCCGGAGCGTGACCGGAGCCCACGAAGGCCGTGTACGCGGCGTCGCCGTGCCAGCCGTCGATGATCGCGCCGCAGTCGATGGAGATCACGTCCCCGTCCTTGAGGACGACGTCGTCGGACGGGATGCCGTGGACGACGACCTCGTTCACCGAGGTGCAGATGGTCGCGGGGAAGCCCCCGTACCCGAGGAAGTTCGGCTTGGCGTTGTGCTCGGCGAGCACCTTGCGGGCGACCTGGTCCAGATCCTTCGTCGTGGCCCCCGGCACGGCGGCTTCACGGGTCGCCGCGTGAATGGCGGCGACGACCAGCCCCGCCTCACGCATCTTGGCGATCTGCTCGGGGGTCTTGATCTGCACCATGGGGGCTACGGCCTTTCTGGACCTTCGGAGAGTGAGAACGCCTTCAACGATACGGGGCCGCGCGACAGACCCCGCCCACACAGCAGCCGCGGCTCCCCGGGGGGAACCGCGGCGGTAGCTGCGCACGAACGACTACTTGTCGTCCTCGCCACGCTTGAGCGCCTCCATGGCGCGCGTCGTGACGTCCTCCACCTTGCCGAGCGCGGAGATCGTGACCACCAGGCCCTGGGCCTTGTAGTAGTCGATGATCGGCTCGGTCTGCGTGTGGTAGACCTCCAGCCGCTTGCGGACGGTCTCCTCGGAGTCGTCGTCGCGCTGGTAGAGCTCGCCGCCGCAGACGTCGCAGACGCCCTCCTTGGCCGGCGGCTTGTACGTCACGTGGAAGACGTGCGCCGACTCGTTGCGGCAGACGCGGCGGCCGGCGATCCGCTTGACCACCTCGTCCTCGGGGACCTCCAGGTCCAGCACCGCGTCGAGCTGCATGTTCTCGGTCTCCAGCAGCTCGTCGAGCGCCTCGGCCTGGGAGACGTTGCGGGGGAAGCCGTCCAGCAGGAAGCCGTTCTCGGCGTCCGGCTGCTCCATGCGGTCCTTCGCCATCGCGATGGTGACCTCGTCGGGCACGAGATTGCCCGCGTCCATGTAGGACTTCGCCAGTTTGCCGAGTTCCGTCTGCTGGCTGATGTTGGCCCGGAACAGGTCGCCCGTGGAGATGTGCGGGATCGACAGGTTCTTGGCCAGGAACGCGGCCTGCGTTCCCTTACCGGCACCCGGCGGCCCGACGAGGACGATACGCATCAGCGGAGGAACCCTTCGTAATTGCGCTGCTGGAGCTGGCTCTCGATCTGCTTCACGGTCTCGAGACCGACACCCACGATGATCAGGATGCTGGTACCGCCGAACGGGAAGTTCTGGTTTGCCCCGAAACCAACCAACGCCATCGTCGGTACGAGAGCGATCAGACCCAGGTACAGCGAACCCGGCCAGGTGATCCGGTTGAGTACGTAGCTCAGGTACTCAGCGGTCGGTCGGCCAGCCCGGATGCCCGGGATGAAGCCACCATACTTCTTCATGTTGTCGGCGACTTCCTCGGGGTTGAAGGAGATCGCGACGTAGAAGAATGCGAAGAAAACGATCAGCAGGAAGTACGAAATGATGTAGTACGGGTGGTCGCCCTTGACGAAGTGTTGCTCGATCCAGGTTTTCCAGCCCGAGGTGCCTCCGGCGAACTGGGCGATCAGCGCCGGGATGTAGAGCAGCGACGAGGCGAAGATGACGGGAATCACACCCGCCTGGTTCACCTTCAGCGGGATGTACGTGGACGTACCGCCGTAGGAGCGGCGGCCGATCATGCGCTTGGCGTACTGAACCGGGATGCGGCGCTGGGCCTGCTCGACGAAGACGACCAGGCCGACCATGACGAGGCCGACCGCGATGACGGTGCCGAACTCGATCCAGCCGCCGGCCAGGGAGCCCTGCTCCTTGATGGCCCACAGGGCGGACGGGAAGGTGGCGGCGATCGAGATGAACATCAGGATCGACATGCCGTTGCCGATGCCGCGGTCGGTGATGAGCTCGCCGAGCCACATCACGAACGCCGTACCGGCGGTCATGGTGATGACCATGGTGATGGTGACGAAGATCGACTGGTCCGGGACGATCTGGCTGGCCACCGGGCAGCCCTGGAACAGAGCGCCGCTGCGGGCGGTGGCGACGAGGCCGGTGCCCTGAAGGATGGCGAGGGCCACCGTCAGGTAACGGGTGTACTGCGTGATCTTCGCCGTACCGGCCTGGCCCTCCTTCTTCAGGGCTTCCAGGCGCGGGATCACCACGGTCAGCAGCTGCAGAATGATGCTCGCCGTGATGTACGGCATGATGCCCAGCGCGAAGATCGTGATCTGGAGCAGCGCGCCGCCGCTGAACATGTTGACCAGACCGAACAGACCCTGGTTGGCCTGGGCGGCGTCGATACAGGTCTGGACGTTCCGGTAGTCGACTCCTGGGATCGGGATGTGCGTACCGACCCGGTAGACCACGATGATGCCGAGCGTGAAGAGCAGCTTCTTGCGCAGGTCGGGCGTCTTGAACGCCCGGGCGAACGCGGTGAGCACGGTGCCTCCTGCGACCCCCGCGCAACTGCGTCAAGGGTGACGGTCTTGAGGTTCGACGAATAAGTAACGGGCAACTGCCGCTCAGAGTGCCCGAAGTGAAGCACCCTGTGAAAGTGGGCAGTGCAGGCCACCTTACCGGCGAGACTGCCGCCCTAGGAACGACCGACCGGGGATACCCCATTTGTGGGGTATCCCCGGTCGGGATCGCTCAGGTCATCGAGACGCCTGTGGGATTCAGACGAGCTCGGTGACGGAACCGCCGGCGGCGGTGATCTTCTCCTTGGCGGAGCCGGAGACGGCGTCGACCGTCACCTGCA
Source organism: Streptomyces chartreusis NRRL 3882 (assembly GCF_900236475.1). Taxonomy (GTDB): domain Bacteria; phylum Actinomycetota; class Actinomycetes; order Streptomycetales; family Streptomycetaceae; genus Streptomyces; species Streptomyces chartreusis_D. The sequence goes on from NZ_LT963352.1 coordinate 3,615,479, forward strand.
GCGCCACGGAGATCTCGCCCTGGCCGAGGACCTTGACGAGGCTGTTCTTGCGAACAGCACCCTTGGCCACCAGCGACTCGACGGTGACCTCGCCACCCTCGGGGTAGAGGGAGGCCAGCTTGTCGAGGTTCACGACCTGGTACTCGGTCTTGAAGGGGTTCTTGAAGCCCTTCAGCTTCGGGAGACGCATGTGGAGGGGCATCTGCCCACCCTCGAAGCGCTCCGGAACCTGGTAGCGGGCCTTGGTGCCCTTGGTACCACGACCGGCCGTCTTACCCTTCGACGCCTCACCACGACCGACACGGGTCTTGGCGGTCTTGGCGCCCGGGGCGGGACGGAGGTTGTGGATCTTGAGCGGGTTCTGCTCCGCCATGATCAGTCGACCTCCTCGACCGTCACGAGGTGGCGGACGGTGTGCACCATGCCGCGGAACTCGGGGCGGTCCTCCTTGACGACCTGCGTGTTGATGCCCTTGAGACCAAGGGAGCGCAGGGTGTCACGGTGGTTCTGCTTGCTGCCGATGTAGGACTTGACCTGCGTGATCTTGAGCTGCGCCATGATTACGCACCCGCCCCGGCACGCGCACGCAGGAGAGCCGCGGGGGCGACGTCCTCGAGGGGCAGACCACGGCGGGCCGCGATCTCCTCGGGACGCTGCAGGCCCTTCAGGGCCTCCACGGTGGCGTGCACGATGTTGATCGCGTTGTCGGAGCCGAGCGACTTCGACAGCACGTCGTGGATACCGGCGCACTCGAGCACGGCACGCACCGGACCACCGGCGATAACACCGGTACCGGGCGACGCGGGCTTGAGCAGGACGACGCCGGCAGCCTTCTCACCCTGGATGGGGTGCGGGATGGTGCCCTGGATCCGGGGGACCTTGAAGAAGTGCTTCTTGGCCTCCTCAACGCCCTTGGCGATGGCGGCCGGCACCTCCTTGGCCTTGCCGTATCCGACACCCACGGTGCCGTCACCGTCGCCCACCACGACCAGCGCGGTGAAGCTGAAGCGACGACCACCCTTCACAACCTTGGCGACGCGGTTGATCGCGACAACGCGCTCAACGTACGCGGTCTTCTCGGCGGCAGCTGCGCCGCCGTCACGGCCCTTCCGGTCCCGCCGCTCGCCGCCACCGGCACCGCCACCGCGGCGCTGGGGTCCAGCCATTGGAATTACCTCTCTCTGTCTCCGCTAGCTACGGAACCAGGACTCAGAACTTGAGTCCGGCCTCGCGGGCGGCGTCCGCCAGGGCGGCGATGCGCCCCGCGTACTGGTTACCACCACGGTCGAACACGACGGCCTCGACACCGGCGGCCTTGGCACGCTCGGCGACCAGGGCGCCGACCTGCTTGGCCTGCGCGGACTTGTCGCCCTCGCCACCGCGGATCGAGCTGTCCAGGGTGGACGCCGATGCCAGGGTGTGGCCCTTCAGGTCGTCGATCACCTGCGCCACGATGTGGCGGTTGGAGCGGGTCACGACCAGACGGGGACGCTCCGCCGTACCGTTGATCCGCTTGCGGATCCGGATGTGACGGCGCTTGATCGCGGCGCGCTTGTAGGCGTCGCCCTTCAGGATCTTCTGCCCGTATGCCATGGCTTACTTACCCGCCTTTCCGACCTTGCGGCGGATGACTTCGCCCTCGTACTTGACGCCCTTGGCCTTGTACGGGTCGGGCCTGCGCAGCTTGCGGATGTTGGCCGCAACCTCGCCGACCTTCTGCTTGTCGATGCCCTCGACCGAGAAACGGGTCGGGGACTCCACCTTGAAGGTGATGCCCTCGGGGGCCTCGACCAGGATCGGGTGGCTGTAGCCGAGGGAGAACTCCAGGTTGGAGCCCTTCGCCACGACGCGGTAACCGACACCGCTGATTTCGAGCTTCTTGACGTATCCCTGGGTCACACCGGTGATCATGTTCGCCACCAGCGTGCGGGACAGGCCGTGCAGGGCCTTGCTCTGCCGCTCGTCGTTGGGCCGGAGCACCTGAAGGGTGCCGTCCTCGGCCTTGGCGATGTCGATCGGCGCGATGACGGTGTGGGTCAGTTCGCCCTTGGGGCCCTTGACCGCGACCGTACGGCCGTCGATGGTGACGTCCACGCCGGCGGGAACCGGGATGGGGAGCTTGCCGATACGCGACATTGTGTCTCTCCTCCGTTCCCGAACTACCAGACGTAGGCGAGGACTTCCCCACCCACGCCCTTCTTCTGCGCCTGCTTGTCGGTCAGGAGACCGTGGGACGTGGAGATGATGGCCACGCCCAGGCCGCCCAGCACCTTCGGCAGGTTGGTGGACTTCGCGTACACCCGGAGACCGGGCTTGGAGATCCGCTTGATGCCCGCGATGGAGCGCTCACGGTTGGGGCCGAACTTCAGCTCCAGGACGAGGTTCTTGCCGACCTCGGCGTCCTCGACCTTCCAGCCCGTGATGAAGCCCTCCTGCTGGAGGATCTCCGCGATGTGCGACTTGATCTTCGAGTGCGGCATCGCCACGGAGTCGTGGTACGCCGAGTTCGCGTTCCGCAGACGCGTCAGCATGTCTGCGATCGGATCAGTCATGGTCATGAATTGGCCTTCGGCCTCTCTCGCCGGGGTTTCCTGGTGCGCCATCCCTCTCCCCGATCCGAGACGGGACGGGTGCGGCGCGGTGGACCTACGGCGTAGTAAGTCGTAAGGGCGGCGGCAGACGCCCAACCCCACAAGCCTAAGGCATGTGAGCTGGACGTCCGGCCGCCCCAGATGCTTACCGAGAGCCCTGCTAATCCCTTATCGGGGGATTACCAGGAGCTCTTGGTCACGCCCGGCAGCTCGCCACGGTGAGCCATCTCACGAAGGCACACGCGGCACAGGCCGAACTTGCGGTACACGGAGTGCGGGCGGCCGCAGCGCTGGCAGCGGGTGTAGCCACGCACACCGAACTTGGGCTTGCGAGCAGCCTTGGCAATCAGAGCCTTCTTCGCCATCTCGCTCACGCCTCCTTGAAGGGGAAGCCGAGGTGACGAAGGAGCGCGCGGCCCTCAGCGTCGTTGGTCGCCGTGGTGACCACGGTGATGTCCATACCCCGGACGCGGTCGATCTTGTCCTGGTCGATCTCGTGGAACATGACCTGCTCCGTGAGACCGAAGGTGTAGTTGCCACGGCCGTCGAACTGCTTGGGGGACAGGCCGCGGAAGTCGCGGATGCGCGGCAGCGCGAGCGACAGGGTGCGGTCCAGGAACTCCCACATGCGGTCGCCACGGAGCGTGACGTGGGCACCGATCGGCTGGCCCTCACGCAGCTTGAACTGCGCGATGGACTTGCGGGCCTTGGTGACGGCCGGCTTCTGACCGGTGATCGTGGTGAGGTCGCGGATGGCGCCCTCGATCAGCTTGGAGTCGCGGGCGGCGTCGCCCACACCCATGTTGACCACGATCTTGACGAGACCGGGGATCTGCATGACGTTCTCGTACTTGAACTCGTCACGCAGCTTGCCCGTGATCTCCTCACGGTACTTCTGCTTCAGTCGCGGAGTGGTGGTGGTCGTCATCAGATGTCCTCACCCGTCCGCTTGGCAACGCGGATCTTGTTGCCTTCGTCGTCGAAGCGGTAACCGACGCGGGTCACGACCTTCTTGCCGTCCTTCTCCACGACCAGCTGGACGTTGGAGACGTGGATCGGCGCCTCGGTGGTGACGATGCCGCCGGCCTGCGAACCGCGAGCCGTCGGACCGGCCTTGGTGTGCTTCTTGACCCGGTTGACACCCTCGACCAGGACACGGTCCTCGCGGGGGAAGGCCGCGATGACCTTGCCCTGCTTGCCCTTGTCCTTACCGGTGATGACCTGGACCAGGTCGCCCTTCTTGATCTTCATGCTCACAGCACCTCCGGCGCGAGGGAGATGATCTTCATGAACTTCTTCTCGCGCAGCTCACGGCCGACCGGGCCGAAGATACGGGTGCCACGAGGGTCGCCGTCGTTCTTGAGAATGACAGCGGCGTTCTCGTCGAAGCGGATGTACGAGCCGTCCGGACGGCGGCGCTCCTTGACGGTGCGAACGATGACCGCCTTGACGACGTCACCCTTCTTCACGTTGCCACCGGGGATCGCGTCCTTGACGGTGGCGACGATGACGTCACCGATACCCGCGTAGCGGCGACCGGAGCCGCCGAGCACACGGATGCAGAGGATCTCCTTCGCACCCGTGTTGTCGGCGACACGCAGTCGCGACTCCTGCTGGATCACGTCTATCTCCTGGTTGTCTGCCGGTTCCCTCCGGGGGTTGAGCCGGAGAGCCTGGCGGAACTGTCCTGCGGGGGTTGCCCCGAAGGAATTACTTAGGCCTCTGCAGGCGACAACCTCCGCCGGGGGCCGCTCGGCCGCGGCCGAGGCCGGCGGCGAGCCGCCGGCCCGGGGGCCGGGGGCTGGGCCCCCGGCGGAGGCAGCGGGGGGCGGACCCCCGCTTGGTTACTTCGCCTTCTCGAGGATCTCCACGACGCGCCAGCGCTTCGTCGCCGAGAGCGGGCGGGTCTCCATCAGGAGAACCCGGTCGCCGACGCCGGCGGCGTTCTGCTCGTCGTGCGCCTTGAGCTTGTTCGTACGGCGGATGACCTTGCCGTACAGCGCGTGCTTGACGCGGTCCTCGACGGCGACGACGACGGTCTTGTCCATCTTGTCGCTGACGACCAGACCCTCACGGGTCTTGCGGAATCCGCGGTCCGTCTTGGTCTCTTCAGTCACGTTGCTCTCGCTCATCAGGCGCTCTCCACCGTCTCGATGCCCAGCTCGCGCTCACGCATCAGGGTGTAGATCCGCGCGATGTCCTTGCGGACGGCCTTGAGCCGACCGTGGTTCTCGAGCTGGCCCGTCGCCGCCTGGAAGCGGAGGTTGAACAGCTCTTCCTTGGCCTCGCGGAGCTTGTTGAGCAGCTCCTCGTTGCCCAGCTCGCGCAGCTCGGACGCCTTGGTACCGGCCGACATCACGCTTCACCTGCCTCGCGCTTGACGATCTTGCACTTCATCGGCAGCTTGTGAGCCGCACGGGTCAGGGCCTCGCGCGCGATCTTCTCGTTGGGGTACGACAGCTCGAACATCACGCGTCCGGGCTTGACGTTGGCCACCCACCACTCCGGGGAGCCCTTACCGGAACCCATGCGGGTCTCGGCCGGCTTCTTGGTGAGGGGGCGGTCCGGGTAGATGTTGATCCAGACCTTGCCACCACGCTTGATGTGACGCGTCATGGCGATACGAGCGGCCTCGATCTGACGGTTCGTCACGTACGCCGGGGTCAGCGCCTGGATGCCGTACTCGCCGAACGCAACCTGCGTGCCACCCTTGGACATGCCGTTGCGCTTGGGGTGGTGCTGCTTGCGGTGCTTGACCCTACGGGGGATCAGCATGTCGGTCAGGCCTCCGTTCCGGTGCTCTCAGCCGGAGCGGCGGCAGCGGGAGCCTCGGCCTTGGGGGCCTCGGCGCCGGCAGCCTGCTGCGGCTTGCGACCGCGCCGCTCGCCACCGCGGCCACCACGGGCCGGGCGGTCGGCACCGCCGCGGGCCGGGCGGTTACCCGCACGGGCAGCGGCGTTCTCGGCGCGGACCTCGGCGATGTTCTTGACGTCGCCCTTGTAGATCCAGACCTTCACACCGATGCGGCCGAAGGTCGTCTTGGCCTCGAAGAAGCCGTAGTCCACGTTCGCGCGGAGCGTGTGCAGGGGCACACGGCCCTCGCGGTAGAACTCCGAGCGGGACATCTCGGCGCCACCGAGGCGGCCACCGCACTGGATCTTGATGCCCTTGGCGCCGGCCTTCATGGCGGACTGCATGCTCTTGCGCATGGCCCGACGGAAGGAGACGCGGGAGGAGAGCTGCTCGGCGACGGCCTGGGCAACCAGCTGAGCGTCGGTCTCGGGGTTCTTGACCTCGAGGATGTTCAGCTGGACCTGCTTGCCGGTGAGCTTCTCGAGGTCACCGCGGATGCGGTCGGCCTCGGCGCCGCGGCGGCCGATGACGATGCCCGGACGCGCGGTGTGGATGTCCACACGCACACGGTCACGGGTGCGCTCGATCTCGACCTTGGAGATGCCGGCGCGCTCCATGCCGGACGTCATCATCCGACGGATGGCGACGTCTTCCTTGACGTAGTCCTTGTACAGCTTGTCGGCGTACCAGCGCGACTTGAAGTCGGTCGTAACGCCGAGCCGGAACCCGTGCGGGTTTACCTTCTGGCCCATTACCGGGTTCCTTCCTTGCTGCTGACGACCACGGTGATGTGGCTGGTCCGCTTGCGGATCCGGTAGGCACGGCCCTGGGCGCGCGGACGGAACCGCTTCAGGGTCGGGCCCTCGTCGACGTAGGCCTCGGAGATGTAGAGGCTGTCGACATCGGTGTGGTCGTAGTTGTGCGCGGCGTTGGCGATGGCGCTGTCCAGCACCTTGCCGACCGGCACGCTCGCGGCCTGCGGGGCGAAACGCAGGACCGCCTGAGCCTCCGTGGCGTTCAGGCCACGGATGAGGTCCACCACGCGGCGGGCCTTCATGGGCGTGACGCGGATGTACCGCGCCTGGGCCCTGGCTTCCATGGTTGTCCTTCCAGTGTCTGTCATGGTCATTCCACCCCGCCTTAGCGGCGCTTCGACTTCCGGTCGTCCTTGACGTGACCCCGGAAGGTGCGCGTCGGCGAGAACTCGCCGAGCTTGTGGCCGACCATCGACTCGGTGACAAACACCGGAATGTGGGTCTTGCCGTTGTGCACCGCGATCGTGTGGCCGAGCATGGCCGGGACGATCATCGAGCGGCGGGACCAGGTCTTGATGACGTTCTTGGTGCCGGCTTCGTTCTGGGCGTCCACCTTCTTGATCAGGTGGTCGTCGACGAAGGGCCCCTTCTTGAGACTGCGCGGCATCTAAACCCGCTCCTAGCGCTTCTTGTTCGTCTTGCGGCGGCGGACGATGTACTTGTTCGACGCCTTCTTGGGCGAACGAGTACGGCCTTCCTTCTTGCCCCACGGGGACACCGGGTGGCGACCACCGGAGGTACGGCCCTCACCACCACCGTGCGGGTGGTCAACCGGGTTCATGACCACACCACGCACGGTCGGGCGGACGCCCAGCCAGCGCTTGCGACCGGCCTTGCCCCAGTTGATGTTGCTCTGCTCGGCGTTGCCGACCTCGCCGACAGTGGCGCGGCAGCGGACGTCGACCAGGCGGATCTCACCGGACGGCATGCGGAGGTGGGCCATGGAGCCCTCCTTCGCGAGCAGCTGCACCGAGGCGCCGGCGGAGCGGGCGAACTTCGCGCCACCGCCCGGACGCAGCTCGATGGCGTGCAGCGTGGTACCGACCGGGATGTTGCGCAGGGCCAGGTTGTTGCCCGGCTTGATGTCGGCCCCGGGACCGTTCTCGACGCGGTCGCCCTGCGACAGGCCACGCGGCGCGAGGATGTAGCGCTTCTCGCCGTCCGCGTAGTGCAGCAGCGCGATGCGCGCGGTGCGGTTGGGGTCGTACTCGATGTGCGCGACCTTCGCCGGCACGCCGTCCTTGTCGTGACGACGGAAGTCGATCACGCGGTAGGCGCGCTTGTGGCCACCACCCTGGTGGCGGACGGTCACACGACCGGAGTTGTTACGGCCACCCTTGCTGTGCAGGGGGCGGACCAACGACTTCTCCGGCGTGGACCGCGTGACCTCGACGAAGTCGGCGACGCTGGAGCCGCGACGGCCCGGCGTAGTCGGCTTGTACTTGCGGATTCCCATTTCTCAGTCCTCGTCCGATATCGGACGATCCGGACCGCCCTCAGGCGGTCGGACCGCCGAAGATGTCGATACGGTCGCCCTCGGCGAGGGTCACGATCGCGCGCTTGGTGGACGCACGCTGGCCGAAGCCGGTGCGGGTCCGCTTGCGCTTGCCCTGGCGGTTGATCGTGTTGACCCCGGTGACCTTGACCGAGAAGACCGCCTGGACGGCCTGCTTGATCTGGGTCTTGTTGGCGCTCGGGTCGACGATGAACGTGTACTTGCCCTCGTCGAGGAGCGCGTAGCTCTTCTCCGAGACGACCGGCTTGAGCAGCACGTCACGGGGGTCCGTGAAGGACTTGCTCAGCGGGGTCTCGACCGTGTTCTTGCCCTCGGCGGCGTGGCGGCGCGCCTTGGCGACGCGAGCGGCCTTGGCCTTCTTCGCCGCCTTGGAGGCGATTGCGGGGTGACGGATAGCCATCAGACCTCGCTCCCTTCGGTGTCATTGGCCTTCGGGCCGGACACGAAGGACTCGAAGGCAGCCTTGGTGAAGACCACGTCGTCCGAGACGAGAACGTCGTACGTGTTCAGCTGGCCCGGCTCCAGGATGTGGACCTGGGGCAGGTTGCGGGCGGACAGCCACGCGGCCTCGTCGGAGCGGTCGACGACCAGGAGCAGGTTCTTCCGCTCGCTGATCTTGCCGAACAGGCTCTTGGCGGCCTTGGTGGAGGGGGTCTCGCCCTCGACCACGCCGGAGACGACGTGGATGCGGTTGTGACGGGCCCGGTCGGTGAGGGCGTGACGCAGCGCGGCAGCCTTCATCTTCTTGGGCGTCCGCTGCGAGTAGTCACGCGGCACGGGACCGTGCACGACGCCACCACCGGCGAACTGCGGCGCGCGGGTCGAACCCTGACGGGCGCGACCGGTGCCCTTCTGGCGGTACGGCTTCTTGCCACCGCCGCGGACCTCGCCACGGGTCTTGGTCTTGTGCGTGCCCTGACGGGCAGCGGCCAGCTGCGCGACGACGACCTGGTGGATCAGCGGAATGCTGACCTTCTCGACGTCGAAGATCTCCGCGGGGAGCTCGACGGAACCGGCCTTGTCGCCCGCCGGCGAAAGGATGTCAACAGTGCTCATTACCTCAGGCCCCCTTGGCCGCGGTGCGGACCAGGACGAGGCCGCCGTTCGGACCGGGAACCGCGCCCTTGATGAGCAGCAGACCCTTCTCCGCGTCAACGGCGTGGACGGTCAGGTTCTGGGTGGTGACCCGCTCGTTGCCCATGCGACCCGCCATGCGGAGGCCCTTGAACACACGGCCCGGGGTGGCGCAGCCACCGATGGAACCGGGAGAGCGGTGCTTGCGCTGGGTGCCGTGTCCGGCGCCGAGGCCACGGAAGTTGTGGCGCTTCATGACACCGGCGAAGCCCTTGCCCTTGCTCTTGCCGGTCACGTCGACCTTCACGCCGGCCTCGAACACCTCAGCGGTGATCTCCTGGCCCAGCGTGTACTCGGAGGCGTCCGCGGTGCGGATCTCGACGAGGTGGCGACGGGGGGTGACGTCGGCCTTGGCGAAGTGGCCCTTGAGGGGCTTGTTCACCTTGCGCGGGTCGATCTCGCCGAAAGCGATCTGGACGGACTCGTAGCCGTCGACATCGTTCGTACGGACCTGGGTGACGACGTTGGGGCCGGCCTTGACGACGGTGACCGGGACGACGCGGTTGTTCGCGTCCCACACCTGCGTCATGCCGAGCTTCTCGCCCAGGATGCCCTTGATCTGCTTAGCCATCTCTCAGATCACCGGCCTCAGAGCTTGATCTCGATGTCGACACCGGCCGGGAGGTCGAGTCGCATCAGAGAGTCAACGGTCTTGGGGGTGGGGTCGAGGATGTCGATCAGGCGCTTGTGCGTGCGCATCTCGAAGTGCTCGCGCGAGTCCTTGTACTTGTGCGGCGACTTGATGACGCAGTACACGTTCTTCTCAGTGGGCAGCGGCACCGGGCCCGCGACCGACGCACCAGTGCGAGTCACCGTCTCGACGATCTTCTTCGCCGAGCTGTCGATGACCTCGTGGTCGTAGGCCTTGAGCCGGATGCGGATCTTCTGTCCCGCCATGGCTACTCAGTAGTCCTGTCTCTCGTAACGCTCTGGAACCCGGTGGTTCCCTACTCTTCGTTCTCCGACCCACGCGGTCGGGCGTGTCGCGCTCCCGCTGACACAGATGTCCCTTGTTCGAACATCCCTGCGGGATTGCACACGGCCCTTCCGGAACCGCGAGCCGGGGGCGGAAGGCCCACCGGGTGCCTGGCCGGTGCCGCACTAACGCTTCCCGAAAGATTCCCGTACTTCCGTCCCAGCGCTGCCGTGTGGCAGTTAGGACGACGAGTACTGTGGGACTCGCTTCCGGTCCCCCCGGCGGGAGGCGCGCAGCATCAACACTCGACCGAGCAACTCGGACAGTCTGCCATACAGGGCATGGGGGACGCCAATCGAGCCGGAGAGAATACCCCGGGGGTGACGTAGGTCAAACCGGGGCGGCCGTGGGTGCGCCGAAGGACGCCAGAAAGTCGTTCACGACACTCCTGGAGAACGGATCAGCGTCCGGATCCTTGGGGGTGACGACGCTGACCGCGTAGTACTCGGGGTGTCGAGGGCGTAGCCGTGCTCCTCCCAGAAATCCTCCATCTCCTGGCCGGAGCTGAACGTGACGATGCCCGAGAGGCCGTCGTCCTCCGGTTCGGGCAACCGCCAGTCGGCCGGGACGCCGGGGCGGGAGCGGTTCCCCGTACAGGAACATCCCTGGCCAACGCTGCTGCCCGAGCCGCACGAAACGGCGCATGCCCTCGGGGAACGACACGTCCACGACGGAGTCGGTCGAGTATCCGGTGAGATCCATGGGACTTCCTCGCGCTGGTGTGGGGAGCCTGTGGCGCAGCGCACTATCACTTCCCCAACCCGATGTCGGTCCGTGAGGTCGCGCACGCCGCTCTCCCGCCCTCTCCTACCAGCCGCCGATCAATAGGAAGCCGTCGGCTGGATCCTGCTAGTGAGCTTCTGCAAGGCTTCATCGGGTGAGGGGGCCAGCAGCCAGACGCTGTCCATGCCGGCGTAGACCGAGCCGTCCTCTGCCATGGCCACGTGCTGGTTCCCGCGGTCGCGCATGCCGATCGGGTACAGGTCGACGCCCGCCTGCTCGGCGAGGTCGTCGATGATTTCCGCGTCCCACAACGCAAGCAGCGGATCCAGCGAGAACTCCATCCATGGCATCGAGTCCCACGGCTCGCGGTAGGACACCCCAACGGCGCCGAACTCGGACAGAAAGCGCCGTGCCGCGTCGTGGATCTCGAACTCGCCGGTCTGCAGAAGGATGCTCTCCCAGGTCTCCGTGGGAACCGATCGGCCCGGGAACCAGCCGCCGGCCCGCAGCACCCGGTCCGTCTCCTCGGACCAGCGCGGTCCGGCGTCCGGGCCGGTCTCCACGGTGTGAAGTCGCCTCCAGAAGGGGTGCTCGGCGGCTGGAACGCCGGGCGTCCAGAGGGCAGACCGGGCCCCCTGCGCCTCGACCAGGCGGGCCAGCGCCCGGTCAGTGGTCGGGGCAAGCAGTTCCACACGGTCCCCCCTCACGAGGTGAAGGGCTCCGGCCTCGGTGATGCCCAGGAAGCTGGCGCCCTCGTCCGCCGTGCCCACGGGGTAGAGGAGCGCTCCCGCTTCCCGGCCGGCCCTCGCGAACTGTTCGTCCTGCCACTGGGCGCGGAGGGGATCGAACCGGATGGCGGACGAACGGGTGATCGAATCTGCAGGCCAGCCGTAGGTCACCAGCCCGCCGAATTCGGAGAGAAACCGGCGTGCGGCGTCGTGGGCCACGAAGGCCCCGCGCTCGTTCAGGACCGACTCCCAGGTGACGGTCGGCACCGAGCGCCCGGGGCGCCAGCCCGCGCGGCGTAGTACGTCTTCAGTCTGCGGGGACCAGTCCCGCGTGTAGCCGTCGCTCACTTACAACACCGTCCGAACGCCTAGTTCTTCGAGAACATGCCGGCAGGACGGGCAGGCCGGTTTGGGTTGGCCGTGAACCGGATTGCCCGGCGCGCGTACCTCCACTGCCGCCATCACCCCGCCTCGGGGGTCGACCCCCGCCCTCATGGCGTGCGACAGGGCCTCTGCCTCGCCGCACTTCGAGTGCGCACCACCGACCTGTTCCCTGATGTGGTCCGGGACCCGATCATAAGCAGCCTGCACATCGGGCAGGAGGCCGTCGGTGCCCTCACCGGCGACGCAACGGTCCTGGTCGTCGTAAGTGAAGCGGTACCAGTAGCCGTTGCGATCCGTCCATGAGGTGATGCGGGAGTGGTCGTCGTACGTGAGCTTCAGAGGGAGACCGCTTGAGTCACGGATCTCGGTAAGATCGCCTTCGGGGCTGTAGTCGAAGCGCCTGAGCAGCGTGCTCTGGGAGTCGCCTCCAGATCGCGCAGCCGCAGAGCGGTGACTCGCCCGTTCTCCGTGTCCACGTGAACGTGTCGGCCTCCGGAGTCCCGCACGGCGACCGGCGTGCCGTCGGCGCTGCGGTCGATGTCGATTCGATAGCCATTGCGGTCGGTCAGGGCGACGAGGAAGAGAGAGAACGCCTCGTCGTTCGGAGCCGGTCGCTGCGGGGCAGCGAAGTGACGGGTGACTGCGGTGAGCGGATCCGTGATGCTGATCGGCGCCCCGGGGTCGCCGTCCCAGTGCATCGGCCGACGTGGCCCTTCCTGCGGCATCACCGAAGCGCCGGGCTGGGGGACCGGATAGAGGAGGATCATCCCGTCCTCAGTGGCATAAGCGGCGCCTTGGTCGTCCAGCTCCAGACGTTCGTCGAAGGTCGAAGCCCAGGACGGGCCGAAGGAACGCCCAGCCCGGTAGGACGACAGGTGGGTACGCCGCAGGGCCAAGGGAAGCAACCCAGGCAGCTCCACATCGGTCTCGGCCATGTACATCTCGCCGGAGACCATGTCGATCGGGTCGCCGTTCAGGCACCGTCCCTTACCTGGCTTGGCGCTGGCTACGGCGTCATCGGCTTCTCTGCGGAGCCCCTGCTTCCCAAGCCCCTTCGCCATGGCTTTGAGTCCGCCCTTGCCCAGGGTCCTCATGCCCTTGGCGAGACCGCCGAGCGTGGTCAGGCCCTTCATGCCGGGTATGCAGTCCAGCGCGGCGAACCCGACATCCCATAGGGACGCCTGCCCCTTGGAGTATTTGTAGAGCGTGTCGGCGAGCACGACCGCCGCCGCGATCAGGACGATCGCGCCCAGGATCGGACCACCGATGATCATCGCGACGATCCCGAGGACCGTCACGACGACCTTGCAGACCGCGACGATCGAGTCCCAGTTGTCCGTGAACCAGTCGCCGACCTCCTCCCACCACGACCGGTTCTGGATACCCGCGTCCGAGGCCTCGTCGATCTTCGACTTCGCCTCCCAGGCCGCCTCCTCACGCATCTTGCGCGCGTCCTCGGCCATCTTCTTCGCCGCAGCCAGCGCGTCCTGCGCGTCGGACACGTCCGACTGGGCCTTCGACTGGGCCGACTTGGCGTGCTGCACATCCCGGGAGGCGGCGCGGACCTTGGCCTCGTCCGGTTTGTCCGCGTCCGACTTCCTGCCGGTCGGGTCGTCCTTGTACTTGTCCGCCTCCTTGGTCGCCCGCGTCATCCACGAGTCGGCCGAGGTGAGACGGGACTGGGCCGAGGAGAGGTTGTCCCGCGCCTCACGGCCCTTCACGAACTCCGTACTCCCAGTCTTACCGCCCGGCAGTGCCGAACCGGTCGGGGGCTGTCCCCACCGCCGTCCACCAGCCCACCGGATGGCCGGTCCCCCGCTCCCCCGGTCACCGTAGTGCCCCACGACCACGAAAACGGGGACCCATCATGCGTACCGTCACAGCCACCGCCCTCACTCTGACCCTCGCCGCAGCTGCGGCAACACCCGCCGCCGCCAACCCCCACGTGTCGAGCACCGATGGCCTCTGGCGCATGGACGGCTACGGCATCGTCCTCTCCCTCGACGGCGACACCTTCCAGGAGTTCCAGACGACATCCGTCAGCTGCCTCAAGGGCGACACCGCCCGGCGCACCGGCCCGGGCACGTACACGAACGCCTTCGGCACCGTCCTGACCGTCCGCCCCGGCCCGAACAAGAACCGTGCCTCCCTCGGCGCGGACAGCTCCGTCGGCCACCGCACCCTGCGGCGGATCCACGCCCTCCCCGCCGACTGCACCCGCCCCACCCCCAAGGATCCCCGCACCGCCTTCGACGTCTTCTGGCACTCCTTCGCCGAGAACTACCCCTTCTTCGCCGCGAAGGGCATCGACTGGCAGGCCACCCGCGACCGCTACCGCCCGAAGGTCGACCAGGACACCACCCGCGAGGAACTCTTCGCCCTCCTCAGCGACATGGTCCGCCCCCTCTACGACGCCCACGTCGCCGTCCAGGACGGAGACCGCGTCTTCGCCCAGGTCCGTCCCGGCACCGAACTGCCCACGGAGGCGATGGACACCAAGGTCAAGAAGTTCATCGGCGAACGCGACCTCAAGGGCGCCCCGTACCGCCAGGACTTCGCCAACGGCCGCATCACCTACGCCGACCTGCCCGGCAGCGCCCACCAGGGATACCTCCGCATCTCCGGCATGGCCGGCTACCTCCCCGAGGACGCCCCCTACGCCGCCCACCTCGCCGAACTCGACAAGGCCCTGGACACGATCCTCACCGAGGACCGCACCCAGCGCCTCAAAGGCCTGATCATCGACCTGCGCATCAACGGCGGCGGCTCCGACGCCCTCGGCATCCACATCGCCGAGCGCCTCACGGACAAGCCCTACGTCGCCTACGCCAAGCGCGCCCGCAACCACCCCACCGACCCGGCCCGGCACACCCGCCCCGAGCCCATCCGGGTCGTCCCGGCCGACGGGCCCCGCTACACCGGCCCCATCGCCGTACTGACCGGAGGCTCCACCATCAGCGCGGGCGAGACCTTCACCCAGGCCCTCATCAACCGCCCTGGCGGCACCATCCGCATCGGTCAGCCCACCCAGGGCGTCTTCTCCGACGTCATGGAACGCAAGCTGCCGGGCGGCATGGCCGCCATCCTCCCGAACGAGGAGTTCCTCAACCGCTCCGGCCACACCTACGACGGCACGGGCATCCCGCCCCACCTGACCGAACCCGTCTTCACCAAGGAGGAGTTCGCCAAGAAGCGGGACTCGGCGTTCGACCGCGCGGTGAGTGTCCTTCGGAACGACGGCTAGTGCCGTGCGTCCTCATCCGCACGGCGGAGACGGTCCGCCGTAGCGGACGACGCGTGGCCGCCATGTCCGAGGCCAGCATGTACGTCATGACGACAGCGACCGCCCCTCTCCCCACCTCCGCACCTGCGCCCGTCTGGGCTCGCCGCGCCGCCCACGCCATCGCTCTGTGCGCCGTCCCGTCCGGCCTGTGGCGCATCGCCATGGCATCCGGTGTCTACGTGGGCTACAGCGACCAAGTGCTGCGCGATGTCTTCGACATCCCGGGCTGGGGCATCGCATACGTCGTCGGCCTCTCCGTCCTCACTGAGCTGGCCGCTCTGCTTCCCCTGCTGCTCGTCAGCGACCGGTGGAGGCCACTGCACCCCAGGGTCCTCACCCCACTGGCCTGGACCGTCTCGGGCGTCCTGGTTCTGGTGGCGCTGTGGCAACTCGTGGTCGCTTTCACCGTCGAGAGCCAGACGTACATGTCGAGCGGTACGGCCCAGACCGTCTGGGCGTTCACTTTCGCCCCGCTGTTCGCCATCCCGGCCCTGATGACCGCGGTGACCTGGTCGTACGCCCAGCGGCACCGGGTCCGGGCCACCGGGTGAGCGGCACTAGACGGACGCCACGAACTCCGCCCAGGCCTCCGGCGCGAGCGCGAGCCGGGGGCCTGCGGCCTGCTTTGAGTCCCGGACGTGCACAGTGCGGGGCACTATCGCGATCTCGACGCAGGAGTTGCCGTCCGTGCCGCTGCTGTAGCTGCTCTTGAACCAAGTCAGGTCGGGGGTGTCCCCGGCAGAAGCGTTGCGGATCATGTTTCTCCCAGCACTTGCTCGATGAAGACCAGCGACTCCCGCGGTGGGAGTGCCTGCGCTCGGATGGTGCCATACCGCAGCTCAAGGATGCGGAGCTGCTTCGGATCGGTGGTCGGCCGCCCGCTGAACGCACCATCGGAACGCCCCACCGCCGAACCGTCCGGGAACTTCAGCAGCTCGATCTTGCCGTCCACCCCTGGGTGAGCATCGGTGTTCGTCGGCATGATCTGAAGTGTGACGCTGCGCAACCGCCCTACCTCCAGCAGGTGTTCGAGCTGCTGTCGCCACACCATTGTGCCCCCGACCCGTCGGCGCAGCACCGCCTCCTCCAGGACGTAGTGCACCGACGGGGCCGGATCGCGTTCGAAGACCGCCTGCCGGGCCATTCGGGCGGCCACCATCCGTTCCACATCGTCCGGTGAATACGGGGGCTGGGCCGCCTCGAACAAGGCACGCGCGTGCTCCGGCGTCTGCAACAGCCCATGGACGCTGTTGCACTCATACACCCCGATCTCGACAGCCAGCCCCTCCAGCTTGGCCAGCTCCCGCACCCTCTTGGGATACCGAACCCTCTTCACGTCCTCCCACGTCGCCGCAATCAGCCCACCCGCCCCCAACACCTCATCCGCCCTGACCAGATAGTCCTGCCGAGGAATCCGCTTCCCGCCCTCGATCTTGTAGACCATGTCCTCGCCGTACCCGACCGCCGTCCCGAACTCGGCGGCCCGCATCCCCACCGCCTCCCGCCGCAGCTTCAGCTGCCGCCCCACCGTGGCGATGACCGCGACACCCCACTCGTCGTCCGGATCCACCTCCCAACCCGGCTCGTCCGCCTCACCCTTGAGCCGACCCGCGTCCGCCTCGACCGCCGTCATCCCGCACCCTTCCGTCGTACGACCGTGCCCAGCGCCCTACCCGTACGCCCGGCCCCGACAGCCTGGACATCACCGGACAAGCTCCGGACAGTTACCGTACGCACCCGCTGAGTCACTGTTCACAGTAAGCACGGACCACCACGCTGAGTGACGTGACGCAGAAATCCCCCGAACTCGCCACCCCCATCCGCAACTTCAGTCTTCAGCTGTCCCCCACTCCCCGCGGAGCTCGCCTCGCCCGCCTCCTGGCCACCGAGCAACTCCGTTCCTGGGGGCTGCCGTCGGACCCGGCGGAGCAAATCGTCGCGGAGCTGGCGACCAACGCGGCGACCCACGGCCGCGTCCCCGGCCGCGACTTCCGCCTGCTCCTCTACGTCGTGGCCGACACCCTCCGCATCGAAGTGACGGACACCCTCGACGACCGGCTGCCGACACCCCAACCCCCCACCCCGGAGTCCGAGTCCGGACGCGGCCTGCTCCTCGTCGACGCGCTCGCCGACCGCTGGGGCGTCACCCCGGGCCTGCCACCACGCAAGACCGTCTGGGCCGAACTCACCCTCTGACCCGAAGCACCGGGACCCAACACCTCGCGCCCCGGTGCCGCAGGCGGTCTCCCTCAAGGACCACGAGGAGGAAAGAACCCCACCAAACCCCACCCCTCCCGCCCAGGCCGCCGCCTCACTCACGCGAGTGAACATCGCCAACTCAGCTGGATTCGGGAGCCCTTGCCTGCCCTACGCTCAGCGCAACCAACCGCAGACATGCGACGGCCCTCGCCGGGACTGGCATCCCAGTGCGAGGGCCTGACCACCGAGGAAGGCTCCAACTTCCTGATGGATACGCAGAACCCTAACGTGCCCTCGCACGCCCACACCCCCGTAACCGAGAAGAAGCACCCGAACCGGCGGCACCCCCGAGCCGGCCTGGTTCACGACAACACCCGCCACACCGCCCGCCTCACGGTGATCGGCAACCACCTCGCCCAGCACCCGGGGCTGTCACTGCTCGCGATCGGGCTCGGCACGCACATCCAGTCACTCCCAGCGGGCGCCCGAGTCGACATCAAGACCCTCGCCGCCCGCTTCCCGGAGGGCACGACCCGTATCGCCGCCGCCCTGCGCGAGCTGGAGGCCCACGGCTATCTGCGGCGCGTGCGCGAACGCGTCCCCGGCGGCCGGATCATCACCCGCACGATCTCCTGCAACCAGCCAGGTCACAGCCGTACGGACGCCCCTCGCCCGGCCCCGGGGAAGCGGACGATGCCGCCCGGCAGCAAGCCCCTCCCGGCCGTACCGCACCCGGCCTACCCGGCACCCGCCCTCCTCCAACAGGCCACGGACCTCCTCGCAGGCCTCCACCGCGAGGACAGCCGCCTCCTCCTCTCCACCCGCGACGTCGCCCACCTCTCCCCCGGTGTCGCCGCCTGGCTCGAACGCGACGTCTCCGCAACCGCCGTACGCCACGCCCTGACCAGCGACCTCCCACCCGAGGCGCTGCGCCGCCCGGCCGCCCTCCTGGCCCACCGCCTCACAGCCCAACTACCGCCCCCGCCCCCGTTCCGCACACCCGCGCCACCGCCGGCCACCCGGCACCCGCTTCAGACCTGCGACGGCTGCGACCGAGCCTTCCGCGCGCCGGCCCCCGGCCACTGCCGCGATTGCCGATCAAGTCTTCTGGAGGCCGCTTAGCATGAGAGCGACGATCCTTGCCCCTGGGCACAGACGAGGAGCGAGCGCCATGACCACCGCCTCGGAGAACGAGCAGCAGGGCGCCTCCCACCGGTATCGGGCCATGCGGGACTTCGTTCAGTCCATGGACGACTCCCTGCCCGGCAAGTTCGAGGTCAGCAAGGAAGGAATCGTCCACGACATGATGGCGCCCGTGGGTCCGCACGAGCTGACCACCCTGCACCTGCGGAGACGCCTCGAAAAGGTGATGCCGGAGGAGATCGTGGCTCACACGGGCGAACCCGATGTGGAGGACGAGTCCGAGGGCATCATGCGCCGCCCCGACGTGATGGTGATCGCCCTGGAGGACATGGACGTCCCGGGTTCCTTCGACCCGCGCACACTCGTCGCCGCCATCGAAGTCGTCTCCCGCTCCAACCCGGACAACGACTGGGTCACCAAGATGCGCGACTACCCCCTCATCGGTATCCCCGTCTACGCCGTCTTCGACCCCCGCACCGGCACGGGCGCCGTCCTCACCGACATCCACCCCACACCGCACGGTCCGCGCTACGCGACCCGCAAAGACTTCGTCTACGGCGAAGACGTGACCATCGCCGACTGGACGATCGCGACAGACGGCCTGCCCCTGTACCGGGACAGCGCCGCCCCACAGGAGTGATCCGGCACCCCGGGCACGGCAAAGGGGCCCGCACGACCGAAGTCGTGCGGGCCCCTCCGAGCCACTCAGGTCAGTGGACCCTCAAGCCAGTCCGAAGACTCACTTGTTGATCTTGGTGACCTGGCCGGCGCCCACGGTCCGGCCACCCTCACGGATGGCGAACTTCAGGCCCTCTTCCATGGCGACGGGCTGGATGAGCTCCACCTTCATCTCGGTGTTGTCACCCGGCATGACCATCTCGGTGCCCTCGGGGAGGGTCACCACGCCGGTCACGTCCGTCGTACGGAAGTAGAACTGCGGGCGGTAGTTGTTGAAGAACGGCGTGTGGCGGCCACCCTCGTCCTTGGACAGGATGTAGGCCTGCGCCTCGAACTCGGTGTGCGGGGTGACCGAGCCCGGCTTGATGATGACCTGGCCGCGCTCGACGTCCTCGCGCTTGATGCCACGGAGGAGCAGACCGACGTTCTCACCGGCCTGGCCCTCGTCGAGCAGCTTGCGGAACATCTCGATGCCGGTGACCGTGGTGGTGGTCTTCTCCGGCTTGATGCCGATGATGTCCACGGTCTCGTTGACCTTCAGGACACCGCGCTCGATACGGCCGGTGACGACCGTACCGCGACCGGTGATCGTGAAGACGTCCTCGATCGGCATGAGGAACGGCTTGTCGACGTCGCGCTCCGGCTCCGGAATGGCGGTGTCGACGGCGTTCATGAGCTCGAGGACGGAGTTGCCCCACTCCTTGTCGCCCTCGAGCGCCTTCAGAGCGGAGACCTTGACGACGGGAACGTCGTCGCCCGGGAACTCGTACTCGGTGAGGAGCTCACGGACCTCGAGCTCGACGAGCTCCAGGATCTCCTCGTCGTCCACCATGTCGGCCTTGTTCAGGGCGACGACGATGTACGGAACGCCGACCTGGCGGGCCAGGAGCACGTGCTCCTTGGTCTGCGGCATCGGGCCGTCGGTGGCGGCGACCACGAGGATGGCGCCGTCCATCTGCGCCGCACCCGTGATCATGTTCTTGATGTAGTCCGCGTGACCGGGGCAGTCGACGTGGGCGTAGTGACGCGTCTCGGTCTGGTACTCGACGTGCGCGATGGAGATGGTGATACCGCGCTGGCGCTCCTCAGGAGCCTTGTCGATCTGGTCGAAGGCCGAGGCCTCGTTCAGGTCCGGGTACGCGTCGTGCAGCACCTTGGTAATGGCGGCCGTGAGGGTCGTCTTACCGTGGTCGATGTGACCGATGGTGCCGATGTTGACGTGCGGCTTAGTCCGCTCGAACTTCGCCTTCGCCACTGGGGTCCTCCTGTGGAGTGGTTCTGGTACGCCTTACTCATCGGCGCCAGGTGATCTTTGCTGGAAAGCCCGGGCCCCGGGGCATTCTCACCACGATTGCGGCGGAATGCCCCTCAAGGCTCCGGAGTCAAGCCTACGGCGTGTAGACGCGGTGCGTTACTCGCCCTTGGCCTTCGCGATGATCTCCTCGGCGACGTTCCGGGGAACCTCGGCGTAGGAGTCGAACTGCATGGAGTAGCTGGCACGGCCGGACGTCTTGCTGCGCAGGTCGCCGACGTAGCCGAACATCTCCGAAAGGGGCACGAGGCCCTTCACGACGCGGGCACCGGCCCGCTCCTCCATGGCCTGGATCTGACCACGGCGGGAGTTGATGTCGCCGACGACCTCACCCATGTAGTCCTCGGGCGTGGTGACCTCGACGGCCATCATCGGCTCGAGCAGCACGGGGCTGGCCTTGCGCGCGGCCTCCTTGAAGGCCTGCGAACCGGCGATCTTGAACGCGAGCTCGGAGGAGTCGACCTCGTGGTAGGCACCGTCGAGCAGCGTCACGCGGACACCGGTCATCTCGTAACCGGCGAGGATGCCGAACTGCATGGCCTCCTGCGCACCGGCGTCCACCGAAGGGATGTACTCCTTCGGCACACGGCCACCGGTCACCTTGTTGATGAACTCGTAGCTGGCGTCGCCGCCCTCGATCGGCTCGATCGCGATGATCACGCGAGCGAACTGGCCGGTACCACCCGTCTGCTTCTTGTGGGTGAACTCGACCTTCTCGACGGCCTTGCGGATCGTCTCGCGGTACGCGACCTGCGGCTTGCCGACGTTGGCCTCGACCTTGAACTCGCGCTTCATGCGGTCCACGAGCACCTCGAGGTGAAGCTCGCCCATACCGCCGATGACGGTCTGGCCGGTCTCCTCGTTGGTGTGCACCTGGAAGGAGGGGTCCTCCTCGGCCAGGCGCTGGATCGCGACGCCGAGCTTCTCCTGGTCGCCCTTCGACTTGGGCTCGATGGCGACCTCGATGACCGGCGCCGGGAAGTCCATGGACTCCAGGATGACCGGGTTCTTCTCGTCCGCCAGCGTCTCACCGGTGGTGGTCTGCTTCAGGCCCATGACGGCGACGATGTCGCCGGCGCCCACCGACTCGATCTCCTCACGCTTGTTGGCGTGCATGCGGTAGATCTTGCCGATGCGCTCCTTGCGGCCCTTGACCGAGTTCAGCACGGCGGTGCCGGAGTGCAGGCGGCCGGAGTACACGCGGACGAAGGTGAGCTTGCCGAGGTGCGGGTCGCTCATGATCTTGAACGCGAGCGCGGCGAGGGGCTCGTCGTCCGACGGCTTGCGCGCGATGACCTGCTCCGGGTCCTTGACGTCGTGGCCCTCGATGGCCTCGACGTCGAGCGGGGTGGGCAGGTAGCGCACGACCGCGTCGAGCAGGGGCTGAACACCCTTGTTCTTGAACGCGGTACCGCAGAACACGGGGGTGACGGTGGTGCCGCCGCCCTTGCCGGACGCGATGGTGATGCGACGGATCGCGGCGTAGAGCTGCTCCACGGTGGGCTCGGTGCCCTCCAGGTACAGCTCCATCAGCTCGTCGTCGTTCTCGGCGACGGCCTCGAGCAGCTTGCCGCGGTACTCCTCGGCAGCCTCGATGTGGGTGTCCGGGATGTCGACGGTGTCGTACATCTCGCCCTTGGTCGCCTCGGCCGACCAGACCAGGGCCTTCATCGTCACGAGGTCGATGACGCCCTTGAAGTCCGCCTCGGCACCGATCGGCAGCTGCATGACCAGCGGCTGCGCGCCCAGGCGGTCGCTGATCATGTCGACGCAGCGGTGGAACTCGGCACCGGTGCGGTCGAGCTTGTTGACGAAGCAGATACGCGGAACGCCGTAGCGGTCCGCCTGACGCCACACGGTCTCGGACTGGGGCTCAACGCCGGCGACACCGTCGAACACCGTCACGGCACCGTCGAGCACGCGCAGGGAGCGCTCCACCTCGACGGTGAAGTCGACGTGACCCGGGGTGTCGATGATGTTGATGGTGTAGTCGTTGTCCTCGAGCGGCCAGTGACAGGTGGTGGCAGCAGAGGTGATCGTGATGCCACGCTCCTGCTCCTGCTCCATCCAGTCCATGGTGGCAGCGCCGTCGTGGACCTCACCGATCTTGTACGAAACGCCGGTGTAGAACAGGATCCGCTCGGTGGTGGTCGTCTTGCCCGCGTCGATGTGGGCCATGATCCCGATGTTGCGGACCCTGGCCAGGTCAAGCGAAGTGGTAGCCATAAGGCTTCAGTCTTCTCTCGGTCTCGATGGGGTCTGCGACTACCAGCGGTAGTGCGCGAAGGCCTTGTTGGACTCGGCCATCTTGTGCGTGTCCTCGCGCTTCTTCACAGCGGCGCCCAGGCCGTTGCTGGCATCGAGGAGCTCGTTGAGCAGACGCTCGGTCATGGTCTTCTCGCGACGGGCGCGGGAGTAACCGACGAGCCAGCGCAGCGCCAGGGTGTTGGCACGGCCGGGCTTGACCTCGACCGGGACCTGGTAGGTGGCACCACCGACACGGCGGGACTTGACCTCGAGGGTCGGCTTGATGTTCTCGAGAGCGCGCTTCAGCGTGATGACCGGGTCGTTGCCGGTCTTCTCGCGCAGGCCCTCCATGGCGCCGTAGACGATGCGCTCGGCGGTGGAGCGCTTGCCGTTCAGCAGCACCTTGTTGATCAGGGAGGTCACCAGAGGAGAGCCGTAGACCGGGTCGATGATGACCGGGCGCTTCGGGGCGGGGCCCTTACGAGGCATTCTTACTTCTCCTTCTTGGCGCCGTAACGGCTGCGAGCCTGCTTGCGGTTCTTGACACCCTGGGTGTCGAGCGAGCCGCGGATGATCTTGTAGCGAACACCCGGCAGGTCCTTCACACGGCCGCCGCGCACGAGCACGATGGAGTGCTCCTGCAGGTTGTGTCCCTCACCCGGAATGTAAGCGGTGACCTCGATCCCGCTGGTCAGACGCACACGCGCGACCTTACGCAGGGCCGAGTTCGGCTTCTTCGGGGTGGTCGTGAACACACGCGTGCAGACGCCGCGACGCTGGGGCGAACCCTCGAGTGCGGGCGTCTTGTTCTTCTCGACCTTGTCCTGCCGGCCCTTGCGGACCAGCTGCTGGATCGTAGGCACTACTTCTCCGGTTTCTGTGTGCCGAATGGTGAAGCTAACCTGGAACGTCGCCGACCCACGCGGTCGGGTGTGTCGAATCCCGCGGACTCCCGCCGCCAGGCAGAATTAAGCGCAGATTGCGGTGGCCGGTGTCAGCTCGCTGTGCGGGTGATGGCACGCACGAGAGCCAGGGCACACCCCAGGCACAAGGTCTGAGCGTACCTATCGCATTCGCTGCGGTCAAAACAAATGGGTGCCGCCCGCATCACCATGCGGGACATGTCAAGCCCATCGGCCGTTCTCGATCTTCATTTCGATGACAGGCTGTCCGATTTACCCATCTTTCAAGCCGCCCGTACCGCCCGCGTCTGCCCATGCTTCGTGCGCGTCACCCGGCAGCGATGGACACCACCGTCAGCAACACCAGGACGAGTGCCCAGCCGGCCGTGGACAACCATCCGAGCACGAGACCGGTCAGCGCGAGCCCGTCCCCCAGCTCCCCCCGGCTGCGGATCTCGGCCCTCGCCACGTGGCCCAGCACCACGGCCGGAATCCCGGTCAGCCCCATGGTCGGCACGCAGAGCAGCCCGCACACGCCGGCCGCCACCGCCTTGCCGTTCGTCTGCGGCCGCGGCACGGGCGGGAAGGTCCGCGGCACGGGCACGACCCCGGCGGGCTGCGGCAGGGGCCCCTGCGGCAGATCGGCGACGAGCATCGTCAGCTCCCCCACGGTCCGCGCCGCGTACGCCCGCGCCACCCGCCTCTCGAACTCGTCGTGCTCCATCCGACCCTCGCCGTACCCGGCTCTCAGCACGTCCACGGCCCGCTCCCGATCGGCGTGCGAGGCGAGCATCGACGGGGCGCCGGACCCCTGCCAGGGTTGCCAGGACGGATAGGGCGGCTGCGACACGGAGCACCTCCCCGGGAGCCGGAGTCCTTCCATGATGCGCCGAAGCGGCGCATCCGGCACGGGTGCGTCCGGCAGGGGTGCGAACACCGGCCAGGCGGCTGATTGTCGCTCGTTCCTCCCATGGTCATCTCAAGTACGTTGACTGCCTGTACACGACAGGCATCGGCACAGGTGAAGGTGGGGGTCGGCGGGATGGCCGGGGGACAGGCACGAGCGTGGGACGACGACGGCGTCCCCTTCCTGGCCCGACTGGAGAAGGAGGACCGCGCCGCCCTGCTCGCCATCGGCCGCCCCCTGCGCTATCCGGCCCGCGGCGTCATCCTGCACCAGGACGAGCCCTCGTCCCACGTCCTGCTGTTGCTGCACGGCTGGACCAAGGTCACGGCGATCGCGGCCAACGGCTACGAGGCTCTGCTCGCCCTGCGCGGTCCCGGCGACATCATCGGTGAGGGCGCGGCGCTGAGCGGCCGCCACCGCTCGGCGACCGTGACGGCTCTGGAGACGGTCGAGGCGGTCGTCATCGACCAGGCCCGCTTCACCGTTTTCGTCTCGGACCACCCTCCGGTCGCATTACAGCTGCTGAGCCTGTCCACGGACCGGCAGCGCTCGACCGACCGCCGGCGGCTGGAGTGGGCGGCGCTCACCGTCCGGGAGCGGCTGGCCGTACTGCTCCTCGAACTGCTCCGCACCCACGGCAGCCGGACGGACGAGGGCATCGAACTCACCATCGGGCTCAGCCAGCAGGAGTTCGCCGGCTCGGTCGGTTCCTCGCGCGAGGCGGTGGCCCGGCTCCTCAAGGAGCTGCGGGACCGGCAGGTCGTCGCCACCCGGCGCCGCCGCATCGTCGTACTCCGCCCCGACGTACTGCGCCGCATCGCCGGCGAAAGCTAGGCCTGGCGTACGCACATCCTCCGCCCTCGGTCTGTGCACACGGTCACACTCCCTCCATGTCATCGGTCCTCTGACGCTCGGCTTCGGCCCGCCATCGTGCTGGGCGACAGACACCGACGTGCGAGAGGCAGCCATGACCGACCCCGTGTACCGCACGATCCTCCTCTTCGACATCGAGCAGTACGGCTCACGCGACGACGTGGAACAGGCG
Source organism: Streptomyces chartreusis NRRL 3882 (assembly GCF_900236475.1). Classification (GTDB taxonomy): domain Bacteria; phylum Actinomycetota; class Actinomycetes; order Streptomycetales; family Streptomycetaceae; genus Streptomyces; species Streptomyces chartreusis_D. The sequence continues at coordinate 3,640,915 of NZ_LT963352.1, forward strand.
TTCCTGCGTCGCGTCCTCTACGACGTCGTCGACGCGACCCTGCTCGACGCCGCCGTCGACGAGACGGCCCGCCTGCGCGCCGACCGCGGCGACTCCGTCATGGAGCTCATCGACACCGCGGTCCCCGTACCGGCGCTGATCAAGACCCTCCTGACCGAGACCCCCGCCCTCCTCCACAACAAGAACCGCCTCCTCGCGACCAGCGCCCGCATGCGCCTGCGCATCGTCCTCTCCTCCGGCTACGTCGCCGTCGACGAACTCGACGGCTGGGTCGGCTCAGACCTGAATCACGCGGTCCGCCTCCTGGACTCCGACCCCCTGCGGGACGCCCTGAAGCAGCGCGAATCCGACTGCGTGCTGTGCGTGTCGGAAGGCGTCTACCAGGGAGTGGTACGCCACGGCCCGCTGGGCGTTCGCCCGGAGGAGTTCCATCGAGTGACCGTGGGGACGAAGGAGGGGCCTACGGTGGCGTGGGTGCACGGGGAGCCTGGCGCGCCGGGCTCCCCCGGGGCCTCCGCCGGGGCCGCCGTCTCGGGCCCGGACGCAGCCCCCCAGCACAACGAGGTCCACTTCGGCGGCGACCAGTACGGTCAGGCGGGCGGCACGCACTACGGCGACCAGCACTTCGACTTCACCGGCCGGGCCCGGGACGAGCGCCGATGAGCCAGGAGGAAGCGGCAGCGGGCGCGGCAAAACCGGCCGAGGAAGCGCAGGACGGCGAGCAGAAGAAGCAGGAAGAGGCCGCCGAGGAACAGCCGAGGCAGGAGGCGTGGGCCGCGCGCCGGGACCTGATCGCGCACGGCCCGGACTTCGTCTCCACCCTCGTCACCCGCGACCAGTTCGGCCAGACGGGCGGCACGCACTACGGCGACCAGCACTTCCACTTGGGAGGCGGGGCCGAGACACCCCGCACGCTGTCCGGGCCGATCCCCCAGTCGGAGATCGACGAACTGGCGGACGTCTTCCGGGGCTGCGACAGCTTCGACGAGGCGCTCGCACGGCTGAGGAACGACAGGCTGGTCATCCTGTCCGGCGGGCGCGAGACGGGCCGCCGTTCCGCCGCGCTGATGCTGCTGCGCCGGCTGGGCGTCGACCGGATGCGCTCCCTCGTCCCCCCAGCGTCGCTCTCCGCGCTGCCCGACCAGGTGGACATGTCGGCCGGATACATCCTGTACGACCTCTCCGTCAGCAGGAACCGTCCCCTGAGCGAGGCCCAACTGCTGGTTCTTCGCGAACAGTTGGAGCGCGCCCGAGCCCATCTGGTGATCACCGTCGAGCCCTCGGCGGCGCTGGGCGACGTGCCCTCCGTGCGGTGGGAGCCGCCGTCGGCCGAGGCAATGCTGCACGCGCACGTCACACACACGACCGGTGAGTCCGCCTGGCCGGACCTGTGCGGGCTGGCAGCGGTGAAGGAGTTCCTCGCCCGGCACCACCGGCCGGACGAGATCAGGCAGTTCGCATCACAGCTCGTCGCACATCATCGCGGCGAGATCGACGAGCCAAAGCTCGCCGCCTTCGGCGAGACGACAGTGGCGACCCGGGTGTCCCGCTGGCTCACCGAGGAGAAACCCGAGCTGCGCGACAAGGCGTTCCTCGTCTCTCTCGCCGTGTTCGACAAGGCGCCGTACGCAGTGACCGCCGAGCTCGCGGACGGCCTCTTCGTACGCCTGCACCAGATCCAGGACCCCGGGCTGCCGCCGCCCATCCCCGTCTTCGGCAGCTCCCGCCAGGAGCGGCTCCGGCTCGCGCACGCCGATGGGTACGTGACCGTGGAGGTCACCGAGTGGGGTCCCCTGGAGGGCAAGTTCTGCGCCCGGTTCCGGGATGAACGGACGGCTCCGATGCTGCTGGAGGAGGTGTGGAACCTCCACCCGTCCGCCCGCCCGGCCTTCGCGGAGTGGATCCGCAAGCTGGCCGACGACCGCCGTCCGCTGGTGCGGACCCGCGCGGCGTCGGCAGCGGCACTGCTCGCCACGGCCGATCTGTCGTCCGCCATGGCTCACCTCATCGAGCCGTGGGCCGACGGCCGTAAGCCGCATGCCTGGCTGACCGCGGCCAACGCCCTGACCATGGCCCAACTGCTGAAGGTGCCGACCGTCTCTCGGATCCTGCACGACTGGTGCACCGGGGACGTCGAGAGCCGCCGCTGGACGGCGATCCGCGCCTACGGCCTCCTGGGACCGATGCACCACAAGGAGACGCTGACGGCCCTCGTGGACGCCATGCACCGGCCCCCGTCCGCCGAAGCCGAGAGCGGCCGGGAGAACGTGGAGATGGCGGAGGAGGCCCGCCAGCTCGCCGACGCCCTCGAACTGCTGCTCCTCGCCGTACGTGACCCCGTACTGGCAAGCCTCACCGACCTCCTCCGCACCGACCGCGCGGTCCGTCCGCACGTCCTGCTCGCCTTCCTCCAGGCCTGCAAGCAGACGAAGGACGACGAGAGCGACCGTCCGCCCGTCCTCGACTGGTACGCGCGGGCCGCGGCGGCCCAGGACCCGACGGCCGCCCGGCACCTTGCCGATTTCTGGGACGCGCTGCTCGCCGATCGGACGCACAACCCGCAGGCCCTCGGCGTGCTGCGTGGCTGGGTGCGCGGGGCCGACGACGATCCAGAGTCCGAGCGGGCCCTCGAGGCACTGCTCGGCGCCCTCGTCGCCACGCCCACCAACCTTCAGCGGATCAGCCATCTGCTCCGGGCGATCCGCGAATCCAAAACAGCTTCCTCGCCGACCGCAGATCGGCTGCTGAAGCACCTCGCCCTCGACTGACCCGCATCGGAGGCCGACCGTGGAACAACCCGAGCAAGAGCAACTGGACTGGTTCCAGCAGCAGCCCGAGCCCCCCGCCGCCCCTCACACCGACGCCGATCCTGTCCGCACCGTCTGGCAGCTCCCGCGCTTCCGCCTCGGCGGCCGGCGTTTCACCGGACGCATCGACCACGCCTTGGTCTGCGTGACACGAAAGGGGGCGTACGAGACCTTCCCACCGCCCGACCGTCCCACGTCCGTGCGGCGCTACATCGCCGTATACGAGGTGGATACGGACCCGCATGCCTTCCAGCTGAACGTGCCCCTGCCCAGCCTGGTCGACAGCTTCGAGTTCGAGGTCACCGCCGACATCGGCTGGCGGGTCGCCCACCCGGCGTTGTTCGTCCGCAGTCAGGAACGGGACGTGCCCGGCCTGCTCACACGTGAGCTGCTGCCGCTGATGCGGGCCGCCGGCCGCTGCCATCCCATCGAGGCCGGGGCCGAGGCAGAGCAGGCCGTACAGCAGGCCGTTCGGGACGCGACCTGGCTCGGCCAGGCCCAAGGCCTGCACGTCACCTGCTCCATACGCCTGCGACACGACGCCACCGAGCGCTCCCACCAGGCCCGCTTGCGCACCGCCCGGCACGAACTGGAGGCCGCGAAACCGGAGCACGCCGCGGCCCTGCTCCGCGAGTCGTACGAGGCCGAGCGCAGGGCCGAACGGGTCAGGTTCTACGAACTCACCCTGGCCAGGGGCGGCACCGCCGCGCTTGCCGTGCATCTGGCGGCGCACCCCGACGAGACCCAGCTCGTCCTGGACCACCTCCAGGCCGGCCAGAACAGACTGCTGGACACCCAGGTGAGCCTGATCAACCAGGCCTTGGAAAACAAGCAGCTGGAGGGCTACCAGCTCGATGAGCCCCACAAGCTCATCGCCGAGCGGATGAAGGCCATCCTGCGGACCACGGACCCGTCCATCCCGCCCGAGCGCGACGCGGAGTCCACATGAACCCGCCGGACGATCCGGAGATGCGCGCGGGTGTCCAGTTGCTCGCCGATCTCCGCAGCGAAATCGCCCGCGCCGACGCGAAGGCCACCGTTCTGGTCGGCGCGCTCGGCATCTCGGCGGGCGTGCTGGCCGCCCTGCTGACCAACAGTGGGTGCAGTCCAGCTCAACTGTCCACGCCTGCGGCCCTGCTGTGGTGGGCCGGGGCGGCGTCCTTGGTCATCGCACTGTTCGCCCTCCTGCTGGCCGTCATGCCCCGCTACCGAAGCAGCAACTGGACGCCCGGCCACCCGCTCACCTACTTCGGCGACGTACGACGAGCCGCACGAGCCGGCCGGCTCACCTCGGCCCTCGCGGAGACGGGCCGCGACCCCGTCCGTGGTGTCGTGCTCGCCCTCGCCGAGACGAGCGGCATCGCCGCCCGCAAGCACTTCTGGATCCGGACCGGACTGGTCTCGTTCGGCTGCGCGACCGTTCTGTTCCCCGGATCGATGTTCCTCACCTGACCCTCGCCGCTTCGTGCCCCGCACGGAAAGGAAGGCCCATGACCACGTCCCCACCGGACCACGACGACCTCCCCCACCGCCCCGGCCGCGTCCACATCACCGCCCGGCAGCGCTGGACGGACATCACCGCCCTCGGCTCGCTGGCGCTGCACCTTCCCCATGTGGCGGCCAGCCTGGCCGTTGTCTTTCTCCTGTCGTACGCCTTGGCTTCCATGAGCAGTCTGCCGTGGTGGCTTCTCTTCGGCTGCTGGGTCCTGAGCGGAGCACTGGTCTTCCACCGGCCGTGCGAGCGGCTCATGGCGAGGTGGCTGTTCCGACTGCGCTACCCCACTCCGGACGAGGACGGGCGACTGCGTCCCGTCTGGCGTGAGGTGACCGCCCGGGCCGGAGTGGACGCAGACGCCTATCAGCTGTGGATCGAGGAGAGCGATGCGGTCAACGCCATGGCGGCGGCCGGTCACATCGTCGGCGTGACCAGTCACTCGCTGCGGACGCTGACGCCCGGGCAGCTCGCCGGCGTCCTCGCCCACGAGCTGGGCCACCACACGAGGGGACACGCGTGGGCCTCGCTGCTGTCCCTCTGGTACGCCCTGCCGGCCCGGCTCGCCTGGCGTCTGCTGCTGCGGCTGGCCACCCGGCTGGACCGGCTCCCGACAGGTACGGCCGCCGTGGTGATCGGCGTGTCCGGCGCGGCCGTGGTCGCACTGGCGACCGCCACGTACGGGCTGATCTTCCTGCCGCTGGCCACGCCGTATCTGGTGGCCGCCGTCGCTCGGCGCTCAGAGCTCCGGGCCGACGAGCATGCCGCAGGCCTCGGCTTCGCGCCACAGCTGATGGCCGTACTGCATCAGGAGCGCGACCGGGCGGAGTCCCGTCGCGTCCCGGCCACCGCCCCGGGGACCGCCTTCACGAAGGAAGGGATGATCGCGCGACTGCTCGACTCCCATCCCGATGTCCACACCCGGCTCCATCACTTACAGGCCCATGTGGAGAGCAAGCACTGACACGCCAAAGGGCGGTCACCCCAAAGGATGACCGCCCTCGGCTCAAGCGACTCGCTTACTGGTTGTACGGACCGTAGTCGTAGTCCTCCAGCGGCACGGCCTGGCCGGAGCCCGTGCCGAACGGCGAGTAGTCGATGTCGTCGTAGCCGACGGCCGAGTACATCGCGGCCTTGGCCTCCTCGGTCGGCTCCACCCGGATGTTGCGGTAGCGGGACAGACCCGTACCGGCCGGGATGAGCTTACCGATGATGACGTTCTCCTTGAGGCCGATCAGGGAGTCGGACTTGGCGTTGATCGCCGCGTCCGTGAGGACCCTGGTCGTCTCCTGGAAGGACGCCGCCGACAGCCAGGACTCCGTGGCCAGCGAGGCCTTGGTGATGCCCATGAGCTGCGGACGACCGGAGGCCGGGTGACCGCCCTCCTGGACCACACGACGGTTCTCGGTCTCGAACTTCGAGCGCTCGACCAGCTCGCCGGGCAGCAGCTCGGCGTCGCCGGACTCGATGATCGTCACGCGGCGGAGCATCTGCCGGATGATGATCTCGATGTGCTTGTCGTGGATCGACACACCCTGCGAGTTGTACACCTTCTGGACCTCGCCGACCAGGTGGACCTGGACGGCACGCTGGCCCAGGATGCGCAGCACGTCGTGCGGGTTGGTGGCACCCACGGTGAGCTTCTGGCCCACCTCGACGTGCTCGCCCTCGCTGACCAGGAGTCGGGCGCGCTTCGAGATCGGGTACGCCGTCTCGTCGCTGCCGTCGTCCGGCGTGATGACGATCTTCTTGGTCTTCTCGGTCTCCTCGATCCGGACGCGGCCGGAGGCCTCGGAGATCGGGGCGACACCCTTCGGGGTACGGGCCTCGAAGAGCTCGACGACACGCGGCAGACCCTGGGTGATGTCGTCACCGGCCACACCACCGGTGTGGAAGGTACGCATCGTCAGCTGGGTACCGGGCTCACCGATGGACTGGGCGGCGATGATGCCGACCGCCTCACCGATGTCGACCAGCTTGCCGGTGGCCAGCGAACGGCCGTAGCACATGGCGCAGGTGCCGACGGCGGACTCGCAGGTCAGGACCGAGCGGGTCTTGACCTCCTCGACGCCGTGGCGGACCAGCTCGTCGATGAGCACGTCGCCGAGGTCCGTACCGGCCGGGGCCAGCACCTTGCCGTCGACCACGATGTCCTCGGCGAGGCAGCGCGCGTACACGGACGTCTCGACGTCCTCCGCCTTGAGCAGCGTGCCCTCGGCGTTCCGGCTCGCGATCTTGAGACGCAGACCGCGCTCGGTGCCGCAGTCCTCCTCGCGAATGATGACGTCCTGGGAGACGTCGACCAGACGACGGGTGAGGTAACCCGAGTCGGCGGTACGCAGAGCGGTGTCCGCCAGACCCTTACGGGCACCGTGCGTGGAGATGAAGTACTCCAGCACGGACAGACCCTCACGGAACGACGCCTTGATGGGCCGCGGGATCGTCTCGTTCTTCGCGTTCGACACCAGACCACGCATACCGGCGATCTGACGCATCTGCATCATGTTGCCTCGTGCACCCGAGTTCACCATCATGAAGATCGGGTTGGTCTTCGGGAAGTTGTCGTTCATCGCCTCGGCGACCTCGTTGGTCGCCTTGGTCCAGATCGCGATGAGTTCCTGCGTGCGCTCGTCCTTGGTGATCAGACCGCGCTCGTACTGCTTCTGGACCTTCTCGTCCTGCGCCTCGTAGCCCTTGACGATCTCCTTCTTCGCCTCGGGAACGACGACGTCGGAGATGGCCACGGTGACACCGGAACGGGTCGCCCAGAAGAAGCCGGCCGCCTTCAGGTTGTCGAGCGTCGCCGCCACGATGACCTTCGGGTAGCGCTCGGCGAGGTCGTTGACGATCTCGGAGAGCTGCTTCTTGCCGACCTCGTAGTCGACGAACGGGTAGTCCTCGGGCAGCAGCTCGTTGAAGAGCGCACGGCCCAGGGTGGTGTTCAGCCGGAAGCTGTCACCCTGCTGCCACTCGGGCTCGCCCTCCTCACGCGCCGGCGGGGTCCAGCCGCGCGGCGGGATGGTGCCGACCGGGAAGCGGACGTCGATCCTCGACTGGAGCGACAGCTCGCCCGCGTCGAAGGCCATGATCGCCTCGGCGACCGAGGCGAAGGAACGGCCCTCACCCTTGAGGTCGCGCATCTCGCCGTCGGTGGTGAGGAAGAACAGACCGAGGACCATGTCCTGGGTCGGCATCGTCACCGGGCGGCCGTCGGCCGGCTTGAGGATGTTGTTCGAGGACAGCATCAGGATGCGGGCCTCGGCCTGCGCCTCCGCGGACAGCGGCAGGTGCACGGCCATCTGGTCACCGTCGAAGTCCGCGTTGAACGCGGTGCAGACGAGCGGGTGGATCTGAATGGCCTTGCCCTCGACCAGCTGCGGCTCGAAGGCCTGGATGCCGAGGCGGTGCAGCGTGGGCGCACGGTTCAGCAGAACCGGGTGCTCCGCGATGACCTCTTCCAGCACGTCGTACACGACCGTGCGGCCGCGCTCGACCATCCGCTTGGCGCTCTTGATGTTCTGCGCGTGGTTCAGGTCGACCAGGCGCTTCATCACGAACGGCTTGAAGAGCTCCAGCGCCATCGCCTTCGGCAGACCGCACTGGTGCAGCTTCAGCTGCGGACCGACGACGATCACGGAACGCGCGGAGTAGTCCACACGCTTACCGAGCAGGTTCTGACGGAAGCGACCCTGCTTACCCTTCAGCATGTCGCTGAGGGACTTCAGCGGGCGGTTACCGGGACCGGTGACCGGACGGCCACGGCGGCCGTTGTCGAACAGCGCGTCGACGGCCTCCTGCAGCATGCGCTTCTCGTTGTTCACGATGATCTCGGGCGCACCGAGGTCTAGAAGGCGCTTCAGGCGGTTGTTCCGGTTGATCACACGGCGGTACAGGTCGTTCAGGTCGGAGGTCGCGAAGCGGCCACCGTCCAGCTGCACCATCGGACGCAGGTCCGGCGGGATGACCGGGACGCAGTCCAGCACCATGCCCTTGGGGCTGTTGCTGGTCTGCAGGAACGCGGAGACGACCTTCAGGCGCTTGAGCGCACGGGTCTTCTTCTGGCCCTTGCCGGTCCGGATGATCTCGCGGAGCTTCTCGGCCTCCTCGTCGAGGTCGAAGGACTCCAGGCGCTTCTGCAGCGCCGCGGCACCCATCGAGCCGTCGAAGTACGTGCCGAAGCGGTCACGCAGCTCGCGGTAGAGCAGCTCGTCGCCCTCGAGGTCCTGGACCTTGAGGTTCTTGAAGCGGTTCCACACCTCGTCGAGCCGGTCGATCTCGCGCTGCGCACGGTCACGCAGCTGCTTCATCTCGCGCTCGGCACCCTCACGCACCTTGCGGCGCACATCGGCCTTGGCGCCCTCGGCCTCCAGCTCGGCCAGGTCGGTCTCGAGCTTCTTGGCGCGGGCCTCCAGGTCGGCGTCGCGGCGCTGCTCGATCTGCTGGCGCTCGACGGAGACGTGGGCCTCCAGCGAGGGCAGGTCGCGCGTACGGCGCTCCTCGTCGACGTACGTGATCATGTACGCCGCGAAGTAGATGACCTTCTCCAGGTCCTTCGGGGCGAGGTCGAGCAGGTAACCCAGCCGCGACGGGACGCCCTTGAAGTACCAGATGTGCGTGACGGGCGCGGCGAGCTCGATGTGGCCCATCCGCTCACGGCGCACCTTGGCGCGCGTGACCTCGACGCCACAGCGCTCACAGATGATGCCCTTGAAGCGGACGCGCTTGTACTTGCCGCAGTAGCACTCCCAGTCCCGGGTCGGACCGAAGATCTTCTCGCAGAAGAGTCCGTCCTTTTCGGGCTTGAGCGTGCGGTAGTTGATGGTCTCGGGCTTCTTGACCTCGCCGTGGCTCCACTGACGGATGTCGTCAGCGGTAGCCAGACCGATCCGGAGCTCGTCGAAGAAGTTGACGTCGAGCACTATGCGTCAATCCCTCTCAGGGTTGTAAGTCTTTGGTCTGATACGGGGGTCCTGGGGCCGGCGGACCTTGGGTCTCCCAAGGTCCGCCGGACTCCCGTCAGACCTCTTCGACGCTGCTCGGCTCGCGCCGGGACAGGTCGATGCCGAGCTCCTCCGCAGCGCGGAAGACGTCCTCGTCGGTGTCACGCATCTCGATGGACATACCGTCGCTGGACAGCACCTCCACGTTCAGGCAGAGAGACTGCATCTCCTTGATGAGCACCTTGAAGGACTCGGGGATGCCGGGCTCGGGGATGTTCTCGCCCTTGACGATGGCCTCGTAGACCTTCACGCGGCCGGTCACGTCGTCGGACTTGATGGTCAGCAGCTCCTGGAGGGCGTACGCGGCGCCGTAAGCCTCCAGCGCCCACACCTCCATCTCGCCGAAGCGCTGGCCACCGAACTGGGCCTTACCACCCAGCGGCTGCTGGGTGATCATCGAGTACGGGCCGGTCGAACGGGCGTGCAGCTTGTCGTCGACCAGGTGGTGCAGCTTGAGGATGTACATGTACCCGACCGAGATCGGGTCCGGGAACGGCTCACCGGAGCGGCCGTCGAACAGCCGTGCCTTGCCGGACGGGAGGACCAGGCGGTCACCGTCGCGGTTCGGGATGGTGTGCTCCAGCAGACCGGCCAGCTCGTCCTCGCGGGCACCGTCGAAGACCGGCGTCGCGACGTTGGTCCGCGGCGGGACCTGGTCGGCGTCGATGGCCTGGAGGCGCTGGGCCCACTCGTCGGCGAGACCGGAGACGTCCCAGCCCTGGCTGGCGAGCCAGCCGAGGTGGATCTCCAGGACCTGACCCGGGTTCATCCGGGACGGCACACCGAGCGGGTTGAGGATGATGTCGACCGGGGTGCCGTCCTCCAGGAACGGCATGTCCTCGATCGGCAGGATCTTGGAAATGACGCCCTTGTTACCGTGGCGGCCGGCGAGCTTGTCACCGTCGGTGATCTTGCGCTTCTGCGCGACGTAGACGCGCACCAGCTGGTTCACACCGGGGGGAAGCTCGTCGCCCTCCTCGCGGTCGAAGACGCGCACACCGATGACCTTGCCGGTCTCACCGTGCGGCACCTTCAGCGAGGTGTCACGGACCTCACGGGCCTTCTCACCGAAGATCGCGCGCAGCAGGCGCTCCTCGGGCGTCAGCTCGGTCTCACCCTTGGGCGTGACCTTGCCGACGAGGATGTCACCGGCGATGACCTCGGCACCGATGCGGATGATGCCGCGCTCGTCGAGGTCGGCGAGGACCTCCTCGGAGACGTTCGGGATGTCCCGGGTGATCTCCTCGGGGCCGAGCTTGGTGTCACGGGCGTCGACCTCGTGCTCCTCGATGTGGATCGAGGAGAGGACGTCGTCCTGCACGAGGCGCTGCGACAGGATGATCGCGTCCTCGTAGTTGTGACCCTCCCACGGCATGAACGCCACGAGCAGGTTCTTGCCCAGCGCCATCTCGCCTCGCTGGGTGGCCGGACCGTCGGCGAGGACCTGGCCCTCGATGATCCGGTCGCCCTCGGCGACGATGACCTTCTGGTTGACCGAGGTGCCCTGGTTGGAGCGGGCGAACTTGGCCAGGCGGTACGTGATGTACGTGCCGTCGTCGTTGGCGGTGGTGATGTAGTCCGCGGAGACCTCCTGGACCACACCCGGCTTCTCGGCCTTGACCACGTCGCCGGCGTCGACCGCGGAGCGGTACTCCATGCCGGTGCCGACGAGCGGGGACTCCGCCTGGATCAGCGGAACGGCCTGGCGCATCATGTTCGCGCCCATGAGGGCACGGTTGGCGTCGTCGTGCTCCAGGAAGGGGATCATGGCGGTCGCGACCGACACCATCTGGCGCGGCGAGACGTCCATGTAGTCCACGTCCTCGGGGCCGACGTAGTCGACCTCGCCGCCCTTACGGCGGACCAGCACGCGGGCCTCGGCGAAGCGGAGGTCGTCCGTCAGCGGCGCGTTGGCCTGCGCGATGACGAAGCGGTCCTCCTCGTCGGCCGTGAGGTAGTCGACCTGGTCGGTGACCTGGCCCTCGAACACCTTGCGGTACGGGGTCTCGACGAAACCGAACGCGTTCACCCGGCCGTAGGTGGCGAGCGAGCCGATCAGACCGATGTTCGGGCCTTCGGGGGTCTCGATCGGGCACATGCGGCCGTAGTGCGAGGGGTGCACGTCACGGACCTCGAAGCCGGCCCGCTCACGGGACAGACCACCCGGGCCGAGCGCGGACAGACGCCGCTTGTGCGTCAGACCCGACAGCGGGTTGTTCTGGTCCATGAACTGGGACAGCTGGCTGGTGCCGAAGAACTCCTTGATGGAGGCGACGACCGGCCGGATGTTGATCAGGGTCTGCGGCGTGATCGCCTCGACGTCCTGGGTCGTCATCCGCTCGCGGACGACACGCTCCATCCGCGCCAGACCCGTGCGGACCTGGTTCTGGATGAGCTCGCCGACGCTGCGCAGGCGGCGGTTGCCGAAGTGGTCGATGTCGTCGGTCTCGACGACCACGGACGTGCCGTTGTCACCGACCGTCTCGGTCTCGCCGGCGTGCAGCTTCACCAGGTACTTGATCGTCGCGATGATGTCCTCGACGGTCAGGATCCCGGCGTCCAGCGGGGTGTCCGTACCCAGCTTCTTGTTGACCTTGTAGCGGCCGACCTTGGCCAGGTCGTAGCGCTTGGGGTTGAAGTACAGGTTCTCCAGCAGCGTCTGCGCGGCCTCACGCGTGGGGGGCTCGCCCGGGCGCAGCTTGCGGTAGATGTCGAGCAGCGCGTCGTCCTGGCCCTGGGTGTGGTCCTTCTCCAGGGTGGCGCGCATGGACTCGTACTCGCCGAACTCCTCGAGGATCTGCTCGGTGGTCCAGCCGAGCGCCTTGAGCAGGACGGTGACGGACTGCTTGCGCTTGCGGTCGATGCGGACACCGACCATGTCGCGCTTGTCGATCTCCATCTCCAGCCAGGCACCCCGGGACGGGATGATCTTGGCGGAGAAGATGTCCTTGTCGGACGTCTTGTCGATGGAGGAGTCGAAGTAGACACCGGGCGAGCGGACGAGCTGCGACACCACGACCCGCTCGGTGCCGTTGATGACGAAGGTGCCCTTGTTCGTCATGAGCGGGAAGTCGCCCATGAAGACCGTCTGGGACTTGATCTCACCGGTCTCGTTATTGGTGAACTCGGCGGTGACGAAGAGCGGGGCCGCGTACGTGAAGTCGCGCTCCTTGCACTCGTCGATCGAGTTCTTCGGCGGCTCGAAGCGGTGGTCGCGGAAGGTCAGCGACATCGACCCGCTGAAGTCCTCGATCGGGGAGATCTCCTCGAAGATCTCCTCGAGCCCGGACTTGGTGGGGACGTCCTGACCGTTCTCCAGAGCCTCCTCGACCCGACTCTGCCAGGCCGTGTTGCCGAGCAGCCAGTCGAAGCTCTCGGTCTGCAGCGCGAGCAGGTTCGGAACCTCGAGAGGCTCCTTGATCTTTGCAAAAGAGATGCGCAGCGGGGCAGTGCTGGCGCCGTTGTTCGTATTCGCGGTCGAGGCGTTGCGCGAGGCGGCCAAGAGGGGGTCCTTCCGAGGGCTCGGACTCACTACGCGCGTACCGGCCCCTCTCCCGTACACGGAGACAAGCTGTGTCCGATCGGGCCGAAGGGCCAGGTCAGACGTGTCTTGTCGTCGATGCTCGGGCGAGGGCAGACCCCTGGTGACGGGCAGGGGACAGCTAACAGGCAGCGCAAAGGGTCAGTGTAGCCACTTGGCACACTGATGTCCAGTGCGGGTTCTGAAACCCGTGTTTACCCTCGTTGTTCCACTCCTGCGACAAGGCGCTGCCCTCAACGCACGTTGATACTGCCCTCTTCGTCGCCGATCCATACCTCGGATTCGGATCCTTGTGACGACGCGTCCTGAGAATTGCGCGCTGCGTGCGGTTCGTCAAGGCCCCCCTGCCCGAACCGGGGCCCGCCCAGAGACACGACGAAGATCACCATACCCCCCGCCACAGAGGGTGCAAGCAACCGTGGCCGGGCCCCGGAAACGCCGAAGAGCGACCACCCGGATGGATGATCGCTCTTCGGCGCTTACGCGTTACACGCCCAGGGGGACGTGTCGTGGATCCTGGCGGATCCGGGAGGTCTTACTTGACCTCGACGGAGGCACCGGCGCCCTCGAGGGACTCCTTCGCCTTGTCGGCGGCCTCCTTGTTGACCTTCTCCAGAACCGGCTTCGGCGCACCGTCGACCAGGTCCTTGGCCTCCTTCAGGCCCAGGGAGGTCAGCTCACGCACGACCTTGATGACCTGGATCTTCTTGTCGCCGGCACCGGTGAGGATGACGTCGAACTCGTCCTTCTCCTCGGCGGCCTCGGCGGCGGCGCCACCAGCGGCACCACCGGCGACGACGACCGGGGCGGCCGCGGCGGCGGTGACGTCGAACTTCTCCTCGAACGCCTTCACGAACTCGGAGAGCTCGATGAGGGTCATCTCCTCGAACTGCGCGAGCAGGTCTTCCTGGCTGAGCTTCGCCATGATGGCGGTCCTTCCACTAAATCGGCAGGTGCCGGATGTACATGTGAGGCGGGCGTACGTCTGGCCCGCTACGGTCGTCGCGTTCAGGCAGCGGCGGCCGGGATGCGAGCCGAGTTACTCGGCACCGCCCTGCTCGTCCTGCTTGGCACGGAGCGCGTCCACGGTGCGGACGAGCTTCGACGGCAGCGCCTGGAAGACAGAGGCAGCCTGGGACTGCTTGCCCTTCATGGCACCGGCCAGCTTGGAGAGCAGAACCTCGCGGGACTCGAGGTCCGCAAGCTTCTTGATCTCATCGGCGGACAACGCCTTGCCGTCAAGGACGCCGCCCTTGATGACGAGGTTGGGGTTGTCCTTGGCGAAGTCACGGAGACCCTTCGCCGCCTCGACCGGGTCACCGGTCACGAAGGCGACGGCCGACGAACCCGTGAAGAGGTCGTCGATCGCGGTGATCCCGGCCTCGTTGGCCGCAATCTTGGTCAGCGTGTTCTTCGCCACACGGTAATGAGCGTTCTCACCGAGTGAACGACGCAGCTGCTGGAGCTGCGCCACGGTGAGACCGGTGTACGCAGTAACGACAGCGCCGTTGGAGTCGCGGAACTTGTCCCGCATCTCCTCGACGGCATCGACCTTGTCAGGCCTCGCCATGAGCCTCGGCCTCCTTCCGGGTGATTCGGACCGCGCGGACCCGAAGGAGGACTGGGGAAAACGAAACGCCCCGGCGCAGGGCACGGGGCGCTGCTCGACCGTATGTACGCGCGCACGGGGCGCGGACTACGGGAGCTTCTCCAGTGTCACCTGCGCGGGCCGTCCGCCGTTCAGCGGATCCTTCGGCCACCGCGCCCTCGTCCGAGCGCGCGGTAAACGACCAGCGGTCTTTGGCTTCTGTAGGAGGGTACGGGAACGGATCGCCGTCAAGCAAATCCGCCCGTACGACGGATCAGCTCGCGTCGAGTTCCTTGAACAGGTCGGCGAGGTCGGCGACGTCCTTGGCCGGCGGGGCCGTGACGTTCACCGGCTTGTTGTAGTCGAGGAAGGTGATGGTCATGTCGAGCGGGCCCTTGTCGGCGTCACCCTTCATGCGGAACTGCTTGGTGTGGTCGTCGCCGTCGACCCACATGTCCATCGTGAGCTTGTCGACACCCAGCTTCTCGTACTGCTTGATGCTCTTCTCGCGCTGCTCGCGGGTGTCCGCCTTGCCGCCCTTGAGGGACGCGCGCAGGTCCTTGAGCGTGACGGTGCCCGTGTAGTGGGTCGTCTCGACGCCCTCGACCTTCTCGGAGCCGACCTTCTTCACGTCCTTGGCGCCCGTGAGGAAGGTGGACTCCGCCGCCGGATTCTGCTCGGCCTGGTTAGCGGACCCCAGCTGGTCCAGGTCCTTGCCCGCGTCGGACCCGGACAGGTCGAACTTCATCCAGGTCTTGCCGTCCATCTCCTTGGCCATCTCGGCTCCCCCACCGATGTACATGGCCTTGTCGACGAGGCGGATCTCCATGGCCTCGGTGGCTCCCTGAGCGGGCGCCGTCATCTTCATGCTCATGGCGATCGTGGGCTTCAGGCGCATCGACGCCTCGCCCTTGACCTGGCCCGACTCCGGCACCGTGCCGCTCATGCGGTAGCGGAGGGACGTGATGTCCTCCGTGTTCTTCGCCGCCTTGGCGACCGCGGCCGCGGGCGTCATCTCCGGCGACTGCTCCGAACCGCAGCCGACAGCACCGGCGGCGAGGAGCAGGGCGCCCAGCCCGGCAACAGGTATGGATGTCCTCATGTGATTCCCCCCAAGGAATACTTGATTGCTTCACAGCAAGGCCGTGAGCCTATCCCAGAGGGGCACAAGTGATCTATGCGGATTCACGGGGGGGCTCAGGGCGTACCGGCCTTCTTCCGCATCAGGTCCTCGAAGTCCCCGGTGTCGGACCGCGGGGGCCGCTGGGCCCGGACGGGCACGCCGTAGTCGCCGTAGTGCGCGGTCTGGGTCATCAGACCCGTGCTCATCCGCGCCTTCTCCACCTTCTTGACCAGCAGGTTCCGCTCGTCGATCCAGATGTCGACGGTCTCGGTGGTGACGCCGGCCTCGATGAGCTGTTTCTTCAGGGCGGCGTCGGTGACGTCCGCGGCGGCCACGGTGCCGGAGTAGTGCGTGGCGGGCCGGCCGCGCACGGACTCCTCTCCGGCCTTTCTGACGTCCCCGGAGGCCAGCAGGAGCTTGACGGACTGGTTCGGCGTGGTGGTGCGCATCTGGTCGCCGAGGTGGGCGCCGGAGCCGCCGGCGACGGCTTCCAGGTCCTCGTAGGCGTACCGGATCCAGTGCTTGCCGCCGGCCTGCTCGGCGAACTTCTCGCCCATGCGCGCGTAGTAGGCGTCGGGCAGGTAGCGGGCCTCCATGGAGGTGCTGCCGAGCCGGCGCATGGTGTCGGCCAGGGTGCCGCCGGTGTACGTGATGGTCAGCGTCCCGGTGATGGCATCGCCCCAGCCGAGGGTGCCGTCGGCGGTCATGGACATCAGCGCGCCCATGGTCGTCGTGGACTCGACCCGGGCGGACCCGGCCCGCTGGGTCGCGCGCTCGGCGGAGCGCAGGGCCGCGAGGGACCTGCCGTGCGCGGCGCGGTCGTCGTCCTTGCCTGGGCCGTCGGAGGAGTCCGGTGAGGTGCAGGCGGCCACCCCCGTCAGCGCGCTCGCCACCGCCAGCACCAGGCCCACGCCGCGCACGGTCGTGCCCTGCATACGTCCCCCCGTTCGCATCCGGTTCCCGCACGTTAACCCAGGCCACCGGCGTACGTACCGGAAAAGGGAACGGGCCCCGCACCTGTAAGAGGTGCGGGGCCCGTGACCGGTTGGGTGAGCCGTCAGGCTCAGACCGCGGCCGGGTCCTCCTCGACGAGGAGGTTGCGGGTGCGGTTCGGGTCGACCGGGATGCCGGGGCCCATCGTGGTGGTGATGGCGGCCTTCTTGATGTACCGGCCCTTGGCGGCGGACGGCTTCAGACGCAGGATCTCCTCCAGCGCCGCGCCGTAGTTCTCCACCAGCTTGGTGTCGTCGAAGGACGACTTGCCGATGATGAAGTGCAGGTTCGCGTGCTTGTCCACGCGGAACTCGATCTTGCCGCCCTTGATCTCGGTCACGGCCTTGGCCACGTCCGGGGTCACGGTGCCGGTCTTCGGGTTCGGCATCAGACCACGCGGACCGAGCACCCGGCCGAGGCGGCCGACCTTGCCCATGAGGTCCGGGGTGGCGACGACGGCGTCGAAGTCCAGACGGCCCTTCGACACCTCGTCGATCAGCTCGTCGGCGCCGACGATGTCGGCGCCCGCGGCACGCGCGGCCTCGGCACGGTCGCCGGTCGCGAAGACCAGGACCCGGGCGGTCTTACCGGTGCCGTGCGGGAGGTTCACGGTGCCACGGACCATCTGGTCGGCCTTGCGCGGGTCGACACCCAGACGGAAGGCGACCTCGACGGTGCCGTCGAACTTGGTCGTGGAGGTCTCCTTGGCGAGACGGACGGCCTCGAGCGGGGCGTAGAGCTTCTCCCGGTCGATCTTGGCGTCCGCAGCGCGAAGGGACTTGCTGCGCTTGCTCACTACTGCTCCTGTGGATTCTTAGGAGTCGTGGTCCGGGCCGAGCAGGCCCTGCCACTTCTGCGGATGGGGTTGGGGCTCAGCCCTCGACCGTGACGCCCATGGAACGGGCGGTGCCGGCGATGATCTTCTCGGCGGCGTCCAGGTCGTTGACGTTGAGGTCGGGCATCTTGGTGGTGGCGATCTCGCGGACCTGGTCGCGCGTGATCTTCGCGACCTTGGTCTTGTGCGGCTCGCTGGAGCCCTTCGCCACGCCCGCGGCCTTGAGGATCATCTTCGCGGCCGGCGGGGTCTTGGTGATGAAGGTGAAGGAACGGTCCTCGTAGACCGTGATCTCCACCGGCACGACCCAGCCACGCTGCGACTCGGTCGCGGCGTTGTAGGCCTTGCAGAACTCCATGATGTTGACGCCGTGCTGGCCCAGCGCGGGACCGACCGGCGGGGCCGGGTTGGCGGCACCGGCCTGGATCTGGAGCTTGATGAGCCCCGTGACCTTCTTCTTCTTGGGAGGCATGTGCTCTCTCCGGGTCCTAGTGAGAGGTTTCCAGCCTCTGATCCGGATCAGCCGGATGGAGGCATACCGCACAACGATAACGGGTATCCATGTGCGGCCAAAAACCGAGCAGGTCAGGCGTCCGCTCGAGCGTTCGCCTGACCTGCTCGGAAGCCGGGGTGCTGCTAGTTCTTCTGGATCTGGTCGAAGGAGAGCTCGACCGGCGTCTCGCGGCCGAAGATCTCCACGAGGCCCTTGACCTTCTTCGAGTCCGGGTTGATCTCGTTGATGGTCGCCTGGAGCGTGGCGAACGGGCCGTCGGTGACGGTGACCGAGTCGCCCACCTCGAAGTCCAGCACCTGGACCTCGACCTTGCGCTGCGGAGCCGGCTTGCCCTCGGCCTCGGCGGCCTCACGGGCGGCCTTCTCCTCGGCCTCCGGGGCGAGCATCTTCACGATCTCGTCCAGGGTCAGCGGGTACGGGTCGTAGGCGTTGCCCACGAAGCCGGTGACGCCGGGGGTGTTGCGGACGACACCCCAGGACTCGTTCGTCAGGTCCATGCGGACCAGGACGTAGCCCGGGAGCTTGTTCTGCTTGATCGTCTTGCGGTCGCCGTTCTTGATCTGGACGACCTCTTCCTGCGGCACCTCGGCCTGGAAGATGTAGTCCTCGACGTTCAGCGAGACGGCGCGCTGCTCCAGGTTGGTCTTCACGCGGTTCTCGTAGCCGGCGTAGGTGTGGATGACGTACCACTCGCCGGGCAGGACCCGCAGCTCCTCGCGGAGCTTCTCGATCGGGTCGCGGTCGTCCTCGGGCTCTTCCTCGGCTTCTTCCGCGGCCTCTTCACCGGACTCGGGCTCCGCCTCGGCGGCGTCGTCCGCGACGGCGTCGGCAGCCTCGACCTCGGCGGAGGTCTCGGTGTCCTCGCTGTCCGCGCCCTCGACGGTGTCGAGCTCGTCCTCGACGGACTCGACAGGCTCGATGGCGTCGTTCACGTTCGGGTCAGACACGGTGGCTGCTTCTTCCTGGATACATAGGGGTGGAACATGCGAAAGGAGCGCCGGGTACCTCGGCGCTCTTCGCTGGCGGCTCAGCCGAACACGTACTTGGCGGCGTGGCTGAGTCCATAGTCAATCACGGTGACCAGGCCGATCATGATGACCACGAAGATGATCACCACGGTCGTGTATGTCGTCAGCTGGTTGCGGGTCGGCCAGACGACCTTGCGCAGCTCCGCGACGATCTGGCGGTAGAAGAGAGCGAGCCGCTTCAGCGGGCCCTTCTTGCCGCGCTTGCCGCCCTTGCGGGTCTTCTTGGACTCCGGCGCCTCGTCCTGGGCATCAGGCATGTCGATGGAGCCCACGGCGTCCGTCACTCGTCCTCACCTGATTCCGGGTCGTGGCCGTGCCGCGCCCGGTCTGAGCCGCACGGCGGTGCATTGCTGTACGTACATGCGCACACATCCTGGCGAAGGTGTGTGTAGCAGGGCCGGAGGGACTTGAACCCCCAACCGCTGGTTTTGGAGACCAGTGCTCTACCAATTGAGCTACGACCCTTTGTGTGTCCCCCAACGTACCGCATCCGTCCGGATGCTTGGTGTGCACCGAACGGGCGCGGCCTGCGAGAGGCCAACGAGGTGAGAGTGTACGTGGTCTGCGGCCGGTCGTCGAACAGAAAGGGCTCCGGCGAGGCCTCGTCGGCGGGAGATCGCCCGCGGAGCCGGGGGCGGACGGCCGGTCCCTGGCTGAAGATCGCCCAGGCCGTGCGGTCGATCCGGACTGTTGTTCAAGGGTTTGCCCGGTGTTGTTCAGTCTGTGGAACGTCCGTGCCGCGCACGTTTCCGGTCTGAAACGATGGGGCCCATGAGCGCTGCAACCCCTCCCACCGAGCGCCGGGTCTCCGCCCGAGTCGGCGCGATCTCCGAGTCCGCCACCCTCGCCGTGGACGCCAAGGCCAAGGCCCTCAAGGCCGCCGGGCGGCCGGTGATCGGCTTCGGCGCCGGTGAACCCGACTTCCCGACTCCGGACTACATCGTCGAGGCCGCGATCGAGGCCTGCAAGAACCCGAAGTTCCACCGCTACACGCCGGCCGGCGGTCTGCCCGAGCTGAAGGCCGCGATCGCCGCGAAGACGCTGCGCGACTCGGGCTACGAGGTCGACGCGTCGCAGATCCTCGTCACCAACGGCGGCAAGCAGGCCATCTACGAGGCCTTCGCCGCGATCCTCGACCCGGGCGACGAGGTCATCGTGCCCGCGCCGTACTGGACGACGTACCCGGAGTCGATCCGGCTGGCCGGGGGTGTCCCGGTCGAGGTCGTCGCCGACGAGACCACCGGCTACCGGGTGACCGTCGAGCAGCTGGAGGCGGCCCGTACGGAGAAGACGAAGGTCGTCCTGTTCGTCTCGCCGTCCAACCCGACCGGCGCGGTCTACAGCGAGCAGGAGACCGAGGCGATCGGCCGCTGGGCCGTCGAGCACGGTCTGTGGGTGATGACCGACGAGATCTACGAGCACCTGGTCTACGGCGACGCCTCCGCCGTGTCGCTGCCGGCGGTGCTGCCCGAGCTGCGCGACAGGTGCATCGTGGTGAACGGTGTCGCGAAGACGTACGCGATGACCGGCTGGCGGGTCGGGTGGATCATCGGCCCGAAGGACGTGGTCAAGGCCGCGACGAACCTCCAGTCGCACGCCACGTCGAACGTCTCCAACGTCGCCCAGGCCGCCGCGCTGGCCGCCGTCTCCGGCGACCTGGTCGCCGTCGAGAAGATGCGTGAGGCGTTCGACCGGCGCCGGAAGACCATCGTGCGGATGCTGAACGAGATCGACGGCGTGGTGTGCCCGGAACCGGAGGGTGCGTTCTACGCCTACCCGTCGGTGAAGGCGCTGGTCGGCAAGGAGATCCGGGGTCGGCGGCCCAAGGACACGGTCGAGCTGGCCGCGCTGATCCTGGAGGAGGCCGAGGTCGCGGTGGTGCCGGGTGAGGCGTTCGGCACGCCCGGGTACCTGCGGCTGTCGTACGCGCTGGGTGACGAGGATCTCGTCGAGGGTGTGAGCCGGATGCAGAAGCTGCTGGCGGAGGCGCGGGACTGACGTCCGCTTCGCCGGTCTCCGGCTCTGGGGCACATACCGAATCCGGTATGTGCCCCATTTGTTTGTGCGAGCAAGACCACGAAAGGGGAAACCGCTACCGGGACCGCTGAGGCGTACGGCAGGATCCTGGGATGGAGCGTGTACGTGATGTCTCTGAGCTGCCGAAAGCCCACCTGCACCTGCACTTCACCGGGTCGATGCGGCCCTCGACCGTGCTGGAACTGGCCGACAAGCACGGCGTGCGTCTTCCCGACGCGCTGACCGATGCGCTGGTCGGCGGAGAGCCGCCGAGACTGCGGGCCACGGACGAGCGGGGCTGGTTCCGCTTTCAGCGGCTGTACGACGCGGCGCGCTCGTGTCTGCGTGAGCCGGAGGACATCCAGCGGCTGGTGCGGGAGGCCGCGGAGGAGGATCTGCGGGACGGGTCGGGGTGGCTGGAGATCCAGGTCGATCCGACGTCGTACGCACCGCGGCTGGGCGGGTTGATCCCGGCGCTGGAGATCATCCTGGACGCGGTGGAGACGACGTCGCGGGACACCGGGCTCGGGATGCGGGTGCTGGTCGCGGCGAACCGGATGAAGCACCCGCTGGACGCGCGCACCCTGGCGCGGCTGGCGGTGCGGTACGCGGACCGGGGGGTCGTCGGGTTCGGGCTGTCGAACGACGAGCGGCGGGGCATGGCGCGGGACTTCGACCGGGCGTTCGCGATCGCCCGGGAGGCCGGGCTGCTGTCGGCGCCGCACGGGGGCGAGCTGGCGGGGGCGTCGTCGGTGCGGGACTGTCTGGACGACCTGGGGGCGAACCGGGTCGGGCATGGTGTGCGGGCGGCGGAGAACCCGCAGCTGCTGCGGCGGCTGGCCGAGCGGGGTGTGACCTGTGAGGTGTGCCCGGCGTCGAACGTGGCGTTGGGGGTGTACGAGAAGCCGGAGGACGTGCCGCTGCGGACGTTGTTCGAGGCGGGTGTCCCGATGGCGCTGGGCGCGGACGATCCGCTGCTGTTCGGCTCCCGGCTGGCGGCGCAGTACGAGATCGCGCGGCGGCATCACGGGTTCACGGACGAGGAACTGGCGGAGGTGGCGCGGCAGTCGGTACGGGGGTCGGCGGCGCCGGAGGATGTGAAGACGAAGCTGCTGGCCGGGGTGGACGACTGGCTGCTGTCGTAGCGCCCATCGGGTGGCCGGGGAGGCCGTGCGCGGGTGCGGGCCGCCCTAGCTGCGGGCAGTCGTGCCGCTGGGGCGGCACGGGTGGGCACAGCGGCGCCCCGTACCGCCGGGCTGCGGGCCCGCCCGGCCTCGGTACCGGTGCAGGGTGCCTACAGGCTGACCCCGACCGTCACCGGCTCGTTCACCAGCGTGATCCCGAAGGCCTCGCGGACCCCGGACACGACCTCGCGGGCCAGGGCGAGCAGATCCTCCGTGGTCGCCGAGCCCCGGTTCGTGAGGGCCAGCGTGTGCTTCGTGGAGATACGGGCCGGCCCGTCGCCGTACCCCTTCGTGAAGCCCGCCTTGTCGATCAGCCAGGCCGCGGAGGTCTTGGTACGGCCCTCACCGGCCGGATACGCGGGCGGCTCCACCCCGTCTCCGAGCCGGTCACGCACACGCGCGCGGAACGTCGCGAAGTCGGTGTCCGTGAGGATCGGGTTGGTGAAGAAGGACCCGGCCGACCAGGTGTCGTGGTCCTCGGGGTCCAGGACCATGCCCTTGCCGGCCCGCAGCTTGAGAACCGTGTCACGGGCCGAGGCCAGCGGGACGCGGTCGCCGGCTTCGACACCGAGGGCACGGGCCGTCTCGGCGTACCTGAGGGGGGCGGAGAGACCGCCGGCGTCCTCCAGGGAAAAGCGGACGCGCAGGACCACGTATCGCTCCGGGTCGGACTTGAAGCGGCTGTGGCGGTAGGAGAAGGCGCAGTCCTCGTTGGCCAGGGTGACCGTCTCACCGGTCCGGCGGTCGTAGGCGACGACCTCCGTGATCGTCGAGGAGACCTCCTGGCCGTACGCCCCGACGTTCTGGATGGGGGTCGCGCCCGCCGAGCCGGGGATGCCGGCCAGGCACTCGATGCCGGCCAGGCCCGCCTCCACCGTGCGGGCGACGGCGTCGGTCCACACCTCGCCGGCGGCCAGCTCCAGCCTGGTGCCGTCGAGGGAGTAGCCCTTGGTGGCGATGACGAGGGCGGTGCCCTCGAAGCCCTTGTCGCCGATGACCAGGTTCGAGCCGCCGCCGATGAGGAGCAGCGGGGTGCCCGTCTCGTCGGCTTCGCGTACGACGGCGATCACCTCGTCGTCCGTCGTCGCGGTGATCAGGCGGGTCGCGGGGCCGCCCAGCCGGAAGGTGGTCAGCGGGGCGAGAGGGGCGTCGTGGAGTTCCTGCACGGGCTCAAGAGTACGAGACGGCACTGACCGGCTCCGGCACGCGTGGGTGCGGCCCCCGTCCGGGAGACGAGGGCCGCACGCGCGCGTGGTGTCGTTCAGGGCAGGCGGCGCAGCGCCTCCGACCAGGAGAGCGGGAGGTCGTCGCTGCTCGCCTGCCACGTGGTGAAGCTCGCGTCCCTCATCTGCGGGGCCAGGCCCCGGGCAGCGGGTCCGTGGGCGCCCGTGCGGACGAAGTCCTGGAGTGCGGCCTTCGACTCCCAGGCGGACAGCGTCCAGAAGGTCCGTTTGAAGGGCTTGGCCTTCAGAGTCGCCCCGTAGACGCCGGGGCTGCGGCGCACCTGGCGCCAGACGGCGGGCGTCCCGGCGAGGAACTTCAGCGCTCCCCACAGGGTGCGCGTCTCGAAGCGGGAGGCGAAGACGTGCACCTCGGTGTCGCGGGGCGGGGTGTTGGGGACGGTCCAGGGAAGGGTGGGCATGCTGTTCCTCCTTCGGGTCGTCGGGGTCAGTGGGAAGCGGTCTCCAGCACGGGTGCCGGTTCGGCCGGGACGGCCTGCCGCTCGGTGCGTCGCCGGGTCGGGATCAGCAGGGCTGCGACGCCCGCGAGGGCGACCACCGCGGAGCCCGTCACGAGAGCGGGGCGCATGCCGTCGACGAAGGTCTGACCGGTCTCGTAGCCGCCCTGTGCCGCGAAGATCGACGCCATGACCGCGATGCCGAGCGCTCCGCCCACCTCGCGCAGGGCGTTGTTGGCACCGGAGGCGATGCCCTGCTCCGAGGGCCGGACGCTGGACATCACCAGGTGCGAGGCGGGGGCGAAGAACAGGGCCATGCCGATGCCGCTGACGAGCAGGGCGGGCAGCTGGGCGGCGTAGGAGGCGTCGGCCGTGGCCACGACCGACATGTAGCCGAGGCCCAGGGCCTGGAGGAACAGGCCCGCGGCGACGACCGGGCGGCCGCCGATGCGGTCGGCGAGGATGCCGGCGATCGGGGCGACCAGCATCGGCATGCCGGTCCAGGGCAGCATCCTGAGGCCCGCCTCGGTGGGCGAGTAGCCGAGGACCCCCTGCATGTACTGGCTGAGCAGGAAGATCGAGCCGAACATGCCGAGGAACATCAGCAGGCTCGCCGCGTTGATGCCGGAGAAGGCCCGGGAGCGGAACAGCCGCATCGGGAGCATGGGGTTGGCGGCGCGCGTGCTGTAGAGGACGAATCCGGCGAGCAGCGCGGAGCCCGCGAACAGGCCCGTCAGGACCATCGAGCCGGTCCAGCCGTCGACGGGGCCGCGGACCAGGCCGTAGACGATGCCGAAGAGGCCGCCGCTGGCGAGCAGGGTGCCGGGGATGTCGAGCGGGGCGCCGGTGCCGTGGGACTCGGCGAGGCGGAGGCGGGCGAGGGGCAGCAGGGCCAGGCCCAGCGGGACGTTCAGCCAGAAGATCCACTGCCAGGAGATGTGCTCGGTGAGGGTGCCGCCGACCAGCGGCCCGGAGGCGACGGCGAGTCCGTTGACTGCTCCCCAGATGCCGTACGCCATGCCCCGCTTGGCGGCGGGCACGGCCGCGGTGAGCAGGGTGAGCGTGAGCGGCATCATCACCGCCGCGCCGACGCCCTGGATCGCGCGGGCGGCGATGAGGGAGTCGATGCCGGGTGCCAGGGCCGCCGCGGCGGAGGCGCCGGTGAAGACCGCGAGCCCGGCGGTGAAGAGCCGGCGGCGGCCGAACCGGTCGCCGAGGGCCGCGCCGAACATCAGCAGGACGGCGAAGGTGAGCGTGTAGGCGCTCACGGTCCATTCCAGATCGTGCAGACCCCCGCCGAGGTCCTCGCGGATGGAGGGCAGGGCGGTGGTGACGACGAGATTGTCGAGGGCCGCCATGAATCCGGCGACGCTGGTGATGACGAGGGCCCAGGCGGCTCCCCCGCGGCGTGCTGTCTGCTGTGACATCTCTCCCCCAGAGAGGTGATTCGCTTGATCGGTTAGTTATTGACCACTAACTTTCGAGATCATGAAAAAAGCGCAGCACTCTCGCCTTCCCTGTCAGATCTCCAACCGGCCCTTGAGCCGCGCCGACGGGTACAGCCCCTCCCAGACGCGGTGCTCGGGAGGGAAGCCCATGGCCGCCAGGCAGTTGACGAGCATCCCGTAGGCCATGAAGGTCGTCGTCTCGTTGACGTCGGCACCCAGCGGCAGGTGAACCGTGTCCCACAGCCGCATCCAGCCGGCGCGCACCGACTCGCCGAACTCGTGGTCGCCCTCTTCCTCGGCGGCCTTCACCGCGACGTACATCTGCATCTGCATCATGAGCCGCTCGGGCCGCTCCGCGATGACCTTGGTGTACGCGTTCCCCATGGCGTGCAGGGCCTCTTCGCCCTCGAGCCCCTCCGAGGCGTCCGCGAAGGTGCGGATCGTGTCCTCCACACACCGCTCGGCCGCCGCCAGGAAGATCGCCTTCTTGCCGGGGAAGAGCCTGAAGAGATACGGCTGCGAGACCCCGACCCGTCGGGCGATCGCCTCGGTCGACGTGCCGTGGTAGCCACCGCGGGCGAATTCGATCATCGCCGCACGGATGACGCTCTCGCGCCTCTCCTCCGCGCTCATCCTGACCATGCGAGTAAGTTAGTACTCAATCACTAACTACGTCAAGCGGCTGCCGCTGATCGCATACGGGTAAGGGGCGCCCCGCGATGGAGGACGCCCCTTACCCGGCAATCTGCCGTCTCAGGCCAGCCGCACGACCGCACGCGACATGCCCAGCACCTTCTGCCCGGCGCTCGTCGCCGTCAGGTCCACGCGGACCGTGTTGTCGTCGAGCTTGGCCGCGACCTTGCCGCTGACCTGGATCTCGGCGCCCTTGTCGACGTTGGGCACGACCACGGGCTTGGTGAAGCGGACGCCGTACTCGACGACCGCGCCCGGGTCGCCGGCCCAGTCGGTGACCACGCGGATCGCCTCGGCCATGGTGAACATGCCGTGCGCGATGACGTCCGGCAGGCCGACCTCCTTGGCGAACTTCTCGTTCCAGTGGATCGGGTTGAAGTCGCCGGAGGCGCCCGCGTACTGGACGAGGGTCGCGCGGGTCACCGGGAAGGTCTGCGCGGGCAGTTCGGTGCCGACCTCGACGTCGGAGTAGGAGATCTTCGCCGTCATGGGATCGCTCACGCCTCCTCGGCCGCGCGGGCCACGAGCTTGGTCCAGGCGGTCACGACGTGCTCGCCGGCCTCGTCGTGGACCTCGCCGCGGATGTCCAGGATGTCGTTGCCCGCGAGGGACTTGATCGCCTCGATGGTGGAGGTGACCGTGAGCCGGTCGCCGGCGCGGACCGGACGGCGGTAGGCGAACTTCTGGTCGCCGTGTACCACTCGGCTGTAGTCCAGGCCGAGCTGGGGGTCCTGGACGACCTGCCCGGCGGCCTTGAAGGTGATCGAGAAGACGAAGGTCGGCGGCGCGATCACGTCGGGGTGGCCGAGCGCCTTGGCGGCCTCCGCGTCCGTGTACGCCGGGTTGGCGTCCCCGACCGCCTCGGCGAACTCACGGATCTTCTCCCGGCCCACCTCGTAGGGCTCGGTGGGCGGGTACGTCCGCCCCACGAAGGACTGGTCGAGCGCCATGGCCCGGCACCTCCTGGTTGCGCTACTGAACGGTACGGGTCCTTCAACGACGCGAGGCCGCTCCCGATCACTCGGGAACGGCCTCGCGTACGAGCCTGATTTATCGCGTTTCGCGGTGCGCGGTGTGCGCGTTGCAACGCGGGCAGTGCTTCTTCATCTCAAGACGGTCCGGGTTGTTACGCCGGTTCTTCTTGGTGATGTAGTTCCGCTCCTTGCACTCCACGCAGGCCAGCGTGATCTTCGGGCGGACGTCGGTGGCAGCCACGTGAGTGCTCCTAAGACGAACGGATGGACTGTTTAACGCAAGAAGAGTAGCCGATCGAAGGACCGACCCCACAATCGGCTACTGTCAGTAGCGGTGACCGGACTTGAACCGGTGACACAGCGATTATGAGCCGCTTGCTCTACCGACTGAGCTACACCGCTTTGATGTGGTGGGCCCCGCCTCGCGACGGGAACCGTTCACACCAGAGCCCCAAAACGGAATCGAACCGTTGACCTTCTCCTTACCATGGAGACGCTCTGCCGACTGAGCTATTGGGGCGAGCGATGAAGACATTACACGCTCCGCCGCCGTTCGCCCAAATCCGTTTCGGGGTACCCGCCCGGGCCACACGCACTGCCCTCACAGCAACCTCGCGTGTGCCTCCGGTTCCGTACGACGGACCACGCCGGTACGACTATTGCGCTCCTCCCCGCTCCGGGCGGGAGGCCGTCCTAGGCTCGACTCACTCTGAGTGATCATGCGTCCTCGCGTCCGCAGCCGAGCCCCAGGAGCGCGATGCCCGACAGCCAGCCGCAGCCACCGCCGCCCCCGTCGTCCTCGCCGGGTCCGGCCGACCCGTCGTCGCTGCTGCTGTGCGGGGCACGGCTCACCGACGGCCGGACCGTGGACGTACGGCTGGGCCGCGGGCGGATCGAGGCGGTCGGCACGGCCGGCAGCCTGGCGGCGGGCGGCACGCGCGCGTGCGGGGCGCGAGTGGATCTCGGCGGCTATCTGCTGCTGCCGGCCCCGGTCGAGCCGCACGCCCATGCCGACACGGCGCTGTCGGCCACCGCCGGGGGCCCGGTCTCGCACGAGCCCCAGCACGTCCAGCGCCGCGCGACCGAGGCCGCGCTGCTCCAGCTCGCGCACGGGGCGACGGCGGTGCGGGCCCACGTGCGGGTGGGGGACGTCCAGGGGCTGGGCGTGCTGGAGGCCGTACTGCAGGCGCGGCGGGCGCTGCGGGGGCTGGCCGAGCTGACGACGGTGGCGATGCCCCGGGTGCTGACCGGGGTGGCCGGGGCGGACGGGCTGGCGGTGCTGCGGGACGCGGTGAAGATGGGCGCCTCGGTGGTGGGCGGCCGACCGGATCTCGACCCGGATCCGACGGGGTACGTGGAGGCGGTCCTGGAGGTGGCCTCCGAGCACGGCTGCCCGGTCGACCTGCACACGGACGCCGGGGATCCGGCCCGGCTGGCAAGGCTCGCGGCGATGGCGGGCGGGCTGCGTCCCGGCGTGACCCTCAGCCCGTGCGGCGATCTCGGCCGGCTGCCCTCCGAGGTGGCCTCGCGGACCGCGGACCAGCTGGCGGCGGCCGGGGTGGCGGTGGTGTGCCTGCCGCAGGGCGGCTGCGGTGGCGTGGACCGGCGGGGCGCGGCTCCGGTACGGCTGCTGCGCGCGGCCGGGGTGCGGGTGGCCGCCGGGAGCGGGGCGCTGCGGGACGTGTCGAACCCCGTGGGCCGCGGTGACCCGCTGGAGGCGGCGTTCCTGCTGGCCTCGCGCTACGGCCTGTCGCCCGAGGAGGCGTACGACGCGGTGAGCGGGTCGGCGCGGGTGGTGCTGGGGCTGCCGGAGGTGCGGGTGGAGGCGGGTTTCCCGGCCGAGTTGCTCGCGGTGCGCGGGGACGGGCTCGCGGGAGCGCTGTCGCTGGCGTACAGCCGGGTGGTGGTGCACCGGGGGCTCGTGGTGGCGCGGACCAGCGCGGTGCGGGAGTACTGCAGTTCGGCGGCTTCGGTGGAGCTGGGGCTGCCGCGGCAGGGGCGGGGGCAGTTGTCGTAGGGCTTGTCGTAGGGCCCGTCGTAGGACTCGTGGCGGGTGGGGCGCCGGGGCGTGGGTCAGGGGGTGGCGTCGGGCGTGGCGCCGGGGTGTGGGTCAGGGGGTGGCGTCGGGTGTGACGTCGGGGTGTGGGTCAGGGGGTGGCGTCGGGTGTGACGTGGGGGTGTGGCTCAAGTCGTGCGGCGGATGGGGCTGTCCGGGCGTACGGTCGAAGGCATGCGCACTGTCATCGCTGGTGGTCATGGTCAGATCGCGTTGCGGCTGGAGCGACTGCTCGCCGCGCGCGGAGACGAGGTCGCGGGGATCATCCGCAAGGCCGAACAGGCCGACGATCTGCGGGAGGCCGGTGCCGAACCGGTCGTGCTCGACCTGGAGTCGGCGTCCGTGGACGAGGTCGCGGAGCGGCTGCGGGGTGCCGACGCGGCGGTGTTCGCTGCGGGCGCGGGCCCGGGCAGCGGGGCGGCCCGCAAGGACACGGTGGACAAGGCCGCGGCGGTCCTCTTCGCGGACGCGGCGGTGAAGGCGGGCGTACGGCGCTTCGTGATCGTGTCGTCCATGGGCGCCGATCCGCGGCACCAGGGTGACGAGATCTTCGACGTGTACCTGCGTGCCAAGGGCGAGGCGGACGCGTACGTGCGCGGGCTGGACGCCCTGGACTGGACGATCCTGCGCCCCGGTCAGCTCACCGACGACGCCGGCACCGGCCTCGTGCGCCTGGAGGCGCACACGGGCCGCGGGCCGATTCCGCGTGACGACGTGGCCGCCGTGCTGGCGGAGCTGGTGGACACACCCGCGACGGCCGGCCTCACGCTGGAGCTGATCAGCGGGCCGGCTCCGGTGTCCGTGGCGGTGAAGTCGGTGGCGGGGAACTGACGCCGCCGGGACGCCCCCTAGAACAAGGGCAGTTGGCCGGGGAAGTCGGGCACCGCGTAGCCGTCCAGGGAGGGCTGTTCGGGGCCGAGCCGGGCGTGGCGGCGGGAGCCCGGGCATGAGGTGAGTTCGCCGTGTTCCCGGGCGCCGGGCGGGTCGTGGCGCGCGTACCGCCCGGCGACGACGGCGATCTCGCGACGGCACTCGGGGCAGGTTCTGCGTCGGGAGGACATGGGGCCAGTGTGCCGCGGGGGCGGCTCGCGTATGCCTGTGGCCCGTCTCGCTGTCTTCTCCGTCTGCGTACGGTGCCTCCACCCGGGCGTACGGTGCCTCCATCCGGAATTAATTGCTTAAGTCAATCAATTGGCTTAGTTTGGACGGGTCGCGCTGTCCCTGACGCCCCCTACGGAGGCCCGGCCATGTCCCAAGCCCTTCCCCGATCCGCCGACGACGGGAGGACCGCCGCACCGCGGGCGAACGCCGTCGTGGCGGTCCTGGCCTTCGGCGGGATCGTGGTCTCGCTGATGCAGACCCTGGTGATCCCGATCGTCCCGGAGCTCCCCCGGCTGCTGAACGCCCCGGCGTCGGACACCGCCTGGGCCGTCACCGCCACGCTGCTCGCCGCCGCCGTCGCCACCCCGATGACGGGGCGGCTCGGCGACATGTACGGCAAGCGGCGGATGCTTCTGATCAGCCTGGTCATGCTGGTGGCCGGGTCGGTGACCGCCGCGCTCAGCGACTCGCTCGCCCCGATGATCGTCGGACGGGCACTGCAGGGCCTCGCGTCCGGTGTGATCCCGCTCGGCATCAGCATCATGCGGGACGAACTGCCCGCCGAGCGGCTCGGCTCGGCGACCGCGCTCATGAGCGCCTCCCTCGGAGTCGGCGGCGCCCTCGGGCTGCCCGCCGCCGCGCTGATCGCGGACAACTTCGACTGGCACGCCCTGTTCTGGGCCTCGGCCGGGCTCGGTGTCGTCGCCCTCGTGCTGGTGCCGGCAATCGTGCCCGAGTCGGCGGTACGCACCGGCGGGCGCTTCGACCTGATCGGCGGCGCCGGCATGGCGGCGGGGCTGGTGTGTCTGCTGCTGGCGATCTCCAAGGGTGCCGACTGGGGCTGGAGCAGCGGCACCACGCTCGGTCTCTTCGCGGCGGCGGTCGTCGTCCTGCTGGTGTGGGGCTGGTGGGAACTGCGCGTCCGGGAACCGCTGGTCGACCTGCGCACCACCGCCCGCCGTCAGGTGCTGGTCACCAATCTCGCGTCCATCGCGGTCGGGTTCGCGATGTTCGCGATGTCCCTCGTCATTCCGCAGCTCTTGCAGTTGCCTGAGGCGACCGGCTACGGGCTCGGCAGGTCGCTGCTCGTCGCCGGTCTGACGATGGCGCCGTCCGGCCTGGTCATGATGGCCACGGCGCCGGTCTCCGCCGCCCTGTCGAAGGCCAGGGGACCGAAGATCACCTTGATGATCGGCGCCCTCGTCGTGGCCGCCGGGTACGGGCTGAACATCGTGCTGATGTCCGAGGTCTGGCACTTCGTGCTCGTCACCTGCGTCATCGGCGCCGGTATCGGCTTCACCTACGGTGCGATGCCCGCGCTCATCATGAGCGCCGTGCCCGCCTCGGAGACGGGCGCGGCGAACAGCCTCAACACACTCATGCGGTCCATCGGTACGTCGACCGCAAGCGCGGTGGCCGGGGTCGTCCTGGCGCAGATGACGACGGCCTTCGGGCAGACCGCCCTGCCGTCCCAGAACGGGTTCAGGGTTGTCCTGGCCATCGGGGCCGGGGCCGCGCTGCTCGCCTTCGCCGTCGCGTCGTTCATTCCGCGGCAGCGGGTGGCGGAGGGAGCGGCCGGGGCGGTGGAGGGGGCGACCGAGGCGGCGCGGGCGACCGAGATGGCGGCGGGGGCGGCGAGCGAGGGACCGGTCGCGGTGACCGGGATCCCCGTGCGGGGGCGGGTTCTGGGCGCCGAGCGGATGCCGGTCGCCGGGGCCGCCGTGACGTTGATCTCGCTCGGCGGAAAGCAGCTCGGGCGGGCGGTCTCGCGGGACGACGGGGCGTACGACCTCGGGGCGCCGGGCGCCGGCTCGTACGTGCTCGTCGCCTCGTCGGAGGGCTGCCAGCCGCAGGCCTCGACGATCGTCGTGGCCGATGAGCCGGTGGCGTACGACGTGCTGCTGAGCGGCACCAGCTGCCTGGCCGGTGTGGTGCGGTCCACGGACGGCGGCACGCCGGTCACCGAGGCCGTCGTCATCGTGACGGACGTGCGCGGGGACGTACTGGCCACCGCACGCACGGACGTGCTGGGCGAGTTCACCGTCACCGACCTGGTGCCCGGCCCGGTGACCGTCGCGGTCAACTCCCCCAAGCACCGCCCGCTGGCCCAGGTCGTCGAGGTCGGCGGTGCCGGGACCACCCGGGTCGGGCTGGAGTTGCGGCCCGGCGCGCAGGTGCGGGGCACGGTGCGCGGAGCGGGCGCTCCGCTGAGCGACGCGCGGGTGACCCTGGTGGACGCGGCGGGCAACGTGGTCGCCACGACGCGGACCGGCCTCGACGGGGCGTACGCCTTCTCCGATCTGGACACCGGTGCGTACACCGTCATCGCGACGGGTTACCCGCCGCAGGCGGCGTCGGTGACGGTCTCGGGCACCGGCGTGGACGACCACGACATCGAACTCGCCCACGCCGGCGAGTAGATCGCCGCCGCCCGGAACGCGCCAGCCCCGCGAGGAGGCAGGCGCCTCATCGGGTCACACGGGACGTGCTCAGCCGGTTGTCGCCGCGCCGAACCACCGCGGCAGCCGGTCGAGCAGTTCCCGCTGGTCCTCGCCGACCCACGCCACATGGCCGTCCGGCCGCAGGAGCACCGCGGGCACGTCCAGTTCCTCGCTGACGTCGACGACGTGGTCGACCCGGTCCGCCCAGCCCGCCACCGACAGCCGGCCGGTCTGGTCGAGCAGGAGACCGCGGCCGCCGCGCATCAGCTCGTAGAGGCGACCCCGCTTCAGCGTCACGTCCCGCAGGCGCCGGCCGAGGAGTTCGTGGCCCTCGCCGAAGTCGTAGCGGACCGAGATCGCCGTGATCTTCTCGATCAGGTAGCGGTTCACCTCCTCGAAGTCCATCAGCTCCTCGACCAGCCGGCGCACGGCCTGCGGCCCCGGCTCCGAGCTCAGCAGCTCGGTCTGCGCACGGGTGTTGTCCAGCACGGCGGCGGCCACCGGGCGCCGTTCGGCGTGGTAGCTGTCCAGCAGTCCCTCCGGTGCCCAGCCGCGCACTTCGGCGGCCAGCTTCCAGCCGAGGTTGAAGGCGTCCTGGATACCGAGGTTGAGCCCCTGCCCGCCGGTCGGCGGGTGAATGTGCGCGGCGTCGCCGGCGAGCAGCACCCGGCCGACGCGGTAGCGCTCCGCCAGCCGGGTGGCGTCGCCGAAACGGGACAGCCAGCGCGGCGAGTGCACGCCGAAGTCGGTGCCGGCGAAGTGCCGCAGCCGCTGCTTGAACTCCTCGAGGGTGGGCGGCGCCGAACGGTCCTCGGACACCCCTTCGGCAGGCACGATGACGCGGTACCTCCCCTCCGCGAGGGGCATGGTGCCGAACCGCCACTGCGTCTTGCGGACCTCGGCCACCGCTGCCGCCATCTCCTCCGGCGGCACGCCCACCTCCATCTCGCCCAGCAGCGTCTCGATCCTGGCGGGCTCGCCGGGGAAGCCCACGCCGAGCTGTTTGCGCACGGTGCTGCGGCCGCCGTCGCAGGCCACGAGGTAGCGCGAGCGCAGCCGTGTGCCGTCGGCCAGCTCCGCCGTCACACCGTCGTCGTCCTGACTCAGCCCCACCAGCTCGCAGCCGCGCCGGATCTCGGCGCCGAGGCCGGCGGCGTGCTCGGTCAGCAGGCGCTCGGTGACGCTCTGCGGGATGCCGAGCACGTACGCATGCGCGGTGTCCATCCGGGCGGGCCACGTCTTGCCCATGCCGGCGAAGAACCCGCCCGTCTCGTGCTTCCGACCGAGCGAAAGGAACCGCTCCAGCAATCCGCGCTGGTCCATCAGCTCGATGCTGCGCACATGGAGGCCGAGCGCGCGGGACTGCCCGGTCGGTTCGGCCAGCTTCTCCAGCACGACCACGTGCATGCCGCGCAGCCGCAGTTCGCCGGCCAGCATCATCCCGGTCGGTCCCCCGCCGACCACGATCACGTCCACCATCACAGCCCCCAATTTCCCCGGTTTCGGCTTCGGCCGGTGATTCTGCGCGATGAGGGGGGCCTTGCCGCAAGGCCCCCCTCGTGCTATAAGTTGAGAGTGGCAAGGAGAGATGAGCTCCTTGCCTTTTCTTTTTTCTTCTCATTCGATGAGGCAGGCGTCATTCGATGACGCGCGCGGCGACCGAGAGGCCGCCCAGAGCCCGTCCGAGCAGCTGGGCCGCCCTGTTTGAGGGCCGGCCGCGACCGCACGGGACCATCGCCGGCCTGGGCGCGGTGCCGGGTGCATACCGCGCCGATATTCTTTGCGCCGTTGCACTTAATCGTTCTTTCGGGGAAACAGAGAATTTCCCGGACTGGTTCGCATTGCGTCGGCGACTAGGTGTATTGACCCGCAGGGTTGTTCACGCGGGTGATGGGTGGCTTGCCTCCGAGTGCGGTGTGGCAGCGGTGGTGGTTGTAGGTGTGCAGGAAGTCTGTCAGAGCTGCAGTCCGCTCGGTGTTGCTGGTGTAGGGCCGCAGGTAGGCCCATTCGTCGAGCAGGGTGCGGTTGAAGCGTTCGACCTTGCCGTTGGTCTGCGGCCGGTAGGCGCGGGTGAGCTTGCCGGTCGCGCCGAGGTCGGCCAGGGCCTGCTGCCAGGCGAAGCTTTTGCGGTAGGGCCAGGCGTTGTCGGTCAGGACCCGTTCGATGCGGTCGATGCCGCAGGTGGTGAAGAAGGCTGCGGCCCGGCGGAGGAAGTCTGCGCAGGTGGCGGCCTTCTCGTCCGGATGGATCTCGCTGTAGGCGAGGCGGGAGTGGTCGTCGACGGCGGAGTGGACGTGGTCGAAGCCCATGCTGGTGCGGGTGGCGCGGCCGGCTTGTCGGCCGAGGACTTTGTGGCCGCCGCCGTCGGGGATGCGGCCGAGTTTCTTGACGTCGACGTGGATCAGCTCGCCGGGGCGGGCGTGCTCGTAGCGGCGGATGATCTGGCCGGTGGGCCGGTCCAGGAAGGCCAGGCGGTTCAGGCCGTGGCGGACCAGGACGCGGTGGACGGTCGAGGCGGGCAGGCCCAGGATCGGACCGATGCGGGCCGGGCCGAGCTTGCGGTCCTGCCGAAGACGGCACACGCGGGCTTCGATCGCCCCTGCCGTGCGGTGCGGTGTCGTGCGCGGACGGCTGGACCGATCGTGCAGTCCTTGCTCGCCTTCAGCCCGCCAGCGGCGCATCCACTTGTGCGCGGTGACGCGGGAGATGCCCATCTCGGCGGCAACATGGGCGACAGGGCGACCGGTGCGGACACGTTCGACCAGCAGCCGCCTGCCGTGAACGGTCAGCCGGGCATTACGGTGGAACACGAAGGCCTCCGTGCGGTGAAGATTCGACACCTCCACCACACACGGGGGCCTTCGCCACGATCAAGACCGGCCCCCGTTAACAACGCTCGTGATCAATACAACTAGGCCGTGATGCGCTCCTCACTCGTTTGGAAACTCACCCTTGCTTTTCCCATCCGGAGTTTTCTCCCGCCGCTGACCGTGCTGGCTTTCACACCACAGGCCGCTGCACTTCGCGGGTCGGGCTCCGCATGCCGAGGGCGGCGGCGAAGCAGCGCAGGTTCTCCGGCACCGTCAGATCCGCGTGGACCGACGGCGCTTGGGTGACGTAGCCGACGCGGGTCCTCACCTGCGGGGCCACTGCGCACCGCGCTCGTGTCGGGGCACCGGCGAGCATCGTCCTGGCCCGTGAAACACCTCACCCTGCCCGGAGGCGCCACCACATACGAAAGACCCCCTCTCAACTGCGGAGACGCAGTTGAGAGGGGGTCTTCCCCAGTGTGGCGGCGCCAGGATTCGAACCTGGGAAGGCTGAGCCGGCAGATTTACAGTCTGCTCCCTTTGGCCGCTCGGGCACACCGCCGGGGTTGCTGCCCGTCGAACCGCCTTCCGCGGCGGCGCTCCGTGGCAACGACGTAAACAATACCTGATGTGGAGGGGTGCTTCGCCACCCGATTGATCGGCGCCCGTACGGCGGGGGGTGGCTAGGCTTGTCCGGATGCGGCCCGGGACCTGAACAGGCCCGGCGGCCGCCCACGTACGCCGGTACGCACGATACGCACCCCGATACAAGGAGCCACAGGACATGGCCGACTCCAGTTTCGACATCGTCTCGAAGGTCGAGCGGCAGGAGGTCGACAACGCACTCAACCAGGCCGCCAAGGAGATCTCGCAGCGCTACGACTTCAAGGGCGTGGGTGCCTCGATCTCGTGGTCCGGCGAGAACATCCTCATGGAGGCGAACTCCGAGGACCGGGTGAAGGCGATCCTCGACGTCTTCCAGTCCAAGCTGATCAAGCGCGGCATCTCGCTGAAGGCTCTGGACGCGGGCGAGCCCAAGCTCTCCGGCAAGGAGTACAAGATCTTCGCGTCGATCAAGGAGGGCATCTCCCAGGAGAACGCGAAGAAGGTGGCGAAGACCATCCGCGACGAGGGCCCCAAGGGCGTGAAGGCGCAGGTGCAGGGCGAGGAGCTGCGGGTCAGCTCCAAGAGCCGTGACGATCTTCAGGCCGTCATCGCGCTGCTGAAGGGCAAGGACTTCGACTTCGCCATGCAGTTCGTGAACTACCGGTAGGTCCGGTCGGCCCCTCGGGGCTCCCGGCCCGCACGGGTGGGGTCCCGGTCCGCACGGTGACGAGGAAGGGTGGGCACCTGCTGGGTGCCCACCCTTCTCGCCCGCTGGCTGCGGTCGATGGGTGCGGGCGGTGCGGTGTGTGCCGGCCGTGGGCGATGGGCGCGCGCCTGACGTGGGCCGCGGGCGCGGTCAGTCGCGGGAGTTGCCGAACAGGAGGCGGTAAGCGATCAGGAGAACGAGCGATCCGCCGATCGCCGCGGCCCAGGTCGCGCCGTCGTAGAAGTCCTTGGTGATCGGGTGGTCCATCCAGCGGGCCGATATCCAGCCGCCGATGAACGCGCCCGCGATGCCGATCAGAGTCGTGCCGATGAGTCCGCCCGGGTCACGCCCCGGCAGCAGGAACTTCGCGATGGCTCCGGCCAACAGTCCCAGGATGATCCAGCTGATGATGGTCATGCCGTGAACCTGCCCTTTCACGCTGTGCCCGCACTGTCCCGGCCATGTGATCTTGCTCCCGGCAGGCCGTGCTCGTGCGTCGTACGCCGGGCGTTCCGCGTGCGTCGTCCTCGCCGCGCGCGTTCACGCCGTCTTGGTGGGAAGGACGCCCTGGCCGCACCCACCGGTTGCACCGATCAGTAGGGTGCGACGCATGACAGCCTCCGATCCCGGCCTGCGTCGCACTCTCGGCGTCGGGGACGCCGTCGTCATCGGACTCGGCTCGATGGTGGGAGCCGGAATCTTCGCCGCCCTCGCGCCCGCGGCACACGCGGCCGGCTCCGGACTGCTCCTCGGGCTCGCCGTCGCCGCCGTCGTCGCGTACTGCAACGCCATGTCGTCGGCGCGACTCGCCGCCCTGTATCCGGCTTCGGGCGGGACGTATGTGTACGGGCGTGAGCGGCTCGGGGAGTTCTGGGGGTATCTCGCGGGCTGGTCGTTCGTGGTCGGGAAGACGGCCTCCTGTGCGGCGATGGCGCTCACCGTGGGCACGTACGTCTGGCCGGGGCAGGCGCACGCGGTGGCGGTCGCGGCCGTGGTGGCGCTGACCGCGGTGAACTACGGCGGTGTCCAGAAGTCCGCGTGGCTGACGCGGGTGATCGTGGCGGTGGTCCTGGCTGTCCTCGCTGCCGTGGTCGTCGGGTGTCTGGTGTCGGGCGAGGCCGATGCCGGGCGGCTGGACATCGGGGCCTCGGACGGTGTGGGCGGTGTCCTTCAGGCGGCCGGTCTGCTGTTCTTCGCGTTCGCCGGGTACGCCCGGATCGCGACGCTCGGTGAGGAGGTACGGGACCCGGCGCGCACCATTCCGCGAGCGATCCCGCTGGCACTGGGCATCGCGCTGGTGGTGTACGCGGGCGTGGCGGTGGCTGTCCTTTCGGTGCTGGGGTCCGACGGTCTGGGGGACGCGACAGCGCCACTGGCCGACGCCGTGCGGGCCGCCGGGATGCCCTGGCTCGTGCCGGTGGTGCGGATCGGTGCGGCCGTGGCCGCGCTGGGGTCGCTGCTCGCCCTGATTCTGGGTGTCTCACGGACGACGCTGGCCATGGCCCGGGACCGGCATCTGCCGGGAGCGCTGGCGGTCGTGCATCCGCGCTTCCAGGTGCCGCACCGGGCGGAGCTCGCCGTGGGTGCGGTGGTCGCGGTCCTGGCCGCCACGGTGGACGTCCGGGGCGCGATCGGGTTCTCCTCCTTCGGGGTGCTGGCGTACTACGCCGTGGCCAACGCCTCGGCCTGGACGCTCGATTCGGCGCCGACGGCACGGGTGGTGCCGGTGGTCGGGCTGCTCGGGTGCGCGGTGCTGGCGTTCTCGCTGCCTGGTGTTTCGGTGGTCGTGGGGGCGGGCGTGCTGGTGGTGGGGGTGCTCGCGTACGGAGTGCGGCGGTGGGTGCGGGCGGGGGCCGGGAAGGGGTAGGGCTGCCCTCTTGGCTGTGTTCGGGGGTTGCTGCCCTGCGGCCGGGGCTTCTTGGCGACGGGACTTCCGTGCGGCGGCCCGGGCCTCTGGCTGAGGTCGGGGGCTTCTCTGCGGCGGTCCCGATTCATCGGCCGCTGCTGGGGCCCGCTCGGTCGCTGTCCGTCAGGGGCACCTCACCGGGTCGTCCGCCGGCTCGGGACGTGAAGTCCAGCCGGGTCGGTGGGTGTTGTGGGCCTGGGTCGGCACTCGTGTCGGCAACTGCTCGATCGCGGTCATGGATTCATGATGCGGACCTCCACCGACAGCCGGGCGGGCCTGTGGATAACCCCGGGGACTGTGGAAACCGAGCCGCGTTGCCCCGCCGTCAGCGCACCGCGAACGGCTCGTTCGTCCGCACGATGTCGCGGCCCAGCGGGAGCAGCGAGACCGGAATGAGCTTGAAATTGGCGACGCCGAGCGGGATGCCGATGATCGTGACGCACAGCGCGATGCCGGTGACGATGTGGCCGAGGGCCAGCCACCAGCCCGCCAGTACCAGCCACAGCACGTTGCCGACGCAGGACGGCGCGCCCGCGTCGCGACGCTCGACCGTCGTGTACCCGAAGGGCCACAGGGCGTAGACGCCGATGCGGAAGGCCGCGATGCCGAACGGGATGC
Organism: Streptomyces chartreusis NRRL 3882; assembly: GCF_900236475.1. Lineage (GTDB taxonomy): Bacteria > Actinomycetota > Actinomycetes > Streptomycetales > Streptomycetaceae > Streptomyces > Streptomyces chartreusis_D. Next base: position 3,680,073 of record NZ_LT963352.1, read on the forward strand.
CGATGATGGTGATACAGAGGAGCAGGCCCGCGGCCATGTAGGCGAGGAACAGCCAGAAGCCGCTCAGGACGAGCCATATGACGTTCAGGATGGTCTTCACTGGCTCCCACCTGCCATCTTCTCGAGTCGGGAGATGCGATCCGCCATCGGCGGGTGCGTGGAGAACATCTTCGAGAGACCCTGACCGGGCCGGAACGGGTTCGCGATCATCATGTGGCTGGCGGTCTCGATGCGCGGCTCGGGCGGCAGCGGGAGCTGCTTGGTGCCGACTTCGAGCTTGCGCAGGGCGCTGGCCAGGGCGAGCGGGTCGCCGGTGAGCTGGGCGCCGGAGGCGTCCGCCTGGTACTCCCGCGAGCGGCTGATGGCCAGTTGGATGAGAGAGGCGGCCAGCGGGCCCAGGATCATGATCAGCAGCATGCCGAGCAGGCCGGGACCGTCATCGTCGTCAGAGCGCCCGATCGGGATCAGCCAGGCGAAGTTGACCAGGAACATGATCACGGAGGCCAGGGCACCGGCGACCGACGAGATGAGGATGTCGCGGTTGTAGACATGGCTGAGCTCGTGGCCGATGACGCCACGCAGCTCGCGCTCGTCCAGGAGGCGCAGGATGCCGTCGGTGCAGCACACGGCGGCGTTGCGCGGGTTGCGGCCCGTGGCGAAGGCGTTGGGCGCCTCGGTCGGGGAGATGTACAGGCGCGGCATGGGCTGGCGGGCCTGCGTGGAGAGCTCGCGGACCATGCGGTAGAGCCCCGGGGCCTCGAACTCGCTCACCGGGCGGGCGCGCATCGCGCGCAGGGCCAGCTTGTCGCTGTTCCAGTACGCGTACGCGTTGGTGGCCAGCGCAACCAGGACGGCGATGACGAGCCCCATACGGCCGAAGAAGCTGCCGATGACGATGATGAGTGCGGACAGCCCCCCGAGAAGGACTGCTGTCCTGAGCCCGTTGTGCCGGCGGTGCACGGTACGCCCTCCAAGTGGTGCGGTAGGGGGACCCTTGCTTGCTGGTCTGCGGTGCCACTGGTGCCCTGATGTCACGTCCAGTGGACCCTCCCGTACTGGTCAACGCCAGGCGGGAGGCACTAGTTCCCTTGTGCGCGCGGCGGCGGGTGTGGACCGTCCGGGTGAACGGCGCCGGGACGCGCCACGCGCGCGTGGAGGGCCGGGTGCCCCACGCGCGCGTGTCGAATGCCGCCGTTGTTCAGAACAGGGCGGTGTCGGTGAAGCGCAGGACGAGCTGGGGTGCCCCGGAAAGGGCGATGCCGAGTGCGCCGGTCAGGGCGATCGCGGCGGTGAGCGGGACGGAGGCGCGGTGCTTCTCGGGTTCGCCCTCGGGGGCGCGGAAGAGCAGGGCCGTCCACTGGAGGTAGTAGTACAGCGCGATGACGACGTTGACCGCCATGATCACGGCCAGCCAGCCGAGGCCGGCGTCGACGGCCGCCGAGAAGACGGTGACCTTGGCGAAGAGGCCGATGATGCCCGGCGGCAGCCCGGCGAGGCAGAGCAGGAAGAACGCCAGGAGCAGCGCGGACAGGGGGCTCGACGCGTAAAGGCCGCGGTAGTCGGAGACACGGTTGAGGGCCTTCGTCCGGCCGACGAGCGCGGCCACGGCGAAGGCGCCGAGGTTCACGGCGCCGTACATCAGGGCGTAGGCGACGGTGGAGCCGATCGACTTCTCGGCGTCCCCGGAGTACGCGGCGGCCGCGATCGGCACCAGGAGGTAGCCGGCCTGGCCGACGGACGACCAGGCGAGCAGGCGTACCGCGCTGTACGCGCGCGTGGCCTGCTGGCGCAGGGCGCCGACGTTGCCCACGGTCATGGTGAGCGCGGCCAGGGCGGCCAGGGCCGGGCCCCAGACGTCGGCGTACGACGGGAGGGCGACGACCGTGACGAGGATCAGACCGCTGAAGCCGACCGCCTTGCCGATGACCGACAGGTAGGCGGCGATGGGCAGGGGCGCCCCCACGTAGGTGTCGGGCACCCAGAAGTGGAAGGGCACGGCGGCCGTCTTGAAGGCGAAGCCGACGAGGGTGAGGACGACGCCGGTCTGGGCGAGCGTGTGGAGCTGTCCGTCGACGTTCTGGATGCGGTCGGCGACCTGGGTGAGGTACAGGGTGCCCGTGGAGGCGTACACGAAGCTGATGCCCATGAGGCTGACCGCGGTCGCGGTGACCGAGGACAGGAAGAACTTCAGGGCCGCTTCGGAGGACTTCCGGTCGCCGTGCCTGAGGCCGACCAGCGCGAAGGCGGGCAGCGAAGCGACCTCCAGGGCGACGATCAGGGTCGCGAGGTCGCGGGAGGCGGGCAGGAGGGCGGCGCCGGCCGCGGAGGACAGCAGCAGGAACCAGTACTCCCCTTCGGGCAGCTCCTTGCGGGCGTCCTTCAGGGCGGTGACCGACAGGAGGGCGGCGAGGAGGGCGCCGCCGAGGACCAGGAACTGGATGATCAGCGTGAAGCGGTCGGCCGTGTAGCTGCATACGGTGGCGTCGCCGGTCAGGCAGAAGGTGCTGCGGTCACCGTCCAGGAGGGGCAGCAGCATCAGCGTGGCGGCGGCCAGGCCTGCCACGGACGTCCAGCCGAGCAGCGTCTTCCGGTGCTCGGCGACGAACAGGTCGGCGACCAGGACGACGAGTCCGACGACCGCCGCGAGGGTGGGCGGCGCGATCGCGAGCCAGTCGACGGACTGGACGACGGACGCGGCCAGGGGCTGGGCCGGGGAGCTCATCGGGTGCCTCCTGCGAGGAGCTGCTGGACGGCCGGGTTGCTCAGGCCGAGAAGAGCCTTGGGCCACAGGCCCGCGACGACGGTGAGGACGACGAGCGGGGTCCAGGCCGCGAACTCGTACGAACGGACGTCGGTGAGCCTGGGGGCGTCCTGCGGCAGGGCGCCCATGCAGACACGGCGGACGACCACCAGCAGGTACGCGGCCGTCAGCAGCGTGCCGAACGCGCCGATCGCCATGAAGGTGAGGAACGCGGGACGGCTGAGGCCGGCTGCGGGCTGGAACGCGCCGAACAGGGCCAGCATCTCGCCCCAGAAGCCGGCAAGGCCCGGCAGGCCGAGCGAGGCGACGGCGGCGAAGGCGAGCAGGCCGCCGAGGCGCGGCGCCTTGCCGTAGAGCGCGGCTCCGGTCTCCTCGGCGAGGGTGTCGAGGTCGGTGGTGCCGGTGCGGTCCTTCAGGGCGCCGACCAGGAAGAACAGCAGACCGGTGATGAGGCCGTGGGCGATGTTGGCGAACAGGGCGCCGTTCACGCCGGTCGGGGTCATCGTCGAGATGCCGAGGAGCACGAAGCCCATGTGGCCGACGGAGGAGTAGGCGATGAGGCGCTTGAGGTCGCCCTTCGCGCCCTGCTTGGCGAGAGCCAGGCAGGCCAGGGATCCGTAGATGATGCCGACGACGGCGAGCGCCGCGAGGTAGGGCGCGAAGGTGCGGAAGCCGTCCGGTGCGATGGGGAGGAGGATCCGGATGAACCCGTACGTACCCATCTTCAGCAGGACACCGGCCAGCAGGACCGAGCCGACGGTCGGCGCGGCGGTGTGGGCGTCGGGCAGCCAGCTGTGCAACGGCCACATCGGCGTCTTGACCGCGAGGCCGATCCCGATCGCCAGAACGGCGATGACCTGCACCGATGCGGTCAGCGACCGGCCGTTGTCAGTGGCGAGTGCCATCATGTCGAACGTGCCCGCCTTGAGCCCGATCAGGAGCAGGCCGAGCAGCATGACCACGGAGCCGAGCAGCGTGTAGAGGATGAACCGCCACGCGGCCTGGCTCCTGCCCTCGCCGCCCCAGCGGGCGATGAGGAAGTACATCGGGATGAGGACCATCTCGAAGGCGAGGAAGAACAGCAGCAGGTCGAGGACGGCGAAGGTCGCGAGTGTCCCCGACTCCAGGACCAGCAGCAGCGCGACGAAGGCCTTCGGGCCCGGGCCTTCGGCCCGCGGCGTCAGCCGCTGATCTTGCTGCTTGAAGTACGAGTAGAGCGCGCAGAGGAAGGTCAGCAGCGCCGTCAGGACCAGAAGGGGGAGGGAGATGCCGTCGATGCCGAGGTGGATGCGCACGTCGAGTGCGGGGATCCAGCTGATGTCCGTGCTGGCCTGCATCCTCGACGGCTGGTCGTGGTCGAAGCCGAGCGCGAGGACGATCGCCGCGATGAGGACCGCGCCGGTGACGGTGACGCCGTGCCGGAGCACGGCCTGCTCGGGTGACTTCCCCTTCAGCCCGGGCGGGGCCGGCAGGAGAGCCGCGACCGCGCCGAGGAGCGGCCCTACGACGACGAATGCCAGAAGGAACTGCATCACGGACTCGTTGATATCGATCACGTCTGCTCACGCTCCCGTGGCGACGAGGACGACGGCGACCACGAGGACGACGGTGCCGGCGAGCAGCGCGCTCACATAGGTCTGGACGTTGCCGGTCTGGGCGCGCCGTACGGCGGCGCCGAGCCAGCGGGGCAGCGCACCGGCGCCCCGTACGTAGGTCTCGACGACCTCGCGGTCGAGGAACCGGACGAGGCTCGCCCCGGCCTGGACCGGTCGGACGAAGAGGGCGCTGTACAAGGCGTCCATGTGGAAGCCGGCGGCCGCGTGGCGGTGCAGCGGGCCGAGCAGGAGCCGTCCGGGGTCGGCGGGGTCGGGCGCGTAGGCGATGTCGCCGTAGGTCGGCTCGTGGGTGGCGATGGCTTCCGCCTCGACCTGGGCGGCGTCGCCCTCGGGGTGGGCCGCGACCGCGCCCAGTGGGACGCGTGCGGTGAGCGCGGTGGTGTGCCGCCAGGCGCCGTAGGTGACGATGCCGCCGACCAGGGCCACGCCCGTGCCGAGCACGGAGGTGGTGAGGGTCGGGCTGAGGTCGCGGCCGTCGAACCAGTCGGGCAGCAGGCGGAACGCGAATCCGCCGAGGGCCAGGGACGGGGCGGCGAGCACCCACAGCACGACGGTCATCGTCAGCGGCTGCCTGCCGTGGTCGGGAGCCTCGGCGCCCCGGCCGCGGAAGGCCAGCAGCCACAGGCGCATCGCGTAGGCGGCGGTGAGCACGGCCGTGAGCAGGCCGGCGACGAGGACGATCCACCCCGCGGCGGCGGGCGCGTGCTCGGTGTGTCCGGTGACGACGTGTTCGGCGACGCCGAGGACGGCCTCCTTGGAGAAGAAGCCGCTGAACGGCGGGATCGCGGCGAGCGCGAGGAGCGCCACGGTCATCGTCCAGTAGGCGTCGGGGACGCGGCCGCGCAGGTTCCGCATGCGGGACATGGCGGCGAGCGAGTTGGTGCCGGCGGCGTGGATGATCACGCCGGCCGCGAGGAACAGCAGCGCCTTGAAGGCGCCGTGGGACAGGAGGTGGAAGACGGCGGCTCCGCGGTCGCCGACGGCGAGGGCGCCGGTCATGTAGCCGAGCTGACCGATGGTCGAGTAGGCGAGGACGCGCTTGATGTCGTCCTGGGCGAGCGCGGCGAGCGCCGACCCGGCCATCGTGACGGCGGCCATGACGGCGAGGACGACCATCGCGGCCTGGGAGGCCTCGAAGACCGGCAGGAGACGGGCGATGAAGTAGACACCGGCGGCGACCATCGTCGCGGCGTGGATCAGTGCGGAGACGGGGGTCGGGCCCGCCATGGCGTCGGGGAGCCAGGTGTGCAGCGGGAACTGCGCGGACTTGCCCGCCACGCCCGCCAGGAGCAGCAGGGCGATCAGCGTCGGGTGGTCGATTCCGCCGCTCGCGACGGCGCCCAGGACCCGGGTGATGCGGAACGAACCGGCGTCGGTGGCCAGGGCGAACAGACCGATGAGGAAGGGGACGTCGCCGAGCTTGGTGACCAGGAAGGCCTTGAGGGAGGCGGCGCGGGCCTCCGGGGTCTCCCAGTAGTGGCCGACCAGGAAGTAGGAGCAGATGCCCATGACTTCCCAGCCGACCAGCAGCACGATCAGGTCGCCGGAGTAGACGACGAGAAACATCGCGGAGGTGAACAGGGAGACCAGGGCGGCATACGAGGGGTAGCGCGGGTCGTCGCGCAGGTAGCCCGTCGAGTAGATCTGCACGCAGGAGGCGACCAGGCCGACCAGGACGGCGACGAGGGCGGCGAAGCCGTCGATGTGCAGGGCGAGTTCGATGGGGACGGAGCCTGTGGGGGTGAGTTCCGTGGCCGCGTTGACGGCCGCGTCACCGCCCTGCCGCACGGCGACCAGCGCGGCGAGCACCAGGGAGGTGAGCGTCGGCAGGACGGCGAGCGGGCGGACGAAGCCGGGTGCCGTGCGGCCCAGGAGCAGGCCGGCGACGGCGCCGAGGAACGGAAGGAGAGGGACGAGGGCGGCGAGGGTGGTCGTGGTCACGCGGTGGCCTCAGCCTTCTGGGCCTCGCCGGACTGCTCGGGCGTAAGGGCGTCGTGGTCGGTGCCGTCGGGGTCGTGCCGTTCGGCGGTGTCGCGGAGCTTGTCGATGTCGGCGGTGCCGCGATTGCGGTGGACGGCGAGGACGATGGCCAGGCCGATGCCGATCTCGGCGGCGGCGATGGCGATGGTGAACAGGGTGAGGGCCTGGCCGGAGTGCAGGGTCTCCTCGGCGGTCCTGCTGAGCCAGACGTCGAAGGCGACCAGGTTGAGGTTGACGGCGTTGAGCATCAGCTCGACCGACATCAGGACCAGGATCGCGTTGCGGCGGGCGAGGACGCCGTACAGGCCGGTGCAGAAGAGGAGGGCGGAGAGGACGGCGGGATAGGCGAGGTGCATCAGCGGGTCCCTTCCTTCTCGTTCCGGGCCGCCGGGGTGTTCTCGGCCGCGGTCGCCGATGCGGCCTTCGCCTTGCGGGACAGGACGATCGCGCCGACCAGCGCGGCGAGGAGGAGGACGGAGAGGGCCTCGAAGGGGAGGACCCAGTTCTGGAAGAGGCTCGCGCCGGTGGCCTCGGTGGAGCCGGCGGCGGGGCCGTCCAAATCGATCCAGGTGGTGCGGAAGGCGTCGACGACGACCCAGACCAGGGCGGCAGCGGCGGCGACGGCCACGGTGAGGGCCGCCCAGCGGTTGCCGGAGTCGGCGTCCGGGGAGCGGCCGATGGGGGCCCTGGTAAGCATCAGACCGAACAGGAGGAGGACGACGACGGAACCGACGTAGATGAGGACCTGCACCCAGGCGATGAACTCGGCGGTGAGCAGGAGGTACTCGACGGCCAGGCCGCCGAGGGTCACCACGAGCCACAGGGCGGCGTGCACCAGCTGCCGGGTGGTGACGGTGACGAGCGCGGCGCCGAAGGTGACCAGGCCGACGAGGAGGAAGGCGATCTCGACGCCCGTCGGGGAGAGAAAGCCGTGGGTTTCGGCGGCCGTGGTGAACGCGGTCATTCCCGGCCCTCCTGCCCCGGCTTCGGCTGGTCCGTCTGCGGCTTCTGCTGATCCGTCTGTGGCGTCGGCTGGTCCGTCTGCTGCTTGGAGTCGCCGTGCGGGCGGGTCGGTCGCTCGGCGGCCCGGGCCTGCTCGTCGGCGTGCGGTTCGGTGACGGGCGGGGCCTGCTGGGCGGCCAGCTTGTCGGCGGTCTTGCGGGCGGTGGCGAGTTCCTTCGGCTCCTCCGCGCCGGGGTCGAGGGCCGGCGGGGCCGGGACGGTCCACATCCACTCGCGGAGCTTGTCTCGCTCGTGGGTGAGGTCGCGGATGTCGGTCTCGGCGTACTCGAACTCCGGGGACCAGAACAGGGCGTCGAAAGGACAGACCTCGATGCAGATACCGCAGTACATGCACAGGGAGAAGTCGATGGCGAAGCGGTCGAGGACGTTGCGGCTGCGTTCGCGGCCGCCGGGGGTCGCCGCCGGGACCGTCTCCTTGTGGGAGTCGATGTAGATGCACCAGTCCGGGCACTCGCGGGCGCACAGCATGCAGACCGTGCAGTTCTCCTCGAACAGGCCGATCACACCGCGGGTGCGGGGCGGGAGGTCGGGCTGGGCGTCCGGGTACTGCGCGGTGACGGACTTCTTCGTCATCGTGCGGAGGGTGACGGCCAGGCCCTTGGCCAGGCCACTTCCTGGGATGGGGGCCATGGTTACTGGATCACCACCTTGACGATGCCGGTGAGGGCGATCTGGGCGAGGGAGAGGGGGACGAGGAGAGTCCAGGACAGTTTCTGGAGCTGGTCCTCGCGCAGGCGCGGGTAGGTGACGCGCAGCCAGATGACGAGGAAGGCGAGGACGGCGGTCTTCAGCAAGGTCCAGACCCAGCCGAGGCCGTCGGCGCCCCAGGGGCCGTGCCAGCCGCCCAGGAAGAGGACGGTGGTCAGGCCGCACAGGACGACGATTCCGGCGTACTCGGCGAGGAGGAAGAGGGCGAAGCGGAGGCCGGTGTACTCGGTGTACGCGCCGAAGATGATCTCCGAATCGGCGACGGGCATGTCGAAGGGCGGGCGCTGGAGTTCGGCGAGTCCGGCCACGAAGAAGACGATCGCGCCAACGATCTGCCAGGGCAGCCACCACCACTCGAAGGCGTCGAGGATGCCGGGGATCGAGACGGTGCCGGCCGCCATCGCCACCGAGGCGGCGGTGAGGAGCATCGGCAGTTCGTAGGCGAGGAGCTGGGCGGCGGTGCGCAGGCCGCCGAGGAGGGAGAACTTGTTCGCGGACGCCCAGCCGGCCATGAGCGAGCCGAGGACGCCGACGCCCATGACGGCCAGGACGAAGAAGACACCGGCGTCGATGACCTGGCCGACGGCTCCCTCGTCCGGGCCGATGGGGATGGCGAGCAGGACGAGGAGGTACGGCAGGAGGGCCACGGCGGGGGCCAGTTGGAAGATGCGGCGGTCGGCGCCCGCGGGGACGACGTCCTCCTTCTGCGCGAACTTCACGCCGTCGGCGATCAGCTGGGCCCAGCCGTGGAAGCCGCCGGCGTACATGGGGCCGAGGCGGCCCTGCATGTGGGCCATCACCTTGTGTTCGGTCTGGCCGATGATCAGGGGGAAGGTGAGGAAGACGACGAAGACGATCAGGAGTCGCAGGGTGACGTCGAGCACGTCGTTCACCGCGGGCCTCCTGTCGGGTCTTCGGGGTTGTCGCTGGGCTGCGGGTCGTTCGCCGGTTCCGGGGTGTCGGGGGTGTCGGGGGTATCCGAGGGGTCGGGGCTGTCAGCGGGCTCGGGGGACTCTGGACTGCGTGATGTCCCCGAGTGGTCGGGCGACGGTTCGGGGGCCGGTTCCTCGAAGGCCGGACGGGCGTGGTGCCAAGGGGCGTCCGAGCTGCGCGGGGGCCGTGACGCCCTGCCCGGCCGGCTGTCGCCGAGGCCGGACGCCGCCCGCTGGCTGGCGGAGCCCTCCGAAGCGCTGCGCGCCCGGCGGGGGCCGGCCGGGGCACCTGGCTGCACTTGCTGCGACGCCGAGCCGTCACTCGCGCTTCGCGCACGGCGCGGCTCCGCCGGGGCGGCCGGGGTTCCGGGCTCGGTGGCCGGCGACTCAGGCCCGGCGTCCGGCGACTCCGGCTCAGTGGCCGGTGGTTGCGAGCCGGTCGCGGTCACCGCTGGTTCGGCTTCGGTCGCCTGGGATTCGGGACCGGAGGTCGCGGACTCAGGACCGTTGGGCGCCTGGCTCACCGAGCCCTCCGCCACTGTGCGGGCACGACGCGGCCCAGCCGAAGCCGAACCACCCGCATCACCGACACCGGCCTGACTCGCCGAACCCTCCGCAGCCGAGCGATCCCGACGCGGCCCACCCGAAGCCGAAGCAGCCGACTCACCAGGCGCGGCCTGGCTCACCGACCCCTCCGCAGCCGTCCGCGCACGACGCGGCCCAGCCGAAGCCGAACCACCCGCATCACCGACACCGGCCTGACTCGCCGAACCCTCCCCAGCCGGGCGATCCCGACGTGGCCCACCCGAAGCCGAAGCAGCCGCCTCGCCGGGCGCGGTTTGGCTCACCGACCCCTCCGCAGCCGTCCGCGCACGACGCGGAGCAGCCGGTGACGAAGCACCCGCGTCGCCGGCAGCGGCCTGGCTCGCCGAACCCTCCGCAGCCGAGCGATCCCGACGCGGCCCACCCGAAGCCGAAGCAGCCGACTCACCAGGCGCGGCCTGGCTCGCCGAGCCCTCACCCGCCGTGCGGGTTCGCCGTACCGGGCGTTCGCGTTCGGCTGCGGGGCGGGCCGGGCCTCGGGTCGGGCGGTCGCCTGCGGCGCGGGCGCCGCGGGCCGGAGCCAGGGGGAGTTGGCCCTTCAGGGGGCCCCATTCGTTCGGGTCGGGGACGCCGGGGGGAAGCATCTGGCGGCGCTTGGGGCCGCCGTGTTCGGACTCGCCGGGTTCCTTCGCGCCGGGCCAGGCCTTGGCGACGCGTGCGGCCAGGACGAAGTCCTTGCGCAGGGGGTGGCCTTCGAAGTTCTCGGGCAGGAGCAGGTGGTCCAGTGCCGGGTGGCCTTCGAAGGTGACGCCGAACATCTCGTGGGTCTCGCGTTCGTGCCAGGCGGCGCCCGCGTAGACACCGACGGCCGAGGGCAGGGTGGGGGCCTCGTGCGGAACCGTCGTACGCAGGAGGAGACGTCGGAGCGGGGACAGCGCCGCGACGTGGGCCGTGACGCGCAAGCCCGTGCCCGGTTCGTCGACCGCGCTCAGCCAGTCGAAGTACGTGCAGGTCAGGCGGTCGCGTGCGGTCTCCAGGGCGGAGATCCAGGTCGTCGGCGGTACGTCGACGGTCAGGACCTCGTACGACTCCTCGGCCGTGGCGTCCGGGCCGAAGAGTTCCTCGACGTCGGCGGGGAGCCAGCCGACCGCGGTCATCGCCCCTCCCCCGGCGTCGGGTCCGAGCCCGGGGCGGGGGCCGGCGGCTGCACCAGACCGCTCTGCAGCGCCGCCGCCGAAGGACGGGCGGCGCCGCTTCCGTACCGCTCCCCCAGCGACTCGCGGGCGATCTTCTCCTGGAGCTTCAGGATGCCCTGGAGCAGCGCCTCGGGCCGGGGTGGGCAGCCGGGGACGTAGACGTCGACGGGGATGATCTGGTCGACGCCCTTGGTGACGGAGTACGAGTCCCAGTAGGGGCCGCCGCAGTTGCTGCACGCGCCGAAGGAGATGACGTACTTGGGTTCCGGCATCTGCTCGTAGAGGCGCTTCACCGCCGGCGCCATCTTGTCCGTGACCGTGCCGGACACCACCATCAGGTCGGCCTGGCGCGGGCCCGGCGCGAAGGGGATGACGCCGAGCCGGATGAAGTCGTGGCGGGCCATCGACGCGGCGATGAACTCGATCGCGCAGCAGGCGAGGCCGAAGTTGAAGACCCAGAGCGAGTAGCGGCGGCCCCAGTTGAGGATCACCTTCATCGGCTCGGGTGCGAGGCGTGCGAGGGCGCCGAGCCGCTTCGGCTCGGGAAGCAGCACGGGCTCGGTGCCGGCGGGGGTCACGTCCATGCCAGGACGCCCTTCTTGTATGCGTAGAGCAGGCCCACGGCCAGGAAGCCGAGGAAGATGAACATCTCCACCAGGGTCGTCGCGCCGTAGCCGGGGGCTGCGAAGACGGTCGCCCAGGGGAACAGGAAGATCGAGTCGACGGCGAAGATCACGTACAGGAAGGCGTAGACGTAGTAGCGGACCTGGGTGTGGGCCCAGCCCTCGCCGACGGGGTCGACGCCGCACTCGTACGTCAGGAGCTTCTCGGGTGTGGGGACCACGGGCCGCAGCAGACGGCCGGCCCCGAAGGCGACGGCGACGAACAGCACACCGACGACGGCGAGCAGCCCGACGACCGAATAGGACTGGAAGTAGTCCGCCGCGACGACGGTCGTGGTGACGACGGTCGGTTCCGGCACGTCCGTCCCTCGCTCCCTGAAACTCGGACTGGGTCCTTGCGACGATTCCGCGGCTCCGAGGACCGGCCGGGAACCACGGACGCCGCCGTTCGACGATCTGTACGCACGGGAGTCTAGGCCCTGATAAAGGCAGGGTAAGCAGCCCGTCACGCCCTGGCATGCGGGGGTGGGGTTTTCCTCAGTCGATCCTGGCGGTCTGCCTCATGGCGCGGGTGCCCGCCGCCGGGCACGCTAACGCATATGACCGAACGCATCCCGTCCTCCGACCCGAGCGGGGCCACGACGGTGGCAGGACCGGACGACCGCCCGCCGCCGCCCCGTCTCGCCTATGACCGGCACACCTGGAAGGAGATCGCGCATCTCCTGGCGAACCTTCCGGTCGCGCTGCTCGGATTCACCTATGTCGTGACGGTGCTGTTCACCGGCTTCGGTCTGACGATCACGGTGATCGGGTTCCCGCTGCTGGCGGCCGGGCTCAGCGGCGCGCGGCTGCTGGGCCGGATGGAGCGGGCGAGGGCCAGGGCGCTGCTCGGGGTGCGGGTGGACGAGCCGAGCAGGCTGCCGCTGCGCGGCTCGGGCGGCTTCCTCCACAAGCTGTGGATGTCGCTGAAGGACCCGGTGGGCTGGCGCACGGTGCTGTACGAGTTCATACGGCTGCCGTGGGGCGTCCTCACCTTCGCCACCACGCTGACCTCGCTGTTCGTGCTGTGGCCGGTGCTGCCGTTCATCGCGCGGGGCCTGACCAACGCCGACCGGGCCATGGTGCGCGGGCTGCTGTCGCCCTCCGACGAGCTGGAGCGGCGCATCGCCGAGCTGGAGTCGGACCGGGGGGTCGTGGTCGACACGGCCGCCGCGGACCTGCGGCGCATCGAGCGGGATCTGCACGACGGGGCGCAGGCCCGGCTGGTCAACCTGGCCATGGGGCTGGGCCTGGCGAAGGAGAAGGTGCTGGAGGACCCCGACGCGGCGGCGGCGATGGTCGAGGAGGCGCACGGCGAGGTGAAGCTGGCGCTCCAGGAGCTGCGGGACCTCGCGCGCGGCATCCACCCGGCGGTCCTGACCGACCGCGGTCTGGACGCGGCCCTGTCCGCGGTCTCCGCGCGCTGCACGGTCCCGGTCAAGGTGACGGTCGAACTGCCGGCGCGGCCGGCCGCGGCCATCGAGGGCATCGCCTACTTCACCGTCTCGGAGCTGCTCCAGAACGTCAGCAAGCACAGCGCGGCGAAGTCGGCGTCGGTGGATGTGTGGCGGACGAACGACCGGCTGCTCATACAGGTGTGGGACGACGGCCGCGGGGGCGCGAGTCTCGACGGCGGTACGGGGATGAGGGGTCTGGCCGAGCGGCTGGACGCCGTCGACGGGCTGTTCGTCCTGGAGTCCCCCGAGGGCGGCCCGACGACGGTCACGGCGGAACTGCCCTGGCGCGACCGCACGGACGACTCCGGCACGCGCGCCCCCTAGTGGGTGTCCGGAGGTAGGGAAAACCCCCCGTCCAAGACGCCGACGGACTCCATGGTCCGCCGACCTGCGGCGGAGCAGGGTGGTGGTACGGGAAGACAGCCGCAGGACGAGGGAGAAGGACGACACCGATGGCCACGGAGTACGGACAGGGGTACGGGCTCGACGGCAGGCCGGGGTTCCCCGGGAGCACCGAGCGGCGGCACCGGCTGCCCGCCGCGCTGCGGGCTCCGGTCGAGGGCCGCACCTGGCGTGAGCTCGGATATGTGCTGCTCAGCCTGCCGATCAGCATCCTGCTGTTCACCTACGCGGTCACGATGGTGTCGCTGGGGGCGGGACTGCTGGTGACGTTCCTCGGCATTCCGGTGCTGGCGGCGGCGCTCGCCGGGTGCCGTGGCCTCGGGTCGCTGGAGCGGCTGCGGGCGCGGGCGCTGCTGGACCTGGAGGTGGCCGGCCCGGAGCCGCTGCGGATGAAGAAGCCGGGCGCCATGGCGTGGGTGGGGGCCGTCCTCAAGAGCGGCGCCTCGTGGCGGGCCCTGCTGTACGCGGTGCTGCATCTGCCGTGGGCGGTGTTCTCGTTCGTCGTCGCCGTGAACCTCTGGGTGCTGGGCTGGGCCCTGCTGACGTACCCGCTGTGGTTCTGGGTGTTCCCGATGTACGCGGGGCAGGACGGGATCCAGCTGTACGGCGACGAGACGCACCGGGTCTACCTCGACAACCCCTTCGAGATCACGGTGACCGCGCTGGTGGGTCTGCTGCTGACGATCGCCACGCCGTGGATCGTGCGGGCCCTGACGATGGTGGACCGGCTGCTGGTGCACGGGCTGCTCGGGCCGTCGCGGCTGGCCTCGCGGGTGGTGGAACTGGAGTCGGACCGGGGGGTCGTGGTCGACACGGCCGCGGCCGACCTGCGGCGCATCGAGCGGGATCTGCACGACGGGGCGCAGGCCCGGCTGGTCAGCCTGGCCATGGATCTGGGGCTGGCGAAGGAGAAGCTCCAGGAGGATCCGGAGGCGGCCGCGCGGATGGTCGACGAGGCGCACGGTGAGGTGAAGACGGCACTTCAGGAGCTGCGGGACCTGGCCCGGGGCATCCATCCGGCGGTCCTGACCGACCGCGGTCTGGACGCGGCCCTGTCCGCGGTCGCTTCGCGCTGCACGGTGCCGGTGCAGGTCGAGGTCGATCTGGCGGAGCGGCCGGCGCCGGCGATCGAGGGGATCGCGTACTTCACGGTGTCGGAGCTGCTCCAGAACGTCAGCAAGCACGCACGGGCGACCTGGGCCGGCGTGGAGGTGTGGCGGACGGAGAACCGGCTGATGCTCCAGGTCGTGGACAACGGCGTGGGCGGGGCCGACGTGGCCCAGGGGTCGGGGCTGGCGGGGCTGGCGGAGCGGCTCGACGCGGTCGACGGGATCCTGGTGGTGGACTCGCCGGCGGGCGGGCCGACCCGGGTGACCGCGGAGTTGCCGTGGCGGGGCGCGCACGTGAGGTGACCTTCGCCTTCCCCCCTCCCGAATCGGTCGGATCGGCCGGGCAACCAGCCGGTCCACCCCCATCCAGCGCTCGTTCCTGAAATGCTGGAGCGGTCGCACGGGTGGGCGCGGAGCCGTTGTGGGCTGCGGACGGGCGGCGTCGGGCTCTGGGGGGCCGAACATCGTGGAGGACAGGGTGCGGGTGGTCATCGCCGAGGATTCAGTGCTGCTCAGGGAGGGCCTGACCCGGCTGCTGACCGACCGGGGGCACGAGGTGGTCGCCGGGGTCGGTGACGGCGCGGCGCTGATCAAGACCATCACGGAGCTGGACGCCCAGGGAGAGCTGCCGGACGTCGTGGTCGCCGATGTGCGGATGCCGCCGACGCACACCGACGAGGGGGTGCGGGCCGCGGTGCAGTTGCGCAAGGCGAACCCGGGGCTCGGCGTGCTGGTGCTGTCGCAGTACGTGGAGGAGCGCTACGCGACGGAGTTGCTCGCGGGGTCCAGCCGGGGCGTCGGCTATCTGCTGAAGGACCGGGTGGCCGAGGTGCGTGAGTTCGTGGACGCGGTGGTGCGGGTGGCCGAGGGCGGTACGGCCCTCGACCCGGAGGTCGTCGCGCAGTTGCTGGGCCGCAGCCGTAAGCAGGACGTGCTCGCGGGGCTGACCCCGCGGGAGCGGGAGGTACTGGGGCTGATGGCCGAGGGGCGGACGAACTCGGCGATCGCCCGGCAGCTGGTGGTCAGTGACGGAGCGGTGGAGAAGCACGTCAGCAACATCTTCCTGAAGCTGGGGCTCTCCCCGAGCGAGGGGGATCACCGCCGCGTGCTGGCCGTGCTGACGTATCTGAATTCCTGACCGGACGGCCAGTTCCCGACCGAACCACGAGGCGGGTGCGGAGCGTCTTGGAGGACAGCACCAGAGATCGGACGGCAGTGCAACCCGGGGCGCGCGAACGTCTCAAAGTCGTGTCCAACATGCGAATGACCCGAAGAAGGCGACCCTTGCGGTCGTAGTGTTGATCCTGGGAAGGCCTGCGGGAAGGCCTTCCCGGACAGCCGCCTCGAGGGAGGTCCAGTTCAGTGACCAGCCAGGTCAGTAGCCCAGCGGAGCAGGCCGACGAAACTGTCGTAGGAGAGCAGCGCAAAGCGGCGGGCACGAAGGACGTTCGTCGCCTCGACCGAGTGATCATCAGGTTCGCGGGGGACTCGGGTGACGGTATGCAGCTCACCGGTGACCGTTTCACCTCGGAGACCGCGTCGTTCGGCAACGACCTGTCGACGCTGCCGAACTTCCCGGCCGAGATCAGGGCGCCCGCCGGGACCCTGCCGGGTGTGTCGTCCTTCCAGCTGCACTTCGCCGATCACGACATCCTCACGCCCGGTGACGCGCCGAACGTGCTGGTGGCGATGAACCCGGCCGCGCTGAAGGCGAACATCGGCGACCTGCCGCGCGGTGCCGAGGTGATCGTCAACACGGACGAGTTCACCAAGCGGGCGATGCAGAAGGTCGGCTACGAGACCAGTCCGCTGGAGGACGGGTCGCTGGACGGCTATCAGATCCACCCGGTGCCGCTGACCACGCTCACCGTGGAGGCGCTGAAGGAGTTCGACCTCACCCGCAAGGAGGCCGAGCGCAGCAAGAACATGTTCGCGCTGGGCCTGCTGAGCTGGATGTACCACCGGCCCACCGAGGGCACGGAGAGATTCCTCAAGTCGAAGTTCGCGAAGAAGCCCGACATCGCGGCGGCCAACATCGCCGCCTTCCGGGCCGGCTGGAACTTCGGCGAGACGACCGAGGACTTCGCCGTCTCCTACGAGGTCGCCCCGGCGGCCACGGCGTTCCCGCCGGGTGTCTACCGCAACATCTCGGGCAACCTGGCCCTGTCGTACGGCCTGATCGCCGCCTCGCAGCAGGCCGATCTGCCGCTGTACCTGGGGTCGTACCCGATCACCCCGGCGTCGGACATCCTGCACGAGCTGAGCAAGCACAAGAACTTCGGGGTGCGGACCTTCCAGGCCGAGGACGAGATCGCCGGTATCGGGGCGGCGCTGGGCGCGGCCTTCGGCGGTTCCCTTGCCGTGACCACGACGAGCGGCCCCGGTGTGGCGCTGAAGTCGGAGACGATCGGTCTCGCTGTCTCGCTGGAGCTGCCGCTGCTGATCGTGGACATCCAGCGCGGTGGCCCGTCGACCGGTCTGCCCACCAAGACCGAGCAGGCCGACCTGCTCCAGGCGATGTTCGGGCGCAACGGCGAGGCGCCGGTCCCGGTGGTCGCGCCCCGCACGCCGGCGGACTGCTTCGACGCCGCACTGGAGGCCGCGCGGATCGCGCTGACGTACCGGACGCCGGTGTTCCTCCTCTCCGACGGTTACCTGGCCAACGGCTCCGAGCCGTGGCGCGTCCCGGACCTGGAGGAGCTGCCGGACCTGCGGGTGCAGTTCGCGCAGGGCCCGAACCACACGCTCGACGACGGCACCGAGGTGTTCTGGCCGTACAAGCGCGACCCGCAGACCCTGGCCCGGCCATGGGCGATCCCGGGCACGCCGGGGCTGGAGCACCGGATCGGCGGCATCGAGAAGGAGGACGGCTCGGGCAACATCTCCTACGCCCCGGCCAACCACGACTTCATGGTGCGCACCCGGCAGGCGAAGGTGGACGGCATCGAGGTCCCGGACCTCGTCGTGGACGATCCGCACGAGGCCAGGACCCTCGTCCTCGGCTGGGGCTCGACGTACGGGCCGATCACGGCCGCGGTACGGCGGCTGCGCCGGGCCGGGGAGTCCATCGCGCAGGCGCATCTGCGCCACCTCAACCCCTTCCCGAAGAACCTCGGCACGGTCCTCGAGCGTTACGACAAGGTGGTGATCCCCGAGATGAACCTCGGGCAGCTCGCCACGCTCATCCGGGCGAAGTACCTGGTGGACGCCCACTCGTACAACCAGGTCAACGGTATGCCGTTCAAGGCGGAGCAGCTCGCCTCGGCTCTGAAGGAGGCCATCGATGGCTGAGACGTCCACACAAGGCACGGGCACCATCGAGGCGCTTTCCCTCGTCCCCAAGGCCGAGGGCAGGCAGTCGATGAAGGACTTCAAGTCCGATCAGGAAGTGCGCTGGTGCCCTGGCTGCGGCGACTACGCCATCCTCGCCGCGGTGCAGGGCTTCATGCCCGAGCTGGGGCTGGCGAAGGAGAACATCGTCTTCGTCTCGGGCATCGGCTGTTCCTCCCGCTTCCCGTACTACATGAACACGTACGGGATGCACTCCATCCACGGCCGCGCACCGGCCATCGCCACGGGTCTGGCCAGCTCCCGCCGCGACCTGTCGGTGTGGGTCGTCACGGGTGACGGTGACGCGCTGTCCATCGGCGGCAACCACCTGATCCACGCCCTGCGCCGCAACGTCAACCTCAAGATCCTGCTGTTCAACAACCGGATCTACGGTCTGACCAAGGGCCAGTACTCGCCGACCTCCGAGGTCGGGAAGATCACCAAGTCGACGCCGATGGGCTCGCTGGACGCGCCCTTCAACCCGGTGTCGCTGGCGATCGGCGCGGAGGCGTCGTTCGTGGCGCGGACCGTCGACTCCGACCGCAAGCACCTGACGGAGGTGCTGCGCCAGGCCTCCGCCCACCAGGGCACGGCCCTGATCGAGATCTACCAGAACTGCAACATCTTCAACGACGGTGCCTTCGACGCCCTCAAGGACAAGCGGCAGGCCGAGGAGGCCGTGATCCGGCTGGAGCACGGCAAGCCGATCCGCTTCGGCAGCGACCTGGCCAAGGGTGTCGTCCGGGACCGGGCGACCGGTGATCTGAAGGTGGTGGCGGTGACGCCGGAGAACGAGGACCAGGTGCTCGTCCACGACGCGCACGCCGAGTCCCCGACCACGGCGTTCGCGCTGTCCCGCCTGGCCGACCCGGACACCCTGCACCACACGCCGATCGGTGTCCTGCGCTCCGTCGACCGGCCCGTCTACGACACGCAGATGGCCGACCAGTTGGACAGCGCGATCGAGCAGCACGGCAAGGGCGACCTGGCGGCGCTGCTGGCGGGCGGCGACACCTGGACGGTCGTCGGCTGAGCATGCCCCTCGCAGAGCGAGGCCCGGGACCGTCTCAGGACGCGGCCCGGGCCTCGTCGTATGCCCGGCGGGCCTTCTCCACGTCGTCCATGCGCCGGTGCGTCCACTGGGAGAGGGCCCGCACCTGCTCGGCGGCCTCGCGACCCAGATCCGTGAGGGAGTAGTCGACGCGGGGCGGGATCACGGGCTTGGCGTCGCGGTGGACGAGGCCGTCGCGCTCCAGGGTCTGGAGCGTCTGCGTGAGCATCTTCTCGCTGACGCCCCGGCCCCCGTAACGGCTGATCGCCCGGCGCAGCTCGCTGAACCGGTGCGGGCGGTCCAGAAGCTCGATCAGTACGAGCACGCCCCAGCGGCTGGTGACGTGCTCCAGCACCAGCCGGTACGGACACAGGACCTCGGCCTCGCTGTTGATTACTGCCATGCCAGTACCTTACTTCAAAGTGGGTACTTTCCAACAGTTAGCGCCTCTCGTAGGGTTAGTGCCATCGCACCCCACAAGGAGAGTCGCCCTCATGAGCATCATCGTCACCGGAGCCACCGGAAACCTCGGCCGTCACGTCGTGGAGCAGCTGCTGGAGAAGGTCCCCGCCGAGCAGATCACCGCGGTCGTCCGCAACGCGGAGAAGGCCGCCGACCTCGCGGAGCGCGGTGTGCGGATCGCGCTGGCCGACTACAACGCCCCGGCGTCCTTCGACGGGCTCTTCTCCGCCGGTGACAAGGTGCTGCTGGTCTCCGGCAACGAGTTCGACAAGGGTCGTGTGCAGCAGCACAAGGTCGTCATCGACGCCGCCAAGGCGGCCGGTGTGGCCCTGCTCGCCTACACCAGCGCCCCGGGCACGCTGACCGCCGCGCTCGCCGACGACCACCGCGGCACCGAGGAACTGCTGCTGGACTCCGGCGTTCCCTACACCCTGCTGCGCAACGGCTGGTACCACGAGAACTACACCGAGAACCTCGCCCCGGTGCTGGAGCACAACGCGGTCGTGGCCGCCGCCGGCGAGGGCAAGGTCTCCTCCGCCTCGCGCGCCGACTACGCCGCTGCGGCCGTCGCCGTGCTGACCGGCGAGGGGCACGAGAACAAGACGTACGAGCTGGGCGGCGACACCCCGTGGAGCTTCGCCGAGTACGCGGCCGAGCTGAGCCGCCAGACCGGCAGGGAGATCACCTACAACGCGGTGTCGACCGAGGTGCTCACCGGAATCCTGACCGGCGCCGGCCTGCCCGAGCCGCTGGCGCGGACGCTCGCGGGCGTGGACGCCTCCATCGAGAAGGGCGAGCTGGTCGTCTCCACCGGCGACCTGTCCCGGCTGACGGGCCGCCCGACCACCCCGCTCTCCGAAGCCATCGCCGCGGCGCTCAAGGGCTGATCTCCCCCGGCGGGCCCCTGAGACGCCACCGCCCCCGGCTGTCATGACCGTATGCCGATACGGACATGACAGCCGGGGGCGCCCGGCGTTACCGTCGTGGACGCGGAACACCACGTACGGAGGAGGGACCCGTGAGCGGCAAGCCGAGGGGTGAGCGGCACATAGGACTGCTGAACGGCTTCGCGGCCTACGGGATGTGGGGGCTCGTCCCCCTCTTCTGGCCCCTGCTGAAGCCCGCGGGGGCGGTGGAGATCCTGGCCCACCGGATGGTGTGGTCGCTGGTCTTCGTGGGCGCCGCCCTGCTCGTGCTGCGCCGCTGGGCCTGGGCCGGTGAGCTGCTGCGGCAGCCGCGCAGGCTGGGCCTCGTCACGGTCGCCGCGACGGTCATCACCCTCAACTGGGGCCTGTACATCTGGGCCGTGAACTCCGGCCACGTCGTCGAGGCCTCGCTCGGGTACTTCATCAACCCGCTGGTCACCATCGCGATGGGTGTGCTGCTGCTGAAGGAGCGGCTGCGGCCGGTGCAGTGGCTGGCGGTCGGGACCGGCGTCGCGGCGGTCGTCGTACTGACCGTCGGGTTCGGCCGGCCCCCGTGGATCTCCCTCGGCCTCGCCTTCTCCTTCGCCACGTACGGGCTGGTGAAGAAGAAGCTGAACCTCGGCGGCGTGGAGTCGCTGGCCGCCGAGACCGTGGTCCAGTTCCTGCCCGCGCTCGGCTTCCTGGTGTGGCTGACCGCGCGGGGCGACTCCACCTTCACCACCGAGGGCGCGGGGCACGCGGTGCTGCTCGCCTCGGCCGGGATCGTCACTGCGCTGCCCCTGGTCTGCTTCGGCGCCGCCGCCATCCGCGTGCCCCTGTCCACGATCGGCCTGTTGCAGTACCTGACGCCGGTCTTCCAGTTCCTGCTCGGCGTCTTCTACTTCCACGAGGCGATGCCGCCGGAGCGCTGGGCCGGGTTCGCGCTGGTGTGGCTGGCGCTGACGCTGCTCACCTGGGACGCCCTGCGCACCGCCCGCCGGGCCTCCCGCACGCTGACCAGCGAGATCAACGTGCCCAGCACCACCAGGACCACCGGCACGGTGAGCGCCGCCCGGAACGCCGACAGCGTGGCCTCGGAGCCGGACCCGGTGGACGCCAAGCCGTAGACCGCGGTCACCGCCGAGATGCCGATGGCGGAGCCGAACTGCGTGGCGGTGGTCAGCAGACCGCCGGCCAGGCCCTGCTCCGACCCGGTCACCCCGTCCGTCGCCGCGATCGTCAGCGGTCCGTAGGCCAGGGCGAAGGCGAGGCCCGAGAGGAACAGGGTGGGGAACATCGCGGCGTAGGACCAGTCCATGCCGACCGGCAGGAACAGCGCGTACGCGATCACGGCCAGGACGAAGCCGCCGACGATCACCTGGGCGTTGCCGAAGCGGGCGACCAGTTTCGGGGTGAGCGTCGGGGCGAGGACGGCGTCGACGCCCATGACGATCAGGGCCACCGCCGTCATGAGGGGTGACCAGCCCCGCAGTTCCTGGAGATAGAGCGTGACGACGAACTGGAAGCCGAAGAAGGCCCCGAG
Source organism: Streptomyces chartreusis NRRL 3882 (assembly GCF_900236475.1). Lineage (GTDB taxonomy): Bacteria > Actinomycetota > Actinomycetes > Streptomycetales > Streptomycetaceae > Streptomyces > Streptomyces chartreusis_D. Next base: position 3,701,753 of record NZ_LT963352.1, read on the forward strand.
GAAGAGCAGCGCTCCGAGGTCGGCGCGCACGACGGGGCCCTGGCGCAGGATGCCGAGGCGGACGAGCGGATCCGGGCAGCGGCGTTCGACCACGACGAAGGCACCGGCCAGGACGAGCGCCGCGAGGCCGGAGACCACGGTGAGCGGCCAGTCGTGCAGCCCGTGCTCGAGGCGTACGACGGTGTAGGCGGCCAGCAGCATGGCGCCGGCGGCGGTGAGCACGCCGGGCAGGTCGAACCCGCGCCGGCGGGCGGGCGGCCCGTCCTGCCGGGGCACCAGGCGTACGGCCGCGGCGAGCAGCGCCGCTGCCAGCAGGACCGGCGCGAAGAACACCCAGCGCCAGCCGAGCTGGGTGAGCAGACCGCCGATGACGAGGCCGAGGGAGAAGCCGGCCGCGCCCGTGCCGGCGAAGACCAGCAGGGCCTTGTTGCGCTGCGGCCCCTCCGCGTACGAGGTCGTGATCAGGGAGAGCGCGGCCGGGGTCATGAACGCGGCGGCGACGCCCGTGACGAATCGGGCGACGACCAGCATCCAGCCCTCGGTCGCGAAGCCGCCGAGCCCCGAGAAGGCGAGGAAGACGGCCAGCCAGAGCAGGAACATCCGCCGCCGCCCGAGCAGATCGGCCGCCCGGCCGCCCAGCAGGGTGAAGCCGGCGTAACCGAGCACGTAGCCGCTCATCACCCAGGCCGCGGTGTCGGTGGCCAGACCGAGGTCGGAGCGGATGGCCGGGATCGCCACCGCCATCATCGCGACATCGATGCCTTCGAGAAAGATCGTCCCGCAGAGGACCAACAGCAGCGCCCAGGCACGGGTGCCCATGAGTCAACACTCCTCTTGTCACCGGTGGTTACGCAAGTGAGGGTCGGTTCCCTCTTGTAACCACGACCACCCTGCGGCAGCATCGACAGACATGGAAGAAGGCACTTCGAAGTCACCGAGTAACTGCGCGAGCACCGTGGACTACGGCGACGCCGATCCCTTCCAGTGGGACACCCGCGAGGACTGCCAGGTCCGGCAGATCCTCGACCGGATCGCCGACAAGTGGTCACTGCTCGTCATCGCGCTGCTGGAGAACCGGCGGCTGCGCTTCACCGAGCTGCGCCGGGAGATCGACGGGGTCAGCCAGCGGATGCTGACGGTGACGCTGCGGTCGCTGGAGCGGGACGGCCTGGTGAAGCGGACGGTGCACCCGGTGGTGCCGCCGCGGGTCGAGTACGAACTGACCTCCCTCGGCCGGACCCTGCACACCACCATCCAGTCGCTGGTGACCTGGACGGAGCGGCACCAGGAGGAGATCGCGGCGGCCCGCAGCGCCTACGACGCCCGTGAGTCGGAGGCGCGGGCCGCGGAGGCTACGGCGTCCTAGGAGCCTGGCGGGACCGGTGCGCCCGGGCCTTCTCGCGGTTGCCGCAGTGCTCCATCGCGCACCAGCGGCGGCGGCCCGGGCGGGAGGTGTCGACGAAGAGCAGGTAGCAGTTGTGGGCCCCGCATTCGCGGACGCGGTGTGCGTAGGGGCCGGTGAACAGGTCGATCGCGTCCCGGGCGACCGTGGAGAGCAGGTGGGCTCCGGTGGCGCCCGGGGCCCAGGCACGGGTGCCGTCCGGCTCGATGCGGGGGACCAGCGGCGGCCCGGCCGCGGCGGCGTTGACGACGTCCAGGTCGGCGGCTTGCAGCGGGCGGCCGTGGGCGCGGTCGGCGGCGAGCGGGAACACGGCGTCGCGCAGGGTGCGCACGCGCTCCAGCTCGTCCTCGGTGACGGTGATGTCCAAGCCGTCCGGGAGACGGCTGCGGGCGATCCAGGCGACCAGGTCGGCGGGCTCGTGCAGCACCTCGTACCGCGCGAACTCCCCCGGGCCGCCCGTCGTCAGCAGCTCCAGGCACAGGGCGCCGGGGTCGAAGCGGAAGACCTTCCCCCCGTACGAAGTCAGCCTCAGTCCCGGCGTTTCCGTTGCGCGCTCATTCACGTAACCAATATAAGTGGTTACATGGCCGACAACACTCCGCACCCCCTCCACTGGAAGATCGTCATCGACTGCGCGAACCCGCAGGCACAGGCCGACTTCTGGGCCGCCGCGCTGCGCTACGAGGTCGAGGACAACAACACGCTCATCGAGAGGCTGCTGGACTCCGGCGCCGTACCGGCCGACGTCACGGTCGAGTTCCACGGCCGGCGCGCCTTCCGGGACCTGGTCGCCGTACGGCATCCCGACGACCCGTACGACAAGGAGAGCGGGACCGGGCTGGGGCGGCGGTTGCTGTTCCAGCGGGTGCCGGAGGCGAAGACGGTCAAGAACCGGCTCCACCTGGACCTGCACCCCGGTCAAGGGACGCGCGAGGACGAGGTGGTACGCCTGGAGAGGCTCGGGGCGAGCGTGCTGCGGCGAGTGGCGGAGCAGGGCACGGCATGGGTCGTGATGGAGGATCCGGAGGGAAACGAGTTCTGCGTGCACTAGTGCGGCGACAACCCAACTGTCTGGCCACTTAAGGCTCTTGACGGATATTCAGCCGGGGCTTCACCATCCAGGCACCCCATTCACTGTGGGCGCCCGTGGACACCCACGGGCTTCCCCATGGAATTCGGAGCCCCCACATGAAGCTCTCCGCATCCGCGCGTGCCGTGGCGGCAGGTGCCGTGGCGACCGCCATGCTCCTGACCGGCGGTGCCGTGGCGGACGCCGCGTCCGCTCCCCCAAGACCGGCCGCCGCGCCCGACATACCCCTGGCGGGCGTCAAGGCCCACCTCTCCCAGCTCCAGTCCATCGCCACCGCCAACGGCGGCAACCGCGCGCACGGCCGCGCCGGCTACAAGGCCTCGATCGACCACATCAAGGCCAAGCTGGACGCGGCCGGGTACACCACCACGGTCCAGCAGTTCACCGCCTCCGGCCGCACCGGCTACAACCTGATCGCCGACTGGCCCGGCGGCGACGCGAACCAGGTCGTGATGGCCGGCTCGCACCTCGACAGCGTCTCCTCCGGGCCCGGCATCAACGACAACGGGTCCGGCTCGGCCGCCGTCCTGGAGACCGCCCTCGCGGTGTCCCGGGCGCAGTACAAGCCCACCAAGCACCTGCGGTTCGCCTGGTGGGGCGCGGAGGAACTCGGCCTGGTCGGCTCCCGCCACTACGTCAGCCGGCTGGCCACCGGGGACCGTTCGAGGATCAGCGCCTACCTGAACTTCGACATGATCGGCTCCCCGAACCCCGGCTACTTCGTCTACGACGACGACCCGGCGATCGAGAAGACCTTCAAGGAGTACTTCAGTGGCCTCGGCGTCCCGACCGAGATCGAGACCGAGGGCGACGGCCGCTCCGACCACGCGCCCTTCAAGAGCGCGGGCGTGCCGGTGGGCGGCCTGTTCACCGGGGCCAGCCGGACGAAGACGGCGGCGCAGGCGGCCAAGTGGGGCGGTACGGCCGGGCGGGCCTTCGACCGCTGCTACCACTCCTCCTGCGACACCACCGCCAACATCGACGACACCGCCCTCGACCGCAACAGCGACGCCGTCGCGTACGCGGTGTGGGAGCTGTCGCAGTAACGGCGCCTACTGGTTGCGGGCCCGTTCGGTCAGCCGGCCCATGCGGGCGCGGGCCGACTCCAGTTGCTCGATCTCCTCGGCGGCGGGGCCGTCCTCGCCGGCGAGTTCGGTCCACAGGCCGATCAGGTCCCGGCCCAGCTCCAGCCCCACCGCGGGGTCGCGCACGGCGCGCCAGGCGGTGGCCGCGCTCTGCACGTTGCCGTAGGCGGCCTCGGCGTCACCCGTGCGGCGGCGGGCGGCGGCCAGGTCGAGGGACAACCGGAAGGCACGGAGCGGATCACCGGACAAGTAGGAGATGTACGCGGTGAGTTCGCGCAGCCGGAGCACCTCGGGGTGCTCCGGCCCGAGCGTCCCCGACGCCTCCACGACGGTCTGGTCCGCCAGCCCGGCCGCCGCGTCGATCCGGCCCTCCTTGACGGCCTCGTTGATCCGCGCGATCGGCTCCGCGAGGAGGGCGGGGGCGGCCGGGTCGCCCGGGGCGCCGAGGGGTTCGTCGCCGAGCACGGCCTCCGCGACGGCGTCGAAGCCGCGGGCGGGGGTCGGCTTGGCGTCGGCTTCGGCCGCGAGCAGCTCCGCTTCGGACATCGGCTCGGGTTCGCGCCTGCGCTGCGGGCCCGGGCCGGTCCCCGGGACGGGGAGCGGCCTGACGTCCATGAGCGGCGGCGGGCCGAACTCTCCGGTCGGGGGCGCGACGGTGCCGGGGGGTGTCGTGGCCGGGCCCGGCCGCGTGTCTTCCGGTTCGGGCCGCGGCGACTCGGTGACGGCTCGCAGCTCGAAGGTCGGTACGGGCTGATCGGCCGGCTGCGGTTCGGGCACCGCCCGCAGCGGGAACGTCGAGGCCGGGCCACGGCCGGGCTCCTGTGCGGGGCGCAGGACGTGCGTGGCCCTGTCGTCCTGCGGGTGCTGCGGCTCCGGCGCGGGCGGCGTCGGTCCGGGCGGCGTCGGTCCGGGCGGCGTCGGTCCGGGCGGCGTCGGTCCGGGCGGCGTCGGTCCGGGCGGTGTCGGTCCGGGCGGTGGAACGGGCGGCTCCGTCACCGCACCCGCCGCAGGCGTTCCCGCGGCGGCGACGGCGTCCTCCGGCGGGGCCGTGCGGACCGGCTCGGCGGTGAAGCGGCTGGAGCCGTCCGGGTCGACCTGGAGGGGCACGACGTAGCCGATGCGCTCGTCGTGGACCGTGGCGAGGACGGGATGGCCGGTGGCCAGGGCGATGTGGTGAAGGCGGTTCAGGACGGCCTGCTGGATCTCCTCGCCGGGGGCCGCGAAGACGGGGACGCCGCCGACCGACGCACCGTCGCAGACACCCCCCGCTCCGGCTCCCGGCGCCGCTCCTGCCGGGTCCGCTCCGGCCCCGGGGACACGGACGTCGATCGGCGCCGCCGGGGTCGCCGCGTGCGCGGCCTGCTTCTGTTCCCGCTTCTTCTCGCGGCTGAGTCGAGCCATCGTCCCCTCATTCGGCGTCGTACACCTAGTGTCGAGTGTGTCCGCTCGCTCCCGTTTCTCACGTCACCGCGGTGTCACAGGCTCGTCCCAAGGATTCCAGGTCCCGGTATGGATCGTTCCGGATGGCATGAGGATCAGGAGCACGAGGGAGGAGAGGGGCATGCAGACAGGCATGCGACAGGGGCCGGAGATCTGGATCCGCGGCCCGGTGACCGGCCAGGGGCCGGGGGCGCCGGGGCCCGCTCACGCCCATGCCGCGGCACGGCGTTTCTCCTGGGTCGGCACACACGGCGGCGCGGGCGTCTCCACCCTCGCCGCGGTCTACGGCGGCCATGACAGCGGCCGCGCCTGGCCCGGGCCGGGCGATCCGCCGTCGGTGCTGCTGGTCGCGCGGACGCACGCGGCCGGGCTGGACTCGGTCGCCGGTGCTGTGGATGTCTTCCGGCGCGGTCAGGCCCCGCCCGGGCTGGACCTCGATGCCGTCGTCCTCGTGGCGGACGCTCCGGGCCGGCTGCCGCGTCCGCTCGCCCAGCGGGTCAAGTCCCTGGAGTCGGTCATCGACGTGTACCGCGTGCCCTGGGTGCCGGCCTGGCGGCTGGGCGAGCCGGGGCATCCGCCGCGCGAGACATCGGCCCTGGTCCGGCTGACGGGAGCGGCGCGCTGACGGCGGTGTCCCTGTCGGCCGGGGAGATCGCGGCGGGCGTGCGGGCCCGGGAGCTGCGCGCGGTCGACGTGATCGGGGCGGCGCTGGAGCGGATCGAGCGGGCCGATCCGGAGCTGTGCGCGTTCGTCGAGGTCTGGCGCGAGGACGCGTTGCGGCGGGCCGGCGAGGTGGACGCGCTGCTCGCCGGGCGTGCCGCAGATGTCCCCCGAAAGAGGGAAGCGCTGCCGCTGGCCGGGGTGCCGATCGCGGTGAAGGGGCGGCACGGGCTGCGTGCGGCGGGGCCGTTGCTCGCGGCCGGTTGTGTCGCCGTGGGCGCGACCTCGGTGCCCGGGCCGGGAACGCCCTGGCGGACCTGGGGGCTCGGCGCGCGCGGCCGGACCGTCAACCCGTGGCGCGCGGACCGTACGCCGGGCGGCTCGTCGGCCGGGGCAGCGGTGGCGGTGGCGGCCGGGCTGGTGCCGCTGGCGACGGGCAGCGACGGGGCCGGGTCGGTGCGGATCCCGGCGGCCTGGTGCGGGGTGACCGGCCTGAAGACCACGGCCGGACGGCTGCCCTCCGCCGACGGTACGGGGCTCGCCGTCCCCGGTGTGCTCGCCCGCTCGGCGTCGGACGCGGCGAGTTGGTGGCACGTGGTGTCGCAGGAGCCGGTGCCGACCGGCACGCCGCTCCCGGTCACCGCCGTCTGGTCGCCCGACCTGGGCTTCGCGGAGCCCGACCCGGAGCCCGTCGCGCTGGCCCGGGCGGCGGTCGAACGGCTCGCGGCGGCCGGTGTCCTACGGCTCGTACGGCCGCGCGTGCCGTTGCGGCTCGCGGACCCCGGGCCCGCCTGGCTCGCCCTGCGCACACCCGGTGCCGATCCGGGCGGAGCCCACCGCGTCCGGGCGGAGAACGACCGGCGGCTGGCCGGACTGTTCGCCGAAGCGGAGCTGCTGCTGACGCCGACCACGCCCACCCCGCCGCACGGGCACGACGGCCCGGGCGACCGCTACTCCACCTCCCTCACCTGGGCGTTCAACCTCAGCGGGCATCCGGCGCTGAGCCTTCCGGCGGGCTTCGGCGCTGACGGCTGCCCGGCCGGGCTGCACCTGGTGGCGCCGCACGGCCGGGAGGCGCTGCTGCTGGCCGTGGCACGGGAGGCGGAGCCGCGCATCGGGGGCTGATGGCGCCCCTGGCGGATTTAGATGCGCACGCATATGATGCAAGCGCGTGTAATTGACCCGCGCCTACCTTCTGGGGGGACACCCATGACCCGTCGCTTCCTCTTCGTCCTGGGCAGTGCCCGTGCCGACGGCAACACCGAGCTGCTGGCCCGCCGGGCAGCCGAGCAACTGCCCCCGGACGTCGAACAGCAGTGGATCGACCTGGCCGAGCATCCGGTGCCCGACTTCGAGGACCTGCGGCACGACAGCGACCACGTCCGCCCGACCGAGGGCAACCTGGCGCTGCTGCTCGACGCCACCCTCGCGGCCACGGACATCGTGATCGCCTCGCCCCTGTACTGGTACTCGGTCTCCGCGCACACCAAGCGCTACCTGGACTACTGGTCCGGCTGGCTGCGCACGCCCGGCCTCGACTTCAAGGCGACCCTGGCGGGACGCACCCTGTGGGGCGTCACCGCGCTCGCGCACACGCAGCCGGAGGTGGCCGACCCGCTGGTCGGGACGCTCAACAACTCGGCCGCGTACATGGGGATGCGGTTCGGCGGAGTGCTGCTCGGCAACGGCAGCAAGCCCGGTGACGTGCTGAACGACACCGAGGCACTGACCCGCGCGAAGACGTTCTTCGCGCAGGAGGCGCCGCCGGCCCGGTTCGTGTACGAGGACTGAGCACCACGAGGCTGGGAGGACCGAGCGGACTGAGCGGACCGAGCGCTACGCGGTGATGTCCTTCGTCGTGAAGCGCGCCCAGGCCGCCGAGCCGAACACCCCCGCGTACAGGGCCTGGAGGCCGAGGTTCTTCGCCAGGTCGTCCCAGTACACGGGCTCGCGCATGAGGTCGGCGAAGGACAGCCAGTAGTGCGAGAAGAAGTACGGCTGGAGGGCGTGCAGTTGCGGGATCTGGTCGAGGATCTGGACCGTGATCAGCAGACCGACGGTGGTCGCCGTCGCCGCGATGCCGCTGCCCGTGAGCGTCGAGACGAACAGTCCGAGCGCCGCGACGCCGATCAGTGACGCGGCGACGACCAGGGCGATCAGCAGGGCTCTGCCCAGGCCTTCGGCGAAACCGATCCGGGTGCCGGAGATGGTCGTCAGGTCGCCGAGCGGGAACAGCAGCGCGCCGACCGTCAGCGCCGAGACGGCCACGACAAGGGTGGCGGCCAGGCAGAAGATGACGACGGTCGCGTACTTGGTGAGCAGCAGACGGGTGCGGCCGGCCGGGGCGACCAGCAGGTAGCGGAGCGTGCCGGCGTTCGCCTCGCCGGCGATCGCGTCGCCCGCGACGACACCGATCGCCATCGGCAGGAAGAACGGGAGGGTGGCGGCCAGCGCGGTGAAGACGAGGAACAGGCCGTTGTTCGTGATCTGCGAGATGAAGGCCGGTCCCCCGCCCCCACCACCGCCGGGCGACGAACCGTCACTCGTCTCCATCTTGACGGCGATGCCGACCAGGACGGGCACGCCCGCCAGCACGGCCAGCAGCGCGAGGGTGCGCCAGCGCCGGAAAGTGGTGGTGAGCTCGCTGCGCAGCAGCCCGAAGGTCCACAGCGGGCTCACCGGCCGTACGGCCCGTGCGGCTTCAGCCTGCGACATCGAAACCCTCCCCGGTCAGCGCCACGAACGCGTCCTCCAGCGAGGCCCGTCGGACCGTGAATCCGCGGACGCGCACACCGGCCGTGACCAGCGCGGCGTTCACCTCGGCGAGGTCGCGGTCCGGTGGTTCGCCGGTCACCCGGTCCGCCGTGACGACGACGTCGCCGACGCCCTGCTCCTTCAGCACCCGGGCCGCCTCGGCCGGATCCGGCGTGGTCACCACCAGCCGACCGCGCGCCCCGGCGGACAGCTCGGCGACCGCGCCCTGCGTGATCAGACGGCCCTGCGTCATCACGGCCGCGTGCGTGCAGACCTGCTCGATCTCGTCGAGCAGGTGGGAGGAGAGGAACACGGTCGTGCCGTCCGAGGCCAGCTCCCGTATCAGGGTGCGGATCTCGCGCATGCCCTGCGGGTCGAGGCCATTGGTCGGCTCGTCGAGCACGAGCAGCCGGCGCGGCTGGAGCAGCGCGGCCGCGAGGCCCAGGCGCTGCTTCATGCCCAGCGAGTACGCCTTGGCCTTCTTGCCCGCGGCGGCCGTCAGGCCCACCCGGTCCAGCGCGGCGGCGACCCGGGCCTTCCGGGTGCGCGGATCGGCGGCCGGGTCGGCGGAGTCGTACCGGACGAGGTTGTCGCGGCCGGAGAGGAAGCCGTACAGGGCCGGCCCCTCGATGAGGGCGCCGACGTGCGGCAGCACGGCGCGGGTGGCCCGGGGCATGGGCTGTCCGAGCACCGTTGCCGTGCCGGAGGTGGGCTCGATGAGGCCCATCAGCATGCGGATGGTGGTGGTCTTGCCGGAGCCGTTGGGGCCGAGGAAGCCGAAGACACTGCCCGCCGGGACGGTCAGGTCGAGGCCGTCGACGGCGAGTTGTCCGCCACGGTAGCGCTTGGTGAGCGCGCGGGTGGCGATGACCGGTTCCCCGGACTCGGCCTGCGCGTCGCTGTGCTCCGGCTCCGCGGCGGACGGTTCGCCCATCGGCTCCCTCGTTCTCTCGAAAGGACTTACTTCCCGGCGTCGGCCGCCTTCACCAGCGCGTCCTTGGTGACCATGCCCACGTAGACCTTGCCGTCGTCCGTGATCAGGGCGTTGACCAGGCGGGTGGAGAAGACCGTGCCGGAGCCGAACTTGCCGGCGACCTTGTCGCCGAGCGAGTTCACGAAGCCGCCGAGGTCGCCGCCGGCCTTGCCGGAGGGCACGCCGTGGCCGCCGGTGTCGAAGGTGGCTATGGAGCTCCAGCCCTCGCCGATGGTCTTCATGCCGTCGAGGCCCTTGCCGAGGTGCTCCTCGGCCCTGGGGGCGTGCTCGCGCGGCCCGCCCTTCTCGAAGCCCTTGCCGAAGTCCTTGTCGGAGCCCTTGCCGGCGTCCTTCTCCTCGGTGACCTTCGCGCCCTTGGGCGGGGTGAAGTCGAAGGTCGACGCGGCCGGCTTGCCGAAGGTGACCTGGGTGAAGCCCGCGTCGACGACGGCGGCGCCGCCGCTCGCCGGGGTCAGCGTGAACTTCAGCGGCATGCCGGTCTTCGCGTCCACGGCCACGGTGACCGCGCCGACCGTCGAGCCGGACTGCTTGGGCTTGATGACCAGCTTGTAGGCGTCCCGGCCGGCGACCTGGGCGGTGCCGTCCACGCTCACGGAGGTCGTGTCGTCGGTGGCCTTCAGGGCCTCCTCGGCGAAGTCCTTGGGCGTGGCCGGCGGCTGCTGGTCCTTCCCGCGCTCCGGGCTGTCGGAGGCGGTGCCGTGGTAGACCTCGTTCGACTTGCTGTCGTAGCCCCAGACGTCCTTGCCGTTGTGGATGATGCTGTACTCGGCGGCGTTCTCCAGCAGCGACAGCTTCTGCTTGTCCGGGCCGTCGGCCGCGACACGCAGGGTGTGCGTGCCGGAGGCCAGTTCCGTGAGCTTGGCCGTCGGATCGGCGGAGGAGCCGCCCCGGTCCCGGCTCGCGGCACCGGACATCAGGCTGCTCTCCAGCCCGCCGAGGTCCGGCAGGCCGAGGTCCGTGCTGATCTTCACGGTGCCGGACAGCTGCTGGACGTCCGACTTGGCGATCTTCTCGATGAGCTGCTGTGCGGTGATCTTCGGGAGGTCGGGGTCACCGGAGTCGGCGAGTGCGGGGACCAGCCCGATCGTCGCGGCCGCCACCCCCACCACCGTGACCGGGACGACGTACCGCGCGGCCTTGCGCCGCCCGGAGCGCTGCTCGTCGACCTCCCCGGCGGTCGTGCTGTCGTCGGATGCGTACGGTGCCATGTGTGCCCTACCTCCGTGATCGGCGGCGGCTGTCCGTGTCGTACACGCACTCGTCCCTGAGCCGCCATTCTCACCCGAACTGGTGAGGAGTGGTGTTTTCCGTGGTGACCATCTGACCAAATCGGCCAGGGAAATACGTCAGACCCCGGGCTCAACTCCACGTACTGCTGCGGTATGACACGAGAGCGCGGCTTCTCCCCCGACCCGTAGGGGTCGTACGGGAAGGACCGGCTAACCGGCCCGGTGCACCACCGCGTCGGACAGCTCCACCAGCGCCGTCTTCGCGGCGCACTCGGGCAGCGGGGCCAGCGCCGAGCGGGCGTCCTGGGCGTAGCGGACGGTGTCCCGCCGGGCCTGTTCCAGCGCGGGGTGGGCCCGCAGCAGGCGCAGGGCCTCGGCGTGCCGGTCGTCGTCGGTGAGGTCGGAGTCCAGCAGCTCGCACAGGGCGATGTCGTCCGCGAGCCCGAGCCGGGCCGCGCGCTCGCGCAGCCGCAGCACCGGCAGCGTGGGGATGCCCTCGCGCAGGTCGGTGCCGGGCGTCTTGCCGGACTCGTGGGAGTCGGAGGCGATGTCCAGGACGTCGTCCGCGAGCTGGAAGGCGACGCCGAGCCGCTCGCCGTACTGGGTCAGCACGTCCACGACCGTGTCGTCGGCGCCGGACATCATCGCGCCGAACCGGCACGACACCGCCACCAGCGAGCCGGTCTTGCCGCCCAGCACGTCCAGGTAGTGCTCGACCGGGTCGCGGCCGTCCTGCGGTCCGGCCGTCTCCAGGATCTGCCCGGTCACCAGCCGCTCGAACGCCTCGGCCTGCACCCGCACCGCCTCCGGGCCGAGGTCGGCCAGGATGTGCGAGGCGCGGGCGAAGAGGAAGTCGCCGGTGAGGACCGCGACGGAGTTGCCCCAGCGGGCGTTCGCACTCGCCACCCCGCGCCGCACGGCGGCCTCGTCCATCACGTCGTCGTGGTACAGCGTGGCGAGGTGGGTCAGCTCCACGACGACGGCCGACGGCACGATCCCGGGCGCGTACCGGTCGCCGAACTGGGCGGAGAGCATCACGAGCAGCGGACGGAACCGCTTGCCGCCGGCCCGGACCAGGTGCTGGGCGGCCTCCGTGATGAAGGGCACCTCACTCTTGGTGGCCTCGAGCAAGCCTTCCTCGACAGCCGCCAACCCGGCCTGGACATCGGCTTCCAGAGCCTGGTCCCGCACGCTCAGCCCGAACGGCCCGACGTCGGTCACGAGGGGTCTCCTGTCTGCTGGTGTCTGCCGGTGATTACGCGGTTTGTCGATAGGTCGCTGCCATCACTCGAGTCAGCGTATCCGGTCACGTTTCGATCACCACCAGCGCCCAGGGTTACAGGCCGGGTGGTATCCGATCACGACCGCTATGTTTTCGATCAGCTCATAAGAGCAGACATTTATCGACTTACCGGGAGGTAGCGAACTATGCACGATTTGCCGTAATGAGTAAGCGAATTCCCCTTGATGGAAATTGCCCCACGGACTCGTGATCAGTGAGTTCAATCACGTCTTCCCCCGCGACACCCCACTCCGACAGCGCCCCGTACCCCCTTCCGGTGAACGCGAGTTGAGCCTTGGCTTCCGCAAAGGATCAAGTACCTCATTCCCCCCTGACCAAGGTCAACCACCTCGATATGTGACTCCGGCGCTTGTTCCCGACATGTGCTCTCGCATACGTTCCGGGCCTGTCCGGCGGACGCCGAATCCTGCCGCCGCCCGGACTCCCCACAACCGACTCACTCACGCAGGGCAGGAGCGGGGGACCCAGGTAAGTCGCCGGTCCGCGCAGCGGAACGGCTCGGGGTGAAGCCGCGTACGGCACACAGCGCCGTAGGCGGCCGGGCACCTCCCGGCCCGAACCCGACAGCTCACCTCGCAGGCGCCGGAGAGGAACATCGCCATGCCCCGAGGCAAGCACCGTCGCCCCAGAACCAGCCAGATCACCCGTCGCGTCGTGGCCGCCGGCACCGGCGGAGCGGCACTCACCCTCCCGCTGCTCGGCGCGACGCACGCCAGCGCCGCCGAGCCGGCCCAGAGCGCAGAGTCCGTGTCGCAGGCGGCCCAGCCCGCCAAGTCCCTCACGTACACCGTCACCAAGGGCGACACGCTCTACCGCATAGCGGAAAAATACGACGTGTCGGGCGGCTGGAAGCAGCTCTACAAGGACAACCGCGCCGCCGTCGGCGACAACCCGAAGCTGATCCACCCGGGTCTGAAGCTGAAGGTGAAGACGGCCAAGGCGGACGCCGTGAAGAAGACGGCGACCAAGGCCTCCGCCCCCGCCAAGCCGGCCGCGAAGCCCGCCGGTGGCGTCGCCCAGGCCACCCAGGCCTCGGCGAAGACCTACGCCAACAACCTGGACGGCTGGATCCGCGAGGCGCTGGACATCATGGCGCAGAAGGGGATTCCGGGTTCGTACGACGGCATCTACCGCAACGTCATGCGGGAGTCGTCCGGCAACCCCCTGGCGATCAACAACTGGGACTCGAACGCCGCCGCCGGCACCCCGTCCAAGGGTCTCCTCCAGACCATCGACCCGACCTTCCAGGCCTACCACGTGGACGGCACGTCGTGGGACCCGTTCGACCCGGTCGCCAACATCACGGCGGCCTGCAACTACGCGGCGGCCCGCTACGGCTCGATCGACAACGTCAACGGCCCGTACTGAGCCGTCCCGCCCAGCAGTCGTTCGAGGACGACGGCGATGCCGTCGTCCTCGTTCGACAGGGTGATCTCGTCGGCCACGGCCTTGAGTTCGGGATGGGCGTTGGCCATGGCGACGCCGTGGGCGGCCCAGTCGAACATCGGGATGTCGTTGGGCATGTCCCCGAAGGCGACGGTGTCCGCCGGCCGCAGCCCCAGGTGCTCGGCGGCCAGCGCCAGGCCCGTCGCCTTGGTGATCCCGCACGGCTGGAGTTCGACCGTGCCGGGCCCCGACATGGTCACCGTCGCCAGTGAACCGACCACCGACCGGGCCGTCGCCGCCAACTCGTCGTCCGTCAGGTAGGGGTGGCGCAGCAGCACCTTGCTGATGGGCTCGCCCCACAGCTCGTCGCGCCGGTCGACCCGTACCGCCGGCAGGGTCGGGTGCGGCATGAGATAGCCCGGCTCGATGAGCGTGAGCCCGTCGACCCCGTCCTGGTCGACCGCGGCGTACACCTGCCCCACCTCGGCCTCGATCTTGCCGAGGGCGGTCTCCGCCAGCTCCCGGTCCAGGGTGATGGACCACAGCAGCCGGTCCGCGCCGGCGTCGTACACCTGCGCGCCCTGCCCGCACACCGCGAGCCCCGTGCAGCCGAGGTCGTCCAGGAGCGGCCGCACTCTCGGCGCCGGCCGGCCCGTCACCACGAGGTGCTGGGCACCGGCGTCCGCCACCCGCGCGAGCGCGGCGAGGGACCGGTCGGACAGGGTGTCGTCGCCGCGCAGCAGCGTCCCGTCCAGGTCGGTGGCGATGAGTGAATATGCGATGGGTGCGGCCATGATCAGAGAATACGGACAGCGCGCCCTTTCGTTTCATCGCGCGGCGGGCGCCGATTGCCCGGTTGAAGGCCTCTGCACCAGTTGGCAACAACATGGTCCGCTACCTACCGTCGAGGCCGTCTCGGGCGGTACCTTCCAAGTGTCCAGGGGGGACTTGATCGGGGGGTCGGGTTGAGCAGTGGACGTGTGCGTGTGGCTGGGCCCGGGGAACTCGGCGAGGGGGAGAAGGAGCGTTGGCGCGCGCTGCGCGCGGCGGCGGAGACACCGCGCAACCCCTTCATGGAACCGGAGTTCACCGAAGCCGTCGGCCTGGTGAGGCCCCAGGCGCGGGTCGCGGTGGTGTACGAGGGGCTGGAGCCGGCCGGCTTCCTGCCCCATGAGCGGGGCCCGTTGGGGCAGGGCCGGGCGATCGGGCTGGGCGTCTCGGACGCGCAGGGCGCGATCCTGCGGCCCGGCCTGCGTCTGGACACGGGCGAACTGCTGCGGGGCTGCTCGCTGTCCAGCTTCGCCTTCGACAACCTGGAGGCCGAGCAGCGGCTGTTCGTCCGGTACGCGGCCGAGGAGCACGCCACCTACGTCATCGACGTGGAGAAGGGCTACGAGACGTACGAGTCGGTGCTGCGCGCCCAGTCGCCGAAGTTCCTGAAGACCACCCTGGCCAAGGAGCGCAGGCTGGGCCGGCAGGTCGGCGAGCTGCGGTTCGTGTTCGACGAGCGCGAGCCGGCCGCGCTGCGCACGCTCATGGGATGGAAGTCGGCGCAGTACCGCAGGACGGGCCGCCGGGACCGGTTCGCCCAGGAGTGGATCACACGGCTCGTGGGGCGGCTGGCCGAGACCCGGGCGCCGGAGTGCAGCGGCACGCTGTCCGTGCTGTACGCCGGCCAGCGCCCGCTGGCCGCGCACTTCGGGCTGCGCTCGGCGTCGGTCCTGGCCTGCTGGTTCCCGGCCTACGACCCGGAGTGCGCGAAGTACTCGCCGGGTCTGGTGCTGCACCTGCGCATGGCCGAGGCGGCGGCCGCCGAGGGCATCGGCATGCTCGATCTGGGGCGGGGCGCGGCCGAGTACAAGGACGCGTTGAAGACGGGCGAACTGCCCGTGTACGAGGGTGCGGTGACGCGCCCGGGGGTGGGCGCGGCGCTGCACTGGCTGAGCCGCGAGCCGGCGCGCCGCGCACACAGCTTCGTCCGCGCCAGGCCCGGGCTCGCGGCGCTGGCCGCGCGGACCCTGAAGAGCGCGGCTCGGCTGCGCCGTACCTGACACAAGTCGTACCTGACGACAGGGGGGGGGAGGGCGCATGGCCCGTTCGGCACGTGCGCAGGAGGAGATACGGCGGTTCCTGGACATCGAGGCGGTCCAGGTCGCCGAGCTGGACCTGGACGGTGACGAGGCGGTGCTCAGACCGGGCCCGGGGAGCCCGCCGGTGACGTACGGCGAGGTGTTCGCACTGGTCAGGCGGGGCGGGCGGCCGGTGGGGACGCTGCTCGGGCGGGTGCCGGAGGGGGCGGACGCGAAGGCGGTGCTCGCGGCGCGGGCGCGGGCGGAGTGTGCGGACGCGGCGTCGCCGGGCCGGGCGTCGCAGTCCGGGGAGCCGCCGTACACGAGTGTCGTCGTCGCCACCCGGGAGCGTGCCGGGCAGTTGGCCCGGGCACTGGACTCGCTGCTGGCGCAGGACCATCCCCGGTTCGAGGTGGTCGTCGTGGACAACGCCCCGGTGACGAGCGAGACGCGGGAGCTGATCGAGCGGAAGTACGCCGAGCGCGTGCGGTACGTCTGCGAGCCGGTGCCCGGCCTCGCGGTCGCGCACAACACGGGGCTCACGGCCGCGCGGGGCGAGGTCGTCGCGTTCACCGACGACGACGTGGTCGCCGACCCGCGCTGGCTCACCGAGCTGACCGCGCCCTTCGCCGCCGACCCCGGACTCGGGTGCAGCACCGGGCTGATCCTGCCCGCGCGGCTGACCACCCCGGCCCAGGTGCTGCTGGAGAGCCACGGCGGCTTCGCGAAAGGCTTCACTCCAAGGACGTACGACCCGGCGCGTCCGCCGGGCGACGAGCCGCTGTTCCCGTTCACGGCGGGGCGGTTCGGCTCCGGTGCCAACATGGCCTTCCGGACGGCCGTCCTGCGTTCCGTCGGCGGTTTCGACCCGGCCACCGGTGCCGGCACGGCAGCCCGGGGCGGCGACGACCTCTACGGCTTCGTCCGCGTCCTCGCCCAGGGCCACCGGCTGCGCTACACCCCGTCCGCACTGGTGTGGCACCACCACCGGGAGACCTGGCGCGACTTGGAGACCCAGGCCTACGGGTACGGCGCCGGACTCACCGCCTACCTCACCGCGGTGCTCGTGAACCGCCCCGGGCTGCTGCCGGCGTTCCTCGCGAAACTGCCCCGGGGGCTCGCCCACGCCCGCGCGCTGACCGCCGTACGCGACACGGAGGGTGGCGGGGCGCCGGGCGACCACGACACGCGGACGCATCCGTGGCCGCGGCGGCTGTCGCGGTTGCAGCGCCGGGGGATGGTGTACGGGCCTGTCGGATATCTGCGAGCGCGGCGGGCGCTGCGCGCGAGGGTTCAGAGGGTTCAGAGGGTTCAGGGGGCGAGATGAGGACGTCGGCGCGTGCGCGTGGTGAGGGGCGGGGGGACGGCAGAGGCCGGGCGGAGCGGGGTGCGCGGGACGGTGAGGGGCCGATATCGCCACCGGGTGCGGTCGGCTCCCCGGCCATCCCGGTCTTCCTGTACCACTCCGTGATGGACGATCCGCCGGACTGGATCGCCGAGTTCACGGTCACGCCGAAGCAGTTCGCCGCGCATCTCGACGCCGTGGTCCGCAGCGGCCGTACGCCCGTCACGATCAGCGCGATCGCCGACCATCTGGCCGGGCGCGCGACCCTGCCGCCCCGGCCCGTGCTGCTCACCTTCGACGACGGCTTCGCCGATCTGCCCGGCCCCACCGCCGAGGCGCTTGCCGAGCGGGCGCTGCCCGCCACCGCCTATCTCACCACCGGCGCCATCGCCCCGGGCGGCCGCAGTCTGCTGCCGCCCGCGCCGATGATGACCCTGGACCGGGCGGCGGAGCTGGAACGTTACGGCATGGAGATCGGCAGCCACACGGTCACGCACGCGCAGCTCGACACGCTGTCCGGCAAGGACCTGGCGTACGAACTGCGCTCGTCGAAGGCGGTGCTGGAGGACGCCCTCGGGCACGAGGTCCGTCATCTCGCCTATCCGCACGGCTACAACAGCCCGCGCGTGCGGGCGATGTCGGCCCGGGCCGGTTACGAGACGGCGACCGCCGTGCGGCACGCGCTCAGCTCCGACCGCGACGAGCGCTACCGCATCGCCCGGCTCATCGTCCGGCGTACCCACACCGTCGCCGACGTCGAGGGCTGGCTGGCGGGTGCGGGCGCCCGGGTCGCGCCGTACCGGGACGGGCCGAAGACGATCGCCTGGCGTTGGTACCGGCGGGCCCGCGCCGTGGTGCACGGACCCGAGTTCGCGGGCTGAGCGGTCATTTCAGCGGCTGGTTGAAGTACGGGTCGGCGACCGCCTTGCGCAGGCTCTTCCAGGCCGCGTCGTTCGCCAGGGCCAGGTTGCAGTGCGGTCCGGGGTCGCGGTAGTTCCACTGGAGGGCGGCCTTGACGCCGTCCAGGCCCTTCAGCACGCCGGGCACCTGCGCGTACCACTCGGCCTGCCGCTGCGGGCGGGCCGGGTCCGCGGCGGTGCCGAACTCCGAGAGCATCAGCGGCTTGTCGTCGGAGATGTTCGCGCGGATCCAGTCGTGCACGGAGTGCTGGGTCTGCGCGAAGGTGAGCCAGCCGGTGTTGTGGCAGTGGTAGTAGTTGTACTGGTTGTAGCCGATCCAGTCGACGTACTCGTCGCCGGGGTACATCCGCTTCATCTCCTCGGCGTGGTCGAGGTAGCCGGTGGTGATCCACGTCCACACCACGTTGTCGACGCCCAGTTCGCGGAACCGGTCGTGGATGTGCCGGTACGCCTTCACGTACTCGGCGGGGGTGCCGTTGGCCGGGGTGCGGGTGTCCATCTCCAGGTCGAAGGAGAGGAACACCTTCTTGCCGTAGTCCTTGATGCGCCTGGCCTGGACGTCGATGACGGTCTTGTCCAGCTCGCCGGAGGCGATCTGCTTCCAGGTCGGCTGCTGCTCCTTGGTGCCGCCCCACCACTTGCTCTCCCAGGACAGCAGCAGCAGGTGGTCCTCGCCGACGCGCTGCTCCTCGGGGGTGAGCAGCTGGCCTTCGCGGCGGGTGCCCTCGGGCAGGGACATGTCGTGGTACGTGTACACGATGTCGAGTTCACGGCCGACGCGCTTCTCGTAGGCGCGCACCTTCTCCGGCAGGTCGTCCCGCTCGTGCGGCACGAACGCCCCGAACCAGGCGCCGCAGGGCGGTTCCAGGAGCGCCGTGGGGCGGCAGTCCGCCTTGGAGCCGGCGGCTCCCGGGTCCGGCCCGGAGGCGTCCCGGAGGGCGAGCACTCCGACCAGGACCGCGCTGACGACCGTGGCGGACGTCATCAGCAGACGGCGCCGGCTCGATGTGAACGGGCCGGCGGACGGCTGTTCCTCGTGTGGCTGTGGCCTCCTGCGGTGCTGCCCGGTCGGAGTCGGTGTGCGGCGAAAGGGACGGTGGGGACGGTTGAACCTCACTGAGCAGAACCCTTCGGTGTCCTCGGTGTCGTCCTCGGCGGCGGGGAGGCGCGCAGCGGCGGACAGAACGCGGCGAGTGTGGTCAGCAGCGTCAGTGTCAGCAGCACCCGCTGTGCGCTGAAGGCGTGTGCGGCGATCAGCACGGTCGCGACGAGCATCACCGCGCCGATGCTCAGGAACAGCACCAGCATCAGCCGCTCCAGGAGGTCGGAGCGGCGGGCGAAGTCCGGATCCCGGTGCTCGACGGGGCCCTCGGCGGGCCGCGCCCCCAGCGCGGGGGCGCAGATTCTGACCACGGCCGTGCCCGGGCCCGCCGCCAGGAAGAGGGCGACGGCGGCGCCCCGCAGCGGCGATCCGCCGGGCAGCGCGAGGGCGGCGAGCGCGAGCCAGCCGCCGAACGGCGGCAGCATCCGGACCACGAGTTCCTGCGGTGTCATCGCTCCGCTCCCCCGGCCTGCTTCAGTACGTAGAGCCATCCCGCGCTGTTCTCCGCCACGAGCTGGAAGCGTGGTGAGGCGGCGACGGACTTCTGGATGCGGTCCAGCTGCGCCTTGTCGAGCTGTCCGTTCATCTCGGAGTTGGCCGACTGCCCCTGGGTGAGCAGGAAGTAGGCCCGGGCCGGCCGCTCGACCCCGGCCATGTCACCGGCGAGCGTGCCGGCCGGGTTGCGGACGATCCGGTCGACGTGGCTGCGGGCGTCGTCCAGGAACCAGTAGTGGTCGACACGCCAGTAGGAGGCGTACGCGAGCGGGTAGTTGCGGTTGGCCGCCACGACCAGCGAGCCGTCGGGCGCCTGGTCGAACAGCTGCCGTACGAGGGCCACTTCCTGCGGCGGGAAGTAGTTGATCCGGTCCTTGCCCGAGTAGGCCGGGACGAACGCCAGGGTTCCGCCGAGCAGCGCGGCCAGCCCGGCCCAGGTGCCGAGCCCTCGTCTCCGGGCCTTCCCGGGGGCGGCCTGCCGGCTGCCGGCCTCCTTCGCGGCGGCGTCGGCGGCCAGCGTGCGGACCTTGGGCAGCAGCGCGGCGGCGGCGAAGAACGCGGCGCCGGGCAGCATGAACAGCAGCACCCGGAAGATCATCTCGCTGCCGTAGCTGCTCGCCGCGAACATCGGCAGCGGGGCCGCGGCGATCAGCAGCAGGGGCCGGGCCCGGTGCCGCAGCACCCGTTGGCGCAGGACGCCGAAGGCCGCGAGCAGCAGGACGGACGCGGACAGCAGCCGGGCCGCCCAGGAGGTGGCGATCGCTCCGGTGCCGGTCGGCGTGGCGCCGTACCCCGTCTCCACGTTGGCGCCGACGTCACCGACGGAGCGGATCATGTCCGGCATCGCCGCGGACAGGAAGGGCAGCGCGGCCGTCAGACACCAGGCCAGGAAGATCACGACGGTCGTGACCACCGGGACCCAGTCGCGGTAGCGGCGGCTCAGGCACAGCGCGAGCAGGCAGACGACCAGCATGCCCGGCGTGAGCTGGTGGGAGATGACGATCGCCACGACCATGACGACGAGCACCACCGTCCACACGGCCTGCCGGGGCCGCCCGCCCCGCACCGCGGACCGGCCGAAGCGGCGCAGGACCAGGGCCAGGACGCCGACATGCAGCGCGTACGCCACGGACTGGGGGGAGAAGTAGTCCTGGCCGACCCAGTTGGCGACGTAGAAGAGCCAGACCGCGGTCCAGATCAGCCGCCGGTCCTCGGTGAAGGTGCGGTAGATCAGCAGCAGCGGGAGCAGCAGCATCAGGCTGGAGACCAGGGGCCACCAGGCCATGAACATCGCCGCCGAGTCCACGCCCAGCAGCCGCATCAGGGCGGCCTGCGCGGCGAAGAAGCCGGGCCACTGGTCGTACACCGCCATGTCGCCGACCTGGTCGGCTGTCTGCAGACCGCCGGCCGTCAGCAGATGGTCGATGACCGCCTCGTGCTTCCACGCCCAGGCGTACAGCGGGGTCGGGTAGAGCACGGCCTGCGTGGCCCGCTCCATCACCAGCAGCCCGAGGACGTAGGCCGCGGCCCAGGCGCCCGGCCGGCGCGGATCGCGCACCGTGAACCAGAAGCCGGTGGTGAGCACCACGAGGCCGGCCCAGAAGGCCGGGTGCAGCGCGGTGACCAGCCCGTAGTCGTCGAGCCGCGAGACGTCGGTGTGCCGCACGGCGTACGCCCACAGGGCGAGCGCGACGAACAGCGGAACGCCGGGCCAGGCCACCGCGCGCCGCCCGGACCAGGCGGGGGGCAGGTCGGACAGATCCGTCACGGGCTCATGGGCGGGGCTCGACGACTCCGAGGAGGAGGGGCTGGAGGACTGGCTGGAGGTCTCGGGGCTGCTGCCGGGGGTGTTCGCGCCGTCCCGTGCCGGTGTGGGTTCTGGCGTGGATCTCTCCCTCGGAGTTACTGGCGGACGCACGGTGGTTCCCCCCTGGCGGTTCGGCTCTGTTCGGCTCTGGAGCTTGATCAGGCGCTGGGTCGGCCGTTCGGACTTCTGCGGGGCCCTGGCCCCATGGCCGACGCGGCACGGCGGCAGAGCGGCAGGAGCAGGACGAGTACGACAAGTACGGCGAGCAGGGGCGGCGCGACCGGTGCGAGCGCCTCACGCCACACCCAGCCGCCGACCGCGACGAGATACAGAACCCCCCAGCGCCCCGGCCACGTCAGCCGCCCGCCCGCGCTCGCGAGCAGCAGCCACAGCGGTACGAGACACAGCAGCTGGCAGACCGGCGGCGCCCAGCGGAGCAGCGGCTCGGGCCCGTCGAGCCCGACCGCGTCCGCGAGGAAGCCGGCCGTCTTCACATACAACGCCCCGTCCGCCGGCCGCGGTTCCCGCCCGAGGGCGACCGGTGCGGCGTACAGGGCGAGCAGGGCGGCGTAGAGCGCCGTGCCGGGCAGCCACGGGTCGCGCCTGGTGCACAGCGTGACGGCGGCGACGAACACCACGAGCAGCAGACCTCCCGCGGTGAGCGACGGCAGCGGCAGGCCCTCCAGCAGCTGACGTCCCGTCAGTGCCGCTTCGGTGGCGCCGTCGAGCCAGGGCAGGTCGCGCAACGGCGCCCAGAAGAAGACGGTGGCAACACCGAGCAGGCTCCAGAGGGCGCCTCTCAGCCGCCGCTCCTGCGGATCCTGGTCCGGTTCCGCCGGTTTTGCGACCTCGTGGCGCGGTGGCTCACCGGCCGGCCCTTCCGGCCGCACGATCAGCGCCAGCGTGTCCGCCTGGAGCGCCTCACGTTCGTATCCTGGGCGCCCTATGAAGAGCGTGACCGTGTCCTCGTCGCCGTCCTTGGGCTGGTACGCCGCCCGGCGGGCCCAGGTCGTGCCGTACCCGGCGGTGGCGTTCAGCTTCGCCCAGCGGGTGCCGTAGGAGGGGTCGGCGGGCGTACGGGCCGCGGGCGCGCTGTCGTTGTGCCGCAGTGCCGCTCGCAGCCCGGCCGTGGAGACGACCGCGATCAGCGTCATGCTCAGCAGCACCGCCCAGCCGGCGCCCGCGATCCCGGCCGGGGTGAACAGCACGGCCGCGCTGCCGAGCACCAGGGCGCACATGGCGCCTTGGAGCGCGGCGAGCACCCCTGTACGCCCCTGCACGCGCAGTACGCCGATGTACAGCTCCACCACCACCCGGGGCAGCGCGCCGAGGGCGAGCAGCCGCAGCACGGTCGAGCCGTGCTCGGCGTAGTCCGGGCTGAAGGGCGTGAGGATGTACGGGGCGAAGAGGACCAGCACGGCCACGACCGGGACCAGCAGCAGCGTCATGCGCCGCAGCGCGCCCCGGACGCCGTCGGCGAGCTGTCGGGGGTCGTGGGAGGCGTGCGCGGTGAGGGACGAGGCCATGTTGATGGCCATGAACTCCATCGTGCCGCCGACGGTGTACGCCACGTAGAAGTAGCCGTTCTCGGCGGCGCTGAAGCGGACCGCGACCATCACCGGCAGCAGGTTGATCATCGCCAGGCTGAACAGCGCGCCCAGCGAGTCCCCGGCCAGGAAGCGGCCCATGTCGCGGAGTTTCGGGGGCTCTTTGTCGCGGTCGAGTTCGGCCTGGCGCGGGATGAGCCGGCGGAAGATCAGCCAGCCCAGCGGCAGCGTGGAGAAGGCGATCGCCACCGCCCAGGAGACGAAGATGCCGAGGACGGGCAGCGCGCCGGCGAAGACGGCCAGCAGGGCGAGTTTCCCGACCGAGAACACCGCGTTCCCGGCCGGCACCCACTCCGCCTTGCGCAGGCCGGTGAGCACTCCGTCCTGGAGCGTGAGCAGCGCCCAGGCCACGCACGCCGCGACGAACACCGCTCCCGCCATGGGCGTGCCCAGTGGGGCGTACGACGCTCCCCACGCGTCGAGCGTGAGCAGGAAGACGGCGGCGGCGAGCGCCACGACCAGCGAACTGGCCGCGTACGTGCCCCACACCAGGCGTCCGGTCTCGCGACCCGCGCGCGGGACGAACCGGACGACGGCGCCGATCATCGTCGTCGCCGTGATGCTGGCGAGCAGCCGCATCGCGGCGATGGCGGCGGAGCCCTGGCCGACGGCCTCCTCGGAGTAGTAACGGGCGGCCACCAGCCAGAACCCCAGGCCCAGTACGGCGGACACGCCGGTGCTGAGCATGAGGAAGTAGGCGTTCTTGAACAGTGAGTCGTGCGTGTGCTCGTCGACGGCAGTTTTCGGTCCGCCGCCGTCGGCGCGCGCGGTGGCGGGCTCGTGCACCTGGATCTCAGCCACGGGACTGACCCAGCCCTCCCGGCGCCGGCCCGCCGCGGGGCGGTTCTCCCGGTGCCTCGGCCGGCCGTGCCCCGGACCGCTCCAGCACCTCGACGACCGTCCGGGCCCGCAGCGGGTCAACGGGCAGTGCGTGCCGCGCGAACCAGCGGGCCGCCTCGGGGGCCGGTGAGAGGTCGGTGAACTGCTCCCCGGCGTAGTCGTCCAGGGGCGGGTCGTAGAGGTAGCCGACGACGATGCCCTGCCGCGCCAGCGCAGCGATCGCCGCGTCCCGGTCCGCCACGAACAGCGGGACGCGGAACAACGGCTGGGTGCCGTGCGCGTCACGCCGCTTGGCCCAGGGCGTGGACAGCAGCAGCTCCGTGCCCGCCCGGCAGGCCTCCAGCACCTCGTCCAGCCGGTCGAGCTTGCGCCCGACGCGCCGCAGCCGCAGCCGGCCGGACTCCTGGCGGTAGTCGTGCATGTCGACGCGTACCCACGGGTGGTGGGCGTCGAGCCCGGGCGCCCGGTGGGCGGCCCGCGCGAGTTCGTCCGGGCGCAGCGGCATCCGGATCTCCTCGCGGTCCGCCAGCCCCAGCAGCCGGATCGCGGCCCAGGCGGCGCGCCGCAGCCGCAGCCCGCGCACCGCAGCCTCCGCGTACGGCCGGACCAGGTAGGCGAGTTCGGCGCTCGTCCGGCGCGGCGCGAGCAGTCCCGCGCAGGTCTTCTCCACCGCCTCCCGTAACCCCGGATCGGCGAGCGAGAGCACGCCTCCGGCCTTCGCCCCGACGTGCTTGGACAGGCTGAAAGCGGAGGCCTCGCCCCACGCCCCGACCGGCCGGTCCCCCACCCGGCTGCCGATGGCGTGCGCCGCGTCCTCGAACAGCGGGATCCCCAGGGCGTCGCACTTCTGCCTGAGGCCCGGTGCCGGGTCCGGGTTCCCGTACAGGTTCGTCGTGAGCACGGCCGACACCGATCTCCACGTCTCGTCCGGCACGGCATCGATGTCGATGGACGCGTCGAGCGGGTTCAACGGCGCCTGCACCGGGCGAAGTCCGGCCGCGAGCACGACGAAGAAGATGACGTCGTCGTTGACCGGCGACATCAGCACCCGCCCGCCGGGCGGGCACCAGTGGCGCAGTGCCACGTACAGCCCGAAACGGCACGACGGTACGTACACGCATTCCCGGCCGAGCCGCACGCGCATGGTCTCTTCCAGCCGCTTCGGCTGCACGCCATGCCGCACCGAGCCCGGACCGGCCTCCCCAATGGCCATCCGCCCCCCTGGTGTGCCATCGGAACGCCCCCTCCCCGAGGCCTTCCGGCACCCGCCCAGAGTCGCCCCGTTCGCACCGCTCCGTCAAGATTGCGTCGCGTCCTGTGGATAACTTCCGGCACGCACGAATGTGACGTACCGTCCGCAGCGCCGGAGTCGCCCCGTCCGGCCCCACCCGGGCCCACCTGCCCCGTTCGCCCGTGTTCGCCTCCTCGGACACTGCCCAGGACCGGTCTGCCACCCGTAACGTGTGGCACGACCACGAACACGTGGCGACGACACGGCACACCCGAAAGCGAGGCAGCACCCGATGCCCCCCTTCGATGTCCCCGAGGGCGACCCCTTCGGCCCGCACAACCTGCCGTACGGCGTGTTCTCCCTCCCCGGCTCCTCCCACCGGACCGTGGGCGTCCGGCTCGGCGACCACGTGCTGGACGCCGGCGCGGCGGCCCACGCGCTCGGCTCCCCGTACGCCTCCCTGCTCGCCCGGCCGACCCTCAACCCGCTGCTGGCCGCGGGCCGCACGGCCTGGTCGGACGTCCGCCGGGCGCTGACGGCGTGGGTGACCGTGCCGTCCCACCGCGAGACCGTCGCACCGATGTTCCACCCCCTGTCCTCGGTGACCCTGCACCTCCCCTTCGAGGTCGCGGACTACGTCGACTTCTACGCGTCCGAGAACCACGCCCGGAACGTCGGCCGGATCTTCCGCCCCGACGCCGAGGACTCCCTGACCCCCAACTGGAAGCACCTGCCGATCGGCTACCACGGCCGCTCCGGCACGGTCGTCGTCTCGGGCACGGACGTCGTACGCCCCGCCGGCCAGCGCAAGGCGCCCGCGGACCCGGCTCCCGTCTTCGGCCCGTCCGTGCGCCTGGACATCGAGGCGGAGGTCGGCTTCGTGGTCGGCGTGCCGTCCCGGATGGGCGGGCCGGTGTCCCTCGACGGCTTCCGCGAGCACGTCTTCGGCCTCTGCCTCCTCAACGACTGGTCCGCGCGCGACATCCAGGCCTGGGAGTACGTCCCGCTCGGCCCGTTCCTCGGCAAGTCCTTCGCCACGTCGGTGTCGGCGTGGATCACCCCGCTGGACGCCCTGGAGGACGCCCGGGTGACCCCGCCGGCCCGGACGCACGAGCTGCTGCCCTATCTGGACGACAGCGACGAGGAACCCGGCGGCTACGACCTGCGGATCACCGTCGCCGTGAACGGCCACGTCGTCTCCGAGCCGCCCTTCTCCACCATGTACTGGACGGCCGCCCAGCAGCTCGCCCACATGACCGTCAACGGCGCCTCCCTGCGCACCGGCGACCTGTACGGCTCGGGCACGGTCAGCGGCCCGGCGGACCGCGAGCGCGGCTCCCTCCTCGAACTGACCTGGAACGGCCGCGATCCGCTCGAACTCCCCGACGGCAAGCGGACGTTCCTGGAGGACGGCGACGTGGTGACGCTGTCGGCCTGGGCCCCGGGACCGGACGGTGTGCGGGTGGGGCTGGGCGAGGTGACGGGGCGGGTGGTGCCGGCCTGACGGCGCTCCACGGCTCAGATCTGGCCGACAGTCGCCTCTCCCCGTTCCTCTGATGCCGATCGACCCCTGACTCACACCGCCCGGCACCGTCATACTGGGCTCGGGCGGTGTGCCCGCACGCGCACACGGCACGTTCGGCGCACTCGTCGGTGTGTACGTCAACCACGTCACGGGTGCGCACAGCAGCCGCCCTCCCCCGCACGACCTGTAGCCGCCCTTCTTCCGACCAGGAACCGGAGCCCGTGGCAATGACCGTCTGCCTGCTCCTGCTGAGCGTTGTCGCCGTGACGGCCGCCGTACCCGTTCCCCGTGCGCTGACCCGGGCCGACTGGCCCGAGCGGGAACCGGTGGTCGGGCTGTGGGTGTGGCAGTGCCTGGTCGCCACCGTCCTGCTGTGCTGTGTGACGGCACTCGCCCTGGGCGCCGCCGCGGTGTTCGGCACGGTCCGCGCCCAGCTCTTCGCCCCGGCTCCGCCCGCGGTGACGGCGGCGTACGACCTGTCGACCGCCCCGCCGTGGGCCGCCGCCCTCACCCTGCTGCTGGCCTGCGGTGCCGCCTGGACGACCGCGATGCTGGCGCGGGAACTCGTCGAGGCGCGCCGGCGCCGCGCGCAGGCCCGCGCCCACCTCCGCGAACGCGCCCCCGACCTGCCCGCCGGACTGCCCGCCGCCCGCGGCCCCCTCCTGGTCCTGGAGGACGAATACCCCGACGCCTGGTGGATGCCCGGCAACCCGCCCCAGCTGATCGTCACCACGGGCGCCCTGCACCGCCTCACGGGCCACCAGCTCGACGCCGTCCTCACCCACGAGCGCGGCCACGCCCGCGCCCGCCACGACTGGCTGCTGCATCTGTCCACGGCCCTGGCCACGGGCTTTCCCCGCATCCCGCTGTTCGCCCACTTCTGCGACCAGACGCACCGCCTGGTGGAACTGGCCGCCGACGACACGGCCTCCCGCCGCTGCGGCCACCTGACCACGGCCCTGGCGCTGATCGAGCTCAACCAGCACCGCGGCGTCCTGTCCTGCGCCTCCAGCCACCGCCTGCTGGGCGAGCGGGTCGACCGGCTCCTGGAGCCGCCGCCCCGGCTGGGCCGCCGGCACCGGGCCCTGACGACGACCACGGCCGCGCTGGTACCGCTGCTGCCCCTGCTGATCGTGTTCGCGCCGGGTCTGACTGCCCTGTCGTAGCCGTACCGGAGCGGCGGCCGGTGGCGGATCCTTTGGCCTGCACGCCGAAAGTCCAGCTCAGCAGCCCACCCGGTCACCCTCCCGATGGCGCAACATTCCCGCAACACCACTTTTCCTATCGGATAGGTATGGTCCGAGCCATGCCCAGCGACCGCATCCGAGACCACGCCGGCCAGGGAGCCGCGACCACCGTCGCCGCCCACCGCGCGCGGCGCCGGCTGCGCGCCGACCGGGCCCGGCAACTGGCCGACCTGCTCCGCCGGCAACTGCTCACGGGCGCCTTCCCCGACGGCACGCTCCCCCACGAGTCGGCCCTCGCCACCGAGTACGGCACCAGCCGCAACACCGTCCGCGAGGCGCTCGACCTGCTGCGGGCCGAGGGCCTCGTGGCACGCCAGCCCGGCGTCGGCACCGTGGTCGTGGCCCACAAGTACCCCCACGGCCTCGACCGCCTGATGGGCCTCGCGGAAACCCTCCGCGAACACGGCCGGGTCACCAACGAGGTCCGCACCATGGGCCCCGCCCCGGCGCCCGCGCCCGTCGCCGGACGGCTCCAGCTCGCGCCCGGCACCGACGTCCTCTACATCGAACGCCTGCGCCGCCTCAACGGTCTCCCCCTGTCTCTCGACCTCACCTACATCCCTCTCGACATCGGCACCGAACTGCTCGGCGCCGACCTGGAGAACACCGACGTCTTCCGCCTCCTGGAAGCCGTCACCGGCCGGCGCCTCGGCCACGCCGAGATCACCCTGGAAGCGGTCAGCGCGGACACCCACTCGGCCGCCGTCCTCGAGGCCCCGCGCGGCGCCGCCGTCCTCATGCTGGAACGCCTCACCCACCTCGCGGACGGCCGCCCGGTCGACCTGGAGTTCATCCGCTTCCGCGGCGACCGCATCACCATGAGCGGCCTGCTGCACCGCTCCCAGTAGCCCACCCGCTCGCGCACTCTCCTGGAGACATCCATGCCCTTGGCGCCCCAGCGGGCCGACGTGCCCGTGACCATCGACGAGTCGAAGTGCATCGACGGCTGCACGCTCTGCGTGGACATGTGCCCGCTGGACTCCCTCGCCATCGACGAGCGCAACGGCAAGGCCTACATGCATGTCGACGAGTGCTGGTACTGCGGCCCGTGCGCGGCCCGCTGCCCCACCGGAGCCGTCACGGTCAACATGCCCTATCTGCTCCGGTGAGAGGCCCGAACCACCATGTCCCGAACGATCACGACACGCACAGCAGTCGCGATATCCGCCGTCGTCCTCCTGCTCCCTCTCAGCGCCTGCGGCGGTGATGCCGAGGCGGGCAGCGGCTCCACCGTCACCGTCACCGTCGGCTACCAGTCCAGGACGATCAACACCGTCACGGCGGGCACCCTCCTGCGCTCCCTCGGCTCCTTCGAGAAGCAGCTGAACGCCCTGCACGACGGCGTGCACTACAAGGTGGACTGGCAGGACTACGCCACCGGCGCCCCCATCACCGCCCAGATGACCGCGGGGAAGATCGACATCGGCTCGATGGGCGACTTCCCGCTGCTCATCAACGCGGCCCGCGGCAAGCAGCTGAACAGCCCGACCCGTCTGGTGTCGGTCACCGGCTACAACCTGCGCGGCGGCCTCAACACGATCGTCACCGCGCCCGGTTCGAAGCTGGCCTCGCTGAAGGACGTGAAGGGCAAGAAGGTCTCCACGAGCGTCGGATCGGCCGCCGACGGCACCCTCGTCCGGGCTCTCCAGCGCGCCGGCATCGACCCGGACAGCGGCATCGAGAAGCTCAACCAGCAGCCCTCCGTCGGCGCCTCCGCCCTCACGGCGGGCAGCACGGACGCGCTGTCGCAGTTCGTCGCCTGGCCGGGCCTGCTCGCCTACCAGGGCAAGGCGAAGGCGATCTACGACGGCGCCCGGCTGAACCTGCCCACCTTCCACGGCGTCACCGCCCGCGAGGACTTCGCGAAACAGCGGCCGGCCGTGCTGGAGGCGTTCCTGAAGGCCCAGGCGGAGGCGACCGACTACCTGAACGACCACCCGGTGGACGCCGCCGAGAAGGTCGCGAAGGCGACGGGTCTGCCCGCCGAGGTCGTCTACCTCTACAACGGCGCTCACGGCATCGCCACCTTCGACCCGGCGATCAAGCCCCAGCTCGTCTCCGCACTGAAGCAGGACGTCTCGGTCCTCAAGTCGGCGAAACTCACCGGCGACGTGGACGTCGACTCCTTCGTCGACGACCAGTACGTGAAGAAGGCCCTCGGACCGAAGGCGTACGCCGAGCGTCTCGCCACGAAGCCCGCACCGGCCGCGAGCGAGGCCTGGCCCAGGGGCGCCTCGAAGACCGTCACCTTCAACTCCCCCTCTCAGCTGCTGCATTACGTGGCCGGGCACGGCGACGCCCTCCGCGCCGCCTACGTCCCCGACACCACCACCGGCACCCTCTGGTTCGCCGACAAGGCCGTGTGGGTGGCCGACGGTGACAAACTGCTGCCCTTCGTCGCGCCCGACACCGCGCAGGCGTACGTCGCCGGGCACGGCGGGGCGCGTGTCGTCCCGTACGCCGACGCTCTGGAGCGGGCCTCGTGACGCGCTATGTGCTCCGGGTGGTCTCGCTGGCCGCCGCTCTCGGCCTCTGGCAGGCGCTGACCAGCCTGCATGTCGACCTGTGGCTGCGCTTCTCGCAGTTCCCGACGGTCACCGAGGTGGCCCGGGCCTTCGCCGCCCGGCTGTCCGGGCCGGACTACTGGACGGACCTCACCGACAGCCTCACCCGGATCCTCACCGGCTTCCTGCTGGCCGCCGTCCTGGGCGTGGCCACGGGCGTGCTCGTGGCCCGCTCGCGGCTCGCCGAGGACCTGCTCGGGCCGCTGCTGGAAGTGGTCCGTCCGATCCCGGCCATCGCGCTCGTCCCCGTCGCGATCCTGCTCTTCCCCTCCAACGAACAGGGCATCGTCTTCATCACCTGCACCGCCGCCTTCTTCCCGGTCCTGGTCTCCACCCGGCACGCGGTGCGCGCCCTGACCCCCACGTGGGAGGAGGCGGTGCGCACCATGGGCGGGGGCCGGTGGCGGATCCTCGGCTCGGTCGTCCTGCCGGGCGCGCTGCCCGGCGTGTTCGGCGGCCTGTCCGTCGGCATCGGCGTCTCGTGGATCTGTGTGATCTCCGCCGAGATGATCTCCGGCCAGTACGGCGTCGGCTACCGCACCTGGCAGGACTACACCGTCGTCGACTACCCGGGCGTGTTCGTCGGCATGGTCACCATCGGCGTGCTCGGCTGGGTCACCTCCACGGCCGTGGAACTGCTGGGCCGCCGCCTCACCCGCTGGCTTCCCCGCACCGCGTACGTCCCCGGTGCCCGGCCTCCCAGGCCCGCCCGGTCCGTGAAACCCGCGCCGCCCGCCCCCGCCGCCGTACCCGGCGGGCCCGCGTCCGAGGAGGTACGCGATGAGCACCTCGTCTGAGACCGTCCTGAGCACCTCGTCCGAGGCCGTCGCCGCCGGCGCGCCGGTCCGCGGCACCCGGCTCACCCTGACCGGCGCCTCCCTCGGCCGACCCGGCGCGCCCGCCCTGGACGGCGTCGACCTGGACATCGCGCCCGGCGAGATCCTCACCGTCGTCGGCCCCTCCGGCTGCGGCAAGTCGACCCTCCTGCGCACCCTGGCCGGCCTGCTGCCGCCGCTCGACGGGGGGATCACCCAGGACGGGCACCCGCTGACCGGTCCCTCGGCCGGCCGCGCCCTGGTCTTCCAGGAGGACGCCCTGCTCCCCTGGCGCACCCTGCGCGCCAACGTCGAACTCCCCCTCGCCATCCGAGGCCTGCCCCGAGCCGAACGCCGGGAACAGGCCGACGCCTGGCTGGAGCGGGTCGGACTGGGCACGCAGGCGCGGCAGTTGCCGCACCGGGTCTCCGGCGGCCAGCGCCAGCGGGTCCAGCTGGCCCGCGCCCTCGCCGCGCGCCCCCGCGCCGTCCTGATGGACGAGCCGTTCGGCGCCCTCGACGCCCAGACCCGCGCGGGCATGCAGGACCTGCTGGTCGAGGTGCTGCACGGCACCGGCGCGACCGTCGTCTTCGTCACCCACGACGTGGACGAGGCGCTCTTCCTCGGCGACCGCGTGGCCCTGCTCGGCGCGGGCGGCCTCGTCGCCGTACGGGACGTGCCCCGGCCGCGTGACCGCGGCGCGCACGACGACCCGGCGCGCCTGGCCCTGCGGCGCGACGTCCTCAGCTCGCTCGGTACGACCTCGCCCGGTACGTGAAAGGCACCCCGGTGACCACCTCCGTGAACCCCCCTGCGGACGCTCCCCTGGCCGTCCCGTCCCTCGCCGACGCCGAGGAACTGACCTGCGACGTCCTCGTCATCGGCGGCGGCACCGCCGGCACCATGGCGGCCCTGACCGCCGCCGAGCACGGCGCGAACGTACTCCTCCTGGAGAAGGCCCACGTCCGCCACTCCGGCGCGCTCGCCATGGGCATGGACGGCGTGAACAACGCTGTCATCCCGGGCCGCGCCGAACCCGACGACTACGTCGCCGAGATCACCCGCGCCAACGACGGCATCGTCGACCAGTCCACCGTCCGCCAGACCGCCACCCGCGGCTTCGCCATGGTGCAGCGGCTGGAGTCGTACGGCGTGAAGTTCGAGAAGGACGAGCACGGCGACTACGCGGTCCGCCAGGTCCACCGCTCCGGCTCCTACGTCCTGCCGATGCCGGAGGGCAAGGACGTCAAGAAGGTCCTCTACCGGCAGCTGCGGCGGCGCGAGATGCGGGAGAGGATCCGCATCGAGAACCGGGTGATGCCGGTGCGCGTGCTCACGGCCGGGGGCCGGGCCGTGGGGGCGGCCGGCTTCAACACCCGTACGGGGCGGTTCGTCCAGGTCCGCGCCGGTGCGGTGATCCTCGCGACCGGCGCCTGCGGCCGCCTCGGCCTGCCCGCCTCCGGCTACCTCTACGGCACCTACGAGAACCCCACCAACGCGGGCGACGGCTACGCCATGGCCTACCACGCGGGCGCCGAGCTCACCGGCATCGAGTGCTTCCAGATCAACCCGCTGATCAAGGACTACAACGGCCCCGCCTGCGCCTACGTCGCCAACCCCTTCGGCGGCTACCAGGTCAACCGGCACGGCGAACGCTTCGTCGACTCCGACTACTGGTCCGGCCAGATGATGGCCGAGTTCGCGGCGGAGGTGGCGTCCGACCGGGGCCCGGTCTACCTGAAGCTGAGCCATCTCCCCGAGGAGTCCGTCTCGGCCCTGGAGACGATCCTCCACTCGACCGAACGCCCGACCCGCGGCACCTTCCACTCCGGCCGCGGCCACGACTACCGCACCCACGACGTCGAGATGCACATCTCGGAGATCGGTCTGTGCGGCGGCCACTCCGCTTCCGGCGTCCGCGTGGACGACCACGCCCGCACGACCGTCCCGCGCCTGTACGCGGCCGGCGACCTGGCCTGCGTCCCGCACAACTACATGATCGGCGCGTTCGTCTTCGGTGACCTGGCCGGCGCGGACGCCTCCCAGTACTCGGCGTACGAAGGGGAGTTGCCCGTTGAGCAGCTCCGGGAGGCGCACGAGCTGATCTACCGCCCGCTGCGCAATCCCGACGGCCCGCCGCAGCCCCAGGTCGAGTACAAGCTGCGCCGCTTCGTGAACGACTACGTGGCCCCGCCGAAGTCCGGTGCCCGGCTGTCGCTGGCCCTGGAGGCCTTCGAGCGGATGCGCGCCGACATCGCGGCGATGGGCGCCCGCACGGCGCACGAGCTGATGCGCTGCGCGGAGGTCACCTTCATCCGCGACTGCGCGGAGATGGCCGCGCGGTCCTCCCTGGCCCGCACGGAGTCCCGCTGGGGCCTCTACCACGAGCGCCTCGACCATCCCGCTCGGGACGACGCGTCCTGGTTCCACCATCTCGATCTGCACAAGTCCCCCTCTGGTGCGATGGAGTTCACGGCCCGTCCCGTGGCTCCCTATCTCGTTCCGGTCGACGGCTTCACGCCCGTCGGCGGCTCGTCCCGTTCCCTCGGCGAGGTCCACGCCGAGGACGTGGCGACGGCGGGGTCGCGGGACGTGGCGCCGGTGGCGGCCCGGGTGGGGGCTGACGGCACCGAGCAGGAACGGACTCCGAGTGAGCGGCACGCGCCCTCCGCTCCCGCCCTGGAACAGTCCTCCCCTCCGGCCCCGGAACAGTCCTCCGCCCGTCTCCTCGAACTCGTCGCGCTCGCCGATGAGGAGCCCGAACTCGCCGCCCTTCAGCCCTACCTGACCGACCCCGTGCCCGCGGTCCGGCGCGAGGCGGTCACCGTGCTCACCGAGACGCTGCCGCCGGGAACCGGCCCCGCCCTCGCCGCCGCCCTGCGCGACACCGCCGCCGAGGTCCGTGCCACCGCGGCCGCGTCACTGCGCGAGCTCGTCGAAACGCTCCCGCCCGAGCCCGACCTGCGCGACGGTCTCGCCGCCGCCCTGGCCGAGCCCGACCCGGTGGTCCGCGCCGCCGCGCTGGACGTCCTGCGCGCCCTGCGCCTCGGCGACACCGACCTGTTCGCG
Organism: Streptomyces chartreusis NRRL 3882; assembly: GCF_900236475.1. Lineage (GTDB taxonomy): Bacteria > Actinomycetota > Actinomycetes > Streptomycetales > Streptomycetaceae > Streptomyces > Streptomyces chartreusis_D. Next base: position 3,735,732 of record NZ_LT963352.1, read on the forward strand.
GACGCCCTGGCAGACTCCGACATCGCGGTCCGCATCGAGGCCGTGCGCGCGCTGGTGTCGGTCGACGCCGCCGGCGAACTGGCCCAGGCGGCTGTCGCCGACCCGTCCCGCGAGGTCCGGGTGGCGATCGCCAAGGGGCTGGCCACCGTGGGTGCGGAGCGGCTGGCGGGTGACCTCCCGTCGACCGCCGACCCGGCCGCCGACGTCATCGCCGCGGCCCTCACCGGCCTCCTCGACGACCCCGACGCCCTGGTCCGCGCAGCGGCCTACGGCGCGCTGGGTGCCACCGGCTGCCCGGCACGCCTGACCGTGCGTGCCGTGGCGGCCCTGTCCGAGCAGGCCTGGCAGGTGCGGGCCGGAGCCGCCACGGCCCTGTCCGTCGCCGACCCCGAGGTGGCCGTCCCCGCCCTCGCGAAGTCCCTCGCCGACGCCAACGCCGACGTCCGCAAGGCCGCCGTCCTGGCCCTGACCCGACACCGCACGACCGAGGAGGCCCACGCGGCCCTCGCCACGGCTACGACGGACTCCGACGCGGACGTCAGGGCTTACGCGGCACGAGCTCTGTGAGGGTGAGGTCGGGGCGTGGATGTACCCGGTCTGGACGCGCCCGTCCGAGGACGCCGACAAATGTCGTAGCCGTAGATCAGCGCCACATGTCCCCCTGTCCCGGATCGCACCGCACCCTCCCACGACCCGCCCCTTGGCCCTGCCGATGCCCCACCCCTGCCGGAGTGCGGCCCTATGTCCAGTCGGGCTCCGGCTCCCCGTCCAGCTCCGGCCACTCGTCCAGCCCGCCCGCGTCCTGGCCGGATGCCTGCGCCACGGTCGAGTCGGCCACCGCAGCCGAGCCGGCCGCCGGAGCCGAGCCCTGCGGCCCGTCCAGCGACGCGAGCACCTCCAGCACGCCCTCGCCGTACGTCGCGAGCTTCTTCTCCCCCACCCCGCTGATACCGCCGAGCTCGGCCACCGAGCTCGGCCACACCGTGGCGATCTCCCGCAGCGTCGCGTCGTGGAAGATGACGTACGCCGGGACGCCCTGCTCTCGGGCCTGCTCGGCCCGCCAGGCGCGCAGCGCCTCGAAGGCCGGCAGCAGTTCCTCGGGCAGCTCGGCGGCAGCCGTCTTGCCCTTGCGCTCGCCCCGCCCCGAGCCGGAGGACGACGACGAGCCCGACCGGGAGGTCACCGGCTTCTTCGGCTCCTTCCGCAGCGGCACCTCACGCTCCCGCCGCAGCACCGCCCCGCTCGCCTCGGTCAGCACCAGCGTGCCGTACTCGCCCTCCACCGCGAGGAGCCCCTGGGCCAGCAACTGCCGGATGACGCCCCGCCATTCGCCCTCGGTCAGATCGTCGCCGATGCCGAACACCGACAGCTGGTCGTGGTCGAACTGGATCACCTTGCCGGTCCGCTTGCCCAGCAGAATGTCGACGATCTGCACCGCGCCGAACTTCTGCCCGCGCTCCCGCTGGAGCCGCACCACCGTCGACAGCACCTTCTGCGCCGCGATCGTGCCGTCCCAGGTCTCCGGCGGGGTCAGGCAGGTGTCGCAGTTGCCGCAGCCCGCCGGGTCGGGCTCTTGGCCGAAGTAGGCGAGGAGCTGGCCCCGGCGGCACTGGGCCGTCTCGCACAGCGCCAGCATCGAGTCCAGGTGGGCCTGGGCCCGTCGCCGGAACGCCTCGTCGCCCTCGCCCGACTGGATCAGCTTGCGCTGCTGTATGACGTCGTTCAGCCCGTACGCCATCCAGGCCGTCGACGGCAGCCCGTCACGCCCCGCCCGGCCCGTCTCCTGGTAGTAGCCCTCGACCGACTTGGGCAGGTCGAGGTGGGCGACGAAACGTACGTCCGGCTTGTCGATGCCCATCCCGAAGGCGATGGTCGCCACCACGACCAGGCCGTCCTCCCGCAGGAAGCGGGACTGGTGGGCCGCGCGCGTGCCCGCGTCCAGGCCCGCGTGGTACGGCACGGCCTCGATGCCGTTGCGGCTGAGGAACTCGGCGGTCCTCTCGACCGAGTTGCGCGACAGGCAGTAGACGATGCCCGCGTCGCCCGCGTGCTCCTCGCGCAGGAAGCTCAGGAGCTGTTTCTTCGGGTCGGCCTTGGGCACGATCCGGTACTGGATGTTGGGCCGGTCGAAGCTCGCCACGAAGTGCCGGGCCGCCGGCATGTTCAGCCGCTGGGTGATCTCCTGGTGCGTCGCACGCGTGGCCGTCGCCGTCAGCGCGATCCGCGGTACGTCCGGCCAGCGCTCGCCGAGCAGCGACAGCGCGAGGTAGTCCGGCCGGAAGTCGTGGCCCCACTGGGAGACACAGTGCGCCTCGTCGATGGCGAAGACGGAGATCTTCCCGCGTGAGAGCAGATCGAGCGTGTTCTCCAGCCGCAGCCGCTCCGGCGCCAGGTACAGCAGGTCCAGCTCGCCGGCGAGGAACTCGGCCTCGACCATCCGCCGCTCGTCGAAGTCCTGCGTGGAGTTCATGAACCCGGCCCGCACGCCCAGGGCACGCAGCGCGTCCACCTGGTCCTGCATGAGGGCGATGAGCGGGGAGACGACCACGCCCGTACCGGGCCTGATCAGGGACGGGATCTGGTAGCACAGCGACTTGCCGCCACCGGTCGGCATGAGCACGACGGCGTCGCCGCCCGCCACGACATGGTCGATGACGGCTTCCTGCTCGCCGCGGAAGGCCCCGTACCCGAAGACCCGGTGCAGGGCGGCCAGCGCCTCGCTCGCGTCAGCCCCGAGGGGCCCGGCGGGGCCGCTGCCCGCACCGATCCCGGCCCCGGTCACCGCGTCCAGTTCCGTCATCACACCCGTCCCGCCCGTAGCACCCATCATTGCGTCCCCCGTGCGTCGCGCCTCGACCACAGCGTCCACCATAGGCGCCCGCACCGACAGCCCCGGAGTTATCCACAGGCCGCCCCGAACGCCTGCGTCAAGGACACGACAGTCGTTCACACGTTCGCGGGAGACCTGCCCGTTTCCGGCGGATAGTCTGAATGCACCGGCGAGACTCCGTCCCATGGGAGCACTGATGAGCGTCGCACCGAAGGCGTCCAAGCCCACCTGGCCGACCCCGCCGGAAGGCGGCTGGACCGCCGACGACCTGGACCGCCTCCCGAATCTTCCTCCGCACACGGAGCTGATCGACGGAAGCCTCGTCTTCGTGAGTCCGCAGACTCTTTTCCACTCACGCGTGTCGACTTCTTCAATTGGCAGCTCCAGTCTCTGGCACCCTCGGAATTCGAGGTGATTCGCGAATTCACCATCGACATCGATCGCCAGAACCGGCCTGAGCCAGATGTGATCGTGGTGCGCGGCGATGTTGTGGAGGACCCGGAACAGACCCGCTACCCAGCGGAGTCCGTCCTGCTCGCCATCGAGGTCGTCTCGGCGGGCTCCGTCTCCCGGGACCGCGAGACCAAGCCGCTGAAGTACGCCCGGGCCGGTATCCCCCACTACTGGCGTGTGGAGAACGAGAAGGGCCTCGCCGCGGTGCACGCCTTCGAGCTGGAGCCCACCACCGGCGCGTACACCAGCACCGGGATCTTCCGTGAGCGGATGAAGGTCAGCGTCCCGTTCCCCGTGGATCTCGATCTCACCGCCACCAAACCGCGCCGCAAGAGCGGCGAGTAACCGCCACGACGCACAGGACAGCGGCCCGGCACCCCCTGAAGGGGACCGGGCCGCTGTCTCGCGCCAAGCGGAGCGTCAGCGCACGAACACGCCCGCCTGCCCCGCCAGATCCAGGAAGTACTGCGGCGCCACACCGAGCACCAGCGTGACCGCCACGCCGACCCCGATCGCCGTCATCGTCAGCGGCGACGGCACGGCCACCGTCGGGCCCTCCGGCCGCGGCTCGCTGAAGAACATCAGCACGATGACGCGGATGTAGAAGAACGCCGCGATCGCCGACGAGATCACACCGATCACGACGAGCGGGGCGGCCCCGCCCTCCGCCGCCGCCTTGAACACGGCGAACTTCCCGGCGAAGCCGGAGGTCAGCGGAATGCCCGCGAAGGCCAGCAGGAACACCGCGAACACCGCCGCCACCAGCGGCGAACGCCGGCCGAGCCCCGCCCACTTGGACAGGTGCGTCGCCTCGCCGCCCGCGTCGCGCACGAGCGTGACCACCGCGAAGGCACCGATCGTCACGAACGAGTACGCCGCCAGGTAGAACAGCACGGACGACACACCGTCCGGCGTGGTCGCGATGACACCCGCGAGGATGAACCCGGCGTGCGCGATCGACGAGTACGCCAGCAGCCGCTTGATGTCGGTCTGCGTGATCGCGACGATGGCACCGCCCAGCATGGTGACGATCGCCACGGCCCACATCACCGGCCGCCAGTCCCAGCGCAGGCCCGGCAGGACAACGTACAGCAACCGCAGCAGCGCTCCGAACGCCGCCACCTTCGTCGCCGCCGCCATGAAACCGGTCACCGGCGTGGGCGCGCCCTGGTACACGTCCGGCGTCCACATGTGGAACGGCACCGCGCCCACCTTGAACAGCAGGCCCATCACCACCAGCGCGGCACCGATCAGCAGCAGCGCGTCATTACCCATGGTGTCGGCGAGCGCCGGGTTGACGTCCGCGATCGTACCGTCGACGACCTGCGAGATCGTCGCGTACGACATCGAGCCCGCGTAGCCGTACAGCAGCGCGATGCCGAACAGGGTGAACGCGGAGGCGAAGGCGCCGAGCAGGAAGTACTTGACCGCGGCCTCCTGCGACATCAGCCGCTTGCGCCGGGCCAGCGCGCACAGCAGGTACAGCGGGAGCGAGAAGACCTCCAGTGCCACGAAGAGCGTCAGCAGGTCGTTGGCCGCCGGGAAGATCAGCATGCCGGCGACGGCGAACAGCAGCAGCGGGAACACCTCGGTGGTGGTGAACCCGGCCTTGACCGCCGCCTTCTCGCTCTCACTGCCCGGCACGGACGCGGCCTGCGCGGCGAAGGAGTCGACCCGGTTGCCGTGCACCACCGGGTCGAGCCGCCGCTCGGCGAAGGTGAACAGGCCGACGAGGGCCGCCAGCAGGATCGTGCCCTGCAGGAAGAGGGCCGGTCCGTCGACGGCGATCGCGCCCATCGCCGCGATGCGCGCCTTGGTCGTGCCGTATCCGTCGGCGGCGAGCGCGACGACCGCGGCGAAGGCGGCCGCGAGCGCGACGACGGACACGAACATCTGGACGTAGTAACGGGATTTGCGCGGTACGAACGCCTCGATGAGGATCCCGAGGATCGCCGCGCCGACGACGATCAGCGTGGGCGCCAACTGTCCGTACTCGAACTTCGGCGCGTCGATCTTGGTGATCGGTTCGGCCGCGGTTGTCCACAGGCTGTGGACGGCTGTTGCGCTCACTTGGCCGCCTCCACCTCGGGCTGGGGGTCCTTCTTCTGTACGTCGGACATGGTCTGTTTCACTGCCGGGTTGACGATGTCCGTGACGGGCTTCGGGTAGACGCCCAGGAAGATCAGCAGTACGACCAGCGGGGCGACGACCACGAGTTCACGCACCCGGAGGTCCGGCATCGCCGCGACCTCCGGTTTCACCGGGCCCGTCATCGTCCGCTGGTAGAGGACGAGGGTGTAGAGCGCGGCGAGGACGATGCCGAAGGTGGCGATGATGCCGATCACCGGGTAGCGCGTGAACGTGCCGACCAGGACCAGGAACTCACTCACGAACGGCGCGAGGCCCGGCAGGGAGAGGGTCGCGAGGCTGCCGATCAGGAACGTGCCGGCGAGTACCGGGGCGACCTTCTGCACTCCGCCGTAGTCGGCGATGAGCCGCGAGCCGCGCCGGGAGATCAGGAAGCCCGCCACCAGCATCAGCGCGGCCGTCGAGATGCCGTGGTTGATCATGTAGAGCGTCGCCCCGGACTGGCCCTGGCTGGTCATCGCGAAGATGCCCATGATGATGAAGCCGAAGTGGGAGATCGACGCGTAGGCCACCAGCCGCTTGATGTCGCGCTGGCCGACCGCGAGCAGCGCCCCGTAGATGATGCTGATCAGGGCGAGGACGAGGATTGCGGGCGTCGCCCACTTGCTGGCCTCCGGGAACAGCTGGAGGCAGAAGCGGAGCATCGCGAAGGTGCCGACCTTGTCGACGACCGCCGTGATCAGTACGGCGACCGGAGCCGTGGACTCCTGCATCGCGTTGGGCAGCCAGGTGTGCAGCGGCCACAGCGGCGCCTTCACCGCGAAGGCGAAGAAGAAGCCGAGGAACAGCCACCGCTCGGTGCTGGTCGCCATGTCGAGCGAGCCGTTGGCGCGGGCCTCGGCGATCTCCTGGAGCGAGAAGTTCCCGGCGACCACGTACAGGCCGATCACCGCGGCCAGCATGATCAGGCCGCCGACCAGGTTGTAGAGGAGGAACTTCACCGCCGCGTACGACCGTTGCGTCGCCGCCGTCTTCTCGCCGTGCTCGTGGGCACGGTCCCCGAAGCCGCCGATGAGGAAGTACATCGGGATCAGCATGGCTTCGAAGAAGATGTAGAAGAGGAAGACGTCGGTGGCCTCGAAGGAGAGGATCACCATCGCCTCGACGGCGAGGATCAGGGCGAAGAAGCCCTGCGTCGGCCGCCACCGGCTGCTGCCGGTCTCCAGCGGATCGGCGTCGTGCCAGCCCGCGAGGATGATGAACGGGATCAGCAACGCGGTGAGTCCGATCAGCGCCACCCCGATGCCGTCCACGCCCAGTTCGTAGCGGACGCCGAAGTCGGCGATCCAGGCGTGGGACTCGGTGAGCTGGTAGCGGTCGCCGTCCGGGTCGAAGCGGACCAGGACGACGATCGCCAGGACGAGCGTGGCGAGCGAGAAGAGCAGCGCCAGCCATTTGGCGGCGGTGCGCCGCGCGGCCGGCACGGCGGCCGTGGCGATCGCCCCGACGGCCGGGAGCGCCGCTGTCGCTGTCAGCAGAGGAAAGGACATCGGTATCAGACCGCCCTCATCAGCAGGGTCGCGGCGACGATGACCGCCGCGCCGCCGAACATCGAGACCGCGTAGGAGCGGGCGAAGCCGTTCTGCAGCCTGCGCATCCGCCCGGAGAGGCCGCCGACCGAGGCCGCCGTGCCGTTGACGACGCCGTCGACCAGGGTGTGGTCGACGTAGACCAGGGACCGCGTGAGGTGCTCGCCGCCGCGGACCAGGACGACGTGGTTGAAGTCGTCCTGGAGCAGGTCGCGCCGGGCGGCCCGGGTGAGCAGCGAGCCGCGCGGGGCGACGGCCGGGACCGGGCGGCGGCCGTACTGCGCCCAGGCGAGGGCGACGCCGATGACCATCACGGCGACCGTGGACAGCGTGACCGTGAGGGCGCTGACCGGCGGGTTGCCGTGGTCGTGCCCGGTGATGGGCTCCAGCCAGTGCAGGAAGCGGTCGCCGATGCTGAAGAACGCACCGCCGGCCACCGACCCGACGGCCAGCACGATCATCGGGATCGTCATGACCTTGGGCGACTCGTGCGGGTGGGGCGGGGTGTACTCGCCGCGCGTCTCGGCGGCGGGCTCCACGTCCGGTTCGGCCGGCGACGGCGTCGGGGCGTTGCGCCAGCGCTCCTCGCCGAAGAACGTCATCAGCATCACGCGCGTCATGTAGTACGCGGTGATGGCGGCGCCGAGCAGGGCGCAGGCGCCGAGGATCCAGCCCTCGGTGCCGCCCTTGGCGAACGCCGCCTCGATGATCTTGTCCTTGGAGAAGAAGCCGGACAGGCCCGGGAAGCCGATGATGGCCAGGTAGCCGAGGCCGAAGGTGACGAAGGTGACCGGCATGTACTTCCTGAGGCCGCCGTACCTCCTCATGTCCACCTCGTCGTTCATGCCGTGCATGACCGAGCCGGCGCCGAGGAACAGCCCGGCCTTGAAGAAGCCGTGCGTCACCAGGTGCATGATCGCGAAGACGTAGCCGATGGGGCCGAGGCCCGCGGCGAGGATCATGTAGCCGATCTGCGACATGGTCGAGCCGGCCAGGGCCTTCTTGATGTCGTCCTTGGCGCAACCGACGATCGCACCGAAGAGGAGCGTGACCGCACCGACGATGGTGACGACCAGCTGCGCGTCCGGGGCGCCGTTGAAAATGGCTCCGGAGCGGACGATCAGATACACGCCCGCCGTCACCATGGTCGCGGCGTGGATGAGGGCCGAGACCGGGGTCGGGCCCTCCATCGCGTCCCCGAGCCAGGACTGCAGTGGTACCTGGGCGGACTTGCCGCAGGCGGCGAGCAGCAGCATCAGCGCGATCGCGGTCAGCTTGTCCTCACCGGCGGCGCCGGCGAGCCCTGCCTCCTCGTGGCTGCCGAGCACCGGCCCGAAGGCGAAGGTGCCGAACCACAGGAACATCAGCATGATCGCGATGGACAGGCCCATGTCGCCGACGCGGTTGACCAGGAAGGCCTTCTTCGCGGCCGTGGCGGCGCTGGGCTTGTGCTGCCAGAAGCCGATCAGCAGGTAGGAGGCGAGACCGACGCCCTCCCAGCCGACGTACAGCAGCAGGTAGTTGTCGGCGAGGACGAGCAGCAGCATCGCCGCGAGGAACAGGTTCAGGTAGCCGAAGAAGCGGCGGCGCCGCTCGTCGTGCTCCATGTACCCGACGGAGTAGAGGTGGATCAGCGATCCGACGCCCGTGATGAGCAGGACGAACGTCATGGACAGCTGGTCGAGCTGGAAGGCGACGTCCGCCTGGAAGCCCTCGACCGGGATCCAGCTGAACAGATGCTGGGCCATGACGCGGTGTTCGGGGTCCTGGCCGAGCATGTCGGTGAACAGGACGAGACCGAGCACGAAGGAGGCGGCCGCGAGCAGCGTGCCGATCCAGTGGCCCACGGCGTCCAGCCGGCGTCCGCCGCACAGCAGGACCGCCGCTCCGAGCAGGGGCGCCGCCACCAGCAGCGCAATCAGGTTCTCCACGATTCTTCCGACCCCTTACAGCTTCATCAGGCTGGCGTCGTCGACCGAGGCCGAGTGGCGGGCGCGGAACAGGGACACGATGATCGCGAGCCCGACCACGACCTCCGCGGCGGCGACGACCATCGTGAAGAACGCGATGATCTGGCCGTCGAGGTTGCCGTGCATCCGGGAGAAGGCGACGAACGCGAGGTTGCAGGCGTTGAGCATGAGCTCGATGCACATGAACACGACGATCGCGTTGCGCCTGATCAGCACGCCGGTGGCGCCGATCGTGAACAACAGGGCCGCGAGATACAGATAGTTGACCGGGTTCACTTCGACGCCTCCTCGGGCCGCTTGAACGTGGCCGGCTCGATGGCCTTCCGCTCCAGGCGCTCCTCGGCACGCTGCTCCAGGGCCCGCAGGTCGTTGAGCGCCTCCTGCGACACGTCCCGGATCTGGCCCCGCTCCCGCAGCGTCTTGCTGACGGTGAGGTCGGACGGTGTGCCGTCGGGCAGCAGGCCCGCGATGTCGACCGCGTTGTGCCGGGCGTACACACCAGGAGCCGGCAGGGGCGGCAGTTGCTTGCCCGCGCGGACCCGCTCCTCGGAGAGTTCGCGCTGCGTCTTGGCGCGTTCGGTGCGCTCGCGGTGGGTGAGCACCATGGCGCCGACGGCGGCCGTGATGAGCAGGGCGCCGGTGATCTCGAACGCGAAGACGTACCGGGTGAAGAGGAGGGCGGCGATGCCCTCCACGTTGCCGCCGGCGTTGGCCTGGCCGATGCCGTTGAACTCCTTGAGGGAGGCGTTGCCGATGCCGGCGATCAGCAGGACGCCGAAACCGAGCCCGCACAGCAGGGCCAGCCAGCGCTGGCCCTTGATGGTCTCCTTCAGGGAGTCCGCCGCGGTGACGCCGACGAGCATCACCACGAACAGGAACAGCATCATGATCGCGCCGGTGTAGACGACGATCTGGACGACGCCCAGGAAGTAGGCGCCGTTGGCGAGGTAGAACACCGCCAGGATGATCATGGTCCCGGCGAGGCAGAGGGCGCTGTGCACGGCCCTCTTCATGAGGATGGTGCACAGGGCGCCGATCACCGCGACGGTGCCGAGGATCCAGAACTGGACGGCCTCTCCGGTGGAGGTGGAGTAGGCGGCGAGCTGGGTGGTCATCGGCCGATCACCTTCTCCGACGCCGGTTCCGTCCCGCCGAAGGTCGAGTCGGCCTCCTGCACGACCTCGCCCTTGGAGTGGGCGACCTGCCGCTCGGTGCCGGGCGCGGCCTCGGTGACCAGGCCCCGGTAGTAGTCCTGTTCGTCCGTGCCCGGGTAGATGGCGTGGGGCGTGTCGACCATGCCCTCCTCCAGGCCGGCGAGCAGCTGCTCCTTGGTGTAGATGAGGTTGGCCCGGCTGGAGTCGGCGAGCTCGAACTCGTTCGTCATCGTCAGCGCGCGCGTGGGGCACGCCTCGATGCACAGGCCGCACAGGATGCAGCGGGCGTAGTTGATCTGGTAGACGCGGCCGTACCGCTCGCCCGGCGAGTAGCGCTCCTCGTCGGTGTTGTCCGCGCCCTCCACGTAGATCGCGTCGGCGGGGCAGGCCCACGCGCACAGTTCACAGCCGACGCACTTCTCCAGGCCGTCCGGATGGCGGTTGAGCTGGTGCCGTCCGTGGAAGCGCGGAGCCGTGGTCTTCTGCTGCTCCGGATACTGCTCGGTCAGCCGCTTCTTGAACATGGCCTTGAAGGTCACGCCGAAGCCGGCCACCGGGTTCTGGAAACCGGGCTTGGTGTCCTTCGGTTCCTCAGCCATCGGACGCCTCCTTTCCATCCGTAGTTCCGCCCAGAGATCCGTCACTCTGAGTATCGGGCCCACCACTGACAATCAGCTCCCGCTCACCGCGAGGGCGGCGTCGCGGAACCGGTGGAAGCTCCTGCCCCGGCAGTGGCGGTACGGGGAATCCGCCCGCCATCGGGTCGAAGGCGGCCGGGGTCTCGGCCGGCTGTTCGGCCTGCTTCGTCTTCTCGCGGAACATGTCGACGACGAAGGAGAGCACCAGCAGGGCCAGGACGCCGCCGCCGACGTAGAGGGCGATGTCGGCGAAGTCGTAGCCCTCGTTCCTGAAGGCCCGCACGCTGGCGACGAGCATCAGCCAGACCAGCGAGACCGGGATGAGGACCTTCCAGCCGAGCTTCATCAGCTGGTCGTAGCGGACGCGGGGGAGCGTGCCGCGGATCCAGATGAACATGAACAGCAGCAGCTGGACCTTGACCGTGAACCAGAGCATCGGCCACCAGCCGTGGTTCGCGCCCTCCCAGAAGGTGCTGATCGGCCAGGGGGCCCGCCAGCCGCCGAGGAACAGCGTCGTGGCGACGGCCGAGACGGTCACCATGTTGACGTACTCGGCGAGCATGAACATCGCGAACTTGATCGACGAGTACTCGGTGTTGAAGCCGCCGACGAGGTCGCCCTCGGACTCCGGCATGTCGAACGGGGCGCGGTTGGTCTCGCCGACCATCGTCACGATGTAGATGACGAAGGAGAGCGGCAGCAGCAGGATGTACCAGCGGTCGGCCTGCTGCTCGACGATCGTCGACGTCGACATCGACCCCGAGTAGAGGAACACGGAGGCGAAGGCGGCGCCCATCGCGATCTCGTACGAGATCATCTGCGCGCAGGACCGCAGACCGCCCAGCAACGGATACGTCGATCCGGAGCTCCAGCCCGCCAGCACGATGCCGTAGATGCCGACGGAGGCGACCGCGAGGATGTAGAGCATCGCGATCGGGAGGTCGGTGAGCTGCATCGTGGTGCGGTGGCCGAAGATCGAGATCTCGTTGCCGGCCGGGCCGAAGGGGATCACCGCGATCGCCATGAAGGCCGGGATGGCCGCGACGATCGGCGCGAGGACGTACACCGCCTTGTCCGCGCGCTTGACGATGACGTCTTCCTTGAGCATCAGCTTGATGCCGTCGGCGAGCGACTGGAGCATGCCCCAGGGGCCGTGCCGGTTGGGGCCGATGCGCAGCTGCATCCAGGCGACGACCTTGCGCTCCATGACGATGGAGATCAGCACGGTCACCATCAGGAAGGCGAAGCAGAACACCGCCTTGATGACGACCAGCCACCAGGGGTCGGTGCCGAACATCGAGAGGTCTTCAGCGGCGAGGTACGGGCTCATGCCTCCACCTCCTTGGGGGCCTCGCCGGCGAGGGTCGCCGGGCCGATGCGGACGAGGGAGCCGGGCCGCGCCCCGGTGTCGGAGGCGACGCCGCCGCCGGTGGAGTTCAGCGGGAGCCACACCACCCGGTCGGGCATCTCACTGATCTGGAGGGGGAGTTCGACGACTCCCCGGGGGCCGGCCACCGCGAGGAGGTCGCCGTCCTTGACGCCCGCCTCGGCGGCCGTCGCGGCCGACAGGCGAGCGCGTGCGGCGTGCCGGGTGCCGGCGAGCGCCTCGTCGCCCTGCTGGAGGACGCCCTGGTCGAGCAGCAGCCGGTGGCCTGCGAGCACGGCCTCACCGGCGGCCGGACGGGGCAGGGCGCCCGCCGTCTCCAGGGGTTCGGTGGCGCGCGGGCCGTCCCAGGCGCCGAGCCGGTCGATCTCCGCCCGAACGGTGCGCAGATCGGGCAGACCGAGGTGGACGTCCATGGCGTCGGCCAGCATCTGCAGCACGCGCGCGTCGGTGGGCGCGAGGCGGCGGGTCATCTGGTCGGGCTTGAGCGCGGCCTCGAAGAAGCGGACCCGGCCTTCCCAGTTGAGGAAGGTGCCGGCCTTCTCGGCGACCGCGCTGACGGGCAGCACGACGTCGGCCTTGCGGGTGATCTCGCCGGGCCGCAGTTCGAGCGAGACCAGGAAGCCGACCTCGTCGAGTGCCGCACGCGCGCGTGCCGGGTCGGGCAGGTCGGCGATCTCGACGCCCGCCACCAGCAGGGCCTGGAGCTCGCCGGTCGCGGCGGCCTCCACGATCTGGCCGGTGTCGCGGCCGTAGCGGTGCGGGAGGCCTGCCACGCCCCAGACGGTGGCGACCTCGTCACGCGCGCGTGGATCGGTGGCCGGACGCCCGCCCGGCAGCAGCGACGGCAGGGCACCCGCCTCGATGGCGCCGCGTTCCCCGGCCCGGCGCGGGATCCACGCCAGCCGGGCACCGGTCGCGGAGGCGGTGCGTACGGCGGCGGTCAGACCGCCGGCCACCGCGGCCAGCCGCTCGCCGACGACGATCACCGCACCCTCGGCGCGCAGCGCCTCGGCGGCCGCGGCGCCGTCGCCCTCCAGGCCGACGTTGCTCGCGAGCGCGTCCAGCCACTCGGTCTCGGTGCCGGGGGCGGCCGGCAGCAGCGTCCCGCCGGCCTTCTCCAGACCGCGCGTGGCGTGCGTGGCCAGGGAGAAGACCTTCTGCCCGTGCTTGCGCCAGGCCTTGCGCAGCCGCAGGAAGACGCCGGGCGCCTCCTCCTCCGCCTCGAAACCGACCAGCAGGACGGCGGGGGCCTTCTCCAGCGCGGTGTACGTGACGCCCGTACCGTCGAGGTCCCGGCCGCGCCCGGCGACCTGGGCGGCGAGGAAGTCGGCCTCCTCGCTGCTGTGCACGCGCGCGCGGAAGTCGATGTCGTTGGTGTCGAGCGCCACGCGCGCGAACTTGCTGTACGCGTAGGCGTCCTCGATGGTGAGCCGGCCGCCGGTCAGCACCCCGGTGCGGCCCCGGGAGGCCAGCAGCCCCTGGGCCGCGATCTGGAGCGCCTCCGGCCAGGAGGCCGGTTCGAGGTCGCCCTCGGCGTTGCGCACCAAGGGGGTCTCCAACCGGTCCCGCTGCTGCGCGTACCGGAACGCGAAGCGCCCCTTGTCGCAGATCCACTCCTCGTTGACCTCGGGGTCGTCGGCGGCGAGCCGCCGCATGACCTTGCCGCGCCGGTGGTCGGTGCGCGTGGCACAGCCACCGGAGCAGTGCTCGCACACCGACGGCGAGGAGACCAGGTCGAAGGGGCGGGAGCGGAATCGGTACGCCGCCGAGGTCAGCGCACCCACCGGGCAGATCTGGATGGTGTTGCCGGAGAAGTACGACTCGAACGGGTCGCCCTCGCCGGTGCCGACCTGCTGGAGCGCGCCCCGCTCGATCAACTCGATCATCGGGTCGCCCGCGACCTGGTTGGAGAACCGGGTGCAGCGGGCGCACAGCACGCACCGCTCGCGGTCGAGCAGCACCTGTGTGGAGATCGGGACGGGCTTCTCGTAGGTCCGCTTGCGGCCCTCGAAGCGGGACTCGGCGTCGCCGTGCGACATGGCCTGGTTCTGCAGCGGGCACTCGCCGCCCTTGTCGCAGACCGGGCAGTCCAGCGGGTGGTTGATGAGCAGGAGCTCCATCACACCCTTCTGGGCCTTCTCGGCGACCGGCGAGGTGAGGTGGGTCTTGACCACCATCCCGTCGGTGCAGGTGATGGTGCAGGACGCCATGGGCTTGCGCTGGCCCTCGACCTCGACGATGCACTGCCGGCAGGCGCCGGCCGGGTCGAGGAGGGGGTGGTCGCAGAACCGGGGGATCTCGATGCCGAGCTGTTCGGCGGCCCGGATGACCAGGGTGCCCTTGGGCACGCTGATCTCGATGCCGTCGATCGTCAGCGTCACGAGGTCCTCCGGCGGGACCGCCGCCTCTCCCCCACCCGCGGGAGCGTTGGTGGTCACGGTCATGCGTTCACCTCCGTGCGGTCGGCCCAGGCCGTCGACTTGGCCGGGTCGAAGGGGCAGCCCCGGCCCGTGATGTGCTGCTCGTACTCCTCGCGGAAGTACTTGAGCGAGGAGAAGATCGGCGAGGCGGCGCCGTCGCCGAGGGCGCAGAAGGACTTGCCGTTGATGTTGTCGGCGATGTCGTTCAGCTTGTCGAGGTCGGACATGCGTCCCTTGCCGGCCTCGATGTCGCGCAGCAACTGCACGAGCCAGTAGGTCCCTTCGCGGCAGGGCGTGCACTTGCCGCAGGACTCGTGGGCGTAGAACTCCGTCCAGCGCGTCACGGCCCGCACCACGCAGGTCGTCTCGTCGAAGCACTGGAGAGCTTTGGTGCCGAGCATGGAACCCGCGGCGCCCACTCCTTCGTAATCAAGAGGGACGTCGAGATGCTCGTCGGTGAACATCGGGGTCGAGGAGCCCCCCGGCGTCCAGAACTTGAGGCGGTGCCCGGGGCGCATCCCGCCGCTCATGTCGAGGAGCTGGCGGAGCGTGATCCCGAGCGGCGCCTCGTACTGGCCGGGGCTGGCGACATGGCCGGACAGGGAGTAGAGCGTGAAGCCGGGCGACTTCTCACTCCCCATCGACCGGAACCATTCCTTGCCCCGCTGCATGATCGCGGGAACCGACGCGATCGACTCGACGTTGTTCACCACAGTCGGGCACGCGTAGAGGCCCGCGACGGCAGGGAAGGGGGGACGAAGCCGCGGTTGACCCCGGCGGCCTTCGAGCGAGTCCAGCAGTGCGGTCTCCTCACCGCAGATGTACGCGCCCGCGCCCGCGTGCACGGTGATGTCGAGGTCGAGTCCGCTGCCCAGGATGTTCTCGCCGAGGAAGCCCGCCTCGTACGCCTCGCGCACGGCAGAGTGCAACCGCCGCAGCACTGGGACGACTTCACCACGCAGATAGATGAACGCATGCGACGACCTGATGGCGTAACACGCGATGATCATGCCCTCGATGAGGCTGTGCGGGTTCGCGAAGAGGAGCGGGATGTCCTTGCACGTCCCCGGCTCCGACTCGTCGGCGTTGACAACAAGATAGTGCGGCTTGCCGTCCCCCTGGGGAATGAACTGCCACTTCATGCCCGTGGGGAATCCCGCGCCGCCGCGCCCGCGCAGACCGGATTCCTTGACGTACGCGATCACGTCGTCCGGCGACATGGCGAGCGCCTTGCGAAGCCCCTCGTACCCGTCGTGCCGCCGGTACACGTCCAGCGTCCAGGACCTGTCCTCGTCCCAGAAGGCCGACAGCACCGGTGCGAGCAGCTTCTCGGGGCTCATGTCTTTCAGCTCGGGTGCCAAGGTCATCACTCCCCCTCCTCGGCGACAGGCCCGGCCGGATCGGCGGGGCGGGGCGGATCCCCTCCATCAGGGGTGGTGGGGGGCGACGGGTGGGAGGGGTCGGAGGCCGACGTGTCCTGCGGCGCGTCGTGCGAGCTCAAGTGCTCCGTCGGTGACGGCTCGTGCGGCTTGTCGTCCCGGGGTGCCTCCCCCCGCGGATGCACCACGCGCGCGGGAGCGGACTCGCCCTTGGCGAGCTTCAGGCCGACCAGGGAGGCGGGTCCCGCGCTGCCCCCGGCTTCGACGGCCCCGTCCCGCTCGTCGGGGAAACCGGCCAGGACCCGGGCGGTTTCCTTGAAGGTGCACAGGGGCGCCCCGCGCGTGGGCGTGACCGGCCGGCCCGCGCGCAGGTCGTCGACGAGGCGCCTGGCGCTCGCCGGGGTCTGGTTGTCGAAGAACTCCCAGTTGACCATCACGACCGGCGCGAAGTCGCAGGCGGCGTTGCACTCGATGTGCTCCAGGGTGACCTTGCCGTCTTCGGTGGTCTCGCCGTTGCCGACGCCCAGGTGTTCCTGGAGCTCCTCGAAGATCGCGTCCCCGCCCATCACGGCGCACAGGGTGTTGGTGCACACCCCGACCTGGTAGTCACCGCTCGGCCGGCGCCGGTACATCGTGTAGAAGGTGGCGACGGCGGTGACCTCGGCCGTGGTCAGGCCGAGCATGTCCGCGCAGAACTGCATGCCGGTGCGCGTGACGTGCCCCTCCTCGGACTGCACGAGGTGCAGCAGCGGCAGGAGGGCGGAGCGGGAGTCCGGGTAGCGGGCGATGATCTCGCGCGCGTCCGTCTCCAGACGGGCGCGGACGTCGTCCGGGTAGGCGGGTGCGGGCAGTTCGGGCATGCCCAGGCTGACGCCCCGCTCGGAAGAAGAGGTGGTCACCGGTCGACGCCTCCCATCACGGGGTCGATGGACGCGACGGCGACGATGACGTCGGCGACCTGGCCGCCCTCGCACATCGCCGCCATGGCCTGAAGGTTGGTGAAGGACGGGTCGCGGAAGTGGACCCGGTAGGGGCGGGTGCCGCCGTCGGAGACGACGTGCACCCCGAGTTCGCCCTTGGGCGACTCGACCGCCGCGTAGGCCTGTCCCGGCGGGACGCGGAAGCCCTCGGTGACCAGCTTGAAGTGGTGGATCAGGGCCTCCATGGAGGTGCCCATGATCTTCTTGATGTGGTCGAGGGAGTTGCCGAGGCCGTCGGGCCCCAGGGCGAGCTGGGCCGGCCAGGCGATCTTCTTGTCGGCGACCATGACCGGGCCGGGCTGCAGCCGGTCCAGGCACTGCTCGACGATCCTGAGCGACTGCCGCATCTCCTCCAGGCGGATGAGGAAGCGGCCGTAGGCGTCACAGGTGTCGGCGGTCGGGATGTCGAAGTCGTACGTCTCGTAGCCGCAGTAGGGCTGCGTCTTGCGCAGGTCGTGCGGCAGGCCGGTGGAACGCAGGATCGGGCCGGTGGCGCCGAGGGCCATGCAGCCGGCCAGGTCGAGGTAGCCGATGTCCTGCATGCGGGCCTTGAAGATGGGGTTCCCGGTGGCGAGCTTGTCGTACTCCGGGAGGTTCTTCTTCATCTTCTTCACGAACTCGCGGATCTGGTCCACCGCGCCGGGCGGCAGGTCCTGGGCGAGTCCGCCGGGGCGGATGTACGCGTGGTTCATCCGCAGGCCGGTGATCAGCTCGTAGATGTCGAGAATGAGTTCACGATCACGGAATCCGTAGATCATGATCGTGGTGGCGCCGAGCTCCATGCCGCCGGTGGCGATGCACACCAGGTGCGAGGAGAGCCGGTTCAGCTCCATCAGGAGCACGCGGATGATCGAGGCCCGGTCCGGGATCTGGTCCTCGATGCCGAGGAGCTTCTCGACCCCGAGGCAGTACGCCGTCTCGTTGAAGAACGGCGTCAGGTAGTCCATGCGCGTCACGAACGTGGTGCCCTGCGTCCACGTCCGGTACTCGAGGTTCTTCTCGATGCCGGTGTGCAGGTAGCCGATGCCGCAGCGGGCCTCGGTGACGGTCTCGCCCTCGATCTCCAGGATCAGGCGGAGCACGCCGTGCGTGGACGGGTGCTGCGGGCCCATGTTGACGACGATGCGCTCGTCGTCGGCCCGGGCCGCGGACTGGACGACCTCGTCCCAGTCGCCGCCGGTGACGGTGTAGACGGTGCCCTCGGTGGTCTCGCGAGGGGAGGCGTGCGACGTGCTCATGAGTACGACCTCCGCTGGTCCGGAGCCGGGATCTGGGCGCCCTTGTACTCGACGGGGATGCCGCCGAGGGGATAGTCCTTGCGCTGCGGAAAGCCCTGCCAGTCGTCCGGCATCATGATCCGCGTCAGGGCGGGGTGGCCGTCGAAGACGATGCCGAAGAAGTCGTACGTCTCGCGCTCGTGCCAGTCGTTCGTCGGATAGACCGAGAACAGCGACGGGATGTGCGGGTCGCTGTCGGGGCAGCTGACCTCCAGGCGGATCACCCGGTTGTGGGTGATCGAGCGCAGGTGGTAGACGGCGTGCAGCTCGCGGCCCTTGTCGTTCGGGTAGTGGACGCCGCTGACGCCGGTGCACAGCTCGAAGCGCAGGGCCGGGTCGTCGCGCAGGGTGCGGGCGACGCGGACCAGGTGCTCGCGTTCGATGTGGAAGGTCAGCTCGTCGCGGTCGACGACCGTCTTCTCGATGGCGTTCTCAGGGAGGAGTCCCTGCTCCTCCAGGGCGCCCTCCAGCTCGTCGGCGACCTCGTCGAACCATCCGCCGTAGGGGCGGGTCGCCGGTCCCGGGAGCCGGACCGAGCGGACCAGGCCGCCGTAGCCGGAGGTGTCGCCGCCGTTCTCGGCGCCGAACATGCCGCGCTGGACGCGGATCTCCTCGCCGCCCTCACCGCGCTGGCCAGGGAGGTTCGACGCGCTGAGGTCCTTCTCGGGGTTCGCGCCGTTGGCGCCGTTCGCGTCGCTCACCGCAGCAGCCCCTTCATCTCGATCGTGGGCAGGGCCTTGAGCGCCGCCTCCTCCGCCTCGCGGGCGGCCTCCTCGGCGTTCACGCCGAGCTTGGAGGTCTGGATCTTCTGGTGGAGCTTGAGGATGGCGTCCATGAGCATCTCCGGCCGGGGCGGGCAGCCGGGGAGGTAGATGTCGACCGGCACGATGTGGTCGACGCCCTGGACGATGGCGTAGTTGTTGAACATGCCGCCGGAGGAGGCGCAGACCCCCATGGAGATCACCCACTTGGGGTTCGGCATCTGGTCGTAGACCTGCCGCAGCACCGGCGCCATCTTCTGGCTGACCCGGCCGGCGACGATCATCAGGTCCGCCTGGCGCGGTGAGCCCCGGAAGACCTCCATGCCGAAGCGCGCCAGGTCGTAGCGTCCGGCGCCGGTGGTCATCATCTCGATGGCGCAGCAGGCGAGGCCGAACGTGGCGGGGAAGACGGACGACTTGCGCACCCAGCCCGCGGCCTGCTCGACGGTGGTCAGCAGGAAGCCGCTCGGCAGCTTTTCTTCGAGTCCCATGACTTGTGGCCCCTCAGTCCCATTCCAGGCCGCCGCGCCGCCATACGTACGCGTACGCGACGAAGACGGTGAGCACGAAGAGCAGCATCTCCACGAGCCCGAAAATCCCCAGGGCGTCGAAGGTGACGGCCCAGGGATAGAGGAAGACGATCTCGATGTCGAAGACGATGAAGAGCATCGCCGTCAGGTAGTACTTGATGGGGAAGCGCCCGCCGCCGGCCGGCGTGGGGGTCGGCTCGATTCCGCACTCGTAGGCCTCGAGCTTGGCCCGGTTGTACCGCTTGGGCCCGATCAACGTGGCCATGACCACGGAGAAGATCGCAAAGCCTGCCCCGAGGGCTCCCAGTACGAGGATGGGCGCATAAGCGTTCACCGCTCCTCGCTCCTCTCAGTCGGCACTGACTGCTGGCGGTTTGCGTCGGGCTCACATCCGCCCCACCTGTCCCGCGAACCCCGCCCGCCCCGGCGAAGATCGGGAACATGTGAAGCAGGTCACAAGCCCAACCGCGTGCATCTTATGCCCGACGCTCTGTGATCTGCGACACGGGGTATTGCACAAGCTTTGTGATCTCCACCACCTGACGATCGATCATGAAGTCGGATGAGCGGTGATCTTCACACCCGAAGCGTCCGAGTGATCACCAGACGTGACATTTTGGCTCGTCAGCGCAGGCCGGAGGGGGCGTCTCAATATCAAGAGAGTTCCCTTGCATGCAAATTGGCGATGGAATCGATCTCTTGATAGAGGCGCGTTCACACATCAGAGGGCACGCGGAACGGGGTGTGGACGCGTGCATACGTTCACGATCTTCGCGAGGCCGTGATCGGGTCGTGATCTCCGGCGCCGGACGCACCCACCTCGGCAGCCGTTCCGTGACCTCCGTCACACACATGAGAGGCCCATGAGAACGGGGCTTGGCCAATCAGCCCAACCGATGGTAGGCGCGGGGCAATTCGGGCGTATTGATCAAAGACCGTGATCACAGGCCGGTTACGGTGCGCCCGCTATGTCCGTTACGGCGTCAATAAAGGGCCTCACGCGGGGGTTTTGGGAGCCCGGTTGAACAACTGTGGCGCAGCACACGTTTCTTGAAGATATGAAGGAGCCCCTGGTACCGGTTGTTCCCATGTCCCACACCGCTCACATACGCAGCCACCGGAAGCCCCGCCGCAGCGCGACCTCTTCGATCGCCATGCGTGCCGGAGTTGCCGGTGGCGTTCTCAGCATGGCAGCGGCGGGTGCGTCGGCCTCGGCGAACGCCGCCGAGCCGGTGACGCAGACCATCGAACTGCCCACCCTGACGGCCGACCTGTCCGCTCAGGTCGCCCAGTCCGCCGCCGCCACCCAGCAGGCGGCCGCGAACTACGAACTGCGCGCCGAGCGTGACGCCGCCGCCGCCAAGGCCGCGGCGGAGGCCAAGAAGGACCTCGCCGAGGCGAAGAAGA
This sequence comes from Streptomyces chartreusis NRRL 3882, assembly GCF_900236475.1. Lineage (GTDB taxonomy): Bacteria > Actinomycetota > Actinomycetes > Streptomycetales > Streptomycetaceae > Streptomyces > Streptomyces chartreusis_D. The sequence continues at coordinate 3,756,595 of NZ_LT963352.1, forward strand.
AGGCGGAGGCCAAGAAGAAGGCCGCCGAGGCCGCCCGCAAGGCCGCCGCCGAGCGCGCCACCCGCAGCGCCGAGCGTGCCACGCTGTCCGCCTCCGCCTCCACGTCGGTGTCGGCGCCCGCCAGCGGCAGCGTCGCGACCGTCATCGCCTTCCTGAAGGCTCAGGTGGGCGACGCCTACGTCATGGGTGCCACCGGTCCCAACGCCTGGGACTGCTCCTCGCTCGTGCAGGCCGCGTACAAGCAGGTTGGTGTGGACCTGCCGCGCGTCTCGCAGGACCAGTCGATGGCCGGCACGGACGTCCCGCTGTCCGACATCCAGGTCGGCGACATCCTCTACTGGGGCGGCAAGGGCTCCGCGTACCACGTGGGTGTCTACATCGGGAACGGCCAGTACCTGGACGCGGCCAACCCGTCCAAGGGCGTCGTCATCCAGGACCTGTCGGGCTACCCGGCGTCGGGCGCGGTGCGGGTTCTCTGACCGCACGCACACGGGCTTGAGGGCCGCTGCCACTCGGGGCAGCGGCCCTCCCGGCGTGTCCGGATGCGTGGCGAGGCGCCTGGCCGCCGCTGGAGGCCGCCGCGGCCCTCGGGGAACCGGGACCCCCGGGCGATGGCCCCGGCGGCCCCCTGGCGGCCGTGAGAGGCGTCTGCGGGTGTGGCCGGACTGCTGCTGGGACTGCTGCGGGTGTTCTGCTGTGATGCCTCCTGAGGGCGGGGAGGGGCTTCCGAGGCCGGAAGCCCGGGTTCCCGCCACCCACAGCACGCTCACGCGGACAGGGAGAGACAGATGCCGAGCGTCTTCGTGCAGGGACGGCCCGTCGACTCGTACCCGCGGCTCGCGCCCGAGGCCCGGCGCGGGCGGGTCCGGCGGATCACCGAGGTCGGTGAGGAGGTCCTGCACAAGCCGTGCCGGGACGTCACCGAGTTCGGTCCGGACCTCGCCGCGCTGATCGACGACATGTTCCTGACGATGTACACCGCGGACGGGGCCGGGCTCGCGGCGAACCAGGTCGGGGTCGATCTGCGGCTGTTCGTGTACGACTGCCCGGACGACGACGGGGTGCGGCACGTCGGGCACATCGTCAACCCGGTGCTGGAGCCGCTGGACGCCGCGCACCGGAGGCTGCTCGACGAGGCCGAGGGGTGCCTGTCCGTGCCGGGCGCCACGAGGGACGTGCCGCGTCCGGACCGGGCCGTGGTGCGTGGGTTCGACCGGGACGGCGAACCGCTCGTGATCGAGGGCACGGGCTACTTCGCCCGCTGCCTGGCGCACGAGACCGACCATGTGAACGGACAGGTGTACCTGGACCGGCTCTCCCAGCGGGAGCGGAAGGACGCGCTGCGGCAGATGGCGGACCGGCGCGAGGCGGTGTTCGCGCGCCGGGCCGCCAACGTCGCGGCTCTGAGCGGCTGATCGGGCCTTCGGCGCCGAAGGCCCGAGCGCCCGAGCGCCCGAGTGCCCGAGTGCCCGATCAGGCCTTCGGCGCCACCCTGCTCAGGCCGTTGATGATGCGGTCCATCGCGTCGCCGCCGGTCGGGTCGGTGAGGTTGGCGAGGAGCTTCAGCGTGAACCTCATCAGCATCGGGTGGGTGAGGCCGCGCTGGGCCGCGATCTGCATGACCTTCGGATTGCCGATGAGCTTCACGAAGGCCCGGCCGAGCGTGTAGTAGCCGCCGTAGGTGTCCTTGAGGACGCGCGGGTAGCGCTGGAGGGCCATCTCACGGCCGGCCGGCGTCGCCCGCGCGTGCGCCTGGACGATGACGTCGGCGGCGATCTGGCCGGACTCCATGGCGTAGGCGATGCCCTCGCCGTTGAAGGGGTTCACCAGGCCGCCGGCGTCGCCCACCAGCAACAGCCCCTTGGTGTAGTGGGGCTGGCGGTTGAAGGCCATGGGGAGGGCTGCGCCGCGGATGGGCCCGGTCATGTTGTCCGGGGTGTATCCCCAGTCCTCCGGCATGGACGCGCACCAGGCTTTCAGGACCTCGCGCCAGTCCAGCTCCTTGAAGGAGTCGGAGGTGTTGAGGACACCGAGGCCGACGTTGGACGTGCCGTCGCCCATGCCGAAGATCCAGCCGTAGCCGGGCAGGAGACGGTCCACGGGGCCGCGGCGGTCCCACAGCTCCAGCCAGGACTCAAGGTAGTCGTCCTCGTGGCGCGGGCTGGTGAAGTACGTCCGTACTGCCACGCCCATCGGGCGGTCCTCGCGGCGGTGCAGGCCCATCGCGAGGGACAGGCGCGTGGAGTTGCCGTCGGCGGCCACGACGAGCGGCGCGCGGAAGGTGACCTCGCGCTTCTCCTCGCCGAGCTTGGCGTGCACGCCGGTGATACGGCCCGTGCGGTCGTCCAGGATCGGCGCGCCCACGTTGCAGCGCTCGAACAGCCGGGCGCCCGCCTTCTGGGCCTGCCGGGCGAGCTGCTCGTCGAAGTCGTCACGCTTGCGGACGAGGCCGTAGTCGGGGAAGGAGGCGAGATCCGGCCAGTCGAGCTGGAGGCGCACCCCGCCGCCGATGATGCGCAGGCCCTTGTTGCGCAGCCAGCCGGCCTCCTCCGAGATGTCGATGCCCATCGCCACGAGTTGCTTGACGGCGCGGGGGGTGAGGCCGTCGCCGCAGACCTTCTCGCGCGGGAACTCTGTCTTCTCCAGGAGCAGTACGTCGAGTCCGGCCTTGGCGAGGTGGTACGCGGTGGTGGAGCCGGCTGGCCCCGCGCCGACGACGATGACATCGGCGGTGTTTTCGGAGAGGGGCTCGGTCACGGCGGGATCTCCCCAAGGTTCGAAATCTGCGTGCCGACCGGCACTGGACACGGGCAGTCTATTCAGCGCTCTTGATCACCCGGCTGAAGGGCTGCCACGCCACCGCCCGGTCAGTGACGTTCGGTAATCGACTGTCACAGAAAGACACCTGTCGCTTCCGGCCGGTGCGGAGCGGGAGTTACCCTTCCTGTACCGCTGGGGGTGACATCTGTGCACATGTCCCGCAAAACACCCGAAGTGCGTGTACCGCGTCTGGTGGGCCTGATGGCCGTGGACGCGCGTGAGACGGCCCGGACGCAGGGCCTGCTCCTCAATGCACCGGACCGGCCCGACTTCCATCTCGCCGTCGTCGACTACGTCGTACGCCAGTACCCGCACCCCGGTGCCGAGGTGCCGCGGGACTCGATGGTCTACGTGTGGTTCGACTTCGGCCCCGGCGAGGGCGGCGGGGGCGTGCACGAGCCGCGGATCCCGAGGCCGCCCAGGGGCGGTCTCCAACGGGAGCTGGACGAGCCCGGCGACCCGTCCATGGCCCTCAGCTCCCCGTAGGGTTCAGCTCTCCTTGAAGCCGCGGTGCAGGGCGACGATGCCGCCGCTCAGGTTCCGCCAGGCCACCCGCGACCAGCCGGCCTTGCCCAGCCGCTCGGCCAGCGCGGGCTGGTCGGGCCAGGCCCGGATGGACTCGGCGAGGTAGACGTAGGCGTCGGGGCTGGAGGACACGGCCCGCGCCACCGGCGGCAGGGCGCGCATCAGGTACTCGGTGTAGACGGTGCGCAGCGGCGCCCAGGTGGGGTGCGAGAACTCGCAGATCACTACCCGCCCGCCGGGCCGGGTCACCCGGTACATCTCCCGCAGGGCGGCGTCCGTGTCCTGCACGTTGCGCAGCCCGAAGGAGATGGTGACGGCGTCGAAGGTGCCGTCCCTGAAGGGGAGCCGCGTCGCGTCCCCGGCGGTGTAGGGCAGCCAGGGCTGCCGCTGCTTGCCGACCTGGAGCATGCCCTGGGAGAAGTCGCAGGGGACGACGTAGGCGCCGGTGCGGGCGAAGGGCAGCGAGGAGGTGCCCGTGCCGGCCGCCAGGTCGAGGACCTTCTGCGCGGGGCGCGCGCCGACCGCCTTGGCGACCTCCTTGCGCCATCGCCGGTCCTGGCCGAGGGACAGCACGTCGTTGGTCAGGTCGTACCGTTCCGCCACGTCGTCGAACATCGAGGCGACTTCGTGCGGCTGCTTGTCCAGGGATGCGCGGGTCACGGGCCCATTGTTGCAGTACGCCCGCCCGGGAGAAGCCGCGGCTTCCGCCGTGCCGCCACGTCCTCCACCCACCCGCACAGCAGCACGAACACCGCGATCAGCACCCAGCCCACGCCGAACAGGAACCACTGGCTGTCCAGCGGCAGATAGGCCTCGAACGCGGGCACGTCCCAGAACCGGTCGATCAGCGGCACGGCGAGGACCAGCGCGATCTCGTGCCAGAGGTAGATCGTCACCGCCCGGGCGTTGAAGACGGTCACGAGGCGGTCCGGCCCCCGGAAGCGGGCGAGCCCCGCGAAGTCGGTCCGGAACCGGGCCTTGGCGTACATCAGCAGCGTCACGAACCCCGCCGACCAGAAGGCCTGCGCGAGCGGGTTCTCGTCGAGGTCGTACGTGCCGTACTCGGCCTGGTGCGCCAGGGCGTACCAGCCGCCGCAGGCCAGGGCGGCCACCGCGAGCGGGACCACCGCGGCGGGCTTCAGCCGGGCCAGGACGCCGTCGTGGTGCGCGAAGCCGAGGAGCCAGCAGAACAGGAACGTCGCCAGGTCGGTGAGCGTGCTGCCGAGACGGCCGTCCGGCGGCTGCCAGGCGTAGCGGAGGGCGACGACCGGGACGAGCGACGCCGGCAGGACCGGGACGGGCGCGAGCCGGAACACCTTCAGCAGGAGCGGGGAGAGGAGGACGAACCACAGGTAGGTCCGCAGGTACCAGAGGATCTCCCAGGCCTGCCCGGCCCAGGCGTCGCCCGGCGGGTCGCCGAGCGGCACCACCCAGTACACGATCTGCCATCCCGGCATCCAGCCGTGCGCCAGCATCGCGCCCACCACGAACACGCCCCAGAACCAGAAGGGCGGCAGCAGTCTGCGGATCCGGCTGCCGAGCACCGTGCGCGCGGGACGCCGGAGGGACCTCGCCATCAGGGTCCCGGCCAGGCCGAACATGACCCCCATGGAGGGGAAGACCAGCCCGGCCCAGGCCCAGCCGAACGTGTGGTACGCGACGACACGGACCAGGGCGACGGCCCGGAGGGTGTCGAAGTAGCGGTCCCTCACCGGGCGGGCGCCGGCCTCCGGGAGCGACCGCTCGGCCGTCCTGCCGTGCGCCCCCATCAGCTCGCCCCCGCCGGGGTCCCGACCTCGCCGGTCCGCTTCAGCTTCTGCCAGCGCAGCCGGCCGCCGGTGAGGGCGGTGACGCAGGAGTGGATGAGGACGAGGTACATCATCTGCCGGTAGGCCAGCTGCTGGAGCGGCATCATCAGCAGGTAGCGGTACTTCTCACGGTCCAGGCGGAAGGCGTAGGCCGCGCACAGGAGCTGGACGCCGAGCACCGCGCACCACGCGAGCAGGGCGGCCCGGAAGTCGATGAAGATCATCGAGTAGAGGGTGAACAGGTCGATCAGCGGGGCGAAGACCGGCGTGACGATCTGGAACAGCACCACCAGCGGCATGCCGACCCGTCCGAAACGCCCCGAAGGCCCCTTGTCCGTCAGGGACTTGCGGTGCTTCCACAGCGCCTGCATGGTGCCGTACGACCAGCGGTAGCGCTGGGACCACAGCTGCTTGAGCGATCCGGGTGCCTCGGTCCACGCCCGCGCGTGCTCCTGGTAGACGACCCGCCAGCCCGCGCGGTGCAGGGCGATGGTGATGTCGGTGTCCTCGGCGAGGGTGTCCTCGCTCATGCCGCCGACGGCCAGCACCGCCTCGCGCCGGAAGGCCCCGATCGCGCCGGGGATGGTGGGCATGCAGCGCAGCAGGTCGTACATGCGGCGGTCGAGGTTGAAGCCCATCACATACTCGATGTGCTGCCAGGCGCCGATGACGGTGGTGCGGTTGCCGACCTTGGCGTTGCCCGCGACCGCGCCGACCTGCGGGTCGGCGAAGGGCTGGACGAGCTGCCGTACGGTGTCCGGTTCGAAGACGGTGTCGCCGTCCATCATCACGACGATGTCGTGAGAGGCGTTGCGCACGCCGTTGTTCAGCGCCGCCGGTTTGCCCGCGTTCGCCTGGCGGATGACGCGCACGTTCGGCATGCGGAGGGACTCGGCGATGTCCGCCGTGCCGTCCGTCGAGCCGTCGTCCACGACGATGATCTCGATCGGGTGGGTGCTGTGCGCCAGCGAGTCGAGGGTGTTGGCGATGCACTCCTTCTCGTTGTACGCCGGGACGATCACGCTCACCGGCCGGGTGACCGTCGGCCCCCAGCTGAAGCGGCGTCTGTTGCGCCGCCGGTGGTGGCGGCGGGCGAGGACCAGCATCATCCCGAAGCGGCCCATGACGGCCACGCCGACCACCATGAGGCCGACGGAGAGCGCCGGCACGGCCCACTCGGCGACGGCGACGGCCGCGACCAGGGCCTTGCCCTCGTAGAGGACGGCGCCGGTGGCCTCGCGGTGGGCGGCCTGGAGGCGGGGTCCGTCGAAAGCACCGGGAGCGGCCGCGTTCGTCTGCTCCATGACGCCGCTGATGGTGGTGAAGGTGTAGCCCTTCGCCCGCATCTCCTCGATGTACTTGGGCAGCGCCTCGATCGTCTGCGAGCGCTCGCCGCCCGCGTCGTGGAAGAGGACCGACGCGCCCTTGTCCTTCTCCGGCGTGGCCCACCGGACGATCTTCGAGACGCCCGGCCGCTTCCAGTCGTCGCTGTCGGTGTCGACGAAGACGCTGGTGTAGCCGTCCTGGCCGAGCTTCTCGTAGACGGGCCAGCTGTAGTTGTCGATGGCGTCCGTCTCCGAGGAGTACGGCGCCCGGAACAGGGTGGTCGTGATGCCGGCCGCGCCCGCCAGCGCGAGCTGGGTCTGCTCCATCTCGCGCCGGACGCGGGCGTCGCTCTGGTACGACAGGTCGACGTGCGTGAAGGTGTGGATCCCCACCTCGTGGCCCTGCTTGACCATGTCCCGCACGATGCCCGGGTAGCGCGACACCATCGAGCCGACCAGGAAGAACGTGGCGGGCACGTCGTACTTCTCCAGGATCGCCAGCACCTGCGGCGTCCACGTCGGGTTGGGGCCGTCGTCGAAGGTGAGGGCGATGGTCTTGTCCGGGACGGAGACGGTCGTGGCCCGTCCGCCGCGGAAGGTGACGATCGGCCCGCCGTCCAGGACGTCGTCGGGTACGTCGTCGGAGGCGGCCCCGGTCCGGACGCGCTGGTCGCCGCCGACCTCGGCGCGCAGATAGCCGTCGAGGAGCATCACGCAGACCAGCGCGAGCAGGAGCAGCAGGGCGAGGATGACGCGCGGCTTCTGGAGCGCGGCGGCCTTCCCGGCGGCCCGCTCCATCCGGGAAGGGGCGCGGCGGCGGCCGCGGGAGGGGGTGGTCGTGGACATACGGCGGCCCCCGGTCAGTCGGCGACCGCGGAGGCGGACGTGGACGAGGACGTGGATGTAGGCGTGGATGTGGGCGTGGACGTGGATGTGGGCGTGGATGTGGGCGTGGTCGGGGCCGATGTGGGACCGGCGGTGGCGCTTGCCTGCGGCGGGGCCGACGGGACACCGCTGGGCCGGATTCCCGGGCCCCCGGGACCACCAGGGCCGCCGGCGCCACCGGCGGGCCCCGCACCCGCCAACGGCAGCAACTGCGACGGCGTGAGCGAGGTGCCCCAGCCCATGAAGGCCGCGCCGAGCACGGCCGCGTACCCGAGGCAGACGGCCCCCAGGAGGAGGCCGATCCGGCGCAGCAGCCGGGCCCGGCGTCCGGAGTTGTCAACGAACACGGGCCCATCGGCGGACTCGTTGCCGCGTTTGCGGCGGCGACCGCGAGTGACGCGGCTTTCGATGGCAGGCTCGGAATGCATTCCCCGGACACTAGGAGGCGTTTATGTGCCCTAAACTCGGGTTTTCATGTGAGAGACCCGTGAGAAAGGGCTCAACCTGTCCTTTCTCTGAGAGTTCTCACGTTTGGCTGCGGAACTCGCCCTGGGCGCCCGAATTGATGTGAGACGTTTGCGGCCGGGAAACGTATTGGTCTTGGACCGCGGACACCGACATCAGGAGAACGGGAGCGTGCGCCATGAGGAGTCACCGGAAACCGGCGGCGGTCGGGCTGGGCTGCCTGCTCGCCCTGGTCACCACGGGCTGCTCCGAACAGGCCGAACCGGTCGACCGAGCACGCCCGGCGCCCTCGGCAACAGCGGCCCCCAGCACCTCGTCCCCCGCCGGGACCGGCACCGCGTACGCCCCCTACGTCAGCGCCACGGAGGCCGCCGGCACCGACTCCGCCGGCTCCCCGACGACGTACAACCTGGCCTTCGTCCTGGCCGACGGCGACGACTGCACTCCGCACTGGGACGGCAGCCACGCGATCGGTGACCCGGCGGTGAAGTCCCGGATATCGCGGCTGGTGAAGGACGGCGGCCACGTCCGGGTCTCCTTCGGCGGCGCTTCCGGCAAGGAACTCGCGGCGGTCTGCGACAGCGCGACGGAACTGGCGGCGGCGTACGGCGAGGCCCTCGACGCGGCCGGTGCCACCCGGGCCGACTTCGACGTCGAGGGCGACGAACTCGCCGACTCCGGCTCCGTCGCCCTGCGTTCGAAGGCGATCGCGCTGCTCCAGCGGGAACGTACGGACGTGGAGGTCTCCTTCACGCTCCCGGTCATGCCCTCGGGCCTGGGCAAGGACAGCCTGGCGCTGCTCGGCTCCGCCAACGACCACGGCGTGGAGGTCGCCACGGTCAACCTGATGACGATGAACTACGGCACGTCGTTCGACGGAGACATGGGCGGCTACGCGCTCACGGCCGCCGAGGCCGCGCACACCCAGCTGAAGAAGGTCTTCGGCACCTCGGACGCGGCCGCCTGGCGGGGCATGGCGCTCACCTCGATGATCGGCGTCAACGACGTGGACGGCGAGACCTTCACGCTCGCCGACGCGGCCGAGGTTCGGGCCTTCGCCGAGGAGAAGGGCATCGGGTGGGTGTCGATGTGGTCGGCCGCGCGGGACCGGCAGTGCGCGAACGGTTCCGCGTCGGGCCGGCCGGCGACCGATTGCAGTGGGGTGAGGCAGCGTTCGGGGGCGTTCGGGGAGGCGTTCGCGGGCTGACGCGGGCCGTCGACGGAGGCCGGCTTCCGCTCAGCGCCGCCGGTGCACGAGCCGCCCCGCACACACCGTCGCGACGCACTCCCCCGCGTCGTCGAAGACGGCGAGGTCGGCGCGGCCGGTCGGGACGATCGCGGTGTTGCGCGCACCGGGCAGGACGATGACGTCGTTGCGCTCGGCGGCGGCCCGGAGCTCCGCCGAGTCGACGTATTCCTCCACGACGGCGACCGCGCCGAGCTTCAGCACCTCGTGGACGCGTTCGCGCGGGCTCGGGGCGTCCGGGAGCGGGCCCTCGTGGACCCGGGCGGGACCGAGGGTCCCGGGCCACCTGCGGACCCGGGCCCGGGGGAACGCCTCGCGGACGTCGTCGAGTGTGCCGACGGCACCGATCCGGTCCCGTCCTACGGCCACGGCACCGCCCTTGACGGGGTCGGAGTCCCAGGTGACGCGGACGGCGTCGGCCGTGTGAATGGTTTCCAACTACCTCTCCGCGCCGCTCAGTTGGAGGCGAGCAGCTTCAGCTCGGGGTGAGCCGTGCCGCCCTCGATCGCCGTGGACGAGATGTGCGAGACGACGCGGTCGTCGACGGGGTCGTTCGTCGGGTCGTCGTGCACGACGAGGTGCTCGTACGTGGTGGAGCGCTGGGCCGGGACCCGGCCCGCCTTCCGGATGAGGTCGATGATCTCCATCCGGTTGGACCGGTGCTTGGCGCCCGCGGAGGAGACGACGTTCTCCTCCAGCATGATCGAGCCGAGGTCGTCGGCGCCGTAGTGCAGGGAGAGCTGCCCGACCTCCTTGCCCGTGGTCAGCCACGAGCCCTGGATGTGGGCGATGTTGTCCATGAACAGCCGGGCGATCGCGATCATCCGCAGGTACTCGAAGAGGGTCGCCTGCGTCCGGCCCTTCAGGTGGTTGTTCTCGGGCTGGTAGGTGTACGGGATGAAGGCGCGGAAGCCGCCCGTGCGGTCCTGGACGTCCCGGATCATCCGCAGGTGCTCGATGCGCTCGGCGTTGGTCTCGCCGGTGCCCATGAGCATGGTGGAGGTGGACTCGACGCCCAGGTTGTGGGCGATCTCCATGATCTCCAGCCAGCGCTCGCCGGACTCCTTCAGCGGGGCGATGGCCTTGCGGGGCCGCTCGGGCAGCAGCTCGGCACCGGCACCGGCGAAGGAGTCGAGCCCGGCGGCGTGGATGCGCCGGATGGCCTCCTCGACGCTCACCTTCGAGATCCGGGCCATGTGCTCGACCTCGGACGCCCCCAGGCTGTGGATGACCAGCTGCGGGAACTCCTTCTTGATCGCCGCGAAGTGCTTCTCGTAGTACTCGACGCCGTAGTCCGGGTGGTGTCCGCCCTGGAACATGATCTGGGTGCCGCCCAGCTCGACCGTCTCGGCGCACCGGCGCAGGATGTCGTCCAGGTCGCGGGTCCAGCCCTTGTCGGTGTCCTTGGGGGCGGCGTAGAAGGCGCAGAACCGGCACGCCGTGACGCAGACGTTCGTGTAGTTGATGTTGCGCTCGATGATGTACGTCGCGATGTGCTCGGTGCCGGCGTACCTGCGGCGGCGTACGGCGTCGGCGGCGGCGCCCAGCGCGTGCAGCGGGGCGTCCCGGTACAGCGCGAGCGCCTCGTCGGGGGTGATCCGCCCACCGGCGGCTGCACGGTCGAGGATGGGCTGAAGGTCGGCCTTCTCGGTCACCGGGCGTCCCTTTCGTAAGGGTTGTGGACGGACCAGCCCAGCGTACGCCAGCGGTTCGGGCCGCTGGACGTCAGGCCTTCGGGCCCTGAGGCCGTCAGGCCGCGTAGGCCCCGGCCAGGAGTCCGAGGAAGGCGCCGGAGATCAGGAACGGCCCGAAGGGAATGGCCGTCTTGCGTCCGGCGCGCCGCGCGACCACGAGGGCACCGCCGTACAGCGCGCCCAGCAGGAACCCGGCGAAGGTGCCGAGCATCACCGTCGGCCACCCGTACCAGCCGAGCACCGCCCCCGCGCCCAGGGCGAGCTTGACGTCGCCGAAGCCCATCCCCGCGGGGTTGATGAGGAACAGCACGAAGTAGCCGCCGCCCAGCGCGAGCGAGCCGAGCAGGGCGGTCGTCCACTCCCCCGCGTGCTCGGGCACGAGCGCGGTGACGCCGAGCAGCACGAGCGCGGCCGCGGCGAACGGGAGGGTGAGCGGGTCGGGCAGCCGCCGCACCCGGAAGTCGACGGCCGTCAGCAGCACCCCGACGGGTGCGAGCAGCAGCCAGACGCCGATCTCGGGCCGGGTGCCGGTGGCGGCGGCGAGGGCGGCGCAGACGAGGGCGGTGGCGATCACCAGCGGTGCCGTACGCGGCCCGTATCCGGCCTCCTCGCACTCGGGGCACGAGGCCCCTCCCAGCCAGCCCCTGAGGGCGTGCCCGCCGGGACACCGCTCCCGCCACGGCTCCCCCGAGGGGGCCGAGAACCGATAGGCCGCGCGCGGCAGGAACGCGCCCGCCGCCGCGCCCCACAGCGCGGCGGCGACGACCAGGACCCCGGTGTTCATCCCACCGCGGCGATCGCGTCGCGCCACGTCGGCAGCAGCTCGTCGAGCAGTGCCTCGGTGCGCGGCGGCAGGCCACGGGCCCCGCTGCGCCCGATGAGATCGGTGGCGAGCGCCGTCAGCCGGGACGTGTCGCCGGTGGCGTGGGTGGCGCGCAGCAGCTCGTGCCACAGGCGCTCGTCGGCAGGGGCGGTGCGCAGGGCCGCGTTGAGGGCCTCGATGGCCTTCTCGGCGCGGTTCTTCTCCATGTGGAACTCGCACAGCGCGAGCCCGGTGTCCGCGACGAGCAGCGGCAGCTGGGCGTCGACGATCTCATGGGTGAGCCACCGGTAGCGGCCCTCGGGCCGGTCGGCGAGCAGCGGCCCGCGCACCAGCACCAGCGCGTCGGTGAGCAGCCGCCCGCGCACGGCCCGGCTGCCGACGCCCTTGCCCTGCGTGGCCTCGTGGTAGAGGGACCGCAGCACGTCCAGGTCGGAGACGACGGACTTGGCGAGCGTGAGCCGCCCGGTCGCGTCCCTGCCGAGGCGGGGCGTGCCGTCGGGGTCGGCGCCGAGCCAGTCGCGCAGCCGGTCCAGGAGCGCGTCCCGTACGTCGTCGGTGACGCCGCGCGGCCACAGCGCGGAGGACAGCACGCGCGGGTGCACGCCCTCGCGGTGCAGGAGCAGCAGGGCGAGCGCCTCGTGCAGCAGGGCGCTGCGCTCCCCGTCCGGGGTGTCGAGGCCGATGATCTCGTACGGCCCGACGAGCCGGGCGTAGACGGCAGGCCGGCCCTGCTCGCTGATGTCGACGAGGAACGGCGGGGTGCTCGCGGGCCTGTCGGATTCTCGCTCCGGGTCCGCCTCGACGAACAGCTCGACCACGGCCCGCTGCTGCGCGACCGGCAGCAGCTGGGCGTCGAGTTCGAGCCCGAGGAGGGGTGCGAGCAGCTTGCCCTGGCCGGTGATCTCCATCTCCCAGGCGGCGCCCGGCAGGTCGCCGGTCTCGGTGCCGACGAGGTAGCCGATGCCGAGCCGGCTGGCGTCGGCGGCGAGTTCGGCGAGCTTGACGGCGTCCTCGGCGGACGGCTGGGCGGCGAGCAGGACCAGGTGCGGGGCCCACCGGGTGTGCTGGGCGGGCCCGGTGCGCCCGGTGAGGACGGAGTCGTGCCCGGCGGCGCCCAGCGCTCCGCGCCGCTGCCGTGTCTCGGCCTCCATGGTCTCGACGAGCGCCTCGACGTCCTCCAGGTGCCGGATCCGGCTGGGGGCGAGCGGCGTCAGGTCCTCACCGAAGCCGACGAGCGTGATGGTCATGCGGTCGGACCACCCGTTGGTCGCCAACTCCGCGGCGACGGACGCGAAGACGGCGGCCCGGTCGGCCTCCCGGCCGGAGAGGGAGACGATGCCGGGCACGGCCTCCAGGTTGAGCAGCAGCCGCGAGTCGTCCATGGTGCCGAGGCTGACGAGCCCCGGGTAGGGCGCGGCCGTGTCGACGTCCTCGTAGCGCTCGGCGTCCGTCCGGGCCAGCATCCAGAAGGTCTGGTCCTGCCCCTGCTGCCAGGGGGCGGGCGGCTTCCCGGCGGGCTGGGCGAGCTGGAGGTGCAGGTCGCCGTTGCTGAGCCAGGCCGCGTACACGACCGGCAGGGCCCGCGACTCCTCGGCGAGGGAGGCGGCGAGGCCGCGCAGGCTCCGGTCGAGCATCCGCACACCCTCGGGGTCGGCCCCGACGAGCAGCGCGTCCTGGACGTCCTGCGCGTCCCCGCTCGGCGTGGGCGGTTCCATACCGCGCCGCCCGCCGACGGCCCCGAACGCCGACTGCCACAGCGCCTGCCGGCGCCGCCGCCCCAGGGCACCGAGGAGACCGGCGGCGAGGAGGGGTGCGCCGAGGAGGGCTTCGGGCAGACCGAAGGAGCTGTCGGACTCGGCGTCGACGCCGGTGGCCTGCTGGTGGCCCAAGTCGGGGGCGGGCCGCTGCTCGGGCAGGGACAGCTGGGAGGCGGAGGGGCTGCCACCGGCGTGCTCGTGCCCGCCGCCCTGGGCACCGCTGCCTCCGCCTTTGGCGTGGTCCCCCGTCTGGGCGTAGTCGGCGATCTGCTGCTGCACGTCCGGCGACACGTTGGGAGCCTCGTCGGGCATCTCGACGAGCTCGCCGCCGCGCGCGTCGCCCGGCATCTCCATGATCCATCCGGGCCGGATGAGGCTGGCCTCGGAGAGCTTGGACCCGTCCGGCTGGATGCGGTCCTTGTTGAGCTCGAAGATCTCCTTGTAGCGACGCCCGTCACCGAGGTGCCGCTCCGCTATCTCCCACAGGGAGTCGTGGTGACGTCCCTCGGGCGGCTGGATCCGGTAGTACTTCGTGTCGCCCTGCTTGGCGGTGCTGCCACCGGCGTCGGCGTGCGAGGCGGCGTGCGAGGCCTGCTCGGCGAGGGCGGCCGCGGTGTCGGCGGCCTGCTCCTGCTGCTGGGCGAAGAAGCCCGGGGTCTGCTGGGCCGCGGCTACGGTGGGCTTCTGGTTGGCGTCGTACCCGCTCTGCCCGAGCTGCGACAGCCCGGGCGCGAAGCTGGCCGCGGTGGCGCCGACGAGGAGCAGCGCGGCGACGAGCTGCCGGGCGAGCAACTGACTGGGCCCGGCGCCCGGCACCCGCCCCGGCACACCGACACCGGACAGCGCGGCCTTCATCTCCACGAGCACGCAGGCGGTGAACTGGGCCCACGCGAGCCACACCACCACGGTGAGGATGTTCAGGAACGTCTGAACGGTGATCTCTTGCTGGAGCCAGTCGAGGCTCGGCACCCCGTTCGGCAACGGCCACCCGATCTGCGTGGCCAGCGCGCCCGGCACGCCGACGAGGAGAACGGCCAGGGCGACGAACGCGAAGAACGCCTTGACGAAGTCCCCGAACGACCGCCGCTGCACCCTCACCGGCTGCGGCGTCCGGTTCCTCGGAGCCGTCGTTCCCGTCGTACTTCCCGTCGAGCTTGACGAGCTTGAGGTGCGGCGTCGCGGCATGGCGGGTGTCCTGGGGTCGTGTGTGAGTGCCGTGAGGCGAACTGCGGGGCGAGAGGTGTGCTGAGCCTACAGAGATCTTATTGACTCTCATTGAGGTCGTCGAAGGCCGCAGGGAACGAACGCCGTTGACGTCCGATTTGCGCCGCTGCTCGCCTGCGGTTGCCCCTGCGACCGAGCAGCCGGGAGGGCCCCCTTCGCGACTGCCACGCATACTCCTCACGCGCCCTGCACAATCCGTCGTGGCTGCTCAGAGGCCACGATCAACCGCTGATGGCTTCGTTCCCTGCTGCACATGCCGAACCTCGGGGGGAGAATCCGTGGCCCGCCGCGCTCGCCGCGATGGCGGCACTTCCGCTCACCGCATGCGGCGGGGGCAGCGAAGGCGAGTCGCCGGACGGCACCAAGGGGGCGGACTCAGACACAAGGAGCCCGCCGCCATCCGCGTCCGACTCGGCGGGACTTGACCGCCCGGCCGTCAGCGTGCCGAAGGACTTCAAGCTGGTCTTCGACTTCGACCAGCCGTCCGACGCGAAGCACGCGGCAGCGCTCACCGACGCCGAGAACTACATCCGCGCGCTGAAGCACGGCATCGCCGAGCAGGATCCGAACCGTTCTGCAGGAACCAGGCCAAGCCCTACAGCAAGGAAACCAAGACCGGGAAGGTCCACTACACGGACGAGAACCCGGACAGCTTCCAGAAGTTCAGGTTGCTCATGGTGCCCCCGTCCGGAGGCTCCGAAGTCTGGCGGACCGCGAACATCGAGGTCATCGGCAAGGCGAAGGAATGCCGGTGAGGGTGCCTTCACGGCGGACGGCGCTTCGGGGTGCCGCCGTGGGCACGGCGGCGGTTCTGTGGGCTGCCGGAGCCGCTCAGGCAAACGACCTCACCGGCAACACGACCAGCCCTTCGCCGAGTTCGAGCCCGTCGGGCAACGCGAACAACCAGGAACTCTCCGCTTCCGTCACGTCCTCCCACCTCAAGGTCAGTCAGGTGAGCGGCCCCACCGGTGGCAAGCAGGGCACCCAGGACTCGCCCTCGGACATGTCAGCCCCCACGCGTCCTGGGGCGGCCAGAAGCTGTGGACGGATCACTATCGGGACGGCAAGGACGCCTACAACTACGAGGACGGCTCCCTCATCACCCGCAAGGGCTACGACGCCTACAACCTCGGCAAGGACGGCTACTTCTGGCGCGGCGTAGCCCGCGACCTCGAGGACCCGGACTCGTACGACTGCGAACGCGTCATGTTCTGGCAGGACGCCGGCGAGATCCGCG
Source organism: Streptomyces chartreusis NRRL 3882 (assembly GCF_900236475.1). Lineage (GTDB taxonomy): Bacteria > Actinomycetota > Actinomycetes > Streptomycetales > Streptomycetaceae > Streptomyces > Streptomyces chartreusis_D. The sequence goes on from NZ_LT963352.1 coordinate 3,772,404, forward strand.
ACGTGCCGAACGCCCCCACGCCCGAGACGCTCGCCGAGTACGCCTACGACAGGGTCAAGGTCCCGGACACGGAGATCGAGCTGAAGCCGGAGGGAAGGTCGACGGTCAACCTGCCGACGTGGGTGTGGCTGGACAAGGGCACCAAGGGCGACGCCGACAAGACGCCGCCTTGCGGCATCAGGTACCTGCGCGCCACGAACGGTGAGCCGTACCAGTTGAAGGCCAGCGTCTCGTGGGAAGGCACGGGCGGCGCGAACGGCGACCTTCCGGATGGCACCTTCGAAACGACCCAGGACATGAACGTCCAGGAAATCCAGTCGATCAACCGCTGACCCGGCTCCCACGTCGTTCGCAACCGCCACGCCACATTCCTCACCTCCCCCACACAATCCACCGCTGCCTCTCAAAAGCCCATTACCGGCCCCTGATAGCTTCGTTCTCTGCCGCACACGCCGAACACCCGGGGGAGACGAACCGTGGCACGCCGCGCTCTGACCACCACTGCCGTCACGCTGACCGCGACAGCGGCGCTGCTCCTGACCGGCTGTGGGGGTGGCGATTCGCAGTCGGACGACATCAAGGGGGCGGACAGCGGGCCGAGCAGCCCGTCGGCCTCCGCTTCGTCGTCTGCGGCGCCCGAGGTCAAGCGCCCCGTGATCAAGCTTCCCAGCAGCTTCCAGCTGACCTTCGAGAACTGGACGAGCAGCGACCCCGTCGAGCAGGCCGTACTCAACGACGCCAAGGAGGAAATCCGGGCAGGGTACGCGGCGATCATCGAGAACGACCCCGATAGCGAGGCCGTCGCCTTCTATGACACAGAAGGGGTCCGCGGGCAGACCAAGGAGTGGATCAGGTCCTACACGGACAAGAACCTCACCGTCATCGGCAAGCTGCCCACCTTCAACCCCAAGGTCAACCTTGCCAAGACCGGCAAGGGAGCATCGCTCAGTTACTGCACGGACGAGAGCGAGGCGAAGACCAGGAACCGTGCAACCAACAAGGCCGAGGGGAACCCGGCAGGCACGGACCCCTACGTCCTCTACTCGGTCTCCCTGGCGAAGAACGAGCAGGGCGTGTGGCAGAACGCGTCGGTGCACTCCGAGCGAGGGGCCTGCTCCAAGTGAGGTCACAGTACCGAGCCATACCCGTGATCGCCACGTCACTTGTCGTGGCTCTGTTGGGCTCGACGCCCGCCGGCGCGTTCGGAGGCGCCGGCTCGGACACGCGAGGCGAGGCCAACGGCAACGAACTGTCCGCCTCCGCCAAGCAGTCCCGGATCCAGGTCACGCAGACGAGCGGCCCCACCGGCGGCAAGCAGGGCACCCTCTCATCGACAGACGTGAACTGGGAGCCGCCGCCCTGCTGGTACGAGCCGGTCTTCACGCCCGAGCAACTGAAGAACTTCTCGGAGAACGACGGCAAGGGCGACGTCGCCCTCCGCCAGGGCTGGATCGGCTCGAAGCTCTGGACCGACCACTTCAAGGACGAGAAGGACGCCGCCAACTACTTCGGCACACCCAGCACGGTGAAGGGCTACAAGAACTACAACCTCGGTAAGGACGGCTACTTCTGGCGTGGAGTCTCTCCCAACGTCAGCGAGGTCGACGACACCTCACTGTGCAGTCGGCTCATGTTCTGGCAGGACGCCGGCGAGATCCCCGACGACCCCAACGCCCCCACTCCGGAAACCCTCGCCGACTACGCCTACAACAAGGTCAAGGTCCCCGAGACCGAGGTGGAGTTGAAGCCGGCTGCCAGGTCGACCGTGAACCTGCCGACCTGGGTGTGGCTGGACAAGGGCACCTTCAAGGAGGTCAAGGTCCGCGCCGAGCTCCCCGGAACGGGCCTGTGGGCGGAGACGACCGCCAAGCCGATCGCCCTCCACCTGGAGCCCGGCACCGAGGACGCCGAGACCTTCCCCGCCTCCGGCGACTGCGAGATCAACGAGGACGGTTCGATCGGCACCCCGTACACCAAGGGCGACGCCGACAAGACCCCGCCCTGCGGCATCCGCTACCTCCGCGCCACCAACGGCACCCCGTACCACCTCTCCGCCAGCGTCACCTGGCAGATCACCTGGGAAGGCTCCGACGGCACCGGCGGCGACCTGCCCGACGGCACCTTCGAGACCACGCAGGACATGAACGTCCAGGAGATCCAGTCGATCAATCGCTGACTCGATGCCGCACCTACCAACGGCGAGTGGCCACAGTGCGGTCAGACGTACGGGTTCTCGTTCGAGACCGGGGCCGCCGTGAAATCCACGCCACATGACACGCAGGTATGAGTCTTCCTCCTCGGGAGCCGAGACTTCGACGGCGTTGACCGTTTTCTGGTCCCTGAGGATGACGACGACGTCGAAGTCATCCCCCAGGGCCTGAATCTGCACCGCGGGTCATGGTCGAAGGGCCCCATCACGCGCACTTCGCCCCAGGAAGCAGCAGCCGTTCGGAGCATCCAGGATGATTTCCAGGTGTCGGCCGACCCGCACTTCCGCGCTCATCGCCGGAAGCACAGGCACCGGCACGGTTCGTCAGCTGCTTGTCACCCATTGCCGGCCCGCGTCACCCACGTGTCGGCCGATCGTGAAGATGCTTCGCAAGCGTGCGCACCCGCTGCGGGTCACCCGGGGTCCGGATCCTTGTCCAAGTCCAGGACATGCCAGTCCGCAGGCCTGTACCCCGCCATACCGCAACCCCAGTCACACGCGCATCAACGTCAACAACCGTATGCACACGTGAACTTACAAGGCACAATCGTTCGACGGAAAGATCGACTAGGGGTACGGTGCTGGTGGATCAGAACGTTGGGACGTTGGGGGGCTGCCAGATGGGCAAGGGCAAGAGCGACCTCGCGCTCCCGTTGACCGAGTTGGAGAGCTACGGGCGCCGGCTTCGTTCCATCAAGACCCGGCTGAATCACACCAAGAAGCTTTTCGAGTCCTACAGGGACGACATCGGCGACGGCAGTGTCAATGACGCGCTCGGGGATTTCGAGTCCAACTGGGAGGACGGGCGCGAGGACATCACGCAGCAGCTCGATGCGCTGGCGAGTATGTCCGATGCCGTGGTCCGGGAGTTCAAGAAGCTTGATGACGAGCTGGCCAAGAAGGCCAACGACGCCATGAAGACCGAGGACAAGCGGGGCGGGAAGGGCGGTAAAGGGGGCGGCGGCAGCAGCAAGTGAGGCCGCGCCCCTGACGTGAAAGGGCCCCGGATCCTGAGATCCGGGGCCTTTCGTGTGCCTGAGGTCAGGAAGCGACCGCGGCGTTGAGGTGCAGGTCCGCCGCGATGCCCTCGGGCGAGACGGCGAGGCCCACGCCGCCGCCCACACCGGTGGTGACGCCGGCGGCCGACGTCTCGACGTAGAGACCGGCTGCGGCGCCGGCACCCGCGGTGCCGCCCGCCTGGCCGCCGGCGATGGTGTCCAGCTCGGCGTCGGACATGTGGGCGGTCTCGATCTGCGGGGTGAAGGCCATGGAGGGCGGTTCCCTTCGTTTCATTAATTCGAAGTGCTCGAGCGCGACTGATCAAAGCACGTCGGGAGAAGGGTCGGCCAGTCAGTGCTTATCGGGGTGCGACGGATTTCGGTGACCCAATTCATGAGTGTGACCATTCGGTCAACGGAATACCCGTCGCCTTCACAGGTTCTGCCACGGTGCGGTACCGGAGTGCAATGCACGACGGGGTGAGCGAGTGGTTCTCAGTTCCCCCGGTGGTTTCTCACGACCTCGCGGTGAACGGTGTGCAGATCCGTGGAATGTTCCGGATCACCGGTTCACCGACTGGATCCAGGGGGACGACTCGGCCGGCTTTCAGCCGACCTCGTTCTCCGCCACCGCCTGCCCGTGGACGACCACGTCGCCGCCGTAGAACATGCCCGTGAAGACCGGGGAGTAGGTGAGCTGCACTTCGACCTGCACCTGCTGGGCGTTAGCCGCCACGCAGTGGGTGGCCGCGATGTCCGCGCCCGTCATGTCCATCTCGCGGGCGAAGGCCTTCACGCGGGCGTTGCAGTTCTCGTAGTTGATCGGAGCGGGGCCGCCCTCGTTGTCGTAGAGGGCTTCGCGGTCGATGTCCTGGGCGGCGTAGCGCGCCGCCTGTTCCGCGATGTCCGCCGCCCGTTCCCGCTTGGAGATGGACAGGCCGCCGTCGATCACGAACGCGGAGAGGGAGAGGAAGACCAGCGCGAAGATGATGACCGCACCGGCGCCGGAGCCACGGTCGTCCAGGTGTGCGCGACGGGCCGCCCACCACGATCGCCAGTAGGGCGGGAGGTGTCTCACGCCGACCTCCGGAACGGGTCGAGCGGGGAGCTGAAGCTCGCCGACAGCGTCGTCGGGACGTCGAGGCCGAGCATGGCGAGGCCCCGCACCTGGCAGCTCACCTCGACCGTGAAGATGGTGTCGGGCTCGAAGCCCTGGCTCGTCTGGACGACCGACACGGGGCCGGAGCAGACGTCCGTCAGGTTCGCCTCGGCGGCCTTCTTGGCCTCGGCCATGGCGGTGGCGTGGTCCTTCTGGATCGAGCCCGCGCGGGCCGCGTCCCGAGCCGCTCCGTCGAGCGCCCCGCGGCCGTCGACGAGCTGGCCGAAGGCCACCAGGACGAGGATGAAAAGGATCATCACCGGTGCGAGGATCACGACCTCGACCGTGGACAGGCCCTGGTCGTCCGCCCGCCGGCTGTCTTTCCGGAGCGCGGGGGGAGGGAGAGTCATCAGTTCTCCTCCTGTACGAACCGCTCCACCGGGCCGGCCGACTGCGCGTGCACCGTCAGGTCCAGCCCCGGGAACACCGTCGGCACCCGGGCCGCGATCTCCACACCGACCGTGTTCTGGTCCGGCTGGAGCATCTTCACGTCCGGCGCCAGCACGAGCTGCGGGCCCAGCTGGCGGATGTAGCTGTCCACCACGTCCTGGGCCTCGCCCCGCCACGCGCCCGGCTGTTCGTCGGCCGTGGCACGCGCCTTGCGCGCTCCCGCCTGGGCCGCCGCCTGGGCGACGTGGTCGGCGAAGAAGTACAGGGCGAACTGCACGGTCGCGAAGATCATGAAGAACAGTACGGGGGTGAGCAGCACGAACTCGATCGCGGTCATGCCGGAGTCACCGCGGGCGGCCGCCGCTCTCCGCGCGGCCCGCACCCTGCGGCGTATCCGTCTGCTCACGTCCGCCAGCATCCCCGTGAATCCCGTTGTCCGTACGAACGACTGTCCGTGTGACTGCCCCTGCGACCGTCCCTGTGACGAATCAGCAGGTCTTGCCCGCGTCCGCGCCCTTGATGCAGTCGCCGACCTTGTTGGCGCCCTCGCTCAGCGCGGCGTTGATGATGGCGGCCACGACACCGACGATCGCCACGACGACCGCCGAGATGATGACCCACTCGACCGCGGAGGCACCGCGGTCCAGTTCGCCGGAGCGGGCGCGCTCGGTACGGGCCTGGAGGAAGGTGACCAGGAAGTCCACGGCCGGGATGCCGGTGTGGAAGTTACGTCCGTTCATGACGTCTTGTCCTTTCGAAATCGGTTCACGGAGGTTCTGGAGTTGTGAAGGTGGCTCACTGCACGGCTCGCTGCACGGCTCACTGCACCTGGAACACCCGCATCGCCGCCGGAAAGATCAGGAACACCAGGAACCCTGCGCACAGCAGCAGCTGCGCCACGAGCATCGACTGGGACTTCTCACCCGCGCTGCCCTCGATCTCGGCGAGCTCGCGGTGCCGCATGGTCTCGGCCCGGGACGCGAGGGACTCGCGCACCTTGGCACCGTCGTCCGCGACCAGGGCCAGGGAGGCGGAGAGGTCCTTGAGTTCCTCGACCCCGAGTTCCTCGCCGAGCTGGCCGAGCGCCTGCCACTGGCTGAGGCCGGTGATGCGGGCGTCGGACAGGGCGTTGCGGATGCGCTGGTTGGCCCAGCCGTCGGAGATCTCGGCCGCCGCCATCAGGGCCTCCGGCAGACCGCGTCCGCCGGCGAGGCTCATCGACACCAGGTCGAGGTACGCGCCGATCACGCGCCGCAGGTCGCGCCGCTTCTCGGCCGCGTCTCGCCTTACCTCCAGGTCGGGCAGGAAGAAGAAGACGACCGCGAAGAGCAGCGCCAGCCACACCGGGATGATCGGGCTCCGGCCGACGCCCAGCGTGTAGACGATGGCGAACAGGAACGGGCCGAAGAACAGGCCCGCCACACCCAGCAGCACCTTCGTCGCCAGGAACTTCTCCCAGCTGCGGTCCAGGACCGCGAGGTCGGCGCGCAGCGAGCGCTGCTCCCACCCCTGCTGGAGGTAGAACTCGGACACCCGCAGGCCCACTTCGGCCCGCAGGGCGCCGAAGCGTCCCTTGTCCGGCTCGGTGCGCGCCGACTCGTACGCCGAGCCGCGTGCCCGCATCGCGTCGATCCGGGCGACCTGCGAGATCGCGCTCCGCTTGCTGGGCATGAGGGCGCGTATCAGGGCGTAGACGCCCAGGCCGAAGACGGCGCCGACGACGAGCGGCATCGTGAGGTTCACCGGCGTGCCCCCTCTTCCTGCGGCAGCTGCTGCTGAGGCTGCTGCGACGGCGTCCTGGGACGCACGAACTGGACAGCTGCCTCGTCCCGGACCAGGAAGCGTTCGGGCGTCTCGATGGTGGACAGCTTGCGCAGCCACCAGAAGCCGAGCGCGAACAGGCCGCAGACACAGGCCAGGACGAGCTGGCCGACGGCGGTGCCGTACGGCTCCACGAAGTCACGGTTGAAGATCGACAGGCCGAGGACGAAGGCGATCGAGACCGCCACGACGATCTGCACGGACCGCCGGGTCGAGGCGCGCTGCGCCATCACCCGCTGCCGCATGTCCACTTCCTCGCGCGCCGACTTGGCCAGGGCGCCGAGGACCTGGCGCAGACCGGGTCCGCGCAGGCGGGCGTTGAGGATCAGGGCCGCGACGATGATGTCGGCGGAGGCGTCGTCGATCTCGTCGGCGAGGTGCTGGAGCGCCTCGGGCAGCGGGGTGCGGGCGCGCAGGCGGTCGACGAGGGCGTCGAGGTGGGGGCGCAGGACGGGGGCGGCGGCGCGGGCGGAGGCCGGGATGGCCTGCTCCAGGCCGACGGCGCCGGCGATGGTGTCGCGCAGGGACTCCGTCCAGGAGGCCAGGGCCTCGACGCGGCGCATGGCGGCGCGTTCCTCACCGGCGCCGCCGAACAGGCGGTCCCAGAAGAAGACGAGGACACCGGCCGCGATGCCGGCGACGGCCCAGCGGGTGAGGACGAGGACGACCAGGCCGACGATGGCGGCGAGCGAGCCGCGCTGGCCGGCGAAGCGGATGAGTTCGCTCGCCCGCTCGGCGGCCTTCTGCTTCTCGTGGTCGGGCTTGACGGGCAGCCCGCGTACGGCGACGAGGAGGAGGGCGAGGCCGCCGCCGACGGCGACGCCGCTTCCTATCGAGTACAGGACGGTGGTGGAGAACAGGCCGCCCATGGAACCGAGGGAGCCGATTGCTGCGAGAGTCGTGTTCACCCCCGGCTCACCCCCAGGTCCCGGACGGCCGGTAGCCGTGTGCCATCAGTTCCTCCAGGCAGGCTAGGGGGGCGTGCGGCACGACCCGGCCGTCGGGGGCCTCCGCGAACACCTCGCTGGACAGGACGCGTCCGTCGACGCCGTTGACCTCGCGGACGGAGGTGACCATGCGCTGGAGGCGGCCGCCGTTGCCGAAGTTGTTGCGCCGCTGGATGAAGACCACGAAGTTCACCGCGCCCGCGATCAGCATCTGGCTGGCCTCGATGGGCAGCCGCTCGGAGGCCTGCAACGCGTAGGTGGAAATACGGTTGAAGACCTCGCTGGAGCTGTTGGCGTGGATCGTGGACAGCGAGCCGTCGTTGCCCTGCGACATCGCGTTGAGCATGGTGACGATCTCGTCGCCGAGGACCTCACCGACGATGACGCGGGAGGGGTTCATACGGAGCGAGCGGCGCACCAGTTCCGCCATGGAGATGGCGCCCTGGCCCTCGGAGTTGGGCAGGCGCTCCTCGAAGGCGACGACGTTGGGGTGCAGGTCGGGGAAGGTGTCGAGCCCGAGCTCCAGGGCGCGCTCGACGGTGATGAGGCGCTCGTGCGGCGGGATCTCGTTGGCGAGGGCGCGCAGGAGCGTGGTCTTACCGGCGTTGGTGGCGCCGGCGATCATGATGTTCTTGCGGGCGCGGACCGCGCAGGCCAGGAAGTGGGCGACCTCGGGGGTCAGCGTGCCGTTGCCGACCAGGTCCGAGATGAACACCTTGCCCATGCGCGCACGGCGGATGGACAGCGCGGGGCGCCTCGCCACGTCCATGACGGCCGACAGACGCGAACCGTCGGGCAGCCGCAGGTCGAGCTGCGGGTTGGCGGAGTCGAAGGGACGCGAGGACAGACCCGAGTAGGCACCGAGGACCTGGATGAGCTCGATGAGCTCCTCGTCGGTCTCGGCGACCGGGTCGCCCTTCACCTCGCGCCCGTCGGCGTAGCCGACGAACACCTGGTCGCACCCGTTGATGTCGATGTTCTCGACCTCGGGGTTGTCCAGCAGCGGCTGGAGCCGGCCGACGCCGAACAGCGCCGCGTGCACGGCGGCCGCGTACTGCTCCTCCGTCTCGGCGTCCAGCGGGGTACGGCCCGCGTTGATCTCGGCGCGGGCGTACTCCTCCAGGATCTGGGCTATGACGGCGCGGGCGTACTGCCGTTCGTCCTCCGTGGACATCGGAGTGACGTTGTTGATCTGGTCCTGACGACGCTGTTCGGCGATGCGGTCGCCGGCGTCCTGACGGAACCGCTTGACCAACTGGTGGTCGACAGCGGTCATGTGCCGGCCCCCGCGTGGCCCTGCATCTGGCCCGGGTGGTTGTGCTGGACGTGGTGGGCCTGCTGCACCTGGTGGGCCTGGTTCGCCTGGGCGGAGGCGGCCCAGGCGGCGCCGTACTGCTGGTAGAGGTCGGCGGCGACCTTGCGGGCCGAGCGGATCAGCAGCGACTTGTCGAGACGGCCGCGCCTGCGGCCGGCCAACTGGTCGGCGCCGGCCGGGTCGTCGGCGATGGTGCCGACCACGCGGGCGCCGGTCTGGGCGTGCACGAGCATGTCGTTGACCTGCGAGGCGAGCTTGCCGGCGTTACCGGTGTCGGCGATCAGGACGACGCCGATCACCGGGTTGGCGAGGCTCGCGGCACCGCGCGGTCCGCCGTGCAGCTTGCCGGCGAGCGCCGCGGCACGGTCACGCACCCGGGCGATCGCCTCCGGCTCGGTACGGGAGAGCAGCAGCACGAGGGAGGCGTGCGGGAACAGCTCGACGGCAGGGGTGTCCCCGCTGATGCGTCCGCAGTCGGCGATGACGTCGGCGGCGGCGTTCGGGGAGTCGGCGAGGGAGGCGAAGGCGTGCCCGAGGGTGGGCCAGAGCCCCGCGAGCCCGGCGGCCTGCTCGGCGATCCCGAGCCCGACGAGCACCTCCAGTCCCCCGCTGAGCGGCTGGACGTGGTCCCAGAGCTGGTCCGGTACGAGTCCGCGGCGCGCGGTGGCGGCGATGGACAGCATGCCGGTGTTGGGGTTGAGCGGTCCGCCGTGCGCGGCGGCACTGCGGTAGACGAGGTCACCGCCCGCCGGGTCCGTCTCGGCGAGCAGGACGCGCCGCGGCCAGACCGCCGCGAGGGCGACGGCCGCGGTGGTGACGCCGGGGGAACCCTTGTCGGCGGCGAGAGCGATGAGCGCCATGGGTCGGGTGCCGCCTTCTAGTTGCCGGGGACGTGCACGATGGCGACCTCGTTCGCGGCCGCCGCCGAGGCGAGCGCGGCCGCGTCGGCCTGGTCGACGAGGAGGGTGAGCGAGAGGTTGCCGGTGCTCACGGTGGCGTCGCTCTCGTCCTCGACGGCGTTCACGCGCGCGTTCTCGACGAGGGCGCCGCCGGAGGACGAGGTGCCGCCCGAGCCGGTGCTGTCGCCGGAGTTGTTCGAGCCGGCGCCGCTGGTGCCGACGCGGTAGGCGGAGACGACGTCACCGGCCTTGATGTCCGACGGGTACTGGCCCTCCTTGAGGGCGAGACCGACGGAGGCCTTGCCCGCGGGCAGGCTCGCCTTCTTGGCGAACATCTCACCGACCGCGAGGGTGCCCGGGTAGATCGTGGATTTGGCCTTGTAGGTCTGGATGGTCTTCAGCTGCGACCACTCGACGTAGTGGATGCTTTCGTCCTTGGCGACCATGACGGAGGTCACGTCGGAGTCCTTGAGGGACTCGCCGGCCTGGACCTCCTGCGTCACCTTGACGACCTCGATGCGGTCACCGGCCTGGAGCACGAGCATCGTCGCCCCCAGCGCACCCACCAGGATGAGCAGCACGGCGAGCGCCGCCAGTGCCGGTTTGCGCTCGCGAGGTGGTGTGGGAAGCCGGTCACCGACCGGCGGCTGAGCCGGAGCGGCGGAACGACCGGCGCCCGCCCCCGTACGCTCTTGGATCTTCACGCAACCGCTCCCCGTACACCCAAGAATATGTCTGTCAATTTGCCTTCAGATGTGGACACTTCACCCGCGCCTCCCCGCACGGAGACGCGCGGAACGGGCCGGACGTACCCGCCCGACCTGGGCAAATAGCCAGCACTGAGGGTGAGTGTCAAGCCATCGCACCGTATCAGCCGCACATAAGCCCCTCAAGGCGCGTCCGGCCTCTCGGACCCCACGCCGCGGGCCGTTACCCATCTGCAACTTCCCGCCCACGCACGCCTGTCGGGAACCGAGCCGCAACGGGAAACCACCTGTGCGCCAGCGAATCCGCGACCGCTCCAACCGTCACCGGCGATCCGGTCGTCCGTCACCTGTCGGCCATCATGCCTGCACGATTCACTCACGAAGTCGAGGGCGCGCAGCGGCTGTCGGGCGCGGGACAGCGGCTTCAGCAGAGCGCGGCGGCGTCCCTGATCCCGGTCGTCGCCATCCCGGCCCGAGGCCACCGGTACCCGTCCCGGTCCTCACCGCACGGCGCCGCGTCCGACCCGCGCTCCCTTCCCCCCCAAGCACCGGCAAAACCAGCCCCATCTCCCTCTCAAGCCCCGCCCATCGTTCGACCAGCACAGGCCACGGTGCGTCATCCCCTGCCTAAGATCACGAACGCCCCGCCCACCGGACCCGCCGGGAACGCATCGTGAGTGATCTGCGGCTCGAGGACACCGTCTTCGAGGACCTGAAGCGCACCTTCTCGACGATCTCCGACCGCATGGACGGTGCTCGGCGGACGCTGCGCGGTACGGACGGGTCGGTCGTCGGCGCGCCGAAACTCGTCGACGACGTGCACGACTTCGCCGACGACTGGGCCTACGGCATCAAGCAGCTCGGCAAGCACACCCAGAACGCGGTCAAGATGATCAACAAGATCGGCCAGACCTTCGACAAGCTGGACCTGGAGCTGGCCGAGTCGATGAAGGCGCCCCGATCCGGCAAGAAGGGGCGCTGAGGAACGCATGGGACGTCCCTCCTTCCCCCACATAGGCTGGGACCCCACCCCCGGCGACGTCGAGCAGACCCGCGAGCTGGCCAAGCGGATCGGGGGACTCGCGAGTGAACTCGGCACCGCGGTACGGGAACTGGAGCGCATCGAGTGCGGCGCCTGGAAGGGCAAGACCGCCGTCGCGTTCAGCGAGCACATCTCCACCGACGTCACCCCCCTGATCAGGAAGAGCTACGAGTCCTTCGACAAGGCCTCCCGCGCCCTGCACCGCTGGGCCGGTCAGCTCGACGGCTTCCAGGACGAGGCGGACCGGCTGGAGAAGGAGGCCGGGGAGAAACTCGACGCCCAGGCGAAGGCCAAGGAGGGGACCGAGGCGTACGGGAAGGCCTCCGGGGACGTGAACGGGGTCATCCAGAAGGTCCACGACCTGGAGGAGCGCTACCGGCGCGCCGCCGGGCTCACAGGGCGGGATCTGGACAAGGCCGCCGACATCGCGCCCGACGAGCCCGGCTTCTGGGACAAGCTCGGGCACGGGATCGCCGACGCCTGGGACGCGACCGGGGAGTGGTTCAAGGCCCACGCCGACCTCATCAAGACCATCGGCGACGTCCTGAGCCTGGCCAGCGGCGTGCTCGGGATGCTCGCCATCATCACCGCCCCCTTCGAGCCCCTGGGCGCGATCTTCGCCGCCGGGGCGATGATCACCAGCGGGGCCGCCCTGCTGACCCACGCGGTCGCCAAGGCGGCCGGAGCAGACGTCGGCTGGGCCGAGATCGGCTTCGACGCGCTGGGCATCCTGCCGGGCGTCAAGGGACTGACCGGCAGCGCCGAGCTGGCCAAGGGCGCCAACGCGGCCGCCCGGGCGGCGGAGTTGGGCGAGGGATATCGCGGAGTCACCAGCGTCGGCAGGTCGTTCGTGCTCTTCGGGCCGTTGAAGGCCGCGCCCGTGGTGAAACTCGGGGAAGGCGGCAGCAGGCTGACGCTGGCCGTGGAGAGCGGGCTGCAGAACGTCCGCAAGGGGCAGATCCTCGGCACGCAGGGCATCAACACCATCGCCTCGAAGCTGCCGTTCATCAAGGGCGAGGAGGCCATCGCCCCCATGAGCCGGGCGGGACGCGCCCTCGACGCCTCGATCAAGGGCGGCCTCAACGCCCTGAAGCTGCACACCATCGCCACGCACGACTTCGGGGCGCACTCGTGACCGCCACCGTCGTGGCAGGCGCCACCGTGCCACCCATGGCCTTCCACCTCCCCCACGGCATCCACGCCATCGAGGTCTCCCTCGACCCGGAGGAACGCGCCGAGGCCGCACGCCGGCTGGTCCGGGACATCTATCCACAGGGCGAGGAGCCGCTGTGGAACACCATGGGCTCCCTCTACGGCGCCATGGCCGACGAGCTCCTCGCCGACGGCGTCGCGTTCTTCGGGATCGGCCTCTACGAGATCGAGGACGGGGGCGGTGTGGCGCACTGTGCGCTCACCGTCGCCGTGCACGAGCGGGCAGAGGCGGACCCCGACGTCGTCGCCGCGGGCACGCGGGCCGCCCTGCTGGGCGATCCGCTGCGTGAGGTGTCCTGGCTGGACCTGCCGTGCGGTCCGGCGGTCTACGGCATCACCTTCCGGAAGCTCGTCGTGGACAGCGCCTACACGACGTCCGGCGAGGACGAGGAACTGGTCATGGGCCAGATCCAGGTGCACATCCCGTTCCCGACGGGGCCCTACACCGCCGTGGTCACCCTCGACACAGCGTCGGTGGAGCAGTGGGACGAGTTCTCGCACGCCGTCGCAGGCATCATCGGCTCCGTGGAGTTCCCCCAGAGAGAAGTGACGCACTGATGGACTGGTATCCCGACGCCGACGAGGACCTGCTCCTGCGGACCTCCGCCCGTTTCGCCGGTGGTCAGGCGGCCGCCGTCGCGGGGTGCCGATGGTTCCGGGACCCGCAGCGCAACGACATCCAGGGCGAACTCCCGGGCTGGCCGCCCGGCCCGGTCCACACCCCGCGCACCACCGGCGACCGCGCCGCGCGCCGTACCGGCCGTGCCCTGGCGTTCGGGATCCCCCTCATCGCCAATCTCGTCGCCAACATCGGGGGCGCCGCGGGCAGCCCGTTCGGCAGCGGGCCCACGACCGGCAAGCCCGAGGAACGCGAGAACGAGGTGGACGACTTCCCCGTCATGTGGGCCGCCCCGGACACCCTGGCCCGCACCGTCCCCTGGCAGCTCGACCCCGACCGCCGCCCCGAGGGCTACACCACCGACCTGGTCCTGACCAGCCGCCGGCTGCTCTTCCTCGGCACCCGCACCGGCACCCTCGACAAGGCCGACGTCCTCGCGGAGTACCCGCGCGTCTCCCTCGCCCACGCCCGTCGGATGCGCTTCAGCGAGGTCGAGGCGGATGTGAAGGTGACCTTCGCCGACGGGTCGTGGATCCGCCTGTTCACCGGCAATCCCGACAGCGCCGAGCGCCTGGCGGAGATCCTCGACGGCACCGTCGACGCCCTCCCCGAGAGCGACCTCACCCCCGGCCAGCGCGACCGCGTCACCCGCTTCCTGGCCGACCTCCCGGCCGGCACCCGCCCCCCGACCTTCACCCGTCTGGCGAGCGGCATCGTCCTGGTCGAGGCCCGGGTCCCGCTGAAGGCCGGGCAGGACCTCCACGAGACCCACTCGATCCTGATGGGCCCCTCAGGAGAGCCGGCCAAGCCGCAACCGGGCGATCTGTAGCAGTCGCGAAGCCCCGAGTAGAGTGCGGGCCGGACAGTGATCGGACCGCGGGGGCACACCGGTGAGAGCAGTCACGGCAAACGCACAACACGCAGTACGTATACGGGCATCGAGCGACCCCCGGACCCGCTTCGTCCCCCTGCTCCTCGCCCTCTGCGCGCTGACGGTTCTCTTCGCAACCGCCACCCCGGTCCGAGCGGCGGAGAGCACGCCCGCCACCCAGGCCGCCTACCTCGCCGAGCGCCTCCGCGAGGGCCCGGTCTACGTCACCGACCAACTCCCCCGCGAGATCCCCCGGTCCACGGCCCCCGACTTCGCGAGGCTCGCGAAGAAGACCGGCGTCCCGACCTACGTCCTGGTCCTGCCCGCACAGAGCAGCGTCGACGGCAGGCAGTTGCTCGGCGCGGTGCACGACCGCCTCGGCCGGGACGGGCTGTACGTCCTGGTCGACGACATGGCGGTCGCCGAGGCCACGGCCTACGGGGTGCGCGCGCCGGCCGACGCCGCCTCGACCGTCACACAGTACGAACTGCCCTACGACGCCGGGCCGTTGCTGAGCTTCGAGCGCTTCGTCGACGTCGTCGCCCTGGGCGGCGAGAAGGCGTCGGCCCGTGCCGGGGCGGCACGTGAGAAGTACCAGGGCGACGAACCCGCCGAGATGTACATCGGCCCGTCCGACCGCCGCAACCAGTCCTTCCTGACCGGGATCCTGCTCACCGGCGTACCCCTGCTGATCCTGCTGGTGGCCGGTTACGCGGGGCGCCGCCGCCGGCGTTCCGGGGCCGAGCGGCGCGTCCCCCGCTGGGTCACCCCCGGCGCGGCAGTCCTCACCGCCACCGCCATCGCCCTCACCGCCGCCACCGTCTTCGACCAGACCAGGTCGAGCGCGGCGCCCCCGCCCACCCCGGCCGACCTGTCCGCCCGCGTCGAGCGTGTGGCGGCGGGCCTGAAGCAGGACCCCGTGTACGCCGATCCGGAGAGCCCGCGGGTGCTCGACGCCCGCCAACTCGCCCGGCTGCACGACCGGATCCGGGACTTCCGCCGCGCGGAGGGAGGCGGCCGGGTGTTCGTCTCGCTGGTGCCGCAGACTCCCGAGAGCGAGTCGGCCGGTGACACGATGCTGTTCGCCGCGGCGGTGCACGCCAAGGTGGGCGAGGACGGGCTGTACGTGGTCGCCGACCCCGACGACGGCACGATCGACTTCTACAACCACGGCCTGCGCCGGGACACCAACCGGCTGGCCTTCAACCTGCCGGACTCCGTCACGTTCGGCGACAGCAGGGCGGACGAGGCCGACGACCACCTCCTCGGCGAGCGCCTCGACAAGCTGATGACCTTCCTCGACGAGACCCCGCGCACCGACCGGCCCGGGTCGGAACCCGCGCCGGCCGCCGCCCCGGGGGCCGCCGACGAGAACACCCTCCCGCCGCTCTTCGCCACCGACTTCTGGCCCGGCCTGTTCGTGGGCGCCTTCGCCGCACTGCTGCTGTCCGGTGTCGTGGCCGGGGCGACGTGGATCGTGACCGGTCTGCGGCGGCGTCGCTCGCACGCGCCCGAGCCGGCCCACCTCCTGCCCTTCACCTCCCCGACCGAGCCGTCGGCGTCCTACCTCCGGCGTACCGCCTACGCCGAACTCTCCATTCTGAGCGGGGAGTTCACCGACGCGGACGAGAACACCCGCGCCTGGGACTGCCTCGACGCGGCGATGCTGCTCCTCGACGGCGACCTCGACCGGGCCCGCAGTGCAGAGACGGACGCCGCGACCCTGGTCGCCGTCGTCGTACTCGCCCGGGCGGGCCGCGCCGCGCTCACCGGCGACACCAACGACCTGTGCTGCGGCGTGAACCCGCTGCACGGGCCCGCCGTCAGCCGCCACCACGTGCGCGTGTCGGCGGAGGGCAGCCGCAGGCGCCTGCTCCCCGTCTGCGAGCCCTGCCGCGACACGGCCGTCGCCGAACCGGGCGGCATCCCGGGCCGGTTGCTGAATCTGCCCGGCACCGCGTCCGGTGCCGGCGGCCGGCCGCCGTACTACGACGCGACCCACGGCCCGCTGTCCGCCGTACCCGGCGGCATCGCCCGGCTCATCGACAAGGTGAGGGAGACCGCAGGTGTCCACTGACGTCAGGCGCGTGATCACCGTCCTCGCGGTACTGCTGCTGGCAGCGCTCACCACCACGCCGGCCCGTGCGGCGGACGGCGACGCCCCGAGCGCCGGGCAGCGCATCGCCGAGGCCCTGCGCACCTCGCCCGTCTACGTCGACGAGGCGTACGCCGACGCCGTACCGCCCTCCCGGCAGCGGCAGTTGGCGGACCGGATCCGCCGGACGGGCCTGCCGGTCAAGGTCGTTCTCACGCCGCTCACCAAGGGCGACGCCTTCGACGGCGACTCCGGCGTCCTGGCCGCAGTCGTCCGTGACCGGCTCCCGGACCAGCGCGAACTCATCCTCATCACGACGGACGGCGACTTCCCGGACTCCCTGAACGGCTACGAGTGGCCCGCCGACACCCACCAGACGCGGGACGCGGTGGCCGCCGCCGGTCTCCTGGAGGAGACCCGGGACGCGGGGCTTGCCGACGTGACCGCCAAGGCGGTGGACCTGGTGGCGGAGGGGAAGGGCACGCAGCGGTACGAGGGGGCGACGAAGGACCTGGGCGACGCCCCGGCACCGAAGACGGGACCCGGGAAGCCCGCCGGCTCGCGGTGGTGGCTGTGGCCCCTGGTGGCCGTACCGGCCCTGGCCCTGGCCGGGCTCGCGACCCACGCCCTGGTCCGCTCCCGCAAGGCCGCTTCGGCCGCTCCGGCCGTTCCCCAGCTGGTGTTCGCGACGGCCCGCGCGGCCGACGAGGCGCAGCTGCGGCGCCGGGCGGAGGCGGAAGTACTGGCTCTCGGCGAGGCGACCCAGGCGGCCGGCGTCTCCACGACACCCGGTCTCCAGCGCGCCCTCGACGCCTACGCCGCCGCAGGCAGGGTCCTCGACGAGGCCCGGGGCCTGCCGGATCTGGCTGGTGTCCTGGCCCTGGCGCAGGAGGGCCGCGACGCCCTCGCCGGCTCCCCCGGACTTCCCCTCTGCTTCTTCAACCCCCTGCACGGCCGTGCCGCCCTCCGCACCGGCTGGCGTCCGCTGGGCCGCCGGGACCGGCTCGACGTGGCGGTGTGCCAGGACTGCGCCGACGCGCTGCAGGTCCGCCGCGCCCCGGAGGTGCTCACGGACCGGGCCGAGGACGGCCGTACCGTCCCCTACTTCGAGCTCCCGGCCGGGCGGAGCGTGTGGTCGGCGACGGGGTACGGGTCGCTGACGTCACCGCTGGACGGCTTCACCTCCCGTAGCGCCAGGGCTCGTTGATCAGCGGGGCGGCCGGTCCTCCCGCAGCGCCGTGAACAGGGCGCGGGCCCGCCGGTCGTCCCACTTCACCGCGCTGCCCTTGGACGTACGCAGGTCCGGGTCGGCCACGGGCACGTTGAGCTGTCGGCCCCCGCCGGACGCGGCCTTCCGCATGGCCTCGAACAGCGACATCAGGTCGGGCAGCTCGGTTTCCTCGTCCACGATGAGCGTGTCGAGCCCGGCGCGCAGGGTCGGGAAGGACTTGGACGGGTCGGCGAGGGTGGACGGGGTGGCCGCCTTGCGGGCGAGGGCGGCGAGGAACTTCTGCTGGTTGCGGGTGCGCCCCAGGTCGCCCTGGGCCTCCTGTTTGCGCTGCCGTACGAAGGCCAGCGCCTCGGCGCCGTCGAGGGTCTGGCAGCCGGCGGGCAGATCGGCGCCGGAGTCCTCGTCCCGTACGGGCTTGTCCAGGCACATGTCCACGCCGCCGACCGCGTCCACCACCCCCACGAAACCGGCGAAGCCGATCTCCGCGTAGTGGTCGATGTGCACACCGGTGTTGCGTTCCACGGTCCGCACGAGCAGGTCGGGTCCGCCCAGGGAGAACGCCGCGTTCAGTTTGTTCGGAGCGGCCCGGTAGCTGCGGCCGGTGTCGGGATCGAGGTAGGGCGGGAGGGTCACCCAGGAGTCGCGCGGCAGGCTGAGCATCGTGGTGCCGTTGGCACCGGTGTGCAGCAGGATCACCGAGTCGGTCCGGCGGCCCTCGGCCGAGCCGGTGTTCAGCTCCTTCCGGTCCTGCTGCGACAGTCCCTCGCGGCTGTCGGAGCCCACGACCAGGTAGTTGGTGCCCTCGCCGCGCGGCACCCGGCCGGAGAGCGTGCCGAGGTCGACCTGCTGGTTGAGCCGGGTGTCGGCCCAGACGTACGTACCCGCACCGGCGAGCAGCAGGACGGACGACAGCACGGCCGCCGTACGCAGGAACCGGCGGCTCCGGCTGGGACGGCGCCGGTTCCTGCTGCCGCGCCCCCCGCGTGCGTGGACGCCGCTGGCATAGCGGCCGGGGGCGGCGGGCGAGGGCATGCCCGGCAGGGGGGCGGTGCGGGTCGAGGGCGGTGGCGCGAGGGAGGGCGCGGGCGGTTCCTGCCGTGGGGCCCACTCGGGAGGGGGTTCTCCCGGACGGTCGGTCCAGTCGGTCATCGACGCCTCGAAGGTGCTGTGGGGGTTCTCTCGGGTCAACGCATAGGCACGCTCCCGCTCCTATACGGAACCGGCCCGCCGATCTGTTCAGCGGCCGTCCCGGAGCGCTTCATCCGCTGCCACCTCAGCCGGCTGCCGAGCAGCAGCGCGACGAGCGACTGGATGACGACGAGATACATCAACTGCCGGTAGACGACGATCTGGAACGGCATCGACCACAGGGCCCGGACCGGCTCGCCGTCGAGTCTCAGCGCGTAGCCGGAGCAGACGATCTGCACGCCGAGGAACGCGAACCACACCCCGGCCGACTCCCACGGGTCGCGGAACAGCACGCCGTACAGGGCGTAGACGTCGATGACGGGCGCGAGCAGCGGCAGGGCGACCTGGAACAGCGCGAGATACGTCAGCCCGCGCCGCCCGAACCGCCCGGCGGGACCCGTGCCGAGGAGAGCCCCGCGATGCTTCCACATCGCCTGCAACGTGCCGTAGCACCACCGGTACCGCTGCCGCCACAACTGCCGCAGCGTGGTGGGCACTTCGGTCCAGGCGACGGCGGACTCCTCGTACAGCACCCGCCAGCCGGCCCGCCACAGGGCCATCGTCAGGTCGGTGTCCTCGGCGAGGGTGTCCTCGCTGACCCCGCCGACGCCGATCACCGCGTCCCGGCGGAAGGCCCCGATGGCGCCCGGCACGGTCGGCATGCACTCCAGCACCTCGAACATGCGCCGGTCGAGGTTGAACCCGAAGACGTACTCCAGATGCTGCCAACGGGCCAGCAGACTGCGCCGGTTGCCGACCTTGGTGTTGCCGCTGACGGCCCCCACGGCGGGATGCGCGAGCGGCTGGACGATCCGCTCGATGGCGTCGGGCTCGAAGACGGTGTCGGCGTCGACCATCACGACGATGTCGTACCGCGCGTGCGCGAGCCCCGTGTTGAGGGCGGCGGCTTTGCCGGAGTTGGGCTGCCGTACGACCTCCACCCGCGAATCCCCCATGTTCTCGGCGATGTCGGCGGTCCGGTCGCTCGACCCGTCGTCGACCACGATGACCTGCAGCTCCCGATGAGTGGAGTCGAGCAGCGACCGCAGGGTCGACCCGATCCCGGCCTCCTCGTTGTACGCCGGGACGAGCACGGTCACCGGCCCGGACACCTCACGCATCCAGGGCGCCCCGGTCCGGAACCGCTCCAGCCGGCGCACATGGGCCCGGGCGAACAGGGCGAGCAGCAACAGCCGCAGCACGCCGAGCCCGCCGGCGACACCGAGGATCCAGATCATGGCGGTGGAGAAGGCCTGCCCGAGACGCGTGACCTGGATCAGCCCCGTCCCCAGCCACCTCTCGACGACGGACGGGGACGCGTACGGAACGAGCCCGAGTCCTTGGGACACGGTGGTGAACCGGTCGATAGTCCGGTCCCTCAGCAGCCTGCGCGCTTCCAGATAGGCGCTTTCCGTCTGGCTGAGCTGCCGCACGATCCCCTGCGCCGGCTTGCGCGACCCCTTGTCGGCGGCGACGAGCACGTACCCGTACCCGGCGGCCCGCCGCGCCGCCTGCCACTCACGACCGCACAGGGTGTCGGGGGTGGTGGTCCGCGGCATCCGCAGCAGATTGGTGCGCAGTCCCGTGGCTCCGGCGAGTGCGCTCTGGGTCAGTTCGAGCTCGGACCGGAAGCGGGGCGCGGACGACTCGCCGAGCACGGCCCCGGTGTAGGTGTTGGACCCGATCTCGTGCCCTTCGGCACGGATGCGTCGGACGAGTTCCGGGTGCCGGGCTGCCTGTGCGCCATGCAGGAAGAAGGTGGCGCGCGCGTTGTTCCTGCGGAGCAGCTCCAGCAGCCGCGGGGTCCACACGGGGTCGGGCCCGCCGTCGAAGGTGAGGGCGACGGTCCGGGCGGGCATCCCCCCGGACCGGATCCCGTCCCGGTTGATCCCGATCACGGGCCCGCCCTTGGCGACGGCGTCCGGCACGGGCGAGGCACAGGGCGACCGCGACTTCGCGGCGTCGACCTCGTGCTGGGTCCAGCCCTCGAAGAGCAGGAGGGCGAAGACGAGGGGGAGGGTGAGGGCGAGTAACAGCCAGTGGGCGCGGGGGTCGCGGGACTGTTTGTGGCGGGCCCGGGCCTTGGATTTGGCGGGGGTCAGGGTCCGTCACCGCCTCCGAACTCTTCCTCACGGCCTCCTCGGGGGAGGGTGTCTCTTCTCGACTTGCTGTACTTGGTGGGGCTGGGGGTACACATGGGGCGCGAGTGTAGTTTTGGGCTGCCGGTTGCATGGCCATAACAGCAACTCTCACAGGGACGCGGCGGCGCTCAGCTTCCGGCTGTCAGCGCACCGGGGTGCCCTGGAGCAGGCTCATCCTTCCTGCGGTTAACGGACCTGCCGATCCTGTCCCATACAGGTCCACGTATCCGCCCTGCGCGTGCCCGGGTTGCAGGGCGACGCGATAGCAAAACGCGCGACAACGCCAACCGCCCCAAACGCAGCACGATCAGGACACGGTCCGCTCAAGCACACCCGCCTTACGCCCTAAATGTCCGTCAGGGACTTCGGCTGCTACAGGATCGCTGGTCAAGTTCCCCACGGGCGAGGGCCTATGGCAGGCATCCAAGGTGTTCTTCGAGACCGGAGGCTGTGAAGTACCGGTGCGCAGGTCACGCCATCCCCCTGCGCGCCTCGCCCTGGTAGAACTCGCTCTTATCGAACTCAAGGGGGTTCACCGCCCAATACCGCAGAGAAGATCGCCGCAGCAACCATCCGCAGCGCCCGACTGAGGGGCGGCGGATCCAACAGCGGGTCTGAGCAGAGCAAGGACACAACGTCACACCGACAGGGCCCATTAGCCCCAATTGACCCGGTTTTCAACGAGGTTCGCTCTGGCGAAAACAGCAACTTCCCCGATAGCTTCAGTGCACTCGACTGATCTCATGTGCCACGGGGAGTCCACTGTGAAGCGCCGCCCATTGCCCCTTGCTGTCGCGCTCGCCGCGTCCACAGCCCTACTGCTCACCGCATGTGGCAGCAGTGACGCCGGCTCGAAGGACAACGACAAGATCGCGGGCTCCGACACCGGATCCCAGGAGGCGACTTCAAGCCCAAGCGCTTCGGACTCCGCCGAGCGACCTGACATCAAGCTGACTGGCGGTGCGGAAGACGTCTTCGAGAGCTGGAAGACGGGCAACGCCACGGAGGACGCGGTGCTGGCGGACGCCGCGCGAGCACAGACCGCCATCAACGACGCCGTCCTCAAGGGCAAGACGGACACCCCCGGCCTCACCTTCTACTACCAAGGCGAGGCCCTCACGACGTCCGTGAAGTGGGTCCAGAAGTGGGTGGACGCCGGACTGACGTACACGGGCACCACTCGGTACTACAACCCCAAGATCAAATTGTTCAACGACACGTCAGCAGGAGTTTCCTTCTGCGCCGATGAGACCAAGGCGCACAACAAGGACCGAAAGTCAGGAAAGGTCGACAGCTCCCCGGCCTCGGACGATTCCTACGTGCTGTACAACACTCGCTTGGAGAAGAACAAGCAGGGTGTGTGGCAGACGACCAGCGGCACGTCCGTGCGCGGGAGCAAGGGATGCATTCAGTGACCAAGGTCGGTCCCGCTGCGGCAGTGGGTACGCTCGTGATCGCCTGCACACTTCTGACGCCCAGTGCAGCCTTCGCCAAGGATCCCGGCGGGTCTCAGTTCGACGTCTCGGGGAGTAACGAGACGGACGGTGGTCAGACTCTCGAGTCGCGCATCGTCTTCCGTGGATCTACCGGTGGCACTGGAGCCAAGGAAACCGGGCAGTTCACGCCCGTCGGCGACTGGACTCCACCGGCCTGCTGGTACGAGCCGAAGTGGACTCCCGCCGAATTCTCCAAAGAATTCCAGAAGCAATGGGACATCCCGCACGCCAGTGGTGTGGGAGAGGCCTATGCCTCGTCCAAGGACTACTACATCAACGGGGAACCGTACAAGGACTTCAATAAGTCCGAAACAGGAAAGGGCATGTGGTGGGACGCGGTTCGGGACAAGAGCCGAGAGGAATCGGGAGACCCGGCTGCCTTTGCTTGCGACACGAAGACGTTCTGGATCGAGAACGGCGAGACTCCAACGGTGGAGAACGCCGTGACCCCGAAAATTCTTGCCGACCTCGCCTATAGCCGAATCAAAGTACCCGACACCGAGGTGACCCTCGACCCGGCGAACACCACCAAGGTCAACCTTCCCACTTGGGCCTGGCTCGACCGGGCCAAGTTCAAGGACGTCTCAGTCACCGCCTCACTCGACGTCGGCGGTGTGAACCTCCAGGCCACAACCACCGCCAAACCCATCTCGCTCAAGCTGGAGCCGGGGACGCCGGATGCCGAGGCCTACCCTTCCTCAGGCGAGTGCACCTTCAACGACGACGGTTCGATCGGTGAACCATACGCAAAGGGAAAAGCTGACCAGACCCCGCCTTGCGGAATCAGGTACCTGCGCTCTTCCGACGGCGGCGCGTTCAAACTGCGAGCGACCATCACGTGGGAAGTGTCCTGGACCGGGACAGGCGGCGCTGGCGGGGACCTCCCCAACGGGACCTTCGGAACCGAGCAGAACGTAACCGTCCAGGAGATCCAAGCCGTCAACCGCTGAGAGTCAAGCTCCAGCAGAACCACACCAGCCGGCCGGAGAACCAAGCATGGCGAACGACTCAGATCTCAGGGTGAACGTCGACCTTCTTATGGAGTCGGAGTCCCGGCTCCGAAAAATCAAGAAGGAGTTCAAGAACCTGGGCAACCATCGGGACGACATGCGCAAGCACTGGGGCAGCGGTCACAGGCGCCATGGACGAATTCGTGGACAACTGGGGCGACTACCGTGAAAGCCTGCTCACCCACATCGCCACCGTGGGAAAGCTGATCAAGGCCACCATCGACGGGTTCACAGGCTTGGACGCCGAGCTTGCCAAGGAACTGCGCAAGAAGGAAAAGAAGAAGTGACGACGGCTCCCAAAGCCCGGCCCCGCGACTGGCATCCCCTCGCGGAGTCCGACCCTGTCCCAGGAGATCTGGAAGAGATGCGCTCCGAGGTCAAGCGGATGAAGGGTGTCGCGAGTTCTCTGCGTGAGCAGGCCCGTCTCCTTCGCGGCATCGGCAACGACGACGAGCTGGAGGGCAAGTGCGCCGTCTCCCTGCGAGACGAATCCGAGGGCCTGGAGAAGAAGCTCCGCGAGGTGGCTGAACGCTACGAGAACGTACACGGCTATCTGACCAGCTGGGCCGGCGAGCTGGAAGGCTTCCAGATCCAGCCGACGGACGCAACGACCCGGCCCCCTTCATGTCGACGTATCCTCCCTGCGCTTGCCCGAGGTGAAGGACACCCAACTAGCGAATCGAGGCACCTCAGCACTACGGCCCCGGAAGCCGCACACTGCGGGCTCCGGGGCTACCCCCGTTCGAGCACGATCAGGACACAACCAGCCCCCCCCCCGGCGAGCCCCATACAACCCTAATCCCCCTGCTTTCGCGGAAGTTCGCTCCGGTGAAAACCGGGAAGCTCACCGATACCGTCGGTGCTCTTGACTGAACTTCTGTCTCACGGGGAGTCACTGTGAAGCGCCGCCCATTGCCCGTTGCTGCCGCACTGGTGGTGACGGCAGCACTGCTGTTGACGGCCTGCGGTAGCGGGGACGACAAGTCCAGCGACAACAACAAGATCGCCGGGGCCGACTCTGCAGAGTCCACATCGCCAACTCCGCCTAGGGCATCCGATGACGACGCGAAGCGTCCGAGAATGAATCTCCCCAATGACGTCAAGGAGACGTTCGAGGGCTGGACCACCGGAGAGGCCGCCAAGGACGAAATCCTGGCGGACGCAGGACTAGCGCAATCAGCGGTGACCTATGCAGTCACGCAGGGCGATCCGGAGTCCCCCGCCCTGAGCTTCTATCAGGCGGACAGCGCCCTCGCAGGTAGCCGGGACTGGGTCAAGGGAATCGTGGACTCCGGGTTCACCTACCACGGGGCGGTCCGTTACTACGCACCCGACATCAGCGTGTTCGACAAGAAGTCCGCAGGCGTCTCGTACTGCGCAGATGAAAGTAAGGCGTTCAACAAGAATCGCAAGACCAACAAGATCGACAAGACACCCGCATCCGACGACTCCTTCGTGCTGTACAGCACACGTCTGGAGAAGAACAGCAGTGGCGTGTGGCAGACGACGAAGCTTGAGTCGGAACGGGGAAACAAGACGTGCCTGCGATAAAAGGTCAGGGTCGATGGATCGTTGCCACGACGACTGCCGGCGTTCTCACACCGGCCACTGCGTTCGCATGGGGTACGCCGGGCAAGTCCAACGGCCAGAAGGCCGCCCCTAGCGGCGGTACGGACGGAACCAGCCTCGGCTCCAAAAGCACCTTCAGCGGTTCGACGGCCGACGAGTCAGGTGGCGGCACTGGCAGCCTGCAACTAGTCGGCGATTGGTCACCGCCCGCCTGTTGGTACGAACCCCGAAGTGCTGAGGAATTCGCGAAATACGTCGAGGGACAGTACAACGAGACCGTCAACACGCCAGGTCAGCACAGCTACGCCAAGACCTCGGTCGGCAAGTTCCGCGACACTTACAAGGACGGCAAGTACAAGAACTACAACCTCGACAAGAAAGACGAGGGGAATTGGTGGGTGGCCATCCGCGACGAAGACCGCTGGATGGAGCCAGAGGCCCAGGCGTGCGACCGGAAGCCCTTCTGAGCCGAAACAGGCGATGCCCCGCCCGTCGAGAACGCCGTAACCCCGCACGTTGTTGCTGAACTCACCTACAACCCGCATCGAGTTGCCGACCACCGAAGTATCTCTCGCGCCCGAGACCGCCACCAAGGTCAATCTCCCCACCTGGGCCTGGCTCGACAGGGCCAAGTTCAAGGAAGTCTCTGTCACGGCTCAGCTCAAGGCCGGAGGCCTGAACATCCAGGCCACCACCACCGCCAAGCCGGTCTCCCTCAGGCTGGAGCCCGGCACCGAGGACGCCCCAGACTTACCCGGCCTCGGGCGAGGGCACCATCAACGCCGGCTCGATCGGCGAGCCCTACGCCAAGGGCAAGTCCGACCGGACACCGCCGTGCGGGCTCAAGTACCTCCGCTCCTCCGGCGACGGTACTCTCAAGCTCCAGGCCACCATCACCTGGGAGATCGCCTGGACCGGCACCGGCGGCGCCGGCGGCGACCTTCCGAACGGCACCTTCGGTAACCAGGACGTCACCGTCCAAGAGATTCAGTCCGTCAATCGCTGAATCAGCGCCTTGGCCCGCTACTGACAAGCCCTCACGCGAATGCGCGTGGGGGCAACCGCCACAGAGGCCGCCGAGATCTCAATGAGAGCAACGTGCACAGCCGGTCACTGAGCGGCGGCATTGACCCGGCCTCTGGAGAGCCAGAGCCTCCGAACCCGCAGCTGTGCGCGATGACCACGCTCTGGCCGCCTCGAGCAAATCGCTCGGCCGCCTCAAGCAGCGATCGAGGGGCGTCAGCCCCACCGACACCACGCTTTGAAGGCCTGCAAGAAATCAAGAGAGCTTAGCCACCGAATCCATGAACCTTCCCGGAGCCGATATCAGCGCACCTCGAAACGACAGGTTTACGCGTGTACACACCCTCGAACAGGATCGCGATACTGATGTCAATAGAATCCACAGCCCCGTGAGCTCTCACCACGCTGGAGCCCGAACGAATCCGCTCACAAGCCTGGCGACTCCCCCCTCCGCCGTGAGCCCGGAACTTCCAGGCCACCGCGACACGGAACAGTAATGCAAAGATCATCGACGCGGCCTATCACCTTGGGCTGGCTCAGTCCTCGGTGAACTCCTTCTGGATACAGGCCCCGCCGGGGCCGTTCCAGCACAGCTTCATCAGGTACTTGGCAGCGTACGGGACGACGTTGTAGTCGAAGGAACCGCAACCGGCGTCGCCACCATCCCCCTTCGTCTCCTTCAACTGCCACCCGGCCATGTACATGTAGAGCTTGCCCGTCACACCGTGCCCGTCGGCCCGCGTGTCGCACACGCGAAACGTGTCGGGGTCGGGATCAAGGTGGGTCATAGTGCCGATGGTGTGCCCGCCGCGCTTCAGTCGCAGCGTGGTGTCGACTGCACTGGCACTGCCCGTCGCGGCGACGACAAGGGTGACAGCGCCGGCCACCGCAAGGGCACCACGAGCGACTCGATACTTCCGCATCGCATCTCCTGATGATGTGTCCGTGATGCTGAGTAATCAACTATAGATCGTCATCAGGTATCTCCTGCACAGCGGGTGTATCCGTGCGACCGGCCCACCGAGACCGCGGGCCAGTCCGTGCGCGCACAAGGGCGAGTCGGCTCATCGGGTGCGAAGTGCGGCCACGGAGAAGAAGGCGGTATGCCGAGGCAGAACTCGCAGGAACGTCCCGGGGACACCCGCGTGGGCCGACGTCCCAACGTTCGTCGTTTCGCACGTGGAACGCCGCATGACCGCCAAACGCACGAGCACCGTGCATGGAGCCCGCCGTACGGGTGCCTAGGGGTTTCGAAGACCTGCGGTTCCTGGCTCCGTGCACGTACCTCGGGTCCGTCGGAACGCAGCCGCCCGGCTACCCTCACGCCCTGAGCACACCCTGTACGAGGGCCCGCGCTGCGCCTACTGTGCTACCTCGAACCGGCCGCGGATTTCGGCGGACAACTGCGGCACGTCAGGGGCCAGGTCGTCGGGACACTCAACCGCGTACCGCCAAAGCGGGGTCAGTTGAAACACACGTAACGCAGTGGGTGAGCGGCGACGTCGAGAAGATCGCCGGGCGTGTGGCCGGAAAAGTCATCGGGAGGCGTTCTTCACAGCCATGGGTGACTTGGGTCCGGCCCAGGATGATTCCGGGCAGGGCCCGCTCACTCCGAGTGTGGCGCCGTCGCGAACTCCTCTCCGTCCGGGAGTAGATTGGTAATCAGCTGCCAGACCTCCTTGGCATCGACCCGGACCAACCTGAGCGGAGTGGTGTCATCCACCTGACCGGGCAGGACCGGCTCGGCGGGCAGCTCACGATGCCAGTAGCCGAGAGGTCCACAATCCCACACCGCGAACCCGCGCACCTGCAAGGCTGACGTCCCCTCGTCGTGCCCCTGCCATGCTGCGGTCATCCGCCAGCTGGAACGCATCCCGGCGATCAACTTGGCAAGCGTGCTGAGCTGTGACTTCCGGGTGAGCCCGGCGCCTTTCAGCGCTTCGGCTATCCGGTCGATGCCTTCCTCGGCCGTCAGACCATGGAAGCTGTCCAGGGTGGCGAGCCCCGCGTCGAGGACGGCCATGGTGGCCTCGACCTCGGGCGTGGCAACGTCCACGGTGTCCTCTCCCTGGAGGTTGATCATCCGTGCGAGCGCCCAGACGAGCATGTTCGGCTCCAACCGGACATACTCTGACTCTGCGGAGCCAGGCCAGGACTCATGGGAGTAGACGTAGCCGTCGCCGATGGTGACGCCATGATGGAGGGTGCCGTGCTCACCGAGCGCCTCCACATGAAGGACGACGGTGGGAGCCCGCAGGGTGCTGACCAGCGGGCTCAGCGCGAGGTCGAGGTTGCCGACCCGGTCGGTCAGGCCGGCCTCGCGCAGTTCACGCTCGGCCTCGGCCAGTTCCTGGGGCACCTCCTCCCCTTCGATGCGGTGACCGAAGACGGCCAAGTGGCTCTCGGCAAGCCGGAACCGACCTCGCGTGCTGTCATACGAGGGCATTGGGTGTCGCTTTCGTCAGCGGGAACGTTTGGCGGTGATGGCTCAGGGAGTTCATGGAGGTCACTGGAAAATCTCCAGCCAGCTCAGCGACCTGTTGAAAAAAGCGCGAACGGCCCCGGCCCTGGTGAGGTTGCGGGTGTTGACACCGCACATCACGGCGGCCAGAGCGAGGTCGGTGGCGTCGGCCGGCCCCAAGACGGTGAAAGTGGCCTTCTTCCGTGCACCATTGCCGTGTCGAGTGGTCCGGATCTCCACACCGTTCCGGATCAGGGCACGGTCGCTGTGCCGTGCGCTGGTCGCGAGGTAGCGATACTCCCGCCCGGCGGCCTGCATCCGCAGCGCCCGTCCGGCTCTGGTCTGTGCCCAGCGGTTGCGCTTGAGCCGGACTCCGGTCCCACCGACACTGAGCTGCCCCATGTGAAGCGAGGGCTTTCGTCCGTAGGCCCAGCCCATGAAGGAGGTGGCGGGCATGGTGTCCCCCCTGACCTCGGTGACGTGACGGTCGCCGTGCCGGCTCGCCGGGTAGACCACCTCGATACTCCCGAAGTCCCCTACCGTCCCCCGATACCCGAACTTCCAGGACAGCCGGTGACCTGAACGGTCCTCCCAGTGGTCAAGGGTGTACGTGTGTTGCTGCATGGTTCCTTCCCCTCGCGCCGCTCGGCGCGGATGTGCCATGGCCGGCATCAGTCAAACGGGTTGAGGGCGCTGCCGAGTTTCTTGGCGCCGTCGGAAATGGCCTCACCGGCCTTGTCGGCCTTGTCACCGACCCAGTCCGCGGCCTCCTCCGCCCCCTTGCTGATGCTGTCCCAGTTGTCCCAGACCAGGGTTCCGGCGTAGGCGAGTCCAGTGCCGACGGCAAGGCCGACGGTGACCGGGTTGGGGGCGACCATAGCCGCGGTGAGCGAGGCGTTGAAGGCCGTACCGGTCCAGTTGGAGAGGTACTTGGCCTTGTCCTCCTTCCACGCCTTGCCGTGATCCATGGTCGCCAGGTTGGCGATGCCCCAGGCAGTGGCGCCGGCGGAACCGACGATGCCGACGCCGCGAATCCATCCGGCGGCTTTGGCCGCGTTGGCGAGACCGCCGCGTTGAGCGACGCGGAGCAAATTGGCCTCGGTGGAGGTGGGCATGTAGAAGGCGCCCTTGCGCATGTATCCGGCGAGCATCGCCGCCTCGTCGGATCCCGCGAGCGCGCTGGTCGGCACCCGAGTGAGCCAACTCCCGGCCCTGGGAATCCTGGATAGCTTGTCCCAGTGGCCGTTGATCAGCCGGGCGGTGAAGGTGCCCGGCGCATTGAGCACTTTGGAGCTTCTGAAGTACGAGATGAGCGACTTGCCGCCCAGCAGCGCCGTGGTGGACGACGTGAAGAACGCCGACAGGTTGGCGGCTCCCTCGATGTACGTCGCGACCGCCTTGCCCAGTTTCTCGTTGCCGGTGAGCTGCGTGACGGCATCGCCCTGCACCCTCACGAGCCAGTCGTCGAGGCTCTCGCCGTCCTTCTTCTTGAGCCAGTCATCGTCGACTTCACCGTCGGACGCGGTCGCATTGGCTACCAGCAGGACATCTGGTGGCAGGTCCTTGTTCTTGAGCTGCTCGGGGGTGAATCCAGCGAGCAGTAGTCCGGCCAGCGGATCGCCGTCCTCGAGGCGGGCATACGCTGCCTTCTTGCGAAGCTCGGGCGCGGTGTCCGATATCCAGGAATGCATCGGCCGTATCGCAGTCAGTTTGCTCGACACCCCGAGCGCCGAGGCTCGCGTGAATGCCTCACTGAGTTTGTCCCCAACTCCTCCCCGCCCATCGAGCAACTTGGCCAGTTGCTCGAGGTCTTGCGGGTTCACCACTCTGCTCAGCTTGCCTGTCACGAAGCTCCTTCAGGTGATCAAAGACGGCTCCTTCCCGAGAAGGAAGCAGCACAGGCACGCGAGCAGCCTACCGAGGCTACGGTTGTTGGGCCTCGGAGCCGGGCCCCGGCTCTACCTCTGGCGGGCTCGCATCAGTGCGTCCACCAGCGCCTCGCGGTGGTGAGTGGCGATCAGCAGCGACTCACCCTGTGCGGTCTGGACCACGATCTGATCCATGCCCATCGGTACGGACCATCCCCCACCCATGATCCGGGGCGGCCTGGTCTCACGACTCCTCCGTCGCAACTCCGCGAGTTCCTCACGCGATCGTGAAGTCAGGGAAGCGACGAACTCCGCATCCGTTGGCTGTTCACGAGCTTCCCGAAGTGAGTCGACCGTCAACGACTCCACCGGGATGGTCTCCCGCCCTACGGTCAGCCGCCCATCTCGAATATGGATTCGATTATAGATGCGTTTGGAAATCGGCACAGCATTAAATATGAGCGCGAGGATCGTCGAAAAACCGAGGATGACGAACCAAACCGTGCTGTCCTGGGGAAGCAGGATGCTGGCCTGATAGGCGACCCAGATGGCAAGAACCATCGCGGTAGCGATCATCCAGCGCCTCGGCAGCTTCTCCTCGTACACCACCGCCTGACCGTACGGCGCTGTCGATGCGCCGGCTGCAGAACCGTCCGTGCCGCCCACGACCGCTCCATTCGACTTAATGGGTCTTCGTTCCGGTCAGGCTACCCACTGCCTCTCAACCAGCGAGCTGGCAGGACTCCGTTAAGCGGGTTTGCCGGTTGTGTCCGGTAAGGGTGCCTCACCAACACGGTGACCTGGGTGAACCAGCCTCGCGCGGTCTTCTCACGGGCTGACACCGGCGGACCGGGCCTGGTGGAAGGGGAGGGCCACGCATAACCTCAGATGAGATCGGCGGAGGCCCAGTCGGCTATCGCAAGGCGGGGAGAAAATGACGCTTCGGTTGGCGAATCCCGAGGACCTGGAGCACTTGGCGAAACTTCTGGAAGGACGCGGTGGCGTAGAGGACCGCCTTGACGAGGCCTCACCCGAGCCGCCCGACTCGGGGTGAGCGGGCATCTGTCGCCCCTGAAGCCGATGAGGTCGTGGACTCAGAGCGAGGCCCAGGATCTGCGTAAGCGCGCCGTCATCCTGCGTCTGGAGAACGGCGACCCGATCGCCGGGCTGCTGTGGGCGGGGTTCACGCCAAAGGACCTGGAGGAGTAACAACGGCTAACACAATGAGGTGGATCGACGCTGATGGCCGTTGCTGACATGTGAGTTGAGCGTTCGGTCGGGTGTGGAGAGTTCGCCGTGGATGGTGTCGGATGAGCTGTGGGACCGCTTGGAGCCGCTGCTGCCGCAGCGCGAGCGGCGCTTCAGGTACCCGGGTCGCAAGCCGCTGCCGGACCGGGATGTGCTGTGCGGGATCCTCTACGTACTGCACACCGGGATCCAGTGGGAGTACCTGCCGAAGCAACTCGGTTTCGGCTCGGGCATGACGTGCTGGCGACGGCTGCGGGACTGGAACGAGGCCGGCGTGTGGCAGCGGCTGCACGAGGTACTGCTCGCCGAGCTGAACGCGGCGGCGAAGCTCGACTGGTCCCGCTGCGTGGTCGACTCTTCGCACGTCAGGGCGTTTAAAGGGGGATCCACACGGGCCCCTCGCCGGTCGACCGGGGCCGGGCGGGCTCGAAACATCACCTGATCACCGACGGACACGGCACCCCGCTCGCGGTCCTGGTCACGGGCGGCAACCGCAACGACGTCACCCAGCTGCTGCCGTTGCCGGACGCGATCCCACCGGTCCGTGGCCGGGTCGGCCGTCCCCGCCGCAAACCGGACTCGCTCTTCGCCGACCGCGGCTACGACCACGACCCTTACCGCAACCAGGTCCGTGAGCGAGGCATCGTGCCAGCCATCGCCCGCCGCGGCACCCGGCACGGCACAGGACTGGGCACCTACCGGTGGGTGATCGAGCGGACCTTCGCCTGGCTCCACGGCTTCCGACGCCTGCGCATCCGCTGGGAACGGCGCGCTGACATTCATGAAGCGTTCCTCAAACTCGCCTGCTGCCTCATCACCCATCGACAGCTCGGCTCATTGTGTTAGCCGCTGTAAGTCCTCACCCTGGGTGGCGCCGTGTTGTCGCCTCCGTTCGCCCTGATGCAAAGACTCGGACACGGCGGAGTAGCGAACTATCAAGGCGCTGACAAAGTCGCCTCGCTCTTTCTCGGGCTCTCGCTTAGCTTATGCAGCCACTCCCGGTCTGGATTGCCTACCTTTGCCTTTTCACCGTCAGCTCTCCCATGCCTCCCATTTACTCGAGCACACCTTACTCAGCAGGTGTTTCGTTGGGGCTTCGCCAATGTGGACGAGTTAAACGGCGACAGCACCATCGGCACAGGACAGGGGCCCCGTGTGCGTCGGTCAAGCCACCGCGGACGGCTTGCATGTGCTGCGCGGGGGCGGCTTCCGCGTGCCCGGCGTGCAGTCCGCAGAGGCCGACTCCGACGGCAAGACCCGCAGCGCCACCGTCCTGGATGGGGCCAAGCACGAGGCGGGCCAGAAGCAGCAGATGGTCTAGTCGAGACAGCGAATCACCATCTCGGGACCGGGCTACACCGTCACCCAGATCTACTCCTACCGGGTCGTCCTCGAGTCGTAGGATGAGAAAGTCAGGGCCGCGGGTGGCTGCGGCCGCTGACTCGCTCAAATCGGAGAGGGGACCAGCGGACAACGACCTCTACGGATGAAGCGGACAAGCGCTTACAGCGGCTAACACAATGAGCCGAGCTGTCGATGGGTGATGAGGCAGCAGGCGAGTTTGAGGAACGCTTCATGAATGTCAGCGCGCCGTTCCCAGCGGATGCGCAGGCGTCGGAAGCCGTGGAGCCAGGCGAAGGTCCGCTCGATCACCCACCGGTAGGTGCCCAGTCCTGTGCCGTGCCGGGTGCCGCGGCGGGCGATGGCTGGCACGATGCCTCGCTCACGGACCTGGTTGCGGTAAGGGTCGTGGTCGTAGCCGCGGTCGGCGAAGAGCGAGTCCGGTTTGCGGCGGGGACGGCCGACCCGGCCACGGACCGGTGGGATCGCGTCCGGCAACGGCAGCAGCTGGGTGACGTCGTTGCGGTTGCCGCCCGTGACCAGGACCGCGAGCGGGGTGCCGTGTCCGTCGGTGATCAGGTGATGTTTCGAGCCCGCCCGGCCCCGGTCGACCGGCGAGGGGCCCGTGTGGATCCCCCTTTAAACGCCCTGACGTGCGAAGAGTCGACCACGCAGCGGGACCAGTCGAGCTTCGCCGCCGCGTTCAGCTCGGCGAGCAGTACCTCGTGCAGCCGCTGCCACACGCCGGCCTCGTTCCAGTCCCGCAGCCGTCGCCAGCACGTCATGCCCGAGCCGAAACCGAGTTGCTTCGGCAGGTACTCCCACTGGATCCCGGTGTGCAGTACGTAGAGGATCCCGCACAGCACATCCCGGTCCGGCAGCGGCTTGCGACCCGGGTACCTGAAGCGCCGCTCGCGCTGCGGCAGCAGCGGCTCCAAGCGGTCCCACAGCTCATCCGACACCATCCACGGCGAACTCTCCACACCCGACCGAACGCTCAACTCACATGTCAGCAACGGCCATCAGCGTCGATCCACCTCATTGTGTTAGCCGTTGTTAGCGCATTGGAGTGCACAGCTCAACCCCGGCCTCCGGATGCCCGGCCCTCCGCGACGTCACCGGCCGGGGTTATGGTCGGAACACATCCCCGCAGTGACCCGGAGAGGCACCGTGTTCGGCAAGAGCAGGCACGTCGACGAACCTCCTATTCACGTCGTCCCCTGGACGGACGCCTGGGAGTTCGTCATCACCGACGAGGAACGGCCCGCCACGGGGCAGCGCAAGCGTGCCGCGATCGGTGTCCGTGCCTTCAGGGTTCCACAGGGCTCAGGTGTCCAACGCGTCAACGCCCCCTGTGCCTTTTTTCCGCCGCAGTCGTCGGCTGCGGACGATCGGCGCTTGTACGAGGACGCGGAAGGCGGCAGGCTGCTCTGCTCCGTCGACGAGCCGCAGGACGTCGAGGGACGGCGTCACTACGCGGTGCGTGACGTGCAAGGGCAGGTCATCGGGACGATTCAGCGCATCGCTCCGCTAAAGCACGCTTTGAAGCCGACCTGGCGCGTGGCCCAGCCAGGGCACCCCGAGATCGTGACCAGCGCCGAGTGGGCAAAGGGGGGCCCCAAGGAGATGGTCCAGCGCGGCGCGGGCAAGATGCTGCTGGGCGTCGTCCAAGCCGTCGCCGACATGGGGGCGGAGGGCGGTGACCAGCCCGCCAAGTCGCGAGTCCTCGAGTGGAAGGCCGGCGACGAACTCGTCCTGACCTCCGAGGGCGACCGCAGGTTCCTGGTCCGGGCCTCGTGGCTGGACCGCCGCCTCGTCTTCGCATATGCGCTCCTGCGTACCGGTTGAACACATCCGAAGAGCGTGCCGAGTGAGGGCTTCTCTTAAGAGCGCGTTTGCATACAGTAAAGAGTTGGTGATCAAACGATCTTACGGGAGGCCTCGTCCCTAGCCTGGGGCAGCGACTCCACAGCCTTGACCGGCTGGTTCCGGGACACACGCTCTAGGGAATGAAACGTGGGCATGAGGACGGTCAATCCGGACGACCTGGACCAGCTCGCGAAGCTGCTCGACGGGCGCGGCGGGGTACAGGACAGACTGGATGAAGCATTCACCAGAGCCTCGAGGCTGGGCGTCACGAGCAAGTTGACTGCGCTCAAGCCTCTGCGCGGCTGGGCCAAGGACACGGCACCGGATTTGCGCAAGCGGGCCGTCTTCGCCCGGTTGGAAAGCGGTGACCCCCAAGCCGGACTCATGTGGGCCGGGTTCAGCCCCAAGGAGATCGAGAAGTACAAGAGCGAGGGGCTCGGCCCCGACGCTCTCCTCCTGGCCAACTCCGTCGCGGCCAGCGACGATCCGAACGCCTACAAGTTCAAGCGACAGCCCGACGAGTCGCTGGCGGACTGGATCCAGCGGCTGGAGGCTCACGCCATAGCTCAAATCCCCGGGCTGCAGCCGCACGAAGAGACGATCGCCTCCATGATCGGTCTGTACGGCGACTGGGGCTCCGTGACCGCTGCCACGGCCGTCGTCACGCTCCAGGGCACGTCACTGACCAAGGTGCTGCTGGGTAACTCTCTGAAGGCGGGCGCCCTTCGGACCTGGAAGACGCGGCTCGGCGTGGCACTGCGCGGCTCTGAGAGCGGACTCATACGGTCCGCTGGGAACGGCCTGATCAAGTGGACACCCAAGCTGCGTTCACTGAGTGCGCCGGGCAGTTGGCTGCCCGGTCAACTCGGCTCGCTCTTCGGCCGTAGCACCACCTATCAGCGCCTCTCCCGTATCCCCTTCACCAGCGGCATTCGCGGAGACCTGATCGGCCAAGGCTACAACTGGGTGCGCGCCACGCCCTTGATGAACACGCTTCGCGCCAACGGCGTCATCGACTTCCTGGTCGGCTCCGACCAGGCGGCCAGGATGTACGGCGGTTTCACACACTCCGGTCAGGCTGTCGCCCGCGCGGGTAACGCGAGCCTGATCAAGGTGTTCACCAAGGCCGCGAACAGCCAGCGGTTCGCCAACTCCGTGGCGGAGGCCACGAATGCCGCACGAGGCGCAGGGGCCCTGCGCACGGGCCTGGGCGCCGCTGCCAAGACCGCCGGGTTCCTCCGCGGCGCCGGCATCGTGGGCGGCGTCCTGTCGACCGGCTTCAGCGCCGCCAACGTCGTTTCGCAGGGCAACCCCGTCGACGCCTTCAAGAAGAAGGGCGCCGCATACGTCGCCGACGTTGCTGAGGTCGGCTTCAACGCCTCCCTCACGGCGGCCATGGTCGCCCCCAACCCGGTCACCATCGGTCTCGCAGTGGGGACGGGCCTCATCTACGGCGGCGCGAAGGTCGTCCAGCACTGGGACGACATCAAGGAGGGCGCGGGCAAGGCGGCAGGCTGGGTCGGTGACAAAGCGAAAGACCTGGGGAAGAGCATCGCCAAGTCCAAGGCGAATCCCATGAACTGGTTCTGACTTCCGCCCAGGGGCCGAGAGCTAAGCCCGCAGCCCCCGCCGCCGAAGCCGCCCGTACAGTACAAAACCTTCCGTCGCGGTGAGCAGCCCTGCGGACGTCCAGACGAGGTATGGAGCAACGCCGTTGACGCGACTGCTCAGCCGTGGCTTCAGCCAGCCTTCCGGATCGACCACCAGAGTTACGTCCTGCCCTTCCCTGAGGTCGCCCTCACAGCCGTCGGGGTCGTCCACCTCGTAGGCGTCGGACTTGTCCGTATCAGTTGTCACGACCGTGCAGGCCCGGCCGTCCCCGTGTTTCTTCCAGTACGTGCTGACGTCGCCGATCACTGCGCCGTGCCGCACGCCACGATGGTTGAGGAGGTAGTCGCCCATGGCCGGCCCCACAAAGAGCATGAAGGCAAACCCGGAGACTGCTACGCACGCACCCGGTCCGGCACCACACATGGCCCAGGCAACTACCAGCGAGAGCATGGCCAGGATCGCGCCCGCCAACATCAGTGGGCCTTGGTGCTGAGCCAGCCACGCACACCCGGTCAGCGCCAGGGGCAGAAAGACGAGGACCCCCAGCGTGCCGAGCCGACGCCGCAGTTCCTGTCGGCTCGCACGCGGATACACCTCGGTCATGTCCGAGACTCCGGTCTCACTCGCCCGCGATCAGCAGTTCTTCCTTGTCCGGCAACAGATCCGTCAGTTTCTCCCATATCTCGGCGGAGTCGGACTTCACCAGAGCCAGCGCGCTGCCCGGGCCGACTTGGCCCGGCATGATGGGTTCTTCGGGCTGCTCGCGGATCCAGTAGCCGAGGGGGCCGCAGTCCCAGACGGCCAGGGCGCGGACCATGGTGGAGCGCTGGCCCTCGTGTTCGCCGTCCCAGGCGGTGGTGATGCGCCAAGTGGCGTTCAAGGAGACGACCAAATCCAGGAATTGGCCAAGGACCGGGTCCTTGAGCTTGGTGTCCGCCTCGCTGAGTGCCTTGCGAACGAGGTCGCGGGTCGTGTCCTCGTCGGCGCCAGGCTCTTCCGGAGTGACAAACGCGGCGTCCAGAGCGCCCATGGTCGTCTCGACTCGTACTTCGGGAGCGCCTTCCACCGGCTTCTCCCCGCGATGCAGGTTGACCTTGCGGGCCAGTTCCCACACGAGGGTGTTCGGCTCGATGGAGACGTACTCAGACTCTTCCTCGCCCGGCCAGCCGTCGTGTGAGATCACGGCCTCCTGACCCACGACCACACCGTGGTTGACCACGCCGTGCTCGCCCGTGATCTCCACCTGAATCATGACCATCGGGTCGGCCAGGGCGCCGAGCGGCTCGCGGAGAACCGGAGCCAGTTCTCCCTCCTCGCCTACCAAGCCGATGCGCTGGAGCTCGACCAGTGACTCCCACAGCTCCTCAGGCGGCGTCTCACCATCCAAGAGGTGCGCGAACACAGCGATGTGGCGGTCGGCCAGCCGGAAACGGGCCCGGGAGCTGTCGTACGAGGGCACTGGTACAGGTTCCTCTCGCCGTAGCGGGGGCAGCGCCCGCTACTTCTTCTCGTCCTTCAGGTCCTTGGCGTCCTGCGCGCACTTGTGCGCTTCGTCGCGCAGCGCCTTGGCGACCGTGCCGCACGTCGTCTGCCAGCCCTTGAGCCGCCCGCGCACGTCGTCCGCGTTGGGGCCCGACCAGGTCTTCATCCCGATGGTGCTGTGCTTCTTGGCGGCATCGACAAGCGAGTCGATGTGGTCGGCCAGCGACCTCAGCTGGCTGGCCCGCTGGTTGAGTTCCTGAATGTCAGGATTTGCCATAGCAGCCTCCCCCGCTGTCCCTGGAGCCTCAGCATACTGGGGCACCGTGTAGACCTTCGTCGGGCTCCCGGCCCAGGCCAACACCACTCGTTCACACGAAACTCCCATCTCCCAAGGCGCTGGACTGCAACTGCGTCTGGTGCGGTAGCGTCCCCTGTTGCAAACGGATAGTCCGTTTACCTAACGTGACACGGGGAGGATCGCCATGGATCGCGGTGCAGATCTCACTCAGCTTCGGGAGCTGTCCAAGCTCTTCGGCAAGAAGGCCACCGACCTCCAGGGCCTCATCAAGGCTCTGGAGACGGCCACCAGCCGGAGCTCGGGTTACTGGAAGGGCCCCAAGGCCGACCGCTTCCGAAACGACTGGCACGACGTGAAGCCGACGTTCGACAAGTGGGTCGACACGCTGAACGAGGCCAGCAAGTCGGCCAACACCAGCGCCGACAACATCGAGCGCGCCACCTGAGCCGACGCTGCCGCGCCGATGCCACAGCCTGACGGGGCGTTCCTTCGAGGTCCTCGAACCTCGTACGGGATGCCCCGGCGGCGTTTTCAGCAGGACACACGGGCTTCGACAGGCCGAGCTCTTCCATGGCCAGTTCACGATGAATAAGAAACAGCAGCAGCGCCGCCCCGCAGAACCTGGCCTCCGGACTCCTTGGTTCCCGATCCAGCGCAGCCGCAAGAGCCCGGCTCCAAATCCGTCCGTCCCACCAAGCCGTAACCACGGAGCCCACACAGCGGGCCCCATCTGAAAAAGCAGGGCCCGCTGTGTCGTCATTGGCCCTCGGTCAGACGTTCATCACAGCCTGAACCGGCACGAACGCCCCGCCAGTCACAAACAACCCGCTGCCGGCTGCCCCGCCACCGCTGTTCGCAGGCAATCGGATGCCGAACAGTTCGCCGTCCGACGTGCTTTGCGGCGTCAGCAACATGCCGTTGCGGGACTTGCGGGCCTCGACTGCGAAGCCCCGGTACTGGCCGGACAGTGAGTCCGTCGTGCCGGCGGCGAGCAGGCCCACGCCGCCATCGGCTCCCTGACGGATGACCCCTTCCAGCGGCTCGTCCAGTGGCGCGTCATAGAGGAGTTCGGCGTCGTCGACCACGACGACGTACGGTCGCCCGTCGAGTTGGTCCTGGAGCTCTTCCAGGTCGTCACCCGAGCTTTCCGCGTTGAGCACGCCGAGTACCCCTTCTCGATCCTCGAGTTCCCGCAGCGGGGACCGGCGAGGTGTCACGACCACCAGAGGAGTGCCTGCTCGCAGAAGGAACTCGGCGGCGCACAGCAGTGCAGTCGAACGGCCGGACTTCGGTGGTCCGGCAATGACAAAACCGGGCCCGTTCTCCTCCAAGTCGATGCCGATGGGGTGGAGTTCATCGCCTCCGACGGCGACCAGCGCCCACAACGGCGACGGCGGCACGAAGTCCGGGTCCAGGGCCATCGCCTCCGACGCTGTGATGCGCGTCGGCAGAGCGTCGACGCGCAGGGGGCGGCGGCCCGCCGGGACTCGGCCGTAGCGCGTTCGCGCCTCCTCCGCGATCTCGCGGAGGGCGCGGACCTGGGCCTGGCCGGCCGGATCCGGCGCCAGCAGACCGATCTGTGTCTCGTCCACGCCCGTGTCCGTGATACGCAGGGCGCGCCCGGGCGGCATGTTCTTCGGAACCTCGCGGGCATGGAGACCGGCCGTTGAATAGTCGTTCGGGTCGGCGAACCGCATGACGAGTCGGTCGGCGAAGGCCGAGGAGACGTGACCGCTCAGACCACTGCGGTCGGCCGTCATGACGACCTTCAGGCCCGCTGCGGATCCCTCACGGAAGAGTCTCTGGGCCGCTTCCAGCAACTGGCCGTAGTTGTAGTTCTCGAAGGTCGACGCGAAGCCTTCCCAACTGTCCAGGAGCAGAACCATCCAGGGCAGGCGCTCCTCCGGGGAAGCTCCCGCGCGCTGCTCCGCCGCGCTCGACGCGCCCTCCATCGCCAGTAGTTGCTGACGGCGGGCGATCTCCACCTGGAGGCGCTGGATCAGCCTGCGGACCCGGTCCGGCTCATCGCGTGTCACGACGGCGCCGACATGCGGCATACGCACCAGGGGCAGTAGAGCGTTAGAGCCGCAGTCGATGGCATAGACGTGCACATCGTGCGGGGATGTGTTGCGGGCCAGTGAGCCGGCGAGCGTGCGCAGTGCCGTCGAGCGGCCGGAACGAGCGCCACCGAGCAGCAGGGTGTGCTCACCGTGCACCAGGTCCAAGGACACCGGCATGCGGGTCTGCTTCGCCGGCAGGTCGATCAGGCCGTACGGGATGGGAGCCACGTCGTCGCCAGGGATGGTGTCCGGTGCGCCACCGTAAGTGGACAGTTCGTCCAGCGTGACGGACTCCGCCAGCGGCGGAAGCCACGGGCTGCGCTGTTCGCCGAAGCCCATCCGCTCCGCACCGTCGCGCACCGCGTCCACGAGGACGGCCAGGTCGGTGACCATCGTGCCGTCGTCCTCGGCCTCTTCCCGCTTGGGCAGCGGGCGAGCGTAGGCGTTCCAGGGCAAGGGCACGAGCGTGGCCTTCGGCCCCGTCTGCCCCGTGGCCGGGCGACGGCCACCGATACGGGCCGACTGCACACCGACGAGCGACTGGGCGCCGGAACGGACGTACATACGACCTGGCGTCGACTTCGAGATCGCGCCCGAGTCCGGTGCATCGATGACGTCCATCGACTCCGCGGCGTCCGTCACCCGCAGGGCGATGCGGAGGTTGGTGTTGGCCCGGA
The DNA here is from genome assembly GCF_900236475.1 of Streptomyces chartreusis NRRL 3882. Classification (GTDB taxonomy): domain Bacteria; phylum Actinomycetota; class Actinomycetes; order Streptomycetales; family Streptomycetaceae; genus Streptomyces; species Streptomyces chartreusis_D. The sequence goes on from NZ_LT963352.1 coordinate 3,813,261, forward strand.
TGTCGGCGCTCACCACACCCGCGGGACGCTGCGTCGCGAGAATCAGGTGCACGCCGAGAGAGCGGCCTCGGCGTGCGATGTCGACCAGTCCCGCGATGAAGTCGGGCAATTCCGCGACCAGGGACGCGAACTCGTCTATGACCAGGACGAGCCGGGGCATCGGCTCCAGTTCGGGGCGGAGCTTGCGGATGTCGTTGTAGTCCTCGATGTCCTTGGCGGCGGCGTCGAAGAGAATCCGCTCCCGGCGATGCAGCTCGGCGGCGAGCGAGGCAAGGGCCCGCTCGGTCAAGTGGGCGTCGAGGTCGCTGACCATGCCGACGGTGTGCGGCAGGCGAGCGCAGTCCATGAAGGCGCTGCCGCCCTTGTAGTCGATGAGGACGTAGTTCAGGGCGTCGGGGCGATTCGCCACCGCCAGCGAGGCGATGATCGTCTGCAAGAGCTCGGACTTACCGGCACCCGTCGTACCGGCGACCAGGGCATGCGGCCCGTCGCGGCGGATGTCCAGGACGAATACGCCATCGGCGGCGATCCCAATGGGTGCAGACGTCGTCGAACCACCGGCCTGCCAGATGCGCTCCACGTCGACGCCCGCCGGGTTGGGCATGTTCAGCAGGTTCAGCAGTCGGGCCGAGGTGGGCAGTGCAGAATTCGCGTCGTCACGACTGACATCCCGGATGGGGGCGAGAGACCGGGCCAGGAGTTCGCACCATTCGTAAGGCACCTGGTCGGCGAGGACGTCACCGACGGCCTCCAGGCCGTAACCGCGCACCCGGACGTGATGGGCCGCGTCGGGCGACCACGCCACGACGGCCTTGCACTCCTCGGGAAGCAGCCGCTCGTCCTCGTCGATGCAGAGGGCGAAGATCCCGTACTGCGGGCCCTCGGCCAGGAGTTGGGGAACGCCGGGTACGCGCCGCAGCAACCGTGCCCCGTCGAGTATCAGGAGCACGTTGGCGTCCGGATACAGATGGCCTGTCATGTTGTGCTGCTCGCGGGCCGCCTTGCGTCGAGCCAGCTCGTTCAGAAGTTCGTTGACTCGGCGGCTGATGCCCTCCGAGTCGAAGCCGACCAGAGCGACGCAGTCCTGTCCCTCGTCGGGGTTGGTGTGGGGCAGCCAGTGTGCCCAGTGCCACTCTGCGCCGGCGGCGGGTGTCGCAGCCAGCGACACCAGTGACAGGTCTCGGGGGCTGTGCAGCACGGCGGCCTGCACGCTCAGCCAGCGCGCAGTGCCGAGGGCGCGGGCGCGGTCCCCCGCGATACCGACCACGCCGAGCCGGGCAAAGGGCAGGGTGACCGGGACATCCGGCAGGAGCGGGGGCTCCGGGGGCTCCTCGTCGTGCGACGAGCCGCCGCGTGCGAAAACGAGTTCCACGTCGGACGGCAGAGCGCCGACCCCGATACGCAGTTGCATCGCGTCCGGGTCGGTGAGGCGGCGCTCCCACAGACGGCGGCGGGGGCCGGTCGCGTGGAGGAGGACCTCGGCCGGGTCGGGGTTGTCCTCGCGCCGGGCGCGCTGTTCTTCCTTGCTGAGGGTGACGAGTTCGGCCTCATAGGCCGCGAGGTCCTTCTTGTACTGCTTGAGGGACGTCTTGTGCTTCTTCTTGCCCTCGCGGTTCTCACTGATCCACTGGGCCAGCATCATGAGCGGGCTCATCAGGCAGAACAGCAGCATGTAGATCTGCTTGGTGAAGAGGTACATGGCCAGCCCGAACAGCATGGGCATGAACGCCATGATGAACTGGAAACGCGCGCGGTCCCCCTTCGTGGGGGGCACCGGCACGGCCAGCCTCCGCCGAGGCCGCAGCGGCGAAAGGCGAGGAGGGCGGTTGTAGGCGAGGCCGCCCTCGCTCATCGGAGCCAAGTGCGCGTCCGGCTCGACCACCTTGTCGAGTACGAGCAGCGTGTCACCCACCCGTACGACACCGCCGAGCGGCCAAGGAGTCCCGCCCGTCACAGGATCGTCGTTCAGCCGGATGCTGGCGCCGGCCTCCGGTGCGAGCACGACGTTGCCCTGGAGGTCGACCGTCAGCCGGAGGGCGATCGGCGGCAGCGAGGCATCCGGCAAGGGCAACGAACAGGTGGGTGCCGATCCCGCGGTGGCCGCGCCGACACCCAGCCGGACCACCCGTCCGGAACCGGGACCACCGGTTACCCGCAACTCGTACTGTCCTACGGGCTCACCCTTGCGCAGCAACGGGCCTATCGAGCTGTCGACGGAGACGCGCATGCCGTCCCGCAGGACTCCGGCCGCCGGTGCCTCCGGATCACACAGCACACCATCGGCCCACAGCGCCGGCGCTCCGGTCACCGCCGTCCCGTAGCCAGGCAGCGAAGCCAGTGAGGTGCCGGGCATGGCCACGACGTTCCCTGTCCCACCGCCATGCGGTGCGACGCTCTGTCCGACGGCCTGCGCCAGTACCTCCGCGACATCGCCTGCCGTGGCGGTGTCGTCGGCGGTGACGACGACGTCCTCCGGCTCACCGCCTTCGCGTACGACCGTGACCAGCATCTGCATGGTGGTCATCCTCCCCGTCGGCCCCTGTGGCCACGTTCGTTAACTTCAGCTAACGGAGACTATGGCAGTCCCCGGCCTCGCTCCCCAGCGCCCCGGCGTCAGACTGCCGGCATCGCGTAGATCTCCGGCCCGTTCGTCACCAACAGCCGGTTTCCGGCATGGGCCATCTGCCACGGGGCGCCGGAGTCCTTGTCGTCGGTCCAGGTCCAGCGCACCTTGCCGGTCTTGGCAGCAAGGGCGATGACACCCCCCGACAGGGGTCCGGAGGCGCAGTACAGCGTCATGCCGACCCTCACGAAGGTCTCCGGCCCGCCACGGTCCTGGTCCTCACACAGCCAGAGCCGCTTCACGCTCTTGACGTCGACGGCCCATACGCCGCGGTCGTAGTCGCTGACATAGAGCACGCCGTCGATGACGGCAGGGTTGTTGAAGCCGCGGCGTCCCTTGGGTGAGAGGGTCCACCGTGTGTCGCCTGTCTCCGCGTCGACCGCCGTGAGCTTCTCGCCGGGCAGAAAGACGAGGCCGTTCGCGACCGTCGGCTGCCAGGCCCAGTCGTCGCCGATCTTCTGGGTCCACAGCTGGTCACCGGTCGCGGTGTCGCGCACGGTGAGGTTGTAGTTGGAGTCCGTGTAGACGAGGTGCTTGCCGGAGACGGTGCCCTGGACGTCGTAGTCCTTCGTGCCCCAGTCTCGGTGCTGCAGCCACACCCTTCTACCGGTGCTGTGACTGACCGCGGCGACCGCAGTGCGGTACTCGGTGGCGCTCGTGGCCCTGGAGTAGTCGGTCACCGTGACGTACACGTTCTTGTCGTCGATGGCGATGGTGCCCTCGACGCCGAGTTGTTTGCCGAGGCGGCTGCGCCACACTTCCTCGCCGGTCTTCACATCCCGCGCGACGAGGACTCCCTCCGCGCCGCCATCGGTCAGGAACACCTTGCCGTCACGGAACAGTAGCTGGGAGCCGGGGGCACAGATGTCAGGCTTCGACCAGCGGGCCTTTCCGGTCTTCACGTCGTACGCCACCAAGGGATCGCCGCTGACCAGGAGCAGGCCGTCATGGATGAGGAGCGGTACGTCAGTGGTGGTGCTGTCCTCCGCCGCCTGCTCGTGCCACAGAGGTTGGGGAGCGACGCCGGCCGGCGGGGTGGTGAAGTTCTCCTCGACTGGTTGCGCGGAACCGCCGGCGCCACTCCTGCCGGTCGCCGTTCCGGAGGGGTCACCGCCCCGGCCGAGCCACCAAGCGACGGCTCCGCCCGTCACAGCCACCGCGCCGGCACCGCCGAGCGCAAGACCGAGGACGCGGCGGCGGGAGGGAGCGGTGGCGAGGGCTGGCGTGGTCGTCCCGTGTCCCGGTGTCTGCGCGTCACCCGGCGGTGTGGCGTAGCCGGGCATCGGGGTGCTGTAGGCAGCAGGGGTGCCGCCATGTCCAGAGGCCGGCGGGTACCCGTACCCCGGCGTCGGTGTGCTCGCCGACGTTGGCATCCCACCCGCCATCGCCGGTGGGGGCCCGAAGGACGCAGCGACCGGGGGCTGAGGCTGCTGCGGTGCCTCCAAGTCCAGTATCCCGGCCGCATGCGTGGCGATCGTCGATGCCACCGCCGACGGCAGCCAGTCGCTGAGGACACCCTCGACACCCTGTGGTGCGAGTGCCGCCACGATCTCCGACGGCGCCGGTCGATGCGCCGGGTCCTTCGCGAGACATGCGCGTACGAGGCCCAGCAGTTGCTGCGGTACGCCCTCCAAATCGGGCTCGCCATGCACAACCTGGTAGAGCAACGAGGCGTGCGAGACGGCTCCGTGACCGAACGTGCCCCTGCCTGTCGCCGCAAACGCGAGCACGGCACCCAGCGAGAAAACATCACCCGCCGGGCCGACATCCTTACCGAGCGCCTGCTCCGGTGACATGTAACCGGGTGAGCCGACCACGACTCCCGTCTGTGTCATACGGTTCCCGTCCACCGCACGCGCGATACCGAAGTCGATGACGCGCGGGCCATCCGCCGCCAGCAGGACGTTCGACGGCTTCAGGTCCCGGTGGATCAACCCCGCCGCGTGCACCTCCTGGATGGCAGCGGCGAGACCTGCGGCCAGTGCCCGCACCGTCCGCTCAGGCAAGGCACCGTGCGCGGCGACCACATCCGTGAGATCCGGACCGAGCACGTACGACGTCGCCAGCCATGGCAACGGCGCGTCAGGGTCGGCGTCCACGACAGGGGCGGTGAAGCGGCCGGAGACTGCCTTGGCTATCTCGACCTCGTGCCGGAAGCGGTCGCGGAAGTCGCCATCCGCTGCCAGATCCGGACGTACGACCTTCACGGCCACGGTACGGCCACCGGGTGAACGGGCCAGGTAGACGCGGCCCATGCCGCCGGCACCGAGTCTTCGCAGGAGACGGTAGGTGCCCAACTCCGTTGGATCGTCCTGCTGCAGCGTCTCCATTTGTGGGCCTTCCCCGTGTCACGCGTTGCGATGCGCTGATCACATTTGATGGTGTTCGCTATCGCAGACACAGTAGTGACCGCTTGAGCAAGGCGAGAGTCAGGGGCCATGAGCGGAAGTTCGGCGAAGCCGAAGCGGAGAGAGGCAGCCAAGGCCGCCCTGCGGTACAAGCACCGGCCCGGCCGGCCCGCCGCCGGGCGGCTGAAGAAGCCGGACTGGGGATGTGCCGTGGGTTGTGCGGTGATCCCCGGCGTCTTCGTCCTGCTGACGCCGCTGTACTTCTTCGACATGTACTGGGGGGACGACCTCTGGAGCGGCTTCGCCGCCGCGTGGCCCCGCGGCGCGTATGCCTTCGCCGCCACCGTGGGGGCACTGGTACCACTGGTCTTCCTCGCCTGGGCCTGGCCCCTGACCCGGATGAACTGGAAGAAGAGCAAGCCGCGTTCGCTGGCCTGGGCTGCCGCCTCGCTGCCCGGGCTGGCGGCGGGGTACCTGGTCGCCGGGGTGATCGTGGGGACCACACGGCCCAAGCGGCGCCGCGACTGGGACTACGACTGCTACAGCGAGGGCGGGCCCTGCTGGGTGCATGTGCACTACCCGTGGCTGTGGGCCGTCGGTCTCGTCGCCACGCTCGCCGCGGCCGCGCTGCTGGTCACCCTGCTCGTCAGGTACAGCGGTCGGTCCTCCGCTACCGCACCTTCGACATCCGAGCCTGAGGACGACCCGACTCCTCGCTCTCCGAGCGGTACTGGAGGTCGTCGCCCACCGGGCTGAGGCGCACGGTCGTGGGGGCCGGGTTGCAGCCGCTGTGGTTGGTCTTCGCGCCCACCGACGTCGCGACGAGCTCCTTCTTCGTCACCTGCTTCAGGGTCAGTACGTCGACGCAGACGCCGCCGATCTGGTCGGTCTGGCGGAGTCGGCCCAGCTCCTCTCCGATGGCCGCCCGTTCGACGGTGATCCGGAACGTGCCGAGGGGCAGCCTGCCGTCGAGGGCGCTGCCCTGGCCCTCCCAGGTGCCGAGGTACGCGGCGGGCACGGCGCCGGACGGGGCGGAGCTCGCGGTCGCCGCAGGGGGAGAGTCGGTGCCCGCGCCGGAGTCGCTCGTGTCGTCGTCGGAGGTCCGGCCCGGCAGCAGGTCGAACACGAGCACCGAGCCGATCGTCACGGCGGCCATCGCCCCGGCGACCGCCAGCGCCACGGTGCAGCTCAGCCTCCGCACCCGTCCGCCGCCCTCCGGCGTGGACGTCGCCGCCACGGAGACGGACACCTTGCCGGGGCGCCGGCCGGTGGGCGGTGGGGCGGTGTCGTCCTGCGGACCGCCGTCCCGGGGTGCGGGTACGGCGGCGGAGGGGGCCGGGGGCGTGGGCATCACCGGCGGCGGCCCGAAGACGCCGGCCGTCGCGGCCCCGGCCGGACCCGACGGCCCCCACGACTCCACCGATTCCACCGACTCCACTGCCGGACCCTCTGGTGCGGCCACGGACGGGCTGCTGAAACCGACCGGCCCCGAGGGGCCCCCGGCCCCTGGTCCGGTCGCCTCCAGGTTCAGCAACTGCACGGCGCTCCGGCTCACCTGCTCGACCAGCGCCCCCGGCAGCCACCCGCCCGCCACCAGCCTGGCCGCGCCCTCGGGAGCCAACCGCCGGGCCACCTCGGCGGGGGCAGGCCGCGCGGCCGGATCCTTCGTCAGGCAGGCCGCCGTGAGCTCCCGCAACGGTCCGTCCAGCCCGCCGAGCTCCGGCTCCTCGTGGACGACCTTGTAGAGCAGGGCCGCCGAGGAGTCCCCGGGGAAGGGTGGTTCGCCGGTCGCCGCGTAGGCCAGGACCGCGCCGAGCGAGAAGACGTCCGCCGCGCCCGTGACGCCCTTGCCGAGGATCTGCTCGGGCGACATGTAGCCGGGCGAGCCGATCGACACGCCCGTGGACGTCAGGGACGCCGTACCGTCCGTGGCCCGCGCGATGCCGAAGTCGATCAGCAGCGGGCCGTCGAGCGTGAGCAGTACGTTCGAGGGCTTCACGTCCCGGTGCACCAGGCCCAGCTCGTGCACCGCCGCCAGCGCCTCGGCCAGCCCCGCCCCCAGTGCCCGTACGGTGTGGGCCGGCAGCGCGCCGCCCTCGGTGACCGCGGCCGACAGCGAGGGGCCCGCCGCGTACGCCGTCGCCACCCACGGCACCCGGGCGTCCGGGTCCGCGTCCAGGACGGGTGCCGTCCAGGCGCCGCCGACCCGGCGCGCGGCCTCCACCTCGCGGCGGAACCGGGCCCGGAACTCCTCGTCCAGTGCGAAGTGCGGATGGACGATCTTGACCGCGACGGTACGGCCGCCGGCGCTGCGGCCCAGGTAGACCCGGCCCATGCCGCCGGAGCCCAGCCGGCCGAGCAGCCGGTAGGGCCCGACGACGGTCGGTTCGTCGACGTCGAGCGGCCGCATGGCGTCACCCCTCCCCCGTAGGCGCCCGCAGGCCCTCGCCGGACCCCGTAGGCGCGCACTCCCCAGCAGAGTAGTGCGCGAGCGCGGGCCCGCTCAGGGCTGGAGCAGGGCCACCTTCACGTCCGCGGGGAAGCCGGTCGTGGGGCCGACCCGGCGGGCGAACTCGGCGACCGCCTCCAGCTGCGGGCCGCCGAAGCGGAAGTCGAGCGTCGTGAAGTAGCGGGCGAGGGTCTCCTCGTCGAAGTCCTCCCAGCGGGCGGCCTGCTCGGCGACCTTGCCGACCTCCTCCAGGGAGAGGTTGCGGGAGTCGAGGAAGGCCTCGTGCACCTTGCGCGTGATGACCGGCTCGCGCTCCGCGTAGTCGCGGCGCGCCGCCCAGACCGCGAAGACGAACGGCAGGCCCGTCCACTCCTTCCACAGCGTGCCGAGGTCGTGCACGTCCAGGCCGAAGCGCGGCCCGTCGAGCATGTTCGCGCGCAGGGCCGCGTCGCCGATGAGGACGGCCGCCTCGGCCTCCTGCATCATCAGGCTCAGGTCGGGCGGGCACGTGTAGTAGTCGGGCCGGACGCCGTAGCGCTCGGCGAGGAGCAGCTGGGCGAGGCGCACGGAGGTGCGGGAGGTCGAGCCGAGGGCGACGCGGGCGCCGTCCAGCCGGTCCAGCGGGACCTGCGAGACGATCACGCAGGACATGACCGGGCCGTCGCAGCCGACGGCGATGTCGGGGAAGGCGACCAGCTGGTCGGCGTGCTTGAGGAACTCGACCAGGGTGATCGGGGCGATGTCGAGTTCGCCCTGCACCAGCTTCTCGCTGAGCTTCTCCGGGGTGTCCTTCGTGAGCTCGAAGTCGAGGAGCGTGCCCGTTCTGGCGAGCCCCCAGTACAGGGGCAGGCAGTTCAGGAACTGGATGTGGCCGACGCGCGGCCGGGTGCGAGGATTGTCCACATCGTGAGGCTAGCCCTCATGGCGTAGGGGGCCGCGTCCGGCCCCGCCGTGGGCCCGTGACCGGCGGTCGGCGCCTTCGCCGCCAGTCGGCGGAGCGTGTTCAAACATTCGGGTGACGTGATCTTGACCCCTATTGCATTCCGGGGCCTGCGTGCTAGGCTCGTCGCAAGTTGCAGTTTGGTTTCCCTTGCAGTACAGAGCCTGCGGAGCATGTGACCGCGGGCTCTCGTCATTCTCAGACGTATGCAGTTGTGCAGAATTCATCTTCACACTTGCTGGTTCTGGAGCAGGGCAACCCTTTTGAGCCCAAGGAGGGCTTATGGCTACCGGAACCGTTAAGTGGTTCAACGCCGAAAAGGGCTTTGGTTTCATCGCCCAGGAGGGCGGCGGCCCCGACGTCTTCGTCCACTACTCCGCGATCAATGCGACCGGATTCCGGTCCCTCGAGGAGAACCAGCAGGTGTCTTTCGACGTCACGCAGGGTCCGAAGGGCCCGCAGGCTGAGAACGTCACGCCGGTCTGATCAGTAGTACCCAAGGAGCCCCGCGCCGTCAGGCAGCGGGGCTCCTGCCTTTTCCGGCCCTGCCACCCGATGAATTCCCGGTGAATTCTGGCCACGGGCCTGTCGATCGGCGCTCGCGCTAGGGTCTGCTGCCATGGCCGATGCTGACTTCCTGATCGAGACTCGCAGGTTCTACGACACCGTCGCCGAGGAGTACGCCGTCCACTTCCGTGACCTGGGGGCTGGGATGCCGCTGGATCTGGGCGTGCTCTACGGATTCGCGGAGCTCGTGGGTGAGGGGGGCGAGGTCGCCGACCTGGGGTGCGGGCCCGGGCGGGTGACGGCGTTCCTGGCGTCCCGGGGGCTGTCGGTGTTCGGACTGGACCTGTCGGAGTCGATGCTCGCGATCGCCCGCCGCGAGAACCCGGGCCTGCGGTTCGAGAAGGGCTCGATGCAGGAGCTGGACCTTCCGGACGGCTCGCTCGACGGTGTCGTGTCCTGGTACTCGACCATCCACACACCCGAGGAGCACCTGCCCGCCCTCTTCGCCGGTTTTCACCGCGTCCTGCGTCCCGGCGGCCACCTCCTCCTCGGCTTCCAGTGCGGTGACGAGCCCCGTCACTACGAGCAGGCCTTCGGCCACTCGGTGGCCCTGACCTTCCGCCGCCGCCGGCCGGAGCACATCGCGGCCCTGCTGGAAGCCGCCGGTTTCACCCTCCGCGCACGGACCGTGCGCGAGCCGGACGAGACACGCGGCGAGCCGGTCGCCCAGGCGAGCCTCGTGGCCCGCAAGCCCCCGGAGCCGATCTCCTGAGCCGATGTCCCGAGCCGATCTCCTGGCCGTGCCAGCGCAGCGCCGGTACCACTTGTCCGCCTACGACACCCCCGCGACATCCCGCGCCGCGATGTACCCGAACGTCATCGCCGGCCCGATCGTCGAGCCCGCGCCCGCGTAGCTGTGGCCCATCACCGCCGCGCTGGCATTGCCCGCCGCGTACAGGCCCGGGATCACCGAGCCGTCGGGGCGCAGGACGCGGGCCCGGGCGTCCGTCCGCATGCCGCCCTTCGTGCCGAGGTCGCCGGGGACGATGCGGAAGGCGTGGTAAGGGGGTAGCCAGAGGGGGGCCAGGCAGGGGTTCGGGAGGACCGACGGGTCCGTGTAGTAGTGGTCGTAGGCGCTGTCACCGCGGTGGAAGTCGGGGTCCTCGCCCCGCCGTGCCTGGGCGTTGAAGCGGTCGACCGTCGTGCGCAGGGCCGCCGCCGGGACGCCGATCGACGCGGCCAGGGCGTCCAGGGTCCAGGCCTTGTGCGCGGCGCCCGAGTCGTACCAGGCGTCGGGGAGGGGCAGGGCCGGCAGGACGTCCTTGAAGAGGTAGCGGTTGCGGTAGTTCTGGTCGACGATCAGCCAGGACGGGATGGCCGGGTCGGTGTCGTGGACGTCGTACATGGTGTGGACGACGTCGCTGTAGGGGGCGGCCTCGTTGACGAAGCGTCGGCCGGAGCCGTTCACCAGCAGCCCGCCGGGCAGGGTGCGTTCGGCGAGGCAGAAGTAGGGCTCGCCGGGGGCGGGGATGGCCGGCCCCCACCAGGCGTCGTCCATCAGGTCGAGCGCCGCGCCCAGCCGCTCCCCCGCCCGGATGCCGTCGCCGGTGTTCTCCTTCGCCCCGACGGTCCACTCGGTGCCGATGGGCTGTCGCTGGAATCGGTCCCGCATGGCGGCGTTGTGCTCGAATCCGCCCGAGCCGACGATCACGCCCCGGCGGGCGCGGACCAGGCCGGGAGCGCCGTCGCGGGTGACGACGGCTCCCGTCACCCTGCCGTTCTCGACGTGCAGGTCCGTCAGAGGCGTGTTCAGCCATACCGGGACCCCGGCCGACGAGAGCCCCGCGCGCAGGCCCGCTGCCAGTGCCTGGCCCATCGTCAGCGGCTTCTGGCCGAGGAGCGCCGCCTTCGTGCCCCGCGCGAGGCACTGGGCGGCGACGGCCGCGCCCCGGGTGTTGACCGCGGCGAGGGCGATCCACTTGTAGTCGGCGCTGAAGACCACCATGCCCGCGGGGACGTCCATGTACGGCGGGTTCAGGTGTGCCAGCTCGGCTCCCAGGAGGTTGCCGTCGAGCTGGTCCGGCTCGATGGAGCGGCCGTTCGGCAGTCCGCCGGGCAGCTCGGGGTAGTAGTCGCTGTAGCCCTCCATCCAGCGGAAGCGCAGGGGGCTGTGGGCCATGACGTAGGAGATCGTCGCCGGGCCGTGGGTGAGGAAGGCGCGCTGCCGGTCGGCGGGGACCTCCGGGCCGACGACGGCGGCGAGGTAGGCGGCGGCCTTGGCCGGGGTGTCGGGGACACCGGCCGCGAGGATGACCGGGTTGTTCGGGATCCAGATCCCGGCACCGGAGCGGGGGGTCGAGCCGCCGAAGGTCGGGGCCTTCTCCACGACGACGCAGCTCAGCCCCTGCCCGGCGGCGGTCAGCGCGGCGGTCATCCCGGCCGCGCCGGAGCCGACGACGACGACGTCGTACGTGCCGAGCGGGGGTAGGTCGGCGGCGTGGGCGCCCTGTTGCACTCCGGCGGCGACCGCGAGGCCGGCACCCGCGGCGCCGGCCAGGACTCGTCTTCGGGACGGGGCTTTGGGAGTCCCCGCGGAGTTCGTGCTCGTGGTCATGGCCGCTCCAGCCCGATGAGGAACGCGAAGGGGTGGGGACTGTCGCGCGCGGGCCTTGCGAAGTCAAGAGCCATGCGGTCGGGGCGAGTTCAGATCCGGTCGCGGGACGCGGACCCGGCGTGGGCCGGACGTCGGTCGGGCTGAGCGTGCTCCGCGGGCGTTCCGGACCGCCCGGAGGTGAACTCGGGCAGCAGTGTCGTGAGCCCGAGGACGGCCATGCCGGCACCGAGCCAGAGGGTGGCGCGCAGGCCCCAGACGTCGATGGCGACGGCACCGAGGGAGGAGCCCAGGATGACGCCGAGGGTGATGAAGGAGGAGTGGACGGTGTTGACCAGCGGGCCCGCGTTGCCGGCCCGCTGGACGCGGGTGACCATCGCCGGGTTCATGGTGACGCCGACCAGTCCGATGCCCAGCATGCAGGCGACGGCGGGGACGGGCAGGTCGGCGAGGAGCGCGAACCCCGCGAGGAACACCGCGTTGAGCGAGAGGCCGACGGCGAGGACGGGCACGGTCCGACGGTCCGCGAGGCGGCCGACGACGGTGTTGCCGATGACGGTGGCGGCTCCGTAGGCGATCAGCAGGGCGGGGACGGTGCCGGTGGAGAAGCCGGTGATCTCGGTGAGGATCGGGTTGAGGTAACTGAAGGCGGAGAACGTCGCGCCGATGATCAGCGTGCTGGTGGGCAGCACCAGCCACAGCTTGGAGTTCCGGAAGACGCCGAGCTCCTCGCGGAGCGAGCCGCCGCTCCCCGCGCGCTCCAGAGGGGGCACACCGGCGAGGGTCACGGCCGCGGCGACCAGCGCCAGCGCCGAGATCGCCCAGAACGCCGCGCGCCAGCCGAACCGCTCACCGACCAGGGTGGACAGCGGCAGGCCGAGCAGCGTGCCGAGCATCAGCCCGTTCATGACCACCGCGATCGCCCGGCCGCGCACCTCCGGGCGGGCGAGCTGGACGCACAGCGAGACGGCGACGCCGAAGAAGGCCTGCGAGGCCACGCCGGTGATGATCCGGGCGGCCGTCATCACGGCGTAACCGGGTGCGGTCGCGGCCAGGACGTTGCCGGTCAGGAAGACGGCGAAGAGGGTCATCAGCGCGGTGCGTGGCGCGAGTTTCGTCACCGCCATGGTCAGGAAGGGTCCGCCGGCCGACATGGCCACGGCGAAGGCGGTGATCAGGTACCCGATCTGGGGGACGGTGGCGTGCAGGCCCTCCGCCATCTGCGGCATCAGCCCGGCGACCACGAACTCGCTGGTCACCATGGCGAAGATGCCGAGCGCCAGGATGTATACGGCACGGGGCACGGGAGGCTCCTCTGCTGCTCGGTTCAAGAGTTATGTATTGATCAGTTCAAAACTGGGCCATGACAGAGCCCGAGGTCTCCCTCGGGCGGGTTCAGGACACCAGCGCGTCCATGGCGGTCTCGACGATCACTTCGAGGTCGGCCCGGCCGGCACCGCCCTGACTGGAGACACGCAGGCCGGCGACCGTGGCGTTGAGAAACCGGGCGAGTGCTTCCGGGCCACGCGCGGAGGTGATGCTGCCGTCACGCCGGCCCTGCTCCATCACGGCCCGGTAGACGGCGAGGCGCCGCAGGGTGTCGCGCTCCAGCATCGCGGCCGCCTCGGGGTCACGCGCGGCCAGCTCCACCACGGTGTTGACCCCCAGGCAGCCGAGGGCCCGCCCGGAGCCGATCCGGCACTCCGTCTCACTCTCGACGACGTTGGCGAGCAGAGCGCGCACCCGGTCGGCGGCGGGCCGCTCCGCGTCGTCCAGGACCGCCGTCTGAACCGCCGTCATGGCGTCCAGGTAGCGGGCGAGGGCCCGCTCGAACAGGTCGTGCTTGCTCCGGAAGGTGTTGTAGATGCTGCTGCGCCCCAGACCGGTGGCGTCGCACAGATCCTGGGTGGACGTGGCCTCGTAGCCCCGCTCCCAGAACACGCGCATCGCCGCGTCCAGGGCCCGCTCCTCGTCGAACTTCCTCGGCCGGGCCATGGCAGGGACGCTAACAGTTTTGAACTGAAGGTTCCAATACCGTGTTCGCCGGCGCCCGCTATTCGAGACCGATCGCCTGGCAGTCCGCCTTGTACTTCGCGGTGCAGATGTCCTTGACGGTGTAGACCCCGTCCGTGATCACCGTCTCCTTGATGTTGTCCTTGGTGAGGGCGACCACCGGCACCAGCATCGCCGGGATGTCCTTCTCCGTGGGGCTGTCGACGGTCTCCCGGGTCAGCGCGGCGAACTCGATCGAGCGGCCCTGGACCTTGGCCACGGCGATCTTCGCGGCGTTCGTCGCCTCCAGCAGGAACGACTTGTACACGGTCATGTACTGCTCCCCCGACACGATCCGCTGCACCGCGTCCAGGTTGGCGTCCTGCCCGGTCACCGGCGGGATCTTCGTGGCGCCCGCCTCCTTCAGCGCCTCGATGACCGCGCCCGCCATGCCGTCGTTGGCGGAGTAGACGGCGGCGATGTTGTTCAGCCCGACGGTGCGGATCGCCTTCTTCATGTTGGCCTTGGCGATCGAGGGCTTCCACTCCTTGGTGTCGTACTGCTGGACGATGTCGACCTGCCCCTGGAGCTCGCTGAGCGCCCCGTCCTTGAACCGTGCCGTGTTCGGGTCGGCTGGGTCGCCGTTCATCATGACGACCTTGCTCTTCTGGGCCTTGTCGCCGAGCTCCCCGACGATGGCGCGGCCCTGCACCTGCCCGACGAGTTCGTTGTCGTGGGAGACGTACGCGTCGATCGGACCCTCGGCGAGCCGGTCGTAGGCGATGACCGGGATGCCGGCGTCCTTGGCCTTGCGCACATCCGACGCGATGGTCTTGGAGTTCAGCGCGTCCACCAGGATGACGTCGACCTTGTCGTCGATCATCTGCTGGAACTGCTCGCTCTGTCTGGACACGCTCGCCTCGGCGTTGGCGTACTTGACCTTGCCCTGGTTCTCGGTGAGGGAGGCGACCTCCTGTTTGATCAGGGGGTAGTCGAACTTCTCGAAGCGTGCCGTGTCCCGGTCGGGCAGCAGCAGGCCCACCGTGATGTCGTTGCCCTTCTTCACGCTTGCGGAGTCGTCACTCCCGTCGCCGCACGCGGTGAGGGACAGGGCCGCTACGGAGACCGCCAGGGCTATGGAGAGGGGACGCACAGCGGACCGACGGGTGTTACGCGCTTTCACTGGTGGTGCCTTCCGATGGGGGAGCATCGCGACGCGGTGGCTGAAAGCCAACGGCCAGACGCCTTGCGACGTCAAGAACCCCGTGTGAAGAGATCGCAAAGGTGCCTCACCGCCTGTACAGACCCTCCACTTCTGCCGCGAAGGCGCGCATCACCGCCTCGCGGCGGAGCTTCATCGACGGCGTCAGATGGCCCGCTTCCTCGGAGAAGTCCTCGGGGAGGATCGCGAAGCGGCGGATGGACTCCGGGCGGGAGACCATCTTGTTGGCCTCGTCGACGGCGCGCTGGAGGACGGCGCGGAGCTCTTCGTCGTCGACGAGGAGTTTGGGCGGCACGGGGTGTTTGCCGTTCATCTGGCGCCAGTGGGTGATGCCGTCCGGGTCCAGGGTGATCAGGGCCGAGACGAAGGGACGGCCGTCGCCCACGACGATGCACTGGGAGATCAGCGGGTGGGAGCGCAGCCAGTTCTCCAGGGGCGCCGGGGCGACGCTCTTGCCGCCCGCCGTGATCAGCATTTCCTTCTTGCGGCCGGTGATCGTCAGGTAGCCCTCGTCGTCCAGTTCGCCGATGTCACCCGTGGCGAGCCAGCCGTCGGGGGCGGCGGGTACGACGCCACCGGCCTGGGGGTCCCAGTAGCCGCGCAGCACGTGGTCGCCGGCGAGGAGGATCTCGCCGTCGGCGGCGATGCGGACGCGGGTGCCGGGCAGGGGCCAGCCGACCGTGCCCAGGCGGGGTTTGAGGGGCGGGGTGACGGTCGACGCGCCCGTCGTCTCCGTCAGGCCGTAGCCCTCGAAGATCTCGATGCCGGCTCCGGCGTAGAACGCGGCGAGGCGGCGGCCCAGTGGTGAGCCGCCGCAGATGGCGTAGCGGACCCTGCCGCCCATGGCGTTGCGGATCCGGCGGTAGACCAGGGGGTCGTAGAAGACCCGGGCGGCTCTGAGGGCGCGGGAGGGGCCGGGGCCGGTGCCCGTCTGCTGGGCCTCCATCGCCTCGCCGTAGCGCCGCGCCACCGCCACCGCGCGGTCGAACGACGTCACCCGGCCGCCCGCCTCGGCCTTGGCCCGGGCCGAGTTGAAGACCTTCTCCAGCATGTACGGGATGGCGAGCAGACAGGTCGGCCGGAAGCTCGCCAGGTCCGGGAGCAGATTCTCCGCCTTGATGCTCGGCGCGTGGCCCAGCCGTACGCGGGCGCGGACGCAGGCGATCGCCACCATGCGCCCGAAGACGTGGGACATGGGCAGGAACAGCAGGACCGAGGCCTCTTCGCTGGTCCTGGCCTTGAAGACGGGGTAGAGGAGTTCGATCGCGTTGTCGACCTCGGCGAAGAAGTTGCCGTGGGTGAGCGCGCAGCCCTTGGGACGGCCCGTGGTGCCCGAGGTGTAGATGAGGGTGGCGAGGGTGTCGGGGCCCAGCATGCCGCGCCGCACCTCGACCTCCTGGTCGGAGAGGTGCGCGCCGGCTTCGACCAGCCGGTCGACGTGGCCCTTCTCCACGATCCACATGTGCCTGAGGTCGGGCAGGCGTTCGCGCTCCGGGCCGAGTGCGGCGGCCTGCCCGGAGAACTCGGTGACCAGGGCGACCGCGCCGGAGTCCTGGAGGATCCAGCGGGCCTGGAAGACGGAGGACGTGGGGTAGATGGGGACGGTGACCAGCCCGGCCGCCCAGGCCGCGAAGTCCAGAACGGTCCACTCGTAGATCGTGCGGGCCATCACCGCGATCCGGTCGCCGGGCATCAGTCCTTCGGCGATCAGTCCCTTCGCCACGGCCAGCACCTGGCCGGCGAACCGGGCCGCCGTGACGTCGCTCCAGCGCCCGTCGGCGTTCTTGCGGCTGAGCGCCACGGCGTCCGGGTTCGCGCTCGCGTTGTCGAACGGCAGGTCGGCGAGCGACCCGTGGGTCCACGGCGGCGCCAGCGGCGGTACGGACGCCTCCCGTACGACCCCGTCCAGCCGCCGCGTCTCGGGCTCGACGAGGACCGGTCCGCCGTACATGTCGCCGTAGGCGGAGGAGGGATGGGCAGTGGACACGGGGCGGCTCCTGGGGCGCGCAGCGAAAGGAACTGCTTGCTGCATGACGTACGTGCCTCGCACGCCGAGGCGCTCAACCGGTTGAACCCCCAGAAAGGGGTTACTGCCGGTAGGAACGGGATCGTACGGGCCTCACGTGGCGGGTTTGTGCGGGTTCGGGGATGGTCCGGAGCCAGGCCTGTGCATTCTCGGGGGTTACGTGAGGGTCCTTCAGGTTCGGTACGCCGTCGCTCTCAGGCCCGCTCCAGGATCGCCGTCACGCCCTGCCCGCCCGCCGCGCAGACCGAGATCAACCCGCGGGCGGGCGCGTCCCGTTCGGCGAGCAGCTTGGCCAGGGTCGCCACGATCCGGGCGCCGGTGGCGGCGAAGGGATGGCCGGTGGCGAGGGACGAGCCGGCGACGTTCAGCCGGGTGCGGTCCACCGTGCCCAGGCCCCGCTTCTCCCAGGCCGCGAGCGTCGCGAGCACCTGGGAGGCGAAGGCCTCGTGGATCTCCACCAGGTCGAAGTCGGCCAGGCCCAGTCCGGCCCGCTCCAGCATGCGCGGCACCGCGTACGCGGGTGCCATGAGCAGCCCGTCCTCGCCGCCCGCGATGTCTCCGCCGACGAAGTCGACGGCCGCCGTCTCGTACGCGGTGAGGTACGCCAGCGGCTCCAGGCCGCGTTCCCTCGCCCACTCCTCGCTCGCCAGCAGCACGGTCGCGGCCCCGTCGGTCAGCGGCGTCGAGTTCCCGGCCGTCATGGTCGGGTCGGGGTGGCCGAGGCCGAACACCGGCTTCAGGGAGGCGAGTTTCTCCACGGTCGAGCCGGGGCGCAGGTTCTGGTCGCGGGCCAGGCCGCGGAAGGGGACCACCAGGTCCTGGAAGAAGCCGCGTTCGTACGCCGCCGCCAGCCGCTGGTGACTGGCCGCCGCCAGTTCGTCCTGGGCTTCGCGGCCGATGCCCCAGGCGCGGGCCGTGACAGCGGCGTGTTCACCCATGGACAGGCCGGTGCGCGGCTCGGCGTTGCGCGGGACGTCGGGGACGAGGTGACCCGGGCGAACCTTCGCCAGGGCCTTCACGCGCTCGCCCAGCGACTTCGCCCGGCGCGCCTCCAGGAGGATGCGGCGCAGGGTGTCGTTGACGCCCAGGGGCGCGTCGCTCGCCGTGTCGGCGCCGCCCGCGACCGCCGACTCGGTCTGGCCGAGGGCGATCTTGTTGGCGGCGGCGATGACGGCCTGGAGTCCGGTGCCGCAGGCCTGCTGGATGTCGTAGGCGGGGGTGGTGGGGTGCAGACGCGAGCCGAGGACCGTCTCGCGGGCCAGGTTGAAGTCGCGGCTGTGCTTGAGGACCGCGCCGGCCACGAACTCGCCGACCGCGCCCGGCTCCTGGAGCCCGTACCGCTCGACCAGGCCGTCGAGGGCGGCGGTGAGCATCTGCTGGTTGGAGGCGGTGGCGTACGGGCCGTCGGAGCGGGCGAACGGGATGCGCGCTCCGCCGACGACCGCCACACGCCGCACCGACATCTTCTGGGGGCTCATCTCGACCCGCTCCTCGCCTGTGACGTAGCCTTACCTACGGTAACCTTACTCCAGAGTAAGCAGGGGTGGGTCTTCAGTGAGACGTCATCGGGAACTGGGAGTTGGAATGGCCGACCGCTATCTGCGCTTCACCGGTACCGCGCCCGGCCGATTCCTCACCCGCCGGCTCGGCCTGCCCCAGCCCGCGGCGCTGACCCGCTGGTCCCCCGAGCGGCCCGCCCTGGACGGCGGCCTGCTGCACCTCACCGCCGGCAGATCCGCCCTCGACCTGGCGCCGGTCCTCGCCCGTACGGGGATCGCCCCGGCCGGCTCCGACCGGGCGGCCGCCGTCGTCCTGGACGCGAGCGGGGTGCGGGACGTCGAGGGGCTGGCCGAGGTGCACGCGGCGCTGCACCCCGTCGTGCGGTCGATCGCCACGAGCGGACGCGTGGTCGTGCTCGGCGCGCCGCTCGACCCCGCCGACCATCACCAGGCCGCCGCCCAGCAGGCCCTGGAGGGCTTCACGCGCTCCCTGGGCAAGGAGATCGGCCGGGGCAGGACGGTGAACCTGGTCCGGCTCGGGGACGCGCACGCGGCCGAGTCCACCCTCCGCTTCCTGCTGTCGCCCAAGTCGGCTTACGTGAGTGGGCAGGTGATCGAGGTCGGGTCCGGCGACGAGCCCGCCACCCCCCTCGACCGGAACCGCCCCCTCGCCGGCCGCACCGCCCTGGTCACCGGTGCCGCGCGCGGCATCGGCGAGGCGGTCGCCGGGACACTCGCCCGGGACGGGGCCCGGGTCGTCGTCCTCGATGTGCCGCAGGCCGAGCGGGACGCCCGGCGCGTCGCCGACCGGCTCGGCGGCACCGCGCTGCTCCTCGACATCACGGCCGCCGACGCGGGCGCGCGGATCGCCGAGGCCCTGCCGGACGGCCTGGACCTGCTCATCCACAACGCGGGCATCACGCGGGACCGGCGACTGGTGAACATGCCCGCCGAGCGCTGGATCCCGGTGCTGGAGGTGAACCTGGCGAGCGTGCTGCGCACGACGGACGCGCTGCTGAAGGCCGGGACGCTGCACCGGGGCGGCCGGATCGTGGCGACCGCCTCGATCGCGGGCATCGCCGGCAACGCGGGCCAGACCAACTACGGGGCGAGCAAGGCGGGCATCGTCGGCCTGGTCCGCTCCCTCGCGCCGCGCGCGCTCGCCGAGCACGGGGTGACGGTCAACGCGGTCGCGCCGGGCTTCATCGAGACGAAGATGACGGCCGCCGTCCCGCTGTTCATCCGCGAGGCGGGCCGCCGCATGAACTCCCTCGCGCAGGGCGGTCTTCCGGTCGATGTCGCCGAGACCACCGCCTGGCTCGCGCACCCGGCCTCGGGCGCGGTCAACGGGCAGGTCGTGCGCGTATGCGGCCAGAGCCTGCTGGGGGCGTGATGACCGACGCCGCTCTCGTCCTCACCGGGTCCCCCTCCCTCGCCCCGCTCCTCGCGCGCGGCGCCCTGCTGTCCCCCTTCAAACGCCCGGCCCCCGACGCGGAGTTCCCGCGCACCCGTCTCGTCCTGCCCGGCCTGCGCGTCGACCTCGCCCGGCTGGCGGCGTACGAGCGGGTCTGCGGGTTCCCGACCGGGGAGGACGCGCTGCCGCTGACCTATCCGCACGTGCTGGGCTTCCCCCTGGCCATGCGGCTGATGAGCGGCCGGGACTTTCCGCTGCCGCTGCTGGGACTCGTCCACACGTCGATCACGATCACCCGGCACCGGGCGATGCCGGCCACCGGCGGCTACGAACTCACGGTGTACGTAGAGGGGCTGACGCCCCACCGGCGCGGCACGGAGGCGACGGTCGTCACCGAGGTGCGTGAGGACGGGGAGGTCGTATGGGAGTCGAGGAGCACCTACCTCGCCCGGCACCGCACGCGACGGCCCGCCGGGGCGCCCCGGGAGGAGGTGCGGAAGCCACTGCCGGCCGTCGCCGAGTGGCGGTTCGCCGAGGATGTGGGACGGCGGTACGCGGCGGCGTCCGGCGACCGCAACCCGATCCACCTCCACCCGCTCACCGCCCGCCTGTTCGGCTTTCCCCGGGCCATCGCCCACGGCATGTGGACCGTCGCCCGCTGCCTCGCCGCACACGGCACGCCGGACTCCTGTCACGTACGCGCGCACTTCCGGGCACCGGTCCTGCTGCCCGGGACGGTGACGTACGCGGCGGAGGACGGCCGGTTCGAACTGCGGAGCGGGGACGAGCGGGTGCACGTGACCGGGGACGTCTGCCCGGCGTGACGGCCGGGCCGGACCGTCGAGGGCCGCTGCCCGCCCCCGTCGCCGCCTCAGCTCCCGTCCGGCCCGGGCCCCGCCTGCTCCTCCGGCGGTGACCAGGGCCGCCCCGCCATGAGGTCGCCCAGGCCCGCCCAGGCGAAGTTCATCATCGTGGCCGCGGCCTGGCGGGCCGTGACGCCCGGGGTGGCGTTGGCCCAGGCGGCGAGCGACTCGGCGGCGCCGACCAGGGCCTCGGCGAGGCCGGCGACCTCCCGCTCCGGCAGGTCGGGATCGCGGTGTGCCTCGCGAGCGGCGGCGAGGATCAGCTGGGTCACGAACGCGACGATCTCCTCGCGCATCGCGGCGACTTCGGCCGCGAAGGGCTCGCCGTGCGTACGGGCCTGGAGGTGCAGTACCGACCAGGCGTCCGGGTGGCGCGCGGTGTGCTCGAAGAACGCGCCGAGCCCTTCCCAGAGTTGCCGGTCGGCGGGCAGATCGGGCCGGACACCGGCCCGTACCGCCTCGACGAGTGCCGTGGCCGCGCGGCGGATGCAGGCGGTGAAGAGGTCTTCCTTCGAGTTCAGGTACAGGTAGACCAACGGCTTGGACACGCCCGCGAGTTCGGCTATCTCGTCCATCGACGCGGCCATGTACCCGCGCTGTCCGAAGATCTGCACGGCGGCGTCCAGCATCTGCTGTTCACGGACCGCACGCGGCATCCGCTTGGTCTTCACGGCACCCATACCACTTAGCGTACGGTCCCCCGGACGGCCCTCGGCCGGGAAGCCGAAGAGGACCGGCCGGGGCCGTCGTCCCGTCAGGCCGCGGCGGTGACCCGCTGCTCGTCCAGGGAGTCCGAAGAGTCGGGGGAATCCAGGGAATCCAGGGATGAGCCGTCGGCCGTGGCGTAGGCCTCGCGGTCGAGGATGTTCTCGCGGGCGGAGACCAGGACCGGTATCAGGGCCTGGCCGGCCACGTTGGTCGCGGTGCGGACCATGTCGACGATCGGGTCGATCGCGAGGAGCAGGCCCACGCCCTCCATCGGCAGGCCGAGCGTGGAGAGGGTGAGGGTCAGCATGACGGTCGAGCCGGTCAGGCCGGCCGTGGCGGCGGAGCCGACCACCGAGACGAACGCGATCAGCAGGTAGTCGCCGATGCCCAGCCGCATGTCGAAGATCTGGGCGACGAAGATCGCGGCGATGGCCGGGTAGATCGCGGCGCAGCCGTCCATCTTCGTCGTCGCGCCGAAGGGCACCGCGAAGGACGCGTACTCGCGCGGCACGCCGAGCCGCTCGGTGACCCTCTGCGTCAGCGGCATCGTGCCCACGGACGAGCGGGAGACGAAGGCCAGCTGGATGGCGGGCCAGGCGCCCTTGAAGAACTGGAGCGGGCCGGTCTTGGCGACCGTGGCGAGGAGGGTGGGGTAGACCACGAACAGGACGATCGCGCAGCCGACGTAGATGTCGGCGGTGAACGTCGCGTACTTGCCGATCAGGTCCCAGCCGTAGGTGGCGATGGCGTGGCCGATGAGGCCGGCCGTGCCGATCGGGGCGAGCCGGATGACCCACCACAGCGCCTTCTGCAGCAGTTCGAGGACCGACTCGCTCAGGTTGAGGATCGGCTGCGCCTTCTCGCCCAGCTGGAGGGCGGCGACACCGGCGACGGCCGCCATGAAGACGATCTGGAGGACGTTCAGCTGCGTGAACGGCGTGATGACGTCCGTCGGCACGATGCCGGTCAGGAAGTCGATCCAGGAGCCGGTCTTCTCCGGCAGCTCCCCGTCCTTGGGCGTGAGCCCGGTACCGGCACCGGGGTTGGTGACCAGGCCGATGACCAGGCCGATGCTCACCGCGATCAGCGACGTGGCCATGAACCACAGGAGGGTGCGCGAGGCCAGGCGGGCCGCGTTGTTGACCTTCCGCAGGTTGGTGATCGAGACCAGGATCGCGAAGAAGACGAGCGGGGCGACGGCGAGCTTCAGCAGGCCGATGAAGGTGTCGCCGACCTTCTCCAGGGACGTGACCAGCCAGGACAGGTCCTGGCCGCGGGCGAGCCAGCCGAGCAGCACGCCCAGGACGAGACCGGCGGTTATCTGGGCCCAGAAGGGCACCTTGAAGGACTTCGTGCGTGAGGACACGGACGGGCTCCGTTGGGGGACGCGTAGGAACTGACGTGGGAGACGACGGGGGGTTGCGTGACGTCAGGGACGACAGGCAGCGGACGCGCACCGACAGAGATCCACGTGCAGGCGCGCCACGAGCACGACGCTCGAAGGCATGGGGGGCGCGACTGCTGACTTCATGACAACGACCTTAACACCTGAGCTTTGAGGACCCCAAAGCCTGCCTTTGACAGGCGGAGAGCC
The DNA here is from genome assembly GCF_900236475.1 of Streptomyces chartreusis NRRL 3882. Lineage (GTDB taxonomy): Bacteria > Actinomycetota > Actinomycetes > Streptomycetales > Streptomycetaceae > Streptomyces > Streptomyces chartreusis_D. The sequence continues at coordinate 3,836,057 of NZ_LT963352.1, forward strand.
ATACCCACTCGCACAACACAAAGCGCCCCGCTTCCGAACGTCCACGGAAGCGGGGCGCTGTACGCCCGTGTGAGGAGACCTCAGGAGGTCTGGCCCTGCGCCCGGGAGGTGTCGTCGGCGACGTCCTCCTGGCTGCGGTTGGCCTCCAGGTTGGCCTTCATCCGGTCCACCCGCTGCACGATCTGCACGGACGCCCGGTCCCGCTCCTTGCGCAGCACGACGAAGCTGATCGGCGCGGAGATCAGCAGGGCGAGCATGACGATCCACAGGCCGTTGCTGGCACCGAGGCCGCGCGGGGCGAGGCCGGAGTAGACGAGGCCCCAGACGACCACGAGGCAGCCTGCGAAGATCCCGAGGCGCATCAGCGTGTAGCGGAGCATCTCAATCCACTCTTCCGGTTCGAACGGCCAGAACGCACCCAAAGGGGCACCGTCCAGTGAAGCACGCCGGACCGTCGATCTTGCAGGGGGGTGCGAGCCGGGGTTCAGATGAGCGGCAGCAGCATGAAGACGTCGTCCCGGTCGTCGCCGGGCCCCACCCGGATCGCGCCGGGGACGCGGCCGACCTCCTTGTAGCCGCAGGACGCGTAGAAGCGCTCCAGACCGAGACCGCCCCGGCAGGTGAGGCGGATCGCCTCGAAGCCGAGGCCACGGGCCGCCTCCTCGGCGGCGGCGAGCAGGTCACGCCCGTAGCCCTTGCCCTGGTGACGCGGGTGCACCATCACCGTGTACAGCCACAGCCAGTGCGTCATCAGATGGTGCGTGTTGAACGTGAGAAACGCGGTCGCCGCGACCCGGCCCTCCTCGTCGTGCCCGGCGAGCAGTCTGGCCCGGCCCTCCGACATCGCCGCGAAGTGCCTCAGCAGCTCGGGGCGCACGTCCTCGCGCGTCACCGGCGGCACGAAGCCGACGGCTCCCCCGGCGTTGGAGACGTCGGTCCACAGATCGAGCAGGCCGTCGCGCAGGGCGGGGGTGACGGCGGGGTCGAGCGTGAAGGTAAGGGGCATAGGCCGATTGTAGCTATTACGAGAGTGCCTGCGCCGCCACCTTGAGGTCCGACAGCAGCCCCCGGTACGCCGCTTCCCGGTCGTCCGCCCGCAGCACCGACGACGGATGCACCGTCGGTACCAGCCGTTCCGGCCGGCCGTGGATCTCCTCCTCCAGCACCGTGCCCCGCACTTGCGTGACCCGGAAGGAGGACCCGAGCAGCGCCTTCCCGGCGGTGGCCCCGAGCACGACGATCAGCTCCGGCTCCACGACCGCGAGCTCGGCGGCCAGCCAGGGGCCGCAGGCGGTCATCTCACGCAGGTTGGGCGCCTTGTGGATCCGGCGCTTGCGGGGCTCGGCCTGGGTGAACTTGAAGTGCTTGACCGCGTTGGTGACGTAGGCCTCCGAGGGGTCGATGCCCGCCTCTTCCAGGGCCCGGTCCAGGAGCCGTCCGGCGGGCCCGACGAACGGCTTCCCCTGCCGGTCCTCCTGATCCCCGGGCTGCTCCCCCACGAGCATGACGCGAGCGTCCGTGTTCCCAGCCCCGAACACGGTCTGGGTGGCGTCCCGGTGCAGTGGACAGCCGCGACACCCGGCAGCGGCACGGCGCAGGGCGGGAAGCCCACCGCGATCTGGAACGAAGGGTTCTGCGGTGTAGGCGTCCTCAGGCGCCTTGGTGCTGACCATGCCCTCCGGGTACCCCACCCAGGGGCGCGGGGAACTGCGCGATCAGCCCCCACGACCCGCACCCGCCGACGAAGGAATCACACCCGCATCGGCTGCGGCGACTCCCGACGCTCCGGGTCGGGCCCGTCATACTCCCGAATGATCTCGTACCGCGTGTTCCGCTCCACCGGCCGGAACCCGGCATCGCGAATCAGATCCAGCAGATCCTCACGGGTCAGCTTGCTGGGCGTCCCGTAGTTGTCCGCGTCATGCGTGATCTTGTACTCGACGACGGACCCGTCCATGTCGTCCGCACCGTGCTGCAACGCCAGCTGCGCGGTCTGCACCCCGTGCATGACCCAGAAGACCTTGACGTGCGGCACGTTGTCGAACAGCAGCCGCGACACCGCGAAGGTCTTCAGCGCCTCCGCCCCGGTCGCCATCTGCGTCCGGGCCTGCAGCCGGTTACGAACCTTGCCGTCCTGCATGTCGACGAAGTCGTGCTGGTACCGCAGCGGGATGAAGACCTGGAAACCCCCGGTCTCGTCCTGGAGCTCACGCAGCCGCAGCACGTGATCCACCCGGTGCCGCGGCTCCTCGATGTGGCCGTACAGCATCGTGCAGGGGGTCTTCAGACCCTTCTCGTGCGCCAGCCGGTGAATCCGGGACCAGTCCTCCCAGTGGGTCCGGTGGTCCACGATGTGCTGCCGGACCTCCCAGTCGAAGATCTCCGCACCGCCACCGGTCAGCGACTCCAGCCCCGCGTCGATCAGCTCGTCCAGGATCTCGGACGCGCTCATCCCGGAGATGGTCTCGAAGTGGTGGATCTCGGTCGCCGTGAAGGCCTTCAGCGAGACGTGCGGCAGCGCGGCCTTCAGCTCCCGCAGCGAGCGCGGGTAGTAGCGCCACGGCAGGTTCGGGTGCAGCCCGTTGACGATGTGCAGCTCGGTGAGGTTCTCGCCCTCCATCGCCTTCGCGAGCTTGACGGCCTCCTCGATCCGCATCGTGTACGCGTCCTTCTCCCCCGGCTTGCGCTGGAAGGAGCAGTACGCGCAGGAGGCGGTGCACACGTTGGTCATGTTGAGGTGACGGTTGACGTTGAAGTGCACGACGTCGCCGTTCTTGCGCGTGCGCACCTCGTGGGCCAGGCCGCCGAGCCAGGCCAGGTCGTCCGACTCGTACAGCGCGATGCCGTCCTCACGGGTCAGGCGAACACCCGCCCTGACCTTCTCCTCCAGCTCGCGCTTGAGCCCGAGATCCATGCCCACACCTTTCATCGACGACGTCCCAACGGTACGACTACTCCTCTTCCGGCAGCTCCCCGACCCGGTTCTCCCACTTGGTGGAGAGCACGATCGTCGTACGCGTCCGCGAGACGCCCTTCGTGCCGCTGAGCCGCCGGATGATCTTCTCCAGGCCGTCCACGTCCGTCGCCCGCACCTTGAGCATGTACGAGTCGTCGCCCGCGATGAACCAGCAGTCCTCGATCTCCGAGAGGTCCCGCAGCCGCTGGGCCACGTCCTCGTGGTCGGTGGCGTCGGAGAGCGAGATGCCGATGAGGGCGGTGACACCGAGGCCGAGCGAGGCGGCGTCGACGGTGGCGCGGTAGCCGGTGATGACTCCGGCCGCCTCCAGCCGGTTGATGCGGTCGGTGACACTGGGTCCCGACAGCCCGACGAGGCGTCCCAGCTCTGCGTAGGAGGCCCGGCCGTTCTCCCTCAGGGCCTGGATGAGCTGCCTGTCCACCGCGTCCATTGCGATCGAAGCCTTCCGCTGAAGTTGTCTGAAAAGTCTGTGGTTGTGATGACGTACAGGGGGTGTGGCCTAGCCGGCGTGGTGTGCTCCGCCGCCGAGCTCACCTTGCCAACGGCGGTAGAGCCGGTGCGGCACGCCCGCCGCGTCGAGTACGCGTCCGGCGACGAAGTCCACCAGGTCCTGGATGTGCGTCGCGCCCGCGTAGAAGGCGGGTGAGGCGGGCACGACGGTCGCGCCCGCGTCGTCGAGGGTGACCAGGTGCCGCAGGGTCTGGCCGTTCAGCGGGGTTTCGCGTACGGCCACGACCAGGGGGCGGCGCTCCTTCAGGGTCACGCTCGCCGCCCGCTGCAACAGGTCCTTCGACAGTCCGAGCGCGACCCCGGCCACGCTCGCGGTCGAGGCGGGCACGATCAGCATGCCCTTGGTGGAGTACGAACCCGAGGAGGGACCGGCGGCCAGGTCGCCGGGGCTCCAGTGCCGCACGGCGTCGATGTCCACGGAGAACGTGCCGGGCTTGCCGTCGGCGCCCCGGGACAGCCATTCCCGCAGGTCGTCCTGCCAGTGGGCGTCCCGGAAGGAGATCCCGGTCTCGTCGAGCAGGGTGAGGCGGGAGGCTCGGGACACCACGAGGTCGACGCTCTCGCCGGCGGCGAGGAGGGCCCGCAGCACGGCAGCGGCATACGGGGTGCCGGAGGCGCCGGACACCCCTACGATCCAAGGCGTACGCGGTGTCTCGCCTGGCTTGACTGGGTTCACAACACCGAGCCTATCCGGCGTCGCAGGGTGGGAACCGGCCAAGGGGGGCGGGGCGTTCCCCGGAGGGGACGAGCGAACACTGGGGGTGTTCATGTCGGGAGTGGGAGGCGAGTGGTCGCGCGGCGACCGTGCGCTGGCCGCGGGCAAGCTCATGCTGGTCTGGATCGCGCTGCTGTGGCTGCTGGAAGTGGTGGACGTGCTCAGCGGCCACGCGCTGGACGGCCTCGGCGTCACGCCGCGCACCCCGTCCGAACTGGTCGACGTCGTGCCGTCGGCGTTCATCCACTTCGGCTTCGCCCATCTGGCCGCGAACACGGTGCCGCTGCTGGTCCTCGGCTTCCTCGCCGCGCTGGCGGGCCTGCGCCGTTTCCTGCTGGTCTGCGCGCTGATCGTGATCGCCGACGGCCTGGGCGTGTGGCTCATAGCCCCCGCGCACACCAACACGGCGGGCGCCTCCGGCCTGATCTTCGGCCTCTTCGGCTTCCTCCTGGTCAGCGGCTTCGTCGAGCGCCGCCCGCTGGGCGTCCTGGTCGGCATCCTGATCGCCGCGATCTGGGGCGGCTCGATCCTGGCGGGCCTGGCCCCCACCCAGACCGGCATCAGCTGGCAGGGCCACCTGCTGGGCCTCCTGGCGGGCGTGGCAGCGGCGTTCGTGTTCCGCCGGCCGGCAGCGAGCCGAGCGCTCGCGTCCTAGGAACGGGCCTTCGGGTCCACCGGGAGCCGGGCGGTGGGGATCGACAGCTTGCCGAGTGAGGAGTCGACGGCCAGTTCGGCGCCGTACGAGAGCGTGCCGCGGTCTCGGTAGCCGTCGGGGCCGGGGTTCCACATGGTCACGACGTGGCCCTTGAGCGGATCGAGCACGAGGTAGTTGGCAATACCCCGCGAGGCGTACCACCGGGGCTTCATCGCGTAGTCACGGCGGACACTTTCCGGGGACACCACCTCGGCGACGAGTTCGATCAGGTCGGCGGGGTACGCGCTGCGGTTCTCGGCCTCGGCCTCGGCCGGGATGACGGACCGGGTTCATCACGATGCTGCCCTCGACGATCTCCGTCAGGAAGCCGGGAAACATGTCCTCCAGCTTGCTGAGCTGCGAGTGCAGGCGGTCGATGCCCGGGACGGTCACGGTGGCCTCCCTGGGGTCCTGCCCTCGATGGTAGGCCGCACCGTCGTTACACGGTCAGGCCCCGAACCAAGAGATCGAGCAGCGCGCACACGAACAGGGCTATGCCGATGAAGCCGTTGACGCTGAAGAACGCGCGGTTCACTCGGGACAGGTCGTGGGGGCGGACGATGCTGTGTTCGTAGAGGAACGCGGCGGCGACGATCAGCAGGCCCAGCCAGAAGAAGGCGCCCGCGTCGGTGGCCAGGGCGTACCAGACGAAGAGGGCCGTGGTGAGGGTGTGGCAGACCCGCGCGCCCCAGATGGCCGCCGGGATGCCGAAGCGGGCCGGGACGGACATGACGCCGATCTCGCGGTCGGTCTCGACGTCCTGGCAGGCGTAGATCAGGTCGAAGCCGCCGATCCAGATGCCGACGGCGAGACCGAGGATCACCGCGTCCCAGGACCAGGACCCCGTGACCGCCAGCCAGCCGCCGACCGGGCCCATCGCCTGGGCGAGGCCCAGGATGGCCTGCGGGAAGTTCGTGAACCGCTTGCCGTACGGGTAGACCACCATCGGGATCACCGCGATGGGTGCCAGCGCCAGGCACAGCGGGTTGAGCAGGGCCGCCGCGCCGAGGAAGACGACCAGGGCGATCAGGGCGCCCGTCCACGCGTGCCGTACCGACATCGCGCCGGTCACCAGTTCGCGGTGTGCCGTGCGCGGGTTACGGGCGTCGATCTCCCGGTCGATGATCCGGTTGACCGCCATCGCGAAGGTACGCAGCCCGACCATGCAGATGGTGACCAGCAGCAGCCGCCCCCAGTGGATGTTCTTGTCCCACTGGAACATCGCCGTGAGGGCGGCGATGTAGGCGAAGGGCAGCGCGAAGACCGAGTGCTCGATCATCACCAGCCGGAGGAAGGCCTTCGTCCGTCCCGGCTGGGGGATCGCGGCGGAAGCGGAGGTCACAGCCCGTACTCCTTCCAGCGGCGGTCCACCTTCGCCGCCGTCTCCGGATCGGACTCCACCATGTCGGGCCAGCCGCCGTCACGCGTGTAGCCCTCCTCGGGCCACTTCTTCGTCGCGTCGATACCGGCCTTGCCGCCCCAGAACTGCTGGTAGGAGGCGTGGTCGAGATGGTCCACGGGGCCCTCGACGATGCTGAGGTCCCGGGCGTAGTCCGTGTTGCCGAGCGCCCGCCAGGCGACCTCGTGCAGGTCGTGGACGTCGCAGTCGGAGTCGACGACCACGATCAGCTTGGTCAGCGACATCATGTGCGCGCCCCAGATGGCGTGCATCACCTTCTGCGCGTGCTTCGGGTACTTCTTGTCGATCGAGACGATCGCGCAGTTGTGGAAACCGCCCGCCTCCGGCAGGTGGTAGTCCACGATGTCCGGCACGATGATCTTCAGCAGCGGCAGGAAGAAGCGTTCCGTCGCACGGCCGAGCGGTCCGTCCTCCGTCGGCGGCCTGCCCACGACGATCGACTGGAGCAACGGCCGCTTCCGCATCGTCACGCAGTCGATCTTCAGGGCGGGGAAGCGTTCCTGGGGCGTGTAGAAGCCGGTGTGGTCGCCGAACGGGCCCTCGGGGAGCATCTCGCCCGGCTCCAGCCAGCCCTCGATCACGACCTCCGCCTGCGCCGGCACCTGGAGCGGGACGGTCTTGCAGTCGACCATCTCGATCCGCTTGCCCGCGAGGAAGCCGGCGAACAGGTACTCGTCGATGTCCCCGGGCAGCGGCGCGGTGGAGGCGTACGTCACCGCGGGCGGGCACCCGAAGGCGATCGCGACGGGCAGCCGCTCACCGCGCCTGGCCGCCACCTGGTAGTGGTTCCGGCTGTCCTTGTGGATCTGCCAGTGCATGCCGATCGTGCGCTTGTCGTGGCGCTGGAGGCGGTACAGCCCGAGGTTGCGGATGCCCGTCTCCGGGTCCTTGGTGTGGGTGAGCCCCAGATTGAAGAAGGAGCCGCCGTCCTTGGGCCAGGTGAACAGGGCCGGAAGCTGCTCCAGGTCGACGTCGTCCCCGGTGAGGACGACCTCCTGCACCGGGCCGTCCTTGACCTTCTTCGGCGGTACGTGCGTCATCGCGCCGAGCTTCCCGAAGGCCTCCCGCACACCGACGAACCCGTGCGGCAGCTCGGGCTTCAGCAACCCGCCGATCCGCTCCGAGATCTCGCCGTACGACTTCAGGCCCAGCGCCTTCAGCAGCCGCCGGTCCGTGCCGTACACGTTCATCGCGAGGGGCATGCGCGAGCCGCGCACGTTCTCGAAGAGCAGCGCCGGGCCGCCGGCCTTCTGCACCCGGTCGACGATCTCCCCGACCTCCAGGTACGGGTCCACCTCGGCCTTGATGCGCTTGAGGTCGCCCTCGCGCTCCAGAGCCCTGAGCAGGGAGCGAAGATCGTCGTAAGCCATGCGGTCCAGTATCCCCGAGCGGCTACCCTGGCCTGGAACCGCCCACCCGCTTTCGCTGAGAGGCCGCGCATGCTCCGGGTACTGATGTTCCTCGTGCCGCTGGCGCTGAGCGTGTACGCGTTCATCGACTGCATCAGCACGAAGGACGACGACATCCGTCACATGCCCAAGCCGCTGTGGGCGATCCTCGTGCTGCTGTTTCCGCTCGTCGGGTCGATCTCCTGGCTCATCGCGGGCAAGAAGCGGACGCCGGCGGGGGGTCGGCCCCGGCAGTGGGTGGCGCCCGACGACAACCCCGAGTTCCTGAAGTCCCTCGACGACGAGGACAAGAGGGACGACCAGCCGTAGTCCTCAGAGAGCTCCGGTGAACGCCGACCAGGCGGATCGACCGACGACCAGGACCGGACCGTCAGGGGTTTTGCTGTCGCGGACGGGGACGGTGTCGGGGAAACCGGGGGCTATTTCCACGCAGTTGCCGCCGTTTTCGCCGCTGTAGCTGCTCTTGATCCAGGTCGCCGCGCAGAGTTCGTGCCTGTTCATGCTGCTCGTACCCCTTCATCGCGTCGCTGATCAGGGCGACGGACTCGCGGACTGACAGAGCGTCCGCCCTGAGCACATCATAGGCGTGGCTATGACCTGTGTAGACGCTCGGATCGTCGTTGAAATGGCCGCGGTCCAGTGACTCCGAATACACCCACCGGTGCCCGTCCGGCAGCTCGATCAGCGACATGGACACGTTGGGCCGCAGGAGTTCCGGGAAGCTCGCCGGGGCGACCTGGATGCGGATGTTGGGCCGCTGCCCGACGCGAAGCAGATGGGCGCACTGGTCCCTCATGATTGCCGGGCTACCGACCACGTTGCGTAGACAGCTCTCGTCCAGAACGGCGATGTACAGCGGACCGCCCTCGGCGAGAAATCGTCGCTGCCGACTCAGTCGGGCGTGGGCGCGCTCCTCGACCTCGTCGCCGCTGGCGACGCGTCGGAACAGCGCCCGGACATAGTCGCCCGTCTGCAAGAGGCCCGGGATCAGGCGCTCCTGGTACTCCCGCAAAGTGACGGCCACCTCATCCATCTCAGCCCGCCGCCGAAACCAGTCAGGATGCTCCACCTGCGGATACCAATCGATCCGCCCCCACAACCGCAGCAACACCCCACCCGTGCCGAGAAGTTCGTCGCACGTCTTCGCGAAACCCTCCTGCGGAACCCTCGTGCCCGCCTCCACCCGCGCCACGTGCGAGCGGTCGCAGGGGATCTGCCTCGCCAACGCCTCCTGCGTGAGCAGCGCCGCCTCGCGGAAGTGCCGCAGCACCTCCCCGAACACGGCCGCCGTACTCGCCCCCGACTCCCCGCCGTTCCGTCGGCTCACGGCTTCCCCCTCCGTGACAGTGCACCGGTGTCACACGCCAAGCATTGAACCGGACTGTTCCCCTGCGCAACGCTCGGTACACCCAGAGTTACGGAGGTACGCGAAATGGAACCGCAGGCGGACCCGGAGCGGAACCGGGTGGCGACGCTGGAGGAACGGCTCAGTGCGGGCGTACGCGCGGCCAACGAGCGTTCCAGGAAAGGGCTGTCGGCCGACCCGAGCCGGCCCCCCGTCCCCGTGCCCGGGTGCGCGGTGTGCGAGGAGCTGGCCGTCCGCCGGGACAAGGCGCGGGCCGCGTTCGACGGGAGTGCCGTGACGGACGCGAACGTGCTGCTGCGCCAGCACCAGGGGAAGGAACACGGTGGGGAACCGGCGGGGCGCCGCGTCTTCCGGTACGTCCCGTACTCGATCGTGCAGGACGCGTCGGCCGTCCCGGAGTACGAGGCCCGCTGCGTCTCGGGAGAGGAGGAGGACTGCGGGGCGAGTTCGGGACCGCGCCCGACCCCGGCCGAGGTGGAGGAGTGGCAGCGCAGGCACACACAGGAGACCCGGCACCTGCGCTACCGCCGCAGCTTCGCCGACTACGCGGTGCTGGAGAGGCAGGGCTGACGAGGCAGGACGCCGCCGATGAAGCGGGCGACCCCGAGAGCCCGGCGCAGGTCACCCGGCCAGAAACCCACCTGTCCGAGACGCCCGCGCGGCCGCCACCTCCTGCGGGGTGCCCTCTCCCACCACCCGGCCGCCGCCGGCGCCCCCCACCGGCCCGAGGTCGATCAGCCAGTCCGAGGCCCGCATGACATCGACGTTGTGCTCGATGGTGATGACGGAGTGCCCCGCGTCCACCAGCCGCTGGAGCACGTCCAGCAGCCGCGCCGAGTCCGCCGCGTGCAGCCCGGTCGTGGGCTCGTCGAGGACGTAGAGCGTGCGGTCGGCCGCCCGGCGGCCCAGCTCCTTCGCCAGCTTCAGCCGCTGTGCCTCACCCCCGGACAACGTGGGTGCGGGCTGCCCCAGCGGCAGGTAGCCGAGGCCGACGTCCGCCATGCGCCGCAACCGGCCGGCCACGGCGGGCACGTCCCCGAAGACCCCGAGCGCCTCGTCCACCGTCGCCTCCAGCACCTCCGCGATGTCGTACCCCTGGTACCGCACCGCCAGCACCTCGGGCCGGAAGCGGCGGCCCCGGCACCCCGGGCAGCGCACCTGCACGGCCGGGAGGAAGTGCATCCGCACCGTGAGCACGCCCGCGCCCTCGCACCGCTCGCAGCGTCCGCCCGGCACGTTGAAGGAGAACCGGCCCGCCGTCAGGCGTCCCTCGCTGCTCGCGGCGAAGACCTCCCGGATCGGTGTGAAGACGTCCGAGTACGTCGCCGCGTTGGAGCGCGGGACGCGACTGATCGGCTCCTGGTCGATGAGGACCGCCTTGGACAGGTGCTCCCAGCCGTCGATGCCGTCGTGTTCGGCCGGGAGTTCCCCCGCCCCGTGGAAGTGACAGCGCGCGGCCCGGCCCAGGATGTCCAGCAGCAGCGTCGACTTGCCCGAGCCGGACGGGCCGGTGACCGTGACCAGGCGGTTCAGCGGGAACCGTACGGTCACGTCCTTGAGGTTGTGGGCCCGGGCCCCGCGGATCACGACGGCCGAGGCGCTGTCGCCACGGCCACGGGACTGCGGCGCGGGCAGCCGGCCCGACAGATACGCGCCGGTCACCGAACCCTCGGCGCGGGCCACCTCCTGCGGCGTCCCGGCCGCCACGATCCGGCCGCCGTCCCGGCCCGCCCCCGGGCCGACGTCCACCACGTGGTCCGCCGCCCGCAGCACGTCCAGGTCGTGCTCGACGACCAGCACGGTGTTGCCCAGGTCGCGCAGGCGGCGCAGGACGCCGATCAGGCGGGCGGTGTCCGAGGGGTGCAGGCCGATGGTCGGCTCGTCGAGGACGTACAGCACGCCGGTGAGTCCGGAGCCGAGCAGGGCGGCCAGCCGCAGCCGCTGGGTCTCCCCGGCGGACAGGCTCGGCGTGGACTGCTCCAGGCTGAGGTACCCGACTCCGACGTCCACCAGGCGCCGTACCCGCTCCTCCAGGTCGGCGACGACCGGCTCCACGAGCAGCCACTCGTCCTCGGCCGACCGCTCCTTCAGGCGGGCCAGCCAGCCGTCGAGCTCGGTCAGGGGCAGTCGTGCCGCCTCGACGATCGTCAGTCCGTGCACGGTCACCGCCCGGCTCTCCGGCCGCAGCCGGGTGCCCTCGCACAGGCCGCAGGGCTGCTTCACCAGGCCCTGCTTCTCGGCCCGTTCGCGGTACTCGGGGTCGTCGGCGCGCTCGGTGTAGCGCCGCAGCAGCGCCGTCGCGACCCCTTCGAAGCGGCCCGCGGCCACGGACGCCGGCGGGTCGACCGCCGGGAAGTGCCGCCGGAACTCGGGGCTTTCGACGCCGTACACCAGCAAGTCGCGCTGGTGGTCCCCCAGTTCGCCGAACGGGCAGTCCGCGTCGAAGGTGAAGCCGTAGTGGCGGGCGGCGGCCCGCAGCGCGGTGAGGTTCCATTCGGTGAGCTTCGGGTTCCAGCCCCGTACCGCACCCTCGGCCAGCGAGCGGGAGTCGTCGACCAGGCGCCGTACGTCGGGCTGGATCACCTCGCCGAGGCCGGTGCAGGACGGGCACGCGCCCGCGGGCTTGTTGAAGGAGAAGGACCCCATCACCAGCTCGGGCACGAGGGTGCCGCAGTGCGGGCAGGGGGTCTGCTCGCCCTCGGCGTCCTCGTCGGCCGCGGTGGCCTCGGCGGCGTTCGCGTACGACGGCGGGATGCTCTTGCCGCAGCCGGGGCAGGGGCGGGTCCCGATCCGCGACCACAGCAGCCGCAGGTAGGTGAACACCTCCGTGACCGTGCCGACCGTGGAACGGGGGCTGCGGTTGGTGAGGTGCTGGTCGACGCTGATGGACGGGGACAGGCCGCTGATCGAGTCGACGGCGGGTTTGCCGGCGAAGCCGGTGACCATGCCCAGCGACTCCAGGTACTGCCGCTGGCCCTCCTTGTGGAGGGTGTCGAACGCGAGCGTGGACTTGCCGGAGCCGGACAGGCCGGTCAGGACGACCAGCTTGTTCTTCGGGAGGGAGAGGGAGACGTTCCTGAGGTTGTGGAGGCGGGCGCCGGTGACCCGGATGCTGTTGTCCATTCCTTCAAGTCTTCCATTCAAGTGTGATGTTGAGACTTTTCGGGCATAGCGGCTGGCTCCTCTGCCGTAACCTTCAAATCGATGACCAACGAACGCCGTCTCCGCCCCGTCGATCTCGCCCGACTGGCCGGGGTCTCGACACAGCAGATCCGCAACTACGAGGACGCCGGAGTGCTGCCGCCGGCCGCGCGCACGGAGTCCGGCTACCGCGTCTTCACCGACACGCACCGCAGCGCGCTGCTGGCGTACCGGGTCCTGATGCGGGGGTACGGGCCGCTGACGGCGACACGGATCATGCGCGCCCTGCACGACGGGGACGTCCCGGGCGCGCTCGCCCTGGTCGACGCCGCGCACGCCGCCCTGCACGAGGAGCGGGTCTCCCTGCGGGCCGCGAGCGAGGCCCTGGAGCTGCTGGCGGCCGAGCCCCCCGCCCCGCTGCCGCGTTCCGGCGGGCTGCGCATCGGCGAGGTGGCCGCGCTGCTGGGCGTACGGACGTCCGCGCTGCGGGTGTGGGAAGGGGCCGGGCTGCTCACGCCGGGGCGCGAACGCGGCACGGGGTACCGCGTCTACGAACCCGCCGACGTGCGCGACGCCCGGCTCGTGCACACGCTGCGCCGCAGTCACTATCTCTTCGACCAGATCCGGCCGGTGCTTCAGGGGCTGCGCCGGGAGGGCAGCAGCGACGCCCTGCGGGCGGCGATCGCGGCGCGCGGAGCGGCCCTGACGGCTCGCACCAGGGGCATGGTCGAGGGCGCGGGCGCCCTCCACGCCTACCTCGACCGGGTCGCCGCAGCCGGGACGGCGTCAACCGAACGCACCGGCCAGGACTCGTAACTCTGTTCGAGATGCCATCCGATCCATTGAAAAACCGGCGACACCCGGTGTCGCCGGTAGCGGGTTCGGCCTTCCTTTGATCGGGTCTATCCCACCTGCGAACGGAGACCCCCTGTGCGAATGACTGATATCCAGCGCTGCGAGGTCCGACCTGGGCGACTCGTCGAATGGACACTCAGTCCGGCGACCGTCGCGACGGCGAAGGCTCTGCCGGAAGACTCCAGGCCACCGGCGTACATCCAGGAGTCGCACATCCGGACGGCCCGGTCCGTGCGGGAGGACGGACTCTTCGTGCCGACCTGGCTGGGCGCGGCGTTCGACATCCCGGGACGGGCCGACCTGGACGCGCTGGGCGAGGCGCTGCGCGGCTGGACGCTGCGCCATGAAACCCTGCGCAGCGGCTTCCGCTGGGCGGGCGGTCCCGGCGACTCGATCCGCCGCTTCACGCTCGACCCCTCCTCGGTGTCCCTGCACCGCGAGGACGTCGGCGACTTCACCGACGCGGCGGCCCTGGCCCAGCACCTCCAGGACCGCTTCGACACCACGGCCGACGCCCTGCGCTGGCCCAACCTCATCTACACGGCGGTCGTCCGGGACGACCGCACCAGCGTGTACATGGCCTTCGACCACAGCAACGTCGACGCCTACTCCATCCACCGCATCCCCGCCGAGATCCACGAGCTGTACGAGGCCGGGATCGCGGGCAAGGCCGAGGGACCGGAGCCGGCGAGCAGTTACGTCGACTTCTGCGAGGCCGAGCGGGCGGACGCCGACCGCATCGACGCGGACCACGACATCGTCGCCCGCTGGCGGGAGTTCATCCACCGCTGCGGCGGACGGCTGCCGAGCTTCCCCGTCGACCTCGGCCTGGAACCCGGGGGCGAACTGCCCACGCAGAAGTTCATGCGCGAGATGATGGTGGACGCGGACGCGGCCGCCGCCTTCGAGTCGTACTGCCGCCCGTACGGCGGCAGCCTGGTCGGTGTCCTCGCGGCCACAGCCCTGATCGTCCACGAGATCGGCGGCGAGCCCGTCTACCGCACGGTCGTGCCGTTCCACACCCGGGTGAAGTCCCAGTGGTCGCAGTCGGTCGGCTGGTACGTGGGCGGCGCCCCGATCGAGATCCCCATGTCCGAGGCCGTCGACTTCCCGAGCGCCCTGCGCACCGTACGCGCCGCCCTCCAGGCCAACCGCCGGCTGGCCCGCATCCCCCTGGCCCGCGTCCTCCACCTCCTCGGCAGCGACTTCCGACCGACCTCCCCCGACCTGTACTCGATCGTCTCGTTCGTCGACACCCGCGGTATCCCCGGCTCCGACCACTGGACGGACCAGAAGGCGTACGGGCTGCTCAGGGTGTCCTACGGTGACCAGGTCTGCGCCTGGATCACCCGCCTCCACGAGGGCCTGTGGTTCGCCGCCCGTTACCCGGACACGGACATCGCGTACAAGAACATGCGGCTGTACGCCGAGCGGCTGCGGGACATCGTGACGGGCGCGGCCGGCAGACCCTGAGCGACGGCGAAGGCCGGTTCCCGCGACTGAGGGTCGCGGGAACCGGCCTTCGCCGGTACGGGAGCTACACGCCCGCGTACGAGTGCTTGCCGGAGACGAAGATGTTCACGCCGTAGTAGTTGAACAGCCAGCAGCCGAAGGCGATCAGGGCCAGGTAGGCGGCCTTGCGGCCCTTCCAGCCCGCGGTCGCGCGCGCGTGCAGGTAACAGGCGTAGGCGACCCAGGTGATGAAGGACCAGGTCTCCTTCGGGTCCCAGCCCCAGTAGCGGCCCCAGGCGTCACCGGCCCAGATGGCGCCCGCGATGATCGTGAACGTCCACAGCGGGAAGACGGCGGCGTTGACGCGGTAGGAGAACTTGTCGAGGGAGGCGGAGGAGGGCAGCCGCTCCAGGACGGACGTCGCGAAGGTGCCGGGCGTACCGCCGCTCGCGAGCTTGTTCTCGTAGGAGTCCTTGAAGAGGTACAGGATCGTGCCGACCGCGCCGACGTAGAAGACCGCGCCGCAGAAGATCGCCGTGGAGACGTGGATGTACAGCCAGTACGAGTGCAGGGCCGGGACCAGCTGGTCGCTGGCGGTGTAGAGGACCGTGACCGCGAGGCCGAGGTCCAGCAGGACCGAGGTGATCAGGAACAGGCCGAGCCAGCGCACGTTCTTCTTCAGCGCCAGCAGCCCGAGGTACACGCCGACGGCGACCGTGGAGAACGTGATGTTGAACTCGTACATGTTGCCCCACGGGGCCCGCTCCACCGAGGCCGCGCGGGCGATGACCCCGCCCAGCTCGACGAGGAAGGCGAGCACGGTGAGGGAGATGGCGATCCGGCCGTACAGGTCGCCCTGTTCGTCACCGCCGTGCGCCCCGGGCCCGTCCGGCACGTCCCGCTGACCGGCCCCGGCCCGCACGGTGACCTTGGGCCGCTCCAGGACGGCGGTGCCGCCCGCCTGGTTCACGGTGACGGCGGGCGCCTTCTTCGCCTCGGCCGGCTTGGCGGTGAGCGCGGCGGCGGTCTTGGCGACCTTGCTGCGGCTGCCGAAGAGCCATTCGGCGATGTACGCGAAGAACGCCAGGGTGTAGACGGCCATCGCGGAGTAGATCAGCACATTGCTGATGTTCGCGAGGTTTTCGTTGGTGGCGGCGGCGAGAGTCACTTCTCAGCCCCTTCGGCAGGTACGGGGGTTTCGGTACCCGGCTCCTGGTCGGTGTCGGGGGAATCTGCGGGGTCGTCGGGGCCGGGCGCGGGCGGTGTCTCGTCGTAGAGGATCCCGGCGAGTTCGCCGAGCTCCTCGGGGACCTTGGCGGACTCGCTGCGGCCGAGGCCGGCCATCTCCACGACCGTGACGCCGTCGGCGCCCTTGACCGCGCGCACCCAGACGCGGCGGCGCTGGATGAACAGGGAGGCGGCGAGGCCGCCGATGGCCGCGAGGGCCCCGGCGAGGGCCCAGCCGCCGCCGGGTTCCTGGACGACCTGGAAGCCGGCCCACTCCTTGATGTCCTTGCCGAAGGTGACCGAACCTGCGCCGTTCGGGAGCTTCATGGTCTCGCCGGGCCGCAGCAGCTTCTTGAACAGCTTGCCCTTGGAGTCCTTGAACTCCTTCATGTTGGTCTTGTCCATCTGGTACACGCTCTGCGGGATGCCGGAGTCGGCCCCCAGGTCGCCGTGGTAGGCGGACAGCGCGAGCACCGGATAGTCCAGCGCGGGGAACTGCGACAGCATCGTGCCGCTGGCGGCGCCGCCGAAGGTCGGCACGAAGAACGCGTTGAAGCCGAGCTGTTCCTTCTTGCCCTCGGGGTTGCGGTAGCCGTCGAGGACCTTGACGACGCCGGAGGAGGTGACGTTGGCGTCGAGCGGCAGCAGCGGCACGGCGTCGTCGTAGACGATGTTGCCCTTGCCGTCGCGGACGGTGATGACCGGGGCGTAGCCGTGGCTGACGAGGTAGACCTTGGCGTCGCCGATCTCCAGCGGGTGGTTGACCCTGACGGTGGTCTTCTCGTCCTTGCCGTAGGGGCCGTCGCTGTAGGTGAGGTCGGCCTGGTAGACGCGCGGGGTGCCCTTGTTGGGGCCGTTGCGCTCGTAGGTGCCGGTGAACTTCTTCAGGTTGAAGCTGAAGGGCACCAGGTCGTCGGAGGTGAAGAGGCTGCCGGACTTGAAGTCGTCGTACTGGGTGAGGGTGTTGGAGAAGCCGTCGCCCTCGACGACCAGCTTGTTGCCCTCGGACTTGTACAGCTGGCCCCAGGCGAAGGCGACCAGCATCACGATGAGGGCGATGTGGAAGACGAGGTTGCCCAGTTCCCGCAGGTAGCCCTTCTCGGCGGCGACGGCGTCACCGGCGAGGTGGGCGCGGAAGCGGCGCTTCTGCAGCAGGGCCAGGGCGGCGCTGTGCACCTGGTCGGGTTCGGCCGTGGTGCGCCAGCTGGTGTGGGCGGGCAGCCGGGTCAGGCGCCGGGGCGCGCCGGGCGGCCGGCCGCGCAGCTGGCCCACGAACTGCCAGGTGCGCGGGACGATGCAGCCGATGAGGGAGATGAACAGCAGGATGTAGATCGCGGAGAACCACACCGAGCTGTAGACGTGGAACAGGCCGAGCTTGTCGTAGACGTCCCCGAGGGTGGGGTTGCCCTTGCGGAAGTCGGCGACCTTCGTCTCGTCCTGGCCGGACTGCGGGATGAGCGAGCCGGGGATCGCGCCGAGGGAGAGCAGCAGGAGCAGCAGCAGCGCGACCCGCATGGAGGTCAGCTGGCGCCAGAACCAGCGGGCCCAGCCGATGACGCCCAGGGAGGGCAGGTTGGGCGCGTCCTCCGTGGGGGCGGTGGACAGCTGGGAGCCGGCGTCGCCCAGCTCCTGGTCCTCGGCGGCGGTCGGGGCCGGGTCGGAGGCGGTGGTCTTGCTCATCGATCAGATCCCCACAGTGAAGCCGTCGGACCAGACCTGCATCTCCTGCACGATGCGGTCCCAGGCGCCGGTCAGCAGCAGCAGACCGGTCACGATCATCATGGTGCCGCCGATCCGCATGACCCAGACGTAGTGGCGCTTGATCCACCCGAAGGCGCCGAGGGCCTTGCGGAAGGCGACCGCGGCGAGCACGAACGGCACGCCCAGGCCCAGACAGTACGCGATGGTCAGTACCGCCCCGCGACCCGCGCTGCCCTGGTTCAGGGCGAGGGTCTGGACGGCGGCCAGCGTCGGGCCGATGCAGGGCGTCCAGCCGATGCCGAACAGCGCGCCGAGCACGGGGGCGCCGACGAGACCGGCCGCGGGCTTCTTGTGGAAGCGGAACTCGCGCTGGGTGAGCCAGGGCATCATGCCCATGAAGAAGACGCCCATGAGGATCATGAAGACGCCCAGCACCTTGGACAGCACGCCCCGCTGTTCCTGGAGCGTCTGGCCGAAGTACCCGAAGAAGGCCCCGCCGGAGACGAAGACGGCCGTGAAGCCGAGCACGAACAGCGAGGCCCCGGCGACCATCCGGCCGCGCCGGGCCTCGGCCAGGTCGGTGCCGCTGACGCCGGTGACGTAGGACAGGTAGCCGGGCACGAGCGGCAGCACGCAGGGCGAGAAGAAGGAGACGAGTCCACCGAGCAGTGCGATGGGCAGGGCCACCAGCAGGGCGCCGTTGAGCACCGTGCCGTTGGGGTCCGCTACCGCGGCGAGGGTGAGCGCGCTCACGTCACTACTCCGCTCACTTCTCGGCGACGACCGGCTTGAGCATCTTCAGCAGCCGTTCCTCACTGAGCGCGGACAGCGAGCGGGCCGCGATCTTCCCGTCCCGGTCGAGGATCAGGGTGGAGGGGATGGCCTGCGGGTTGAGGGTGCCCTTGTCGAAGCGCAGCAGCAGCTTGCCGGTCGGGTCGTAGAGGCTGGGGTAGGTGATGTCCCAGTCCTTCTCGAAGGCGAGCGCGGCGCCGGTGGAGGTGTCGCGCGTGTTGATGCCGACGAACTGCACGCCCTTGCCGGCGTACTCCTTGGAGACCTTCGCGAAGTACTTGGCCTCGGCGCGGCAGGGGTTGCACCAGGACCCCCACACGTTGAGGACGACGACCTTGCCCTTGTAGTCGGCGACGTCGAGGGTCTTGCCGGCGATGGTCTTGCCGGACAGGTCGGGGGCCGGGGTGCGCTCGCCCTTGGCGACCGTGGCGATGCCGTCGGTGCCGGTGACGAAGTTGGTGTTGCCGCCCCCGCCGGAGGTGCCGCCCGAGCCGCACGCGGAGACGAGCAGCGCGGCCACGGCGGCACCGGCGGTCAGGGCGGCGCGGCGACGGACCCGGGTCGAGAGGGTCGTGCGGGGCGAGCGGTTCGAGCGCAGGGGGGCGCGGCTGGCGGCACTCATGTGAAAAGTTTCGCATGTCCGTTCCGGGGCTCTCGCCCACCCCCCTTGCGGGCGGAAAACCGCATTTCAGGCAGCGTTCCGGGAGGGTGTGGCGGCACCCTGCGGGGCCTTCTCGACGAACCCCTTCCAGCCACCGGCCGGTTGCTGCCCGACGTCGAGCGTGCGGAGCTTTTCGAGCACCTCGGGCTTCTGCACGTCCAGCCAGTCGACGAACTGCCGGAAGGAGACGAGACGCACATCCGCGCCCTTCTCCTTCTCGCGCGCGATGTGCTTGAAGGCCTCCTCCACGGCGTCCATGTAGATGCCGCCGTTCCACTGCTCGAAGTGGTTGCCGATGAAGAGGGGTGCCCGATTAGTCTCGTATGCCCGCTTAAATCCCTGGATGTACGCCTGGGCCGACTGCTGCCGCCAGCCCGGGTAGTTGTGCGCCGGGGCCTTCGTGGTGCTGATGGACTGGTTCGCCAGCATGTTGTAGTCCATGGAGAGGACCTCGAAGCCACGACCGGGGAAAGGTATCTGCTGCAACGGCAGGTCCCAGATCCCCTGCCGCTTCACCGGCCACACCTGACGGCCGCCGGGCGAGGAGGCGTCGTAGCGCCAGCCCAGCTCGCGGGCGGTGGGCAGCAGGTTGTCCTGGCCGAGCAGACAGGGCGTACGGCCGCCGACGAGCTCCTTGTCGTAGTCGAACGGCAGCGACGGCAGGTCCCTCCAGCCGGTGTTGGTGCGCCATTCCTTCACGAAGGACTTCGCCTGGTCGATCTCGCTGCGCCACTGCCGGGGCGTCCAGTTCTTGACCGAGCCGTAGGCCTCGCCGCAGAAGTGCCCGTTGAAGTGGGTGCCGATCTCGTGGCCCTCCAGCCACGCCCGGCGGACGTTCTTCAGCGTCTCCTTGACGTGCTCGTCGGTGAGGTAGCCGATGTCGGAGGCGCCGCGCGGGTTGTTCGGCGGGTCGTAGAGGCGCTTCTTCGACTCGGGCAGCAGGTACAGCCCGGACAGGAAGAAGGTCATGCTCGCGCCGTGCTCCTTGGCGAGGTCCAGGAAACGCGGGAAGAGCCCGTTGCCGACCTCGCCGGCGCCGTCCCAGGAGAACACCACGAACTGCGGCGGGGTCTGACCCGGCTCCAGCGGCTCGGGCCTGGCGGGCTGGTGGGGCTGCTTGCCGGTGTAGGCGGTGGAGCCGTCGCCGATGGGCCGGGCGGTCGGCTTCGGCTTCGACCCGCCCTGTGCGGATTCCCCGGAACCACCGGCATGGCTGGACCCGTCCGACCCGGTGAGTCCGCCGCACCCGGCGAGCGAGACGGCGGCCGCGGCCCCCGCGCCGATTCCGAGCATTCCCCTGCGGGAGTAAGGGCGCATTGCATCCCCGTTCATCGCGTTCTCTGGTGGTCATCCAGTCAGAGGACGTGATGAACAGGGAGGTTCCGCTGATATTTGCAGATTCCGTAACGAAGCGATCAGAAGCGAACGGAAAGGGCTTACGCGCCGAACGCCTTGTCCTTCCCCTTCGCCGGCTTGGCACCGGCGAGGAGATGCGCCGGGACGAGATCGCGGGCCGGCTCGGTGTAGCCGACGGAAACGATCCGGTCGCCGCGGTACGTGAAGGTCGTCAGCGAGGCGAGCGTGCACTGCCGCTTGCGCGGGTCGTGCCAGAGCCGCCGCCGCTCGACGTACGACCGCACGATCCAGATCGGCAGCTGATGGCTGACCACGACGGCCTCGTGCCCCCGGGCCCGGTCCTTCGCCGCGCTCAGCGCGTTCATCATCCGCACGACCTGGTCGACGTACGGCTCGCCCCAGGACGGCCGGAACGGGTTGACCAGGTGCTTCCAGTTCCCGGGCTTGCGCAGCGCCCCGTCCCCGACGCCGAACGTCTTGCCCTGGAAGATGTTCTCGGCCTCGATCAGCCGCTCGTCGGTGGCGAGGTCCAGCCCGTGCGCCTTGGCGATCGGCTCCGCCGTCTCCTGCGCCCGCTCCAGCGGCGAGGCGACGACGTACGTCACATCGCGCGCCGACAGGTGCTCGGCGACCCGGTCGGCCATGCGGCGGCCCAGCTCGGAGAGGTGGTAGCCGGGCAGCCGCCCGTAGAGGATGCCGTCCGGGTTGGCGACCTCGCCGTGCCGCATGACGTGGACGACGGTGATGTCGTCGTTCGTCCCCTGGGGCGTCTCGTTGCTCATGCCGTGGCCTCCGCGGCAGCTCGGGCCGCCGCCGGGAGGGCGTCGGCGATCCGCTGCACGGCCCGCTCGTCGTGCGCGGTGGAGACGAACCAGGACTCGAAGGACGACGGCGGCAGGTAGACGCCGCCTGCGAGCAGCGAGTGGAAGAAGGCGGTGAAGCGGAAGGACTCCTGCGCCTTGGCGTCCTCGTAGTTCCGCACGGGCCGGTCGGTGAAGAACACGGAGAACATGTTGGAGGCGTTCTGGAGCGTGTGCGCGACACCCTCCTTGGTCAGGGCCTCGGTGACGAGCCCCTGGATCTGTGCGGAGACGGCGTCGACCTTGTCGTAGGCGGCGTCGTCGAGGAGGCGCAGCTGGGCGAGACCGGCCGCGGTGGCCACCGGGTTCCCGGACAGCGTGCCGGCCTGGTACACGGGCCCGGCCGGGGCGAGGTGCGCCATGACGTCCGCGCGCCCGCCGAAGGCCGCTGCGGGGAAGCCGCCGCCCATGACCTTGCCGAACGTCATGAGGTCGGGGCGGACCCCGTCGACCCCGAACCACCCGGCCCGGCTGGTCCGGAAGCCGGTCATGACCTCGTCGGAGATGTAGAGGGCGCCGTTCTCGGCGCAGAGGTCCTTGAGGCCCTGGTTGAAGCCGTCCGCGGGCGGTACGACGCCCATGTTGCCCGGGGAGGCCTCGGTGATCACGCAGGCGATCTCGCCGGGGTGGGCCGCGAAGGCGGCGCGTACGGCGTCGAGGTCGTTGTACGGCAGGACGATGGTGTCCCCGGCCTGGGCGCCCGTGACGCCGGGGGTGTCGGGCAGCGCGAAGGTGGCGACGCCACTGCCCGCCGCGGCGAGCAGCGAGTCGACGTGCCCGTGGTAGCACCCGGCGAACTTGATCACCTTGCTCCGCCGGGTGAACCCGCGCGCGAGCCGGATCGCGGACATGGTCGCCTCGGTCCCGCTGGACACCAGCCGCACCTGCTCGACCGGCTCCACCCGGGCGACGATCTCCTCGGCGAGTGCGACCTCGCCCTCACCGGGCGTACCGAAGGACGTACCGCGGGCGACGGCGTCCTGCACGGCGGCGATGACCTCGGGGTGCGAGTGCCCGAGGATCATGGGCCCCCAGGAGCACACGAGGTCGACGTACTCCCTGCCGTCGGCATCGGTCAGATACGGCCCCTTGCCGGACACCATGAACCGCGGTGTGCCGCCGACTGCGCGGAAGGCCCGCACCGGCGAGTTCACGCCACCTGGTGTGACGGCCGCCGCACGGTCGAACAGAGCCTGCGAGGCCGGTGCTTCATACGGATATGCCAGTTCGCTCATGACCTGCGACTTCTCCGACCTTCTCCGACGTCGTCGGGATCCGGGTGTGAGTGACCTGTTCAGGGTAGGACAGTGCCCTGCGAGCGGTCCCCGAACCTCTGTCGTCTGCGAGACTGGGGCGTGATACACACAGCTCAAACGGCCCAGGGTGGTCGGAGGCTGCGAAGATCCCGCGGACAGATGTTTCAGCGCACGTTTCGGCGAGCGGCCGCGGGGGAGGTCACTGACACGATGATCGGGTTGCGCGGCGGGGGCGACGCGTCCTAGAAAAGCAGTCGGGTGGAGATATGCATCGCGGTGGCGGACTGGGCGAGGGGACTGATGACCTGGGTCCTCGACGTGCCCGGCGGGGAAGGCACCGGCGCGAAGCGGAGGACACGCAGGAAGCACGTCAGACGCAGGGGCTGCCGAGTGAACCGGACCGGCTCGACCGCCGTACTGAACGCCGGATGGACGATCTTCGGACGGGGAGCAGGAATGGTGGTCGGGTGGGGGTGACGTACAAGTACTTCGGCGCGCCCGACGGCGCGACCGCGGCCCGCGTCCCGATCTCGATGCGTCCCGAGGAACTCGGCGGCGACGAGCTCGGTATGAACGGCATGTTCACGAAGATCAAGCCGGAGACCATGGCGGCGATGGTCCTGACGGGCATCGAGGGCGTCCCCCTGCACAAGGTGCCGCCCCTGGAACTGGTCGTCCTGCACCCCGACTACGCGGTCGTGAAACTCCCGATGACCGTCGTCGACCCCCTGCGGGGCATCGGCGAGGAGGCGGTGGGCGCGGCGGCCTTCATCTGGTCGACGGTCCCGGACCGGGGCGGACCGCGGGACGCGTTCAACGTGTACCAACTGCTGCACGAGTGGCAGGACTTCAGCCATCGGCTGCATGAGGCGGGGCATCAGCCGTACTGCCTTGTTTGGCCCTGATCGGCTCTGAGCTGGGGTTTCTTGCGGATCGGGCGGGGTCTTCGGGCCTCGCCCTTTTTGGTGCCGGGAGGGGCCGTCAGGCGGCCAGGGCACATTGCGGGCACATTGGTTTTGCTGGGGGTGCTGATGTGCCCTGGGCGGCGGGCGGGCCGCCGTCGTCTTCCGCCTCGGCTTCCGTTTCCGTTTCCGTGAAGGCGTCGTCGATCCACCTGCAACGACTCGCTGGCCTCCTTCCCGAAGTCAGCCGGCGCTATCGCCTCGGCGGTGTCGAGTCCCAGTTCCGCCACCTGATGCGCGTGGCCGTCTCCGTACGCGAAGGCGCCATCTCCTCCTCCACGCTGCTCAAGCGGCTGCGCTCCGGTTCGCGGAAGAATGCCACCTACACGGCCTTCCGGGAGGTCGGCCGGGTGATCCGTACGGTGCAGCTGCTGCACCACCTCTCGGATGCGCCACTGCGCCGGCGGGTGACGGCGGCAACCAACAAGGTGGAGTCGTTCAACCGGTTCTCCCAGTGGATCGGCTTTCGGCAACCGCGGCGTCATCGCCGACAACGACCCCATCGAGCAGGAGAAGGCGATGAAGTTCAACGCCCTGCTCACGAACGCGGTGCTCTTCCACAATGCCCTGGACATCGCGGAGATCGCCCGTCAGCTACTGGAGGAAGGGTGGGGAGATCGCCCCGGAGGACCTGGCCCACATCTCGCCGTACCTGACCGAGCACATCAACCGGTTCGGCGAGTACTCCACGCACGAACTCGGCATCCAGCCCGACGCATACGACCCGAAACTCGACGTCGACTTCATCCCGCTGCGAGCAGGATCTGACCGCCGTCGGCCTCGACCAGGCCGCCTGACGGTGACGTGCCTTCAGCGACGCAGGATGCTGACGCCTCCCTGCCCAGGATCGGGGCGTCCTCGCATCCTGAGCCTCCGGCGCCCGCCGGCGCCCGCCGGCGCCGGAGGGTTGGTTATCGGGCGGCGATGACGTTCAGGTAGCCCATCATTCCGGTGTCCTCGTGTCCGGTGATGTGGCAGTGGAAGAACCATTTCCCGGTGAAGTCGGTGAAGCGGATCCGGATCACCACTTTTCCGGGCTTTCCGTTGACTGCGTGGGGGACGCTCACGCCGTCCATGTAGTCGGCGTGGGGCTGGGCGACGCCGTTCACGCTGAGGACCTGGAACGGCGCGACGTGGAGATGGAACGGATGATTCTGCTGAGCCTTGTTCGTGAGCGTCCATTCTTCGACCGTTCCGAGAGTGGCCGGTTCAGCGAAAGTCGGTTTCGTGTGGTCGAACAGCTTGCCGTTGATCCAGAAGTTGTTGCCGCGGTCGTCGTTCAGGACGATGCTTCGGGATCGGGCGATGGGTTCTTTGGACAGATCGGGGTGGGATCCGGGAAGCGGACCGGTGATCTGGGGCGAGGTGGCCATGCCCGGCCGTCCTGCGGTGGCGGCCGGCCCCGCATTCCCGCTGTCCTTCTGGACGTTGACCTTCATGAGGGGGGTGTCGGGGTATTCGTCGCCGGCACCGTTGAAGGGGTCGGGCCCGGTCTTGTGGGCGAGGGTTCTGAGCCAGGTCGATCCGGTGGCTCCGGCGGTCACCAGGACGTCGAAGCGTCTGCCGGGCGGCATCAGAAGGTGCTTGGCCCGGGCCGGCGCCGCGGCGGGAATCCCGTCCTGGTTGACGACGGTGAAGGTGCCGCCGTCGAGCTGGAGGTCGTAGGCGATGGCGTAGCCTTCGTTGGCGATGCGCCACAGCTGGGTTTCCCCGGCCTTCATGGTCAGCGTGGGCTGGTATTGGCCGTTGACCAGCCGGACCGTCGGCTCTGCGGGCTCGAGGACCCCGTCGGGGTAGACGATCGAGCTGGATGAGCTGATCTGGGTGTCCTTGAGCGCCAAGGTGTGAGCGGTGATCCCGCGGTAGGCCGGTGGCAGAGTTTCGCGGCTGTCCCCGACGATGATGGTTCCCGACAGCCCCGCCCCGATCTGGCTCTCAGTTCCATTGCAGCGAACGTTCGCGGGTGCGGGGCTCTTCGCGGGTGCGGGGCTCATCGTCATCCCCGGCATCGGACGGCCGTTCCCGTCGCACATCTCGTGGTCGTGGTACCAGTACGTTCCGGGTTCCTGGTTGGCGGGAATGTCGAGGTGGTAGGTCTGAATCTGCCCCGGCTTAACGGACAGGTCGATGTTGTCCGCGCTTCCCTTCGGGGACAGGTGCATCCCGTGGTAGTGCAGGTTGGTTGACGTGCCAAGGTGATTGGCCAGTTTCAAGGTGACACGCTGGCCTGGAACCACATGGAGGGTCGGCCCGACGAGACTTCCGTTGTAGGTCTCCGCGAGGACCTTCTTGCCCGAGATCATCACCTCTTTCTGCACCGCAGTCAGCTGGACCGTCAGCTCCTTCGGGGTCGCCGTGTTGAGGTCGGGCGGTTCCACCAGCGCAGCGCCGGGAACCATGCCGGCCGCCTGCTCTTTGGTCGTCGGCAGCAACTTTCCCTTGGGCGGCGCGGGCGGCAGTCCGGTAAACGCCGGATCTGGCTCTCCGGTAGCCGCCGGGTGCGAGTGCGGCTCTGCGCTCTGGCAGCCTGCGAGGCAGACGGACAAGAGAGCGGCCGCGACAGCGACTGCTCCGAGGCGGGTGACGCGCGATCGAGGCGCGGTCGAGCGTGCGGACAAAAGGCTTTCCTCACTGGGCGGCGGAGCAGATGCGCTCCTCCTGAACGGGAAGAACATCAAGACCCCGAATCGGGCGCCTGGCCTTCGTGGCGGTGGCCTTCCTGACCGTGGCCTTCCCAGGGGTTCTTGGGGAGTCCTCGGGGCTTGGAAGAAGGGCTGTAGGGCCCCTCATGGCGTGGTCGTCCTGGAGTCGGACTCAAGACTCGAACAGGAGACGGTGGAAAGGGATCCGGCACCTGGCCGGAACCACCCCGCCGATCGGCGGGGCTGAAGCGGAAGATCGGCGGATGCCAGCCGCCCCGTCACGCATCGAAGCTGGAGTTGCACGAAGCGAATGGAGCGATGGTCATGCATGTCGGATTGCTGGGGTTGCGGGTGTTCTTCGGGCTGGTTCTGGCCTCGCATGGGGCGCAGAAGCTGTTCGGGTGGTTCGGGGGCGACGGGGTTGCGGGGACCGCCGCGGCGTTCGAAACGATGGGGTTTCAGCCGGGGAGGCCCTTTGCGGTGATCGCGGGGCTGACTGAAATGAGTGGCGGGCTGCTGCTGGCCGCTGGTCTGGCGTTCCCGCTGGCCACGGCCATGGTCATCGGGGTGATGATCAATGCGGTCAACGCCTCGTGGGGGTCCGGGTTCTACGAGGGGACCGAGACGCCGATGCTCTTCGCGGCCGTCGCCGTGGCGCTCGCCTTCACCGGGCCGGGACGCTACGCACTGGACGCTGGACGTCCCTGGCAGCGCACCGGCACACGGTGGGCGCTCGGGTCGGTCGGTCTCGGTGTGGCGACAGCCCTGCTGACCCTGTTGATCAAGGGTTAGATCTTGACCCCGGCCAGGTGGCCCAGGGCGACAAGCACGATCACCGACGGCAGATCGTCGACAGCGATCTTCGACCGAATCTCCACTGCTTCTGGCTCAGACCACCGCCAAGACTGTTTCACAGGTCCTCGCTCGTGAAACACCCGGCCGCCCGGCGGTCCACCTGCGGCGACCATGTTTCATGAGTCGTTGCAAACGACTGGACGTCTGAAGCACCCTCAGGAAACAGTCCGGGCTTGTGAGCGACGACTTCAAGCGCGTGGAATCGCACGACTGCCCCCCCGGGTAAGCGGTACCTCGACTGGAACCTCGACGACCCCGCCGACAAAACCGCTGCCGACGTCCGCCCCATCCGCGATGAAATCGAACGCCGCGTCCGCGGACTCCTCGACGAGCTCGACGCCCTGGCACAGCCCGTGACAACGTACGCGCCCACATCCCCGACGCCCTCCGACTCGCCGCCTCCGGAAAGGTCACCCCCGAACGGGTCGTCTGCGTGGGGCGACGCTGCGTCATGATCAGCGCATGACCGAGATCGTGCTGATGTCAGATCCCAGAGTCGCGGCAGTCCCCGTCGTCGACTGCGGTGAAGA
The DNA here is from genome assembly GCF_900236475.1 of Streptomyces chartreusis NRRL 3882. Lineage (GTDB taxonomy): Bacteria > Actinomycetota > Actinomycetes > Streptomycetales > Streptomycetaceae > Streptomyces > Streptomyces chartreusis_D. The sequence continues at coordinate 3,863,438 of NZ_LT963352.1, forward strand.
GCTGCTCGACGTCAGGGCGGGGAAGTCCATTGCCGTCGACCCACGGAGGGAAGACGGGGCGGGCGCCTAGGCGCACCTGCGGGAGGGGGTCCTGTCCCGCCTTCTGAAAGCTCAGGAGTTGCTGCCGGACGGCGTTCGTCTGTTGTTCGTCGAGGGGTACCGGCCGTCCGCCCTCCAGCGTCTCTACTTCGAGCGGTACTCCGGCGCACTGCGGGCGGACCACCCCGACTGGTCGGCGGAACGGGTGCGTGACGCCGCGAGCCGCTACGTGTCACCGCCGGAGATAGCTCCCCACAGTGCCGGCGCGGCGGTCGACCTGACCCTCATGTCCGCCGACGGGCGGGAACTCGACATGGGGACGCGGGTGAACGCCAATCCGGAGGAGAGCGACGGCGCCTGCTATACGCACGCCCCCGACGTCCCGCCCGCAGCACGCGGCAACCGGCGGCTCCTCGGCGACGCGCTGACGGCCGCGGGCCTGGTCAACTACCCGACGGAATGGTGGCACTGGTCGTACGGCGACCGGTACTGGGCCCTTGCCACCGGCGCGGAGCACGCGATCTACGGCGCCTGTGAGCGGACTTGAGTCATGACGCCCCGAAGGATCCAGAAGAAGGATGAGGCAGCCCCGGGGAGGGCAGTACGTGTACTGGGCGCGGGCGACTCCCGTGCCGTGTCGCCGACCTGGGGGGAACTCATGCGCGATCTCGCGGACTCGATCGAATCGATGGAGCAGCTCGCCACCGTGTGGCGGGTCATGGTGCTCGACCGGGATCCGCAGGCGGACGTCCGCGATCTGCCGGGGATCGCCGTCCGCTGGGCCGACTGCCGGTTCGCCTTCTGGAACTGCGTCACGCTGACCGAACCCGGCACCACCGCCGGGCTGCTGAAGCAGCGGCTGAACGAGGTCGCGGAGATCATGCGGTCGAAGAAGTGCCCCGGTTTTCTGTGGGTCTTCGAGGATCTGCTGGACGACGAGGCGCGCGCGGGGCTGGGGGACGCCGCCGAGCGAGCCGGGCTCGTGCACGCCTTTCCCGGTACGGGCATGGCGGGGAATCTGCTGCCCCTTCCCGAACCCGCCCACCCCGACCTGACGTTCGTACGCGTGACCACCGACGAGCAGCTGCGGGCCTTCGCCGACATCAACTCGCGTGCCTACGGCTTCCCGTTGGAGGACGGCCGTGACGGTCTCGGCCGCTCCTCGATCTGGAAGAGCCAGGTGCACGCCTACCTGGGCGTGCGCGCCGACGGCACCCCCGTGACCTGCGCCGCCACCGTCGAGGCCGACGGCCGCCTCTTCGTGCTGCTCGTCGCCACCGATCCGGCGTGGGAGCGCCGGGGATACGGAGAGGCCGTGACGCGGAAGGCCCTGTACGAGGGTGGCCGGGCCACCGGGCTGACCCGGGCGACCCTGCACGCCACCGCCGCGGGCGCGCCCGTGTATCCGCGCATCGGCTTCGAGGCGAACTCCCCGATGCACTTCTTCGCCCTCGCAGAGGCCTGACGCGGGTCTCCCGGCGGCGCGTGCCGCACGCGCCCCCGCCCCGCGTCACCTCACTCCCCGGGTGCCGGCCCGCCGGTCCGCTCCCCCTCGTCCCGGGCCCGGGACCGGGCCACCGGCGCGGTCGTCGCCCGCGGGATCACATACGTCGGCAGCACGACGTGCCGCACGTGATCCGCCTCGGGGTCGTCGATGAGCTTCAGGGCCAGCTCCCCGGCCTCCCGGCCCATGTCCGACGGTGACTGGGCGACCGTGGACAGGTCGAACCAGTCGGCCAGCGGCTGGTCGTCGAAGCCGAGGACGGAGATCCGCTCGGGTACGGCGACCTGCGTCCTGCGCAGGTTCCAGATGAGGGCGACGGCGAGCTCGTCCTGCTCGGCGAAGACGGCGGTGGGCGGCTCGCGCAGGCTGAGCAGCATGCCGAGCACCTCGGCGGCGGCACGCTTGTCACCGACCCGCGTGGACACCACCAGGTCGTCGTCGAGCGGGACCCCCGCTTCGGTCAGCGCCTGCTGGTAGCCCAGCAGCCGTTCGTCGGAGCTGAAGGAGAAGCCGCTCGCGCCCGCGGTCTGGACGAAGGCGATCCGGCGGTGGCCGAGGTTGAGCAGGTGCCGGGTGCCGTGCAGGGCGCCGGCCACGTCGTCGACGTAGACGCTGGGCCGTCCCTGGACGTGCTGGCTGACGTAGATCACCGGCATGTCGAGGTCGTCCAGCCGCGCGGTCTCCTCGTCGGTGAGGTCGAAGGAGAACACCAGGAGCGCGTCGGCGTTGCGGCGTGCCGGGAGGTGCTCGAAGAACGCGGTGCGCTCGGCCAGGTCGGGGATCTCGTAGACGTTCAGCTGCATGCCGGCCGCCCGCAGCAGCGGGGCCAGGCTGGACAGGGCGGCTCCCATGAACCAGGAGTTGAGCGTCGGGACCAGCACCGCCACCGTCCCGGTCCGGCCCGTGACGAGGCTTGCGGCCTGCCGGGACACGGCGAAGTTCAGCTCGCGCGCGGCCTTCTCGACGCGGGCCCGCACCTCCGGCGAGACCGTGGACAGGCCGCGCAGCGTGCGCGAGACGGTGGATGTGGAGACCCCGGCCCGTTCCGCGACGTCGGCCATCGTGGGGTGCCGTTGAGCTGGAGGCATGGGCGGACGGTAACACAGGAATTCGCTCTCCGACCCGCCGATGTGACAGCGCTTTCATGCGGATGCGACGCGAATGGGCAGCGATTACTCCCACGTAATGCATCTGCTTCGGCATGGCACGCCCCTGGCTTGCAAACGTTGTCCCACCGGCCTCGGCGAAGGTGGCCGGACGCCTCACACGGAGCCCGCCGGTGTCAGTCGAGTCCCCCGCCCACCGTGAACCCGATCACCGTCCCGCCCCCTTCCCGCCGGAACGCGAACGGCGCTCCACCGTGCGCGAGTGCCACCTCCCGGACGATGGACAGGCCCAGTCCGGAGCCCGGCAGGGAGCGGGCGTCGGCGGCGCGGTAGAAGCGGTCGAAGACGCGGTCGAGGTCCTTGTCGGCGATGCCGGGGCCGCGGTCGAGGACCTCGACGCGGATCGTGCCCGGCCGGGCGGGCCCGGCGACGACGATCTCGACGGGGGCCGTGCCGGCCTGGTCGAACTTCACCGCGTTCTCGACCAGGTTGGACAGCGCCCGGGTCAGCATCCCGGGCCGTCCGTCGGTGGTGGTGTCGCCGCTCGCACGGAGCAGGATCCGCCGGCCGCTGCGGCGCCGGGCGAGGCCCGCCACCTCCTCCGCGATGTCGGCGACGTTCACCCGCTGCGGCGGCTCGGTGTCGGACTGCCCGGCCGCGAGGTCGACGAGCTCGTTGACCAGGTCGGTCAGCTCCCGGGCCTCCTGGCCCAGATCGGCGACCAGTTCCTCGCGGGACCCGGGCGGGAGTTCGTCGATCCGGCGGAGCAGGGAGATGTTCGTACGCAGGGAGGTCAAGGGCGTACGGAGCTCATGGCCCGCGTCCTGGACCAGGCGGCGCTGGTCCTCCTCGGACTGGGCGAGCCGCCCCAGCATGCGGTCGAAGGCCCGGCCCAGCCGGCCCACCTCGTCGTGACCGGCGACGGGCACCTGGATGCCGAGCCGGCGGGTGCGGGCGACGTCCTCGGCGGCGTCGGTCAGGACGACCAGGCGGCGCGTGATCCGCCGGGCCAGCCACCAGCCGAACAGGCCGGCGGCGATCACGACGGCGGCCATCAGCAGGAGCGTCCGCCGCTGGAGCGCCCGCAGCAGGTCCTCGACGTCGCTGAACTCCTGCGCGACCTGCACCGCGCCCCGGCCGCCGCCGAGGGAGACGGTCGCGACGCGGTAGACGTCGTTGCCCACGTCGACGTCCTTGTGCTCGGCCACCCGCCCGGACGTCGCAGCCCCGGCGATCCGTACGTCGGCGCCGGTGACCGGCAGCCCGGGGCTGCCCGGGTCGACGACATGGCCGTCCGGGCCGAGCACCTGCACATCGGTACGGGCGGGCCGGACGAGGTCGTGGCCCGGCGCGGCGGACGAGAAGTCGCCGGGCGTCATGCGGTTCTGCCGCACCTCGTCGCGCAGGTCCTGCACGACCTCGGCGAACACGGTCTGCTGGTCCACCCGCACGAGCCGGGCGGCAGCGCTGTACGACAGGATGCCGACCAGGATCGTCACGGCCGCCGTCACCGCCGCGAACGACACCGCGAACGTGGTGCGCAGCGAGACCAGCTTCGGCCGCCGCCCGCCCACCAGCCGGCGGAGGCGGCTCACTCAGTCCTCCCGCAGCACGTAACCCACGCCACGCACCGTGTGGATCAGCAGGGGCGCGTCCGGCTCGTCGAGCTTGCGGCGCAGATAGCCGACGTAGACGGCGAGGTTCTTCGAGCCGGGGCCGAAGTCGTAGCCCCAGATGCGGTCGTAGATCGTCGAGTGGTCGAGGACGATGCCCGCGTTGCGGACCAGCAGCTCCAGCAGTTCGAACTCGGTGCGGGTCAGCTCCAGCTCGCGCGCGCCCCGCCAGGCCCGGCGCGCCTGGGGGTCCATGCGGATGCCGGCCGCCTCGATGAACCGCTCCGGGAGCGGCTTGGGCGCCTCGGCCGCCGGTGTGCTCCCGGCGCCCACCGGGCTGGTGCGGCGCAGCAGGGCGCGCAGCCGGGCGAAGACCTCCTCCACGTCGAAGGGCTTCACCACGTAGTCGTCGGCGCCCGCGTCCAGGCCGGCGATCCGGTCGGCGGTCTCCACGAGGGCGGTCAGCATCAGGATCGGCGTCCGGTCGCCCTCGGCGCGCAGCACGCGGCACACCTGGAGCCCGTCGATGCCGGGCATCATCACGTCCAGGACGAGGACGTCCGGACGGTTGCGGTGGGCCTGCGCCAGTGCCTCGACACCGTCGGCGACCGCCATGACCTGGTAACCCTCCAGGGTCAGGGCGCGCTCCAGGGCGTTGCGGATGGCGCGGTCGTCTTCGGCGAGCAGCACTGTTTGGGACACGCGTCCAGTGTGCCCCGGCGCCGGGCCTACGGGGTCGGATGAGCTGCGCCGGAGCGTCCTTCTTACTGCCCTCTCACCAGGGGTCACGCAACCGCGGCCCGGGGGCCTACCGTCCTCTCACCCTCGGGTCCCGGCGAGCCGGGCCGCGTGCGTCGGCGCGTCCGGGACGTCCGCCGGGCGGCCCACGGCGAACTCCTTGCGCAGCACCGGTACGACCTCCTCGCCCAGCAGGTCGATCTGCTCCAGCACGGTCTTCAGCGGCAGCCCGGCGTGGTCGACCAGGAACAGCTGGCGCTGGTAGTCGCCGGCGTACTCCCGGAAGGCCAGCGTCTTCTCGACGACCTGCTGCGGGGAGCCGACGGTCAGCGGCGTCTGCGCCATGAAGTCCTCCAGCGACGGCCCGTGCCCGTACACCGGTGCGACGTCGAAGTACGGCCGGAACTCGCGCACGGCGTCCTGCGAGTTCCGCCGCATGAACACGTGCCCGCCCAGCCCGACGATCGCCTGCTCGGGCGTGCCGTGCCCGTGGTGCGCGTACCGGGTCCGGTACAGCTCGACCATGCGCCTGGTGTGCTCGGCCGGCCAGAAGATGTTGTTGTGGAAGAAGCCGTCGCCGTAGTACGCGGCCTGCTCGGCGATCTCCGGCGAGCGGATCGACCCGTGCCAGACGAACGGCGGTACGCCGTCCAGCGGGCGGGGCGTGGCGGTGAAGCCCTGCAACGGCGTACGGAACTTCCCCTCCCAGTCGACGGCCTCCTCGCGCCACAGCCGGTGGAGGAGGGCGTAGTTCTCGATCGCGAGCGGGATGCCCTGCCGGATGTCCTGCCCGAACCAGGGGTAGACGGGCGCGGTGTTGCCGCGGCCCAGCATCAGGTCCACCCGGCCGTCGGCCAGGTGCTGGAGCATCGCGAAGTCCTCGGCGATCTTCACCGGGTCGTTGGTGGTGATGAGGGTGGTGGCGGTGGAGAGGATCAGCCGCTCGGTGCGGGCGGCGATGTGGCCGAGCATGGTGGTCGGGGACGACGGCACGAACGGCGGGTTGTGGTGCTCACCGGTGGCGAAGACGTCGAGGCCGGCCTCCTCGGCCTTGAGCGCGATGGCGACCATCGCCTTGATGCGCTCGCGTTCGGTCGGCGTGCGGCCGGTGGTCGGGTCGGGCGTGACGTCGCCGACGCTGAAGATCCCGAACTGCATGATCGCTCACCCTCCAGGTTGTTTACCCTTCAACCATACCTGCGGGGCGGACTGTGCCGAGCGAGTGCCACACCCCGGCGTGCGAAGCTGCCCGCATGCAGATCGTGCGTTCCGCCGCCCTCTTCGTCCTCGCCGCCCTGCTGGAGATCGGCGGCGCCTGGCTGGTCTGGCAGGGCGTGCGCGAGAGCAGGGGCTGGCTGTGGGCGGCCGGCGGCGTCCTCGCGCTCGGCGCGTACGGCTTCGTCGCGACGTTCCAGCCCGACGCCCACTTCGGCCGCGTCCTCGCCGCGTACGGCGGGATCTTCGTCGCCGGTTCGATCCTGTGGGGCGTGGTCGCTGACGGCTACCGCCCGGACCGCTGGGACGTCACGGGCGCACTGGTCTGCCTCGCGGGCATGGCGGTGATCATGTACGCCCCGCGAGGAAACTGATCGGCCTCCCGGCCCCGGCCGGGGCCTCAGAACGGCTCGTCGGGCAGCAGCCCCAGCTGCCCCAGGAAGTCCATCTCGTCGAAGTACAGGCGGTAGTCGACGATCCGGCCGTCCCGCACGGTGGCGATGTCCACCCCGCGGATCCTGATCTCCTTCTGCGTCGGGGGCAGCGTCTCGCCGTTGGGCAGCTCCAGCGGCCCGGTGTTCCGACCGCTGAAGATCCCCTCGTCGATGGCCGTGTCACCGACCTCGTAGGAGTGCAGCGACCGGAACGTCGCCTCGGGGATCGCCTCCGTCATCGTCCGCCAGTACTCGACGATGCTGTCGCGCCCGCGCAGCTCGCCCTCGTCGGGGGTGAAGGCGACCGCGTCCTCGGCGTACAGCTCGCTGATGACCTTCAGATCGGCGTGCGTGGTGACCGCGTCGGTGAGCCGGTCCATGACCTCACGTGCCTCGCCCATGATCCACCTCCGGTGGTGCCAGGGGATCACCCGCCCTCATTCTCCCACCGCCGGGCCCGCCTATCCTGGCCGGAAGCCCTGGGCCGACGCCGGCCCGACCCCGCACACCACGTCCGAGGAGCTCCCATGGCCACCGCCGCCCCGTCCGCAGCCTCCCGCATCGCCGTCGTCACCGGTGCGAGCAGCGGAATCGGCGCCGCCACGGCCCGGCAGCTCGCCGCCGCGGGCTACCGCGTCGTCCTCACCGCCCGCCGCAAGGACCGCATCGAGGCGCTGGCGGAGGAGATCACCAAGGCGGGTCACCAGGCCACGGCGTACGCCCTCGACGTCACCGACCGCGCGGCGGTCGACGAGTTCGCCACGGCCTTCAAGACGATCGGCGTGCTGGTCAACAACGCGGGCGGCGCGCTCGGCGCCGACCCGGTCGCGACCGGTGACCCGGCCGACTGGCGCCAGATGTACGAGACGAACGTCATCGGCACGCTCAACCTCACCCAGGCCCTGCTGCCCAAGCTGATCGCGAGCGGCGACGGGACGGTCGTGGTCGTCTCCTCCACCGCGGGCCACGGCACCTACGAAGGCGGCGCGGGCTACGTCGCCGCCAAGCACGGCGCGCACGTCCTCGCCGAGACGCTGCGCCTGGAGATCGTCGGCCGGCCGGTCCGCGTCATCGAGATCGCCCCCGGCATGGTCAAGACGGACGAGTTCGCCCTGACCCGCTTCTCCGGCGACAAGGAGAAGGCGGAAAAGGTCTACGAAGGTGTCGCCGAGCCCCTCACGGCCGACGACGTGGCCGACACCATCACCTGGGCGGTCACCCGCCCCAGCCACGTCAACGTCGACCTCGTCGTCCTCCGCCCCCGCGCCCAGGCCTCCAACACGAAGGTCCACCGGGAACTGTGATGCCCGACGCCGACCGGGAACGGGAAGCGCGGCGCCTCGCCCAGGAGACGAAGAACGAACGCCACATGTGGTGGTGGCTCGCCTACTTCCTCTTCGGCATCCACATCGTGGCGTTCGTCATGATCTACGCGGTGATGCACGCGCCGAAGTAGGAGCGGTCAACCCTTCACACAGACGACCTGCTTCAGCTTCGCCACGACCTCCACCAGGTCCCGCTGCTGGTCGATGACCTGCTCGATCGGCTTGTAGGCGCCCGGGATCTCGTCCACGACGCCGGAGTCCTTGCGGCACTCCACGCCCCGCGTCTGCTCCTCCAGGTCCTTCGTCGAGTACCGGCGCTTGGCCGCGTTGCGGCTCATGCGCCGGCCCGCGCCGTGCGACGCGGAGTTGAAGGACTTGTCGTTCCCGAGGCCCTTCACGATGTACGAACCCGTGCCCATGGAACCGGGGATGATCCCGTACTCGCCCGAGCCGGCCCGGATCGCGCCCTTGCGGGTCACGAGCAGGTCCATCCCGTCGTAGCGTTCCTCGGCCACATAGTTGTGGTGCGCGCTGATCTCCGGCTCGAAGACCGGCTTGGCCTTCTTGAACTCCTTGCGGATCACGTCCTTCAGGAGCGCCATCATGATCGAGCGGTTGTACTTCGCGTACTCCTGCGCCCAGTACAGATCGTGTCGGTACGCCGCCATCTGCGGGGTGTCCGCGACGAAGACGGCGAGGTCGCGGTCGACCAGGCCCTGGTTGTGCGGGAGCTTCTGGGCCACGCCGATGTGGTGCTCGGCCAGTTCCTTGCCGATGTTGCGGGAACCGGAGTGCAACATCAGCCAGACAGAACCAGTCGTATCTGTGCAGACCTCGACAAAATGGTTTCCTCCGCCGAGCGTTCCTATCTGCTTTCCGGCACGTTCCTGACGGAACTTGACCGCCTCCGCCACCCCGTCGAACCGCCCCCAGAAGTCCTCCCACCCGGCCGTACCGAAGCCGTGCAGCCGCCCCGGGTCGACGGGATCGTCGTGCATCCCCCGCCCCACCGGGATCACCTGCTCGATCCGCGACCGCAGCCGCGACAGGTCCCCGGGCAGGTCGTTCGCCGTCAGGGAGGTCTTCACCGCGGACATTCCGCAGCCGATGTCGACGCCCACCGCCGCCGGGCACACCGCACCCTTCATGGCGATGACCGAGCCCACCGTCGCACCCTTGCCGTAGTGCACGTCCGGCATGACGGCCAGGCCCTTGATCCAAGGCAGCGTGGCGACGTTCCGGAGCTGCTGGAGTGCGGAGCCCTCGACCGCGGCCGGGTCGGTCCACATCCGGATCGGCACTTTCGCACCAGGTATCTCTACATACGACATAGCGTCCTCAATCCCCCGTGAACGAGTAAAGGTCTTCAACAGCAAATACCGGAGCCAAGGTCGACGAAAGGGAAACCGGACCGGCGTCCACGGCAGTGCGTGCGATACACATTGTGTTCATCGGCCGCCCCGCGGCGGCAAGCCAATATCCGCGTCGAGAGGAGCCACCACGTGCAACGGAAGGCGTACGCACCAGGTATCGCCGCGCTCCTCGCGGCCCTGCTGGCCGGCTGCACCGGCGGCTCCGGCGACGGCGGCCCGACGGACGACTCCAACCCGGGCGACACGGGCACTGCTTCGGCCGCCGCCGAGCCGGGCCGGTACCGCACGCTGCCCGAGCCCTGCGGCGCGGTGAGCGACGGTTCCCTCGACGAACTCCTGCCGGGCATCCGGCAGATCACCGACGAGGACCAGCGCGAGAAGGCGTACGAGGGCCAGGCGACGGTCACGTACGACACCGACCGCAAGGTCGGCTGCCAGTGGAAGGTCGACGCGCAGCAGGCCACCGACCATCTGCTCGTCGACTTCGAACGGGTCGTCTCCTACGACAACGCGGTCAGCGACGACAGCCAGGCCGAGCAGCTCTTCGCGGAGAAGGAGGCGGCGGCCCACCTGCCGGAGCCGACCGCCACCGAGTCGGTGACCCCGGGCAGCACCCCGGCCGGCGGTGCCGCCACCACTGCGAGCGGCACCCCCTCCCCGTCCGGCACCTCGTCACCCTCGGCGTCCGCCTCCGCCACCCCGACCGAGCTCCAGCCCCGCGTCCTGGAGGACGTCGGCGACGAGGCCTTCCTCGACGACGAGCTGAACAGCTCCGGTTCGACCGCCAAGCAGCGGACGGTGACTGTGGCATTCCGCACGTCCAACGTCATCGTGACCATCGAGTACGCCGAGCAGCCGGCCACCGTCGGCGTCGTCCCGGACAGCAAGGAAATGCAGGACAGGGCCCGGAAACTGGCCTCGCAGCTGGCCGATTCGCTGAGCGACTGAGGCCCCTTCACGCCCCCTTCACGCGCACCCGCAAAGCACCCGAAGGAAGAACACACGGCTGCCTCACCGCGTACGGTGACCACTCGGACCCGTTCCGACCGCAGGAACCACGAGCGTCATGAGTGAAGGAACCATGCAGCTACGAGCACAGCGAGACCAGCGCAATCAGCGAGCGAAGCGACTCCACCGCGTCCTTGTCTGCGCGGCCGCCGTCCCCGTGGTGCTGGTCGCCGCCGGCTGCTCCTCGGACTCCGGCTCCGGCGACAGCACGGACAAGGCCGCCAAGGCCGCCGCCTCGGCGTCCGCGAGCCCGTCGCCGACCGTGCAGGCGGCGGCGTACGGCAAGCTTCCGGAGGCCTGCAAGACGCTGTCGAAGAAGACGCTGAAGGACCTCGTCCCGGAGAGCAAGTCCGGCAAGGAGGGCAAGTCGGACGACATCTCGGCCCGCGCCAACTGCTCCTGGAACAGCCTCGACAACAACGGCGTCAAGGGCTCGCAGTTCCGCTGGCTGAACGTGTCGATGCTGCGCTTCGAGTCGGACGTCACCCGCGGCCCGGCCGACAAGCAGGCCCAGGAGTACTTCGAGAAGCAGGTCCAGGACGCCCAGGCCGTGGAGGGCGCCAAGAGCACCAAGTCGGAGCCGGTGCCGGGGACCGGCGACGAGGCGACGGCCGTGCGCTACGAACTGAAGAAGAAGGAAGGCACCTTCAAGCAGCAGACGGTCGTGGCACGCGTCGAGAACGTCGTCGTCACCCTCGACTACAACGGCGCGGGCCTGGCCGGCGACAAGAGCCCGAGCGCCGACGACCTGATGAAGGACGCGAAGAAGGCCGCCAAGGAGGCGGTGGCGGCGGTGTCCGACGCGAACGGCGCGGGCGGCGGCAAGGCGAGCGGCGCCCCGTCCAAGTCGCCGTCCAAGTCCCCGTCGAAGTCGGCCTCCAAGGACGCGTCCGAGGAGCCCGCGAAGGAAGCCTCGGAGTCGCCGTCCAAGAAGCCCGCGGCGAAGAGCTGAACATCCCCGACCGGAACCGGCCACCCGTCCTCCGCACACATGTGCCACCCTGTTGCGCGCAACAACACGCAAGGGGAGGGGAGTACGGGTGGCCGCGCCACTGCAGCTGACTCGGATGCACCGCGTTCTCATCGGTGTGGTCGTGGCCGGCGCCGTGATCATCGCCGGAATCGGCTTCGCCGGTTCGTACGCGGCCGTCCGCGAGTTGGCCCTGAAAAAGGGCTTCGGGAACTTCTCCTACGTCTTCCCGATCGGCATCGACGCGGGCATCTGCGTCCTGCTGGCCCTGGACCTGCTCCTCACCTGGATCAGGATCCCCTTCCCGCTGCTGCGCCAGACGGCCTGGCTCCTGACAGCGGCGACGATCGCCTTCAACGGCGCCGCGGCGTGGCCGGATCCGCTCGGTGTCGGCATGCACGCGGTGATCCCGATCCTGTTCGTGGTCGCGGTCGAGGCGGCCCGGCACGCGATCGGCCGGATCGCCGACATCACGGCGGACAAGCACATGGAGGGCGTCCGCCTCACCCGCTGGCTGCTCTCCCCCGTCCCGACGTTCCTCCTCTGGCGCCGCATGAAGCTCTGGGAGCTCCGCTCCTACGACCAGGTCATCAAGCTGGAGCAGGAACGTCTCGTCTACCAGGCCCGGCTGCGTTCCCGCTTCGGACGGGCGTGGCGCAGGAAGGCCCCGGTGGAGTCCCTGATGCCGCTGCGGCTGGCCAGGTACGGGGTGCCGCTGGCAGAGACAGCTCCGGCGGGCCTGGCAGCGGCAGGCATAGAACCGGCCCTGATCCCCCCGCCGCCACAGCCGGAGCTGGACGCGCCGGCCAGCCCAGCTGCGGGCAATCGTGCCGCTGGGGCGGCGCCCGTCCCACAGAGAGCGGCACCTCCCGGCGAGCAGCGCCTGGAACTCGACAGCAACCCCCACGCAGAGCACCCCGCATACGAACCCGGACCAGACCAGAGCCCTTGGTTCAACGCGCAGCGCGAGGTCGAGTACCAGGGCGGCTACGACCCGGCCTACGACCCCGAGCAGTACGCCCAGTGGATCGCGGAACAGCAAGAGGCCGAGCAGTACCAGACCCAGTACGAGCAGGAACCCACCCCGGAGGACACCGGCAGCTTCCCCATCCCGGTGGGCCCGAACCGCACCCGGGAGCTGGGCGACGGCGGCGGCACGCCCCCCGCGCCCGAGCCGGACGAGGAGTCCTACTACCAGGTCTTCAAGCAGTCGATCAACGGCAGCTACCCGACCCCGAACCAGCTCATCGACAACCTGGAAGCGGAATACGGCATCCGCATCGACACCACGGAAGCCAAGCGCATGGTCGACCGCTTCAGCAGCCGTCACTACAAGGAACTGGAAGAAGAGCACATCGCATGAAGAAGGGGCCCTGCGAACAGGGCCCCTTCTTCAACACCGGCGGCTACTCCCCGAGCAGGGCCCGCACCCGCTCCTGCCCCACCGCCAGCAGCAGCGTCGGCAGCCGCGGTCCCGTGTCCCGCCCCACCAGCAGGTGGTAGAGCAGCGCGAAGAACGCCCGCTGAGCCGTCTTGATCTCGGCCGGCAGCTCCTTGGGCGTCGCGTCCGCCGAGAACCCGGCCTGCACCTTGGGCACGCCGTACACCAGGTGCGTCAGCCCGTCGAGCGACCAGTGCTCGGCGAGTCCGTCGAGCAGCAGCCGCAGCGACTGCTGGGACGCCTCGTCGAGCGACTTCAGCAGCTCGGCGTCGGGCTCGTCCCGCACGATCGTCCGCTGTTCGGCCGGCACGTGCGTGTTGATCCAGGCCTCGGCCTTGTCGTACCGCGGCCGGGCCTCGTCGAGCGAGGTCAGCGGCTGCTCCGGGTCGAGCTCGCTCAGGATCCGCAGCGCCTGGTCCTCGTGCCCGGCGGTGATGTCCGCGACGGACGCCAGCGTCCGGTACGGCAGCGGCCGGGCCGTCCGCGGCAGCTCACCGGCGGCCGTACGCACCGCACGCGAGTGCGCGGCGACGTCGGCCGGCAGGGCGCTGCCGTCGGCGACCTTGGCGTCCAGCCGGTCCCACTCGTCGTAGAGCCGCTGGATCTCCTGGTCGAAGGCGACCTTGAAGGACTGGTTGGGCCTGCGCCGGGCGTAGAGCCAGCGCAGGAGCTGCGGCTCCATGATCTTCAGGGCGTCGGCGGGGGTGGGGACGCCGCCCCGCGAGGACGACATCTTGGCCATCCCGGAGATACCCACGAAGGCGTACATCGGCCCGATGGGCTGCTTCCCGCCGAAGATCCCGACGATCTGCCCGCCGACCTGGTACGACGACCCGGGCGACGAGTGGTCGACGCCGCTCGGCTCGAACACGACCCCTTCGTACGCCCACCGCATCGGCCAGTCGACCTTCCAGACCAGCTTGCCGCGGTTGAACTCGCTCAGCCGGACCGTCTCGGAGAAGCCGCAGGCGGTGCAGGCGTACGTCAGCTCGGTGGAGTCGTCGTCGTAGGACGTGACGGTCGTGAGGTCCTTCTCGCAGTTGCCGCAGTACGGCTTGTACGGGAAGTACCCGGCGGAGCCGGAGCTGCCGTCGTCCTCGCCGGCCGCGCCGGAGCCCTCGGCGGCCTCGAGCTCGGCCTCGTCGAGGGGCTTCTGCGCCTGCTGCTTCTTGGCCGGGGCCTTCTTCGTCCGGTACTGGGCGAGGATCGCGTCGATGTCGCCGCGGTGCTTCATCGCGTGCAGGATCTGCTCGCGGTACACGCCGGAGGTGTACTGCGCGGTCTGGCTGATCCCGTCGAACTCCACGCCCAGCTCGGCCAGCGACTCGACCATCGCGGCCTTGAAGTGCTCGGCCCAGTTGGGGTGGGAGGAGCCCTTCGGCGCCGGGACGGACGTCAGCGGCTTGCCGATGTGCTCCTTCCAGGCCTCCTCGTCGACCCCGGCGATGCCCTGGGGCACCTTCCGGTACCGGTCGTAGTCGTCCCAGGAGATCAGGTGCCGCACCTGGTACCCCCGGCGGCGGATCTCGTCGGCGACGAGGTGCGGGGTCATGACCTCGCGCAGGTTCCCGAGGTGGATGGGGCCGGACGGCGAGAGGCCGGACGCGACGACGACCGGTTTGCCCGGGGCCCGACGCTCCGACTCCTCGATGACCTCATCCGCGAAACGGGAGACCCAGTCGGTGGTCTCGGTGCTCTGAGCCACGATCGGCACGTCCTTCTTTCTGCATCGGGCAGCCGGTACGGTCGCACGGCTGACCGCACCATTGTCCCAGACCCCCTCGCGCCCGGAAAAACGGCTTTACCCCCATGGGATACTGGCCGTGTCTATCCATTCCCTCGAGGAGAACGGCACCCTTACCTATGGCCTCGGTCACGTCCCTCAGCGACTCCGTCCACCAGCGCCTCGCGGCGGCCCTGTCGGCGGCTCTGCCGCAGGCCGGCTCCGCGGACCCGCTGCTGCGACGAAGCGACCGGGCCGACTTCCAGGCCAACGGGATCCTGGCCCTCGCGAAGAAGGAGAAGGCGAACCCGCGGGAGCTGGCGACGCAGGTCGTCTCGCGGGTCGAGTCGGGTGACGTGATCAAGGACGTGGAGGTCTCCGGCCCCGGCTTCCTGAACATCACGATCACCGACCGGGCGATCACGGAGAACCTCGCCGCGCGCTACGCGGACGACACCGGCCGCCTCGGCGTGCCGCGCACCGAGCACCCGGGCACCACGGTGATCGACTACGCCCAGCCGAACGTGGCGAAGGAGATGCACGTCGGTCACCTGCGCTCCGCGGTGATCGGCGACTCGGTGGTGCAGCTGCTGGAGTTCACCGGCGAGACGGTGGTCCGGCGCCACCACATCGGCGACTGGGGCACCCAGTTCGGCATGCTCATCCAGTACCTGGAGGAGCACCCGCACGAGCTGGACCACCAGGACGGCGGGGACCTCCAGGCCTCCGGCGAGCAGGCGATGTCGAACCTGGACCGCCTCTACAAGGCCGCGCGCAAGTTCTTCGACTCCGACGAGGAGTTCAAGACGCGGGCCCGGCGCCGGGTGGTGGACCTCCAGGCGGGCGATCCGCAGACGCTGGCCATGTGGCAGAAGTTCGTGGACGAGTCGAAGATCTACTTCTTCTCCGTCTTCGAGAAGCTGGACATGGAGATCCGGGACCCGGACATCGTCGGCGAGTCCGGCTACAACGACATGCTCGCGGAGACCTGCCGCCTGCTGGAGGAGTCGGGCGTCGCGGTCCGCTCCGAGGGCGCGCTCTGTGTCTTCTTCGACGACATCAAGGGCCCGGACGGCAAGCCGGTCCCGCTGATCGTGCAGAAGTCGGACGGCGGCTACGGCTACGCGGCGACCGACCTGTCGGCGATCCGCGACCGTGTCTTCAACATCAAGGCGGACACGCTGCTGTACGTCGTGGACGCCCGCCAGTCGCTGCACTTCAAGATGGTCTTCGAGACGGCCCGCCGGGCGGGCTGGCTGAACGAGGACGTCAAGGCGGTGCAGCTCGCCTTCGGCACGGTCCTCGGCAAGGACGGCAAGCCGTTCAAGACCCGTGAGGGCGAGACGGTCCGCCTGGTCGACCTGCTGGACGAGGCGATCGACCGCGCGTCGGCGGTGGTCCGGGAGAAGGCCCAGGACCTCTCCGAGGAGGAGATCGCCGAGCGGGGCACCCAGGTCGGCATCGGCGCGGTGAAGTACGCGGACCTGTCGACGTCGGCGAACCGCGACTACAAGTTCGACCTCGACCAGATGGTCTCGCTGAACGGCGACACGTCGGTCTACCTCCAGTACGCCTACGCCCGTATCCAGTCGATCCTGCGCAAGGCCGGCGAGGCGCGCCCCGCCGCGCACCCCGAGCTGGATCTGCACGAGGCGGAGCGCGCGCTGGGCCTGCACGCGGACTCGTTCGCGGCGACGGTGGCGGAGGCGGCGGCGGAGTACGCCCCGCACAAGATGACGGCGTACCTGTACCAGCTGGCGTCGCTGTACACGACGTTCTACGACAAGTGCCCGGTCCTGAAGGCCGAGTCGCCGGAGCAGATCGAGAACCGCCTGTTCCTCTGCGACATCACGGCCCGCACGCTGCACCAGGGCATGGCCCTGCTGGGCATCCGGACACCCGAGCGGCTCTGACGCCCGAGCGCTGTGGCACCCGTGGGGTGGCCGACGTCCGCGTCGCCGCCCCACACCGGTGACAACTCCTTTTCGCCCCAGTACAGTTGCATATTCCTCCAGCGTCGCGGGCGGAGGACGTACCGGAGACGGTGCGGGTGATCGGCACGGGGGAGTCATGATCATCTCCGAGGAGTCGCGGGCCGCCGGGGCTGCCGTCCTCGAGCGTGACCTGGCTGTGCCGGGGCAGGCCGTCGGCCGTTTCCGCCCGGGCGGCAATCCGCACACCGAAGAGCACACCACGGTGCTGCCGGAAGCGGCGAAGGCCGCCGCCCTGGCGATCGACCCGCCCGCCCGGCTGGACAACCTTCCCTTGCTGCCGTCGGCGCCCTTCGTCGGGCGCATCGACGACCTGGGCCGCTTACGCGCCTCCCTGCTGTCCGGCGGCGGAGTCGTCACGCAGACGGTCGCGACCGCGGTGAGCGGTCTCGGAGGGATCGGCAAGACCGCCCTGGCGCTGCGCTACGCACACCAGAGCGACGAGTACCGGCTCGTGTGGTGGATCACCGCCGAGAGCGAGGAGCAGATCGCCTCGGGGTTCGGCGAGCTGGCCCTGCGCCTCCACCCGGACTGGGCCCGCGGGGCCCCCGCCAAGGAACGCACCGAGTGGGCGCTGGCCTGGCTGGAGGCGCATTCCGGCTGGCTGCTGGTGTACGACAACGTGGAGCGGCCCGAGCACCTCACCCCGTTTTTGGGCCGACTCATCGACCGTGGCCACCAGTTGGTCACGAGCCGCTGCCGCACCGGCTGGCCCGAGGGGGCCCGCCTGGTCAGCCTGGACGTGCTGGACCACGGGGAGGCCGTCGACCTGCTGTGCGCGACGGCCGGCCGCGGGGGCGACCGCACCGCCGCCGAACGGGAGCAGGCCGCGCGGCTCGCCGAGAACCTCGGGCATCTGCCCCTGGCGCTCACGCAGGCGGGCGCCTACCTCCGGGAGACCGGCATCGGCTTCGCGGCCTACCAGGCGAAGCTGGCCCGCGTCCCGGACGCCGTACTCAACGACGGGGCGGGCCGCTCGGGCCGTACGATCGCCCAGATCTGGCGCACGAGCCTGGAGTCCATCCGGTCCCGTCGTCCCTTGGCCGTTCCGCTGCTGTACACGCTGGCCTGGTACGCCCCGGAGGCGACGCCCCGCGAGGTGCTGCGGCATCTGGGCCGGCCCGAGCGCGAGGTCGAGGAGGCGCTCGACGCGCTCCGGGACTACCACCTGATCACGTCCGGCCCCGAGGGCCTCACCCTGCACCGCCTCGTGCAGCAGACGCTGCGGCACGCCGAGCCGCCCGAGGTGCCCGAGGCGCGGGACCTCGCCGAGCGGGCGCTGGCGGCGGAGCTGTCCGGCGCCCCGGCCGAGCGCGTACGGCGGCTGCTGATCCACGTCCAGGCGCTCGCGGAGACCGGACCGGCCGCGGAACCTGCCGCCGAGGCGGTCGAGATGTACCGGCGGGGCGCCGACGAGCTGGTGGCGCGGGAGCAACACGTCCTGGCGATCCCGCTCATGACGCGGGCCGTCGAGGGCAGCGAGGCGCTGCTCGGCGTAGACGACGACACCACGCTCGACCACCGCGACCGCCTGGCGGAGCTGCACGCGAAGGCCGGCGATCCGGCGCGGGCGGTCCGGCTGTGCCAGAACGTCTACCTCGACCGGCGCCAGCGGTGCGGCCCGGACGCCGTGGAGACACTGGCCGCCCGGCAGCGGTTGGCGTACGCGCACCGCAAGGCGGGCGATGTGATGCGGGCGGTCGACGAGCTCACGGCCGTCGTCGCGGACCGCCGCCGGATCCAGGGCGAGCAGCACCCGGACACGCTCGGCAGCCGCAACGACCTGGCCTACGCGCTCCAGACCGCGGGCCGGTACCAGGCCGCCGTGGAGGAGTTCGCGGCGGTCGTCGCCGACCGGGAGCGTCTCCTGGGGGCGGGGCACCGGGACACGCTCGCCAGTCGTACCAACCTCGCCTACGCCCACCGTGAGGCCGGTGACCACCGCACCGCGCTGGCCCTGTACGAGCAGGCGGTCGAGGACCGGCGGCGCGAGCACGGCCCCGACCATCCCGACACGCTCACCAGCCGCGGCTGGCTGGCCGCCGCGCACTCCGCCGCGGGCGATCCGCGCCGGGCGGTGGCCCTGTACCGGGAGGTGGTCGCCGCCCGGGAGCGCGTGCAGGGCCCGGACCATCCCGATACGTTGCGCAGCCGCAAGGACCTGGCGTACGAGCTGGCCGAGGCGCACGGACCGGACGCGGCGCTGCCGGAGTTCGAGTCGCTGGCGGCGGACAGCGCCCGTATCCAGGGGCCGGACCATCCAGCGACCCTCGACTACCGCGACGACATCGCGGAGGCTCATCGGGAGCGGGCCGACTACGTCCGGGCGGTCGCGGGTTACGAAGCGGTGATTGCCGACTACGCGCGGGTGCGGGGCCCGGACCACCCGGACACGCTGCGCGCGCGGGAAGCGCTGGCCTACACCCGGCAGCTCATGGGGGACCACGCCCGCTCGGTCCGCGAGCGCCGGGCACTCGTCGCGGACCGCGCCCGCGAACAGGGCGGCGATCATCCTGCGGCCCTCACCGCGCGCGCCCATCTGGCCTACGCCCTGCGCGAGGCCTCTGATCTGCCGGCCGCCATCGAGGTGTTCGAGGAGCTGCTGCGGGACCGCACCCGGGTCCTCGGCCCCGAGCACCCCGATGTGTTCGCCACTCGCGAGTCCCTGGCCCGCACCCGGCAGTGGGCGGGCGACCACCCGAGCGCGGTCGCGGAA
Source organism: Streptomyces chartreusis NRRL 3882 (assembly GCF_900236475.1). GTDB lineage: Bacteria > Actinomycetota > Actinomycetes > Streptomycetales > Streptomycetaceae > Streptomyces > Streptomyces chartreusis_D. The sequence goes on from NZ_LT963352.1 coordinate 3,882,634, forward strand.
CTGGAGAACCTGCTCCAGGACATGGAACCCCTGCTGGGCCACGACCATCCGCGCGTCCTGTCGATCCGCCACTCCCTGGCCCAGGTGTTCGTCGAGGAGGAGCGCTACGCGCGGGGGCTGGAGTTGTACGGCGGGCTCGTGGAGGTCTATGAGCGGGTCCACGGCCCTGATCACCCCTTGACGTTCGGCATGCGGTCGTGGCTGGGCGCGGCCTACCGCTCGGCCGGTGAGTACGGCCGGGCGGGCGAGGTGTTCGACGCGCTCCTCGCCGACCGGACCCGTGTGCAGGGCGCCAACCATCCGGACACGCTGGAGGCCAGCAGCTGGTGTGCCTGGGTCTTCCGCTCGGCGGGACAGCATCAACGCGCCATCTCGGTCTACGAGGAACTGGTCGAGGCCCGGACCAGGGTCCTGGGCGCGGATGCGCAGGCGACGCTGAACTCCCGCAACGGCCTGGCGCTGGCCCGGCTGGGCGCCGGCGACCACGAGGGCGCGATCGCGGGGTTCACGGAACTGCTCGCCGACCACCGCCGGCTGCTGGGCGACGACGCCCCGGACACGCTGCTCACGCTGGAGAACCTGGCGGACGCCTGCTCGGCCGCCGAGCGGCACGACCGGGCCGTCGCCCTGTACGAGGAAGCCGTCGAGGCGTGGACCCGCATCTGGGGGGCCGATCATCCGCGCACGCTGCGCGCCCGGCGGGATCTGGGCCTGGTGCAGAAGGCGGCCGGACGGCACCAGTTGTCTCTCAGCACGCTGGAGTCCGTGCTCGACGGGCGCAGGCGTCTGTTCGGGCCCCACCACCCGCAGGTGCTCGACGTGCGCTTCGATCTGGTCAGCGCGCACTGTGCGTCGGGCGACTACAGCCGCGCCGCCCAACTCGCCGGCCAGTTGGTCGCCGACTGCTCGCGGGTGCGGGGCCGGGACCACGTCAGCACTCTGAACGCGCGCTCGTGGCAGGCGTACGCCTGGATGTGGTCCGGCGCGTACCGGCGGGCGATCGTCGCGTTCGAAGGACTGGTGGAGGACCGGACCAGCTTCCATGGGGCGGATCACGGCGAGACGTTGGCGACCAGGTACCTGCTGGCGACGGCCTTCGCCGAGCAGGGCGATCACGACCGGGCGGTCGCGCTCGGCCAGGACCTGGTGAACGATCTCGCCCGGTTCCACGGGGCCGACAGTCCGCGGGACTTCGACGACCGCACCATGCTGGCCCGCTGGCGGGAGCACACCAGGGACCGTGCGGGAGCGCTGCGGGACCTGGACGTGTTGCTGCGGGACCACGAGCGGTTGCTCGGTCCCGATCATCCCGACACCTTCGCCCTTCGGCGCACCATCGCCTGGGTCTGGCTGGGGTCGTCCACCGCCGGCCGGGCCGTCGCGACCGCCGCGAGCGTGGTCGCCGATGCCACCCGGGTCCTGGGCGCGGACCACCCCAGGACGCTCACCGCGCGCGCCACCCTCGCCGCCGCGTACAGCACGGCGGGTCAGGTCGCGCACGAGGTGCGACTGCGGGCATCGCTCGTGGACGACCGCGCCCGGATACACGGTCCCGACCACAGCTCGGTCCATGCCGCGCGCCGGAGCCTGATCTGGGCGCGGCTCCAGGCCGGTCAGCGCGTGCTGAGCGTACGGGACGCCATGGCGCTGGTCGACGACAGCAACCGCACGCGGGGCCCGCAGCACCCCGATACCCTCGGCTGCCGCAATCTCCTGGGACACGCCTGCTGGGAGGCGGGCGACCCCCATCGCGCGGCCGCGGTCTTCGAGGAGCTGCTGAAGCAGTGCGAGGACGTCCTCCCCGAGGAACACGAGACGACGTTCTGGGTGCGCGGCAACCTTGCCTGGCTGACGGCGGACACCGGTCCGGCGGACGACGCGGTGCGGTGGGCGCGGAACCTGGTCGACGATGCCACCGAGCTCTTCGGCCCGAACCACCGGCGCACCCTGGAAGTGCTGCCGGTGCTGGCGCACGCCCTGGCCCAGGCGGACGAGCCGGAGCAGGCGCTGGAGGTGCTGCGGGACCTGCTGCGCCGCACCGCGCTGTTGCGGGCTCGGCTGGATTATCCGGAAACGGTCGACGACGTCGTCCGTGTCCATCATCAGGCAGCCGCGCGGGAAGGCGAGCCGGCCTCGACCGGTGGACCGGCGGAGGAGGATGAGGAGTACGACGACGAGGCCCTCCGCCTGGGCGTGCTCGTCGAGTTGTTCGCCGATCGCTTCGGCGGCTTCCTCCCCACCCTGGCGACGCAGCTCGCCCACACCCTCTCCGACGCGGGCGATCCCGCGGCCGCCGTGGCTCTGCTGAAGGCCGTGCACGCCGGGCGGGCCCGGATGTTCGGCCCGGACCATCCGGACACCCTGGAGAGCCTGGCCGAGCTGGCCTTCGCCTGTCTGGAGGCCGACGACCCGGACTCGGCGCCGTCGCACGAGGAACTGCTCGCGCGCTGGGAGCGGACGTTCGGCCCGGACCACCCCGACACGGCGGAGCTCCGCTGGCGGCTGCGCACCGCGCGGCCGGCCTGGCGGGCCCGGCTGACGCTGCTCACGGACGACGTGACGGCCGGGCGGCCGGTCACGATCGAGGTCGGGCTGGAGCGGGAGGACGGTACGACGGCGGCTGTGCCGCCGCGGCTGGTGGTGGCCGTCAGCTGTCCCACGGCGACCACGGTCGACCCGGCCACGGCCGAGTACGACTCCGGAGGCGCTCCCACGCGTTTCACCCTGGCCGCCCCCGGGCCGGGCGCCCACGACGTCCGGTTCACGCTGTACGACCACGCCTCGGGGCTGGTGTTGCAGGAGCTGAAGACCGTTGTCCACGTGCAGGGTGCCAGGGAGGACTGACCCGGATGCCGCAGGATCTGGCCGTGGAGGTACTGAGGGACCCCTCCCACGGCTTCACGGGGGTGCCGCCGCAGCCCGGGAGCACCCCGCGTCCGCCGGACGGGGAACCGCCGGCGGAGCTGCGGGTGAAGCTGTACCGCACCAGCGAGAAGGTGTTGACGATCTTCGCCTGCGCCCCGGACGCGTCCTCGGACCCTGCGTTCCCGCGCTGGCACGAGGCGCCGCTGGAGGTCTCCCCCGACGACCTGCTGGAGCGGGCGGACCGCCTGCGTAACAGGTGGCACGACCTGGTGGTGTACTACCGCAGCGAGGGCGACGAGTCCGGGGCGCTGGTCGGCAGCCGGCCCTTCGCGGAGACCGCCGACCTCAGCGAACTCGCCGACCGGGCCGATTCGGTGACGGCGAAGCTGGCCGAGGAGGGGTACGACCTGCTCGACGTGATGCTCCACGGCAGCGGCTACGACCTGGGCCGTTTCCGCGAGTTCCTGCTGACCGCACTTGCAGGCAAGGAGACGCTGCGGATCAGCTTCGACTCCCGGCTGTATCTGCCGTGGCCCATGCTCGCCGTGGATCCGGCGGCGTGTGCCACGCCTTGGGAGGCGTTCCTGGGCCACCGGCACCAGGTCGAGCAGACCACCACCGGCTATCCCTGGGACCACGCCCCGCTCGGCCAGCGCGACCTGGCCACCACCAGCCTCAACAAGGACGACTCCCTGGACCGCGTGGGCCGCGCGCGCGAGGTGCACAAGCTGCTGGAGCAGCGCTCCCGGCTGATCGTGCGTTCCCGGGGCAGCGACCTGTTGCACGCCCTGGCGGGGCCGGTGCTCAACGAGGACGTCATGTACTTCTGGTGCCACGGCCGCATGGTGCAGAGCGGACCGTCGACCCCGGGGCTGTCCATCCGGCTCTCCGACGACGAGCACATCGACGGGCCGGTGGTGTCCCGCAAACGGCGCCGCTTCCGTCACGACTCACGGGCCAGGTTCAAGCCGTTCGTGCTGCTCAACGCCTGCGGCACGGCACGGGCGGCGGCGCCCGGCCGGCTGAAGCACCTCGGGCAGGAACTGATCGACATGGGCGCGGACGGCGTCCTCGCCCCGCAGATCGACATGCCCCAGGAGTTCGCGACGGAGTACGCGTACGCCTTTCTGGACCTGTATCTGACCGGCCGTTACACCGCCGGCGAGATAAGCCGGCTGCTGGTGCGACGGTTCGCCTCGGAGTTCCGCAACCCGCTCGCCCTGGCCTACTCGCTGCACTGCGGCATCGACAGCCGGCTGAGGCTCGTCTCATGACCGGCCCGCGGACCCGGTTGCCCGCGCCCGTCGAGATCGACCTGGACGACAAGGGCAGGCTGACACTGCCGGGCAGCGACGTGCCCGTGCCCGCCGGCCGCGTCGCCGAGCACCTGGCGCGGAGCCTGGCCGTCCCGCGCTGGGCGACCGACATCCACGTGTACGTGCACGGCTGGCAGACCGCGCCGAGCAGCGCCACCCGGACCGCCCAGCGCCTGCTGCGGCACTCCCTGGACCTGTACGAGGCGGCGCCGGAGCGCTATCCCGGGCTGAAGGCGGGCTACCGCCCCTGGTGCGTGGTGGTGCGCTGGCCGTCGTCCAGCCTGCCCACGCTCAAGGGTTACCGCCGCATCCGCGACCGCGCCCACGCGATGAGCGCCGACGGCACCGGGCACGCCCCGTACGTCCTCGGCCACCTGCTCGGCTACCTGGACACCGAACGCACCGACCCGACGGGCCCCGCGGTCCTGGCCAACCGGCACGGGCAGTACCTCCACCTCGTCGGGCACTCCTTCGGCGGCCGGTTCCTGTGCGAGGCGGTGCAGCGGGCCGCCGAGAAGCCTCCCGTGCTCGGCTGGAGCACACCGCACGATCCGCGCCGCCCGTTCACCGTGGACAGCGCCCTGATCTTCCAGATGGCCGCCCCGCGCGACGCCTTCGTCCGGTACTTCGACACGCTGTTCCCGCGCGACGGGCGGCCCGGCGCACCCCTGCGCGGCCCGCTCGCCCTGACGCACTCGCGCTGGGACCGGGCCACCGGCTTCTGGCACCTGCGCGCCGAGAAGGCACCCGGAATCGGCCACTCGGGCGCCGGTGCGGCACCGGTTCCCCAGTTCACGACCAGGTTGCTGCCGACGTCCGAGGTCTACGAGCAGGCCACGCTGGATCACCGGCTGGTCAACGTGGACGCCGACTGGCTCTACCGCGGCAGCCGCCGTACCCGGCTGCATCCCTCGGGCGCCCACTCCGACTTCCTGCGGCCGGAGTCCGCGCACCTGCTGCTGACCCTGGCGGAACGCTCGCGCTGAGGGTTGCGGCCCGTACGCCCGCACACGGGTGCGGCCCGTCCTCTCCCCCGTGGGGAGGACGGGCCGCGGTCTGTCGACGGAACCGGCGGTGCCGGGTCAGCAGTTGGGGCAGGCGTTCGCCATGCGCTTGAACGCGGCGCGGGTCCCCGGCCCGGGGTCTCCGTCGATCTCGCCCTTGTACCCCCACTTGGCCTTCAGCCAGCGCTGCAGCGCCATCACCGTGTTGGGCCCGACCTTCCCGTCGATCTTGTCCTTGTAGCCGTAGTGCTTCTTGAGGAAGCGCTGGAGCGCCTTCCAGCTGTCGGTGCCGAGCTTCCCGTCGATCTTGCCCTGGTACTGCCAGTGCTCCTTCAGGACGCGCTGGACCTTCTTGGCCTCCTCGACCGTCAGGCCGAGGTTGACGACCGCGAGCGGGCTGACCTCGGCGCTCGCCGCCGGCCTCGTCTCCGCCGCGACACCGGGACCGGCCGTCGCCAGGCCCCCGACGGCGATCCCGATGGCGGTGGTGGCACAGACGAGTGTCTTCGTGAGTGCTCGCATGAGTTCCCCTCCGATGGTTGCGAGTGCTCCTGGGTGCTGCGTGGCAACGAGACTGCGGCCCCGGGGCCCGGAGCCGCCACAGTCGCCGCGCAAGTGACGTCCTGACGGGACGTCCCACACGCTGACCTGCGGGGACGCCGTACGCCGGGACGACACGGCGGGACGGTCGCGGCAGGGTGTGGCCGAATCGGTAGGGGGCGGCGGGGAGAACGGAACCTAGGTATGGGGCACCGCGTGGATGCTGATGCAGAATGCGGCGGTGACGGGGACCGCTGACCACGGTCCACGAACGCGAGTGGGGGGAACATGTCGCGTTGGAAAGGGCTGCCCGAAGAACTGGACCCGTGCGTACGGCAGTTGGTGGTGCGATTACGCCGGGTGAAGGACCACAGCGGACTGAGCCTGCGCCAGCTCGCGGCCAAGACGGGGTACAGCACGTCGTCCTGGGAGCGCTACCTGGCCGGCAGGTCGCTCCCGCCCAGGGAGGCCGTCGAGGCGATGGCCCGGCTCGGCGGTGACGACCCGACCCGCCTCCTCGCACTGCACGAGGTCGCCACCGAGGCGTGGGGCAAGGGGGCCGGCCACGCGGACCCGGCGGATCTGACCGATCGGGCGGATCGGCCGGATCGGGTGGATCGACAGGGCGAGACGGCCGGGACCGAGCCCGGGACCGACACCCCCCGTCCCCACGGCCGGGCACTGCGCATCACGCTGATCGCCGGATCCGTGGCCCTCGTGCTGGCCGTCGCCGCCACGGTCCTGCTGGCCGTACGGCTCACGGACGGTCAGGGCAGAGCGGTGGCGGCCGGCCTCACCGCCTCCGCCACGACGGCACCGGGATCGCCCGAGGAGTCGGAGCGGACCCGGTACACCTGCCGCGCGGACCGGATCGACGGCCGCTGGTACGCGGGCAACAGCCGCACCATGAAGGCCATCCTGGCGAAGGGCCACGCCGGACCGGAGGTGGCCGAGGCACAGTGCCTGCTGCGTGAGGCGGGCCTCTCACCGGGCGTCGTGGACGGCATCTTCGGCCCGCACACGGAACGCGCGGTCAGGGACCTCCAGAAGCGGGCGCGCCTGGTCGTGGACGGCATCATCGGCCCGCACACCTGGAAGGCCCTGCGGGAATGACGCGGACCCCGCCCGGCCCGCCGCCGCCCGAACGTGCCCGGCTCGCCTCCGCACTGAGGGAGTTGAAGGCGGGCACGGGCCTGAGCCTGGCGGCCCTGGCGGCGAAGACCACCTTCAGCAAGTCGTCCTGGGAGCGCTACCTCAACGGCAGGACGCTCCCGCCGCGCCAGGCGGTGCGGGAGCTGTGCCGGCTCGCGGGGGAACCGGAGGGCCGGTGTCTCGCGCTGTGGGAACTGGCGGAGTCGGAGTGGAGCGGCCGTGCGGCTCCGACGACACCTGCGGACCCGCCCGCGCACCCGGAGGCGGACGCCCGGTCTGCCGCCGCCGGCAGGGGCGCGGCCCTGGCGGTACTCGCGTCGGTGTGCGCGCTAGCGGCCGGCGGCCTGTCCGTGGCCCTGGTCCTCCTCGTGGGCCAGTCCGGCGACCCCCGGCCGTCCCCGCCGCCCCCGTCCGCCCCGGCGCCCCGCTGCCGGGGAGCCGCCTGCGAGGGCAGGAGCCCGATGCACATGAGATGCGGCGCTGCCCCGCTCACTCTCGCCTCGCACCGCACGTCCACCGGAGCCCACCTCGAACTGCGCTACAGCGACAAGTGCGAGGCCGGCTGGGCCCGGATGTGGAGCACGCGGATCGGCGACCGACTGGAGCTGAACAGGACCCACGGGGGCCGCCGTCCGCACGCCGCCGAGATCACGGACGGCATCGCCGCCCAGTCCTACGTCTACACGCCCATGACCGAAGCCCGCCCCGGCACGACCGTCCGGGCCTGCTTCCGCCCGGCGACGGGAGGCAGCCGCGAGTGCTTCGACGCCCGCGTCAGCCGCTCAGCAGCGTCATCCCCTCCGGCGCGGTGATGCCGAACTCCTCCTCCAGGAGCCGCCGCGCCTCCGCCTCACCGGTCACCTCACGCTCGGTGACCGTCCCGTCGGGGTGGGACTCCGTGAGGAGCCGGCCGTCGAGCAGGAGGTGCCGGGTGGCGTTGATGTGCTGGCAGTAGACGCGCTGGGCGAACGGCGAGCGCGGGTTGGTCGCGATGTGCCAGTTGATGACGTCGAAGTCGGGCTTCTCGAAGGGCTCCAGGGTGAAGGCGTACTGGCCGCTCCAGTCGTCCTTCCCCGGGTCGTGGGCCTGGAGCAGCCACATCTCCAGGGGGCCGTCGTGCGGCACGTGCACCAGGCGGTGCCGCCGCCCGGCCCCGGCGAACTCGACGTCCGCGACCAGCGGCACCGGCTCCAGCAGCGCGCCGATCGCCCCGAAGCCGACGTCCGCGAGGTACGGCCGCGGTTCGCCGGGGACCTCCACCAGCAACGCCATGTGCGTGCGGGGCCGGCTCGCGAGGGTGTCGGCGCCGACGGCGACCCGCGCGGCCAGCAGGGTCACCCGGAAGCCCAGCGCCTCCAGCGCGTGGGCGAACAGCGTGTTGTGCTCGTAGCAGTAGCCGCCGCGCCGGCTGTGGACCAGCTTGGCCACGAGGTCGGCCGGATCGAGGGAGGGGGCCCTGCCGCGCAGTGCGTCGAGGTTCTCGAACGGGAGGGCCCGCATGTGCGCCAGATGCACACCGCGCAGCGTGGCCGGGTCGGCCTGCCGCTCCCCCTCCCACCCGATCCGCCGGAGATACACGTCGAGGTCGAACGGAATGGAGTCGAGCATGACGTCACCGTAACCACACCGGACCCACCCGGTCCGCGGCCCACAGCCGGACATGCCGCTCCGACGTTGGTCCTAGGCCCCCGGCGTACCGGCAAGCCCCTTGCTCAGCCGCCGCAGCCCTTCCTCGATCTCCTCCGGCGTCTGCGTCACGAAGCACAGCCGCAGGGTCGTGCGGTCGGGCGTGCCGGCGTAGAAGGGGGCGCCGGGGACGTACGCCACGTCGTGCCGCACCACCTGCGGCAGCAGGGCCGTCGTGTCGTACGGCTCCGGCAGGCGCGCCCAGAGGAACATGCCGCCCTCGGGCCGGGTCCAGACCGACCCCTCGGGCAGCGCGCCGGGCAGCGCCGCGAGCATGGCGTCCCGGCGTTCGCGGTACACGCCGGAGACGCGCGTGACGTGGGCGTCCAGGTCGTGGTCGGCGAGGTACCGGGCCGCGGCGAGCTGGTTGACGGTCGGCGTGTGCAGGTCGGCGGCCTGTTTGGCGACGGCACAGGCGCGCCGCAGCTCACCGGGCGCGCGCAGCCAGCCGAGCCGCAGACCGGGTGCCATCACCTTGGAGAAGCTGCCGAGCAGCACCGTGCGGTCCTCGGCGCCCGGGAGGGAGGCGATCCACGGCACGCGTTCACCGTCGTAGCGCAACTGCCCGTAGGGGTCGTCCTCGACGATCCACAGCCCGCGCCGGGCGGCGACCGCGGCCACGGCGGCGCGCCGCCCGGCGGGCAGCGTGCGGCCGGTGGGGTTCTGGAAGGTGGGCACGGTGTAGAGCAGCTTGGGCCGCTCGCGCACCACGAGCTCCTCCAGCGCCTCGGGATCGACACCGTGCTCGTCGCCGGGCACGGGCACGACCCGCGCTCCGGCGAAGCCGAACGCCTGAAGGGCCGCCAGGTAGCAGGGGTCCTCGACGAGGACGGTGTCCCCGGGTTCGAGCAGCGCGGTGGCGAGGAGGGAGAGGGCCTGCTGGGAACCGGTGGTGACGAGCAGATCGTCGGGACCGGTCGGCAGTCCGCGTGCCGTGGCGCGGTCGGCGAGCGCGGCCCGCAGCGTGGGCTCGCCCTCGGTCGTGGAGTACTGCAACGCCCGCGCGGGCTCCTCGGCGAGGACGGCCCGGTACGTGGCCGCGATGCCCGCCGCGTCGAACAGCTCCGGCGCCGGCAGCCCGCCCGCGAAGTTGATCACCTCGGGGCGGGCGGTCACGGCGAGGATGTCCCGCACGGGAGAACCGCCGACCGACCGCGCCCGCGCGGCGAGCGGCGGCACGGGAGAGTGGGCGGGCGCGGGCTCGGTGACGGTCATGACACGGCTCCTTCGACTGCGGTGACGACGTGTGCGCCGCAGCCTAGAGAAGTACGTGCCGCCTACAAACACATTTCCGCGATCCGGACGGGGAGCCGCTGCTCAGCCCTTGGCGGCCATCCCCGCGTACACGTTGATGTCGGCGTCCGTGACGTCGTTGATGTCCTGGTAGCGGACCTTCTCGATGTCGTCGAGACCGGCGAGGTACGACTCCTCCGGCCGCTCGGGGACGGGAGCCGCGTGGTCGGGCCGCCAGCGGTGCGCCGGGACGATCCCCGGGTCGGCGATCTCCAGGGAGTTCTCCGTGAAGAACCGCTCGACCTCCGCCCGGGACCGCAGCACGAAGGTGAACCCCCGCTCGGTGTACGTCCGCTGGACCGCGCGGATGTTCTCGGGGTTGAGGTCCTCGGTGAGATGACTGAGCACCAGCCGGCTCCCGACCGGCAGCGCGTCGAGCAGCTCGCGCACCAGCGGATACGCCTCCTCGTCCGCGACGAAGTGCAGGACGGCGACCAGGCAGAGCGCGACCGGCTGGTCGAAGTCCAGGGTCTTGGCGGCCAGTTCCAGGATGTGGGCCGGGTCCCGCAGGTCGGCGTCGATGTAGTCCGTGCGCCCCTCGGGCCCGCTCGTCAGCAGGGCCCGCGCGTGCGCGAGCACGACCGGGTCGTTGTCGACGTACACCACCCGCGCGTCGGGCGCGATGCGCTGCGCGATCTGGTGCACGTTCTCGGCGGTCGGCAGTCCCGTGCCGATGTCGAGGAACTGCCGGATGCCGTCCTGCTCCACCAGCGTGGTCACCGCACGGCGCAGGAAGTCGCGGTTGTGCCGTACGTCGAGGTACCCGCGGGGGTTGGCGGCGAGCGCGGCGGCGGCCGCGTCCCGGTCGGCCGGGTAGTGGTCCTTGCCGCCGAGGAAGACGTCGTAGACCCGGGCCGGGTGCGCCTTGCTGCTGTCGATCCTCCTCTGCAGCTCGGCGGGATCCTGACTGAGGGCGTCACCGGACATGGACGTCTCCCTGGAGAGTAGGTGGTTCAATCAGTAACCACTCCGACGGTCAACAACCTAACGGTTCAACTGATTTGTTGGTGCCCATGCCGCCCGAATCGCGCGCGACTGGAACGTCAAGCACGACGGCGCCAACTTCAACGCCCACATCGTCGGCAGGATCGAGCTGGTGCACGAGTTCCACTGAGTCAGTCGGTGGTCCCGGCCGGGACCCACTTGTCGCCGCCCAGCGGGAACTCGTACGCCGGACGCCCGTTGTTCCCGCTCGTGCGGAAGGGCCTGCCCCGGTCGTCCACCGTCAGCGTGCCGCTCCGGCTGCCACTGGACCAGTTCAGCTCCAGGTACCAGCTGACGTCGTACGCGGAGGCGTCGGCCCGGATGTAGTAGACCTCCGGGTCGGACTCGCTCACCTTGAACGGGAAGTCGTCGTGCCCCGCCTCCGGGACGACGGCGGGACGCGCGGCGTCGAGAGCGACCGTGAAGGAACGGGTCGGGACGTTGCCCCCGCAGCCGACGCCCGGATAGCCCATGGCGTAGTCGTTCCAGGCGAGCGGCGCACGCTTGCCGGCCATCCGGACCGTCAGCCCGTCGACGACCACCGTCTCCTTGCCGGTGCCCTGCACGGTGACCTTCAGATACTGCTGCCCCGACGGCACGGCACCCATCGCCCCCACCCAGGCGGGCGCGTCCTGCTCCAGCGGCGGCGGCCCCACGCGCCCCGGCGGCCGGTTCACCAGGTAGCGCTGGGAACAGGGGCTCTCCCAGGCGTGCGGCTCGGTGCGCACCGTGAGGGGAGCGGGTCCCGCGGCGGCGTCCCGCCCCGGGCGGTCGGCCCCGGCACCGCTACCGCTACCGGTGGCGGAGGCGGAGGCGGATGAGGTGGGCGTCGCGGAGGCGGCGTCCTTTCCGCTCTTCTTCTTGCCGCTGGCGGCAGAGGAACTGCCCGACGGCGACAGCGATGCGGCCGGGCCGCCATCGGGCTGCTGCCGATGGCCGTCGGAGACAGCCGCCGAGCCACGACGCCCGTCGTCGTCCGCCCCGCCGGAGGGGAGGGCCACGGCGAGCCCGACCCCGCTCAGGACGACGGCCACGACGGCAGCGGCGAGCAGGGCGGGACGTGGACGGCGCGGGCGGCGGTCCACCGGCCCTGCTGAAACAACGTCACCCGACTCTTCGGAAACGCTCTCGCCCGTCTCCTCCGCAAGGCCCGCCTCCGAAGGGGCCTCCACCTCGGACGCCGCCTCCGTGGGCGCCGCCTGCGAGGACGCCGTCTCCGTGGACACCGCCTCCCCGGCCGGAGCGGCGCCGGCCCCCTTGCGCCCTCGGCCGGCATCCGCCAGCACCCACCGCCGATGCAGCTCGACGAGTTCCTCGGGCGACGCCTTGCACAGCCGGGCGAGCCTCTCCACGGGCGCGTAATCGGTGGGTACGGCATCCCCGTTGCAGTACCGGTGCAGCGTCGACGTACTCATGTGCAGCCGCTTGGCGAGCACCCCGTAGCTCAGCCCGGACCGCTCCTTCAACTCCCCCAGCAACGCGGCGAAGTCCGCCGCAGCCGTGCCTTCCGACACCGTTCCTCCATCCCCCATGTCCCGTTCCCCCATTCCAGGGGAGGGTCGTTTCCCCTGGTCAAGGCCGGTGCGGGCGTTCCACCGTCCCTGATCCCCCGCCGGTCGTGGCGGCCGGGACGGATCACCGCACAAGCTCTGGTCATCCAAGCACGCCGCTCCCGGACGACCGGTGGAGCGGCTCGCTCAGGCCTTCTTGCCGACGACCTTTGTCCGAAAGGGAACCACCCATGCGCACGTACCACGCTCTCCCCGCCGCCCTCCTGGCCGCGCTCGCCCTCACCGCCTGCCAGGACGGCACGGGCACGAAGGACGAGGGCGCGGCCGAGCCGCAGCTGACGGCGACCGCGACCGCGACCGCGAGCACCACGCCCACGAAGGCGGCCGCCGACAAGGCGAGCAACACGGCAGGGACCGCGGCTGCCGGCAAGGCCACGAACGCGAAGGACCCGAGCGCGAAGCCCGGCAATCCGCAGGGCACGAAGCCCGGGGCCGCCGCCCCGGCCGACCGTGTCTCCTGCAACGGCACGAACACCACCGTCACGGCCCAGCCGGTCCCCCGCCCGCTCAACCACATGCTGATTACGGTCAAGAACACCGGCTCGAAGATGTGCGACCTCACCTACTACCCGGTGCTGCGCTTCGACGAGATGCAGTGGGCCCCGCAGCCGATCGAGGACTCCAAGCCGCAGGCGGTGACCACCCTGGCCCCCGGCGAGTCCGGCTACGCGGGCGTGCTGCTGTCGGCGGCCGACGGCAGCGGCGACGGCGGCACCACCGGCCACAAGCTCACGGTCGGCTTCCAGGGCCGCACGCCGAACAGCAGCGGCGGCCCCTCGGCGATCCCGCGGCTGCCCTCCGGGGGCGTGTACTACGACAGCTCGCTGACCGTCACGTACTGGCTGCGGGACAGGGACGACGCCCTGTCCTACTGATCCTTGAGCCGCTGGGCCACTTCGGTGGCCCAGTAGGTGAGGATGCTCCGGGCGCCCGCCCGCCGGATACCGGTCAGGGCCTCCATGATCGCGCGGTCCCGGTCGATCCAGCCCTTCTCGGCGGCGGCCTCGATCATCGAGTACTCGCCGGAGATCTGGTAGGCGGCGACGGGCACGTCCACGGCGTCCGCGACCCGGGCGACGATGTCCAGGTACGGCCCGGCGGGCTTGACCATGACCATGTCGGCGCCCTCCTCCAGATCGAGGGCCAGCTCCCGCATGGACTCACGCACGTTCGCGGGATCCTGCTGGTAGGTCTTCCGGTCCCCCTGCAAGGAGGAGCCGACGGCCTCCCGGAACGGCCCGTAGAACGCGGAGGCGTACTTCACGGTGTAGGCGAGGATGGCGACATCCTCCCGGCCGATCTGATCGAGGGCGTCACGGATGACGCCGATCTGCCCGTCCATCATCCCGCTGGGCCCGACCACATGGGCGCCGGCGTCGGCCTGCACCTGGGCCATCTCGGCGTACCGCTCCAGGGTCGCGTCGTTGTCGACCCGCCCCTGGGAGTCCAGCACCCCGCAGTGCCCGTGATCGGTGGTCTCGTCGAGACACAGATCGGACATGACGAGCAGGTCGTCACCGACTTCGGCCCGCACGTCCCGGATGGCGACCTGGAGAATCCCGTCCGGGTCGGTCCCCGCCGTCCCCGCGGCGTCCTTCTTCGACTCCTCCGGCACGCCGAACAGCATGATCCCGGAGATCCCCGCCGCGACGGCCTCCGCGGCGGCCTTCTTCAGACTGTCCCGGGTGTGCTGCACGACCCCCGGCATGGCCGCGATCGGCACCGGCTCGCTGACGCCCTCCCGCACGAAGGCCGGAAGAATGAGATCGGCGGGGTGCAACCGGGTCTCGGCGACCATCCGACGCATGACGGGAGTGCTCCGCAAACGCCGCGGCCGCGTACCGGGAAAAGATCCGTACGTCGTCATGCCACCTACGCTACGCCCGCCCCACACCCGCCGATGCCGACGCACTGTCGGACCCAGCTGCGGGCATGCGTGCCGCTAGGGGCGGTACGGGTGGGTGCAGCGGCACCTCGTCGCGCCGAGTTGCGCGCCCACCCGGCCCCGGCCCCCACACGCCGAGCACCAGGCACCCCACAGCCCCACAATGCGCCCACCACCCCCCAGGTCCATCCTGAAAAGAACACCCAGGACAAGGACCCCGACGGCCAGCACCACCCCCCGCCGCCGCCGTCCCTCCGTACGCCACCCACGGAGGACGCGATGACCACCCGCCACGACACGCCCGACATCTTCGCCCTCTCGGAGATCAACGGCCCGGTCCTGCGCCCCGGCGACCCCGCCTACGCCGACGAGGTCACCGGCTTCAACCTGGCCGCCCTGCACACCCCGGACGTGGCCATCGGAGCGACGGGCCCCGACGACATCGTCACCGCCATGCGCTGGGCGAAGGCCACCGGCACCCCCGTCGCCGTCCAGGCCACCGGCCACGGCGCCAACTTCCCCATCGAAAAGGGCCTCCTGATCAACACGGCCCGCATGACCGACGTACGGATCGACCCCACCACCCGCACGGCCACCATCGCCGCGGGCGCGAAGTGGAGCCACGTCATGGCCGCGGGCGCCCCGCACGGCCTCGCCGGCCTGTGCGGCACCTCCACGGACGCGGGCGTCATCGGCTACACCCTCGGCGGCGGACTCCCGGTCCTCGGCCGTGCCTACGGCTACGCCGCCGACCTGGTCCGCTCCTTCCAGGTCGTCACCCCGGACGGCCGGCTGCGCGAAACGGACCCCCAGCACGAACCGGAACTGTTCTGGGCCCTGCGCGGCGGCAAGGGCAACGTGGGCGTCGTCACCTCACTGGTCACCGAACTGCTCCCCCTCCCCCGCCTCTACGGCGGCGGCATCTACTGCCGGGGGGAACACGCCGAAGCCCTGCTGCGGGCCTGGGCGGACTGGACGCGCACCGTCCCGGACCAGATGTGCAGCGCGTTCACGATCCTCCGCCTGCCGCCCATCCCCCAGATCCCGGAACCGCTGCGCGGCGGTTTCTGGGCCCGCGTGGCGATCGCCTGGCCCGGCCTCCCGGCCGACGGCGAGGCACTGATCGCACCTCTGCGCGAAGCGGCCCCCGTGGCCGTCGACACGGTCGAGGTGATGGACCACGCGGCCCTGGACCGCATCCACATGGAACCGCAGGACCCGCTCCCCGCAAGGGAGTCGTGCCTGCTCCTGCGCGATCTGACCCCCGACGCCATCGGCACGTTCCTGGAGCAGGCCGGCCCCGCCGCAGGCGCCGACCATCCCCTGCTGATGGTCGAGATACGCCACATGGGCGGCGCGATGTCCCGCCCGTCCCCCGTCGAGGACGCCGTCTGCGCCCGCGACGCCCTGTACTTCATCGACTCGGTCGGCGTCCTGGCCGCCCCACCCGCCGCCGAGGCCATCGAACAGGCGACGCAACGGCTCTACACGGCGATGGCCCCGTACGGCACGGGCCACACCATGGTCAACATCCACGGCACCCCGGGCGACGAACAGGACCGCGCCCGCGCCTGGACCCCGAAGGTCTACGACCGCCTCCGCCACGACAAGGCCACCTACGACCCGTCCAACCTGCTGCGCTACGGCCACGCGGTGCCCCCCGCGTAGCCGCAGCCCACAACCTCGATCCGCCGACGCCCTACGGGCTCACGTCGTCGAACGCCGCCGCCGAGCCCCAGGACGCCGCTCACTCGGCCGCGTCACCGGATCCCCGGCCTCCACAGCGGCGGCTCTGCGCTTCGCGCCGAAGTCGGCCAGCGCCTCCGCCAGCTTGTGCACGGACGGCTCGGGAGCCATCACGTCCACCCGCAGCCCGTGCTCCTCTGCCGTCTTGGCGGTAGCGGGGCCGATACACGCGATCACGGTCACGTTGTGCGGCTTGCCGGCGATACCGACCAGGTTCCGCACGGTCGACGACGACGTGAACAGCACGGCGTCGAAGCCACCACCCTTGATCGCCTCGCGCGTCTCCGCGGGCGGCGGCGAGGCCCGCACGGTCCGGTAGGCCGTGACGTCGTCGACTTCCCAGCCCAGCTCGATCAGCCCGGCGACCAGCGTCTCCGTGGCGATGTCGGCACGCGGCAGGAACACCCGGTCGATCGGGTCGAAGACCGGGTCGTAGGGCGGCCAGTCCTCCAGCAGCCCGGCGGCCGACTGCTCGCCGCTCGGCACCAGGTCCGGCTTCACGCCGAAGGCGATCAGCGCCTTGGCCGTCTGCTCGCCCACGGCCGCGACCTTGATGCCCGCGAAGGCACGCGCGTCGAGCCCGTACTCCTCGAACTTCTCCCGCACGGCCTTGACCGCGTTCACCGAGGTGAAGGCGATCCACTCGTAGCGGCCGGTCACGAGCCCCTTGACCGCCCGCTCCATCTGCTGGGGCGTGCGCGGCGGCTCGACGGCGATGGTCGGCACCTCGTGCGGCACGGCCCCGTACGACCGCAGCTGGTCGGAGAGCGACGCCGCCTGCTCCTTCGTGCGCGGTACGAGCACCTTCCAGCCGAACAGCGGCTTGGACTCGAACCACGCGAGCTGGTCGCGCTGGGCGGCGGCGGAACGCTCACCGACCACGGCTATCACCGGCCGGCCGCCCTCGGGCGAGGGCAGCACCTTGGCCTGCTTCAGCGTCTGCGCGATCGTGCCGAGCGTGGCGGTCCAGGTGCGCTGCCGGGTGGTCGTACCGGCGACGGTGACCGTCATCGGGGTGTCCGGCTTGCGACCCGCGGAGACGAGCTCGCCGGCCGCCGCCGCGACGGAGTCCAGCGTGGTGGACACGACGACCGTGCCGTCCGACGCCCCCACCTCCGTCCAGCACCGGTCCGAGGCCGTGCGCGCGTCGACGAACCGCACGTCCGCGCCCTGCGCGTCCCGCAGCGGCACACCGGCGTACGCGGGCACACCGACGGCGCTCGCGATACCGGGGACCACCTCGAAGGGCACCCCGGCGGCGGCGCACGCCAGCATCTCCTCGGCGGCGTACGTGTCGAGGCCCGGGTCTCCGGACACCGCACGCACGACCCGCCTGCCGCCCCGCGCGGCCTCCATGACAAGATGTGCGGCATCCCGCACCGCGGGGGCGGCTGCGGCGGTTGACGTACCGTCAACGACCGTCAGCTGGGGCGTTCCTGTGCCCGGAGCCGGATCCTGGGAAGGATCCGAGTCCGTGTGCACTTCGGAGACGCCCTGCCTGGCGTGCTGGCGTACGACGTCGAGCACCTCGTGCTCGGCGACGAGGACGTCCGCGTTCGCCAGCGCCTCGACGGCGCGCAGAGTCAGCAGTCCCGGATCTCCGGGTCCGGCACCCAGGAAGGTGACGTGCCCGTGTTCAGGACCGGCGGAAAGGGTGGTGGGGCTCAATGTGCTCGCTCCCCCATCAGACCGGCCGCGCCCTGGGCGAGCATCTCGGCCGCGAGTTCGCGACCGAGCGCCGTTGCCCGGTCGTGCGTCTCGGGCACGGGACCGGTGGTGGACAGCTGCACCATGCGCGTGCCGTCGGTCGTGCCGACGACGCCGCGCAGGCGCATTTCCTTGACAATCTGCCCGTCGGCCAACAGGTCGGCCAGCGCGCCCACAGGGGCGCTGCAACCGGCCTCCAGGGCGGCGAGCAGTGAGCGCTCGGCCGTCACGGCGATCCGCGTGAACGGGTCGTCGAGTTCGGCGAGCGCGGCGACGAGGTCCGCGTTGCCCGCGGTGCACTCGATCGCCAGTGCCCCCTGGCCGGGGGCGGGCAAAACCGTGTCGACCGACAGGAAGTCGGTCACTTCGTCACCCCGGCCGATCCGGTTCAGTCCGGCGGCGGCCAGCACGACGGCGTCGAGCTCACCGGAGCGTACGTATCCGATCCGGGTGTCGACGTTGCCGCGGATCGGGACCGTCGCTATGTCCAGGCCGTGGCTGCGCGCGTACGCGTTGAGCTGGGCCATGCGGCGCGGCGAGCCGGTACCGATGCGGGCCCCGCTCGGCAGGTCGGTGAGCTTCAGCGCGTCCCGGGCGACGATCACGTCCCGCGGATCCTCCCGCGCGGGTACGGCGGCCACCACCAGCTCGTCGGGCTGCGTGGTCGGCAGGTCCTTCAGCGAGTGCACCGCGAAGTCGACCTCGCCCTTGAGCAGCGCGTCGCGCAGGGCGGTCACGAACACACCCGTGCCGCCGATCTGGGCGAGCGCCTCACGCGAGACATCGCCGTACGTGGTGATCTCGACGAGCTCGACGGGCCGCCCGGTCACCCGGCTCACGGCCTCGGCCACCTGCCCGGACTGGGCCATGGCGAGCCTGCTCCGCCGGGTGCCGAGCCTCAGCGCCTTGTCGTTCATGCCGGCCCTCGGTCTTTCTCTGTGCTGTCCTCGGCCCGGGAGACGGCGGCAACCGCCTCCGGGTCGAGGTCGAACAGGGTCCGCAGCGCGTCGGCGTACCCGGCGCCGCCGGGTTCGGCCGCGAGTTGCTTGACCCGTACCGTCGGCGCGTGCAGCAGCTTGTCCACCACGCGCCGCACGGTCTGGGTGATCTCCGCGCGGTGCTTGTCGTCGAGGCCGGGCAGCCGTCCGTCCAGGCGGGCGATCTCGCTGGCCACGACATCGGCGGCCATGGTGCGCAGGGCGACCACGGTCGGCGTGATGTGCGCGGCCCGCAGTGCCGCCCCGAAGGCCGCGACCTCGTCGGAGACGATACGCCGGACCTGGTCCACATCGGCAGCCATCGGAGCGCCCGCGGAGGCTTCCGCCAGCGACTCGATGTCCACCAGCCGCACCCCGGTCAGCCGGTGCGCGGCCGCGTCTATGTCGCGCGGCATCGCCAGGTCGAGCAGGAAGAGCACGGGCTCGGGCCGCGGCGGCTCGTCGACCGGCTCGGGCCTGCGCCGCTCGGGGATCCGGCCGACGGCGGCCACGGTCGCGGCGAGCGCGGCGATGGCGTCGGCGTCCGGGGCGGGGTCGAGCGGGCCGGCCGTCCCCGGCCGGGCCGCGCGCTGGGCGCCGCCCACCGTGCCGTTGTCCACCCACGCCGCGTGCTGCTCCAGGTCGGCGGCGGCCATACCGGCCACGGCCGCCTCGCCCAGCACGGAGAATCCGGCGGTGCCCTGCACCGCGGGCAGGTCCAGCGGACAGCCGTCCTCGCCGCCGAGTCCGGTGGCCGGCAGGTTGCCCCGCTGCGCTCCCGTGGCCGTCGCCCGGCCCGGTTCGCCGCCCGGAGCGGGCGGCCCGTCACCGTCGGACACGGCCGACGGGGCTGCCGTACGGCCGTCCACCGCGGCGGCGACCGACTCGGCCGTCAGGACCAGGCCCGTCGCGCCGGTGCAGGAGACGGCGACATCGGCACGTGTCAGCTCGACCGGCACCGACTCCATCGGGACCGCGCGGGCCAGCACGTCCGTGTCGTCGCCCTCGGTCAGGATCCGGGCGAGGCGCTCGGCGCGGTCGAAGGTGCGGTTGGCGATCACGACCTCGGCGACCCCGGCCCGCGCGAGCGTCGCCGCGGCCAGCGAGGACATCGACCCGGCGCCGATGACCAGGGCCTTCTTGCCCCGGGCCCAGGTCTCCACATCGCCGCCCGCGGCCAGCTGCTCCAGGCCGAAGGTGACCAGGGACTGGCCGGCGCGGTCGATGCCGGTCTCGGAGTGGGCGCGCTTGCCGACCCTCAGGGCCTGCTGGAACAGGTCGTTCAGCAGCCGGCCCGCGGAGTGCAGCTCCTGCGCCCGGGCCAGGGAGTCCTTGATCTGGCCGAGGATCTGCCCCTCGCCGACGACCATCGAGTCCAGCCCGCAGGCCACCGAGAACAGGTGGTGGACGGCCCGGTCCTCGTAGTGCACGTAGAGATAGGGAGTGAGCTCCTCCAGGCCGACCCCGCTGTGCTGGGCGAGCAGCGTGGACAGCTCGGCGACACCGGCGTGGAACTTGTCCACGTCGGCGTAGAGCTCGATGCGGTTGCAGGTGGCGAGCACCGCGGCCTCGGCGGCCGGTTCGGCGGCGACCGTGTCCTGGAGCAGCTTGACCTGCGCGTCCGCGTTGAGCGAGGCCCGCTCCAGGACGCTGACCGGGGCGCTGCGGTGACTGAGTCCGACGACGAGGAGGCTCATGCCGGCATCACGGCGGGCATGTCCCCGTCGGGCCCCTGGTCGGCGGAGTCGCTGCGCGCTGCGGTGGCCGGGACGCCGCCGTCGGAGGCGGCGGCCTCCTCGCCGGCCTTGCGCTGCTCGTGGAAGGCGAGGATCTGCAGCTCGATGGAGAGGTCGACCTTGCGCACGTCCACGCCGTCCGGCACGGAGAGCACGGTCGGCGCGAAGTTCAGGATGGAGGTGACACCGGCGGCCACGAGCCGGTCGCAGACGGCCTGGGCGGCACCGGCGGGGGTGGCGATGACGCCGATCGACACGCCGTTGTCCTGGATGATCTTCTCCAGGTCGTCGGAGTGCTGCACGGGGATCCCGGCGACGGGCTTGCCCGCCATGGCCGGGTCGGCGTCGATCAGCGCGGCGACCCGGAAGCCGCGGGAGGCGAACCCGCCGTAGTTGGCCAGGGCGGCGCCGAGGTTACCGATACCGACGATCACGACCGGCCAGTCCTGGGTGAGGCCCAGTTCGCGGGAGATCTGGTAGACGAGATACTCGACGTCGTAGCCGACGCCCCGGGTCCCGTAGGAGCCGAGGTAGGAGAAGTCCTTGCGCAGCTTCGCGGAGTTGACCCCCGCCGCGGCCGCGAGCTCCTCGGAGGAGACCGTGGGCACCGAGCGCTCCGACAGCGCGGTCAGAGCGCGGAGGTACAGCGGAAGCCGGGCGACGGTGGCCTCGGGAATCCCTCGGCTGCGGGTCGCCGGTCGGTGAGTTCGGCCAGTTGCCACGGTGCTCCTGCGGGTAGAGCGGGGCTGTAGGCGGTCATACGTCCCTACATGACCGCCCCGTCGAAAGCAGGCTATGTCTTTGTGAACGCGTGCACAAAGATGGTGTCCGATTTGCCCGGCCAACGTGACCGGGGTCACGCGCCCCCGGCGCACTCGTGAGGAACCGGCGCATACGCGCCACCGTTCCTTTGCTTCTGGGGGCAAAACCGCACACTCTCCTCTGTGGTTTCCCGCCCCCGAGACCAGCCACCGCCGATCCTAAGCGACCCGGCGGCCTCTTTGGACTGCTCGGTCAGTTGCCGGACCGGGCGGGATCAGTCGGTGAGCGCCTTGCGCAGGCGGTCCTCGTTCACGCGCCAGAACGTGTGCTGCCTGCCGTCCACCAGCACGACCGGGATCTGTTCCCAGTACTGGGCGTGCAGTTCCCGATCCTCGGTGATGTCCTTCTGCTCCCAGGGGACTCCCAGATCACCGCACACCTTCTCCACAACGACCTGTGCGTCATCACACAGATGACAGCCGGGCTTGCGGATCAGGGTGACGAGCCGGTCCCGAGGGGGCCTGCGACGAAAGAGGGGACTCATGTCGGCCATTGTCGCGCGCCCGTGAACGAGGGGAACCCTCACGAAAGCGCCGGGCGACACGCCGACCACGTCCGGCCCGGACGACCTCTTTAACGACACGCTTGCCGAGAGTTCACAGGCTCCAAACCTCTCGACTCCGGAAACCCCGAACAAACTGGCTATGCTCACGCCATGGCCGCTCTCGGATGGCTCACTCCCCGTAGGCGCTCCGCCACGGCGCGGAGCGTTTTGGCAGGCGAGGCCTCGGCGGAGGCTGCCCGCAAGTCCTCACAGGAGGCCGCCGGCACGACCGAGGAACCGCAGTTCCCGGTCCACGGCGACGACCGTGCCGCCGCCTTCTTCGACCTGGACAACACCGTCATGCAGGGCGCCGCCCTCTTCCACTTCGGACGGGGCCTGTACAAACGGAAGTTCTTCGAGACGCGCGACCTCGCCCGGTTCGCCTGGCAGCAGGCGTGGTTCCGGCTGGCCGGGGTCGAGGACCCCGAACACATGCAGGAGGCCCGCGACTCGGCCCTGTCGATCGTCAAGGGCCACCGCGTCGCCGAGCTCCAGTCGATCGGCGAGGAGATCTACGACGAGTACATGGCCGAGCGCATCTGGCCCGGCACCCGCGCCCTGGCCCAGGCCCACCTGGACGCCGGCCAGCGGGTATGGCTGGTGACGGCCGCCCCCGTGGAGATCGCCCAGGTCATCGCCCGCCGCCTCGGCCTGACCGGCGCCCTCGGCACGGTCGCCGAGTCCGTCGACGGCGTCTACACCGGCAAACTCGTCGGCGAACCGCTGCACGGCCCCGCGAAGGCCGAGGCGGTCCGCGCCCTGGCCGCGGCCGAGGGCCTGGACCTCGGCCGCTGCGCCGCCTACAGCGACTCGCACAACGACATCCCGATGCTGTCCCTGGTCGGCCACCCCTACGCCATCAACCCGGACTCCAAGCTGCGCAAGCACGCCCGCGACCTGGACTGGCGCCTGCGCGACTACCGCACCGGCCGCAAGGCGGCCAAGGTCGGCATCCCGGCCGCGGCGGGCGTGGGCGCGGTGGCCGGCGGCACGGCGGCGGCGATCGCCCTGCACCGCCGTCGCCGCTGACGACCGCTCAGGGCCGGCGACCGATCAATCCGGGACACCTTCGTCTACGGGATGACAAGCCCCGTAAATCCAACTGGCGTACCCCCACAACCTCGCATCCAGTCCTCTTGGCTGGACACGGCCACAACACGCCCTGGACCCAGCCTCAATCCGAACCTTTCCGATCAACAACCGCTCACTCTCTGGCACTTGATGCGGCGTCAATCGGTTACGGAAGCGACGTAATCGATGATTTGAGCAACTCGGTGTAGCAGGGCCTACACGAAGCGTTATTCTCCTCAGACGCAAACCGGTACCCCTCCGTCGCTACGACGGGTGAAAGGTCCCGCACTGCACGTGATGGAAGCTCTGCCTCTGGGAGTCCCGTGTACCCACACGTCGGGGTTGACGCCTCGGGCCTGGCTACGCTGCGCGCAACGGTCCTCGACCTGTTGCGCGGCTTCGTCCCCACCGCGTACGCCGGCCCCGCATTCGCCACCGCCGCGCCCGTAGGCCCTTGCTATGCACTGGCCGACGGCAGCGCCGCGGTCGGCAGACGAGGGCGCCCGTCCGGCGCGGCCGCCACCGCCCGACGGCCGGCGGCGGACAGCGACAGCGCCCGCATGATGGACCTCGTGGAGCGCGCCCAGGCCGGCGAGGCCGACGCCTTCGGCCGTCTCTACGACCAATACAGCGACACCGTCTACCGGTACATCTACTACCGGGTCGGAGGAAAGGCGACCGCCGAGGACCTCACCAGCGAGACCTTTCTGCGGGCACTGCGCCGCATCGGCACGTTCACCTGGCAGGGCCGTGACTTCGGCGCCTGGCTGGTCACCATCGCCCGGAACCTCGTCGCGGACCACTTCAAGTCCAGCCGCTTCCGCCTCGAGGTCACCACCGGCGAGATGCTCGACGCCAACGAGGTCGAGCGCTCCCCCGAGGACTCCGTCCTGGAGTCCCTCTCCAACGCCGCCCTGCTCGACGCCGTACGGCGGCTCAACCCCCAGCAGCAGGAGTGCGTGACACTCCGCTTCCTCCAGGGCCTCTCCGTCGCCGAGACCGCCCGCGTCATGGGCAAGAACGAGGGCGCCATCAAGACCCTCCAGTACCGGGCCGTGCGCACCCTCGCCCGGCTCCTCCCGGAAGACGCCCGCTGACCCGGCCGTACGCTCGGCGACGGCCAACTCACAGTCCGTGAAAGTCTGTTGACTTCGGCATCCGATCATCCGGCGTCCGTAACCCAAGTGCCGCGCCGCTCGTTGTGCGGGATGCAGGCTCCCTGTGGTCACCCCCTGACCGGCTCCGATCACTCGATCGTGTGGTCGCGGTCAGGGCGTGCAACCCTCAGGACCCCCTGGGGAGTCGACCGTCATGACGAGAGGAGGTGCCGCCAGTGATCGCGAACGTATCGGCGCACCGGCGGGCGAACGCCTTCGCCCAGGCCCTTCAGGAGCAGTCCGAGCAGGGCACGGCGGCCGAGCAGTCCGAAGGATCGGCACCGGCCCCGGCCGCTGCGGAGCCGACCGAACCGGCACGCCTGCTGGCGCTCGCCTCCGGTCTCGGCGCGCTGCCCAAGCCGGAGCTCGACCCTGAGGTCAAGGTCGTCCAGCGGGCCCAGCTGGTGGCAGCGTTCGAGGCCATGCTCCAGGAGGGCACCGCGGGAGGCGGGGCGACGCAGGGCGCAGTCCCCGAGCAGCGCTCCACCCGGGCCCGTGGCGCGCACCGGGCGAGCCCCTTGAAGAAGTTCCGGCCCCGTTCCCGCCTCGCCAAGGGCCTCACCGCGGGCGGGCTCAGCGTGGGCGTGGCCGCGAGCGCCTTCGGCGGAGTCGCAGCCGCCAGCTCCGACGCCCTGCCCGGCGACTCGCTCTACGGCCTCAAGCGCGGCATCGAGGACGTCAAGCTCGGCCTCGCCGACGGCGCCGACGAGCGCGGCCGGGTCTATCTCGACCACGCCTCCACCCGGCTCAGTGAAGCCCGCCGCCTGATGGAGCGGGGCCGCAGCGGCCCGCTGGACCACGAGTCCCTGGGCGAGATCCGCCGCGCCCTGTCCGGCATGCGGCACGACGCGTCGGAAGGCCACCGGCTGCTGAGCGAGGCGTACGCGCGCGACCCGGACTCCCTTGAGCCCATCCAGGCCCTGTCCGCGTTCTCCCGCTCCCACCGCCAGGCCTGGGGCGAACTGCGCGAGAAGCTCCCCGTCCAGCTCGGGGACGTCAGCGACCAGGTGTCGTCGGTGTTCGACGCCATAGAGGAGGACGTGGCCCCGCTGCGGTCCCTGCTGCCTGAGCCCCCGTCCCGGAGCGGCGGCGAAGGCAACCGGAAGGGCGCCTCCGAATCGGCCTCCAGCAGCTCCTCGGCCACCGACCGGTCGGCCCGGCCCAGCGACAGCGGCCGCGGCCACTCCGACAAGGGCAGCGCCGACAGCGGCAGCCCCAGCCACTCGGCCGGCAGTGAAAAGGACGGCCTGCTCGGCGGCAACACCGGCGGCCTGCTCGACCCGCCGCAGCAGGACAGCGACGCGAGCACCTCGCCGTCGGCTGAAGGCAAGCCGCCCATCCCCCAGCCGGACGTGACGCTCCCGCCGCTCCTGCCCGACCTGCTGCCCGGGCTGGGCGTCGACAGCGAGGACACCGACTAGCCGGCGGTGCGACAGTGGGGGCGCTCCTCGGCAGAGGGGCGCCCCCATCGTCGTAGGCGCTGCCCAGTCGTACGCGGCGCCTCAGGCCGTGCGCGGTGCCTCAGAAGAAGACCGACCGGCGCTGCACCAGCAGCTTGTACAGCGTGTGCTGGATCTGCTCCCTGACCTGGTCGGTCAGGTTGAACATCAGCATCGGGTCCTCGGCGGCCTCCGGCGGATAGCCGTCCGTGGGGATCGGCTCGCCGAACTGGATCGTCCACTTGGTCGGCAGCGGAACCGCCCCGAGCGGCCCGAGCCAGGGGAACGTCGGCGTGATCGGGAAGTACGGGAAACCCAGCAGCCGCGCGACCGTCTTGGCGTTGCCGATCATCGGGTAGATCTCCTCGGCCCCCACGATCGAGCAGGGCACGATCGGCGTCCCGGCGCGCAGCGCCGTCGAGACGAAGCCGCCGCGGCCGAAGCGCTGGAGCTTGTAGCGGTCCGCGAAGGGCTTCCCGAGACCCTTGAAGCCCTCCGGCATCACCCCGACCAGCTCGCCCTGCTCCAGCAGCCGGGACGCGTCCTCGGCGCAGGCCAGGGTGTGACCGAGCTTGCGGGCCAGCTCGTTGACCACCGGCAGCATGAACACCAGGTCGGCGGCGAGCAGCCGCAGATGCCGACCCGCCGGGTGGTTGTCGTGCACGGCGACCTGCATCATCAGGCCGTCCATCGGCAGCGTCCCGGAGTGGTTGGCGACGATCAGGGCGCCGCCCTCGGACGGGATGTTCTCGATGCCCTTCACCTCGACCCGGAAGTACTTCTCGTACAGCGGGCGCAGCAGGGACATCAGGACCTGGTCGGTGAGCTCCTCGTCGTAGCCGAAGTCGTCGACCTCGTAGTCCCCGGTGAGGCGGCGGCGCAGGAAGGCCAGGCCGCCCGCGATACGCCGCTCCAGGGCACCCTCGCCGCCCTGGGAACCCTCCGGCGGTTGTTCCTCAGACGTCACAGGGACATCATCCTGCGGAACAGCCCTGGTGGGCAGGGGCTGCACCTCACGGACCGGCCCGGACTCCGTGCCCGGGCGCCGGTTCCCCGCGCTCCGGCGTCGCTGCGGACGCTGCACGGCGCCCCCGCGGGACCGGTCGTCGTCGAACGGAATGACCTTGGCATCCGCCATCGTTGATGCGCTCCTCAGTTGGCGCTCTGCGTCGGGGGGTGGCCGCCGCCCGCGAGGGGCAGCGCGGCGATCCGGTCGACGGCCCCCGCAAGGGCCTCCGGCGGAAGGAGTCCGGGACCTTGGCTGCGTGCGAAGTCCGCGAACGTCTCCGCGGTCGTGTACTTGGGCTGGAATCCCAGCGTCTCGCGCATCTGGCCCGTGGCCACGACCCGGCCGTGGGTGAGCAGCCTGATCTGCTCGGGCGAGAAGTCCGTCATCCCCAGCGTACGCACCAACGAGCCCGCCCACGTGACGGCCGGGAGCAGCAGGGGCACGGTGGGGCGCCCGAGGCGCCGGGAGCACTGCGAGAGCAGCAGCACGCCGTCACCGGCGATGTTGAAGGTGCCGCTGTTGAGCGTGCCCCGCCGCGGCTCGTGCGAGGCGATCCGCAGCACCTCGATCACATCGTCCTCGTGCACGAACTGAAGCCGCGGGTCGTAGCCGAACACCGTCGGCAGGACCGGCAGCGCGAAGTACGAGGCGAGCGGGGTGTCCGCGGTCGGGCCCAGGATGTTGGCGAACCGCAGCACGCACACCGCCACGTCGGGCCGGCGGCGCGCGAAGCCGCGGACATAGCCCTCGACCTCCACCGTGTCCTTGGCGAAGCCGCCGCTGGGCAGGGACTTGGGCGGGGTCGTCTCGGTGAAGACGGCCGGGTCGCGGGGCGCCGACCCGTAGACGTTGGTGCTGGACTTCACGACCAGCCGCCGCACGCTCGGGGACTTCTGGCAGGCACCGAGCAGCTGCATGGTGCCGATGACGTTGGTCTCCTTCAGGGACGCCCGGTTGCCGCTGCCCAGCGGCGTGCCCGTCACGTCCAGGTGGACGATCGTGTCGGCGCCCGTCTCGGCCAGCACGCGCGCGATTCCGGGCTGCCGGATGTCGGCCTGGACGAAGTCCGCGCCACCCAGATGGTGCTCGGGCGGCACCGCGTCCACGGCGACGACCCGGTCCACCTCGGGGTCACGCTGGATCCGCCGTACGAAGCGGCCCCCCAGCTGGCGGGCCACACCGGTCACGAGCACGACCTTGCCCAAGATCCGCGCCTTCCTTCCAGAAAACCTCTTGCCCGCCGCGTTCCCCCGTGGAGCCAACTTAGCGGGTCGGTGTTGCGCTGTGATGACCACCCGATGCGCGAAGTGACGACAAGCAGCCGGACGTACGAGCCGGAACACGTGTGGCCCCCCACCGGTGGTGGGGGGCCACAGCAACGCTCTCGCGGCGTCCGCGTCGCGAACTTACTTCTTGTTGCGACGCTGGACGCGCGTGCGCTTGAGCAGCTTGCGGTGCTTCTTCTTGGCCATCCGCTTGCGCCGCTTCTTGATAACAGAGCCCACGACTACCCTCGCTCACTTCTCATCACTCGGTTGTTTGGGCGCCATGGGCCCACACGACCTACGAGGGGCTAGCCTACCCGCCCGAGCGCTGAGGTCGTAATCGAGGGGGCCAGGGTGGTCCCGAGTGCCCTGTGAGGGACCACCCCGCCCCAGCCGTCAGGCGGTTTCCACCCCCACGTAACTCTCGCGGAGGTACTCGTGAACCGCTTGCTCCGGGACGCGGAAGGACCGCCCCACACGGATCGCGGGCAGATGACCGCTGTGCACCAACCGGTACACGGTCATCTTCGACACTCGCATCACCGAGGCGACTTCCGCCACGGTAAGGAACTGAACCTCGTTCAGAGGCCTCTCGCCAGCTGCAGCCATGACACACCTGAACCTTCCGCACTCGACGGCCACCGGCTTCCCCTTCCGGTGACTCTTCGTCGCTGCGTGCTCACTCCCCAATGTAGGGGCGGGTGATGCGAGTGGGGAAGAGGTGCACCCATCGGCGGCCTACTGTGACAGACACGCCCGATTGAGTACGTAGCGGGTAAGCGGCAGGTAGTAATCAGACCGCACACCGTCATCAAGTGGAACGACGACGGAGACGGACCCCTCCGCCTCACCCACGAACGGGGCGGGGTCGTCCGTATCGGCCGCCCCGATGGCCTCGAACCCCAGCTGACCTGCCCCGCAGACCCACCCGTGGTCCCCGATGACCAGCTCGGGAAGGGGCCCGCCGGCCTCCGCGGCAGCGGCCAGCGCGGTACGAACCGGGAGAGGTGAGTGCGTATGCGCGCCGGGCACACAACCGGGGCGTTCCACACCGGGTCCCCGCACCAGCGCGACTCCTCGTACGTAGTCGAGGTTGTACGTGCGTAGGCCGAACCGGGTCGTTATGTCGACACGACGACCCTGCGCCGGGCTGAGGACGGCACACCCCGCCGCCGACAGCGCGTCTGCCAGGGCGGCGTAGAAACCGAGCAGCCGGTGGGGGTGCCCGGTGCCCAGGAGTACGGGTGCGCTCCGCCGGGCTGCCTCGGCGAGGCGCTCCGCGAAGGCGTCCAGCGCGGCCACGGTGCGCTCCGGATCGATCACGTCCTGGCCGGAAGTCCACCGGAAATCGGCCGAAACCCCGCACCGGTCCGCCATCAGCTCGATCAGGTCCCGCTGGTCCCAGGCGCCTTCGGGATCGATACCGAGCAGCACACGAGGATCCCGGGCGGCGAAGAGCCGGTAGCTGCGCAGGCTCTCCTCACGCGAGGTCGCCACGGTCCCGGCGAGCCGCGCGCCGACCAGGTGCGCACGAAGGGCTTCAGGGGTCAGCACCTTGCGATCGTGCGCGACCGGCGCCTGACACGTCCCGGGAACGGGCGAACACCGCACGGTCGGCGTACGGCCGGCCTCACACCCGGCCTCTCAGGCCAGCAGCCCCCGCAGCGGGAACACCGCCCGCCGAGCCGCCAGCACCGCCTGGTCCAGCCGGTCCGCGGGGTCGTAGCCCTCCTCCCAGCCGGGGAAGGCCACGGGCCAGCGCCCGTCGGTCATCCGCGCCGGGGCCAACTGACGCGTCCTCGCGAACACTTCCTGCCGCCAGCCCTCGGGAATCATCGCCCCGGGCTCCACGGCCCGGCCCGCCGCGATCCCGACCAGATGCGTCCACGACCGCGGTACGACGTCCACCACGGCATAGCCACCCCCGCCCAGCGCCACCCACCGCCCGTCGGCGTACTCGTGCGCCAGGTCGTGACAGGCCACCTGCACCGCCCGCTGCGCGTCCAGCGACACCGCCAGATGCGCCAGCGGATCCTCGAAGTGCGTGTCGGCCCCGTGCTGCGTCACCAGCACCTGCGGCCGGAAGCCGGCGATCAGCTCCGGCACGACCGCGTGGAACGCCCGCAGCCACCCGGCGTCCCCCGTCCCGGCCGGCAGCGCCACGTTCACCGCCGAGCCCTCCGCGGAGTCCGCCCCGGTCTCCTCCGGCCACCCCGTCTGCGGGAACAGCGTCCGCGGGTGCTCGTGCAGCGAGATCGTCAGCACCCGCGGATCCTCCCAGAACGCCGCCTGCACCCCGTCCCCGTGATGCACGTCGACGTCGATGTACGCCACCCGCTCGGCCCCCAGCTCCAGCAGCCGGGCGATCGCCAGCGACGCGTCGTTGTAGACGCAGAACCCGGAGGCGCCGCCCGGCATCGCGTGGTGCAGCCCGCCCGCGAAGTTCACCGCGTGCAGCGCCTGACCCCGCCACACGGCCTCCGCGGCCCCCACCGACTGCCCGGCGATCAGCGCCGACACCTCGTGCATCCCGGCGAAGGCCGGATCGTCCATCGTCCCCAGCCCGTACGACTGGTCCGCCGCCCCCGGATCCACCGACGCGGCCTTCACCGCCTCGATGTAGTCCTGCCGGTGGACGAGCCGCAGCGTCGACTCCCCGGCCGCCTTCGCGGCGACCACCTCCACCTCACGGTCCAGCCCGAAGGCATCGACCAGTGTCCGGGTCAGGGCGAGCCTGACCGGGTCCATCGGATGCCCCGGACCGAAGTCATAGCCCGTTACTGCCTCGTCCCACATCAGCTGTGCGCGGCCGCTCATGCCCGCCACCGTATCGGTCCGGTTGAGCAGCGAACGACCGGGCGTACACCAGCGTCACCAGCACCAACACCATCGGCACGAGCATGGCCCCGCGGTAGCTCCACAGGTCCCCGAGCGCACCTACCAACGGCGAACCGATCAAAAACCCCACATAGTTGAAGACATTCAGCCGCGCCACGGCAGCGTCCGAAGCGCCGGGGAACAACCTCCCGGCCGCCGCGAACGTCTGCGGCACCAGCACACACAACCCGAGCCCCAGGAGCGTGAACCCCAGCATCCCCACCCACGCCCCGGGCGCCCCCGCCACCACGGCGAACCCACCCGCCGCCACCAGCGCCCCACTCCGCACGACGGCGACGGCCCCGAACCGCCGCACCCCGAGATCCCCGATCGCCCGCCCCAGCAGCGTGGTCACCATGTACACGTTGTACGGCACGGTCGCCATCTGCTCCGAGCTCCCCAGCACGTCCTGGAGGTACTTCGCGCTCCAGTTGGAGACCGTGGAGTCCCCGATGTACGCAACCGTCATCACCAGACACAACGGCAGCAGCCACTTGAAGACGACGACCTGACCCTCACCCACCGCCTTCTCCTCCACCGCCGGCGCCGCATCCCCGTCGTCGACGTACCACCGGCTCCCCATCAGCACAGCCGGCAGCAGCACCGCCACGACCGGCAGATAGGACACCCACAACGCCAGATCCCAGTGCGCCCCCGCCCACGCCAGCGAGGCCCCCACGATCCCGCCCAGGCTGTAGGCCGCGTGGAAACTGAGCATGATGCTGCGCCCGTACGACCGCTGCAGGCTCACCCCGAGCATGTTCATCGACGCGTCGAGCACTCCGACGGCGAGCCCGAACGCCGCGAGCGCGACCCCCAGTTCCACCATCCGCTCCCCGGCCCCGACCCCGAGCAGCGCCAACAGCACCACCGGCTGGGACCACCGCAGCAGCCGGCTCGGCGGCACCCGCTTCACCAGCCGCTCGGTGCTCACGCTCCCGACCCCGGCGAGGACCGGCACAGCGGCCAGGAACGCCGGCAGCAGCGCGTCGGAAACCCCGTACCGGTGCTGGATAGCCGGAATCCGCGTCACGAGCAGAGCGAAGGCGACCCCCTGCACCAAGAAGCTGAACGCCAACGAGGCCCTGCCGCGCCGCAGCACATCAGTCATGGCGGCGAGCGTAGGCCTCAGGCTTACTCATGGGTAGATCCAGCCAAAGATGAATTCGACTCAGCTTCCACGCCCTCACATGAGCAGCTCGGTCAGCTCCTTCATGTCGGAGAAGAGCCGCCCGGCCCCGGTCAGTCTCTCCGCCGGCGTCATGGCGGTGAACCCGTACACGTCCATCCCCGCCGCGACCGCCCCTGTACGCCCAGCGGACTGTCCTCGACGACGACACACCGCTCCGGCGCGACCCCCATCCGCTGGGCGGCGAACAGGAACAGATCGGGAGCCGGCTTGCCCTTCCCCACATCCTGCGAGCTGAAGATCCGCCCCTCGTCGAACCACCGGTCGAGCCCGGTCGTCCGATGCCCCACCCGGATCCGCTCATGACTCCCGGACGACGCCACGCAGTACGGCACGGAGTCGGCGGCAAGCTTCTGCAGGACCTCCTCGACGCCGGCCACCGCCTTCAAGTCCCGTTCGAATGCCGCGAAGACCCGAGCGTGGAACACATCGTCGAAGTCCAGCGGCAGCCGCCGCCCGGTCCGCTCCGCCACCAGGTCGTGTATGCGGTGCATGGCAGAGCCCATGTAGTCGCGCAGGGAGTCCTCGTAGGAGGTGGGGAACCCGAGTTCGGTCAGATAGGCGGCCAGGAGCCGGTTGGAGATGGGCTCACTGTCGACGAGGACACCATCGTTGTCGAAGATCACGAGGTCATAGCGCATGGCTCGACCCTAAACGCAGAAAACCCCCGCATCTTTCGATGCGGGGGTTTTCCCAAAAATTGTTCGGCGGCGTCCTACTCTCCCACAGGGTCCCCCCTGCAGTACCATCGGCGCTGTAAGGCTTAGCTTCCGGGTTCGGAATGTAACCGGGCGTTTCCCCTACGCTATAACCACCGAAACACTATGAAACTGTCAGCCGCCCCACACCATGACCATGGCATGGGGCTGTTCGTGGTTTCAGAACCAACACAGTGGACGCGAGCAACTGAGGACAAGCCCTCGGCCTATTAGTACCGGTCACCTCCACACGTTACCGTGCTTCCAGATCCGGCCTATCAACCCAGTCGTCTACTGGGAGCCTTACCCCATCAAGTGGGTGGGAGTCCTCATCTCGAAGCAGGCTTCCCGCTTAGATGCTTTCAGCGGTTATCCCTCCCGAACGTAGCCAACCAGCCATGCCCTTGGCAGAACAACTGGCACACCAGAGGTTCGTCCGTCCCGGTCCTCTCGTACTAGGGACAGCCCTTCTCAAGACTCCTACGCGCACAGCGGATAGGGACCGAACTGTCTCACGACGTTCTAAACCCAGCTCGCGTACCGCTTTAATGGGCGAACAGCCCAACCCTTGGGACCGACTCCAGCCCCAGGATGCGACGAGCCGACATCGAGGTGCCAAACCATCCCGTCGATATGGACTCTTGGGGAAGATCAGCCTGTTATCCCCGGGGTACCTTTTATCCGTTGAGCGACGGCGCTTCCACAAGCCACCGCCGGATCACTAGTCCCGACTTTCGTCCCTGCTCGACCCGTCGGTCTCACAGTCAAGCTCCCTTGTGCACTTACACTCAACACCTGATTGCCAACCAGGCTGAGGGAACCTTTGGGCGCCTCCGTTACCCTTTAGGAGGCAACCGCCCCAGTTAAACTACCCATCAGACACTGTCCCTGATCCGGATCACGGACCCAGGTTAGACATCCAGCACGACCAGACTGGTATTTCAACGACGACTCCACACTAACTGGCGTTAGCGCTTCACAGTCTCCCAGCTATCCTACACAAGCCGAACCGAACACCAATATCAAACTGTAGTAAAGGTCCCGGGGTCTTTCCGTCCTGCTGCGCGAAACGAGCATCTTTACTCGTAGTGCAATTTCACCGGGCCTATGGTTGAGACAGTCGAGAAGTCGTTACGCCATTCGTGCAGGTCGGAACTTACCCGACAAGGAATTTCGCTACCTTAGGATGGTTATAGTTACCACCGCCGTTTACTGGCGCTTAAGTTCTCAGCTTCGCCCCACCGAAATGGAGCTAACCGGTCCCCTTAACGTTCCAGCACCGGGCAGGCGTCAGTCCGTATACATCGCCTTACGGCTTCGCACGGACCTGTGTTTTTAGTAAACAGTCGCTTCTCGCTGGTCTCTGCGGCCACCCCCAGCTCAGAGCGCGAAGCTCATCACCAGATGTGGCCCCCCTTCTCCCGAAGTTACGGGGGCATTTTGCCGAGTTCCTTAACCATAGTTCACCCGAACGCCTCGGTATTCTCTACCTGACCACCTGAGTCGGTTTAGGGTACGGGCCGCCATGAAACTCGCTAGAGGCTTTTCTCGACAGCATAGGATCATCCACTTCACCACAATCGGCTCGGCATCAGGTCTCACCCACATGTCATCCGGATTTACCTAGATGACGGGCTACACCCTTACCCCGGGACAACCACCGCCCGGGCTGGACTACCTTCCTGCGTCACCCCATCACTCACCTACTAACCGCTTGGTTCAGCGGCTCCACCACTCCCCCTCACTCCGAAGAGATCAGGGGCGGCTTCACGGCCTTAGCATCACGATGCTCGATGTTTGACGCTTCACAGCGGGTACCGGAATATCAACCGGTTATCCATCGACTACGCCTGTCGGCCTCGCCTTAGGTCCCGACTTACCCTGGGCAGATCAGCTTGACCCAGGAACCCTTAGTCAATCGGCGCACACGTTTCTCACGTGTGAATCGCTACTCATGCCTGCATTCTCACTCGTCAACCGTCCACAACTCGCTTACACGGCTGCTTCACCCGGCAGACGACGCTCCCCTACCCATCCACACACCCGTTGGGGCTATTGTGTGAATGACACGACTTCGGCGGTACGCTTGAGCCCCGCTACATTGTCGGCGCGGAATCACTAGACCAGTGAGCTATTACGCACTCTTTCAAGGGTGGCTGCTTCTAAGCCAACCTCCTGGTTGTCTGTGCGACTCCACATCCTTTCCCACTTAGCGTACGCTTAGGGGCCTTAGTCGATGCTCTGGGCTGTTTCCCTCTCGACCATGGAGCTTATCCCCCACAGTCTCACTGCCGCGCTCTCACTTACCGGCATTCGGAGTTTGGCTAAGGTCAG